>NZ_JBVIZH010000011.1:0-175605 GCF_055591765.1 Streptomyces sp. NPDC041205 | reverse complement strand
CCTACTTAGTTGGTGGGGGGGCGGGGGTTTGGTTTAATGGGGCGGGCAACACCCACACCCGGACCCCCGCCATCGGCCTGAACGGCCTCGTCCTCAAACGCCGGACGGGCTGACAAACTCCCCGGAGCCGGAGCCGGAGCCGGAGCCGGAGCCGGAGCCGGAGCCGGAGCCGGAGCCGGAGCCGGAGCCGCGAGGGTGCGTGGGTGCGTGGGCGGTTGACGCCGAGGCCGGGTGCGGCCCCCGCGTCCGGCGAGCCCGCGGCCGTCCCGCCGGGGCGACCCGCAGCCCGCGGCAGTCCACATCGGGGCAGACCCGCAACCGACTCCGCAGGCCGCAGGGCCCCTCCACAGCGTCCTTCGCGGTCGGATGCGGCCAGCGCCCCGCCGACCCCTTACCGTCGCCCGATCACTCCGCCGTCGCCGCACCCGCCCACCCGAGCCGCAACCCCCGCACCGTCTCCTCCGCCTCCCGCACCACCCTCCCCACCAGTTCCGCGCACGTCGGTACGTCCTGGAGCAGGCCCGCCACCTGGCCCGACGCCATCAGGCCGCCTTCCGGGTCGCCGTCCACCATGGCGGACTTGAGCATCATGGGGGTGTTGGCCGCGAGGAGCACCTGGCTCCAGGTCAGGTCCTTGCCGCGCTTCATCGCCAGGCCGTCGCGGACCAGGCCGGGCCACGTCGCTCCGGAGACACGGCGGAACGCCGTCGCGTGGCGCACGGCACGGGTCAGGGAGCGCAGGGGGCCCGCGCGCTCCAGGGCGGCCACGAGGTCCGTGCGGAGCATGCGGTGGGGGAGGCCGTCCACGCGCGTGGTGACCGTGATGTCCTTGACCGTCGCTGCGAGATAGCGGGCCTTCACCGCGTCCGGCACCGTCGACTCCGCGGTGAGGAGGAACCGCGTGCCCATGGCGACGCCCGCCGCGCCGTAGGCGAGCGCCGCGACCAGGCCCCGGCCGTCGTGGAACCCGCCCGCGGCGATCACCGGGATGTCCACGGCGTCCACGACCTGGGGCAGAAGCACGGTCGTGGCGACCTCACCGGTGTGGCCGCCGCCCTCGCCGCCCTGCACGAGGACCGCGTCCGCGCCCCACGCCGCGACCTTCTCCGCGTGCCGCCGCGCCCCGACGGACGGGATCACCACGACACCGCCGTCCTTCAGCTCGGCCATCAGGTCCTTCGACGGGGCCAGGGCGAACGACGCCACCCGGACCCCCTCCTCGACGATGATCCGCACCCGCTCCCGCGCGTCCCCCGCGTCGGCCCGCAGATTCACGCCGAACGGCTCGTCCGTGCGGGACCTGACCTCCCGGACCGCCGCCCGCAGCCGCTCGGGCGTCATCGTCGCGGAGGCGAGGATGCCGAGCGCGCCCGCGTTCGCCACCGCCGACACCAGACGAGGTCCCGCCACCCACCCCATGCCGGTCTGCACGAGGGGATGCCGCACCCCGGTGAGCCGGGTCAGGGCCGTCCTCGGGCCGGGTGCCGTCACCGGGCCCGCACCTCCCGCTCGCGCAGGCCGGACGGGTCCACCACGTCGCGGATCAGGTGGAGTTCGGCGGCGGACGGCGTACGGGTGTGGGGGAGCCCGTCCGGCAGGGGGAGCGGGAAGCCCGTGGCGTCGTGGACCTCGTCGGTTGTCACGCCGGGGTGCAGGCTCACCACGCGCATCGAGCGGTCCGGTGTCGCGAAGTCGAAGACGCCGAGGTCCGAGACCACGCGGCGCAGCTCGTGGAAGCGCGTCGCCGACGGGCCCGCCGCCGCGGCGCTGTCGTACCCGACCCCGCAGACCATGTCGACGCGCTCGACGAACACGCGCGGGGAGTGCCGCGGGATCCAGTAACTCACGGGATTGTTGAGGGTGTTGACGGGAGCGCCGCGGACGCCGAGGAGCTGGCGGTCCGGGCGGCGCCAGTCGCCGACGCAGCTGATGTTCTGGTTGCCGAAGCGGTCGATCTGGCTCGCACCCATCATCACGTGCCGGCGGCCGCCCATCACCATCGTCAGATGGCGGCGGTACGGCAGCCAGCCCTCCGTCACCGCGGACCGTGCCCCGAGGGCCGGAACATCCCCGATCAGCAGGGCCTCGCCGTCCGTGAGGAGCAGATCGGGCGCGAACGTCAGCTTCGCCAGGCGCGCCGCGATCGACGGGACCGTGCCCATGGGCGAGGCGAGGACCTCGCCGTCGCCGCGCCAGGCATCGGCGCAGGCGACCACGCAGTACTCGGCGCGGGTGGCCGTCGAGGTCTCGGTCGACGCCGTCATCGCTGCTCCTTGTGCCAGGCCTCGACGGCCAGGTGATAGTCCTCCTCGCCGGTGCCCGCGAGGAAGCGGGCGCTGAAGTCCCCCCAGGTCTCCGGGGTGCGCGCGGCGGTGGCGTACTCCCTCTGGAACGCCTCGTCACGGTCGTAGTCCGGCGCGCACGACGTGAAGTGCGCGCCCCGGGGCGTCTCGGCCACACCCGTGACCGCGTGCCGGGACACCAGCAGGGTCTGCGGCGCCGCATCGCGGGTCAGCTCGGCCGTGTCGACGATCCGCTCGCACGTCACGTACGCCGTGTCGGCCGCCTCGCAGAACAAGTCGTCGAAGTACGGATCGGGGCCCAGATACTGGGCGTTGCCGAGGGTGTCCGCGCGGTTCAGGTGGACCAGGGCGGCGTCCAGGCGCAGGGCGGGCACCGCCACCAGCTCCTCCCCGTCCTCGTACGGCGAAGTGACCGTTCGCAGCGAAGGATTGACCCGCAGCACGTCCGAGCCGAGGCCCGCGCGGACGGGCAGGAACGGCAGTCGCCGGGCGGCCGCCGTCAGGCCCTGCATGAACATCGCCTCGTCCAGCTCCACCAGTTCGAGGGCGCCGCGCTCGCGGGCCGCGCGGAAGTGCGGCTCCAGCGGGATCGAGTCGAGCGTCACGAACGCCGTGACCAGCTTGCGGATCCGGCCCGCCGCGGCGAGCAGACCCACGTCCGGCCCGCCGTACGCCACCACCGTCAGGTCCGTGACGTCTGAACGCAGCAGTGCCCGCACCAGCGCCATCGGCTTGCGGCGCGAGCCCCAGCCGCCGATGCCGAGCGTCATGCCGCTCTCCAGGCGCCCCACGATCGCGTCGGGCGTCATCACCTTGCCGCTCATGACTGTCCCCCCTCCTTGCTGCGGACGTCGTCGTTGATGCCTTCGCCGCCGCGGCCCCGGCTGCCGAGGCCCTTGTCGCCGAAGTCGGCGCGGATCCGGTCGGCGAGGCCGCTGAGGTTCGCCTCGAACGTGAAGCCCTGCTCGAAGCGGTAGCTCCGGTGCACGTCGACCGGGTCGATGCCGTTGATCGCGGCCTTGGCCAGGCGCAGCAGCGTGCCGTCCTTGCGGGCGATCTCGTGGGCCAGCTCCAGGGCCGCCGCGCGCAGCCCCGCGCGCGGGACCACCCGCCACACCGAGCCGTGGGCGTGCAGTTCGGCGGCGGTCGCCGTGCGCGAGGTGTAGTACAGCGCGCGCATCAGGTGCTGGGGCACCAGGCGGGCCAGATGCGTCGCGGCGCCGAGTGCCCCGCGGTCCAGCTCCGGAAGGCCGAACGTGGCGTCGTCGCTCGCCACGATCGCGTCCGCGTTGCCCACCAGGCCGATGCCGCCGCCCAGGCAGAAGCCCTGCACGGCGGCGACGACCGGGACCTCGCAGGCGTACACCGCCGAGAACGCCTCGGAGCACCCGTGGTTGGCACCGAGCAGGGCGTCGTGGCCGGGGTCGCGCTGCATCTCCTTGATGTCCACGCCCGCGTTGAACCCCCGGCCCGCCGCCGCGAGCACGACGCAGCGCACGCCGGGGTCGCGGCCCGCGGCGCGCACCGCGTCCGCGAGGTCGTACCAACCCCGCACGGGCAGGGCGTTGACCGGTGCGTAGTCGACGGTGACGACCGCCACGCCCCCGTCCGGAACCGAGGTGGAGACAGGCATCAGAGGATCCGCTACCTTTCAACCAGAGTCCTCAACCAAACATTTGTTAGTTGCCTTCGAAAGGTAGCAGCGATGACTGACAAGGGACAGATGGTCGTGGTCACCGGCGGCACCCGAGGCGTCGGCGCCGGGATCGCCCGGCGCTTCCTGGCCGCCGGGGCGCGCGTCGTGATCTGCGCCCGCAGGCCGCCCGCCGCGCCCGTCGAAGTGGCGGGCATCGCCGCCGAGTTCCGCCCCCTCGACGTGCGCGACGCGGCGGCCGCCACCGACTTCTTCGCCGAGGTGGCGGCCGACCACGGTGGGATCGACGTCCTGGTGAACAACGCGGGCGGCACGCCGTTCGGGCTGCTCGCCGAGACGCCCGCGGCCCGCCAGACGAAGATCGTCGAGCTGAACCTCCTGTCGCCGCTCTATACCTCTCTCGCCGCGTACGAGGTGATGCGCCGTCAGGAGACGGGCGGGGCCATCGTGATGATCGGCAGCGTCAGCGGCACCCGCCCCTCACCGGGCTCCGGTGCCTACGGCGCCGCCAAGGCCGGCCTGGAGAACCTGGCGCGCACCATGGCCGTCGAGTGGGCGCCGCGCGTGCGCGTGAACACCGTCGTCCTCGGTCTCACCCGCACCGAGAGTTCCCACCTGCACTACGGCGACGAGGCGGGCGTCGCGGCGGTCGGCCGCACGGTTCCGCTCGGTCGCCTCGCCGACCCGGCCGACGTCGGGGACGCCTGTGTCTTCCTCGCCTCCGACGCCGCGCGGTACGTGAGCGGGGCGGCGCTGCACCTGCACGGCGGCGGCGAGCGGCCCGCGTTCCTCGACGCGGCCTCCGTGAACCACGGCTGAAAGGGAGTTCGGCATGAGCGCTGACAGTGGGCCAGGGCCAGGGCCAGGGCCAGGGCCAGGGCCTGAGCCCGAGCCCGGACCAGGGATCTGTGCGGGGCGCGTCGTGATCGTCACCGGTGGGGGCCGCGGCCTCGGACGCGCGCACGCGCGCGCTTACGCCACCGAGGGCGCCCGCGTCGTCGTCAACGACCTGGGGTCGGGCCTCGACGGCTCCGGCTCCTCCGGGGACCCCGCGCACGACGTCGTCGAGGAGATCCGCGCGGCGGGCGGCGAAGCGGTCGCGCACTACGGGGACATCGCCACCCCGGACGGCGCCGCCTCCCTCGTCACCGCCGCCCTGGAGACGTACGGACGCCTGGACACCCTCGTGAACAACGCGGGGTTCCTGCGCGACCGGATGCTCGTGAACCTCGACGAGGACGACTGGGACGCCGTCGTCCGCGTCCACCTGAAGGGACACTTCCTGCCCCTGAAGCACGCGGCCGCGCACTGGCGTACCGAGTCCAAGGCGGGGCGCGCACCGCGCGCGTGTGTCGTCAACACCTCCTCCGGAGCAGGCCTGTCGGGCAGCGTCGGCCAAGGCTGCTACAGCGCCGCCAAGGCCGGGATCCTGGGGCTCACCCTGGTCGCGGCCGCGGAACTCGCCGCCTACGGAGTGCGTGTGAACGCCATCGCGCCCGCCGCGCGGACCCGGATGACCGAGCGGACGTTCGCCGACACGATGGCCGCCCCCATGGGCGGCGGGTTCGACGCGATGGCCCCGGAGAACGTGTCCCCGCTGGTCGTCTGGCTGGGCTCGGACGCCTCCACCGGGGTCACCGGCCGCGTCTTCGAGGCCGAGGCGGGCCGCATCACCGTCATGGAGGGCTGGCGGCCCGGCCCCAGCGCCGACAAGGGCGCCCGCTGGAGCGCCGCGGAGGCGGGCGAAGCGGCCCTGAAGCTGCTCTCCAGGGCCGAGACGCCGCAGCCGGTGTACGGGGCGCGGTGACCCCGAGGGCGCGCCCGGCGACCGGACCCGGCACGGGCGCCGGGACCGGACGTGGACGCCGCCCCCGGCCCCGGGACGCTGCCCCCCCCGGGACGCCACCCCGGGCTCACACCCCCGAAGCCACCCGCACGGGTTCCGTGCCCTCCGCGCTGTGCCGCGCCGCCCAGTTCTCCAGGGAGGTGCGGCAGGCGTGGTCGAGGTGGCGCAGTTCCGTCAGGTCGAGCTCGATCGGGCGGTCCTGGGGGAGTGCCTCCAGGGCGTCGAGGATCTTCGGCAGCCGCAGGAACGTGGCGTTGCCCGACAGGTGGGCGCGGATGGGGCCCGCGCCCTTGTCGACGACGTCGATGTGCACATGGGAGGTCTCCCACGCCGTCTTGACGATCGCGATCGCGAGGCCGATGAGCACGCCCTCGAACATGCTCACCGACACGATCGCGACGGCCGTCACCACCAGCACGACCGCCTCACCCCGGTGCTCGCGCCACAGCCCGGCCAACTGCCGCACCGGCACCAGCTTGCAGCCCGCGTGCACCAGGACGCCCGCGAGCGCGGCGACCGGGATGAGGCCGAGCGCGGCGGGCAGCAGCGCCGCGAACAGCAGCAGCCACACGCCGTGCAGGACGCGCGACGCCTTCGTACGGGCACCGGCCTGCACGTTGGCGGCGCTGCGGACGATCACCGCGGTCATCGGGAGCGCGCCGAGCAGCCCGCACACCGTGTTGCCCGCGCCCTGCGCCACCAGCTCCTTGTCGTAGTCGGTGCGCGGGCCGTCGTGCAGCCGGTCCACGGCGGCCGCGCTGAACAGGCTCTCCGCGGACGCGATCAGCGCGAACGCGAGGACCGTGCCGATCGCGCCGAGGCCGAGGAGTTCACCGAAGGCGCCGGTGCCGGGCGGCTGGACGGCCTCGATCAGGCCCTGCACCTCGACGGTCGCGACCGGCATCGAGAACAGCAGGGAGGCGCCGGTCGCCAGGGCGACGGCCGCGAGCGGCGCGGGGACCGTGCTGAACACGCCCGGCAGCCTGCGCCACAGAAGGAGCACCGCGACGGTGCCGGAGCCGAGCGCGAGCGCGGCCAGCGCGCGACCGGAGCCGAAGGTGTCGGCGAGCAGCTCCGGCAGCCCCCCGATCTTCGCGAGGCCGCTCGCGGGGGCCTCCTGGTCCGCCATCGCGTACAGCTGCCCGGCGATCAGGACGAGCCCGATTCCGGCGAGCATGCCCTCGACGACGGCGACGGATATCGCGCGGAAGAACCGGCCGAGCCGCAGTGCGCCCATGGCCAGTTGGAGCAGGCCCGCGGCGAGCACGAGCGCGCCGAGCGCGGGGAGTCCGAACTCCCGCACGGCCTCGTACACGAGGACGGTCATGCCGGCGGCGGGGCCGCTGACCTGGAGGCTGCTGCCGGGCAGCAGGCCGGTGACGAGACCCCCGACGATGCCGGTGATCAGGCCGAGTTCGGCGGGTACGCCGGACGCGACGGCCACGCCCACGCACAGGGGGAGTGCGACGAGGAAGACCACTACGGAGGCGGTGAGATCGTGCCGTCGGTCTCCGGAGACCTTTAACAGCGAACGGGCACGGAGAAGGGAACGGTCGAGGAGAGGCTGCATGGGGGAATGACTCCTGAGCGCCACGGGGGCGTGTAGGTGCTCGGTGTGACATGGGATCGGTACGGACCGGCACGGCGACGTGTGTGGGGGTCGCGAGTGCCGGTGCGGTGGCACCGATCAGCAGCGGAAGACCTGCAACAGGGGCGGCAGTTCACGGCCCGCGGGTCTGCTCTCGTCGTACGCGGCGAGGCGCGGCAGCGACGGCCGCGCGGCGGGCGCGTCCGTCCTCACCTGGACGGCGACGGCCACATGCCCGTCGGTGACAGGGCACGCGTGCGGCCGGGCCCGGACCCGCATGTGCTCGCCCGCGGCCCCGGCTCCAGCGGGCCCGTCACAGGCGGACGAGACAACGGACTCCCTGGCCTCGACGGCGAGCCCTCCGGCCGTACCACCGCCCGAGCCGGGTCCGAAGCACTGGAGGACGACCAACAGCACGGCGGCCAGCGCGGTGAACACCCAGGGGCGTCCGCCGAGTCGGGGCACGTGCTCACCTCCGTGCGTGAAGTTCCACGATCATCTCGAAACCTAAGGCACGGATGTGTCACGGGGATGACTTGACGGTGACGTGTGCTGCTTCTCACGTGCGCGGCACCCCTGGTCACGGCCGGTGCCGACGAGCGCGGGGCGCGCACGGGCCTGGACCGTGGGGACGTGATCGGTGACCCTGGGCCCATGCTGCTTCCGATCACCCGCGAGAAGGCCGAACTGATCGAGGTCGCCGGACGGGCAGGAGGGGATCCAGCCCTTCTATGCCGAGAGCGCTCCCGCCCGCGAGCTGCTTCGGCGGTTCCGCGACGCCGGGTCCGGCTGAGGCTGCGCGTCGTTCAACGTCGCTTCAGCGCGCGGTCGGTGAGGGCTTCCGCGCAGCCGGTCCAGTGGGTGGGGTCGGTGAGTTCGGTGAGTCGGGGGAGGTCGGGTACGGGGGGTGCGGGGGCGTCGGGCTCGTGCGGGCGGGGTGGGAGCGCGGTCAGTTCGGCTGCCACCGCCTCCGCCAGGGTGGCGCCGCCCGCCCTGGCCCTCGTCGCCGCCGCGGACACCAGTTCCGTGGCGCGGGTACGGCCCAGGGACGGGGTGAGTTCGACGACGAGGCGTTCGGAGGTGAGGAGGCCCGCCGTGAGGTCCAGGTGGGCGCGCATCGCGGCCGGGTGGACCTGGAGGTGGGCGCACAGGTCCACCGCGTCGCGGGCCGCGCCGCCGACGAGGCGCAGGAGGTCCCGCAGGGGCTCCCACTCGGCGTGCCAGGCGCCGGGCGGGCGTTCGTCGGCGGTGGGCAGCGAGGCGTACAGCGTGGCCGCGAGGGCGGGCGCGCGCTGGGCCGCGGCGGCGATCAGCGTGGCGCGGACCGGGTTCGCCTTGTGCGGCATCGCGGACGAGCCGCCCCCCTCGCCTTCCGAGAGCTCGCCGATCTCCGTGCGGGCGAGCGTGAGGACGTCCGCGGCGAGCTTGCCGAGCGCCCCGGCGGTGAGGGCGAGGGCCGCGGCGAGGTCCGCCACGGGGGTACGGAGGGTGTGCCAGGGGAGGTCGGGCTCGACGAGGTTCAACTCCGTTGCGTAGGCGTTGAGCAGACGGAACGTCAGCTCTGTGGGGTCGTGGGGGCCGCCGGCCCCGTACGCCTGCGCCACCGCCAGCGTGCCCACCGCCCCGCCCAACTGCACCGGCAGCCTTCCGCGCACCCGCACCACACGGTCCCGCGCGTCCAGGACCAGCGCCCGCCACCCGGCGGCCTTCAGGCCGAACGTCGTCGGCGCCGCGTGCTGGGTGAGCGTGCGGCCCGGCATCACCGTGTCCCGATGGGTCCGGGCGAGGCGGGCCAACTCCCCTTCCAGGGAGGCGAGATCGGCCAGAAGCGGGTCCAGCGTCCGCGCCGCCACCAGCATCGCCGCCGTGTCCAGGATGTCCTGACTGGTTGCGCCCCGGTGCACGTACGGCGCCGCTTCCGCGGGCACCGCCGCCGTCAGGTCCGCCACCAGCGGGATCACCGGATTGCCGCCCGCCCGGGCCCGCACCGCGAGGGCGCGTGCGTCGAAACGGGCGGCGTCGGCGGCAGCGGTGACCGCGGCCGCCGCCTCGTCCGGTGCCGTCCCCACCGCCGCCTGCGCCCGCGTCAGCGCCGCCTCCGCGTCCAACATGGCCTGGAGGAAGGCCTGGTCACCGGTCGCCCACTCGGCGGGGGACCCGGCCCGCCCCGGGGCGAGCAGCCCGACGTCGAGACCGGGGCTGGGGCTGGGAGCCGGGCCGAGACCGGGAAGAGGGCCGAGACCGGGAGCCGGGCCGGGACTCGGAGCCGGGCCGGGCCTGGGTTCGGGAGCGGGCGCGAAGGCATCGGGGACGGATGGCGCGCCCGGCCCTTGGCTCGGTCCTGAGCCCGCCGTCCCCGGTCCTGAGCCCGCCGTCCCCGGTCCTGAGCCTGCCGTTCCCGGCCCTGAGCCCGCCGTCTCCGAACCCGCCCCCGGCCCCGCACCCTGCTCAAGCCCCGACCCCACCCCCGGCTCCGCCTCCACCCCAGCCTCGCCCCCCGCTCCCACACCCCTGCTCACAAGAACCCCAGAAACACCGTCTCGCCCTCCCCCTGAAGCCGAACGTCGAAGCGGTAGGCGCACGGCGGCTCGGGCAGGGTGAGGAGTGTGGCGCGGCGCCCCGCGTCCAGGGAGGAGAGCAGGGGGTCGGCCGGTTCGTCCCGCAGGTAGGCGCGTGTGTACAGGTGGTGGAGGAGGCCCCGGGCGAAGAGGGCGACGCAGAGGTAGGGCACGCCGCCGGGCGGGAGCGTGCGGATCGCCCAGTGACCGTCCGCGTCCGTGGGGACGCGACCGAAGCCCGTGAACGTGACCCCGTCGCGGCCTGCCGCGCGCCCCGTCGCCGGGTCGCGCCGCAGCGACCCGGGCGCACCCGCGCGCGATCCGTCCGGCGCGGGCTGCCAGATCTCCACGAGGGCGTCGGGGACGGGCTCGGCGGCGCCGTCGTACACGTACCCGTGGAGCGTGACGGCGTCCGGATGGGCGCGGGGCGCGATCTCGGCGCCGTCCGTGAAGGGCAGCGCGTTGCCGTAGAAGGGGCCGATGGTCTGGGAGGGCGTGGGGGCGTGAAGGGGCGTCACCGGTCCTGGTCCTCCTCCATGAGCGTGGCGGACGGGCCGTCGAGGACGACGTCCCAGCGGTAGCCCAGCGACCACTCGGGCACCGAGAGACCGTGGTCGTACGCGGCCACGAGCCGGGCCCGCGCCGCCTCGTCGGTGACCGAGTGCAGCACCGGGTCGTGCGCGAGGAGCGGGTCCCCGGGGAAGTACATCTGCGTCACAAGGCGCTGGGCGAACGCCGTGCCGAAGAACGAGAAGTGCAGGTGCGCGGGGCGCCAGGCGTTGATGTGATTGCGCCACGGGTAGGCGCCGGGCCGGACGGTGGTGAAGGAGTACGTGCCGTCGGCGTCCGTCAGACAGCGGCCGAAGCCCGTGAAGTTCGGGTCGAGCGGCGCCAGATGCCGGTCGAGACGGTGGGCGTACCGGCCCGCCGCGTTGGCCTGCCACAGCTCCACCAACTGGCCGCGGACCGGCCGCCCCCGGCGGTCGAGGACGCGCCCGGTGACGGTGATCCGCTCGCCGATCGGCTCGCCCGTGTGCTGCCGCGTCAGATCGTGGTCGAGCGCGGTGACGTCGGTGTCGCCGAACACGGGCCCGGTCAGCTCAACGGCCTCCGGGTCGTGGAGCGGGACGAAGGGGGCGCGGGGGGCGCGGTGCTGGGTGCTGCGGTACGGGGGGTAGGCGATCGGCGGCCGATACGGGGCCGCCGACCCGTCCTGCGCCCGCGCCGCCTGTTCGGCCTTGGCCAGTTCCACGTCCATCTCCTGCTGGGTCAGGCCGTCCGGCAGCGGTGAGGGGATCATGTCCGGCTGCTCCTCCCTGAGGGGTGGGGAAAGGGTGCGTGGGGGTGCGGCGGCTCCGGGACGCGTACGGTCAGCCGCGCCGCCGTCCGCGCGACGACCTCCGCGACGTCGACACCCGGCGCGCACTCGGTGAGTGCGAGCCCGTCGTCGGTGACGTCGATGACCGCGAGGTCGGTGATGATCCGGTGCACGCAGGCCCGGCCGGTCAGCGGCAGATCGCACTCCTCGACGACCTTCGGGGAGCCGTCCTTGGCGGTGTGCGCCATCGTCACGATGACCGTGCGGGCGCCGTGTACGAGGTCCATCGCCCCGCCGATGCCGGTGACGAGCTTGCCGGGCACGGCCCAGTTGGCGAGGTCCCCGCGCGCGGACACCTGCATCGCGCCGAGCACCGCCACGTCGATGTGGCCGCCGCGGATCATCCCGAAGGACAGCGCGGAGTCGAAGTACGCGGCCCCCGGAAGGACGGTCACCGTCTCCTTGCCCGCGTTGATCAGGTCGGGGTCCACCGCGTCGGGCGCCGGATAGGGGCCGACGCCGAGGATCCCGTTCTCGGAGTGCAGGACCACGCGCACGCCGGGCGGCAACTGGTTGGGGATGAGCGTGGGCAGGCCGATGCCGAGGTTCACGTACTGGCCGTCGCGCAGCTCGCGTGCCGCGCGGGCCGCCATCTGGTCACGGTTCCAGGGCATCAGGAGCTCACCGTCCGGTTCTCGACGTGCTTGGCTGCGGCCTCGGCCGGGCTCAGCTCCACCACTCGCCGGACGAAGACGCCGGGCAGGTGCACCGCTTCCGGGTCGAGCGCGCCGGGCTCCACCAGCTCCTCCACCTCGGCGACCGTCACCCGCCCCGCCATCGCGGCAAGGGGGTTGAAGTTCTGGCTGGACTTGGCGAACACCAGGTTCCCGTGCCGGTCGCCCCGCGCCGCCCGTACCAGCGCGAAGTCGGTGCGGATGGCGTGCTCCAGGACGTACGGCACGCCGTCGAACTCCCGGACCTCCTTGGGCGGCGACGCCACCGCGACCCCGCCCCGGCCGTCGTACCGCACCGGCAGCCCGCCCTCGGCGACCGGCGTGCCGACCCCGGCCGGGGTGTAGAACGCGGGGATGCCGCAGCCCCCGGCCCGCAGCCGCTCGGCGAGCGTGCCCTGCGGGATCAGCTCGACGTCCAGCTCGCCGGCCAGGTACTGGCGCGCGAACTCCTTGTTGGCGCCGATGTACGAGCCCGTCACACGCGCGATGCGGCCCGCCGCGAGGAGCACGGCGAGGCCCGTGTCCAGGGCGCCGCAGTTGTTCGAGACGACGTGCAGACCCGTGACACCACGGGCGTGCAGCGCCTCGATCAGTACGGTCGGCACGCCGCTGAGTCCGAACCCGCCGACGGCGAGCGACGCGCCGTCCGCGATGTCGGCCACCGCGTCCGCGGCCGAAGCGACCACCTTGTCCATACGGGCGGGCCTCGTCTCTCTCGCCGAGATGTCATCAGCACACTGACCATCGCTCAGCACACTGCATATCGCTCAGTGCACTGACTATCGCTGTGGACCTCGGACTCACGCTGCCATCGCTGCCTGAAGTCGTCAAGACGCCTTCGCACCAGTCGACTTGGCGATATCGTTCAGTGCACCGACGAAAACATTCCGACGAAATCATTCCGGCGCGTGAGGAGCAGCCATGGCCGCGGTGGACCTGAGCACCCACCCGGGCCACCTGGCCCGGCGCCTGCAGCAGGCACACCACCTGCTGTGGACCGCGATGGTCTCCGAGGAGATCACCTCACCGCAGTTCGCGGTCCTGAACGCCCTGATCGCCGAACCGGGACTCGACCAGCGTGGCGTGGGCGAGCGGGTGCGCCTGGACCGCTCCACCGTCGCCGACGTCGTCGGCAGGCTGACCCGCAGGGACCTGCTCGACAAGGTCCGCGACCCGCAGGACGGCCGCCGCGCCCTGCTGCGCCCCACGGCCGAGGGCAAGCGCGTCCACCGCCGCCTGACGGTGCGCGCGGCCCGGATGAACGAAGTCATGCTCGCGCCGCTGGCCGACGAGGAACGGACGCTGTTCCTCGGCCTGATCCAGCGGGTCGCCGACGCGGCCGAGCGCCTGCGCGACCCGCTGGCCGAAACCGTCACGCCTTCGTGAACACCACCCACACCGGCCCCTTCGCGAAGGGCAGCGGCTTGCCCCCGGGCGTGGTGAACTCCGTCCCGTCGTCCGCCGTCCGGCGCTCCCAGCGCGCTTCGTAGGAGCGGCCGTCGCGCAGCACCCGGGCCGTTCCGCTGCCGACGGAGCGGGTCAGCGGCGAGATGTTGCCCGAGCGGTCGTGGAAGCGGGAGTCACGGATGTCGACGCGCTGGACCACCACCGTCGCGGCGGACAGGGCCTTGCCCGCGGAGGTGCGGGCCGGGGTGCCGTCCATCGCGATGTGCCAGCGCCCCTCGTACTCGACCCAGGTGAAGGCGAAGCGCGCCGACGGGAAGCGGACCGTGTGCCGCGTCTGCTGCGTGCCGCCCGCCGGGCGCGGGCCGAACGTGAAGCCGGTGCTGTCCAGGCCGCTCGCCTCGGGCCGGACGCCGAGGGCGGCGGGCCGCAGATACAGGTTGTGCGGGGCGGGCTTGCCGCCGCCGCGGTAGTACGCCCGCCCGGGGGCCTTGCCCGGCGGCAGCGGGCGCAGCGGCGCCCGGTCGATCAGCGGAAGCAGCTTGGACTGCGCGCCGGAGAAGGCGAGCGCCGGACGGTCGAACTGGCGCAGCAGGTCCAGGTCCGTCTCGCGGGCGCTGCGCACCGGGCCGACGACGGGCGGCAGCTTGCTCGCGTACACCGCCATCAGCCGGCTCAGGCCCGCCTCCACCTGCTCGACGTACACGACGTCCGCCGCGTCCAGGCCCGTCTGCGGGCGCGCGGGACCCACGTTGTCGATCTTCACGGCGAGCACGCGGCCGCCGTCCCCGGACCGCTTCCCGTCGCCGTCCCGGTCCGTCTCCAGCGTGCAGCCCGCGGCGAGCGCGGCGACGACCGCCACCGCCGTCGCCGCGCGCCACACCCGTACCCGCTCCCGCACACGTCCCTGTGCTTGCCGTGTCATGCCCGGGATGTACCCCGAACCGGGGGCTTCTCAGCCCAGATCGAGGAGATTGGGCAGGCCGAGCCGGTACCGGAGGCGGTCGTGGCGCCGCAGGCCCTCGATCTCCGGGGCGCGGTACATCGGCGTGACCTCGCACCGCTCGTGGTCCGAGCCCACCCGGTCGAGCAGTGCGTTGACGGCCTGGCGGGCCGCCGCGTTGGCGCCCTCCATGGTGGCCAGGTCGATGTCGACGGCCACGTAGTCGCCCGCGAGGAACAGGTTCGGGATCTTCGTCGCGGCCGACGGGCGGTTGTGCAGGGTGCCGACGGGGTGGATCAGGAGCTCGTCCTCGTTGGTCGGGTTCGGGCCGCCGATGCCGTCGACGCCCGGGTCAAGGAACCACGAGTGCAGCTTGCTGTCGCTCAGGGCCGTCTTGCCGGTGTCGTTCAGGGATGCCTTCAGCTGCGCCCACACCTCGCGTGCCACCTCGTCGCGCGTGCACTGCTTGGCCGTCTTGCCGTACAGGATTCCCGGCTTGTCCCACTCGGAGATGTCCACCGACAGGCAGTCCACCGCCGTGCCGTCGCCGTAGTCCGCGGGGAAGTCACGGCCCTTCCAGTGCGCGGCCTGAGCGATGCCGGTGAGCGACCACGGCGAGTCGATGCAGTTGAAATGCCCCTCGACGACATCGGGCCGCTCCGTCAGATAGAACTGAATGCCCGTCATCCAGTCCGTCTTGAGCTTGTCGCAGCGCGCCAACTGCGGTTCCGCCGACTTGAGTTCACGGCTCCAGGTCCTGCGGGCGTGCTCGACCGGCATGGCTTGTACGTAGTGGTCGGCGACGACGTCCTCGCGCTTGCCGTCGGGGTTCTCGACCACCGTCTTCGTGATCCGGCCGCCGCCGTACGCCAGTTCGCGCACCGTCCAGCCGATGCGGAACTCCACGCCGAGCGCCTTCAGATGCGTCACCCACGGATCGATCCACGCCTCGTTGGTCGGCGCGTTCAGGATGCGGTCCGGCGGGCCGTCCCCGCCCCGCCCGAGCGCGTTGAACACGAAGGCCTCACCGAGCGTGCCGACCGTGCGGGTGCTGGCCTCCTCGGCCTTCGTCGCCACGATGTTGCGCGTCACGCCGATCGCAAGGACCCGCTGGTAGTCCTTCGACATCTGCTCGGCGCGCACGAACTCCCACCACGGCGTCGCCTCCCAGTCGTCGTCGCGGCGCTCGTCGCAGCTCGTCAGGAAGACCAGGGCGCGGTTCACGAAGTACGCGACCTCGTGACCGGGGATGCTCGTGGCCGTGTCGAGCAGGGCCGTGAGGGCCCGGGCGATGTCGTCCTTGGTGAGTCTGGCCGGGTCGCCCGTGTGCTGGGGGATCGGGAGCCGGATGTCCTCGCGGCCGCCGGAGCGGGCGAAGCTCATCTCGGGCGGGCTGATGAGGTTGTCCCAGACGCCGTTCTCGTTCCCCGGGAACGGGATGCGCCGCATGGTGTCCGGCAGGTTGTGATAGATCCCCGGAATGAACCGGAAGCCGTGCTCCCCGGGGAGCGGCTTGCGATTCCCCTTCGCGCTGTTCGGTACGTCCATGCTGCGCGCCTTGCCGCCCAGCGCCCGGCGCTCGTAGACGGTGACCGCGAAGCCGCGTTCCACCAGCTCGTGGGCGGCGGTGAGCCCGGCGACGCCACCGCCGAGCACGGCGACCGCCTGCCCGGCGCGGGGTGCGGGGTCGGCTGCGCGTGCCGGGGCCGAAAGGGCCCCGACCCCCAGCGCGGCCGCGCCGCCGATGGCCGCCGTACGCGCGACGAAGGTCCTGCGGGTGCTTCCTGACGTGCGTGCGTGCCCCACGTGTCGTCCCCCTTACCGGTGGTAACTCGGTGTCGGGGGCGGAGCTTACGGTTGCTGGCGGGGCGCCGGAAGCGGTTGGGGTTCGTGGGGGGTGACGTTGGCGCGAATTCGTCTGTGTGGGTGTGTGGGTGTGTGGGTGTGTGTGGGGGCGGGCGCGGGCGCCGGGTCGGGGGGCGTGTGGTGGCGGGTGCGGGTGGGCCGATGGGGGGCGCGACTGGTCCGAGGGGAACGGGTGGGCGGGTGGGGGAAACCGCCGCGGAGCGGCGGGGAAGGGCCGCAGCGGGGGCAGCCTAGGCCGGGGGTGAGCCGAGGACCTCGGTGAGGTCGTACCCGGCGGGCTCCTCCAGCTGGGCGTACGTGCAGGAGTCAGGAGTCCGGTCAGGGCGCCACGCCCGAAACTGCGCGGTGTGGCGGAACCGCGCCCCGTTCTCCATGTGGTCGTAGGCCACCTCACACACCCGCTCAGGACGCAACGGCACCCACGACAGATCCTTCTTCCCGGTCCACCGGCTCACCGCCCCCGGCAGCCGCGCCCCCTCATGGGCGGCCTCCTCGGTCCACGCCGCCCACGGATGCCCCGCCACGGACTCCATCCGCAGCGGCTCGAGCTCCGCCATCAGCTCGGCCCGCCTCTTCATGGCGAAGGCCGCGCACACCCCGACGTGCTGCAACGTCCCCCCGTCGTCGTACAGACCGAGCAGCAGCGACCCCACCACGGGCCCGCTCTTGTGGAAGCGGAAGCCCGCGACGACGCAGTCCGCGGTCCGCTCGTGCTTGATCTTGTACATGAGGCGTTCGTTCTGCCGGTACCGCAGGTCGAGCGGCTTGGCGATCACCCCGTCGAGCCCGGCGCCCTCGAACTCCTCGAACCACCGCTCGGCGACTTCCCGGTCGAGGGTGGCGGGAGCCAGGTGCACGGGCGCGCCCACGCCGTCGAGGGCCCTGGCCAGGAGCGCGCGCCGGTCGCTGAGGGCGACGTCGAGGAGGGACTCGTCGAAGAGGGCGAGCAGGTCGAAGGCGACGAAGGACGCCGGTGTGCGCTCGGCGAGCAGCCGTACCCGGGACTCCGCCGGGTGGATGCGCTCGGTGAGGGCGTCGAATTCGAGCCGTCCCCCGCGCGCGATGACGATCTCGCCGTCGACCACGCACCGCTCGGGCAACCGCTCCCGCAGCGCCTCGACCAACTCGGGAAAGTACCGGGTCAGGGACTTCGTGCCCCGGCTGCCGATCTCGATCTGAGGGCCGTCCCGGAAGACGACCGCACGGAACCCGTCCCACTTCGCCTCGTACTGCATGCCGGGCGGAATCCGCGCCACGGACTTGGCGAGCATGGGCTTCACGGGCGGCATCACCGGGAGATCCATGGTCCGATTCTGCGGCGCGACGGCCGATATCGCCCGGTGTGCGGCATTTGCTGGGCGCGGCTACCGTGGCTCGCATGGGCGCCGGAGCGGCGGTGGAGCTGACGGCTGGAGAGCGGCAGGTACGGCTCTCCAGCCCCGACCGCGTGCTGTTCCCCGAGCGCGGCTTCACCAAGCGGGACCTCGCGGAGTACTTCATCGCCGTCGGTGACGGCATCGTGCGGGCGCTGCGCGACCGGCCGACCACCCTGGAGCGCTACCCGGAGGGCCTCGGCGGCGAGCACTTCTACCAGAAGCGCGCCCCCAAGAACCTGCCCGACTGGATCCCCACCGGCACCATCACCTTCCCCAGCGGCCGCACCGCCGACGAGATCTGCCCCACCGAGGTCGCCGCCGTCGTCTGGGCCGCCCAGTTCGGCACGTTCACCTTCCACCCCTGGCCGGTCCGCCGCGCCGAACCCGACCACCCCGACGAACTGCGCATCGACCTCGACCCCCAGCCCGGCACCGACTACGCCGACGCCGTCCGCGCCGCCCACGGACTCAGGGAGGTCCTGGACGACTTCGGCCTGCGCGGCTGGCCCAAGACCTCCGGCGGGCGCGGTATCCACGTCTTCGTTCCCATCGCGTCCCGTTGGACCTTCGTCGAGGTGCGCCGCGCCGCCATCGCCTGCGGCCGGGAGCTGGAGCGGCGCCGTCCGGACGCGGTGACCACCGCGTGGTGGAAGGAAGAGCGCGGCGAGCGCATCTTCGTCGACTTCAACCAGACCGCACGCGACCGCACCATCGCCTCCGCCTACTCGGTGCGCGCCCGCCCGCACGCCCCCGTCTCCGCGCCGCTGCGCTGGGACGAGATCGACGACGCCGTGCCCACCGACTTCGACATCGGCACCATGCCCGGACGCTTCGCCGAGGTCGGCGACGTACACAAGGACATGGACGAGCACGCGTTCTCGCTGGAGGGACTGCTCGAACAGGCCGACCGCGACGAGCGCGACCACGGGCTCGGTGACATGCCCTATCCGCCCGAGTACCCGAAGATGCCGGGAGAGCCGAAGCGGGTCCAGCCGAGCCGTGCGAAGCACGACGACTGAACCCGCTCCCGTTCAGGGCCGGTTGGCCGCATTTCCTGTCGGCTACAACTCCTTGATCCGGATGTCCCGGTACGACACCACGTCCGTGACGCCGTGGACCTGGAGCCCGATGTACCCGGACGCGAAGCGGCGGCCGTCCGTGCCGGGGTCGTCGCCGCGCGGCGGCTCGAAGAGCTGGCCGCCGGTGTTGTCGAACTCGTTCAGCAGGACACCGTTGCGGTAGATCGAGTAGTGCTGGTCGACCACGCGGATCTCGTAGTCGTTCCAGGTGCCCTTGGGTGTCACGCCCGCGCCCGCGAGGCCGACGCGGTCGAAGCCGTACACCGAACCGGTCTTGTACATGTCGCCGTCAGGACGGTCGAGCACCTGCACCTCGTGCCCGTACTTGATGGCGACCCACTCCGGACGCGACTCCTCCGGGTGGTCGTGGACCTGCGGGAAGCGCACGAACACACCGGAGTTGGCGTTCCCGACGGCCGGGGCGTCGTCGCGCCACTGGAGCTTGAGCGAGAAGTCCCCGTACTTGCGCTCGGGGAACCACAGCATGCCGAGGCCGTTCTTCGTGGTGCCCGAGGTCATCGACCCGTCGGCGTTCAGGCCGAACGAACCGCCGCCCACGTGGCTCCACTTGGCGAAGGACTTCTGCGTGCCGTCGAAGAGGTGACGGTAGCCCTCGGTCTGGCCGGGCTTGCCGATGCCCGACTGCTTCGCCGCCTTGTTGATCTTGTTGTACTCGCGCTGGTCGATCTCGGCGGTCTTCTTGAGGCGGTCCGTGACGGTCTTGACGTGCTTGAGGAACAGCGCGTGCGACGACCAGTCCTTCTCGTCCTCGATCAACTCACCGATCCGGCAGCGGTTGTTGGTCACCCGGTTCGGGATGCCCGTGTCGACCGTGCCGACGAACACCGTCAACCGTTCGTCGTACTCAGGGCAGTTGGGCCCGGGAACCCCGCCGCCCTCGTCGACCGTGAACGCCACCGACTTCGCGGGCGCGGTGTTGCCCGCCTTGTCGCCCGCCCGGTACGCCACGGTGTGCCGCCCGACGCGGTCGACGACCACAGGTGCGGAGTACGCCACGTACGGGCCGCCGTCCAGGGAGTACTCGACCTTGTCCACGCCCGAGCCGGAGTCGGTCGCGGTGACCGTCACCTTGGCCCTGCCGATGTAGGCGCCGTCCGAGTTCTTGTCGCCCTCGACCTTCGCCGACGTCTCCGGCGGCGTCTTGTCCTCGGTCGGCGGCGCGACCACCGTGAACTCCACCGACTTCTCCGGCGCCACGTTGCCCGCCTTGTCGGAGGCGCGGTAGCGGACCTTGTGACTGCCCACCGCATGGACCATCACCGGTGTCGCGTACGGCTGCCAGGCGCCGTCGCCGATCGCGTACTCGACCTTGTTCAGGCCCGAGCCCGCGTCGGACGCCGACACCGTCACCGTCGCCATGCCGAGGTACTGACCCTGGCCGTTCTGCTCGCCGCTGACCGTCGCCGAGGTCTCCGGCGGTGTCTTGTCGTCGGTCGGCGGCGCGACGACCTTGAAGTCGACCGCCTTCTCCGGCGCCACGTTGCCCGCCTTGTCGGACGCCCGATAGCGGATCTTGTGCGTGCCGACCGTGTTCACGATCACGGGCGCGGTGTACGGCTGCCAGGCGCCGTCGGCCCCGACCGCGTACTCGACCTTCTCGACGCCCGAGCCGCCGTTCTCGTCGGTCGCCGTCACCCTGACCGTCGCCGAACCGACGTACGCGCCGTCGGAGTTGGTCGCCCCGTCCACCTTCGCCTTCGTCTCCGGCGCCGTGGTGTCCTCGCCGCCGCCCTCGGTCACGATCAGGATGCCCTGCATCGCGCCGTGGCCGGGGATGGTGCAGTAGTAGCGGTAGCGGCCCGGCTTGAGGGTGACCTCGGCCGTGTGCTTGCCGCCCTTGTCGTCGCCCGGGTTGGCGAGGATGTTCAGCGGGACGTCATTGTTGTACTCCGGGTCGGAGACGTCGAACGTCAGCGTGTGCGGCATGCCGGTGGTGTTGCCGGTGGCCACGCTGTTCTCGAAGACGATCGTCGTCTTGCCCGCGACCGCCGTGGTCGGCGCGGACTTGTACTTGGAGATGTCGTTGTCGGCTGTCCAGGTGAGTGTCTGCTCCTGTGCGGCGAGCCCGGTGTCGTCGGGGCGCGCGCTGGCCGCCGATGTCAGGCCGACCGCCATGAGGAGCGCGGCGAGCAGGGCCGTGAAGACCCTGCCGCGGTGAGCGGATCTCATCGTCCCGCCTTCCTCGCCAGGTCCGCCGCTGCCGGAGTGGCCGCGCCGCCCTTGTAAGTGACCCGCCACAGCGCCGACTTGGCGTCTGAGGTGAAGAAGCCGCGCCCGTAGTCCAGGACGTACAGCGAGCCGTCCGGCGCGAACTTCCAGTCCATCAGGTTCTTGATGTTGTCGTTGCCCACCGGAATGATCTTCTTCAGCGATTCGGCGTGCACCGGCAGACCGCCCTTGCCGACCGTCTTCGGGTCGGTGAGCACGGCGTGCCGCGGCTGGTCGCCGTCGTAGAAGTCCCCGACGAACCACTTGCCGTCCCAGTACGACGGCCACTTGTCCGCGCTCGTGCTCTGGGCGTCATAGCGGTAGACCGGGCCGTTCATCGTGGCCTGGCCGCCGCCCTTGAGCCACGGCAGGAGCTGCTTCTGCTCCTCGGGCTTGTAGCTCGGTACGCCGCTTGCGTCGCGCGGGTAGTCGATGCCGCCGCCCTGCGGCGAGTACCAGATGGTGTTGGGCTCGGCCGGCGGGATCTTCACCAGGCCGTCGTTGTTGGGCGACTCGTTGCGCAGGTTCTTGCAGTCATACCAGCCGAGCGGCTTGCTCGGGTCCGGAAGGTTGCGGTCGCGGTAGGGCTGGTTGTTGCCCATGCAGTACGGCCAGCCGCGGTTGGAGGCGTGCGTGATGGCCGCGAACGTGTCGTACTTCGCCGGGCCCCAGGTCGTCGACGGCTGACCGGCGTCGGGGCCGACCCAGCCCGCGTACAGCGTGTCGGTCTTCTTGTCGACGAAGATGCGCGCCGGGTTGCGCACGCCCATCACATAGATCTCGCCGCGCGTCTTGCCGCCGCCCTCGTCCGGCTCCTTGCCGGTGAAGAGGTTGCCCTCGGGCAGCGTGTACGTGCCGTCGGGCTCGGGGTGGATGCGCAGGATCTTGCCGTTGAGGTTGTTGGTGTTGCCCGCGGTGCGGCGGGCGTCGGCGAAGGAGACGCCCTTGAAGTTGGGCTGCGGGTTGTTGCCCGAGTAGCCGTCGCTGAAGCCGGAGGAGTTGTTGTCACCCGTCGCGATGTACAGGTTGCCCTTGGAGTCCCAGGACATCCCGCCGCCCGAGTGGCAGCAACTGTGCACCTGCACGGGCCACTTCAGCAGCACCTTCTCGCTGCCGAGGTCCAGCTTGTCGGTGGCCTGGTCGAGGGTGAAGCGGGAGACGTACCGCTCCGCCATGTGCGTGTCGCGGTTGAGCTGCGAGTGCGGCGTGTAGTGCAGGTACACCCAGCCGTTCTGCGCGAACCCCGGGTCCAGCTCGATGCCGAGCAGGCCCTCCTCGACCTTGATCAGCTCGCCGCCGCCGCCCTTGTTGCCGAAGACGCTGAGCGCCCCGGCCAGGGTCGACTTCTTGGTCTTAGGGTCGTAGACGTGGATCTCGCCCTTGCCCTTGCCGATGTCGGGGTTGTTCCAGTCGGTGATCACCGGCTGCGAGGAGTCCGCGCCGCCGCGGCCGATGTAGAACACCCGGCCGTCGGGGGCCGTGACCAGGCCGTGCGGCTCGCCGATCTGGTCGTTCTGGCCCGGCTTGTTGGGCTGGGTGAGCCGCTCGGCCTTGTAGTTCGCGTTGATGGTCGCCTTGCAGTCGGCGCGGGCGATGCGGGTCGTCCACAGCAGGGCGCCGCGCAGATGGCTGCGGAAGTCCGCCTCGTCGTAGGCGTCGGCCGTGCCGCCCATGCCGGTGTAGAAGGACCGGCCGCCGTCGTAGTCACGGCACCAGGACACCGGGTGGTCAGCGCCGTTCGCGCCCTCGCCCGGTTTGTACGTGGTCTCACGCACGCGGGCCACGGTGTGCACGTTGCCCGACGGCCCCGACGGACCTGTCTCCCAGTTGAGCCACTTGTCGGGGCGCTTCCACTCCAGCGGCAGGTCCTTGGTGGCGGGGTTCTCGCGGTCGCCGACCTCGACGGTGGCGCGCTGCACGGCGGTGGGGCTCGCGTCCTTCGGGCGGGCTCCGACCAGGCCGGTGAACCACGAGGAGTACGGCTCCGCGCGGGCCGCGTCGTGCAGGCCGAGGAAGCCGCCGCCGGCCTCCATGTAGGCCTCCAGGCCCGCCTCCTGCTCGGCGTCGAGGACGTCGCCGCCGCCGGTCACGAACGTCACCGCGTTGAACTTGCCGAGCTTCCTGGCGTTGGTGAACACGGCCGGGTCGTCGGTGGCCGTCACCGTGAACTGCTGCTCGGCGGGGCCCGATCGGCCGATCTTCTCGATGGCGGCGATGGCCGCGTCGACGACCGGCGACTCGTCGCCACCGGCGGCCGAGCCGTAGAAGGCGAGCACACGCACGTTCGCGCCGCCCGGGGGAGCGGGCAGCGCGCGTGACATCGTTGTCTTCATCGCCTCCGCGTCGGGGGGCGGTTCCGGAAGGGGCCGCGCGGTCGCCGCGGGGCCTGTGAGGAGGCCGGCGGCGACGGCCCCGGCGGCCAGGGCCGCCGCCCAGGCGCGGCGCGTGGATCTGTGTCTGGTTCTGCCCAACCCTCGTACGGTTGGGGGCGTTTGATGCGGTTTCAGCCGCATGAGTACACCCACCCATCGTCGGTCACGGCTACGGCGAATACATCAACGGCACCGGAGAAGCTAGCCCCCTTGGAGGGCTGGCGCCGACGAAGCTAGCCCTCTTTTGACGGCTAGCCAAGAGCTACGACATCACTTCGTGCGACCTTTGTCCTGCGTGTGGATAAACCGGAGCGCTGCCGCTAGCGTGTGGCCGGAATCCGGTGCCCCGGGTGCCCCGACCGTGTCCGTACGTAGCGTCAGTTTCCGTATATGAGTGGGGAGTTCGCCATGGACAGACGGAGCTTCAACCGCCGGATGCTGGCCGGGGGAGCGGCGGCCACGGTGGGGGTGACATCGTTGTCGGTGATGGCCGCGGATTCCGCGGCCGACGCCCCGCGCGCGGTCGATCCGCCGAAGACTGCCCCCGCGGGAGGCGAGGTGCGCCGCATCAAGATGTACGCGGAGAAACTCCCGGACGGGCAGATGGGCTACGGCCTGGAGAAGGGCAAGGCCTCCATCCCCGGGCCGCTGCTCGAACTCAACGAGGGCGACACCCTGCACGTCGAGTTCGAGAACACCACGGACGTCGACGTCAGCCTGCACGTCCACGGCATGGACTACGAGATCTCCAGCGACGGCACGAAGCACACCAAGTCCCAGGTGGCGCCCGGCGGCAAGCGCACCTACACCTGGCGCACCCACGCGCCGGGCCGCCGCAAGGACGGCACCTGGCGCCCCGGCACCGCCGGCTACTGGCACTACCACGACCACGTGGTCGGCACCGAGCACGGCACGGTGGGCGTCCGCAAGGGCCTCTACGGCGCGGTGATCGTGCGCCGCAAGGGCGACATCCTCCCCGACCGGACCTGCGTCGTCGTCTTCAACGACATGATGATCAACAACAAGCCCGCCCACTCCGGGCCCAACTTCGAGGCCACCGTGGGCGATCGGGTCGAGTTCGTGTCGATCACCCACGGCGAGTACTACCACACGTTCCACATCCACGGTCACCGCTGGGCCGACAACCGCACCGGCCTGCTCACCGGCCCCGACGACCCGAGCCAGATCCTCGACGACAAGATCACGGGCCCCGGCGACTCCTTCGGCTTCCAGGTGATCGCGGGCGAGGGAGTGGGCGCGGGGGCGTGGATGTACCACTGCCATGTGCAGAGCCACTCCGACATGGGAATGGTGGGGCTGTTCCTGGTCAAGAAGCCGGACGGCACGATTCCGGACTATGAGCCGCATCATCCGCACGCGGGGGCGGAGAAGAAGTCCGGCGGGGGCGGGTCGGACGAGGGCAGGTCGGACGGTGCCGAGTCCGGCGGGGCCAAGTCGGGTGCGGCCAAGTCCGGCGGGGGAAGCGCGGACCACTCGCACCACTGACGGCGGTGCCGCGAGCGTCTCAGCGCCGTGCGTGGCGGATCTTCAGCCGTCCCATCCCCATGGTCCCGGTGATCCGGATCGTCGGTCCGCCACCGGGCCGGGCGCCGCGCCCGGCCTTGTACCGCGTGTCCTTCCAGACGGAGCTCAGCCCTTCGAGGTCCACGACCGCGTCGTGCGGCACCGTGATCCTGGCCCCGCCCGTGCCGAGGTTCAGCTCGATGTCGACCACCGGATGCTCGAAGACCGCCCGGGACAGGTCCAGGCGCACCCGGCCCAGCGCGGAGTGGACCTTGAGGTTGCGCGGGACCCGCCAGGCGCCGCCCCGCCGGATCCGTCCGGCGGCGACGGCGATCGTGGAGGTGGTGCCCGGATCCTCCGCCGGGAGCGCGGCCAGGGCCTCGTCGATCTCGGCGGGCGCCTTCGCGGTGAGGACCTGATGCAGGCGCTCGTCCATCTCCTCGTGCGAGATGTGCCCTTCGGCGTACGCCTCCTGCAGGCGCCGCACGGCCGAGTCACGGTCGTCCTCGCGGACGCGCGCGGGCGGGGTCTCGCGTTCGGGGGTCACCGTTTCACTCTAGTGGCTGCCGCCGTGGCGACTACGGCCGCACGAACCGCCACCGGTACCGCAGGTCGGCGGGGTCGAGGTCGCGCCGAGCCGTCACGTACGACGTGCCCGCGGCGTACGGCGTGCTCAGCCGCTTCTCGTCGTCCCACGACAGCCAGTTGGCCTCGCCCGCCCCGTTGAGGGAGAGCCGCCAGGCCTGGTTGAGGTCGTTCTCGTCGCACGGCCCCATCCAGGCGAGGCCCCAACCGCCGATGTCCGTGAGGCACTTGCCGTTGTCGCGGGAGACGATCCGGAAGCCGTTGTGGGCCCGCAGCTCGAAGGTCCACTGCTGGCGGGGGTCGCCCGCGTCGCAGGCGGCGAACGTGGCGGTGCCCCGGAAGCCGTTCGCCGGGTCGTCGGCCGTGGTCATGCACAGTCCGTTGCCCACGTTGCGCCACTGCGACCAGGGGTCGTCGGCGCGCGGCGCGGGGTCGGCGGGAGCGTCGGCGCGCACGGGGGCCGGGCCCGCGATGACGGTCCCGGCGAGGGCTGTGACCAAGGCTCCCGCCAGGACGACGAGCCTGCGCGCGGACCTCTTGTTGCGTGCGGACGTCATGCGTACTCCCTGCGCCGTGGCGGCACCGGGCCGAGGGGCCTGCGCCGCGGTGGATCCCGTTCCGTGGTCCCGATGCTGGCGCACGCGGCGAGCGCCCCGCCATGTACGGAGCCCGGGATGGCCCGCATGGGGTCATGGCTGGCCGAGAAGGGTGAACCGGCCCGCCCCGTGCTTCGAACGGGCACTGGCGGGCGGCGTGAATGTTCGATGGAGGGCGGTGGGCGCGGGGATATCCTGAGCGGCAACCGTCGACGAGGAGACCCGAGGTGCCCCAGGCAGCAGCGCGTCCCACGCTGGAGGCCGTGGCCGCGCGGGCCGGGGTGTCGCGGGCGACGGTGTCACGCGTGGTGAACGGCGACGCCGGGGTCCGGGAGGCACTCGCGGCGAAGGTCAGGCACGCGGTACGGGAACTCGGCTACGTCCCCAACCGTGCCGCCCGCAGTCTCGTCACCCGGCGCCACGACGCCGTCGCCGTGGTCATCGCCGAGCCCGAGACGAGGGTGTTCGCCGACCCGTTCTTCGCACGCCAACTGCGCGGCATCAGCAAGGAACTGACGGCACGTGACGTCCAGTTGGTGCTGCTCCTGACGGAGGGGCGGGACGACCACGAGCGCGTCGGGCGCTATCTCGCGGGCGGCCACGTCGACGGCGCCCTCGTCTTCTCGCTGCACCTGGACGACCCGCTGCCCGGCATCATCCACGGCGCCGGTCTGCCCACGGTGTTCGGAGGGCGGCCGGGGTGGGCGGGCGGCGCGGGCAGCGTCCGTTACGTCGACTGCGACAACCGTGGCGGGGCCCGCCAGGCCGTGCGTCATCTCACCGGCCTCGGCCGCGGCCGCGTCGCCCACATCACCGGCCCCCTCGACCAGACCTCCGCCGTCGACCGCCTCGACGGCTACCGCGACGTCGTACCGGACGGCGATCCGAGGCTGGTCGCCGACGGCGGCTTCACCCCCGCGGGCGGCGAACGCGCGATGCGCGCGCTCCTGGACCGCTGCCCCGACGTGGACGCGGTCTTCGCCGCGAACGACCTGTCGGCGGCCGGGGCGTTGCGCGTGCTGCGCGAGTCCGGGCGGCGGGTGCCCGAGGACGTGGCGGTCGTCGGCTTCGACGACATGCTGCCGCTGGCCGAGCAGGCGGATCCGCCGCTGACGACGGTGCGCCAGGACATCGAGGAGATGGGGCGCCTGATGGCGGCGATGCTGCTGCGCGACCAGGCGCAGGGGCCGGGGCAGGGCCAGTCGCAGGCCGGCACCCCGGACGCCGGGGGCGGCGAGGCGGCACCCGAGGAGGCCGCGCGCGTGGTGCTGCCCACGGAACTCGTACGCCGGGAGTCCGCGTAGCGGTACTCGTACGCCGGGGGGCTCTCTTTTCCACCACCGGTCACACTTCTCGTGCCCCACGAGTCATAGCAGTGAGCCCCGCGGAACGCGCGGGCGCCGCCGGGAGCGGAGGCTTCCGGGTGCGACGAGTGGGGAGCGGTCATGGCGGGAACGATCCTGGTCACCGGGGGGGACGGGCACGCTCGGCAAGCTGGTGGTGCCGTCGCTGCGCGAGGCGGGCCGTGACGTGCGCGTACTGACCCGGAACGCCCGGCCCGCGCGGGACGGCGTCGAGTACGTCACCGGGGACCTGGTCAAGGGCGAGGGCATCGAGATGGCCGTGGCCGGGGCCGAGGTCGTGCTGCACCTCGCGGGCGGCCCCAAGGGTGACGAGGAGGCGGCCCGCAACCTGGCTCGCGCCGTCGCCGGTGCCGGGGTGCGCCACCTCGTGCACATCTCGGTCATCGGCGCCGACCACATGCCGATCGGCTGGTTCCGCGCCAAGCTGGGCGCCGAGCGCGCCGTGGCCGAGTCGGGCGTGCCGTGGACGACGCTGCGGGCCGCCCAGTTCCACGACCTGGTCCTGACCATCGTGTCGAAGATGGCGAAGCTCCCGGTGATCCCCGTCCCCGGCGGCCTGCGCTTCCAGCCGGTCGACGCGCGCGAGGTCGCGGCCCGGATCGCGGAGCTGGCCCTCGGCGAGCCCGCGGGCCTGGTGCCCGACCTGGCGGGACCGAAGGTGTACGGCATGGGCGAACTGAGCCGCGGCTACCTGGAGGCCCGCGGCAAGCACCGCCTCCTGATGCCGGTACGGATGCCCGGGAAGGTCGGGCGGGCGTACCGCGCGGGGGAGAACCTGACGCTGGACGGCGCCGCCGTGGGCCGCAGGCCGTGGGAGGACTTCCTGGTCGAGCGAGTGGAGGCTTGACACGGGGGCCGCGAGGGAGAGGGCTCGGGCCGGAGGGGCCGCCTGGGGTAGACGGGCCGGACGGGGGCGGGCACCGGAAGGAACTGCCCGCCCCCTGAAACGCGCGGCGGAGCCGCTACGCCCCGACCGACACCGTGAACCTCCGCGGGTTCCCGTCGTGCGCCGCCCCCGACACGTCCGGCTGGCCGTCCGGACGGACGTCGTCGTACGGGAAGGCGTACCCGATGGGCGAGTTGGCGTGCACCACGCGGGCCCAGTGGTTCGTGACGTCGCCGCGGTAGTAGTCACCGGACGTCGTGCCGCCTGGCTGCGAAGGGTGCGTCAGCATGATGCTGCGGTTGAAGCCGGCGGCGAGGCGGGCGAGGAGGCCCTTCTTGTCGTCGGAGTCGTTCGGGTTGTTGGCGAACGGGCCGTGGTTGCAGGTGAAGATGTCCTTCGACGAGGGTTTCGCGAAGGTGTGGCCGCCCTCGAAGGTGAGCGTGTCCCCGGAGACCCGGCCGACGCGCACGCCCCGGCCGCCCTGGAGGTCGATCCGCAGGTCGGTGGCGCGGTACTTGTCCCAGACCTGGTCGACGTAGCCCTTGAAGAGGTCGCGGAACGGCATCTGGTCGGGCCGGTCGAAGTACGGGGCCATGAGGTTCTGCGGGGAGATGACCCGCAGCACGCCACCGTCGCCGCGGATCACCAGCTTGTCCCAGGGCTGCCCGTCCCGGCCCGCCTGCGCCACCAGATCGGCGGCGATCTTGTCGACGGCGCCGTCGGGCAGCGGCGCCACGGTGTGCGTGGCATCGCCCGCCAGGGTCAGGCCGATGGGCAGCGCGGTCACCAGGTCGACGTAGCTGATGTTCGCGTACAGCTGGGTGCTGTTGAAGGTGAACTCGCAGAACGACCACGTGCGGCCGTAGTTCGGGTCCTCCTTCGTGGCGAAGGCGGGCTCGACGAGGCTCGGGCCCGGGTTGAGGAAGAAGTCCAGCTTGTCGTCGCGGACGAAGTAGACGCGGGCGCCGTACATCTGAGGAAGCGTCAGCACCTTGGGCGCCGAGCCCGCCGCGCCGAGGGGGATGGCGCAGTCCACCGGCAGCGGTGTCTGCGGGGCCGACGGCGACTCCGGGCGGTAGACCCCGCCGTCCGGCTTGAGCAGCAGCCAGCGGTCGGTGCCCGGCTCGTGCCCGGTGACGTACGCGCGGACCTGGCCCGGCAGTGACTTGTTCCGCAGGGCGAGTTCGCAGGTCGCGGGCGCGGCGTCGGCGCGCGGGCTGAGCGCGGGGCCCCAGGCGGGGTAGGTGAGGGCGCCCGCGGCGGCCGCGGACGACGTCAGGAACACTCTGCGCGAGATCACGGAAATTCTCTCCTGGCTGGAATGTGGGGGGAGTTGAGCAGGAGTGCGGCCCGGGCGCGGGGTGGTGCGTCGACGTGCCCCCACTGTTGCCGCGGTGAAAACGTGGCGTCAAGAGGTGTGGCTGAGAGCGCTCTCAGAATCTTGTCCGGGTTCACAAGGTGATGACAGTCGGGTGCGGAGGGTGACGGAAAGCGGCCGGGTGGCGCGACGGGCGGTGACGGTGGGTGCCCGGGCCCGGTCGGCGCGCGCGGATTGTCAGTGCCCGGTGGAAGACTCGGAAGCGACGGTCCCGCGAGGCGACGAGGACGGTCCTGTGAGACGACAGGCGCGACAAAGGAGTCGATCATGCTCAGTGATCTCACGCTCACCGGTGCCCCGATCTGGGTCGATCTGGGCACGACGGACATCGACGGCGCGGCCGCCTTCTACCGCGCGGTCTTCGGCTGGGACTTCGAGAAGGGCGGCGAGGACGTCGGTGGGTACGGCACGTTCCAGCTCGGCGGCAGGACGACGGCGGGCGGCATGACGGTCACGCCCGACGCGGGCGCCCCCTCCTGGTCGCTGTACTTCTGCACGCCCGACGCGGACGCCACCGCCAAGCAGGTCGAGCGGGCCGGCGGCCGCACCCTCTGGGAGCCGACGGACGTCCTCGACCTCGGCCGCATGGCGGGCTTCGCCGACTCGGGCGGCGTCGCCTTCTCCGTCTGGCAGCCGGGGCGGAACAAGGGCCTTGAGCTGGTGAACGAGCCGGGCGGACTGATCTGGACCGAGCTGTACACCCCGGACATCGAGGCGGGCGCCGCGTTCTACGACACCGTGTTCGGCTGGAAGACGGTCACGCAGCCCTTCGAGGGCGGGTCGTACACCATGGTGTATCCCGCCGACGGCACCCCGGACGACATGTTCGGCGGCCTGTGGCCGCTGGACCAGGACCCGGTCGAGCAGGAGGCCGGGGTCTACTGGATGCCGTACTTCCAGGTGGCCGACATCGACGCGGTCGTGGAGAAGGCCCGCACGAACGGCGGCACGGTCCGGGCCGAGCGGATGGACCTCGCGGGAGTGGGCGCGTTCGCGAAGCTCGCCGATCCGCACGGCGCGCGGTTCGCGCTGATGCAGCCGGAGCCGCCGCGGGGCTGATGCGGTCGGAGCCGCCGCAGGGCTGATGCGGTCGGTGCGGCCGCAGGGCTGAGAAGCGCCGGGAGCGGAGCCGGGGCGCGCCTGGGGCGCTGGTCGCGGGGCCGGTGACAGCCGGTCCCGGGGCGTGCGGCGCGCCGCGTTGAGCGAACGTTGATCGCTTGTTTCGCGGCGTCGAGCACGATCACCGCATGCACTATGACACCACTTTGACCGAGCCCGAACTGGCCTGGCAGGAGCAGGCGCTGTGTGCGCAGACCGGGCCCGACTTCTTCTTCCCCGAGCCGGGCAGCTCGGTGCGCGAGGCCAAGCGCATCTGCCTCCTGTGCGACATGCGCGAGACGTGCCTCACGTACGCACTCGACAACGACGAGCGGTTCGGGGTCTGGGGCGGGCTCTCCGAGAAGGAACGGCAGAGCCTCCGCCGCGACCAGGCCTGAGACCGCGGCGAGCGGCCGTGCCCGGCCCGGTCCGGACGGGGGGACCGGGCCGGGCACGGCGCGTCCCGGGCTACGCGTAGCTCACCTCGACCCGTCGCGTGCCCTCCGGGACGTGGACGTCGTCGCCGCTCACCGGCACCTCGCGGCCGTCCGCCGATGCCGACCGCACGCTGCCGAAGCGGCACGGGTAGACGTACCGGACCCGCTCCGGGGCCCGGGTGATGTCCACGGTCACCGTGCGCGCGCCCGCGTCGTGCGTGAGCCGGTAGCCGAAGGGCGCGCCGAACAGCGTCGGCGCGTCCTCGACGGTCACCGACTCGCCGTCCGGCACCCAGTGCGGGCGCACACCCGGGGCGATGTACACGTGCGGATCGCGGTCCTCGTCGGCCTCGAAGAACAGGATGTCGCGGAGCAGCAGCAGATACTCCGCGGCGGCCCAGCCGTGCGGAATGTCCCCCATGTACCAGTGCCGGTACGGGACTTCGGTGAAGCCCGACGCCACGGGGAACGCGTGCTGCTCGTTCCACGCGCCGAGCGTCACCGCCCGGTCGTCGACGCGCGCCATGGAGGCGGCCACGGCCCAGCCGAGCAGCGCGTCCATTCGCGCCGGGTCCCCGGCGAGCAGATACGCGTGCGCCAACTGCGTGGTCAGATAAGGCCCGTAGGCGTTCCAGGCCGCCTCGTGCCGGAAGCCGCCCGTCACGAACCGCCCGTACATGGTGTCGAGGGTCCAGCGCGCCGCCCGGTCGACGTCGTCACCGAGCTTGTTGCCCATGTGCAGCCGCAGCGGATGGAAGTACGCCGCCGCGCCGATCATCGTCGAGTCGCGCCGCCCGACGTCGCCGGGCCCGGTCGGGATGTACGTCTCCCACTCACCGCGCCGCCGCTGCTCCGCGAGGACCCAGCGGATCGACGCCGCCGTGGCCTGCTTCAAGTCGTCGAAGGCGGCCCAGAGTTCCCGCACGTCCGGGGTGCCGAGACGCTCGGCGAGACGCGCCGCCTCGTACAGGCCCGCGAGGCCCCACAGGTCGTCCCAGTAGTGCGGCTTGTCGCGCTCGCCCAGGTGCTCGGCGCTCCAGCCGCTGTGCAGCAGGCCGTTCCCGTCCCGGTTGTCGCGCAGCCAGCGGGCGCCGTCGATGACGTACGGCATGTACAGCTTCGCGCCGAACGCGGCGGCGCGGCCCGCCGTGCGGTCGTAACGGCCGATCGCCCACAGCGCTTGGCCGTTGCTGTCCCACTCGTGGTCGTCCCGCTCGTGCGGCCCGCCGTAGAAGCCGTACTCCGCGCACGGCCCGATCCGGCCCGTGCCGCGGTTGAACCGCCCCGGATAGTGCGTGCCCAACTGGTGCTCCGCGAGCGCCGCGTCCCCCACCAGGGAGCACGCTGTCGCCTCCACCGAGGAGTCACGGATCCAGAACGAGTCGTACACCGTGGGGCCCGGGTGGATCTCCCCGTGGTCGGAGAGGACGAGCAACTGCGATCGCGCCTGCCGGAACAGGTCCGCCAAGTGCCCCACCGGGCCCGGGAGACGGGGCTGCACGCCCTGCCCGAGGAGCTTCGCCGTCCAGAACGCCCGGTTGGCCCCGGCCAGCTCGTCGGCGGGCGTGGCCCGCAGCTCCGCGAGGTCGGCCGCCCCGCTGTACAGGTCGACGGGCAGCCGCACGTCGACCTCGAACACCTCGTCGCCCGCGATCCGGAACGGCCACGCGAACGCGCCGCTGCACAACCCGGCGACCTGGTCCTGCGCCTGCGAAGCGCCGTTCAGCTTGCCGCCGACGACCAGGTCGTGGAACGGGCTGCGCGCCAGATACGTGGCCGGGTCGAGCGAGAAGTCCGGGTTGCCGTACACCCCGTGGTGCTCGGGTGCCGTGTCGAACGCCGGACCCCAGCCGCTGTTCGTCTCCACCCGTGCCTCGTCGGGCAGATACCGCAGGAACGTCAGCCTCCGGTCGGTCCCGGAGGAGTCGCGGCGGTCGTGCCGCTGGAAACCGGTCGGCCCCGCGGGCAGCACGGCCGCGCACAGCCAGCCCTCGCGCGCGGGCCCGCCAGGACCGGTGACGCTCAGCCGCGTCACCGTGAGGTCCCGCTGCCGCGCCCCCACCGGCACCGCGAACGTCCGCTGCGTGAACCCGAGGCCGCCCGTCCCGCGGAACGTGGTCACGACCTCCGGCACGTGCGGCGCCTCCATGCGCTGCGTGACCGTGCCGCACTCCGCGAGCTGCGGCACCCCGACGGTGCCCGTCGCCGGGTCGTACAGGAAGAACGCCAGGCAGTACTTGTCGTACACCGGCTCGATCTCCCCGGCCTGCCCGACCAGGGACTCCTGACGGTGGTCCTTGACGCCCACCATGTGCCAGTAGCGGTAGAGCGCGTTCGAGGCGAAGGCGGCCTCCCGCGACTCGTACGTGCCCGCGTCGAAGTCGTCGCTCCAGCGCCGGAAGGCGGTCTGTGCCCACCACGGCACGGGATACGGCACCCGTGCCCGGTCCGCCCAGCTGCGCCACATGACCTCGTAGAACATCCACTCATGGGTCCGTGCCACTCCCGTGCACCCCCTGCGGTCGACGGCGGCTGTGTCCGTCCGCCCAAGTCCGACCAACATGGCACCGCGGGGAGGGGCCGTAAATGGACCCGGGCTCAGCCCCGCGCGGCCATGCGCGCCCGGCGGGCGGCCAGGCGCTCGTCGAACTTCGTGGCCTCCGCGTCCAGGCCGCCCATGAAGAGGCCGAGCTCCTCCTGGGCGCGGGCGCCCTCGGGGCCGAGCCCGGGGACGTCCATGACCTTGAGGAAGCGCAGCACCGGCTGCAGCACGTCGTCGTGGTGGATGCGCAGGTTGTAGACCCCGCCGATGGCCATCTGCGCGGCGGCGCGCTCGAAGCCGGGGATGCTGTGTCCGGGCATGCGGAAGCCGACGACGACGTCCCGCACGGCGCACATCGTGAGGTCGGGGGCGAGGTCGAAGGCGGCCCGCAGCAGGTTCCGGTAGAAGACCATGTGCAGGTTCTCGTCGGTCGCGATGCGCGCCAGCATCCGGTCGCAGACGGGGTCCCCGGACTGGTGTCCGGTGTTGCGGTGGGAGATCCGCGTGGCCAGCTCCTGGAAGGCGACGTACGCCACGGAGTGCAGCATCGAGTGCCGGTTGTCCGACTCGAAGCCCTCGCTCATGTGCGCCATGCGGAACTGCTCGAGCTGGTCGGGGTCGACGGCCCGGGACGCGAGGAGGTAGTCACGCATGACGATGCCGTGGCGCCCCTCCTCGGCGGTCCAGCGGTGCACCCAGGTGCCCCAGGCGCCGTCGCGGCCGAAGAGCGAGGCGATCTCGTGGTGGTAGCTGGGGAGGTTGTCCTCGGTGAGCAGGTTCACGACGAGGGCGATCCGGCCGATGTCCGTGACCGGCGACTGCCCCTTCTCCCAGGCCTCGCCGTCCTCGAAGAACCCGGGGAAGTTCCGGGCGTCGGAGAACGGCACGTACTCGTGGGGCATCCAGTCCTTGGCGACCGCCAGGTGCCGGTTGAGCTCCTTCTCCACCACTTCTTCCAGGGCGTACAGGAGCCGGGCGTCGGTCCATGTGTCCGTGCTGCCGAGGTGGGAAGAGGTGATCGTCACGAGGGCTCCTGGGGACGGGAGAGGGAGGGGATGCGGTGCGAGGGGGGAGCCACGGCACCGCGAGCGGTTTTACCTACGGCATCGTAGGTTACGTTCCCGTAGGTTAAGCCCTCTGTAAAGAGCCCCCCAAACCGGGGTCGGCCGCGCCCTCGGGCCCGGCGTCAGCGCACCCCGCTCCCGGGCGCCCCCACCGACCGCCGCAGATGCTCCGCCGTGTGCGACCCGCGCGCCCCGAGCAGTTCCCCGGGCGTCCCCTCGAAGACGATCCGCCCGCCGTGCTTGCCGCCCTCGGGCCCCAGGTCGATCACCCAGTCCGCGTGCTTGACGACGTCCAGGTTGTGCTCGACGACGAGCACGGTGTTCCCGGCGTCGACGAGCCGGTCCAGCATGGCGAGCAGTCCGTCCACGTCGGCCATGTGCAGGCCGGTCGTCGGTTCGTCGAGGACGTACGTGGTGCCGGTCCGGTGCAGCTGGGTGGCGAGCTTGATCCGCTGGCGCTCGCCGCCGGAGAGCGTGGACAGGGGCTGACCGAGGGTGAGGTAGGTCAGGCCGACGTCCCGCAGGGCGTGCAGTCGGCGGCTCACCGCCGCGTCGGGGAAGTCCGCGAAGAAGGCGAGCGCCTGCTCGGCGGTCATGTCCAGGAGGTCGACGACGGAGCGCCCGCCCACGGTCAGCCGCAGCACCTCGTCCTTGAAGCGCCTCCCCTCGCAGGCCTCGCATGTCGTGGTGACCGGGTCCATGAAGGCCAGGTCGCTGTAGATGATCCCACGGCCCTGGCAACTCTCGCACGCGCCCCGGGAGTTGAAGCTGAACAGGCCGGGCTCGGTGCCCGTCCGCTTCGCGAAGAGCGCCCGGATCCGGTCCATGATCCCCAGATACGTCGCCGGGGTGGACCGCCCCGAGATGCCGATGGCCGACTGGTCGACGGCCACGGCGTCGGGGTGCTGCTCGATGAAGGCCCGGGACACCAGCGTGCTCTTGCCGGAGCCCGCCACCCCGGTGACGGCCGTGAGCACCCCGGTGGGCACCCGCACGGTCACGTCCTTGAGGTTGTGCAACTCGGCCCCCTTGATCCACTCACCTCCGACCGGCTCGCGCGGGTGCTCCTTGACGCCGCTGGAGCGGCGCAGACAGCGGCCCGTGAGGGTGTCGGCGGCCCGCAGTTCCTCGGGGGTGCCCTCGAAGACGACGAGGCCGCCGTCGCCGCCCGCGGCCGGGCCCATGTCGACGATGTGGTCGGCGAGGGCGATCACGTCCGGGTCGTGCTCGACGACGAGCACGGTGTTGCCCTTGTCGCGCAGCCGAAGCAGCAGGTCGCCGAGGCGCCCCACGTCCCGCGGGTGCAGGCCGACGCTGGGCTCGTCGAAGATGTACGTCATGCCGGTGAGGCTGGAGCCCAGGTGGCGCACCATCTTCAGGCGCTGGCCCTCGCCGCCGGAGAGCGTGGACGTCTCGCGGTCCAGGCTCAGATAGCCGAGGCCGATCGCCTCGATCCGTTCGAGCGCGGCGACGGCGGCCCCGGCGATCGGCCCGGCCACCGGGTCGTGGATGCGGCCGAGCGCCGCGATCAGGTCGGTGACCTCCATGCGCGCGCACTCGGCGATGGACAGACCGCCGACGCGGGTGGCGAGCGCGGCCGGGTTCAGGCGCGCGCCGTCGCAGGCCGGGCAGTGGCCCTCGACGAGGAAGGGCTGCACCGTGTCGCGGGTCTTCTGGGAGAGCGCCGACAGGTCGCGGTGCAGATAGAGCCGCTCGAAACGGTCGGCGAGCCCTTCGTAGTCGATGTCGCGGGCGCCACCGGTGTTGTCGACGTTGACCTTGCCGGCCTTCTTGCCGCGCCCGCCGCCGCGCATCAGGAACTGCCGTTCCGCGGCGGTGAATTCACCGACGGGCTTGTGCGTGTCGAGGTCGGTGGTGTTCGTGTACGTCTGGCCCTGCCAGGTCCCGACGGCGAACGGTGGGAAGAGGATCGCGCCGTCCGCCAGGGACTTGGCAGGGTCCAGGATGCGGTCGTAGTCGGGCCGCACGGTGCGGCCGAGTCCGGCGCACTCGGGGCACATCCCGCTCGGGTCGTTGAACGAGTACGCGGTGGCCGGGCCCGCGCTCGGGGTGCCATGCCGCGAGAACAGGACCCGGATCACCGAGTAGATGTCCGTCATCGTGCCGACGGTGGAGCGGGAGTGGCCGCCGATCGGCTTCTGGTCGACGACGATCGCGGGCGCGAGGTCCTCGATGGCGTCCGCGTGCGGCCGCTCGTACTTCGGCAGCCGGTTGCGGATGAACCAGGTGAACGTCTCGTTGAGCTGGCGCTGCGACTCGACGGCGATCGTGTCGAAGACGACCGACGACTTCCCGGACCCGGACACCCCGGTGAAGACCGTCAGACGGCCCTTCGGGATGCGCAGGTCCACCTCCTTCAGATTGTTCTCACGGCCTTTGCTGATGGTGATGTGCTGGTGGTCCGACGTGGTGTGCGGTGAGTGACTGGCTGCTCGCATACACGCGAAGCTAGCCGGGATACCCGACAGCTTCTGTCGTGTTTTACGCGCTGATCCGGGAGCTGTCGGGCACTCCTGCCACCTCCTCGGTCTCCGCTGCCGCCACCGTGTCCGCGGCGCTCTCGGCGCTCCCGGTGTTCTTGGCGTTCTTGGCGTTCTCCGTGAACTCCGTGACCGCCGCGAGGTCCGCGAACTCCTTCAGCTCCCCGTCGAGCAGCAGCCAGCGGGTGATGCCGATGGACTCCAGGAACGGCAGGTCGTGGCTGGCCACGATCAGTGCGCCCTCGTAGCTCTCCAGCGCGGTCGACAGTTGCCGCACGCTCGCCATGTCGAGGTTGTTCGTCGGCTCGTCGAGCATCAGGAGCTGCGGCGCGGGCTCGGCGAGCAGCAGCGCGGCGAGCGCCGCCCGGAACCGCTCGCCCCCGGAGAGCGTCGCGGCCTGCTGGTCCGCCTTCGCGCCCTTGAACAGGAAGCGGGCCAGACGCGCCCGGACCCGGTTGTTCGTGGCGTCCGGTGCGAACCGGGCGACGTTCTCGGCGACGGACAGCTCTTCGTCGAGTACGTCGAGACGCTGCGGCAGGAAACGTAGGGGAACGTGCGCCTTCACCTCCCCGCCGAGCGGGTCGAGTTCGCCGCTGATCGTCCTGAGCAGCGTCGTCTTGCCCGCGCCGTTGCGGCCGACCAGTGCGATCCGCTCGGGTCCGCGCAGATCGAACCCGCCCTTCACGCGCGCTCCGTAACGGAGGGTCAGATCGAGGAGGGTCAGGACGGTGCGGCCCGGCGGGACCGCGGTGTACGGCAGGTCGACGCGGATCTCGTCGTCGTCGCGCACCGCCTCGACGGCGTCGTCCAGGCGCTCCTTGGCCTCGCTCAGCTTCTCCTCGTGCATGATGCGGTGCTTGCCCGCGGACACCTGGGCGGCCCGCTTGCGCGCTCCCATGACGATCTTCGGCTCGCGCTTCTGATCCTGCATCTTCTGGCCGTACCGCTTGCGGCGGGCCAACTTGACCTGGGCGTCGACGAGTTCGCGCTTCTGCTTGCGCAGATCGGACTCGGCGACGCGCACCATGCGCTCCGCCGCCTCCTGTTCGACGGCGAGCGCCGCCTCGTACGCGCTGAAGTTGCCGCCGTACCAGGTCACTTCGCCGTCGCGCAGGTCGGCGATGTGGTCGACGCGGTCGAGCAGCTCCCGGTCGTGGCTGACCACGACGAGCACGCCGGACCAGGCGTCGACGGCCGCGTACAGGCGCCGGCGGGCGTGCAGGTCCAGGTTGTTGGTGGGCTCGTCGAGCAGCAGGATGTCGGGCCTGCGCAGCAGCAGCGCGGCCAGGCGCAGCAGCACGGACTCGCCGCCGGACACCTCGCCCGTGGTGCGGTCGAGGCCGATGTGGCCGAGGCCGAGCTGGTCGAGGGTCGCCGCGGCGCGCTCCTCGACGTCCCAGTCGTCGCCGACGGCGGCGAAGTGCCGCTCGCTCGCGTCGCCCGCCTCGATGGCGTGCAGGGCGGCGCGGGTGGCGGCGATGCCGAGCACCTCGTCCACGCGCAGGGTGGTGTCCAGGGTGACGTTCTGCGGCAGGTAGCCGACGTCGCCCGCGGTGCGGACGGCGCCGTCCGTGGGCGTCAGTTCACCCGAGACGAGCTTCAGGAGGGTCGACTTGCCCGAGCCGTTGCGGCCGATCAGACCGGTCCTGCCGGGGCCGAACGCGGCCTGGAGGCCGTCGAAGACGCTGGTGCCGTCGGCCCAGGCGAAGGCGAGGGAGGTGCAGGTGATGGAGGTGGTGGGGGACAAGGACATACGGGCCTCGCGGTTGCTTGTGGTGCGGCGGGTGTGGGCAACGTGTGCGGGACACCGCGAGGGTCGCGTGTGCGTCGGCTGACCGCCGGGGCGCCGGGGGCGCCGGGGCCGGACGGCGGGAGGCGGTCACGCCGGGGGCCGGGAAACGAAAGAAGGCCCGGTGCCGGAACGGACGGCTCGTACGCCGAGGTCGCACACATCGTGCGCAGCGGGGAACTCACGGCAGGCGCGGAGTTCGTCGACAGCTGCGACGCGGTGTCTCAAGACCTCAGACGAGCAACGTCCTTCTCCAATCGACGGCAACAGAACCGCTATACACCGTAGAAGCGTAGTGGGGGTCTGTCAACGGGCTTTTCGGGGGCTCTCTGCGGATGGGGACGCCGGCGCTCCTGCCCCGGGGGCCTCCGCCGCCAGCGTGCCGGGGCGGACGGCCGCCGCGCAAAGGATTTTTCGTGCGGCGGCGCTCGGCGGGGCGGCCGCCGTTGATGTCGGATTCTCGCCAGACCCCGCCCCGCGCCCCTGCTTGAGTACCGGCCATGACGAACCAGCACGCCACCGCGACCGCCTTCCGCGCCCTGCACACTCCCGGTACTCCGCTCGTCCTGCCCAACGCCTGGGACCCCGCGAGCGCCCGCGTCGTCGAGTCGGCGGGCGCCGTAGCCGTCGCCACCACCAGCGCGGGCCTCGCCTGGGCCCTCGGCGCCGCCGACGGCGACCGGCTGACCCGGGACCGGGCGCTCGCCGCCATCGCCGCCATCACGGCCGCGGTCGACGTGCCGGTGACCGCCGACATCGAGAGCGGTTACGCCGAGGACGCGGCGGGCGTCGCGGACACGGTGCGCGCCGTCCTCGCCGCCGGGGCGGTGGGCGTGAACATCGAGGACGCCCTGCACGGGGCGGCCGAACCGCTGCGGCCCCTCGCCGGGCAGGCGGAGCGGATCGCGGCCGCGCGCGGGGCCGCCGACGCGGCGGGCGTGCCGCTGTTCGTGAACGCGCGCATCGACACCTACCTGCGGGGCGTCGGGGACGATCCGGACGCCCGGCTCACGCTGACCCTGGAGCGGGCCGCCGCGTTCCTCGCCGCGGGCGCGGACGGGGTCTTCGTGCCGGGCGCGGTCGCTCCGGACACGGTCAAGGCGCTGGTCGAGGGCGTCGACGGGCCGCTGAACGTGATGGTGGGGCCGGGCGCCCCGACGGTCGCGGAACTCGCGGGACTCGGCGTCGCGCGCGTCAGCGTCGGCTCGGGCATCGCGCAGGCGGTGCACGCCCTGGTCCGCGGGGCCGCGCGGGAACTGCTGACCGAGGGGACGTACGGGTCGCTGGCGGGCGGGCTCGACTACGGGGAGCTCAACGGGTTGTTCGGCCGCTGAGGCGGGCCGCGGGGGCGGTGGACGTGAAGTGAGCGGCCGAGGTGCGGCGGGCGGTGGCGGTGCGGCGGGCGGGGTCGGGGCCCCGGCTCAGCACGCGTCGCGCATCAGGTCGGCCAGGTCCTGGTCCAGGTCGACGTGCAGGTGCTCCTGGCCGGCCGGGACGAGGGCGGTCGTGCGCTGCAGGAAGCGGCGCAGGTCGCCGGTCTGGACGTGCACGATGGCCGTGCCCTCGGGGGCGTGGAACTCCAGGACCGTGCGGTCGTAGCCGTACGGCCGCACGCGCACGTCGCCGTCGCCCACCGCGTTCTCCACGCCGTGCGTGAGCAGTTCGCGGGCGAACGTCCAGTAGACCTCCACGCCCTCCAGCGTCGCCGGGGCCGGGAAGCTCATGCGGACGGCGAAGGGGTCGCGCCCGTCGTAGTGCAGGGTCGCGGGGATGGTGGGCATCCGGGGCGCGGCGGCGACCAGGCGGGCCTCAACGGCTTGCTCGATGACAGTGGACAACGCCTGCTCCCTCAACTCTGACGGCTGGACGACCTGGGTGTGCACGACCGGGGTCGGACACTTGAATAGACGTTGGAAACGGAGGATCCGTGCACGCGAGGAACCCTCTGGAGCGAGTGACCTCTGTCACCGCGACACCCGGGTACCACGACCGGTTCCCGCCGACCCCCGCCCGGGCGACCGCCGAAAGGCCCAGTACCCGCCATCTGGACGAGGCCCCGGGGGTGGGCTAGCTTCGGCCCGCCATGAGGGCCACGGGGCGGCTGGACCGGGAGGGGCGTGCGATGCACGAGGCATGGGGAACGCGTGCGGGGCGAACGATACGTACGGGGACCGGGGACGGTCCGGGACGGTCAGGGGGTCCGGGGCGGTCCCGGTGGGCGGGCCGTGGGGTCTGGGCCGGTCTCGGCGCGGCGGCGCTCGCGCTGACGTCCGTCGCGGCGGTGCCGCCCGCGGAGGGCGGACCGGGCACCCCCTCGTCCTCGGCGGCGACCGGTGAACGGGCCGCCGCGTCGGCCGTGCCCGGTGAACGGACCAGTGCGTCGGCCTCGGCCGCGACCGGCGACGCGAGCCACCCGACCCGGCCCGCCTGGTCGCTCAAGCCCACCGGCACCGACGCCCGCTTCCGGGGTCTCGCCGCCGTCAGCCGCGGCACCGCGTGGACCGCGGGGACGAAGGGCACCGTGCTGCGCACGACCGACGGCGGCGCTAGCTGGCGAGATGTGTCACCGCCCGGGGCGTCGGCGCTCGAGTTCCGGGACGTCGAGGCGTTCGACGGGCGCCGCGCCGTGGTGCTCGCGATCGGTGAGGGCGAGGCGTCCCGGGTGCTGCGCACCGACGACGGCGGCGCCACCTGGACGGAGTCCTTCCACAACACCGACCCCAAGGCGTTCTACGACTGCATGACGTTCTTCGACCGCCGCCACGGCCTGGCGATGAGCGACCCCGTGAACGGCAAGTACCGCATCCTGTCGACCGCCGACGGCGGCCGCTCCTGGAAGGTGCTGCCCGACCGGGGCATGCCGAAGGCGCAGGAGGGCGAGTCGGGGTTCGCCGCGAGCGGCCAGTGCCTGGTCAGCTCGGGCCCGCGCGACGTGTGGCTGGCGACCGGCGGTGCGGCCCGCGCGCGGGTCCTTCACTCCGCCGACCGGGGCCTGACGTGGACCGTCACGGACGCCCCGATCCCGGGCGGCGACCCGGCGCGCGGAGTCTTCGGCCTGGCCTTCCGCGACCGCGCGCACGGCATCGCGGTCGGCGGCGACTACCGCGCCGACCAGCAGTCGCCCCGCGCCTCCGCGACGACCACCGACGGCGGCCGCACCTGGCGGCCCGCCGCGAAGCCCGTCCCCGCGTACCGCTCGGGCGTCACCTGGCTCCCGCACACCCGCCGCTCGGCCCTCGCGGTCGGCCCCACGGGCACGGACCTCACGACGGACGGCGGCCGCAGTTGGCGGACGGTCGACACGGGTTCGTACGACACCGTCGACTGCGCGCGGGACCTGGGCTGCTGGGCGGCGGGGGAGAAGGGGCGGGTGGCGCGGCTCGAACGGGGGTGAGGACGGGGTGAGGGGGGTGTTGCCGGGCTCAGCCCGGCAACTGCTGCCGGTAGCGGTCCAACTCGGGTGCCGTCTTCGTCGCCAGGAACTCCGTGATGCGGTACGCGCACACGCCGCCGACGGTGAACGGGTCGCTCGCCGCCAGCTTCTCGATCTCCTCCCGGCTTTCGCCCACGGCCAGGATCACGCCGCCGTCGCGCGGGTTCTTGCGCCCCGACGCGATGAAAACGCCTGCCGCGTACTGGGCGTCCAGCCAGGCGACATGGTCCGCGAGCAGGGCGTCGACGCGGTCGACGGGGGCGGTGTAGGTCAGCTCCATGACGAACATGTTGGTGAGGCTACCCGTGCCCGGCGGCGGGCCCGGCCCCGGACCACCCGCCCCCGCCCGGTGCCGCCCGACTCCACCCCTGAGCCGACCCCTTAGGCTCGGCCCACCATGAACACGACCACCACCACGATCCCGCCCCTGCCCGCCGACTGGCCCACGGACGAGGCGGCGGCCCGCGCTGTCCAGGACGCCCTGCGCGAGCGGGTCGTACGCGACGAGCCCGGGCCTCGGCCGGGCACCGGACACGTCACGGGCGTGGACGTCGCCTACGACGACGAGCGTGACGTGGTCGCCGCGGCCGTCGTGGTCCTCGACGGGGCGAGCCTGGAGGTCGTCGAGGAGGCGACGGCGGTCGGCCGGGTCGCCTTCCCCTACGTGCCGGGCCTGTTGGCGTTCCGGGAGGTCCCGGCGGTCCTCGCGGCCCTGGACGCGTTGAAGGCCGACCCGGGGCTCGTCGTGTGCGACGGGTACGGCATCGCGCACCCGCGCCGCTTCGGGCTCGCGAGCCACCTGGGTGTGCTGACCGGGCGGCCCACGATCGGCGTCGCCAAGAACCCGTTCACCTTCGCGTACGAGGCGCCCGGCGCCGCACGCGGCAGCGCGGCGCCGCTGCTCGACGGCGCGGAGGAGGTCGGCAGCGCGCTGCGCACCCGCGACGGCGTCAAGCCGGTGTTCGTCTCGGTGGGCCACCGCGTGACCCTCGCCGACGCCCGCGCCCACACCCTCCACCTCACCCCGCGCTACCGCCTCCCCGAGACCACCCGCAGGGCGGACGCGCTGTGCAGGGCGGCCCTGCGGGAGGCGACGGGCGGCTGACGCGTGCCGCCCGCCGCAGTCAACGGGCGCCGACGTGGGCCGCACCCCGCAGCCGACGGGCGCCTGACGTGGGCCGCAGCCCGCACGCCGCCCCGCCCCACACCTCACCGCACCGCGGCCACCCGGAACCCGATCCCCGCGTCCATGAGTCGCTCGGTCAGCGCGTCGCCCATCGCCACGGCCGTGGTCACCTGGCCCGCGACGGCGGGCAGTTCGTCCAGGGCCAGGGACATCGCGCCCTCGGCGAGGATCTTCGCGGTCTCGCCGTAGCCGGGGTCGCCGCCCCACACCTCGGTGTACACGCGCTTGCCGCCGCCCTCGCCGACGAAGCGCATGGAGAACCAACTGGTCGCACGGCGGGCCGCGTCGGGCCCCTCGCCGGGCTTGAGGAGGCCGGCGAGCCAGCGCCGCGCCGGCGGCACCTGGGCCGCGGTGAACAGCGCGCCCGCGGCCGCCACCCCGCCGAGGGCGACGGGGAGCGACTTCACGGCGGCGTAGTGGCGGTAGCGGAAGTCGGGGCCGTAGCGGGGCAGCGCCCGCGCGGAACGCGCCACGATCTGCGGGTCGATGGTGGGCAGCGGCAGCGCCCAGGCGCCGACCTCCCTGGCGTAGCGAGGACCGCTCGCCGGAGTGGACGCGCGGCGCTCCACGAGCCGAGGCTCGTGCCGCCGCCGGTCCCGCGCGGCGGCCAGCATCTGCGGCCCGCGCGCGAACTGCTGGAGCACGGACGAGAACGTACCGCCGGAGAAGCGCGCGTCGGCGCTGATGAACCCGTCGACGCGCAGCGGCACGTCCTCCGGGAGCTGGCGCACGGTGTAGTACGCGCCGAGGTCGTGCGGCACGGAGTCGAAGCCGCAGGCGTGCACCAGGCGCGCGCCGGTCTCCCGCGCGCGGGCGTCGTGCCGCACGTAGACGAGGTCCACGAACTCGGGCTCGCCGCACAGGTCGACGTAGTCCGTCCCGGCCTCCGCGCACGCGGCCACCAGGTCCTGCCCGTGGCTGAGGTAGGGCCCGACGGTGCTCGCCACCACGCGCGCCCCCGCCGCCAGCTCCCGCAGGGCCGCCGGGTCGGTGGCGTCCGCCTGCAAGACGGGCAGCTCCGCGCAGCCCGGCCGGTCCTCCGCGAGCCGCTCCCGCAGCCGCCGCAGCTTGGCCGCGTCCCGCCCGGCGATGGCCCACCGCAGGGTGTCGGGGGCGTGCGCGGAGAGGTACTCGGCGGTCAACGCCCCCACGAAACTCGTCGCTCCGAAGAGCACGATGTCGTAGGGACGGTCCTTGTCATGACTGGTCATGGCACCTCTCAGCCGTGTGTCCCGCGCCGTTGTCGGTGGCTGAGGCTAGCGTGAACGAGCGGGTCCCGAACGAGGAGGTGCCATGGCGGACACGGCAGGGCCGCGGGCGAGCAACCCGAAGAAGCCGAAGCGGCCGTCGAAGGCCGCGCTCGCCAAGTGGGAGCGGGTGCGTGGCTTCGCGCTCGGCCTGCCGGGCGCCACCGAGGAGTTCCCCTGGGGCGAGACCGTCGCGAAGGTTCACAAGAAAGTGTTCGTCTTCCTCGGCGTCGACGACGGCAGCTATCCGATGGGCGTCACCGTCAAGCTCACCGACGAGGCGGCGCACGCCCACGCCCTGACCGCCCCGGGCGCCGAACCCGCTGGGTACGGCCTCGGCAGATCCGGCTGGGTGTCGATCCCGCTGGAGGTCAAGGGCGCCCCGGCCGCGGACCTCCTGTGCGACTGGGTCGAGGAGAGCTATCGGACGATCGCACCGAAGAAGCGCGTGGCGGAACTGGAGGAGCGCGCCACATGAGGCCGCGCGCCCCCGCACGGGCCGTGCGGACGGCGGCGCCGCGCCCCGGACGGACCCGCCCCGGCCTGCCTCTTGGCTAAGCGCTTGCTCGTCAAGGGCTTGTGCGGAGTGGAACGCGTTCTTAGCATCACTGGTGTTACATCGGTTGTGTCACAGCGCTGGGGGCTCAATGGCAGTGCCGGACAAGGGCGTTCACGGACCGCTCGCCGGGGTGCGCGTGGTCGAGCTGGCGGGCATCGGGCCCGGCCCGTTCGCCGCCATGCTGCTCGCCGACCTCGGTGCCGACGTCGTGCGCGTCGACCGCCCCGGCGGCGGCGGACTCGCGATCGACCCCGCGTACGACATCACCAACCGCAACAAGCGCAGCGTCCTCGTCGACCTCAAGGCGCCCGAGGGCCCGGCCCGCGTCCTCGACCTGGTCGCCCGCGCGGACGTGCTGATCGAGGGCTATCGGCCGGGCGTCGCCGAGCGCCTCGGCGTCGGCCCCGAGCCCTGCCACGCCCGCAACCCGAAGCTCGTCTACGGCCGCATGACCGGCTGGGGACAGCAGGGCCCGCTCGCCCAGCGTGCCGGGCACGACATCGCGTACATCGCCCTCACCGGCACGCTCGGCATGATCGGCGCCCCGGGGGAGCCGCCCACCGTCCCCGCGAACCTCCTCGGGGACTACGCGGGCGGCTCGCTGTACCTGGTCGTCGGCGTCCTCGCCGCCCTGCACCACGCGCGGAACACCGGCGCCGGGCAGGTCGTGGACGCCGCCATCGTCGACGGCACCTCCCATCTGTCGTCGATGATCCGCGGCATGGTCGCGGCGGGCGGCTGGCAGGACCGCAGGGGCGCGAACCTCCTCGACGGCGGCTGCCCGTTCTACGGCACCTACGAGACTGCCGACGGCGAGTACATGGCCGTCGGCGCTCTGGAGCAGCAGTTCTACGACGAGTTCATCGCGCTCATCGGCCTCGGTGAGGTCGCTCCGGCCCGCAAGGACCTCGCGCGCTGGGGCGAGCTGCGCGAGGCGGTGGCCGCCCGGTTCCGGACGCGTACGCGCGCGGAGTGGACGGCCCACTTCGAGGGCTCCGACGCCTGCGTGGCCCCCGTCCTCTCGCTGGGGGAGGCCCCGCACCACCCGCACCTCGCCGCCCGCGGCACCTTCACCGACCACGGCGGCATCACCCAGCCCGCGCCCGCGCCGCGCTTCTCCGCGACGCCCACGTCCGTGCGCTCGGGCCCCGCCCAGCCCGGCGCCGACACGGCGGCCGTCGCCCACGACTGGGACGTACCCGCCCTGCTCGCCCCGGCCGCACCGGGCCCGGCAGGCCAGGACGCACCCGCCCCGCACCACACCACCCAGGAAGGTGCCTGATGGAGATCTCCACCCCGCTCGCCTACGCGGGCGACCCGCGCGCGGGCGCCGACGCCGTCGCGGCCCTGGAACGGGCGGGCCTCGACGCCGTCTGGGTCGCCGAGGCGTACGGCTTCGACTCGCCCACGATCATGGGCTATCTGGCCGCCCGCACCGAGCGGACGCGCATCGGCGCCGGGATCCTCAACGTCTACTCCCGCACCCCCGCGCTCATCGCCCAGACCGCCGCCGGGCTCGACGCGATCTCCGGCGGCCGCGCGATCGTCGGCCTCGGCGCGTCCGGGCCGCAGGTCGTCGAGGGCTGGCACGGCAAGGCGTACGACAAGCCGCTCGGCCGCACCCGCGAGACCATCGAGCTGACCCGCCGGATCCTGCGCCGCGAGGTCATCGACCACCACGGCATCACGGACATGCCGCTCCCCGGCGGCCTCGGCAAGCCCCTGAAGATCCTCACCAAGCCGGTCCGCCCGGAAGTGCCGCTGTACGTCGCCTCCTTGGGGCCGGCGAACGTCCGCATGACGGCCGAGATCGCCGACGGCTGGCTGCCCACGCTCTTCCTGCCGGAGAAGGCGCACGAGGTCTGGGGCACGCCCCTCGCCGAGGGCCGCGCCCGGCGCGATCCGGCGCTCGGCCCGCTCCAGGTCGTCGCGGGCGGGCTGCTCGCCATCGGCGAGGGCGCGGCCGCCGCACGCGACCTCGCCCGGCCGCAGATCGCTCTCTACGTCGGGGGCATGGGCGCCGTCGGCAAGAACTTCTACAACGACCTGGCGGTCGCGTACGGCTACGAGAAGGAGGCCGCGCGCATCCAGGAGCTGTACCTGGCCGGGCACAAGAAGGAGGCCGAGGCCGCCGTGCCCGACGAGTTCTGCGAACTCATGTCGCTGTGCGGCCCCGCGAGTTACGTGCGCGAACGCGTCGAGGTGTTCCGCGCGGCGGGCGTCACCATGCTCAACGTCGTACCGGTCGGCCCCGACCCGGCCGGGCTCATCGAAACCGTCAAGGGCTGGCTCTAGGGCCGGGGAGGTCACTGACACATGCAACGGCAGCTCTTCGACCCCGAGCACGACGCGTTCCGCGAGACGGTCCGCACCTTCCTCGCCAAGGAGGTCCTTCCGCACTACGAACAGTGGGAGAAGGACGGCGTCGTCTCCCGCGAGGCCTGGCTCGCCGCCGGACGCCAGGGCCTGCTCGGCCTCGCCGTGCCCGAGGAGTACGGAGGCGGTGGCAACCCCGACTTCCGCTACGCCGCCGTCCTCGCCGAGGAGTTCACCCGCGCGGGCGCCGCGGGCCTCGCCGTCGGCCTGCACAACGACATCATCGGGCCGTATCTGACCGGCCTCGCCACCGACGAGCAGAAACGTCGCTGGCTGCCCGGCTTCTGCAGCGGCGAGACCATCACGGCCATCGCCATGACCGAGCCCGGCGCGGGCTCCGACCTCCAGGGCATCCGCACCACCGCCGAGGACAAGGGCGACCACTGGCTGCTCAACGGCTCCAAGACGTTCATCTCGAACGGCATCCTCGCCGACCTCGTCATCGTCGTCGCCAAGACCACCCCCGAGGGCGGCGCGCACGGCCTCTCCCTGCTCGTCGTCGAGCGCGGCATGCCGGGCTTCGAGCGCGGCCGCAACCTCGACAAGATCGGCCAGAAGGCGCAGGACACCGCCGAACTGTTCTTCAACGACGTGCGGGTGCCCAAGGAGAACCTGCTCGGCGAGCTCGACGGCGCCTTCGTCCACCTGATGACGAACCTCGCGCAGGAGCGCATGGGCATCGCCGTCGCCGGGATCGCCGCCGCCGAGTACCTCCTCGAGATCACCACCGCGTACGTCAAGGAGCGCGAGGCCTTCGGGCGCCCGCTGGCCAAGCTCCAGCACATCCGTTTCGAGATGGCCGAGATGGCCACCGAGTGCGCCGTCACCCGCTCCTTCCTCGACCGGTGCATCGCCGACCACTCCGCGGGCACGCTGGACGCCGTGCACGCGTCCATGGCCAAGTGGTGGGCCACCGAGCTGCAGAAACGGGTCGCGGACCGCTGTCTGCAACTGCACGGCGGCTACGGCTACATGACGGAGTACCGCGTCGCGAAGGCGTTCACCGACGGCCGGATCCAGACCATCTACGGCGGCACGACCGAGATCATGAAGGAGATCATCGGCCGCTCGCTGCTCGGCTGACCTCCCGCACCACCCGCACCCCGGGCACACACCGGGCACACCCCGTGCCCCCCTCCCGAACCTCCCCGGACCGACTTCCCTGAAAGGCTCTGGCGTGACCACCGAAGCGTACGTATACGACGCGATCCGCACCCCGCGCGGACGCGGCAAGGCGAACGGTGCCCTGCACGGCACCAAGCCGATCGACCTCGTCGTCGGCCTCATCCACGAGATCCAGGCCCGCTTCCCCGGACTCGACCCGGCCGCCATCGACGACATCGTGCTCGGTGTGGTCGGTCCCGTCGGCGACCAGGGCTCCGACATCGCGCGGATCGCCGCCATCGCCGCCGGACTGCCCGACACGGTCGCGGGCGTCCAGGAGAACCGCTTCTGCGCCTCGGGCCTGGAAGCGGTCAACCTGGCGGCGATGAAGGTCCGTTCGGGCTGGGAGGACCTGGTGCTCGCGGGCGGCGTCGAGTCGATGTCGCGGGTGCCGATGGCCTCCGACGGCGGCGCCTGGTTCGCCGACCCGATGACCAACTGGGACACGAACTTCGCGCCCCAGGGCATCGGCGCCGACCTCATCGCCACGGTCGAGGGCTTCAGCCGCCGCGACGTCGACGAGTACGCCGCCCTGTCCCAGGAGCGGGCCGCCGCGGCCTGGAAGGAAGGCCGCTTCGAGCGTTCCGTCGTCCCGGTCAAGGACCGCAGCGGCCTCACCGTGCTCGACCACGACGAGCACCTGCGCCCCGGCACCACCGCCGACTCCCTCGCCAAGCTGAAGCCGTCCTTCAAGGACATCGGCGACCTGGGCGGTTTCGACGCGGTCGCGCTGCAGAAGTACCACTGGATCGAGGAGATCGACCACGTCCACCACGCGGGCAACTCCTCCGGCATCGTCGACGGCGCCTCGCTGGTCGCCATCGGCACCAAGGAGGTCGGCGAGCGCTACGACCTCACCCCCCGCGCCCGGATCGTCTCCGTGGCCGTCTCCGGATCCGAGCCGCTGATCATGCTCACCGGCCCCGCGCCCGCCACCCGCAAGGCGCTCGCCAAGGCGGGACTGACCATCGACGACATCGACCTCGTCGAGATCAACGAAGCCTTCGCGGCCGTCGTCCTGCGCTTCGTCAAGGACATGGGCCTGTCCCTGGACAAGGTCAACGTCAACGGCGGCGCGATTGCGTTGGGTCATCCCTTGGGGGCCACCGGGGCGATGATCCTCGGCACGCTCGTGGACGAGCTGGAGCGGCGTGACCTCCGGTACGGGTTGGCCACGTTGTGCGTCGGTGGCGGGATGGGCATCGCGACGATCGTGGAACGGCTGTAGGGCTTCGCGCCGTAGGGGCTTGGGGCGCGTCGCCGACCGCGGGCACGCCGTGGTTGCTCGCGCAGTTCCCCGCGCCCCTGAGGCCTGCGGCTCGCCGCGCCTCATGAAGGCGCACGTAGTGCGCCCTTCAGGGGCGCGGGGAACTGCGCGACCAGCCCCCACCGGCGGCCAGTCGGCCACGATCCCAGCCGCCCTCCCCAGATTCCGCCCCCGCCCGCACAGACTTCACGGAGACACCGACATGACCGAAAGCACCACCATCCGCTGGGAACAGGACGACACCGGTGTCGTCACCCTCGTCCTCGACGACCCCAACCAGTCCGCGAACACCATGAACCAGGCGTTCAAGGACTCCATCGCCGCCATCGCGGACCGCGCCGAGGCCGCCGTCCAGGCGGACAAGGACGCCATCCGCGGGTTCATCTACACCTCCGCGAAGAAGACCTTCTTCGCGGGCGGCGACCTGAAGGACATGATCCGGCTCGGCCCCGAGAACGCCCAGGTGGCCTTCGAGACCGGCACCGCCATCAAGAACTCGCTGCGCCGCATCGAGACCCTAGGCAAGCCCGTCGTCGCCGCCCTCAACGGCGCGGCCCTCGGCGGCGGTTACGAGATCGCGCTCGCCAGCCACCACCGCGTGGCCCTCGACGCGTCCGGCTCCAAGATCGGCCTGCCCGAGGTCACCCTCGGCCTGCTGCCCGCGGGCGGCGGCGTCACCCGCACCGTACGCCTCATGGGCATCGCCGACGCGCTCCTGAAGGTGCTGCTCCAGGGCACCCAGTACACGCCGAAGCGCGCCCTGGAGAACGGCCTCGTGCACGAGCTGGCCGCCACCCCCGAGGAGATGATCGAGAAGGCCCGCGCCTTCATCGACGCCCACCCCGAGTCGCAGCAGCCCTGGGACGTCCCCGGCTACCGCATCCCCGGCGGCACCCCGGCGAACCCCAAGTTCGCCGCCAACCTGCCCGCGTTCCCCGCCAACCTGAAGAAGCAGCTGGCGGGCGCCCCCTACCCGGCGCCGCGCAACATCCTCGCGGCCGCCGTCGAGGGCTCCCAGGTCGACTTCGAGACCGCCCTGACCATCGAGGCCCGGTACTTCACCGAGCTGGTCACGGGCCAGGTCTCCAAGAACATGATCCAGGCGTTCTTCTTCGACCTCCAGGCCGTCAACGCGGGCAGGAACCGGCCCCAGGGCATCGAGCCGAAGACCGTCCGCAAGGTCGCCGTGCTCGGCGCCGGGATGATGGGCGCGGGCATCGCCTACTCCTGCGCCCGCGCGGGCATCGAGGTCGTCCTCAAGGACGTCTCCGCCGAGGCGGCCCGCAAGGGCAAGGCCTACTCGGAGAAGTTGTGTGCCAAGGCCGTCTCCCGGGGCCGCACCACCCAGGACAAGGCGGACGCGCTCCTGTCCCTCATCACGCCGACCGCCGACCCGCAGGACGTGGCGGGCTGCGACGCCGTGATCGAGGCCGTCTTCGAGGACCCGGCGCTCAAGCACAAGGTGTTCCAGGAGATCCAGGACATCGTCGAGCCGGACGCGCTGCTGTGCTCCAACACCTCCACGCTGCCCATCACCGCGCTCGCCGAGGGCGTCGCCCGGCCGGTCGACTTCATCGGCCTGCACTTCTTCTCGCCCGTCGACAAGATGCCGCTCGTGGAGATCATCAAGGGCGAACGCACCGGCGCGGAGGCCCTGGCCCGCGCCTTCGACCTGGTGCGCCAGATCAACAAGACGCCGATCGTCGTCAACGACTCGCGCGGCTTCTTCACCTCGCGCGTCATCGGGCACTTCATCAACGAGGGCGTCGCGATGGTCGGCGAGGGCATCGAGCCCGCGTCGGTCGAACAGGCCGCCGCCCAGGCCGGCTACCCCGCCAAGGTCCTGTCCCTCATGGACGAGCTGACCCTCACGCTGCCCCGCAAGATCCGCAACGAGTCCAAGCGGGCCGTCGAAGAGGCGGGCGGCACCTGGCCCGGCCACCCCGCCGAGGGCGTCATCGACCGCATGATCGACGAGTTCGAGCGCACCGGCCGCAGCGGAGGCGGCGGTTTCTACGAGTACGGCGAGGACGGCAGGCGCACCCGCCTGTGGCCGGGCCTGCGGGAGCACTTCACCAAGCCGGGGCACGAGATCCCGTTCCGCGACATGCAGGAGCGGATGCTGTTCTCCGAGGCGCTCGACACGGTGCGCCTCCTGGAGGAGGGCGTCCTGACGTCGGTCGCCGACGCCAACATCGGCTCCATCTTCGGCATCGGCTTCCCGGGCTGGACGGGCGGCGTCCTGCAGTACATCAACGGCTACGACGACGGCGCCGGGCTGCCCGCGTTCGTGGCCCGCTCGCGGGAGCTGGCCGAGCGCTACGGCGAGCGGTTCGCTCCGCCCGCGCTGCTCGTGGAGAAGGCCGAGCGGGGCGAGAGGTTCAGCGACGCCTGACCGGCGCCGGGAAGGTCCGTGACGGCTGACCGCCGCCGGGCTCCGCGCCGCCTGACGACGGCGCCGCACGCGGGGCGGGGGAGTGGCTCAGGTCTCCTTGAGCCACTCCCTCAGCTCTTCCTTCAGCGACCGCTGGAACGCCGTCACCAGCGCCTGCACCACCATCGGCTGCATGTGGGCCGACAGGGACCGCATCGCCGCGACATGCTCGGGGTCCGACTCCCGCTCCCGGCAGGCGTCCTCCACCTCGTCCCGGAAGAGCCGCGACAACTCGCGCGCCGCCGAGCGCGCGTGCTCCATCAGGACCGTGCGCGAGGCCAGGATCGTCTCGTGCGCGATCGGCACGTCGAGGAGTTGCACACCGAGCCGCAGCAGCCCGGTGTCCACTCGCAGCCGGTCCGCCGCGTCCGCCGCGCGGCCCACCACGCCCATCGCCGCGAGCCGGTCCAGGTCCTCGTCCGACAGGGCCCGGCCCGCCCGCCGCTCCAGCTCGGCGCGCGCCATGTCCTCCGCCGCGTCCGGCGCCCACGAAGCCACGACCGCACGGTGAATGGCCAGGTCGTGGGCGCTCAGGTCGGGCGGCAACTGCTCCAGGTACCGCTCGATCGCGGCGAGCGTCATGCCCTGGTGCTGCAACTCCTCGATGAGGGCGAGGCGCGAGAGGTGCCCGGGGCCGTAGTGCCCGACGCGGCGCGGCCCGATCACGGGCGGCGGCAGCAGGCCCTTGGTGCTGTAGAAGCGGATCGTGCGGACGGTGACGCCCGCGCGGGCGGCCAACTCGTCGACGGTGAACGTCGACTCCGCCGCCGCCGTAGATTCGTCCGCCGCCGCGGATGCGTCCGCCGTCGCAGGCTCCTCCGCCGCGGATCGCTCCGTGCCCGTCGTCATCGCGGCCCCTCACCTCCCCGACTGCTGCATCAATGCGGTGCAACAGTATTGCTGTGCCACCACTGTTGTGAAAGTCTCCGGGCCAGTCACGCCACGTAGCCGATGACGAACCCACGGTGCCAGGAGGCGGTTACATGACCACGATCCTGCGGCTTCCCGCAGACCCGGCCCGCATCACCTTCCCCGCCCTGCTGCTGCGCAACGCCGAGGACCACCCCGAACTCCCCGCGCTCTCCTGGCGCGAGGGCAGTGGCTGGACGACGCTCACCTGGAGCGAGGTGCGCCGCAAGACCGCCGTCCTCGCCGCCGGGTACGCCGCGCTCGGCGTCGCACGCGGCGAGCACGTCCTGATGATGATGGGAAACACCCCCGAGCACTGGCTGAGCGACCTCGCCCTGGTCCACCTCGGCGCGGTCCCCGTCACCGTGTACGGCACGTCGGCGCCCGAACAGATCGCGCACATCGCCCGGCACAGCGGCGCCCGCGTCGCGATCGTCGAGGGCGCGCGCGAGCTGCCCCGCTGGGAGCCCCTGCTCGCCGACCCGACGGCTCCCCTGGAACGCCTCGTGGTCGTCGACCCGGCCGCCGCGGGACCGCACCGCACCTACGGCTCGCTGCACGCCACCGGCGCCCGCCTGTTCAGCCCGGACACCTTCGAGAAGACCTGGCGTGCGTCCCGGGCCACGGACCCGCTGACCGTCGTCTACACCTCGGGCACCACCGGCGACCCCAAGGGCGTGCGCCTGACGCACGAAATGGTCGTGGGCAACGGCATCGCCCTGGACTCCGTGATCGAGTTCCCCGAGCACGTCGGCCACATCTGCTACCTGCCGTTCGCGCACATCGCCGAGCGCATGCTCGGGATCTATCTGCCGCTGCTCCGCGCCGCCCAGGTCTATCTGTGCGCCGAGCCGACCCAGGTCGCCGCCACCGTGCGCGAGCTGCGCCCGCACCAGTTCTTCGGCGTGCCGAGGGTGTGGGAGAAGCTCGCCGCCGCCGTGCGGGCGGCGCTCGCCGGACTGCCCGAGGAGCGCCGCCGGGCGGTGGCGGCCGCGAACGAGACGGCCCGCGCCCACGTGGCCTGCCGCGAACGCGGTGAGGAGCCGTCCGCCGAGCTCGCGGCGGCGTACCGCGAGGCCAAGGAGCAGGTCCTGGACCCGCTGCTCGCGCTCGCCGGGTTCGACCGGCTGCTGTGGACGGCCAGCGCGGCGGCGCCGATGCCGGTGGACGTGGTCCGCTTCTGGGCGGGCTTCGGCCTTGTCGTCATGGACGCGTGGGGGCTGACCGAGACGACGGGCGTGGTCACCATCAACAGCCCCGCGGCCTTCAGGATCGGCTCCGTGGGCAAGCCCCTCGCGGGCATGGAGGTGCGCGTCGCCGACGACGGCGAGGTCATGGTGCGCGGTCCGTTCGTCTTCGACGGCTATCTGCGGGGCGAGGGCGGTGGTGTGGACGGCGTGTGCGACGCGGACGGCTGGTTCGCGACCGGCGACATCGGGCACCTCGACGACGACGGCTTCCTGTGGATCACCGACCGCAAGAAGGAGCTGATCGTGACGTCCACGGGCAAGAACGTCGCGCCCGCGCTCGTCGAGAACGCCCTCAAGGAGCACCCCCTCATCGGCCAGGCCCTCGTCCACGGCGACGGCCGCTCGTACCTGGTGGCGCTGCTCGTCCTCGACCCGGACATGGCGCCCGCGTGGGCGGCCGCACACGGCCTCGACACCACCACCACCGATCTCGCCGACCACCCCGCCATACACGCCGAGGTCGCCCGCGCCGTCGAGGCGGCCAACGCGCGCCTCAACCGCACCGAGCAGATCAAGAAGTACCGGCTGCTCGGCCAGGAGTGGAGCCCGGAGTCCGGGGAGCTGACGCCGTCCCTGAAGCTGCGCCGCAGGGTCATCAGACAGAAGTACGCCGACGTCATCGACGGTCTGTACACCGGGTGACGTAGGGCTGTACAGACGCCGCCCACCATGTGAGAAGTGCCGCTATGTGATGTGCACCACCGCATCCGGAACCATCCCTGAGGGAAGGTGTCGCGTTGGTCCGGGCACGTCAGGGGTGCCGCGGGCCCGCAGCACATCCGGACCCCGGAACCTCTTCCGGGCACCACAGAGTGGACCTTCCACGTGAGCAACGACGCCGTAGACACGGCCGCGGACGCCCGCACTGCGTCCCAGGCCGCCCCCGCGGACGCGGGCGACGCCGGTTACAGCAAGGACCTCAAGGGCCGCCACGTCAACATGATCGCGATCGGTGGCGCGATCGGCACCGGCCTGTTCCTCGGGGCGGGTGGCCGCCTCCACTCGGCGGGTCCCGCGCTCGCCGTCGCGTACCTCGTGTGCGGCATCATCGCCTTCTTCGTCGTACGCGCCCTCGGCGAGATGGTCCTCTACCGGCCCTCGTCCGGCTCCTTCGTGAGCTACGCCCGGGAGTTCCTGGGCGAGAAGGGCGCCTACGTCGCCGGCTGGATGTACTTCCTCAACTGGTCGACCACGTGCATCGCCGACATCACGGCCATCGCGCTCTACACGCACTACTGGAGCTTCTTCACGGACATCCCGCAGTGGCTGCTCGCGCTCGCCGCGCTCGCCGTGGTCCTCGCCGTGAACCTGATCTCCGTCAAGTGGTTCGGCGAGATGGAGTTCTGGTTCGCGATCATCAAGGTCGCGGCGCTTGTCGCCTTCATGTTCGTCGGCATCTTCCTGGTCTCCACCCAGCACAAGGTGGGCGGCGAGACCCCCGGCCTGAACATGATCACCGACCACGGCGGCTTCCTGCCGAACGGCCTGATGCCGGTCGTGATCGTCCTCCAGGGTGTCGTCTTCGCGTACGCGTCGTTGGAGCTGGTCGGTGTCGCCGCGGGTGAGACCAAGGACCCGCAGAAGGTCGTCCCGCGCGCGGTGAACTCGATCATGTGGCGCGTGGGTGTGTTCTACGTCGGCTCGGTCGTGCTGCTCGCGCTGCTGCTCCCCGGCTCGGTCTACTCCGCCGACGAGAGCCCGTTCGTCACGGTGCTCTCCAAGATCGGTGTCTCGGGCGCCGGTGACGTGATGAACTTCGTCGTCCTCACCGCGGCCATGTCCTCGCTGAACTCCGGTCTGTACTCCACCGGCCGCATCCTGCGCTCCATGGCCATGGCGGGCTCGGCGCCCAAGTTCACGGCGAAGATGAACCGCAACCAGGTGCCCTACGGCGGCATCCTGCTCACGGCCTCGGTGGGTGTCCTCGGCGTCGCCCTCAACCGCGTGGTGCCGGACAAGGCCTTCGAGATCGTCCTGAACGTGGCGTCGCTCGGCATCATCGGCACCTGGATCAGCATCATGGTCTGCCACCTGGCCTTCGTCCGCAGGGCCAAGGAAGGCCACCTGACCAGGCCGAACTTCCGGCTCCCCGGCAGCGGCGTCACGCAGTACATCACCATCGCGTTCCTCCTGGCCGTGCTCGGCCTGATGTGGAAGGACGCCGAGGTGGGCCGCAAGACGCTCTTCCTCATCCCGATCGTGGCGGCCGCGCTCACCGTCGGCTGGTACGCGATCCGTCGCAAGCAGGACCGCGAAACCGACCGCGAGGCGGCCGAGCTCGGCAAGTAGCACCGGCGGCGCGCGCGGCGAGAGCCCGCGCGCGGCTCCCGCGGCGGGCGGTGTCCTTCGGGGCACCGCCCGCTGCCGTGTCCGCGCGGTTCGCGCGACGCACCCGCCCGCCGCTGTCCCACGCGGCTCCCGGGCGTCGCGCACAGAGCGGGCATACCGCCGCATACTGGTGATGTGTCCGACCCCGCGCCACCCCCGCCCGACGGGATCCTGTGGGACATCGCCGGTGAGTACCGCACGCTCCTCGCCCTGCCCGCCGCGATGGTCCTGCAGGTGGCGCACCCGGCGGTCGGCGCGGGCGTCGACGCGCACTCGGTGTTCCGCACGGACCCGTGGGGGCGCGGCGAGCGCTCGATCAGGTCCCTGCTGCTCTGGGTGTACGGAGGCGAGGCCGCCGCCGACGAGGGGCGCAGGCTGCGCGCGCGGCACCGGGACATCCGGGGCACCGACACCCGAGGGCGGCGCTATCACGCCCTCACCCCCGCGAACTACGCCTGGGTGCACGCCACCGGCTTCCCCGTCCACCGGCACGCCCGGGCCTGCCTCGGGGAGCCGTTCACGCCCGCCGAGGAGCGCCGGCTGTACGCGGAGTGGCTCCAGGTCGGACGGATCCTCGGGCTCCACGACCGGGACATGCCGCAGTCCCTGGAGGAGTTCTGGCCGTACTACCGGCGGATCCTCGCCGAGGAGCTCGAAGAGACCCAGGTCGTACGTGACCTCGTCGCCGTCGACCGCCGGCTGCCCCCGCCCGACCGCGGCCCGCGGGCCCTCCAGGCCGTTCTGAGGGTGCTGTGGCCCGTGCTGCTGCCCGGCCTCGCCCGGTTCCGGCGCTTCCTCACCGTGGGCCTGCTGCCGCCCGATGCCCGCGCCGCCATCGGCCTCGCGTGGACGCCCGCCCAGGAGCGCCGCCTGTGCCGCTTCGGCCGCGCGGTCCGCTGGGCCTACCCGCGCCTGCCCGAACGCCTCCGCTACGCCCCACCGGCCCACCGCGCCCGGCGGTCCCGCCCGCCCACCCGATGACCGGGCGGGCGGGGGAACCGCCAGGGAGCGGCTGCGCCGTCAGTGCTTGTGGCCCTTGGCGTGCCCGGCCCCGGCCCCTTCCTCGTGGTCGTGCAGGGAGTTCGTCGCGGCGATCTTCTTCCAGGACTTCGGCTTGGCCTGGGCGGCCTTGCCCGCCGCACGGACACCGGCATCGCGCGCGGCCGGAGCGCCCGGCTTCCCGGCCTTGTAGAGCCAGGTGTCGAAGAGGGCGGAGAGCGGCTTGCCGCTGATCTTCTCGGCGTAGACCACGAAGTCCCGCACGCTCGCGTTGCCGTACGCGTGCGCCTTCGGCCAGCCCTTCAGGATGCGGAAGAAGGTCTTGTCGCCGACCTCGTTGCGCAGGGCCTGCAGGGCGAGCGCCCCGCGGTCGTACACGGCGATGTGGAACTGGTTGTCCGGCCCAGGGTCGCCGGGCTTCACCTGCCAGAAGGGGGAGTCCGCCGGGTTGTTCGCGTACACGTAGTCGGCGAGTTCCTGGGCCGTGCCCTCGCCCTCCTTCTCCGACCACAGCCACTGGCTGTAGCGGGCGAAGCCCTCGTTGACCCAGATGTCCTTCCAGTTCTCCACGGAGACGCTGTCGCCGTACCACTGGTGGGCCAGCTCATGGACGACGATGGAGACGTTGGAGCCGTTCGCGAAGGCCTTCGGGCTGTAGAAGGGCCGCGTCTGGGTCTCCAGGGCGAAGCTGGTCGGCACGTTGGGCACGTAGCCGCCGAGCGCGTTGAACGGGTACGTGCCGAAGACCTCCTCCAGCCACTCGGCGACCTCGGTGGTCCGCTCGATGCTGGCACGCGCGGCGCCCGCGTTGTCGCCGAGGTCCTTGCTGTAGGCGTTGAGGACGGGCAGGCCGTTCTCGGTCTTGTCCGTGGTGATGTCGAACTTGCCGACGGCTAGCGTGGCCAGATACGTGGCCTGCGGCTTGTTGGAGCGCCAGTTGAAGCGGGTCCAGCCGAGCTTGGAGGACTGCGACTGGAGTACGCCGTTGGAGATGGCCTGGGTGCCGTCCGGCACGGACACCGACACGTCGTACGTCGCCTTGTCGCGCGGGTGGTCGTTGCCCGGGAACCACCAGGCCGACGACTCCGGCTCCTGCGCCGCCACGCCGCCGTCGGGCGTGCGCTGCCAGGCGGTGAAACCGTGGATCTTCACCTCGGAGGGCTTGCCGGCGTAACGGACCACGATCGACACGGAACTGCCCTTGGGCAGGCCCGCCTTCGGCGTGATCTCCAGCTCCTGCTCGCCGGTCTTGGCGAACGCCGCCTTCTTGCCGTTGACACGGACCTCGCTGACCTTCAGGCCGAAGTCGAGGTTGAAGCGGGAGAGGTCCTGGGTGGTGGTGGCCTGGATGGTGGCCGTGCCCTCGAGGAGGTCCGTCTTCGGCTGGTACTTCAGGCGCAGGTCGTAGTGGGAGACGTCGTAGCCGCCGTTGCCCGCGTCGGGGTAGTAGTGGTCGCCGGCGCCCGGGGCCCCGGGGGAGAAGTCGGCGGCCGATGCCGGGATCGCCAGCAGGGCGAACGCGGCCGCGAGTGCGCCCGGGGCGATGAGTCTGCGGTGCACGTGGAACTCCAAGTCATCACGGAATGAGACGGGTTGCGCCGCGACGCGGCTCGGCGACCCCAGGGACAAGGGGCCGCCGAGCAGCGTCCGGCACGAGGTGACGCACGATGCGGTCGACCCTATTGAGCACTCCCGCTCCTGGCCATGTCCATGGCCGCATATGTCACACGATCGCCATTCGGCCGACATGTGCGATCACGTCCCATGGACCTTTCCGATACGTCTACGGCCCTCTATCCGACGGCTGTTGACGCGTGTACCTTCCGCGCCATGCCGATACGCGCGCGACACACGCGCCTTGCGACCTTGCCGATGTGGAGAACGCTCCTGGCAGCGGCCCTCGCCGCCCTCCTCGCCACGCTCCTGTCCCCGGGCGGCGCGGCACACTCCGCGCCGCGCGGCCCGGAGACCGGGAGCGCCGCACGGGCCGAGGAGAGCAGACCCGTCTACTCCTACGCGGACGCGATACGCGAGTCCGTGTGGGTCGACACCCGGATCGACGGCGACGCGAACGGAAAGACCGACCGTGTCGCCGTCGACATAGTCCGGCCCCGCGAACCGGCCGCCAAGGGCCGGAAGATACCCGTCATCATGGACGCCAGCCCGTACTACTCCTGCTGCGGGCGCGGCAACGAGAGCCAGAAGAAGACGTACGACGCCAACGGCAACCCCGTGCAGTTCCCGCTGTACTACGACAACTACTTCGTGCCCCGCGGCTACGCCTTCGTCGCCGTCGACCTCGCGGGCACCAACCGCTCCTACGGCTGCGTCGACATCGGCGGCCGCTCCGACGTCCAGTCCGCCAAGGCCGTCGTCGACTGGCTCAACGGCCGCGCCCACGGCTACACCTCGCGCACCGGCGAGAAGCGGACCGACGCGCGCTGGACCAACGGCCGCACCGGCATGATCGGCAAGAGCTACGACGGCACCATCGCCAACGGCGTCGCCGCGACCGGCGTCGAGGGCCTGGAGACGATCGTGCCGATCGGCGCCATCTCCTCCTGGTACGACTACTACTTCGCCAAGGGCGCCCCGCTGTTCAACAGCGGCCCCGACGGGCTCGCGCGCGGCGTGGAGAGCCCCGAGGCCGCGGCCCGCTGCGGCCACGTCAAGCAGCGCCTGATCCAGGGCGCGCCCCGCACCGGCGACTGGACCCCGCTGTGGACCGAGCGCGACCACGTGCCGGACGCCCGCAAGGTCAAGGCCAGCGTCTTCGTCGTCCACGGCCAGCAGGACCTGAACGTGCGCACCAAGCACTTCGGGCAGTGGTGGGACGCCCTCGCCGACGCCGGTGTGCAGCGCAAGATCTGGCTGAGCCAGGCCGGCCACGTCGACCCCTTCGACTTCCGGCGCGCCGACTGGGTGCGCACCCTGCACCGCTGGTTCGACCATGAACTCCTCGGCCACCGCAACGGCATCGACCGCGAGCCCATGGCCGACATCGAGCGCGCCCCCGACCGCTGGACCACCGACCGCACCTGGCCGCCGCGTGCCACCAAGACCACGGCGCTGCGCCCCGCCAAGGGCAGCGCGCCCGGCGTCGGCACCCTCGGCACCCGTCCCGGCGAGGGCACCGAGACGTTCACCGACGACCGACGGCTCAGCGAGACCGACTGGGCCGCGACGATCGACTCGTCCACGCCCGCCAAGGCCGGTTTCACCACCCGGCCGCTCGCCCGTGACCTGCGCGTCTCCGGCTCCTCACAGGTGAAGGTCACCGTCACTCCGACGACCCGCACGGCCCATCTGAGCGCCGTCCTCGTCGACCTCGGCCCCGACACCATCCGCGACTACGCCCACGACGACGAGGGCATCAACACGCTTCCCGACCGCTCCTGCTGGGGATCGAGCACGGCCGGCGACAGCTCCTGCTTCAAGAACACCGAGGCCAGGACCGCCGCCGTCGACTACACCATCTTCAGCCGCGGCTGGGCCGACCTCGGCAACCACGCCTCCGACCAGGGGGAGCCGCTGACCCCCGGCAAGCCGTACACCATCACCCTCGACCTGGCCGCGAGCGACCACGTCGTACCGAAGGGCCACCGGCTCGCACTGATCGTCGGCGGCACCGACCGCAACCTCATCCAGCCCCCCGCCGACACCCCGACCCTGACCGTCGACCTCGCCCGCACCGCCCTGCGGGTCCCGCTCGTCGGCGGCGCCAAGGCCCTCGCCACGACCCCGCACAGCACCATCCCGCGCGAGTCCCGGCTCGAGGGCGTCGCGGAGCCGCGCCTGATCACCCCCATCCCTGGAGGCCGCACCTCATGACCCCCCGCATCCGTGCCGTGGCCCTGGCCGCGGCCTGTGCCGCCCTCGCCGCCCCCCTCCTGACGGCCCCCGCGCAGGCGGCCCCGCCCACGCCGCCGCGCACCGGCTTCGAGGAGAGCAACGGGGCGCGCTGGACCAGCCAGCCCGAGGAGCAGCGGCTCCTGAGAACGATCGACAAGGCCACCGACCGGGTGTCGGTGTCCCGCATCGGCACGACCAAGCAGGACCGGCCCGTGCAACTGGTGCGGATCGGTGAGCGCCGCACCGCGAGCACCGTGCTGCTCGTCTGCAGCCAGCACGGCGACGAGCCGTCCGGCCGCGACGCCTGCCTCACCACCATCCGCGACCTGGCGTACGCCAAGGACAAGAAGACCCGGCGCTTCCTGTCCCGCACCACCCTCCTCGTCGTGCCCACCGCGAACCCCGACGGCCGCGCCGCCAACACCCGCGGCAACTCCGACGGCGTCGACATCAACCGCGACCACATCGCCCTGGCCACCGCCGAGGGCCGCGCCCTGGCCGCCGTCATCCGAGACCACGAGCCCGACGCCATCTACGACCTGCACGAGTACGGGGCCACGCCCAAGTACTACGACAAGGACCTCTTCGACCTCTGGCCGCGCAACCTGAACACCTACGGCGCGGTGCACGACGAGGCCAAGAAGCTCTCGCTCGACTACGTCCGGCCCGCCGCCGAAGCCGACGGCTACACCACGGGCACGTACGGCATCTGGACCGACCCGGTCACCGGCGAGCCGATCAAGCAGGTCGCGGGCGACGGCCAGGAGCGCATCCTGCGCAACGCCTCCGGCCTCAAGCACGCCGCCGGACTGCTCATAGAAAGCCGCGTCGACCCCCTCACCGACGCCGAGAAGAACGACGAGGCCCTGAACAACCGGCGCCGGGTGCGCTCGCAACTCTCGGCACTCACCGGCTTGTTCTCGTACGCCGACGAGCACCGGTGGCGCCTGGAGGCGGCGAGCACCGCGTCCCGGCTCGCGGGCCTGCGCGACCGAGGACCCGTCTACCTGGGCGGCGCCGACAACGACCCGGCGGAGCCCGCCGAGATCATCAAGGACCCGGCGTGCGGCTACCGCCTGACGCCGCAACAGTTCGCCGACGTCAAGGATGAACTCGGCCTCCACGGCGTTACCGTGAAGCGGGACGGCGCGGGCGCCCTCGTGCCGCTGCGGCAGCCCGCGCGCGCACTCGTCCCGCTGCTCCTGGACGAACGCGCGCCGTACCACCTCGTCACCGGGCAGCCCGACACCGACTGTTGAGGCATCGGAGCGCACGTCACATGTGGTAGGGGGTAGCGGAGAAGAACCGAAGGTCGATCAACGACTCCGCGAAAGGTGCACCTGTGACCCAGGAAACAGAGAAAGCGGACGGCGGAGGAGGCCCGCCGTCAGTGGCGGGCCCCTCCGTCGGCCGGTCCCCACAGACCGACCGGGTGGTCTTCGGCGTGACCGCCGGGCTCACCCTGGCGTTCGTCGTGTGGGGCGCCGTCGCCACGGACACCCTCGAAGACATCTCGTCCGACATGCTCGAAGGTCTGATCCACAACGGTGGTTGGGCCTTCATGCTGGCGGCGTCCGGCTTCGTGGTCTTCGCGCTGTGGCTGGCGGTCAGCCGGTACGGCAAGATCACGCTCGGCAAGGAGGGTGAGGAACCCGAGTTCCGCACCGTGTCCTGGGTCGCGATGATGTTCAGCGCCGGTATGGGCATCGGTCTGATGTTCTACGGCGTGAGCGAACCGCTCGCGCACTTCTCCACGCCGCCGCCCGGCACCGACCCCGCGGACAAGGCCGCCGCCATGGAGACCTCCATGGCGACGACCCTCTTCCACTGGACGCTGCACCCGTGGGCGATCTACGCGGTCGTGGGTCTCGCCATCGCCTACAGCACCTTCCGGCGGAACCGGCGCCAGACCATCAGCTCCGTCTTCGTCCCGCTCATCGGCGAGAAGCACGCCCACGGCACGTGGGGCCGGGTCATCGACATCCTCGCCATCCTCGCCACGCTCTTCGGCTCCGCGGCCTCCCTCGGCCTCGGCGCGCTCCAGATCGGCAGTGGCATCGAGGAGCTGGACTGGCGGGACAAGGCGACCACCGGGCTGCTCATCTCCGTCATCGCCGTGCTGACCGTGGCGTTCGTGGCCTCGGCGGTGTCCGGCGTGGAGAAGGGCATCCAGTGGCTGTCGAACATCAACATGGTGCTCGCCCTGGTCCTGGTCGTGTTCGTCTTCATCGCGGGCCCGACCGTCATCATCCTCGACCTGATCCCCACCTCCATCGGCTCCTATCTGGGCGACCTGCCCCAGCTCATCGGGCGCACGGAGGCATCGAGCGGTGAGGGTGTCTCGGCCTGGCTGGGCAGCTGGACGGTCTTCTACTGGGCCTGGTGGATCTCGTGGACGCCGTTCGTCGGCATGTTCATCGCCCGCATCAGCCGCGGGCGCACCATCCGGCAGTTCGTGGGCGGCGTCATCCTCGTGCCCAGCACGGTCAGCCTGCTGTGGTTCGCGGTCTTCGGCGGCAGCGCCATAAAGGTCAAGGAGGGCGGCGGCTTCAAGGGTGACGACACCGCGGAGGCGCAGCTGTTCGGTCTGCTGCACGAGTACCCCATCGCGACGGCCACCAGCCTGCTCGTGATGATCCTCGTCGGCATCTTCTTCGTGTCCGGGGCGGACGCCGCCTCGATCGTCATGGGCACGCTCTCCCAGAAGGGTTCGCTCGAACCCGGACGCCTCGTGGTGATCTTCTGGGGCGTGGTCACGGGAGCCGTGGCGGCGATCATGCTGCTCATCGGCGACGGGAAGGACAACGCCCTCACGGGCTTGCAGAATCTGACGATCCTGGTGGCGGCGCCCTTCACCCTGGTCATGATCGGGATGTGTGTGGCGCTCATGCGCGATCTGCGCCACGACCCGCTGATCGTCCGGGGCGAGCACGGCACTGAGGCCGTCGAGAAGGCCGTCATCGCCGGTCACGAGCAGTACGGCGTCGGCGAGTTCGAGCTCCGGATCGGCCCGGCCGAGAACGGGGACGACACGGACACCGACTCGGGCGCCGAACAGCAGCCCGATCCGGCTCGCTGAGATCCGCTGAGATCCCGTACCGGCCACGGCGCTCGCGCCGTGGCCGGTACGGCTTTCGTGGCAGCGGTGCCGACAGGTGCGGGGCCGTGCTGCTGGTGGCGGATCTCAGGCAGTGGCTTCCTCCACGAGCCGCGCCGCCTCCCCGGCGCAGCCCCACGCCACGGTCACCCCGGCCCCGCCGTGCCCGTAGTTGTGCACGAGCACCCGCCCGCCGTCACGCGCTTCGCACTCCAGGCGCACCGACGCACGCCCGGGCCGCAGCCCCACCCGGTGCCCGATGACCCGGGCCGTCGCGATCTCCGGCCGCACCCGCGCGCACCGCTCGACGATCTCCTTCGCCACCGCCGGATCGGGCTCCAAGGACCAGTCACCGTCGTCGGCCGTCCCGCCGAGCACCAGCCGCCCGGGCTGCGGCATCACGTACGTCGTCGTCGCCGACGCGGTGTCAGCGGCCGTGAACCACGTACGGATCCCGGGGTTCTCCACGAGCACCAGCTGCCCCCGCACGGGACGTACCCCGTCGCCCGGTACGAGGTCCCGGGCACCGAGCCCCGAGCAGTTGACGACGCAAGGGGCCCCGTCGAGCGCCTCGTCGAGGCTCTTCGCCGTCCGCTCCTCGACCGTGCCGCCCGCCGCGAGCAGCCGCTCCCGCAGCCACGCCAGGTGCGTCGGCATGTCGATCAGCGGCAGCTGCGCCCACAGCCCGCCGCCCGCGTACTCCTCGGGTGTCGCCGCGCGCAGCCCCCGCACCCGCGCGGCCCACGACCCCAGACCGTCCAAGTGGATCCCGGCGTGTACGCCCTCGACCATGCGTACGCCCGTGTGCTCCGCGTCGGCCGACAACTCCTCGTACACCGCGAGCGAGCGCACCGACCACTCGCCGACCAGCGCCTCGGGTTCGATGCGGTAGGGCCACCACAGGCCGCCCGCAACAGCCGAGGTCGTGCGCTCGACCGGGTCCCGGGTCCAGACCCGGACGCGGCGGCCGCGCTCCGCGAGCACCACGGCCGTGGTGAGGCCGATGACCCCGGCGCCGATGATCGTCACATCCGACTTTTCCGTCCCACCCATCCCGGAAACGTAGCGGAACACACCATGCCGTGCTCAGACCCCGTACCGGGTGGGGATACTCACAGCATGTCTGCCGAGTATGCGACCTTCGGCCTGGCACCGGCGATGCGCGCCGGTGGAGTTCTCGCAGGCGGTGACTACCAAGTGCACCGCGAATTCGTCGACTTCATCGTGAACGGCCGCCCGCTGCTGTTCCAGCTCGCCGACCTCGACGCGGTGTCCCCGCTGGCGTCCGACATCCCTCCGGCGATCTTCACGGCCCATGTGCGCCGCCTCCTCCTGGAGGCCGAGGCCCCGCTGACGGACGGGCGGTACGTGATCTACGGCTGTCCCGAGTGCGAGGGCCTCGAGTGCGGGGCCGTCACGGCGGTGATCGAACGGACGCGGGGCGGTGCCGGGGCTTCGGCGGAGGAGGCCGCAGACGGGGCCGACGGCGTCGATGACGGCGGCGACGTCGATGAGGGTGCCGACGATGACGGCACTGACGACTATGTGTGGCGCGACTTCGCCTGGCAGACCTCCGAGCACGCCGACCTGGAGCTCAACGGCTACCACGGCATAGGGCCGTTCCGCTTCCGCGGCGGCGAGTACCGGGCGGAGCTGGGGCGGCTGCTCAACGGGGTCGCGCCGGGTGCCGGGCGGCGGGTGCTGCTCATCGGGGCACGGGTGGCGCTGAACGCGAAGCTCGCGGCGGCGCTGCGCACCATCGGCATCGGCGCGGAGATCGCGGCGGACGCGACGGGGGTACCGGCGGAGGAGCTGCGGACGTACGGGGCGGTGGCGTTCGCGCGGGAGGTGCCCGCGCGGACCCGGGACGCGGTGCGGGCGTCGTTCGAGGACGCGGGCGTCGACATCGCGTTCGTGGAAGGCCTCGCGCCCATCGTCCCGCTGCTCGTCGCCCAGATCGAGTACGCCCTCGACCGCAGCCCGCGGGCGCAGCGCCGCCTGACGCGGCTCGCGATGACCGGCGACAGCGTGGTCACCGAGGTCACCTCCACGTGCCGGGTCCGGCTCACCGTCTACCGCCTCGACCGCCTCTACCGCACCCGCGTCCACGAAGTCCTCGACGAGGTCCTGGAACCCGGCGAGCATCGGGTGGCCCTGCCGGACAGGGCCCGCTACGTGGTGGCGCGGACGCCGGACAGCGTGTTGGTGTCGGCGGCTTCGTCCTGAGGTGAGGGACTCGGCGGGGCGGGGGCTGCCGGGGGTGCCCGAAGCCCGCGGTCCCGCCGCTCGCCGCCCCGCCGCCGCGACGCGCCGCCCCCGCGCCCCGGTACCACCCCCACCGCACCCCACCCCCGCGCATTAGGCTCAGGGCCTGATGAACGCCACTCTTGTCGCGAAAGAACTCGCCGCCGGCCACGGCGACCGCACCCTCTTCGAGGGCCTGGACCTCGTCGTCGCCCCTGGCGACGTCATCGGCCTGGTGGGCGCCAACGGCGCCGGGAAGTCCACGCTGCTCCGCCTCCTCGCGGGCCTGGACACTCCGGAGTCCGGACGCGTCGGCCTCTCCCCGCCGACCGCCTCCGTGGGCCACCTGCCCCAGGAGCCCGACCGCCGCCCGGGCGAGACCATCCAGGCGTTCCTGGCCCGGCGCACCGGTGTCACCGCGGCGCAGACCGCCATGGACGAGGCCACCGAACTCCTCGTGGCGGGCGCGCCCGGCGCCGACGACGCGTACGCGCACAGCCTGGAGCGCTGGCTCGCCCTCGGCGGCGCGGACCTGGACGAACGTGCCGAGGAAGTGGCCGAGTCGCTAGGCCTCGGCGTGCGCCTGGACCAGCCGATGACGGCGCTCTCCGGCGGCCAGGCGGCGCGCGCGGGCCTCGCCTCGCTGCTGCTGTCCCGGTACGACGTGTTCCTGCTCGACGAGCCCACCAACGACCTGGACCTGGCGGGCCTGGACCGCCTGGAGGCCTTCGTCCGGGGCCTGCGCGCGGGCACCGTCGTCGTGAGCCACGACCGCGAGTTCCTGACCCGCACGGTCACCAAGATCCTGGAACTCGACCTGGCCCAGCAGCAGATCAACCTCTACGGCGGCGGCTACGAGGCGTATCTGGAGGAGCGCGAGGTCGCCCGCAGGCACGCCCGCGACGACTACGAGGAGTACGCCGACAAGCGCGCCGCCCTCCAGGACCGCGCCCAGATGCAGCGGACCTGGATGGACAAGGGCGTGAAGAACGCCCGCCGCAAGGCCACCGACAGCGACAAGCTCGGCCGCAAGTTCCGCAGCGAGGCCAGCGAGAAGCAGGCGGCGAAGGCACGCCAGACCCAGCGCATGATCGAGCGCCTGGACGTCGTCGACGAGCCGCGCAAGGAGTGGCAGCTCCGGATGGAGATCGCCGCGGCGCCGCGCTCCGGCACGGTCGTGGCCACGCTGCGCGGGGCGGTCGTCCGCCGCGGCTCCTTCGCGCTCGGCCCGGTCGACCTCCAGCTCGACTGGGCCGACCGCGTCGCCATCACCGGCGCCAACGGCTCGGGCAAGTCCACGCTCCTGGCCGCCCTGCTCGGCCGCGTGGCCGTGGACGAGGGCCATGCCGCGCTCGGCTCGGGTGTCGTCGTGGGCGAGGTCGACCAGGCCCGGGCGCTGTTCCACGGCGCGGAGTCGCTGCTCGACGCGTTCCGGGCTGCGGTGCCCGACACCGACCCGGCGGAAGTCCGCACGCTCCTCGCCAAGTTCGGCCTGAAGGCGGACCACGTGCTGCGCCCCGCGGTGACCCTGTCACCGGGCGAGCGCACGCGCGCGGCGCTGGCCCTGCTCCAGGGCAGAGGCGTGAACCTCCTGGTCCTGGACGAGCCCACCAACCACCTGGACCTGCCCGCCATCGAACAACTGGAGTCGGCCCTCGACTCCTACACCGGCACGCTCCTCCTGGTCACCCACGACCGCCGCATGCTCGACGCGGTCAACGTGACGCGCCGCCTGGAGGTGTCGGAGGGCAAGGTGGCGGAACCGGCCCGCTGAGGGCCACGACGGTCTGACGGCTGCGACGGCCTGACGACCACGAGGGCCTGACGGCTGTCGCGTCGGCCGCCGCCGCAGCCGACCTGACGGCTCGTCACGGTGGCAGCCGCCCTCAGGCGGCTGCCACCGTGACCTCCGTTCCTCCGGGCGCCCCGGAGCCCCGCGCGTCAGCGCTGCTTGGGGTCCACCAGACCCGCGCGCCGCAGGGCCTCCGCCATCGCGTCGTTCGCGGGCGGTGGGGCCTGCCGCTGCTGCCGCTGCTGGGGTCGGCCGCCGCGGCCGCCCTGGTCCCGGCCGCCGCCCTGGCCCTGCTTGCCGCCGCCTCGGCCGCGCTCGCCGCGCTGCTGCGGGGGACGGCCGCCGCGCTCCTTGCGGCCGCCGGTGCCCGGCGCGGAGGCGTCCTGCGGGGCAGCCTCGTCGTCGAGGCGCAGCGTCAGCGAGATCCGCTTGCGCGGCACGTCGATGTCGAGGACCTTCACCTTGACGATGTCGCCGGGCTTCACCACGTCCCGGGGGTCCTTGACGAAGGTCTTGGACATCGCGGAGACGTGCACGAGGCCGTCCTGGTGGACGCCGACGTCGACGAACGCGCCGAACGCGGCGACGTTCGTGACGACGCCTTCGAGGACCATGCCGGACGTGAGGTCGGAGATCTTCTCGACGCCGTCCTTGAAGGTGGCCGTCTTGAAGGCGGGACGCGGGTCGCGCCCGGGCTTCTCCAACTCCTTGAGGATGTCCGTGACGGTCGGCAGGCCGAACACGTCGTCGACGAAGTCGGCGGGCCGCAGGGACCGCAGCGTGGCCGTGTCGCCGATCAGCGAGCCGACGGCGCCGCCCGCGGTGCCCGCCATCCGCCGCACCACGGGATACGCCTCGGGGTGCACGCTGGAGGCGTCCAGGGGGTCCTCGCCGCCCAGGATGCGCAGGAAGCCCGCGCACTGCTCGTAGGCCTTCGGGCCGAGCCGGGGCACGTCCTTGAGGCCCTTGCGGCTCTTGAAGGGGCCGTTCGCGTCGCGGTGCGCCACGATGTTCTCGGCGAGGCCGGAGCCGATGCCGGAGACCCGGGCGAGCAGCGGGGCGGACGCCGTGTTCACGTCCACGCCCACGCCGTTCACACAGTCCTCGACGACCGCGTCGAGGGAGCGGGACAGCTTCACCTCGGACAGGTCGTGCTGGTACTGCCCGACGCCGATCGACTTCGGGTCGATCTTCACCAGCTCGGCGAGCGGGTCCTGCAGGCGCCGGGCGATCGACACCGCGCCGCGCAGCGACACATCGAGCTCCGGCAGCTCCTGCGAGGCGAACGCCGACGCCGAGTACACCGAAGCGCCCGCCTCGGACACCATCACCTTCGTGAGCTTCAACTCGGGGTGCTTGGTGATGAGTTCACCGGCGAGCTTGTCCGTCTCGCGGGACGCCGTGCCGTTGCCGATCGCCACCAGGTCGACGTCGTGCTCCTTCGCGAGCCGCGCGAGGGTCGCCAGGGCCTTGTCCCACTTGTTCGCCGGGACGTGCGGGTGGATCGTGTCCGTCGCCACGACCTTGCCGGTGGCGTCCACGACGGCGACCTTCACGCCCGTACGGAAACCGGGGTCGAGGCCAAGGGTCGCGCGCGTGCCCGCCGGGGCGGCGAGCAGCAGGTCGCGCAGGTTCGCGGCGAACACCCGCACTGCCTCGTCCTCGGCGGCCGTGCGCAGCCGAAGGCGCAGGTCGATGCCGAGGTGCACCAGGACACGGGTCCGCCAGGCCCAGCGCACCGTGTCCGCCAGCCACTTGTCGGCGGGCCTGCCGCGGTCGGCGATGCCGAAGCGCTGGGCGATCGATCCCTCGTACGAGGACGGGCCCTCGGTGGCCTCCTCCGGCTCCAGGACCAGGTCGAGCACGTCCTCCTTCTCGCCGCGCAGCATCGCGAGCACGCGGTGCGAGGGCAGCTCCGTGAACGGCTCGGCGAAGTCGAAGTAGTCGGCGAACTTCGCGCCCGCCTCCTCCTTGCCGTCGCGCACCTTCGCGGCGAGGCGGCCGCGCACCCACATGCGCTCGCGCAGCTCGCCGATGAGGTCGGCGTCCTCGGAGAACCGCTCGGTGAGAATGGCGCGGGCGCCGTCCAGGGCGGCCTGCGCATCGGCGACGCCCTTCTCCGCGTCGACGAACGCGGCGGCCGCGGCCTGCGGCTCCACCGTCGGGTCCCCGAGCAGCCCCTCGGCCAGCGGTTCGAGACCGGCCTCGCGGGCGATCTGCGCCTTGGTCCGCCGCTTCGGCTTGAACGGCAGGTAGATGTCCTCCAGGCGGGCCTTCGTGTCGGCCTCGCGGATACGGGCCTCCAGCTCGGCGGTGAGCTTGCCCTGCTCGCGCACCGAGTCGAGGATGGCGCTCCGCCGCTCCTCCAGCTCCCGCAGGTAGCGCAGCCGCTCCTCGAGCGTGCGCAGCTGCGCGTCGTCGAGCATCTCGGTGGCTTCCTTGCGGTAGCGCGCGATGAAGGGCACCGTCGACCCGCCGTCGAGCAGGTCCACGGCGGCCTTCACCTGCCGCTCCCGCACGCCGAGTTCCTCGGCGATCCTGCCTTCGATGGACGCTGGGGTGGTCGTCACGTTCCGGTACCGCCTTCTCACTGGGGTTGCCCCCCCAATTGTGGCAGGTGGCACCGACAGTGAGGCAGTCAGACCCGGGGCGGGGCGGTCAGACCCGGCGGGAGCGGCGCGGTCGGCTTCCGGAGCGCGACGCCCCGGAGAACAGCCGGGCCAGCGCCCGGAACGGCAGCGTGACCACCGTGGCGATCGCTCCGCCGATCTGTCGCAGCACGTCTGCTATGGCTCGGAACACGAGGATTCTCCTTCCGTCTCCCGGCCCTCGGCGGGGAAGCTCCCTCGGGGCCGGGTGACGCGCGAGTACCCCCGGCCCCGAGGCGCATGCTTCGGGAGCCGCTCAGCCCTTGCCGAGCAGGTCCGCGGGGAACGCCCCCGCCTCCAGCGCCGCCCCGGCGAACACCGTGCCCAGTTCTGTGAGCCGCTCCACGTCCGCCGCGCCGAGGTGTTCGTAGGGCGCCCGGTCCAGGCGGTCCGTGCGCTCCTCGATCTGCTTGCGCAGGGCGACGCCGGACTCCGTCAGCTCGCCGTCGGCGTCCACGAGTCCGCGCCCGCGCAGCCGCTCGACGGCCGCGTCCCAGTGCTCGCGGGTCCAGCCCCGGGTGTTGAGGTTCCACGTGGGCGTCATGCTCTTGCCCGTCGCGGTGTGGCTCACCAGCGCCTCGACCGGGTCGAGTTCGGCGTCCAGGAGCACGGCCAGGTGGCCGTCGCCGCGGTGCTCGCGCAGCAGCGTCGCCGCGTGCCAGTAGGCCAGGTGCGGCTCGGCGGGCACGGCGAGGGCGGCGTGCGCGGCGTACAGCGGGCGGCCGCCCGGCGAACAGGCCTCCGTGGCCCGCAGCGCGAGCCGGGCCGCCTCCGCCATCTCCGGGGACGCCACCGCCTTGTCCCCGAGCAGCCGCCGCAGCGTCGTGTCCACGGCGCGCAGCCGGGCGGCGAGGACGTCCTCGGGGGCGGCGGTGCGCCAGATCTCCGGCACGAACCGGGCGACCGTCTCCGGCTCGTAGTTGTAGAACGTGGCCGTCACGGTGCCCGCGCCCACGGCTCCCAGTGCCGCCGCCCGGATGGCGAAGTTGACGGCTTTCGGGTGGGTGATGCCGAGCGGGGCCAGCTCGCGGCCCACGTCCGGGGAGAAGTAGTGCGTGGTGTGGAGGGCATTGAGCACGTTGTGGCAGCGCCGTCCCGCGCGCGGGGGCAGCGCCGCGCCGACCGGGGCGGAGGTCGTCGAAGAGGTCATGGCCACACGTTACCGACTGGTCGGTATGAGGTGAAGGGGTTCCCGGCGACGTACGGGACTTCCCGGGCTCCGGCGCCGGGCAGGCATGCGGGCCGAACACCGCCAGCAGCCACCCATGGCAGGAAAGGTGGGCTGCCCGTCATTGCGGCCATCCCGCCGCACCCCAAGAATCGTGGGCATGGAGCAGCGAACCGTCCTGATCGTCCTCTTCGACGGCGTCCAGAGCCTCGACGTCACGGGCCCCGCCGAGGTGTTCACGGGCGCGAGCCACCACCACCCCGACGCCCCGCCGTACCGGGTGCGCACCGCCTCCCTCGACGGCGCCCCCGTGCGGACGTCGAGCGGGCTCACGCTGGTCCCTGACTCCTCGCTCACGGAGTACTCGGGCCGGGCCGGTGCCCCGGTGCCGCACACCGTCCTGGTGCCCGGCGGCGCGGGCACCAGGGACGAGGACGAGGCCCTGGTCGCCTGGCTGCGGGCGCACGCCCCGCTCGCCGAGCGGCTGATCTCGGTCTGCACCGGGGCCGTCCTGCTGGCACGCGCGGGCCTGCTCGACGGCCGCCGCGCGACGACCCACTGGGCGTACTGCGACAAACTCGCCCGGGACCACCCTGAGATCGACGTGGACCCCGACCCGATCTACGTACGGGACGGGCACGTGTCGACCTCGGCGGGCGTCACGGCGGGCATCGACCTGGCGCTCGCCCTCGTCGAGGAGGACCTGGGCCGGGACACGGCGCTGACCATCGCGCGCTTCCTCGTCGTGTTCCTGCGCCGGCCGGGCAACCAGGCGCAGTTCAGCGCCCAGTTGTCGGTGCAGACGGCCCGTCGTGAGCCGCTGCGCGAGGTCCAGCAGTGGATCACCGAGCATCCCGGGGGCGATCTGAGCGTGGAGTCCCTCGCGGAGCGCGCCCGGCTCTCGCCCCGGCACTTCGCCCGCGCCTTCCAGGCGGAGACCGGCATGACGCCGGGCAAGTACGTCGACCGCGTCCGCGTCGAGCACGCCCGCCGACTCCTGGAGGACACCTCCGACGGCGTCGAGGAGGTCTCGCGCACCTGCGGCTACGGCACCCCGGAGGCCATGCGCCGCGCCTTCGTCAAGGCGCTCGGCACGGCACCGGCCGAGTACCGCCGCCGCTTCCACAGCCCCCGCACCGCCCCCGCGTGACCACCCACCACCTGACCCCTTGGCCACCTGACCATCTGACCGCACACCGTCATCCGACCCGCCTCCCGAGGAGAGCCCACATGCAGATCGCCATAGCCCTGTACGAGCGCTTCACCGCCCTCGACGCCATCGGCCCCTTCCAGACGCTCGCCGGACTCCCGGACGCCGAGGTCGTCTTCGTGGCGGAGCAGGCCGGGCCCGTGCGCGACGACACCGGACAGCTCGGCCTCGTCGCCGACAAGACCTTCGACGAGGTGCAGAGCCCGGACATCGTGGTGGTCCCCGGCGGCCCCGGCCAGAGCGACCAGATGGAGAACGAGTCGCTGCTCGGCTGGCTGCGTACCGTCGACGCGGCCAGCACCTGGACGACGTCCGTGTGCACGGGCTCCCTGGCCCTCGCAGCCGCCGGGCTCCTGAAGGGCCGTGAGGCGACTTCGCACTGGCTGGCCCTGGAGGAACTGGACAAGGTCGGCGTGCGCTCGACGGGGCGGCGGGTGGTGTTCGACGGGAAGTACGTCACGGCGGCCGGTGTCTCGTCCGGCATCGACATGGGCCTCGCGCTGGTCGGCAGGATCGCGGGCGACGAACGCGCCCAGGCCGTGCAGCTGATGATGGAGTACGACCCGCAGCCGCCCTACGACGCGGGGTCGCCGGAGAAGGCGCCCGCCCACCTCGTCGAGATGTTCCGCGGCCGCAGCCGGTTCAGCGAAGAGGAGCAGTCCGCGTAGCCGGGACCTCGGGCGGAGTCCAGACGAAGCGCGGCTGCCTGCGCTCCAGGAAGGCGGCGACACCCTCGGCGGTGTCGCCGCTCTCGCGCATCTGCTCCGCCCAGTGGGCCTCCCGCACGGCCCCCGTGTCCGCGCCTCCGGGGTCGCCAGGACCACCGGCCAGGGACGCGAACTCCTTCGCCGCCGCCTGCGTGAGCAGCGAACGCGCGGCCAGGATCCGCGTGAACTCCGCGACCCGCGCCCGCAGTTCCCCAGCGGGCAGCACCTCGTCCACGAGCCCGCTGCGCAGCGCCCGCCCGGTGTCGATCGACTCGCCGGAGAACAGCAGGTACTTGGCGGTCGAGGGCCCCACGAGGGACACCAGGCGGCGCGTGGTCGACGCCGGGTAGACGATGCCGAGCTTCGCCGGGGTGACCGCGAACACCGCGTCCTCGTCGGCGAACCGCAGGTCGCAGGCCGCCGCCAGCTGGCAGCCGCCGCCCACGCAGAACCCGCGCACCGCCGCGAGCGTCGGTTTGGGGAAGGCCGCGAGGGCCTCCTCGGCCCGTACCGCGAGTTCCTGGGCGCGGGCGGGTTCCTCGCGCAGCGAGGAGATGTCGGCGCCCGCGCAGAACGTGTCCCCGGCGCCGGTCAGGACCAGCGCCCGCACGGCGGGGTCCGCGGCGAGCGCCGCGAGCAGCGGCGGCAGCGCGCGCCACATGTCCGCCGTCATGGCGTTGCGCTTGGCCTGATGGTCGATGACGACGGTGGCGACGCCGTCGGCGACGGCGTGCCTCAGCTGCGGCTCCATGCGCCGGATGCTATCCGCACCCACCGAACGTACGATCAAGAAGGGGCGGCTTCGCACGGCGGACGGAGGCCCTCATGGTGCTCGGCGGAACACGCAGGAAGGCGGCCCGGGCCGGTACTGACGGTACCGGTGGCACGGCCGAGGGAGCCCGGCTCAGGCGCAGCTTCGGCTGGCTCGCCGTGCTCGGCGCGATTCTCGTCCTCGGCGGGCTCATCGGCATCGTGTACGTCGGGGTGGCCACGCTCACCTCGATGCTGCTGTTCGGCTGGCTGCTCCTGGTGGGCGGCATGGTGGCGCTGCTGCACGCGGTGCAGTCGCGCGGCACGAACTTCTTCTGGCTCGGTGTGGTGGTCGCCGCGCTGAACCTCGCGGCGGGCGTCGTCGTCATCCGCAGGCCCGACGTGGCCGCGGAGGCGCTGACGATGTTCGCGGCGCTGCTCTTCCTCACCGGCGGGGTGTTCCGGCTCGTCGGCAGCCTGGTGGTGCGCGGACCGCAGATGGCGGTCACGCTGCTGCAAGGCGCCTTCGGCGTGCTGCTCGGCGTGCTCGTGCTCGGCGACTGGCCGAGCAGCAGCCAGTACGTCATCGGCTGCTTCTTCTCCCTCGCGCTGCTCTTCGACGGCCTCGGCCTGATCGCGACGGCCGTCGGCGGGCGGCGCCTGATCAGCCTGGTCTCGGAGCGCGCCGGCGGCGACGGCGGCACCCCGCAAGCCGTACAAGCTGAAGAACCCTTGAAGGCGGAACAAGAAGGGCAGGAGTAGTCGCACAACTGACGACGGCACGCGGGGGCGATCAAAACCCGTCGATAGTCGCTGACTTCTGGTCAGTAGCGCGGTACGGACCAGCGCGTTACCAACACTCGACGTGTGGTGACAACCGAGCGCGAGGGCGGGGACCGGGCAATGGGGAACGACGGGAGAGGGCCGGGCCCGCTCCCCGGGGGAGGTGGACGGGTGTCGTACGAGGGCGTGTGGCGGTTCACCGCCCCCGCCGTCGACGCCTCGGTGCCCCAGGCACGGCACGCGGTGCGCGATCTGCTCGCGCGTCAGGGGGTGCCCGCACCGGACGAACTGGTGCAGGGGCTCCTGCTGATCGTCTCCGAGCTGGTCACCAACGCGGTGCGGCACGCGGCGCTGCTGTCGCCGATGCTCGCCGTGGAGGTCGCGGTCGGCGCGGAGTGGGTGCGGGTCTCCGTGGAGGACAACCACCCCTACCGCCCGACGGCGCTGGAGGCCGACCACGGCCAGACCGGCGGCCGCGGGCTGCTCCTCGTGCGTGAGATCACCCGCGAGGCGGGCGGCGCGTGCGACGTCGAGCACACGGCCAGCGGGGGCAAGGTCATCTGGGCGGCCTTGCCCCTGAAAACCAACGGGATCTGAGTCTCGGGGGACCTCGGGCCCGACGGGATCCGAGGCTCGCCGGGCTGCTACCAGCCCGCGCCCGGCCCCGTCAGCTCCTTGATCGCGGGCCGCGCCGCGTCGAGGACGGTCATGAACCACGCGGAGAACGGCGCCTTCGCGTGCCGCTCCGCCAGCTCCGCGGCGGTCACGAACGCGGTGTCGCCCACCTCGCTCGCGTCCGGGCGCAGCTCGGCCTGCACCATGCCCACGAAGAGGTGGTTGAACTCCTGCTCCACCAGGCCCGACTCCGGGTCCGGGTGGTTGTAGCGCACCGTGCCCGCCTCGGCGAGCAGCGACGGCGAGACGCCGAGCTCCTCGAAGGTGCGTCGGGCGGCGGCCGCGAACGGAGCCTCGCCGGGGTACGGGTGCCCGCAGCAGGTGTTCGACCAGACGCCGGGGGAGTGGTACTTGCCGAGCGCCCGCTGCTGCAGCAGCAGCCGTCCCTGCTCGTCGAAGAGGAAGACGGAGAACGCCCGGTGCAACTGTCCGGGCGCCTGATGCGCGGCAAGCTTCTCCGCCGTGCCGATCGTCCTGCCGTCCTCGTCGACGAGCTCCAGCAAGATTGTTTCTGCGGTGCCGTTCGACGAGCTGTTCGCCGCGGTGGCAGGTGTGATCGGCATACCCATCCTTCGCTTCGGTCTCGGATGGCCAAGTCTGCCGTACGACAGGGGCTCTCCCGGCACTCCGGGGGTCCCGCATGTCCCGTCCCCGACCGTGGGGACGGGACAAGCGGATTCGGCCACGGCACCCCCGGCGTCCGGCCGGGGAGCCGCCGGGATCAGATCCCGAAAGCCGCCGGATAGGCGATCGTGCCGGACGGAACCGGCACCCCACCGTCCGTGCCGGGCCGGTCGAGGACCAGCGCCATCATGGCCTCGTCCGGCACCTCGAAACTTGGCCGGATCCCGTAGGCCGAGGCCGGGGTGAACCCGAACCGCGGGTAGTAGTCCGGGTGGCCGAGCACCAGGACCAGTTGTTCGCCACGGGCGCGCGCGGCGTGCAGCACGGCGCGCACGACGGCCGAACCGGCGCCCGTTTTCTGGTACGCCGGGAGCACGGCCACCGGCGCCAGGCACAGGGCCGGGGCGCCGTCCACGTGGCAGCGGGTGATCAGGGCGTGCGCCACGACCTCCCCGCCCGAGCCGTCCGCGTCGCCCGAGCCGTCCCCGCGGGGCGCCTCGGCGACGAACGAGAGCCCGTCGAGCCAGGCCCCGGCGTCCTCACGGAGCGCGTCCACGAGGTCGGCCTCCCCCTCGGTGGGGAAGGCGGCGGCGTTCACGGCGCGCACCGCCGCGCGGTCGGCGCCGGACGCCGCCTCGGGCCGGGTGCGCCAGCCCCCGCCCGCCGGACGCAGGACGTAGCCGGTGTAGCCGAACTCCGCCCCGTGCTCGCGCCGCATCGCGATCTCGGCGCGGGTGGCGGTCAGGGCCTCGGCCATGCCGGGCGCCCCGGGGTCGGCAGCGTCGGCGCGGGCGCCGAGCGGACCGTAGTACTCGTCCCAGTCGGACTCCGGCTGGGACACGGTGCCGAGCACCGCGTACCCGGCGGCGAGTGCCGCGCGGGTGTTCTCCTCGGGGGTACGCAGCGGATAGTGCTGGTCCCAGAAGGCGCGCGCCGCCGCGGACGGCTCCGCGGTCGTCCACTCGCACTCGGTGACGACGAGCGTCCCGCCGGGCGCGAGCAGCCGCCGCCAGCTGTCGAGGGCGGTGTCGAAGCCGATGGAGTAGGCCGAGCTCTCGGCCCAGATCAGGTCGAACGAGCCGTCCGGGTAGGGCAGTTCGCCCATGTCGGCCCGGACGGTGTGCACGGAGTCGCCGAGCCCGCGGGCGTCCGCCGCCGCGCGCAGCTCGGTGAGGAACGGCTCGTGCAGATCGACGGCCGTGACCTCGGCTCCGGCCTCGGCGGCCAGGAGCAGAGCGGACCGGCCGGGGCCGCAGCCCAGGTCGAGCACGCGCGGACGGGCGGGCAGCTCACCGGCGAGGGCGAGCAGCTTGCGGGTGGTGGCGTCGGAGCCGGGGCCCTGCCGGGGCAGGCCGTGGTGCAGGGTGAAGAAGGCGTCGGTGATCGCGTTCTGAGTCAACGGAGCAAACCCTTGAATGAGTGGGCCCGGCCGTGACATGGGTGACGTACGCACAGTGCATACGCGACGTACGCACGAGAGGTGACGTACGGAAGGTCAGGCGTGGGCCCGGGAAGTGGGGACAGACGTGTCGCCGCGCAGGGCAGCGTCAGCCGCGACAGTCATCAACCCACCTCCTTCTCTTCCGTCAAAGTCCTGGCCAGCCTACCACTGTCCGTGATCACCTGCCCCGCCGTCGCGGGGCCGCCCCGCGTCAGTGGCACAGCCCCGGCTCGTGCTCCGCGTGGCCGCCCGGCTCCAGCTGGAACGTGCAGTGCTCGACGTCGAAGTGGTCGCCCAGGCAGAGCTGCAGCTCGTGCAGCATCTTCTCGTGGCCGGTGGCGGTCAGCGTCTCGGAGCTGACGACGACGTGCGCGGACAGGACCGGCATTCCCGACGTGATCGTCCAGGCGTGCAGGTCGTGCACGTCCTCCACGCCGGGCAGGGCCAGCATGTGGGCGCGGACCTCGGCCATGTCGACGCCCTTGGGCGCCGATTCGAGCAGGACGTTCAGCGTCTCGCGCAGCAGCTTCCAGGTGCGCGGGACGATCATGAGTCCGATGACGATGGAGGCGATGGGGTCGGCGGCCTGCCAGCCGGTGAGCAGGATGAGGGCGGCCGAGACGAGCACCGCGACCGAGCCCAGCGCGTCCGCGAGGACCTCGAGGAAGGCGCCGCGCACATTGAGGCTGTCCTTCTGGCCGCCCATCAACAGGGCCAGCGAGACCAGGTTCGCGAGCAGACCGATCAGGCCGAAGACCATGGTCAGGCCGCCCTCGGTCTCGGCGGGCGTGACGAACCGCTGCACCGCCTCGTACAGGACGTACCCGCCGACGCCGAACAGGAGCAGACAGTTGGCGAGCGCCGCCAGGATCTCGGCGCGGGCGTAGCCGAAGGTGCGGTTCTCGCTCGGCGGGCGGTTCGCGAAGTGAATGGCGAGCAGCGCCATGCTCAGGCCGAGCGCGTCCGTCGCCATGTGCGTCGCATCCGCGATGAGCGCGAGGGAGTCGGCGACGATGCCGCCGACGATCTCGACCACCATGACGGTGACCGTGATGGACAGCGCGATGCGCAGCCGACCCTTGTAGGCGGCCGTGGCCGTGCCTTTGGCGGGCGGCGCGTGGCCGTGGTCGTGTCCAGCCCCCATGGTGCGCTCCTCCGTCGTCGTCCGTCGGCGCCCAGGTTCGGTCGCGGCCTTCAGTCAACTACGGGTGGGGGGTATGTGCAACACGCTCCTGAGAACCGTTGTCATATGCTCTGACCTGCGGAAACTCTCCGCAGGTCAGAGCCTTGCGAACGACGGATGGAGACGCCGGGGCCCGGCGTGGCTAGCCGCGCACGGCCTCGGGGTGGCGCAGGCACCAGCCCGCCCACGCCGACTCCACCATCTCCCGCACCCCGCGTCGGGCCCCGAAGCCCAGCTCCTTCGCCGCCAGCCGCACATCCGCCACGGCGCGTGGCGCGTCGCCCGCCCGGCGCGGCTCGAGGAGCGCCTCCCGGTGGTCCCCGGTGACCTCCGCGATCACGGTGAGGAGTTCGCGTACGGAAACCCCCTCGCCGCGGCCGATGTTCACCGTCAGATCGCTGCCCGGCTCGATCGGCCTGCGGGCGGCGGCGAGGTGGGCCTCGGCGAGGTCGCTGACGTGGATGTAGTCCCGCACGCAGGTGCCGTCGGGCGTGGGGTGGTCGGTGCCGAAGATGCGCGGGGCCTCGCCCCGGGTGAGGCGGTCGAAGACCATCGGGACCACGTTGAAGACGCCGGTGTCCGCGAGGTCGGGGCTCGCGGCGCCCGCCACGTTGAAGTAGCGCAGACAGGTCGTGGTCAGCCCGTGCGCCCGGCCCGCCGCCCGCACCAGCCACTCACCGGCCAGCTTCGTCTCGCCGTAGGGGCTCACCGGCGCGCAGGGCGTGTCCTCCGCGACCAGGTCGGCGTCCGGCGGATTGCCGTAGACCGCCGCCGACGACGAGAAGACGAACCGCTTCACGCCCGCGTCCACCACCGCTTCCAGGAGCGTCGTCAGGCCCCCGACGTTCTCCCGGTAGTAACGCAGCGGCTGCTCCACCGATTCGCCGACCTGCTTGCGGGCGGCGAGATGCACCACACCCGTCACCGCGTGCTCGGCGAACACCCGCCGCAGCAGGTCCCCGTCGAGCGAAGTGCCCCGTACCAGCGGAATGTCCGCGGGTAGCCGCTCCGGCACCCCCGAGGAGACGTCGTCCACGACGACCACCCGCTCGCCCGCCCCGGCCATGACCCGCGCCACGTGCGCCCCGATATATCCCGCTCCACCTGTGATCATCCATGTCATGGACGTCCACCTTAGGCTGGCTTGGACGGTTGTGGACCCCGCAGTTTGTGGCCGCGGGCCGCTTTCGACCATGATGATCGCGGCGGTCGAGAACCACGCAGACCGCGCTGATCGGGGCGTGAACGGGCGGTGAACGCCCGCTTCCATTCATCCGATAGCCTCTGCCGACATGCCGCCCGGCCGCCTCGCTGCCCGGGTGCCCCCGTCACGCACGTGCCCGCGCGAGCCGCGCCGGGAATCAAGGAGTGAGTTCGTCTGTCGACCGCCATCCTCACCGGCCGGCCGGTGCCCGGTTCGCCGCTCGAAGGCGATCTGCGGTCCCTGGGCTTCGACGTGCGGACCGCCCCCGACGCGGCGTCCCCGGAAGAGCTCGAGGCCCTGCTGCGTGACCTTCCCGCCGGCGAGCGCGTCGCCCTCGTCGACAGCCGCTTCGTCGGCCACGTCCACGCCCTGCGGCTCGGCCTGACCGACCCGCGCTTCCCCGTGTCGGCCGTGCCCGGCGCCGTGACCGCACAGGCGGGGGTGCGCCGGGAGCTGACGGCCGCGCTGCGCGCGGCGGTCGGGGCCACCGGAGCCGAGACCGCGGCCGACGGCGGCCGGGTGTCCTTGGCGCTCGCCTCCGACGCCCTGCCCGACCGCGTCGCCGCCGCGATCGAAGCCAACGGCACCGACGTGCACCGGCCCGAACTGGGCGCCCTCGTCGCGGCCCTGCCCGGCGATCCCGAGGCCCGCAACACCGCGCGCCAGGCCGTCGCCGCCGTCGACGACGAGGCCGTGCGCCTGCGCGGCGCGGTGAAGGCCCGCGACGGCTTCTTCACGACGTACTGCATCAGCCCCTACTCGCGCTACCTCGCCCGCTGGTGCGCGCGCCGTGGCCTCACTCCGAACCAGGTCACCACCGCCTCCCTGCTGGTCGCGGTGATCGCGGCCGGCTGCGCGGCGACCGGCACCCGCGGCGGCTTCGTCGCCGCCGGACTGCTGCTCCTGTTCTCCTTCGTCCTGGACTGCACGGACGGCCAGCTCGCCCGCTACTCGCTGCAGTACTCCACGCTCGGCGCCTGGCTCGACGCGACGTTCGACCGCGCGAAGGAGTACGCGTACTACGCGGGCCTCGCCCTCGGCGCCGCCCGCGGTGGGGACGACGTGTGGGCGCTCGCGCTCGGCGCGATGATCCTGCAGACCTGCCGGCACGTCGTGGACTTCTCCTTCAACGAGGCGAACCACGACGCCACCGGCAACACCAGCCCCACCGCCGCCCTCTCCGACAAGCTCGACAGCGTCGGCTGGACGGTCTGGCTGCGCCGCATGATCGTGCTGCCCATCGGCGAACGCTGGGCCCTGATCGCCGTGCTCACCGCCGTCAGCACGCCCCGCGTCACCCTGGTCGTCCTGCTCATCGGCTGCGGCCTCGCCGCCTGCTACACCACGGCCGGGCGCGTGCTGCGCTCGCTGACCCGCAAGGCGACCCGCACCGACCGCGCCGCGGCGGCGCTCGCCGACCTCGCCGACAACGGCCCGCTCGCGTCCGCCTTCGCCGCGCTGCGGCCCCGCCTGCCGCTGCCCGCGCCCGCCATCGCCTTCGCCGGCGGCGCCGCGGTGGTCTGCGCGGCCCTCTTCAGCTCCTACGGCAGCCCGTGGGTGGTGGTCGGCGCCGTGGTGTACGTCATCGCGTCCGGACTCGCGCTCGGCCGCCCCCTCAAGGGTGCCCTCGACTGGCTGGTTCCGCCGTTCTTCCGGGTCGCGGAATACGGCACCGTACTGGTACTGGCGGCCAAAGCCGATGTGAACGGAAGCCTTCCCGCGGCTTTCGGCCTGGTGGCCGCGGTCGCCTACCATCACTACGACACGGTGTACCGCATCAAGGGCGGCACCGGCGCGCCCCCGCGCTGGCTGGTGCGGGCGATCGGTGGCCAAGAGGGCAGGACCCTGGCGGTCGCGCTGGCCGCCTTGGCACTGCACGACACAGATTTCACCGTCGCGCTCACGGCTCTCGCCGTGGCCGTGGCACTCGTGGTGCTCATCGAGAGCATCCGCTTCTGGGTGACCGCTCACAAGCGTGGCGCACCCGCCGTACACGATGAAGGAGAACCCGCATGATCGGCCTCGTGCTGGCTGCCGGCGCCGGACGGCGTCTGCGCCCCTACACCGACACCCTGCCCAAGGCACTGGTGCCGGTCGGACCCGAGGGCAACGAGGACAGCCTCACCGTGCTCGACCTCACCCTCGGCAACTTCGCCGAGATCGGCCTGACCGAGGTCGCGATCATCGTCGGGTACCGCAAGGAGGCCGTCTACGAGCGCAAGGCCGCGCTCGAGGCGAAGTACAACCTCAAGCTCACCCTGATCGACAACGACAAGGCCGAGGAGTGGAACAACGCCTACTCCCTGTGGTGCGGCCGCGACTCGATCAAGCACTCGGTGATCCTCGCCAACGGTGACACCGTGCACCCGGTCTCCGTCGAGAAGACGCTGCTCGCCGCCCGCGGCGACGGCAAGAAGATCATCCTCGCCCTCGACACGGTGAAGAACCTCGCCGACGAGGAGATGAAGGTCATCGTGGACCCCGAGAAGGGCGTCCAGAAGATCACCAAGCTGATGGACCCGGCGACGGCCACCGGTGAGTACATCGGCGTCACCCTCATCGAGGGCGAGGCGGCCGATGAGCTCGCCGACGCGCTGAAGACCACCTTCGAGCGCGACCCCGACCTCTACTACGAGGACGGCTACCAGGAGCTCGTCAACCGCGGCTTCAAGATCGATGTGGCGCCGATCGGCGACGTCAAGTGGGTCGAGATCGACAACCACGACGACCTCGCCAAGGGACGTGAGATCGCGTGCCAGTACTGACGAGGCTCATCCCCTCGCCTGTCGTCGTGGACATCCGGCCGGGGGCGTTGAACGACCTGGCCGGTGTCCTCGCCGACCAGCGGATCTGCTCGTCGACCGGCAAGCTCGCCATCGCCATCAGCGGCGGCTCCGGCGCGGTGCTGCGCAAGCGGCTCGCGCCGTCGCTGCCGAGCGCCGAGTGGTTCGAGGTGGGCGGCGGCACGCTCGATGACGCCATCAAGCTCGCCGACGCCATGAAGAAGGGCCGCTACGACGCGGTCGTCGGCCTCGGCGGCGGCAAGATCATCGACTGTGCCAAGTTCGCCGCGGCGCGCGTCGGCCTGCCGCTGGTCGCCGTCGCGACGAACCTGTCGCACGACGGCCTGTGCTCGCCCGTCGCGACCCTCGACAACGACGCGGGCCGCGGCTCCTACGGCGTGCCGAACCCGATCGCGGTCGTCATCGACCTCGACGTCATCCGCGAGGCCCCGGTGCGCTTCGTGCGCTCCGGCATCGGCGACGCCCTGTCCAACATCTCCGCGATCCGGGACTGGGAACTGGCCGCCCGCGAGCGCGGCGAGGACATCGACGGCCTGGCGGCCGCGATGGCCCGCCAGGCAGGCGAGGCGGTGCTCCGCCACCCCGGCGGCGTCGGCGACGACGCCTTCCTCCAGGTGCTCGCCGAGGGCCTGGTCCTCACCGGCATCGCGATGTCCGTCTCCGGCGACTCCCGCCCGGCCTCGGGCGCCTGCCACGAGATCAACCACGCCTTCGACCTGCTCTTCCCCAAGCGCGCCGCGAGCCACGGCGAGCAGTGCGGCCTCGGCGCCGCCTTCGCGATGTACCTGCGCGGTGCCCGCGAGGAGTCGGCGTACATGGCGGAGGTCCTGCGCCGCCACGGCCTGCCGGTCCTGCCGGAGGAGATCGGCTTCACCGTGGACGAGTTCGTCCAGGTCGTCGAGTTCGCGCCGCAGACCAGGCCGGGCCGCTACACGATCCTCGAGCACCTCAATCTGAACACCGACCAGATCAAGGACGCATACGCCGACTATGCCAAGGCCATCGGTAGCTGAACTCCGGCCCGTCGTTCACCCCGCAGGGGTGAAGGACCGGCGCAGCGGTGAGCACTGGGCGGGACGCATGTACATGCGGGAGATCTCGCTGCGCTGCGACCGCTACCTGGTGAACACCAGGATCACGCCCAATCAGCTGACCTACCTGATGACCGTCGCGGGCGTCCTCGCCGCCCCGGCCCTCCTGGTGCCGGGGATCTGGGGCGCCGTGCTCGGTGTCGTGGCGGTCCAGCTCTATCTGCTGCTCGACTGCGTCGACGGCGAGATCGCCCGCTGGCGCAAGCAGTACTCGATGTCCGGGGTGTACCTGGACCGGGTCGGCGCCTATCTGTGCGACGCGGCGGTCCTGGTCGGCTTCGGTCTGCGCGCCGCCGACCTGTGGGGCTCCGGCCGCATCGACTGGCTGTGGGCCTTCCTCGGCACCCTGGCCGCCCTCGGCGCCATCCTGATCAAGGCCGAGACCGACCTCGTCGCGGTCGCCCGCCACCAGCAGGGCATGGCTCCCGTCCAGGAGTCGGCGGCCGAGCCGCGCGCCGCCAGCATGGCCCTGGCCCGCAAGGCCGCGGCCGCGCTGAAGTTCCACCGGCTGATCCTCGGCATCGAGGCGTCCCTCCTCATCCTGGTCCTCGCGATCGTGGACTCCGTCAGGGGAGACCTGTTCTTCTCCCGCGTCGGGGTCGCCGTGCTCGCGGGCATCGCGCTGCTGCAGACCCTGCTGCACCTCGTGTCCATCCTCGTGTCGAGCAGGCTGAAGTGAGCACACCGAGCCCCTCCGGCACACCGGGGACGCCGACCGCGCCGCTCAAGGTCGGCGCGGTCGTCATCACCATGGGCAACCGCCCGCAGGAGCTGCGCGCGCTGCTCGACTCGGTCGCCAAGCAGGACGGCGACCGGGTCGAGGTGGTCGTCGTCGGCAACGGCGCCCCCGTGCCGGAGGTGCCCGCGGGCGTGCGCACCATAGAACTGCCCGAGAACCTGGGTATCCCGGGCGGGCGCAATGTGGGCATCGAGGCCTTCGGCCCGGGCGGCACCGACGTCGACATCCTGCTCTTCCTGGACGACGACGGACTGCTCGCGCACACCGACACCGCCGAGCTATGCCGCGCGGCCTTCGCGGCGGACCCCGAGCTCGGCATCATCAGCTTCCGCATCGCCGACCCGGACACCGGGATCACCCAGCGCCGCCACGTGCCGCGACTGCGCGCCTCGGACCCGATGCGCTCCTCCCGCGTGACGACGTTCCTCGGCGGCGCCAACGCCGTGCGCACCGCGGTCCTGAAGGAGGTCGGCGGTCTGCCCGACGCCTTCTTCTACGCCCACGAGGAGACGGACCTCGCCTGGCGAGCCCTGGACGCGGGCTGGATGATCGACTACCGCGCCGACATGGTGCTCTTCCACCCCACCACGGCCCCCTCCCGGCACGCGGTCTACCACCGCATGGTGGCCCGCAACCGGGTCTGGCTCGCCCGCCGCAACCTGCCCGCCGTCCTGGTGCCGGTGTACCTCGGCGTCTGGCTCCTGCTGACCCTCGCCCGGCGCCCCTCGCGGCCCGCCCTGAAGGCCTGGTTCGGCGGTTTCAAGGAGGGCTGGACCAGCCCGAGCGGACCTCGGCGCCCCATGAAGTGGCGTACGGTGTGGCGCCTGACCCGGCTGGGCCGACCTCCTGTGATCTGACAAGCTCGGGTCTGAGAACATTCGGGCCGTATTCCGGTCCCTGGCCCCCCACGCCTACGCCCGACCGGCCGTGCATCTGAAGACGAAAGTTTCCCCTCGTGAGTGAGACAACGCAGGACGGTGGAGTCGCGGTGACCGCGCCACCGTCGCCCGACGACGGGCTGTCCCCCGCAGAGCTGGCGGCCAAGTACGGCCTGTCCGTCAGCGGCGCCCGTCCGGGTCTTTTCGAGTACGTCCGCCAGCTCTGGGGGCGGCGCCACTTCATCCTCGCCTTCTCGCAGGCGAAGCTCACCGCCCAGTACAGCCAGGCCAAGCTCGGCCAGCTGTGGCAGGTGGCGACACCGCTGCTCAACGCGCTCGTCTACTTCCTCATCTTCGGCCTGATCCTCAAGGCCGACCGGGGCATGGAGCGGGAGGTGTACATCCCGTTCCTCGTGACAGGCGTCTTCGTCTTCACCTTCACGCAGAGCTCGGTGATGGCGGGCGTACGGGCGATCTCGGGCAACCTCGGCCTGGTGCGCGCGCTGCACTTCCCGCGTGCCTCGCTGCCGATCTCGTTCTCGCTGCAGCAACTCCAGCAACTGCTGTTCTCGATGATCGTGCTGTTCGTGGTGGCGGTCGGATTCGGCAGCTATCCGCGGCTCTCCTGGCTGTTGATCCTGCCGGTGCTCGCGCTGCAGTTCCTCTTCAACACCGGCCTCGCGCTGATCATGGCGAGGCTCGGCAGCAAGACCCCGGACCTCGCGCAGCTGATGCCGTTCGTGATGCGCACCTGGATGTACGCGTCCGGCGTGATGTTCTCCATCCCGGTGATGCTCAAGGAGCACCCGGCGTGGATCGCCGACATCCTCCAGTGGAACCCGGCCGCCATCTACATGGACCTGATGCGCTTCGCGCTCATCGACGGCTACGGCTCCGAGAACCTGCCGCCGCACGTCTGGGTGGTCGCGGCCGGCTGGGCCGTGCTCGTCGCCGCGGGCGGCTTCGTGTACTTCTGGAAGGCGGAGGAGCGGTACGGCCGTGGCTGACGACAAGAGCGCCGACCGGGCGCACATCCCCACCGTCATCGCGGACGAGCTGCACATCGTCTACCGCGTCAACGGTGCCAAGACGGGCAAGGGCAGCGCCACCTCCGCGCTGAGCCGGATCATCAGGCGCGGCGAGGAGCGCGGCGTGCGCAAGGTGCACGCCGTGCGCGGGGTCAGCTTCACCGCCTACCGCGGTGAGGCGATCGGCCTCATCGGGTCGAACGGCTCCGGCAAGTCCACCCTGCTGCGGGCCATCGCCGGGCTCCTTCCCGCAGAGAAGGGCAAGGTGTACACCGACGGCCAGCCCTCGCTGCTCGGTGTGAACGCGGCCCTCATGAACGATCTGACCGGCGAGCGCAACGTGATCCTCGGCGGGCTCGCGATGGGCATGAGCCGCGAGCAGATCAGGGCGCGCTACCAGGACATCGTCGACTTCTCGGGCATCAACGAGAAGGGCGACTTCATCACCCTGCCGATGCGCACCTACTCCTCCGGCATGGCCGCCCGCCTGCGGTTCTCCATCGCGGCGGCCAAGGACCACGACGTCCTGATGATCGACGAGGCGCTGGCCACCGGCGACCGCAAGTTCCAGAAGCGCTCCGAGGCCCGCATCCGCGAGCTGCGCAAGGAGGCGGGCACGGTCTTCCTGGTGAGCCACAACAACAAGTCGATCCGTGACACCTGTGACCGCGTGCTCTGGCTGGAGCGGGGCGAGCTGCGGATGGACGGACCGACCGACGAGGTCATCAAGGAGTACGAGAAGTTCACCGGCAAGTAGCCGAATGGCCGCACGCGTGTGGCGGCTGAACGGGTCAGGGCCCCACCGGGACGTCCGGGCGGGGCCCTGACCCGTTTTCGGATCTCAGGAGCCCCTCAAGTCACCGGAGTTCAGGGAAGATTGAAGCCAATCGGTGCGTTGTTGTGATGTGCCGAACACCCCGACGACTCGGTGTGCGTTGTACAACGTAAGCTGTACCGGTGCTGATTCGCGGCAAGTGGGGCGATATCGCGCGGCATCGTGGCGACGGGGCCGGTCGGCCGCACGGGGGGCGGGGCGGCGTGTCCGAAATAGGATGTTTTGGGTCGGCAGTGTAGAACGGGAGATGTGACGGCAATGGCTACGGACGATCTCCGGCTCCGCGATGCGTCCGCCGTCCTCGACAAAGCCGCGGACGAGAACTTTCCCGTGGCCCCGTTCTTCCTCCCGCGCGCCTGGCGCGAGGACCTCATGGCCGTGTACGGCTACGCCCGCCTGGTCGACGACATCGGCGACGCCGACCTCGACCGCGGCGCGGCCCACGCCCGCTACCTCGGCGCGGACCCCGAGGCCGCCGGCGACCCGGTCGCCCTCCTCGACGCCTTCGAGGTCGACCTGGGCAAGGTCTTCGCAGGTCAGGAGCCCGGCCATCCGCTGCTGCGGGCCCTGGTGCCCACCGTGCGCCGCCGTCGCCTGACCCCCGAACCCTTTCTCGGCCTGATCGCGGCCAACCGCCAGGACCAGCTCGTCAAGCGGTACGAGACCTACGACGACCTCGTGGCCTACTGCGAGCTGTCCGCGAACCCCGTCGGCCGCCTCGTCCTCGCTATCACCGACACCGCCACGCCCGAGCGCGTCCGCCTCTCGGACTCCGTGTGCACGGCGCTGCAGATCGTGGAGCACCTCCAGGACGTGCGCGAGGACCTGGGCCGCGACCGTGTCTACCTCCCCGCCGAGGACATGAAGCGGTTTCATGTCCAGGAGCGGGATCTGGCTGTCCCTACGGCAGGCGCGTCGGTGCGCGCACTGGTTGCATATGAAGCAGAACGCGCCCGCTGCCTCCTGAATGAAGGCACCCCCCTGGTGGGTAGCGTCCACGGCAGGCTGAAGCTGCTGCTTGCAGGGTTCGTGGCAGGGGGGAGGGCGGCGGTCGCGGCGATCGCCGCCGCCGGATACGACGTACTTCCAAGGCCGCCGAAGCCCACGAAGCCGCGCCTGGTGCGCGAGGTGCGTGCGGTTCTGCGAGGAGAGGGGTGAGCCGGACCGTGGAGTCAGAACCTCGCGTGTCCGCGCCGGTACTCGCCGCATACAGCTATTGCGAGACCGTCACGGGGCAGCAGGCACGCAATTTCGCGTACGGCATCAGGTTGCTGCCGACGCCCCAGCGGCGGGCGATGTCCGCGCTCTACGCGTTCTCCCGGCGCGTGGACGACATCGGCGACGGCGCCCTCGAGCCGGACGTGAAAGGGGCGCGGCTGCACGACACCCGGGCCCTGCTCACCCGTGTCCGTGACGGCGAGGTGGCGGAGGACGACACCGACCCCGTGGCCGTGGCGCTGAGCCACGCCGCCCGGCACTTCCCGATCCCGCTCGGCGGGCTCGACGAGCTGATCGACGGCGTCCTGATGGACGTGCGCGGCGAGACGTACGAGACCTGGGACGACCTGAAGGTCTACTGCCGCTGTGTGGCGGGAGCCATCGGGCGGCTCTCCCTCGGGGTGTTCGGCACCGAGCCGGGGGCGCTGCACGCGGAGCGCGCGCCGGAGTACGCCGACACGCTCGGCCTCGCGCTCCAACTCACCAACATCCTCAGGGACGTTCGCGAGGACGCGCTGGAAGGGCGGACCTACCTCCCGGCCGATGACCTCGCCAAGTTCGGCTGCTCCACGGGGTTCGCCGGCAGCGAGCCGCCCGCCGGGTCGGACTTCGCGGGCCTGGTGCACTTCGAAGTCCGCCGCGCCCGGGCCCTGTTCGCCGAGGGCTACCGCCTGCTGCCGATGCTGGACCGGCGCAGCGGCGCCTGTGTGGCGGCGATGGCGGGCATCTACCGCCGCTTGCTCGATCGCATCGAGCGGGAGCCGGAAGCGGTCCTTCGGGGCCGCGTTTCGCTGCCGGGACGCGAGAAGGCGTACGTCGCCGTGCGCGGTCTGTCCGGGCTCGACGCGCGCAGCGTCTCCCGGGGGGCCGTCAGGAGGCGTACGTGATGCGCAGGTACGACGGCCCCGGCGCAGGTCCCGCGCGTCGCCCCAAACGGCGGGCAACCCTCCGCATGACCATGGCGTCCCAGACTGCAACTGCCGAAAGGGAGGACGCATGAGGCAGGACGACAGGCAGCGCGAAGGAGACGCCGACGGACCCGGCAAACGGGCGTCCGCCGTCGTCGTGGGCGGCGGCCTGGCCGGTATCACCTCAGCCCTCGCCCTGGCCGACGCCGGCCTCGACGTCACCCTGCTGGAGGGCCGCCCGCGCCTGGGCGGACTCGCCTTCTCCTTCCAGCGCGGCGAGCTGACCGTCGACAACGGCCAGCACGTCTACCTGCGCTGCTGCACCGCCTACCGCTGGTTCCTCGACCGGGTCGAGGGCGCGCACCTGGCGCCGGTGCAGGAACGTCTCGACGTACCCGTGCTCGACGCCGACCGGCACCGGCTCGGACGGCTGCGCCGCACCGCGCTGCCCGTGCCCCTGCACCTGGCCGCGAGCCTCGCCACCTACCCGCATCTGTCGCTCGCCGAGCGCGCCGCCGTCGGCCGCGCGGCGCTCGCCCTCAAGGGGCTCGACCCGGCCGACCCGGCGCTCGACAGCCAGGACTTCGGCAGTTGGCTGGCCGCCCGCGGACAGTCGAAGCGCGCCATCGAGGCCCTGTGGGACCTCGTCGGTGTCGCCACCCTGAACGCCGTCGCGGGCGATGCCTCGCTCGGCCTCGCCGCGATGGTGTTCAAGACCGGTCTGCTCTCCGAGCCGGGCGCCGCCGACATCGGCTGGGCGCGGGTGCCCCTCGGTGACATCCATGACGGTCTGGCCCGCAAGGCGCTCGACTCGGCGGGCGTGCGTACCGAACTGAGGGCACGTGTCACCTCCATCTCCCCTGGTGACAACGGCGGTTGGCGCGTCGAGGTTCCCGGCGAGACCATCGCGGCGGACACGGTGGTGCTCGCCGTGCCGCAGGCCGAGACCCACGACCTGCTCCCGGACGGCGCCCTCGACGAGCCCGACCGGCTGCTCGGCATCGAGACCGCGCCGATCCTGAACATCCACGTCGTGTACGACCGGAAGGTCCTCAAGCGGCCCTTCTTCGCCGCGCTCGGCACCCCCGTGCAGTGGGTCTTCGACCGGACCGACGCCTCGGGCCTGGCCGAGGGCCAGTATCTGGCGCTCTCGCAGTCCGCCGCCCAGGACGAGATCGACGCACCCGTGGCGGCGCTCAGAGAGCGCTATCTGCCGGAGCTCGAGCGCCTCCTGCCCGCCGCGCACGGCGCACAGGTGCTCGACTTCTTCGTGACCCGGGAGCGCACGGCGACCTTCGCGCCCACTCCGGGCGTCGGCCGCCTGCGTCCGGGCGCGCACACCAACGCGTCCGGGCTCTACCTGGCGGGCGCGTGGACCGCGACCGGCTGGCCCGCGACGATGGAAGGCGCTGTACGCAGCGGAATCACCGCAGCCCGGGCGGCCTTGACCGCACTCGACCGCCCTCATGGCCATCTCTTCGAGGAGGCGGCGTGAAGCTCGACCTGCTGGGGCCCCCGCCCCACGAACCCCGCACCGGAATCAGAGGAGAGAATGTGCCGACTGTGCCCTCGGCCGAACCGGCCGCTGTGGACGTGACCGCGCTGCTGGAACGCGGCCGGACGCTGGCCACCCCGGTCCTGCGGTCCGCGGTGGACCGCCTCGCGCCGCCCATGGACACCGTCGCCGCCTACCACTTCGGCTGGATCGACGCGGCGGGCAACCCGTCCGTCGGCGACGGCGGCAAGGCCGTGCGCCCGGCGCTCGCCCTGCTCTCCGCGGAGGCCGCGGGCGCGAGCCCGGAGACCGGCGTGCCCGGCGCGGTCGCCGTCGAGCTGGTCCACAACTTCTCGCTCCTGCACGACGACCTGATGGACGGCGACGAGCAGCGCCGCCACCGCGACACGGTGTGGAAGGTGCACGGCCCCGCGCAGGCGATCCTCGTCGGCGACGCGCTGTTCGCCCTCGCCAACGAGATCCTCCTCGAACTCGGCACCGTCGAGGCCGGCCGCGCCACGCGTCGGCTCACCACCGCGACCCGCGCCCTCATCGACGGCCAGGCGCAGGACATCTCCTACGAGCACCGCGAGCGGGTCACCGTCGAGGAGTGCCTGGAGATGGAGGGCAACAAGACGGGCGCGCTGCTCGCCTGCGCGGTCTCCATCGGCGCGGTCCTCGGCGGCGCCGACGACGCCACCGCCGACATCCTGGAGAAGTACGGCTACCACCTGGGCCTCGCCTTCCAGGCCGTCGACGACCTGCTCGGCATCTGGGGCGACCCGGAGGCCACCGGAAAGCAGACCTGGAGCGACCTGCGCCAGCGCAAGAAGTCCCTGCCGGTGGTCGCCGCGCTCGCCGCGGGCGGCCCGGCCTCCGAACGGCTCGGCGAGCTGCTCGCCGCCGACGCCAAGAGCAACGACTTCGACAGCTTCTCCGAGGAGGAGTTCGCCGCGCGCGCCGCCCTGATCGAGCAGGCGGGCGGCCGCGAGTGGACCGCCGAGGAGGCGCGACGGCAGCACGCCGTCGCCATCGAGGCCCTGGACGCGGTCCAGATGCCGGACCAGGTGCGGGCGCAGCTCACCGCGCTCGCCGACTTCGTCGTCGTACGAAAGAGATGATCACTATCGGCCCCAACTGACTCGCAGTCGCCGGCCTGTGTCCCTCCAGGGCCCCGGCCGACGGCGGACCCAGCAGAGATGAAGCACTGCGTAGAAGGGGAAGCCATGACAGCGACGACCGACGGAAGCACCGGAGCGGCAACGCCCCGAGCGGCCTCGGCCACCGGAACGACCGACACCACTCCCGCGGCGCCCGGCGCACTGGGTGCCGCGGCCCGCGCCATGGAACGGTCCACACAATTCCTGTTGTCCCGCCAGGACGCCCAGGGGTGGTGGAAGGGCGACCTGGAAACCAATGTGACCATGGACGCCGAGGACCTGTTGCTCCGTCAGTTCCTGGGCATCCAGGACGAGTCGACGACCAGAGCCGCCGCGCTGTTCATCCGCGGCGAGCAGCGCGACGACGGCACCTGGGCCACCTTCTACGGCGGCCCCGGCGAACTCTCCGCCACCATCGAGGCGTATGTGGCGCTGCGCCTGGCGGGGGACGCCCCGGACGCGCCGCACATGGCCAGGGCGTCCGCCTGGATCAGGGAGCGGGGCGGCATCGCCTCGGCCCGGGTCTTCACCCGTATCTGGCTCGCCCTCTTCGGCTGGTGGAAGTGGGACGACCTCCCCGAGCTGCCGCCCGAACTCCTTTATTTTCCCAAGTGGTTCCCGCTCAATATTTACGACTTCGGCTGCTGGGCGCGACAGACCATCGTGCCGCTCACCATCGTCTCGGCCAAGCGCCCGGTGCGTCCCGCGCCCTTCCCGCTGGATGAGCTGCACACCGACGCGAGCGCCCCGAATCCCGCCAAACCCCTTGCTCCGGTGGCGAGTTGGGACGGCATCTTCCAGCGCATGGACAAGGCGCTGCACCTTTATCACAAGATCGCGCCGCGCGGTGTGCGCAAGGCCGCGATGAACAGCGCCGCGCGCTGGATCATCGAGCGGCAGGAGAACGACGGCTGCTGGGGCGGCATCCAGCCGCCCGCCGTGTACTCCGTGATCGCGCTGCACCTGATGGGCTACGACCTCGACCACCCGGTCCTCAAGGCGGGCCTCGCCTCCCTGGACCGCTTCGCCGTGTGGCGCAAGGACGGCGCCCGGATGATCGAGGCCTGCCAGTCGCCGGTCTGGGACACCTGCCTCGCGGCCATCGCGCTCGCCGACGCGGGGGTGCCCGCCGACCATCCGCAGTTGGTCAAGGCCGCGGACTGGATGCTGGGCGAGCAGATCGTCAGGCCCGGCGACTGGTCGGTCCGCAGGCCGGGCCTGACCCCCGGCGGCTGGGCCTTCGAATTCCACAACGACAACTACCCCGACATCGACGACACCGCCGAGGTCGTCCTCGCGCTGCGCAGGGTCGCACACCCGGACAAGCCGCGACTCGAGAACGCCATCGAGCGCGGCGTGCGCTGGAACCTCGGCATGCAGTCGAAGAACGGCGCCTGGGCCGCCTTCGACGTCGACAACACCAGCTCCTTCCCCAACCGCCTGCCGTTCTGCGACTTCGGCGAGGTCATCGACCCGCCCTCCGCCGACGTCACCGCGCACGTCGTGGAGATGCTCGCCTACGAGGGCAAGTCCCACGACCCGCGCACCCGGCGCGGCGTGGAGTGGCTGCTCGCCGAACAGGAGGCGAACGGCGCCTGGTTCGGGCGCTGGGGCGTCAACTACGTCTACGGCACCGGGTCGGTGCTGCCCGCGCTCGTCGCCGCCGGGCTGCCCGCTTCGCACCCGGCGATCCGGCGCGCGGTCGCCTGGCTTGAGTCGGTGCAGAACGACGACGGCGGCTGGGGCGAGGACCTGCGCTCCTACCGCGACGAACAGTGGATCGGGCGCGGCGCGTCCACGGCGTCGCAGACCGCCTGGGCGCTGCTCGCGCTGCTGGCGGCGGGGGAGCGGGATGCCAAGTCCGTGGAGCGCGGCGTCGACTGGCTGGTGCAGACGCAGACCGAAGACGGCTCCTGGGACGAGCCGTACTTCACCGGCACCGGCTTCCCCTGGGACTTCTCGATCAACTACCACCTCTACCGGCAGGTCTTCCCGCTGACCGCGCTCGGCCGGTACGTCAACGGAGAGCCGGCCATCGGCGGCTCCGGCAAGGGGGGCTGATGGCCGCAACCCCGGCGCGGCCGGGCCCCGCACCGCTCCTCGTCGCCTGTGCGCTCGGCATCGAGCACCTCGCCCTGCGCACCGGCGACCGGGGCGGCGCGAGCGGACCCATGACCGTCCTCAGGACGGGCATGGGCCCGCGGGCCGCCGAGCGCGCCGTGGCGGGGGCGCTCGACACCCCCTCCCTGTACGACGCGGCCGTCCTTGCCACCGGCTTCTGCGCCGGGCTCGCCCCCGGCATGCACCCCGGCGACCTGGTCGTCGCCGAGGAGACCCGCCACGACGGCGGCGCCACCCGCTGCGTGGGCACCGAACTCCTGGTCGAGGAGCTGGTGCGGGCGCTGCCCCGCCGTACCGTGCACACCGGGCCGCTCACGGGCTCCGATCACGTCGTCCGCGGCCACGAACGCGGCGATCTGCTCGCCACCGGAGCCATCGCGGTCGACATGGAGTCCGCCGTCACCCTGCGCACCGCCGTGACGGCCGGGCCCCGCCCCGTTGCCGCCGTCCGGGTGGTCGTGGACGCCCCACAGCACGAACTCGTACGAATCGGCACGGTGCGCGGTGGAATATCGGCCTTCCGCGTTCTCCGTGCCGTGCTTCCCGCTTTCTTCGAATGGCACCGTTCTTCGCTGCTCCCCCGGAGGTGAGCCAGATGGTCATGCCGCTGCGTCAGTCGATCAAGGTCGCTACGTACCTGATGGAACAGAAGCTGCGCAAGCGGGACAAGTTCCCGCTGATTGTCGAGTTGGAACCGCTGTTCGCGTGCAACTTGAAGTGCGAGGGCTGCGGCAAGATCCAACACCCGGCCGGGGTGCTCAAGCAGCGCATGCCGGTGGCCCAGGCCGTGGGCGCCGTGCTCGAGTCCGGTGCGCCGATGGTGTCCATCGCCGGTGGTGAACCGCTGATGCACCCTCAGATCGATGAGATCGTGCGGCAGTTGGTGGCCAAGAAGAAGTACGTCTTCCTTTGCACCAATGCCATGCTGCTGCGCAAGAAGATGGACAAGTTCACGCCCTCGCCCTACTTCGCGTTCGCCGTGCACATCGACGGGATGCGGGAGCGCCACGACGAGTCGGTGGCGAAGGAGGGGGTGTTCGACGAGGCGGTCGCGGCCATGAAGGAGGCCAAGCGGCGCGGCTTCCGGGTCACCACCAACTCGACCTTCTTCAACACCGACACCCCGCAGACGATCATCGAGGTGCTCAACTTCCTCAATGACGAGCTGAAGGTCGACGAGATGATGCTGTCGCCCGCCTACGCCTACGAGAAGGCGCCCGACCAAGAGCACTTCCTCGGCGTCGAGCAGACCCGCGAGCTGTTCAAGAAGGCCTTCGCGGGCGGCAACCGGCGACGCTGGCGGCTGAACCACTCGCCGCTGTTCCTCGACTTCCTCGAGGGCAAGGTCGACTTCCAGTGCACGGCGTGGGCGATCCCCAACTACTCGCTCTTCGGCTGGCAGCGCCCCTGCTACCTGATGAGCGACGGGTACGTCCCCACGTACCGGGAGCTGATCGAGAAGACCGACTGGTCCAAGTACGGCCGCGGCAAGGACGAGCGGTGCGCCAACTGCATGGCGCACTGCGGCTACGAGCCGACGGCCGTGCTCGCCACCATGGGCTCCCTCAAGGAGTCCCTGCGGGCCATGCGCGAGACCGTCAACGGAAACCGCGGGTGACGTCATGAGCCCTGGAGCGCCCGTCGCGTTGGGCCTCCCGGAGCTGCCGGTCCGGCCCCTCGCCGAGCGCCGCGTCTCGCGGCGCATCGAGGTCGGACCGGTGGCCGTGGGGGGCGGCGCGCCGGTGTCGGTGCAGTCGATGACGACGACGCGTACGTCGGACATCGGGGCGACGCTGCAGCAGATCGCCGAGCTGACGGCGTCCGGGTGCCAGATCGTACGGGTGGCGTGTCCCACGCAGGACGACGCCGACGCGCTCGCGACGATCGCGCGGAAGTCGCAGATCCCGGTGATCGCCGACATCCACTTCCAGCCGAAGTACGTGTTCGCGGCGATCGACGCCGGGTGTGCGGCGGTGCGCGTGAACCCCGGCAACATCAAGCAGTTCGACGACCGGGTGCGGGACATCGCGCGGGCGGCGAACGACGCGGGCACCCCGATCCGGATCGGTGTGAACGCCGGGTCCCTGGACGCCCGGCTCCTGAAGAAGTACGGCAGGGCGACCCCGGAGGCCCTGGTCGAGTCGGCGCTGTGGGAGGCGTCGCTGTTCGAGGAGCACGGCTTCCGGGACATCAAGATCTCGGTCAAGCACAACGACCCGGTGATCATGGTCAACGCCTACCGGCAGTTGGCCGCCGCCTGCGACTATCCGCTGCACCTGGGAGTCACGGAGGCCGGGCCGGCGTTCCAGGGCACGATCAAGTCGGCCGTGGCCTTCGGCGCGCTGCTCTCGGAGGGCATCGGAGACACGATCCGCGTCTCCCTCTCCGCGCCCCCCGCGGAGGAGGTCAAGGTCGGCATCCAGATCCTGGAGTCGCTGAACCTGCGCCAGCGCCGCCTGGAGATCGTGTCCTGCCCGTCCTGCGGGCGCGCCCAGGTCGACGTCTACAAGCTGGCGGACGAGGTGACGGCGGGGCTCGACGGCATGGAGGTGCCGTTGCGGGTCGCCGTCATGGGCTGCGTCGTGAACGGGCCGGGTGAGGCGCGTGAGGCCGATCTGGGTGTCGCGTCCGGCAACGGCAAGGGCCAGATCTTCGTCAAGGGCGAGGTCGTCAAGACCGTGCCCGAGTCGAAGATCGTCGAGACCCTCATCGAAGAGGCGATGAAGATCGCCGAGCAGATGGAGGCCGCAGGCGTCCCGTCCGGGGTGCCCGACGTCACAGTGAGCTGAGAACGAACCAGTAAGGGGGCCCGACATGACCATTCTGGAGACGATCCGGGGGCCGCGCGACCTGAAGGCGCTGACCGAGGCCGATCTTGCCGAACTGGCGGAGGAGATACGGGAGTTCCTGGTGCACGCGGTCGCCAGGACCGGTGGTCATCTCGGGCCCAACCTGGGCGTGGTGGAGCTCACCATGGCCCTGCACCGGGTCTTCGAGTCGCCGCAGGACCGCATCGTGTGGGACACCGGCCACCAGAGCTATGTCCACAAGCTCCTGACCGGGCGTCAGGACTTCTCCAAGCTGCGCGGCAAGGGCGGCCTGTCCGGCTACCCCTCGCGGGAGGAGTCCGCGCACGACATCGTCGAGAACAGCCACGCGTCGACCGCACTCGGCTGGGCCGACGGCCTCGCCAAGGCCCGTGACGTGCTCGGCGAACGCGGGCACGTCGTCGCCGTCATCGGGGACGGGGCGCTCACCGGCGGCATGGCGTGGGAGGCGCTGAACAACATCGCGGCCGCCAAGGACCAGCCGCTGATCATCGTCGTCAACGACAACGAGCGTTCGTACGCCCCCACCATCGGCGGCCTCGCCAACCACCTGGCCACCCTGCGCACCACCGACAGCTACGAACAGGTCCTGGCCTGGGGCAAGGACGTCCTCCAGCGCACCCCCGTCGTCGGCCGCACCCTCTACGAGTCGCTGCACGGCGCGAAGAAGGGCTTCAAGGACGCCTTCGCGCCGCAGGGCATGTTCGAGGACCTGGGCCTGAAGTACGTCGGGCCGATCGACGGGCACGACACCAAGGCCGTCGAGTCGGCGCTGCGCCGCGCGAAACGCTTCCACGGGCCCGTGCTCGTGCACTGCCTCACCGAGAAGGGCCGCGGCTACGAACCCGCGCTCGCCGACGAGGCCGACCGCTTCCACACCGTCGGCGTCATGGACCCGCTCACCTGCGAACCCCTCGCTCCGTCCAACGGCCCCTCCTGGACCTCGGTGTTCGGCGACGAGATCGTCCGCATCGGCGCCGAGCGCGAGGACGTCGTGGCGATCACGGCGGCCATGCTGCACCCGGTGGGCCTCACCAAGTTCGCCGAGGCCTACCCGGACCGGGTGTGGGACGTCGGCATCGCCGAGCAGCACGCCGCGGTCGCCGCCGCCGGGCTCGCCACCGGCGGCCTGCACCCCGTCGTCGCCGTCTACGCCACCTTCCTCAACCGCGCCTTCGACCAGCTCCTGATGGACGTCGCGCTGCACCGCTGCGGCGTGACGTTCGTCCTGGACCGCGCCGGGATCACCGGGCCCGACGGGGCCTCCCACAACGGCATGTGGGACCTGTCCGTCCTCCAGGTCGTCCCCGGCCTCAGGATCGCCGCTCCGCGCGACGCCGACCAACTGCGCACCCAACTGCGCGAGGCCGTCGCCGTCGACGACGCGCCGACGCTGCTGCGGTTCCCCAAGGAGTCGGTGGGCCCCTCGATCCCGGCGGTCGACCGCGTCGGCGCCATGGACGTGCTGAGCCGCACCCCCCAAGCGGGGGAGGGCACGGCCGCCGATGTGCTGCTCGTCGCCGTCGGCGTGATGGCCCCGGTGTGCCTGGGCGCCGCCGACCTGTTGCGGGAGCGGGGGATCAGCGCCACCGTGGTCGACCCGCGCTGGGTCAAGCCCGTCGACCCGGCGCTGCCCCCGCTGGCGGCGGAGCACCGGCTCGTCGCGGTCGTCGAGGACAACAGCAAGGCCGCCGGGGTCGGCGCGGCCGTCGCGCTCGCCCTCGGCGAGGCCGAAGTTGACGTGCCCGTACGGCGGTTCGGCATCCCCGACCAGTTCCTCGCGCACGCCAAGCGGGGCGAGGTGCTCGCCGACCTCGGGCTCACCCCCGTCGAGATCGCCGGGAGCATCAGCGCGACCATCGCGCGCCGGGACGCCACCGGCGCCGGCGCGCCGGAGCAGGCCGGTCCCACCGGCACCGAGAGAGCCGGTGCGGCCGGCGAGGAGAACCCAGCATGACCAGCATGAGCAAGGAGTTCGACCTCGGTCGGCTGCTCGCCGAGCGCGGCGGCGAACGGTACGAACTGCACGCGCGCCACCTGAACCACCAACTGCCGCGCATGCTGCACACCATCGGCTTCGACAAGGTCTACGAACGCGCGGAGGGCGCCCACTTCTGGGACGCGGACGGCAACGACTACCTGGACATGCTCGCCGGCTTCGGCGTCATGGGCCTCGGCCGCCACCACCCGGTCGTGCGCAAGGCACTGCACGACGTCCTCGACGCCTCCCTCGCCGACCTCACCCGCTTCGACTGCCAGCCCCTGCCCGGCCTGCTCGCCGAGCGACTGCTCACCCACAGCCCGCACCTGGACCGGGTGTTCTTCGGCAACAGCGGCACCGAAGCGGTGGAGACGGCCCTGAAGTTCGCCCGGTACGCGACCGGGAAGCCGAGGGTGCTGTACTGCGCGCACGCCTTCCACGGGCTGACCACCGGGTCGCTCTCCGTCAACGGCGAGGACGGGTTCCGGGACGGCTTCGCGCCGCTCCTGCCGGACACGGCGGTCCCGCTCGGCGATCTGGACGCCCTGCGCCGGGAGCTGCGCAAGGGCGACGTCGCCGCGCTGATCGTCGAGCCCATCCAGGGCAAGGGCGTGCACGAGGCGCCCCCGGGCTATCTGCGGGCCGCCCAGGACCTCCTGCACCAGCACAAGGCGCTCCTCATCGCCGACGAGGTGCAGACCGGCCTCGGCAGGACCGGCGCGTTCTACGCCTACCAGCACGACGAGGGCGTCGAGCCGGACCTGGTGTGCGTGGCCAAGGCGCTGTCCGGCGGCTATGTGCCGGTCGGCGCCACCCTCGGCAAGGACTGGATCTTCAAGAAGGTCTACTCGTCCATGGACCGGGTCCTGGTGCACTCGGCGAGCTTCGGGGCCAACGCGCAGGCCATGGCGGCGGGACTCGCCGTCCTCGCGGTCATGGACGACGAGGGGACCGTCGCGAACGCGCGCGCGACGGGGGAACTGCTCAAGTCCCGGCTCGGGGCGCTTGTCGACAAGTACGAGCTGCTCAGCGATGTCCGCGGCCGCGGCCTGATGATCGGCATCGAGTTCGGCAGGCCGAAGTCCCTGAAGCTGCGCAGCCGTTGGGCCATGCTCCAGGCCGCCCGCAAGGGCCTGTTCGCGCAGATGGTGGTCGTGCCGCTGCTGCAGAAGCACCGCATCCTCACCCAGGTCTCCGGCGACCACCTGGAGGTCATCAAGCTCATCCCACCTCTGATCATCGGGGAACAGGAGGTCGACCGCTTCGTGACGGCGTTCACCGACGTCATGGACGAGGCACACGGGGGCGGCGGGCTGATCTGGGACTTCGGCAGGACGCTGGTGAAGCAGGCGGTGGCGCATCGGTGAGTTTTGCCTCTGGGGCAACAAAATTGCCTCTCGGGTAAGGCTCTGGCTCAATCGACGGTATGAGCCCTGCCACCCCGGACGACGGTGAGGCGGCCGACGCGCTGCCCGCCGTCGCGCCCCAGCTCCGTGAGCTGCGCCGCCGCGCCGCCCTGACCCTGGAGGCCGCCGCCCGCGCGGCCGGGCTCTCGCCCGCGCACCTGTCCCGCCTGGAGACCGGACAGCGCCAGCCGTCCCTGCCGATGCTGCTCGCGCTCGCCCGTACCTACGGTACGACGGTCTCCGAACTTCTCGGCGAGACCCCCGCCGACCGGCACTCCGTCGTCCGCGCCCCCGACATGGAGCCCACAGCGGCCGGCGGCTGGACGTACTGGCAGGCGGGCGCGCCCGGCCGGGGCATGCAGGCGCTGCGGGTGCACGTCCCGCACGGCACGCAGGGCGACATCGTGCGGGTCCACCCGGGCGAGGAGTGGCTGTACGTCCTCACCGGGCGGCTGCGGCTCCGGCTCGGCGACACCGCGTACACCCTCGCGCCGGGCGACAGCGCGCACTTCGACTCGCTGACCCCGCACCGGATCGCCGCCGCGGACCACGGCGGCGCCGACCTCCTCTTCGTCCACACCTTGCTGCAGAGCCCGGCCACCGCGCTGTGCCTCGGCGGCCCCACCCAGGGAGACCGACATGACGGAATCTGAGCAGCCGCGGCAGACCGGGCCCGAGCGGACGGCGCAGCCCGAGCGCCGCATGGTCCTGCAGGAGAAGTTCCCGCGCGCCCTGTGGGTCCGGCTGATCATCTATGTGGCCGTGGGCCACGTGTTCGCGTTCTTCGTCTATCTGCTGTTCGTGCTCGGCGGCAAGAACCAGTAGGGGCGACGGGGCCTCCCGGCCAAGAGGCCGGTCACGTCAGTCGAGGAGCCGCTCGCGCAGCCGCTCCCGCGTCTGCGACGTGACCCCGAGACCCCGCGCCAGATACGTCTCGGTGTCGCCCCAGGTCAGGTCGATGGTCTCGAAGGCAGCCGCCAGATACTCGGCGCGGGCGTCGAACAGCGGGCTCAGCAGCTCCATGACCTCGGGGGACATCGCGTCCGGCGAGGTGCTGCTGCGGTGCACCTTGTAGCGGCGGTGCGCGGCGTTCGACTCCAGGTAGTCCGCCTCGATCGCCTCGCGCTCCACGCCGACCGCGAGCAGCGTCACGGCTATGGACAGGCCCGCCCGGTCCTTGCCCGCCGCGCAGTGCATGAGCGCGGGCACGCTGTCCTCGGCCAGCGCGTGCAGCACCCGGCTGTGCTCGGCCGTGCGCTCCTTGATGATCGTCCGGTACGAGTCCGACATCCGGCCCGCGGCCTTGCCGTCGGACAGGACCGAGCGCAACTGGTCCAGATCGCCGTCGCGGACCATCTTCCAGAACTCGGCGCCGTCGGCCGGGTCGGTCAGCGGCAGATTCACATTGCGCACGCCCGGCAGCGCCACGTCCGGGCCCTCCAGGCGCTGGTCGGCGGCGTTGCGGAAGTCGAAGATCGTGTGCAGGCCCAGGGAGCCGAGGAACGCGGCGTCGGTGTCCGTGGCGTGCGCGAGGTGACCGCTGCGGAAGAGGACGCCGTGGCGCACCCGGCGGCCGTCGAGCGTCGGCAGTCCGCCCACGTCACGGAAGTTGCGCACGCCGGCCAGCTCGGGCTCGGTCGACGGGACCTGCTGCGTCACGGGGTCTCCTCATGCTCGGGGGCGGCTTCGCGCGACCTCGCGGGCGCGAGGCCCGCGGGTGGTTGCGCCTTCGACGATACGACACGGGTTCCTGAGGCAATCAGTCCTGGTACGGGGGTGCCCGGAGGCGCGTACGGGGGCGCGTCAGGGTGGCGTACGCGGGAGGTGCGCGGGCGTTGCCCCGGTGGTCGTATGGGCTCGAAGATGTGCGTACGCGCGCGTGCCTGTTGAGATCTGTTTCCGTATCTGTGGAGCTCTGGGGGTTCGATGATCGAAATCGGCGCTGACGGTCGGACATGGCTCCTCTCCGGGCCCACCAGCAGCTACGCGCTGCGTCTCACGGACCACGACGAGCTGCTGCATCTCCATTGGGGTCCGCGGATCGCCCTGGCCGACGCCGAGGCCCTCGCGGCGGCGCCGACGCCCCCGGAGCGCCCCTTCGAGTCGTGGCTCGACGGCCGCGAGGAGTATCCGGTGGAGGGCGGGCCACGGTTCGTGCGGCCCGCGCTGTCGGTGCGCGGCGGCGGGGTGCGCGGGACGGAGTGGCGGTTCCTGCGGTGGGCCGAGGGCGCCGACGACGAACTCCAGCTGCACTTCACCGACGCCGTGCACGGCCTCCAGATCACGCTGTCGTACCGGATGCGCGGTGACGTCGTCGAGCGGTACGCCATCCTCTGCAACCAAGCACCCGCCGGGTCACCGGAGTTGGAGGTCCTGCGCGCCGACTCCGCGACCTGGACCCTGCCCCTGCGCGAGAGCTGGCGGCTCTCGCAGCTGCACGGGCGCTGGGCGGCTGAGTCCCGGCTCGTGCGGTCGCAACTCACGTACGGAGAAAGGGTCATCGGCAGTCGGCGCGGGCACACCGGGCACCAGCACCTGCCCTGGGTGGCGCTCGACGCGGACGGCGCCACCGAGGAGCGCGGCGAGGTCTACAGCTGTGCGCTCGCGTGGTCCGGGTCGTGGCGGATCTCGGTGCACCAACTCCCGGACGGTGCCGTGCAGATCACCGGCGGCAGCGGGCACGACGACTCCGGGCAGACGCTGCTTCCGCCCGGCACGGCGATCGCCACGCCGGTCTTCGCGGGGCTGTGGAGCGACGGCGGTTTCGGCGGGGCGAGCCGGGCCTGGCACGCGTACCAGCGCGCACAGGTGATCCCGGACGCGGACGAGGTGCGGCCGGTGCTCTACAACTCCTGGGAGGCCACCGGGTTCGACATCTCCGAGGAGCAGCAGCGGGCGCTCGCCGGGCGGGCCGCGGAGCTCGGCGTGGAGCTGTTCGTCGTCGACGACGCGTGGTTCGGCGCGCGCGTGTCCGACCGGGCCGGGCTCGGCGACTGGACGCCCAACCCCGACCGCTTCCCCGGCGGGCTCAAGCCGCTCGCCGACGAAGTGCACGCCCTGGGCATGCGGTTCGGGATCTGGGTCGAGCCGGAGATGGTCAACGCCGACAGCGACCTGTACCGCGCGCACCCCGACTGGGTGCAGCACCGCCCCGGCCGGGCCCGCACCGAGTTCCGCAACCAGCTCGTCCTCAACCTCGCCCGCCCCGACGTGCAGAACCACCTCTGGGAACAGCTCGACGCCCTCCTGTCCAGCGCGCCCATCGACTACGTGAAGTGGGACTTCAACCGCTGCTTCACCGATCCGGGATGGCCCGGCGAGCCCTACCCGCAGCGCCTGTGGGACGGCCACGTGCACGCCTTCTACGACCTGGTGGACCGGCTGCGGGCCGCGCACCCCGGCGTGGCCTTCGAGTCCTGCTCGGGCGGTGGCGGCCGGATCGACCTCGGCGTCCTCGCCCGCACCGACCAGGTCTGGACGTCCGACAACACCGACCCGCTGGACCGGCTCGCCATCCAGCACGGGTTCAGCCAGATCCACCCGGCGCGCGTCATGGCCGCCTGGGTCACCGACAGCCCCAACACCCAGCTCAACGGGCGCGTCAGCTCGCTGCGGTTCCGCTTCGTCAGCGCGATGGCGGGCGTGCTCGGCGTCGGCGGCGACCTGACGCGGTGGAGCGACGACGAGCTGGCCGAGGCGCGCGGCTGGGTCGAGCTGTACAAGGAGATCAGGCCCATCGTGCAGCTCGGGGAGCTGTACCGGCTGCGGGATCCGGACGGCGGGCTCTGCGCGGTGCAGTACGTCCTCGGGGACGAGGTCGTCGTCCTCGCCTGGCTTCCGGCGCAGGCGTACGGGCAGGAGACGCCGCCGGTGCGGCTGCGGGGGCTCGACCCGGCGGCCGCCTATGTGTGCCGGGAGACGGGGGCGGCGCACCGCGGCGCGGTGCTGCTGCACCACGGGCTGGGCACCGGGCTGCGGGGCGACCTGGACGCGGCCGTGTTCCGGCTCCGGCGGACCGCCGCCGTCGCAGACGCGTATTCCGGGTTGGCGCAATCTTGACCGGTGGCTTATCTCACCCCTCGTCAACCCCTTATTACGATGGCGTAGGTCACTTGTCGCCAGGAAAGATGTGACGACGTGACAGCAGAGTCGACACACTTCATCAAAAACACACCCACGGGCACTTTCACCTCCTACGCAGCGGTCGGCGACAGCTTCACCGAAGGCGTGGGGGACCCGGGACCCGACGGCACCTTCGTCGGCTGGGCCGACCGGCTCGCCGTCCTCCTCGACGACCGGGTGCCCGAGCACTCGTTCCGGTACGCGAACCTCGCCGTGCGCGGCAAGCTCCTCGACCAGATCGTCGCGGACCAGGTGCCGCGCGCCAAGGAGCTGGCACCCGACCTGGTCACGTTCGCCGCGGGCGGCAACGACATCATCCGGCCCGGCACCGACCCCGACGAGGTCGCCGAGCGGTTCGAGCGCGCCGTCGCCGACCTCGCGTCCGCCGTCGGCACCGTCGTCGTCACCACCGGCTTCGACACCCGGGGCGTGCCGCTCCTCAAGCATCTGCGCGGCAAGATCGCCACGTACAACGGCCATGTCCGCGCGGTCGCCGACCGGTACGGCTGCCCGGTGCTCGACCTGTGGTCCCTGAAGTCCGTGCAGGACCGGCGGGCCTGGGACGACGACCGCCTCCACCTGTCCGCCGAGGGGCACACCCGGGTGGCGCTGCGGGCCGCCCAGGCCCTCGGCATCGAGGTGCCCGCCGACCCGGAGCAGCCCTGGCCGCCGCTGCCGCCGCGCGGCCCCCTGGAGGAGCGGCGCGACGACATCCACTGGGCGCGTGAGCACCTGGTGCCGTGGATCGGGCGACGGCTGCGCGGGGAGTCCTCGGGCGATCATGTGGCCGCGAAGCGCCCGGACTTGATGCCGCTGTAGGCACCCGCCCCGGGCGGTCGGGCTCGACCGGTGAGGTGACAGGGCGGGAGTGGCGGACCCGCGCGCGGGCGCGCGAGTGCTGGGATGACGGCCAGCCGTCCCCTCGGGGGCGGATGACCGGCCCACCGGAAGGACTCCCACCATGTCCGCAGCTCCGCGCCCGCCCGCCCGTGACGGGGACCCAGGTCCGACCTCGACCGACCGCGCCCCGCGCCTGGCTCCAAGAGGCGTTGGCCTGGGCGGGGTGGAGGGCGGTGTCCGTCCGGACGGGGGCGCCGGTGAGGGCGGTCCGGGTGGAGGTGAGGGCTCCCTCGCGTTGGGTGGGCCGGTCGGTGTCCCCGGTTCGGGTGGGCCTGGCGGCTCCGTCGGCGTTGGTGGGCTCGTCGGGGACCGCGGCGCAGGTGCGCACGCCGGTTCCCTCGGCGTGGGTGCGCACGCCGGTTCCCTCGGCGGCGGTGGGGCCATCGGGGACCGCGGCCCGCGTGGTCCTGTTGGCTCCTTCCTGGATGGGGCAGTCGGCGTCCCCGGTCCTGGTGGGCCCACGGGCGGCCGCCCGGGCCGGGCCCTTCGCGACCTCTCCACAGGAGCCCCCGCCCGCTCCCGGTGTCCGCGCGCCTCCCTGCGCGCCCTCACTGCGGCCGTCGTCGCGCTCGCCGCACTCGGCCTGCCGTCGGCGCTCGCCACGCCCGCCGTGGCCGACGAGGCCCCTGCGGCGCCGACCCTGGCCCTCGCCGCGCCCGCGCCCGCCCCGGCTCAGGCCTCCTCCCCGCCCGCCGCCGACCCGACCCCCACCCCGTCCACCGTGACCGTCACCGGCACCGGCTCCGCGAGTGCCGCCCCCGACCTGGCCGTGGTCGGCATGGCCGTGGAGGTCACCGCGCCGACGGCGGAGAAGGCCCTCGCCGCGCAGCACGCCGCCGCGAACGCGCTGCTCGGCGCCCTGCGCGGACAGCGGGTCGCCGAACGGGACGTCCGTACGGACAACCTGGAGCTGTCGGCCGTGTACGAGAACGGCGGCGGGGCGTCCAAGCTCACCGGGTACCGGGCCGCGCAGAGCTTCAGCGTGAAGGTGCGTGAGCCGCACCGCACCGGGCGGGTGATCAAGGCGGCGGTGGCCGCGGCGGGTGACGCCGTACGGGTCAGCGGGGTGACCTTCGACCTGGCCGACGCGCGTCCCCTGCGGGCCGGGGCCCGTGAGGCCGCGCACGCGGACGCCCGCTCCAAGGCCGAGCACTACGCCGCCCTCACGGGCCGCGACCTCGGCCGCCTCGTCTCCCTCACCGAGGCCGAGTCCGGCAACCCTCGCCCCCTGACGGTGGCCCCGTCGGCCTTCACCAAGCAGGAGGGGGTGCCGGTGGCGCCGGGGGAGATCCAGGACAGTGTGTCCGTGGTGGCGGTGTATGAGTTGCAGTGAGGGGGGTGGTGGGGGCCCTGCCGGGGGCTCTCCCCAATCCCGCCCCTTCCCGAAACCGGGGCTCCGCCCCAGACCCCGCTCCTCAAACGCCGGAGGGGCTGCAAAGTGCGCCGGTGAGTTCCAGTCCGTCCGGCTCAAACGCCGGAGGGGCTAGCAAGTGTGCCGGTAAGTATCAGCCCGTCCAGCGTTTGAGGACGAGGCGCGGAGCGCCGATTCGGGGGAGGACTGGCTCACCCGCATGGGACACCCACCCTCGGGGTCCAGGGGCGGAGCCCCGGTTTCGGGAAGGGGTGGGACTGGGGCGTTCCGCGAGGGCGAGGGGCGGTGTGGCTCAGGGTTTCAAGTCTGCCGGGGAAAGGCCCAGTTCACGTGCCAGGGCCTCGTCCGCCCAGGCGCGCGTCCGTGCCCGGGACACCGAGCCGGGGTAGGCCGTCACCTGGACGGCGAGGCCGTCGAGGAAGGCCGTCAGGCGGAGGGCGGCCGCCTGCGGGTCGGAGCAGCGGAACTCACCCGCTGCCACGCCCTCGGCGATCACCTCGGCGAGCGCCGCCTTCCAGCGCCGGTCGAGATCCCGGGTGACCGACCGCAGCGCGGGCTCCCGCAGGGCCGACGCCCAGCCCTCGATCCACAGCCGCCACCCCTTGGCCGGGCCCGTCGGCGCGTACCAGCGCACCGCCGCCCGCAACCGGCGCACCGCCGACGTGCGACGGCCCAGGACCTTGTGCAGCTGCGTCAGATCGCCCTCGGCGGCGTGCGCGAACGCGGCGGCGACCAACTCGTCCTTGGTCGAGAAGTGGTACAGGACGAGCGCGTTGCTCACCCCGAGCGCGGCCGCGACATCCGCGATGCGCACGGCCGCCACACCGCGTACCTCGATCTGTTCGACGGTGGCGGTCAGCAGTTCCACCCGCCGCTCCGCCACGCTCAACCGCACTCTTGTCACGCCGTGCACCCTACCTACGCGCGTCACCCAGGGCGTATGCGCGGCAGGCACGGCGCAGGGCCCCGCGCGGGTCTCAGGGCGCCGTGCGCGGCGCGTACCAGCCGAAGCGGTCCGTGATCTCCGGGAGACGGTCCGTGGCCAGGGCGTGTGCGGCGGCACGCGGTGTCGTACCGTCCTGGCGCGCCCGGGCCAGGACCTGGCCGACCAGGGCTCGCATGGCGCGGCGGGTGTGCGCGAAGGCCTCGTCGGCCAGGGCGCTTCCGGAGGTGCCCGCCGCGGATGTGGCGCCGATGTCGCCGAACAGCGTCCACCACCACCAGGCGTTGGTCGCGGAGTTGACCACCACGTCCGGCAGGACCGTGACCCCGCGCGCGGTGAGCACCCGCTCCGCGTCCGGAAGGACCGGCATGTTGGCCGCCTCCGCGATCCAGCGGGCACGGATCCGGTCCTGGTTGGTGGTGTCGATCGCGTACGACACGGCGGCCGGTACGAGGACCTCCGCGTCGGCCGACAGCCAGGCGTCGTCGGGGAGCTCGCGGTCGGCGGGGCGCAGCGCCGCGCGGTCGACGGTGCCATAGGCGTCGCGGGCGGTCAGGAGCGCCTCCACGTCCAGGCCGTCGGGGTTGGCGATGGTGCCCTTGATGTCGGCCACCGCCACGACCGTGAGCCCGGCCCGGGCGAGGAAGCGCGCGGTGGCGCCGCCCATGGTGCCGAGCCCCTGCACGGACACACGCGCGTGTGCGGGGTCCGTGCCCGCCGCGTCGAGCGCGGTGAGCACGGACTCCGCGACACCGCAGCCCCCGACCAGCGCGTCGAGCCCGACACCGTCGACCTCGACGGCGAACGCGTCCGCGAGCCGCCGCCGGGCCGCCGCCTCGTCGTCGAGGAGCGGGTAGACGGCCTGCACGCAGGAGGTCAGACCGGCCTCGGCGGCAGCCCGGTCGACGAGGTCCTGGGTCAGGCCCAGGTCCTCGCCCATGGTCCAGAACTCCGCGATGTGGGGGCGCATCGCCCGCAGATAGCGCACGAGCACGTCGTACGCCGCCGGGTCCCGGGGATCGCAGTCGATGCCGCCCTTGGCGCCGCCGAGCGGGATGTAGCGGGCCCGGGGGTCGTAGTGCAGGGCCTCCTTCATCGTCATCCCGCGCGCGAGCCCGGCGACCTCCTCCAGGGTGCAGCCCGGCCGCATCCGCAGCCCTCCGCTGCACACCCCCCGCACCAGCCGGTCGACCACCAGGAAGCCGCGCCGGCCGGTGACGTGATCGGTCCAGGTGAGGGACAGGAAGGGCGGGGAGTCGGGGGACTGCGGGGTGGCGGGTGCGGGCACGGGGCGGCTCCTGCGGGTCTGCCGACGGGTGTCTCACCTGTGGGTGTACCACCGGTCGGTGTACTGCCTGGCGTACTACTGACTACTGACTGATCGGTCAGTAGCCAGTAGTACACCATGGCCCCTTGGGCCGTCGGCTCACCCGGTGGGCCGGGACGTCCCCGCGGGTGCGTCGCGCAGGTCGCAGGACTCCTTGAAGCCCTGACTGGTCAGCCCCATCGCGGAGTTGAACCGCGAGCGCATGTTCTCGATCGCCACCATCATGGTCAGCTCCACGAACGCGGCCTCACCGAGGCGGCCGAGCAGCCGGGCGGAGAGTTCGTCGTCGACCTCCGGCGGATTCGCGGTCATCGCCTCCGCGTACGCCATCACGTCCCGCTCCAGCGGCGTGTAGACGTCGCTCTCGCGCCACAGCGGCACGTCCCGCAGCTTGCGCGGGTCCATGCCGCGCCGCCGGCTCTCCCAGTGGCCGAAGTCCATGCACCAGGAGCAGCCGATCGTCGCCGCCGACGCCATCTCGGCCAGCGCCTTCAGGTCCTTGTCGAGCTTGCCGAACTTGGCGACGGACTGCTCGAAGCGCAGGTAGGACCAGAGGACGCGGCTGTGGTGCGCCATCGCCTTCCCCGGGTCCAGGACCTTTCCGTAAGTGCGCTTCGAGTACCACTCCATGGCGCGGAAGAAGAGAGTGCGGGGCGGGGTGAGCGAAATGCGGGCCATGGGGGCCACCTCCGGGTCGTACGCGGCGTGGTTTCGCCGTCTCGTGGAGGAGACGGAGCGAGGGTGCCCGGATGTGACATCGGGGCCGGACGCGGTCGGCAGCGGTCTGGCGGGCGCGGTGGCGCCCGGCCCCGGCGGCCGCTGCCGGAGGTGGCGCACATAATGGGGGGAGCCTGAGCAATCCTGTTTCTGGAGGTGCCGTGTCCCGGTTCTCGAGCCCCCGGCTCCGTTCACTGCGGCCCGCCGCCTTCGGGGCGGATCCCGCGGGGGAGCGGCTGGCGCGCATCCAGAGATCGCCGCACTTCGCGAACGGCTCGTTCCAGAACCCGCTGGGCGCCCGGACCAGGCCTTCCGGGTCCGCCCTGGAGTTCGCCAAGATCTACTTCCGCAAGGAGGAGCGGGTCCACCGCACCCCCTCCGACCCGATCCCGGTGCACGCGACGACGCTCGCGGACCTGGCAAGGCCCCCGGCGAGCGGCCTGCGGCTCACCTGGATGGGGCACTCCAGCGTCCTCGCCGAGATCGACGGGCGCCGGGTGCTCTTCGACCCCGTGTGGGGCGAGCGCTGCTCCCCGTTCGCCTTCGCCGGGCCGAAGCGGCTGCATCCGGTGCCGGTGCCGCTGGCGGCGCTCGGCCCCGTCGACGCGGTCGTGATCTCCCACGACCACTACGACCACCTGGACCTGCCCAGCATCAAGGCGCTCGCCGGCACGGACACCGTGTTCGCGGTGCCGCTCGGCGTCGGCGCCCACCTGGAGCGCTGGGGCGTGCCCGCGGACCGGCTGCGCGAGCTGGACTGGCACGAGTCCACGGACGTCGGCGGCCTGACCCTGACGGCGACCCCCGCGCGCCACTTCTGCGGGCGCGGCCTGCGCAACCAGCAGCACACGCTCTGGGCGTCCTGGGCCGTGCGCGGCCCCGAGCACCGCGTCTTCCACAGCGGCGACACCGGCTACTTCCCGGGCTTCAAGGAGATCGGCGCCCAGCACGGCCCGTTCGACGCCACGATGATCCAGATCGGCGCCTACTCCGACTTCTGGCCCGACATCCACATGCGCCCCGAGGAAGGCGTGCGCGCCCACCTGGACCTCCAGGGCGGCACACCGCACGGCGTCCTGCTGCCCATCCACTGGGGCACGTTCAACCTCGCGCCGCACCCCTGGGCCGAGCCCGGCGAAGGCACCCTGGCCGCCGCCCGCGCCGAGGACACCGCCGTCGCCCTGCCGATCCCCGGCGAGCCCTTCGAGCCGTCGTCCGACGACATGCCCGCGGCCCCCTGGTGGCGTGCGGTCGCCCGGGCGCCGCAGGACGCCGCGGCCGGCGCCCCGAGGGCGTGCGGACGCAAGAAGCCGACGACGCCGAGCGCGCCGGGGCACGAGGTCGCGGAAGTCGGCTGACCGCGGGGATCGGTGAGCGGGCCGCCCCGGACGTCGGCCGACCACAAGGGCCGGAGAGTCGGCTGACACGGACGCCACCCCGGGCCTGACCCTGCCCCGGAACGCATGTCCGTGCCGTTCCTCGCGCACCTGTACGAGCGTTTTCGCGCAGTCGTGCGACGCGTCATACCAGAGCGGGACCCCTGCCGCCGGAGTTTGTCAACTGCCCACCGCACTTGATGCGGTGACGACTACCGTGTGTGGCCGTCGGGCGACGCAGGGATCACATCACGGCCTGCCGGCCGGCATCGCGATGCCATCGACGAGGTGCCGCAGCGGACCGCCGCGGCGTCTCGCCCGCACGTACCGAGGACGCAGATGTCTCACCTTCGCGCACCGGCAGCACGCGCAGACCGCCGGGAGAGCGGGCGGCACGGCAGGTCCGGGAGCCGCGCCGCGCCACCGCTGCCCGAGGCGCGCATACGGCCCCAGCTCCTGCGCATCGCCGTGCTGCCCGCCGTCGCGGTCGGCCTGTGCGGCTGCGCGGCCGTGCTGTATCTGATCCGGGAGGCCGAGGCCCGGCCCCGGCCACCCCTGCTCGCCGTGCTCGGCGCCGCCGCGGTGCTCGCCCTCGCCAGCGTCGTGATCGCCGCGGTGGCTGCCGAGCGGGCCGCGCGGTCCGTGCGCGACCGCGTCGGCGTGCTCCGCCGCGCCTCCGTACGCGGCCAGGCCGACCTGCGTGAACTCGTCGAGCAACTGCGCCGGGGCGACGCACCGACCGCCCCCGGGCAGCCGCCCGCGCGGCCGGTGGACGCGGGGGACGAGTTCGGCCCGCTCGCCGAGGAGCTGTCCCGCGCGCACGACGGCGCCGTCACCGCCGTCGTGCAGGCGGCGCAGCTCTCCAGCCAGGCGGGCAGCGAGCAGAAGGTCGAGGTCTTCGTCAATCTCGCCCGGCGGCTCCAGTCCCTCGTGCACCGCGAGATCTCGCTCCTCGACGACCTGGAGAACACCGTCGAGGACCCCGAACTCCTCAAGGGCCTCTTCCACATCGACCACCTGGCCACCCGCATCCGGCGGCACGCGGAGAACCTGGCCGTGCTCGGCGGCGCCATGTCCCGGCGCCAGTGGAGCAGGCCGGTGACCATGACGGAGGTGCTGCGGTCCTCCATCGCCGAGGTCGAGCACTACTCCCGGGTGAAGCTGGTGCCGCCGATCGACGGCACCCTGCGCGGGCACGCCGTCGCCGACGTCATCCACCTGCTCGCCGAACTCGTCGAGAACGCCACCGTGTTCTCCGCCCCGCACACCCAAGTCCTGCTGCGCGCCAACCTCGTGACCGCCGGGCTCGCCGTCGAGGTCGAGGACCGCGGCCTCGGCATGCCGCTCGCCGAGCAGGCCCGGATGAACCAACTCCTGGCCGACCCCGACCAGGTCAACGTCGCCAGCCTGCTCCAGGACGGGCGCATCGGGCTCTTCGTGGTCGCCGCGCTCGCCCGCAGGCACGGCATCGCGGTACGCCTCCAGACCAACATCTACGGCGGCGTGCAGGCCGTCCTGATCGTGCCGCAGAGCCTCCTCGGCGCCGAGCAGGACGACGGGCCGACGGCTGCCCTGGGTGGCGTGGGCGCGGGCACGGGTGCCGTGGATGCGGGCGGCGGCGCGAGCGGTCTCCTGCCGGGGCCCCGGCAGGAATCCTCCGCCTACCCGGGCTCCGCCCCGGTCCCGGCCCGCGCCACCACCAAGCCCTCCACACCGGCCCCGACCACCGCCGGGGACCCGGCGTCGACCACCCCCCAGCCCCGCCATTCCCCCCAGCCCCGCCATTCCCCCCAGCCCCGCCATTCCCCCCAGCCCCGCCATTCCCCCCAGCCCCGCCACTCCACCCAGCGCCCCGCCCCGCCCGCACACGCGCAGCCGCACTCACCCTCGTACCAAGAACCCCACATCCTCCCGGAATCCCATACCCCCCAGGAATCCCTCGCCCCCCACCACTCCCACGACCCCCTCGGCCTCCAAGGGACCGGCACACTCCAGGAACCTGGCGCGCCCGCACCCCCGACGCCCCACACCCCGCGGCACGGGCACCCCGGCACCTTGGGCCCCACAGGACCCGGCACCACCACCGAGCCCGCCCCCCTGCCCGTCCGGGGACCCCGCGGCGACAGGCCCACCCCCGCCGAAGCCGTACCGGGTATCCGCCCCGAGGACCGGCAGAGCGCCATCGAGCACACCGCGACCCCGCCGCTGCCCCGCAACGGCGCGGTCCGCGGCCGGGTCGGCAGACCGCAGTTGCCCAAGCGCCGCGCCCAGGAACACCTGGCACCCCAGTTGCGCGACGCCAGGGCCCCGCGCGCGGACGACGAACACGTCGGCCACGACCCCGGCCTGATGGCCGCCTTCCAGCGCGGCATCGGCCTCGCCCAGGCCGCCGAGGCCCGCGACGTGCCCCGGGACGGCGGGGCCGGGGCGCACCCCGGACCAGGACCCACCGCGACCGCCGACCGAGGCGACCGAGCAGGCCGTGCCGACCAGGGCGGCTGACCGCGCCGGGCGCGGCGAGGGCGGCGGGCCCGCGGGAGGCACGAGCCGTGCCGGTCGCCCCGGATGTGCCCGCCGCGCCGATCAGGGTGACCGACCGCACCACCCCCGCCCCGTCTGCCCCGGCAGACCTCGAGAACTTCGAGAACCCCCGTACTTCAAGGAGTCGATCCACCATGGCGAGCGATGCGCCGACCGGCCAGGTATCCGATCTCGACTGGCTGATGAGCGGCCTCGTGCAGCGGGTGCCGCACACCCACAGCGCCGTCCTGCTCTCCTGCGACGGACTGGTGAAGTCGGTCCATGGCCTCGACCCGGACAGCGCCGACCACATGGCGGCCCTGGCCTCGGGGCTCTACTCGCTGGGGCGCAGCGCGGGCGTCCGCTTCGGGGACGGCGGGGACGTGCGGCAGGTGGTCGTGGAGCTGGACTCCACGCTGCTCTTCGTGTCCACGGCGGGCTCGGGCACCTGTCTGGCGGTGCTCGCCGGACGGGACGCGGACGCGGCGGTGCTCGGGTACGAGATGGCCATGCTCGTGAAGAGCGTGCGCCCCTATCTGGTCACAGCGCCCCGGCAGCACGCTGTCGAGCCCGCGTCGATGAGGCACTGAGGGTGGGGGCCCCGCACGACGGGCCATGGCTCGACGACGCCGCGGGGCGGCTCATCCGCCCCTACACGGTCAGTGGCGGGCGCACCAGACCGACGGCGCAGCTCGACCTGCTGTCCCAGGTGCGGACCACCGGCACCGTCCCGTCCGGCTATCTGGACCCCGAGCACGCCCTCGCGCTCGGCCTGTGCGAGGCACCCACGTCGGTCGCGGAGATCGCCGCCCAGCTGAAGCTGCCGGCCGTGGTCACCAAGGTGATCCTGTCCGACCTCGTCGACTGCGGGGCGATCACCACGAGAGCCCCGGACTTGTACCACAACCCAACCGACCGGTCCCTGTTGGAGGCAGTGCTCGATGGACTACGACGACAGCTCTGACGCCTTCCCGACCGCGCTGAAGATCTTGGTCGCGGGCGGGTTCGGGGTCGGCAAGACGACCTTCGTGGGCGCGGTCAGCGAGATCGCGCCCTTGAGTACCGAGGAGTTGCTCACGACGGTCAGCGAGGGCACCGACGACCTGTCGGGCGTGGAGCACAAGACCACGACGACCGTCGCCATGGACTTCGGACGGATCACCCTCGACCCGAAGCATGTGCTCTATCTGTTCGGCACCCCCGGCCAGGAGCGGTTCTGGTTCATGTGGGACGAGCTGTCCGAGGGGGCTCTCGGCGCGGTCGTCCTCGCCGACACCCGCCGCCTGGAGGACTGCTTCGCCGCCGTCGACTTCTTCGAGCAGCGCGGCATGGGCTTCATCGTCGCCATCAACGAGTTCGACGGCGCCCACCGCTACGAGCCCGAGGAGGTGCGCGCCGCCATCGACCTCGATCCGCAGGTGCCGGTCGTCCGCTGCGACGCCCGCATCTCCAGCTCCGGCATCCAGACGCTCCTCACCCTCGTCCGCCACCTGCTCGCCCACGCACCCGCCACGCCCACCTTCGGAGCCCGCACGACATGACCCCTGGAGCACGCCGATGACATACGAAGCGACCGGTCGGCTGCTGCTGACCCCGGTCGACAAGGAGGCGCCGACGCGGGTGCGGCGGCTGCGTGAACTGGGCCTGGGGGAGCGGTCCGAGCCCGGCCTCGACGCGTTCGCCGACCGGCTCGCGCGGGTCATGGACGCGCCCTACGCGATGGTCAACTTCATCCACGAGGAACAGCAGTTCTTCGCCGGGCTGCACCTGCCCGAGGCCGCCGAGCCGCACCCCGAGGCGACCGAGCCCCCGGCCGGAGCCGTCGGGCGCCACATGGGCCGCGAGCGCGGCTACTGCCCGCACGTCGTGGTGCGCGGCCGGGCGCTCGTCCTCGAAGACGTGGGCGACTACCCGCGGTTCGCGGGCAATCCCCTCGTCGACGAGATCGGCATCCAGTCCTACCTGGGCGCGCCGCTCACCGACCGCACGGGCCTCGTCCTCGGCACCGTGTGCGTCGCGGACGTGCGACCGCGGCCGTGGGGGCGTGCCGGGCTCGACACGATCAAGGCCATGGCGGCCGATCTGGCGGAACGCATCCAGCGGCGCGAGAACGACGGGGACGTGGACGCCCCCCTGTGACCGTCCGGCGCCCGCCGCGGCCGCGCCTCGGAACACGCGCCCTCACCACACGAGTTCCTCAGAGCACGAGCTCCTCGCCGTCGGGGAACGTGATCCGCACCGTATCGCCGCGCACGACGCAGCCGATCGCCTCCTTCAGGGCCCACGGCCGTACGTCGTCCCGGGAGAGGACGACCAGCGTGACATGGACGCTCGCGCCGCCCGGGTGAGCGCGGGCCAGCAGGTACGGCGTGGCCGAATGGGGCCCGTAGGCGTTGGCCTCCACTTCCCGGACCGTGCCCGCCGCGCCACCGGAACCCGCCGCGCCATCGGAGCCCTCCGCGCCACCGGAGCCCGCCGCGCCATCGGAGCCCTCCGCGCCACCGGAGCCCTCCGTGCCCGGTCCGGCGCCCCACCCGTGCAGCCCCACCACCGCGCTCGTCAGCCCAGCCTCCGTACGGGCGAGCGCCCACCCTGGCCCCCGCTCGACGTGCGGCGGGGTCCCGCCCGCCACCGCGTACCCGCCCTCGCGCACCGCCGCGCCCTCGGGTGCCCGCACCCGGTGGGCGCGGATCTCCCACGGGCCGTACAGGGCGCTGGTGGTGAGGATCGGGTACGTGTCCTCGGTGCCCGGGAAGCAGGCGTCGTGGCGGGACGACGCGACGCGGCCCGCGCAGGCCAGCGGGTGGACGCGACGGCGGCGCGAGGCGGTGCCGTCCGGGCTGAGCAGCGCGAGGTGGCCGTCCACGGCGCGCTCCCACGCGCGCGGGGCGGTCTCCGGGGCCGTCGCCGTGGAGTAGCCGAACTTGGCGTAGTGCGGGTCGTCCGTCGCCGGTCCCTCGGTGTCCTTGACGGGGTTGTGGTCGCTGCCGTGGTTGACCAGCCGGACGATGCCGTCGTGGCGGGTGCCGTGCAGCAGCCAGCCGGGACGTGGCAGCGCCGTGTACTGGTCGGACTCCTCGACGGGCAGCGGGAGTTCACGGTCGGTCCACACCGGGTGGTCGGCGGGCAGGAGCAGGCCGAGGAAGCCCTTGCTCGCCCAGTACGGTGACGCCGGTCCCGAGTAGGCCTGCGTGGCCGGCAGATGGGTGCCGTACCAGCCGAGCGGAAGCAGGCCCCGCTCGTCCGGGACGCCGCGCTCCACGAAGTGCCGGGCCGTGCCGGAGGCGAGGCGGCGGGTCAGGCCGGGCGCGAGCGGCGAGCAGTCCGTGAGGGCGCCCATCCACACGGGCGCGGTCGCGGCGAAGCGGTACGTGAGGGAGCGGCCCTGGTGCACGGGCGCGCCGTCGGCGCCGAAGAAGTGCGGGTACGTGGCGAGGAACCGGGCGAGGCGCTCGCGATACACCGCGCCGCGGCCGCCGTCGTGCTCCGGTCCCGTCATCCGCGCCCACAGCAGGGGGTACAGGTGCAGGGCCCAGCCGACGTAGTAGTCGAAGTTGCGGCCTTCGCCGTCGCTGTACCAGCCGTCGCCGCGGTACCAGTCCTCGATGCGGTCCAGGCCGCCGTCGATGTCGGCCTGCCGGTGCGGGGCGCCCACGGAGGCGAGGAACTGTTCGGCCACGACCTGGAAGAGACGCCAGTTGTTGTCCCAGGTGCGGGCGCCGACGAAGCCCGAGAGCCAGTCGACGACGCGCTCCCGCACCCCGCTGTCGAGCCGGTCCCAGAGCCACGGCCGGGTCTCGTGCAGGCCGATGGCGATGGACGCGGCCTCCACCATCTGCTGGGAGCAGTCGGTGAGTTCGGGCCAGGCCTCGCCGCTCCCCGCCCCGCCGTCGCGGTCCGTGCCCGCCGCCAGACCCAGCGCGTAGCGCTCCACGAGCGCGGGGTCCACGTCGCCGCCCGCTCCGGCGATCCGGAAGGCGGCGAGCAGGAAGGACCGCGCGAAGCCCTCGAGCCCGTCCGACACCACCCCCGACCAACTCCCGCGCCCCGGCAGGCGGTACTGCGCGAACCGCGGCGTGGCGTACGGCACCAGCGCCTGGAGCTGCCGGTCGGCGAGCGCCTCCCAGTGCGCGCGGGTCCAGCCGGTGAGGGGCGAGCGGACGCGGTCGGCGGGCGGGAGGGCGAGGTGGGGCGGAGTCATGGCGGGGGTCCTCGGGGTCGGAGTGCGATACGCCGTGGACAGTAAGCGTGTACTGCGGCGAGGCTGTACGCCAGAGGCCGTGGGGGAGGAAGTGCAAGGGGGTGAAGGCGAATGGCGCGCTGCTCGGCTAGTAAGCGGTTTCCGTATGTCGTTTCCGCGCGGCGCCCACCTCGCGCCGCCTCCCTTACGGCATCCACCTCACGCCTCCTCCCGCACGGCATCCACGCAGCCACGAACCCCGAAAGGCACCCCATGACCGACCTCCGTCTCGGCGTCCTCGGCTACGGCCTGCGCGGCTCCCTCGCCCGCACCGCGCACCGGCCCGGCGCGGGCTCCCGCGTCACCGCGCTCGCCGACCACGACCCCGCCGCCCGCACCGCCGCCGCCCTCGCCTTCCCCGGCGCCCGGACAGCCGCCGACCACCGCGAGGTCACCGAGGACCCCGATGTCGACGCCCTGGTGATCCTCACCCCCGACCACACCCACACCGAGCTGACCTGTGAGGCGCTGCGCGCGGGCAAGCCCGTGTTCGTGGAGAAGCCCCTCGCCATCGACGTCGAGGGGTGTGACGCGATCCTGCGCGCCGCGTACGAGAGCGGCACCCGTCTGTACGTCGGGCACAACATGCGCCACATGCCGGTGGTCCGGCTGATGCGGGACATCGTCGCGCGCGGCGAGATCGGCACGGTCAAGACGGTCTGGGTGCGCCACTTCGTGGGCTACGGCGGCGACTGGTACTTCAAGGACTGGCACGCCGAACGGCGTTACACCACCGGCCTGTTGCTCCAGAAGGCCGCCCACGACATCGACGTACTGCACTGGCTCGCGGGCGGCTACACCCAGCGGGTGCAGGCGCTCGGCGACCTCATGGTCTACGGCGACAACCCGCACCGTCGCGCCCCGGGCGAGCCCAAGGCCGACGACTGGTACACCAAGGACGGCCACTGGCCCCCGGACACCCAGCGCGCCCTCAACCCCGTGATCGACGTCGAGGACGTGTCGCTGGTCAACATGCGCCTGGACAACGGGGTCCTCGCCGCCTACCAGCAGTGCCACTTCACGCCCGACTACTGGCGCAACTACACCGTCATCGGCGACGCGGGCCGCCTGGAGAACTTCGGCGACGGCCCCGGTGGCGTGGTGAAGGTGTGGAACAGCGGGCGCTCGCCGCACCGGGAGCGGGGCGACGCCGAGTACCCGGTGCCGGACGCCGAGAACGCCGAGAACGCCGAGAACGCCGAGAACGCCGAGGACACAGCGGGACACGGCGGCGCGGATCCGCTGCTCGTCGACGAGTTCGTACGGTTCGCGCGGGACGGCGGCGTCACCGACACCTCGCCGGTGGCCGCGCGGATGGCCGTCGCGGCGGGGGTACGGGCCACCGAGTCGCTGCGGGACGGCGGTGCGCCGCGCGCGGTGCCGGAGCTCGACCCGGAGCTGGCCGCGTACTTCGATCGGGGGCAGTCGCGCTAGTCCGTCCGGGCCCGGGAACGCGCGGCCCGCCTGGGGTCTGAAGGAAAGCTGCGGCCGCGCTTAAGAAATCCTCGATGGACCCGCGCGGCGAGGTACGGAAGATTGCTGTGCGTCGGTGTGCGACCGGTGCGGGTCACCGGTACGGGATGTACAGGAGCTGTACGGGCCGCCGGCACCCCCCCCAGACGCACGACAGGAGCCGACGCGTGAAAGCGCTGGTCAAGGAGAAGGCAGAGCCGGGTCTCCGGCTGATGGACGTCCCCGAGCCGCAGGTGGGCCCCGGCGACGTCCTGATCAAGGTGTTGCGCACCGGGATCTGCGGCACCGATCTGCACATCCGGGCCTGGGACGGCTGGGCACAGCAGACCATCAAGGCGCCGCTGGTCGTCGGCCACGAGTTCGTCGGTGAGGTCGTCGACACCGGCAGGGACGTCGCCGACATCAAGGCCGGGGACCTGGTCAGCGGCGAGGGCCACCTGGTGTGCGGCAAGTGCCGAAACTGTCTGGCCGGGCGCCGCCACCTGTGCCGTGCGACGGTCGGCCTCGGCGTCGGGCGCGACGGGGCGTTCGCGGAGTACGTGGCGCTGCCCGCCTCCAACGTGTGGGTGCACCGGGTGCAGGTCGACCTCGACGTCGCGGCGATCTTCGACCCGTTCGGGAACGCCGTGCACACGGCGCTGTCCTTCCCGCTGGTCGGCGAGGACGTACTGATCACCGGCGCGGGGCCGATCGGCCTGATGGCCGCCGCCGTCGCCCGGCACGCGGGCGCCCGCCACGTCGTCATCACCGACGTCAGCGAGGAGCGCCTGCAGCTCGCCCGCAAGACCGGCGTCAGCCTCGCGCTCAACGTCGCCGAGTCGACGATCGCCGACGGCCAGCGCGAACTCGGCCTGCGCGAGGGCTTCGACGTCGGCCTGGAGATGTCCGGCAACCCGCGCGCGATGCGCGACATGGTCGCCAACATGACCCACGGCGGCAAGATCGCCATGCTCGGCCTGCCCGCCGAGGAGTTCGCCGTCGACTGGTCCCGCATCGTCACCTCGATGATCACCATCAAGGGCATCTACGGCCGCGAGATGTTCGAGACCTGGTATGCCATGTCGGTGCTGCTCGAAGGCGGCCTCGACCTCGCGCCCGTGATCACCGGACGCTACGGGTACCGGGACTTCCAGGAAGCCTTCGACGACGCGGCGAGCGGCCGCGGCGGCAAGGTCATCCTCGACTGGACCGTCTGAGCCCCGGGCCGCACCGCCCGCGCCCGGCTCCGCCCGCTCGTCCCCGCACCCCTCGTCCCGCACTCCCGAAGGACTCCCTGATGTTCGACTCCGTACGCGACGCCCTCGCCGCCGACCTCGACGAGATCCGCGCCGCCGGTCTGTACAAGCCCGAGCGCGTCATCGGCACCCCGCAGTCCGCGACGGTCTCCGTCACCGCAATGGGATCTCCCCTGCTCGAGCGAAGCCGAGAGCTCGGGGAAGGCCGCCCCGGCGACGTCCTGAACTTCTGCGCCAACAACTACCTCGGCCTCGCCGACCACCCCGAGGTCGTCGCCGCCGCCCACGAGGCGCTCGACCGCTGGGGCTACGGCATGGCGTCCGTGCGCTTCATCTGCGGCACCCAGGAGGTGCACAAGGAGCTGGAGGCCCGGCTCTCCTCCTTCCTCGGCCAGGAGGACACGATCCTCTACTCCTCCTGCTTCGACGCCAACGGCGGCGTCTTCGAGACCCTCCTCGGGGCCGAGGACGCGGTGATCTCCGACGCCCTCAACCACGCCTCCATCATCGACGGCATCCGGCTCTCCAAGGCCCGCCGCTTCCGGTACGCCAACCGCGACATGGCCGACCTGGAGAAGCAGCTCAAGGAGGCCACCGAGGGCGGCGCCCGGCGCAAGCTCGTCGTCACCGACGGCGTCTTCTCCATGGACGGGTACGTCGCGCCGCTGGCCGAGATCTGCGACCTCGCCGAGCGCTACGACGCCATGGTCATGGTCGACGACTCGCACGCCGTCGGCTTCGTCGGCCCCGGCGGGCGGGGCACGCCCGAGCTGCACGGCGTCATGGACCGCGTCGACATCATCACCGGCACGCTCGGCAAGGCTCTCGGCGGCGCGTCCGGCGGGTACGTCGCCGCGCGCGCCGAGATCGTCGCCCTGCTGCGCCAGCGCTCGCGTCCCTACCTCTTCTCCAACACCCTCGCCCCGGTGATCGCGGCCGCCTCCCTCAAGGTGCTCGACCTCCTCGAGTCGGCCGGGGACCTGCGTGAGCGGCTCGCCGCCAACACCGCGCTGTTCCGGTCCCGGATGACCGAGGCGGGCTTCGACATCCTGCCCGGCGACCACGCCATCGCGCCCGTCATGATCGGGGACGCCGCCGTGGCCGGGCGCATGGCCGAGCTGCTCCTGGAGCGCGGCGTGTACGTCATCGGCTTCTCCTACCCGGTCGTGCCGCAGGGGCAGGCCCGCATCCGGGTGCAGCTGTCCGCGGCACACTCCACGGAGGACGTGAACCGGGCGGTGGACGCGTTTGTCGCGGTGCGGGCGGAGCTGGCCTAGCTCCTCGTGGGGCGCCCCGGTCCCCGGTGCGGGTGGGACGGGGCGCCGCCGATCGGCGCTTCGCGCCTCGTCCTCAATCGCCGGACGGGCTGGTGGGAGAATGGGTGCATGATCGAAGCGCGTCGGCTGCACATCCTCCGCGCGGTGGCCGACCACCGCACCGTCACCGCAGCGGCCGCCGCCCTCTACCTCACCCCGTCCGCCGTGTCGCAGCAGCTCACCGCCCTGGAGCAGGAGACGGGCCACCGCCTGGTGGAGCGCTCCGCGCGGGGCGTCCGGCTGACGCCGGCGGGCGAGATCCTGCTGGCGCACACGAACGCCGTCCTGGCACAGCTGGAGCGCGCCGAGGCCGAGCTGGCCGCGTACGACGCGGGCAGTTCGGGCACGGTGACGCTCGCGTCGTTCGCCACCGGCATCGGACTCGTCGTCGCCCCCGCCCTCACCCGCCTCGCGGAGACCGCCCCCGGCATCCGCGTCCGCGTCCAGGACGCCGAGGGCGACGCCAGCCTGCCGATGGTCCTTGACCGGCAGGTGGACGTCGCGGTGGCCGTGGAGTACCGGGGCGCGCCCGGGGCGGACGACTCGCGGCTGACGCGGGTGCCGCTGTACGCGGAGCCGTTCGACGCGGTCCTGCCCGTGGGCCACCGGGCCGCGGACAGCGAGCGGGTGCCGCTCGCCGAGCTGGCGAAGGACCCGTGGATCGGCCCGTTCCCGGGCAACCCCTGCCACGACGTGGTGGTCCTGGCCTGCGAACAGGCCGGGTTCCAGCCGGTCCTGGAGCACACGTCGGACGACTTCCGGGCCGTCGTCGCGCTGGCCTCGGCGGGCGCCGGGGTCGCCCTCGTACCGAGGTCCGCGCTGCGCGGGATGGACATGGCGGGGGCCGTGGTCCGGCCGGTGGACGGGATCACGCCCACGCGGCGGGTGTTCGCGGCCGTGCGGCGCGGCGCGGAGACGCATCCGCTGATCGCCCCGGTGCTCGGCGCCCTGGGGGACGCCGCGGAGTAGCCCCCGGCGGCCCCTTCTCCGTCCGGTGCCCCGCCGCACCACCGGAATTTCGCGTTCGGAACTTCGCAACGACGTATTGACCCTGTGGTCGGCGAGTCATTAGCGTGGCGGACACCGTGTCAGAAAGCGCTTTCTGAAGCGTGCGGGGCGCAGGGTGTGCGCGCCGTGCGCGAGGCGCGTGAGGTGCTTTCGCGAGGCGGTTCCGGCAGCAACTCGAGGTAGCCCTGACGACTTTCGCCGACGTTCCGGGGAGTCCACCGTGAGTCAGCGCGTCCTGTCCCGTACTGCCCCGAAGGAAGCGGCGGGTGTCGCCGAGCGCACCCGGCCCGGCCCGCGCCGTCGCGCCCTCGACGCGGCCGAGAAGACCTGGCGGCCGCTCGCCCTGCTGCTCGTGTGCTTCGGCGCCTGGTGGGTGATCGCCGCCGCCGGCTGGGTCGAGTCGTATCTCCTGCCCACCCCCGGCGCCACCCTCGACGTGATCGTCGACAAGCCCGGCTATCTGTGGGAGCACGGCTGGGTCACCACGTACGAGACCCTGCTCGGCTTCCTCATCGCCGTCGGCGTGGGCATCCTCAGCGCCGTGGTGATGGTGTACTCGTCGACCGTCGAGAAGACCCTGTACCCGATCCTGCTCTTCGCCCAGGTCGTGCCGAAGATCGCCATTGCGCCGCTGTTCGTCGTCTGGCTCGGCTTCGGCATCGGCCCGAAGGTCCTGATCGCCGTCCTCATCGCGTTCTTCCCCGTGGTGATCTCGATGGTGACGGGACTGAAGGCCGTGGACCCGGAGATGCTCCAGCTCTCCGCCACCATGGGCGCCCGGCCCTGGCAGACCTTCCTGAAGATCCGATTCCCGGCCTCGCTGCCGCATCTGTTCGCCGGCCTGAAGGTCGCCGTCACGCTGGCCGTGACCGGCGCCGTCGTCGGCGAGTTCGTCGGCGCGAACGAAGGCCTCGGCTACGTCATCCTGCAGGCCAACGGCAACCTCGACACCCCGATGCTGTTCGCCGGGCTGCTCGTGATGTCGCTCATCGGCGTCGTCCTCTTCGTCCTCGTGGAGATCGCCGAGAAGCTGCTCCTGCCCTGGCACGCGTCCCGCCGCGACACCGCCGCCACCATCACGCTCTGACGCGAGAAGGGCCGACCCCATGCACGCGACGCGCAGAAACCGACTCCGCACCGGCCTCCTCCCGCTGCTCCTGGTCTCCGTCACCGCGACGGCCTGCGGCGGGGACGACAAGACCACCGTCAGCGACTCCGGCGAGAAGCTGGACAAGGTGACGCTCACCCTCAACTGGTATCCGTACGGCGAGCACGCGCCGTTCTACTACGGCAAGCAGCGCAAGATCTTCGAGAAGCACGGCATCGACCTGGAGATACGCGCCGGACAGGGCTCCCAGAAGACGGTGCAGGCGACGGGCACGGGCCGCACCGACTTCGGCTGGGCCGACACCCCGGCCGTCCTCGCGGGCGTCGACCAGGGCGTCAAGGTCAAGAGCCTCGGCGTCTACCTCCAGACCACACCCGCGTCCGCGCAGTCCTTCGCCGCCGAGGGCATCGACGCGCCCGCCGACCTCAAGGGCAAGACCGTCGCCGGCACCGCGGGCGACGCGCTCACCAAGACCTTCCCGATCTTCCTGCGGAAGAACGGCATGGACCTCGACGACGTCCAGGTCCAGAACACCGACCCGGCGGGCAAGATCGCCGCGGTGATCTCGGGCCGGACGGACGCGCTCCTCGGCTACGCCAGCGACCAGGGCCCGATCATGCGGAACAAGGCCAAGAAGGACGTCTCCTACCTGCGCTTCTCCGAGCACGGCCTGAACTTCTACTCCAACGGCCTGATCGCGGGGACCAAGACCCTGCGGCGCGGCGGCGACCTCGCCCGGCGCATGTCCGCAGCGGTCAGCGAGTCGTGGGCCGCCGCCGAGAAGTCCCCGAAGCCCGCCGTCGCCGCGATGGAGGGCGCGTCCGAGCAACTGCCGCCCCGCGAGGTCCTTTCGGAGCAGTTCAAGACCACGCTGACGCTGCTCCACACCGACGCCACCCGGGGCAAGGCGCCCGGCGCCAACACCGAGGCCGACTGGAAGCGGACGATCGACATCTTCGCGGAGGCGGGCATGGTCAAGAGCCCGAAGCCGGTCGCCGAGTACTGGGACGCGGCCAACGGGGTCGAGGGATGACGCAGCCGACGGGATCCGGGGACAGCGGGGGCAGGGGATGACGACGGTGAACGACACGGCACTGAACAAGTCCGACGCGGCGCCCGGCCGGACCGCCACCGCGCCCGCCGTCCGCCTGGACGGCGTCTCCGTCCGCTTCCGTACGAAGAGGAAGGACGTCACCGCGCTCACCGACGTCTCCCTCGACGTGCCGCGCGGCGAGTTCGTCGCCATCGTCGGTCCTTCCGGGTGCGGCAAGTCCACGCTCCTCAAGCTCGTCGCCGGGCTGCTCGCGCCGTCGGCGGGCGCGGCGCTGCTCGGCGGCGAGCCGGTGCGCGGACCGCGCCGCGACATCGGTTACGTCTTCCAGCGCGCCGCCCTCCTCGACTGGCGCTCGGCCCGCCGCAACATCCTGCTCCAGGCAGAGATGCGCGGACTCCCCGCGCCCGCGGCCCGAGCCCGGGCCGACGAGCTGATCCGCATGACCGGCCTCGACGGCTTCGAGGACGCCTATCCGCACGAGCTGTCGGGCGGCATGCAACAGCGCGTCGCCCTGTGCCGCGCCCTCCTGCACGAGCCGCCCGTCCTCCTCATGGACGAGCCCTTCGGCGCCCTCGACGCCCTCACCCGCGAGCAGATGAACGTCGAGCTGCACCGCATCTGGCGCGAGACCGGCACGACGGTCCTCCTGGTCACCCACTCCATCCCCGAAGCCGTCTATCTGGCCGACCGCGTCGTGGTGATGAGCCCACGCCCGGGCACGGTGACCGAGGTCATCGACGTCGGACTGCCCAGGGAACGGGCGTACGCGGCCACGCTCGCGTCGGCCGGGTTCCGCGAGGCGACGGGGCGGATCCGGGAACTGCTGGGGGCGGCGGGGGCGCACGAGTAGGGGGTTCGCGAAGGGCCCTGGCCTCCATGTCATCCCGTATGTGGGATAGCATCCTGAATATGGGAATCGATGGAGAGGTGGCCGACTCGGCCCCCGACGGTGACGTGGACGCCCGGCTCGCCGCCCGACTCTCTGGACTGCGGGCCGAACGCGGCTGGTCCCTGGGCGAGTTGGCGGAGCGCAGCGGCGTCAGCAGGTCGACGCTCTCGCGGGCCGAGCGCGGTGAGATCAGCCCGACGGCGGCGATCCTGAACCGCCTCTGCGGCGCCTACGGCCGCACCATGTCGCAGCTCCTCAGCGAGGTCGAGGCCGAGCCCGCGCGGCTCGTGCGCGTCGCCGAGCAGGCCGTGTGGGCGGACGAGGCGTCCGGCTTCGTGCGGCGGTCGGTCTCGCCGCCGCACGCGGGCCTGCGCGGCGAAGTGGTCGAAGGCACGCTCGCACCCGGCGCCGACCTGGCGTACGACCGGCCGCCCGTGCCCGGACTCGAACAGCACATCTGGGTCCTCGCCGGCGAGCTGGAGGTGACGGTGGGCGGCGTGCCGCACGCGCTGGCCGCCGGAGACTGCCTGCGGTTCCGGGTGTGGGGCGCCACCCGCTTCCGGTGCGGGGGCGAGCGGTCCGTGCGCTACGCGCTGGTGGTGGTGGCGCCGTGACCGCGACCGCGTTCCTGGAGGCCGACTGGCTGACGGCAGATCAACTTTCTTCTCTGGCATGGGAATTGGGCGATCTACTGGTCGACGCGGTGGATGGTGGGGCGTCCGTCGGGTTCCTCGCCGGGCTCGACGGTGAGAGCGCCGCGGGCTGGTGGCGCGGCCGGGCGGCGGACGTGGCCGCAGGGCGCGTCGCGACTTGGGTCGTCCGCGAGGCCGCCCCTGGGGCCGCCCCCGAGGCCGTGCGCGACGGCGGTGGCGCAGGCGACCGCGACGCCGGACGCGCCCCTGACGCCGGACGTGTCCGAGACGACGCACGCGCCCCTGACACCGGACGCATCACCGCCACCGTGAGCCTCGCCTTCCCCGACAAGCCCAACGCCCGCCACCGCGCCGAGCTGGTGAAGCTCCTGGTGCGCCGCGACGCGCGCGGCCGGGGCCTCGGCAGGGCCCTGCTCGCGCTCGCCGAGCGGGAGGCCGCGCGGGCGGGCGTGACGCTGCTGCTCCTGGACACCGAGACGGACAGCCCCGCCGAGACCCTGTACGCCTCGGCGGGCTGGACCCGCGTCGGCGTCGTGCCGGACCACGCGGCGGACCCGGCCGGAGTGCCGCGCCCCACCACCTTCTTCTACAAGAGCCTGGTCCAGGGCCCGGGCGAGGCCCTGGACCAGGTGCGGCAGCCGTAGCCGCCCAGTACCCCGGCGCCGCCGGACTCAGTACCGCAGCGCCGCCAGATACCGATAGCTGTTCCGTGCCGTCACGAACGGGTCCGCGGGGTTGTCGTGTTCGACCAGCCACTGCCGCACCCCGCCCCTGCGCGCGTGGTCGAACATCGCGCCGAAGTCCAGCGTTCCCGATCCCACGTCGGCGAAGTCCCCGTTCGCGGCCATGTCCTTGACGTGCAGCGCGGGGAACCGGCCCGGATGCCGGGCGAAGTAACTCCCGGGATCGGCACCGCCCTTGACGGCCCAGTACACGTCCAGTTCGAAGCCGACGAGATCCTGGTCGGTCTCCGTGACGAGGATGTCGTACAGGTTCACGCCGTCGACCACGACGTGGTCCGAGCCGTGGTTGTGGAAGAGCAGCCGGCCCAGGCCCGCGTCGCGTGCCGCGCGCCCGATCCGGTTGAACTCCCGTGCCGCCTCCCGGAATCCGGCGGGCGAGTGCAGCGCGCCCGGCAGGCTCGGCACGACGGGCCAGGCCGCGCCGAGCGTGTGCAGGTCCTCCAGGGCCTGGCCGAGGCCGGGGCCGCGCAGCACGTCGTACGCGACATGTTCGAGGACCGCGTCAAGGCGGACGTCGTCCAGCATCCGCCGGATCGCGGCCGCCGAGTGGCCGTGCCGCCCGCTGACGCCGACCGTCGCGTAGCCCATCGCGGCGAGCCGCTCCAAGGTGCCCGGGAAGTCCTGCGCGAGGGCGGTGCGCATCGTGTAGAGGTGCATGCCGATGCCGCCGCGCGGGATACGACGGCACGGTCGCCCCGGCCCGCCCGCGGCCCGCGCCGGGGCACCCGTCGCCAGACCCGCCGCGAGCCCGAGGGACGCACCGAGAAGGGCCCGCCTGCCCCAGCCGCTGTTTCTGGTCGTCGAGTCGTCCATGGCGTCCTCCTCACCTCACCGTGATCCGGACCGAGCCGGTCGTCGTGTCGCCCTTGTTGTCCGTGACGGTCAGCCGTGCCGTGTACGCGCCCGCGCGCGGGTAGGCGTGCTCGGCGGTCGGCCCCTCGGTGCCGCCGGGCTTGGAGTTGTCCCCGAAGTCCCAGTGGTACGAGGCGACTTCGCGCCCCGCGGGAAGCTGCGGCTTGCCGGTGAGGCGAACGGTGAGCGGCGGCGCTCCACTGTCCGGGGCGGCCGTGACCGTCACCCGGGCGTGCGGGCTCTTCTCCACGCCGGGGCCGTTGAAGTGCAGCCAGTCCACGGTGAACAGGTCCGGCTTGTCCTTTGCCCACTGCGGGTTGGTGAACACGGCGTACAGCTTCGTCGTGCCGTCGTGGCGGGCGAGCTGCGTGGTGGGGGAGACGAAGTTGCTGTAGCCGCCGGTGTTCGGCACCGTCACCTTGCCCAGGAGCCTGCCCGTCGGCGAGCCCGCCCGGAACTCGACGTCGCCGCCGAGCCCGCCGGAGGCCGCGCCGACCGTCACCGAGTCCACGCCCTTCAGGTGCACCGGGTCGAAGGCGACCCAGTCGCCGTCCTCGATCTCGATGAGCCGCTTCCCGCCGGACGCGTCGGGACGGCTGCCCGTGTCCGCGCCGCCGTGCGCGCCCCCGGTGGCCGTGCGGTGCTCGGCCTCTCGCAGCGAGGTCCGCAGTGTCAGCGAGTCGGAGCCGGTGAGGGCGGGCACGCCGGGCGTGCCCTGGTCCGTGTACTGGGCGGTGATGCCGTAGTACAGGTTCTGGCCGGGGCCGTGGCTGTCGCCGGCGTCCGTGACGATCTCGCCCTTGCAGCCGGTGTGGTTGTCCAGCGGGTGCAGATGAGAGTCGTGGCCGAGCTGGGACTGGACGACGACCTTGGAGCAGTCGATCTTCCGGTCCTCGGGGTCGGTGACCTTCACTGTGAACGGAATGGTGTCGCCGAAGCTGAACATGCCGCCGTCCGGCGGCTGTTGGACCGTGACCGTCGGCCGGGTGTTGCCGACGGTGACCTCCCGCACGGCGAGAGCGGTCAGCTCGCCCGGCCCTGTGACCTTCAGGCGCGCGGTGAACCGGCCCTTCTTCGTGTACGTGTGGGTCGGGTTCGCCGCCGTGGAGTCGGTGCTGCCGTCGCCGTCGAAGTCCCACGCGTAACGGACCGGCTTGCCGTCGGGCAGACCCGAACCCGCGCTGGAGAACTCCACGTCGAGCGGCGCCTTGCCGTTGTCCGGCGTGGCGCTCACGCGGGCGTCGGGCAGCCGCTTGTCCGCCACATAGTCGATGCGGTAGATGCCCGCGCCCTCGTTGCTGCCGCCGCGGCCCGTGCCGCTGCCGAGCCCGAAGTCGATCACGTACATCGCGCCGTCCGGACCGAAGTCGGCGTCGAAGGGCTGGTTCCACTTCATGTCCGGGAAGATCCCGTTGATCGAGTGCAGATCACCCGACTTGGCGGGCGGGAACCGCGGATCGGTGAACTCCTGGTCCTTCTCCTGGATCGAGAACGCCTTGAACCACTGCCGGGTCAGCTCATACGTGAACCACTTGCCCTCGAAGTACTCCGGGAACTTCGTCCGGTACGGGTTGTCGGCGTCGTAGTCGTAGACCGGTCCGCTCATCGGGCCGCCGCCCCCGGTGCCCAGCTCGGGGAAGCGCTCGGAGGCGGAGTAGGCGTACCAGACGTCGGCGGCCCGCGCGGGCGGCAGGTCCCGCAGGCCCGTGTTGTTCGGCGAGTCGTTGACGAGCTTGCCGCAGTCGAACTTCGCGCCGGGCTTCTGGGCCGCGAAGTCGTAGTCGTTGAAGGGGGTGTTGTCGCCGACGCAGTACGGCCAGCCGTAGTTCCCGGCCTTGGCGATCCGGTTGAACTCGACCGTTCCCTCGGGGCCGCGGTCGGGCACGGCCTGCCGCGCGTCCGGGCCGTAGTCGGCGACAAGGAGCGCGCCGCTCACCGGGTCCGTGGTGATCCGGAACGGGTTGCGCAGGCCCATCGCGTAGACCTCGGGACGCGTCTTGTCCGTGCCGGGTGCGAGCAGGTTGCCGTCCGGCACCGCGTACGTCCCGTCGTCCTTCGGCGTGATCCGCAGGACCTTGCCGCGCAGGTCGTTCGTGTTGCCCGAGGTGCCCTGCGCGTCCCAGGCGCGGCGCCCCTCGCGCTCGTCGACCGGCGTGAAGCCGTCCGACGCGAACGGGTCGGTGTTGTCGCCCGTCGCGACGTACAGATCGCCCCTCTTGTCGAAGGCGATCGAGCCGGCCATGTGCGAGTTGGCCCGTCCCTCGCCGCGCAGCGTCGGAATCGTCAGGAGCCGCTTCTCCGAGGCCGGGTCGACCTTGCCGCCCGCCTCCGTGAACCGCGACAGGTTGAGGCGTTTCTCGGTCTTGTCCGAGTGCAGCAGATACAGCCAGTGATTGGCGCCGAAGTCCGGGTCGAGGGCGAGCCCGAGCAGACCGTCGGACTGGCTCGTCATCTCCGGCGTGTAAGCGAAGTCGAGCGCCGTCGTGACCTTCAGCGTCTCCTGGTCGATCACCTTCAGCTTGCCGGTGCGCTGGGCGAAGAACACCCGCCGGTCCGGGGCGACCGCCAGTTCGAAGGGGTCGGCGAGATCCTCGGTGACCAACGGCGTCCGCTGGAACGCGCCCGTCTTCGTCGCCGTGCAGTCACCCGCCTTCGCCCCGGCCGCCCACTCGATGCCGCCCAGCAGGTGACGCAGGAACGCCTGCTCCGAGAACGCCGCGGACGCGTGCCCGCCGGCCGTGTACCAGGATCGGCCGCCGTCGTAGTTCTGGCACCACGACCACGGGTGGTCCACGCCCTCGTCGAGTCCCTCGACCCCGTCACGCACCTTGATCTGGGCGAGCGTGTGCACCTTCCCGGTCGGGTTGGCGCGCCAGTCGTACCACTCCTCCTCGCGCTCCCACAGTTGCGGCAGCCCCTTCGTGGACGGGTGCGCCCGGTCGAGAACCTTGACCCGGCCCTTCTGCACCGGCGGATGCTTGTCGAAGATCGCCCCGACGAGCCCCTCGTACCAGCCCCAGTCCCGCTCGCTCGCCGACGCCGCGTGCAGTCCCACCCAGCCGCCGCCCCCGCGCACGAACTTCTGGAGCGCCGCGCGCTGCGCCGCGTCGAGCAGGTCGCCCTTCTCCGGCGTCGAGTTGGTGTTGTTGAACACGATCGCCTGGAACCGGGCGAGGTTGGCGTCGGTGAAGGCCGCCGCGTCGTCGGTGGCCTCCACCTCGAAGCCGTTCTCGGCGCCCAGCTTCTTGACGGCCTCGATGCCCGCGGGGATGGACTCGTGCGGGTAGTTGGTCACCTTGGAGAAGACCAGGACCCGGAAGGCGGCGGCGGCCTGCGCGCGCGGCGGCGAGGACAGGCCGAGGCCGATGAGGAGGGCGAACAGGGCGAACAGGGTGAGAGGGACGGTGAAGGGTCTGGACACGCGGGCACTTCGCGTGGAACTCATGGCGCTCCCTGGGCTTGGACGGCTGCCGGTAGCCGGGTGTGCGGTGAGTCGCTGGTGCGCGGCGGAGTGCGCGGAACGGTGGGCCGATCGCCGTGGAAAGCGCTTACTCCACAAGGTTGTTCAGCGTAGGTTCTGCTTCCCTGGAGGGTCAATGGGTCGGTGGGGCACCGGCGGCACGGGGGTTGACGTTCCACTGGCGGGGGAGGGAGTGCCGGGAGAGACGAGTCCCACCGCACAGCAGAGGAGTGCTCCGATGCCGGACCACGACCACGCCGACGGGGCGCCGGTCACGTACACCGCGGGGCTGCTGACCGCGCCGGACGGCGTGCCCGTCGCCACGTACACCTGGCTGCCCGCCGGGAGCAGGCCCCGCGCCGTCGTGCAGATCGCGCACGGCGCGGCCGAACACGGCCTGCGCTACGAACGGTTCGCCCGCCATCTGGTCGCGCACGGGTACGGGGTGGTCGCCTCCGACCACCGCGGCCACGGCGCCACCGCGCGGTCCACCGGCGGCTACGGCGTGACCGACACGGCCGACCCCGACAGCGGCGCCGACGCCTGGCGGGCGATCGTCGACGACCTCAAGGCCATCGGCGACCAGGTGCGCGCCCTGCACCCGGACGTCCCCGTCGTCCTGCTCGGCCACAGCCTGGGCTCCCTGCTCGCCCGGGACTACGCCCAGGAGTATCCGGACACGCTCGCGGGCCTGATCCTCTCCGGTACGTTCCGCTCGCTGCCCGGAGCGGAGACCGAGGTCGCCGCCGCGCGGCTCGGCGAGGAGATCGCCAAGGGCGGCCGGGCGGCCCGGTCGTCCTTCCTCGCCGAACTCTTCGCCTCCTTCAACGACCCCTACCCCCGCCGCACCGGCTTCGAATGGCTCTCGCGCGACGAGGCTGAGGTCGACGCCTACGCGGCCGACGACGCCTGCGGATTCGCCTTCTCGGCGGGCCTCACGCTGGACTGGGTGCACGCCGTCCGCAAGATCAACGACCCCCGGAACCTGGCCCGCGTCCCCGCCGACCTGCCCATCCACATCGCCATCGGCACGGAGGACCCCTGCAACCAGGGGATGACGCTCGTGTACGAACTCCTTGAGGACTTCCGGTACGCGGGCGTACGGGACTTGACCTGGAAGGGGTACGAGGGCGCGCGGCACGAGATCCTCAACGAGACGAACCGGGACGAGGTGCAGCGGGACCTCACGGGGTGGCTGGACGCGCGGATCCCGTAGGCCCGAGGCGGGCCCGAGCCGCGGACCTGGCCTGCCGCCGGGGCCCGCGGTCCGGCCCGGCGGGCGATTGTCAGTCGGCTTGGCTACGGTTCTGGCCATGGTCAACGCCGATGATGTACGCCGTACCGCGCTCGCCCTGCCGGACACGACGGAGAAGCTCGCCTGGAGCATGCCGACGTTCCGCGTCGCCGGGAAGATGTTCGTCACGCTCCCCGAGGAGGAGACGTCCATCGCCGTCCGCTGCCCGAAGCTGGAACGCGACGAGTTGGTGCTCGCCGAGCCGGACAAGTTCTGGATCGCGGACCACGAGGCGAGCTTCGCCTGGGTCCGAGTCCGGCTGAAGGCCATCGACCAGGAGGAACTGTCCGACATCCTGGCCGACTCGTGGCGACAGGCGGCGCCGACTCGATTGCTGGAGAGCTACCCGGAGTTGGGGGTTCCGGCTGGGGAGTAGCGGGGAGACTCGGCGTCGGCCGGGGGGGGAGCGGGGATCTGGGCGTGCCCGGGGAGTGGCTGGGGCGCGGTGCTCTGGGAGGCTGCCGGAGATGGGCGGAGCGGCGGCCTGGGCGGTGCCCGGGAGGTGGCCGGGGTGGTGATCTGCGCGATGCCCGGACTGCGGCTTGAGTGGCGGCCTGGGCTCTGACCTGGGTGTGTCCGGGCAGCAGTCGGGTCGGTGGCCTGGGCGGTGTCCGGGCGGCGCGTAAATCCGGCTGAGTGTGGCCGGATCGCGTGGCATGATCCGGCGTCGTGCCGTCGGCGGTCAGCGGTCAGCAGCGCTCAGCGGAGGGGCAGGTCGGGTATGTCAGGGGTGGCATCGGGGGGTTCGGGGAATTCAGGGGAGTCGGACGGATCGGGGATACCGGGCGGATCTGGGATAACGGGGGGTTCGGGGGATGCACGGAGTTCGGGGGGTGCCGCCGACCCACGGGGCTCGGGGGGTGCCGCCGACCCAAGGGGCGCGGCGGGCTTGCCCGAGTCGGGGCAGTCGGGGTCGGCGGCGAACCCGCCCGGCCTGGCGAAGCCGGGGGCACTGGGCGAGTCGAGGGCGCTGAGCGGGCCGGGTGAGTCGGGGGTTCGGCTCGGCCTCAGGGGCCCGGGGAGGGCCGGGGGCGGGCTGTGGTCGCGGGATTTCGGGCTCTTCTTCGTGGCGCGGGCCATCGCCAAGCTCGGCGACACGATGCTGCCCGTCGCCCTCGCCGCCGGGATGCTGCAACACGGGTACGGCGCAGGGGCCGTGGGCCTCGCGATGGCCGCGACCGCCGCCTGCTTCGCGAGCCTCGTCATCTTCGGCGGCGTCTTCGCCGACCGGTTCAGCACCCGGCTCCTGATGATCGGCGCCGACGCGGTGCGCCTCGTCACCCAGTCGCTCGCCGCCGTCTTCTTCCTCACCGGCCACGTGGTGCTGTGGGAGATCTGCCTGATCGGCGCGGTCAACGGCGCCGCCGCCGCGGTCTTCCAGCCCGGAGTAGCCAGTACCGTGCCCCGGCTCGCCGCCGACGTGCAGAAGGCCAACGGCGTGATCCGCGTCGCCGAGTCCGGCGCGCAGCTCGCGGGCCCCGCCGTCGCGGGTGTCCTCGTCGGCGTGGCCTCGCCCGCCGCCGTCTTCGCCGCCCACGCCGGTACGTACGCGCTGAGCGCCCTGTGCCTGCTGCTCCTTGGGCTGCCGCCCGCCGTGCCCGGCAGTCACGCGGCGAGCCTCGGGTTCAAGAAGGATCTGGCCGTCGGGTGGCGGGAGTTCCGGGCCAGGACCTGGCTGTGGGGCGTCATCGCCATCTGGTGCGTCCTGATGATCACCGTCACGGGTCCGACGACACCGCTGGTCGCTGTCACCGTCGTCGAACAGCACGGCTCGGGGGCGTACGGCCTGGTCAACTCCGCCCTCGGCGCGGGCACCGTCATCGGCGGGGTGATCGCCCTGCGGCTCCGGCCCCGGCGGATGCTGCGGGCCGGGGCGTTCGCCCTCGTCGGCTTCGCCGCGTTCCCGGCGTCCGTCGGGGCGCAGGCCGGGGTGGGGCTGATGGTGGTGGGGGCCGTGGTCGCGGGGGCGGGGACGTCGTTCTGGGCGGTGATGTGGGCCACCAGCGTGCAGACGCAGGTTCCGCCGGATGTGCTCAATCGCATTCACGCCTACGACGTCGCGGGGTCGTTGGCGATGTTGCCAGTGGGGCAGGCGTTGGCGGGGCCTGCGGCGGCCGCGTTCGGGGCGGAGCGGGTGTTGCTGATGGGTGGGGTGATGGTGCTTGTGGTGTGTGGGGCGTTGTTGGGGGTGCCTGCGATACGGGGGTTGGTGCGGGTGGGGGTGGGGCCTCGCGGGTGCGCCCCAGTCCCGCCCCTTCCCGAAACTGGGGGCTCCGCCCCCAGACCCCCGCTCCTCAAACGCCGGAGGGGCTGAAAATCTCGCCGGTGCAGCCGGCTTCCGGCCCGCCCCGGCTGAGTTCCAGCCCGTCCGGCGATTGAGGACGAGGCGCGGAGCGCCGATAACAGGGTCCGGGGCGGAGCCCCGGTTTCGGGAAGGGGCGGGATTGGGGAGAGCCCCCGGCAGGGCACCCCGCCTCAGCCCAAGAACCCCCCGATCCGTCCGCGCAGCGACCCCGCATCCAACCCATGCGCCCGCACATGCTCCTCAACCCGCCCGTACCGCCGCAGCTCCCCCCGCCCCACCCCAAGCCCAAGCACCCGATGCGGCACATCCACGAGCGCGTCGTTCGCGGCGGCCGTAGACGTACCGGCAAGGTAGGGCTCGACCAGCACGACGTCGGCCACCCCGCCCGACACCGCCCGCCGCAGGGCCGCCCCGTCGAACGGCCGCACCGTCGTCGCGTACAACACCGTCACATCCATCCCCTCCGTGGCGGCGAGCACCTGATCGAGCAGCGGCCCCACAGCGACCACGACCCCGCCCCGCCCCTCCCGCACGGTGCGGAACCCCACGCCGTCCACCGCCATCGGCGCGGCGTTGGCCTGCACGGAAAGCCGCACGTACACCTTGTCGTCGCCCGCGGCGACCGCGTGCCGCAGCAGCGTCTCGGCCTCGTCGGGGTGGCCCGGCACATGCACGGTCCAGCCGTCCAGCGTGTCGAGGAGCGCGACATCGCCGGGCGACATGTGCGTGAACCCGCCCTCCGGCCAGTCGAACGACGCGGCCGCGCTGACCAGGACGCCGCCCATGCCCTGATGGCCGAAGTCCAGCTTGATCTGCTCGAAGGGCCGCTCCACCAGGAAGCTCGCGAAGGTGTGCACGACGGGCCGCAGCCCCGCGAGGGCGAGCCCGGCGCCGGCGCCGACGAGCAACTGCTCCCGGATGCCGACGTTGATCACCCGGTCCGGATGAGCCCGCATCGCGTCCTTGAAACCGTCCACGCCGATCTCTGCGAGCACGACGGCGACGCGCGGATCCTCGTCGAGCAGCCGCGTCATGACGGGGGCGAAACGGTCACGCATGGTGTCCATGAGGAGGTTGTCCTTCCGAGAGGGAGGGGAGAGGGGTGAGGGGTGGGTGGAGGAGGGGAGGGAGGGGGAGGGACGGAGAGAGGAGGCTGGGCCCGGGCCGGACGCCTCACGCCGACTTGGGCTCCACCCGGGCGATCACCGCATGCGGCCGCCCCGGGTGCGCCACCGTGAACGCCTCGTACAGCGCCTCGTGATCCCGGCCGTCGACGGTGACCGCGGACCACCCGGCCGCCTCGAAGCGGGCCGCGATGCCGCCGGGGCGGGCGTAGGACGCCGAGGCGTTGTCGATCACCAGGGTGTGCAGGCGTTCGAGGCCCGCCGGTCCGGCGTAGGCGATGGCCTCGTGGTTGCTGCCCTCGTCCAGCTCGGCGTCGCCGACGAGCACCCACACGCGCGGGTCGGTGAGGGCGCGGGCCCGCAGGCCGAGGGTCGTGCCGACGGCCAGCGGCAGGCCGTGCCCGAGCGAACCGCTGCCGATCTCGGCGCCCGGGACCAGGACGCGGTCCGGGTGGTGCCCCAGCGGGGAGTCGTACGACCCGAAGCCCTCCAGCCAGTCGACGGGCAGGAAGCCCTTGGCGGCGAGCACGGCGTAGTAGGCCATCGGGCCGTGTCCCTTGGACAACAGGAACCGGTCGCGGCCCGGATCGTCCACACGGGCGGGTGTGACCCTGAGCACGCGGTCGTAGAGCACCCACAGCGCGTCCAGCGTGGACGTGGCCGCGGGGCCGTGCTTCTCGTCGCCCGTCATGAGGCCCATCAGACGGGGCAGGTCCGCGTACGTGAACGTGTGATCCGTTGTCGTCGTCATGCCGACGAGCGTGCAACTTGAACTTGGCTTGAGGTCAAGCGGAGGAAAGGCGTGAGCGATCACAGTCCGGAGTGCGGTATTGTTTCGGTGCGCGTTCGGCCAGGGGAAACCCCAGGTCAGCGGGCAACGGGACGTGGCGCAGCTTGGTAGCGCACTTGACTGGGGGTCAAGGGGTCGCAGGTTCAAATCCTGTCGTCCCGACCATGTGTCTCACAGGTCGGAGGCCGTTCTCGCCGTAAGGCGGGGGCGGCCTTTTCCGTGCGTGGTGGCTCTTGGCCGTGGGACGCCACAGGCGGTCTTCCGTGGCTTTCGGTACTCGCCAAGCGTGATCGCCGCTGGTCGGGGAGCGGTCGTACGCCCGGCCCCGCGCCGGTGGCCTTGCTCACTCCGCCGTGCCGCCCTCCCGCCGAGCGATTAGGCTATGCCGGTTGTTTGGTTCCAGGACCGGACAACCCCAGGCAAACCGGGAGTGGCACGGCGAGCTCCCGGGGATCCGCGGCCTTCGACGATAGGACCCGATGGAAGCCACGCGCGCGAACGCTGAGCTCAGCCTGCTCGAAGCGGAGATGAGCGAACAGTTCGAGGAGCCGGCCTTCTTCACCACGGGGAGCGCCGCCGAACCGCGCACCCTGGTCGACATCCTCGACGCGACAGTGCGGGCATACCCCGACGAACCCGCCCTCGACGACGGCACCCGCCAGTTGACGTACCGCGCCCTGGCCGCCGAGGTGGAACAACTGCGCCGCGGGCTCGACGCCGCCGGAGTCGGCCGGGGCGACCGCGTCGGTGTCCGCGTGCCGAGCGGCACCAACGAGCTGTACGTCGCGATCCTCGCCGTCATCGCCGCGGGCGCCGCCTATGTCCCGGTCGACGCCGAGGACCCCGACGAGCGCGCCGATCTCGTCTTCGGCGAGGCCGACGTGCGGACCGTCATCGGCGCCGGGCACACCTTCACCGTCGACAAGCCCGCCGATGTCCCGGCCGGGCGGCCCGGACCCGACGACGACGCGTGGATCATCTTCACGTCCGGCTCGACGGGCAAGCCCAAGGGCGTCGCGGTGAGCAACCGCAGTGCCGCCGCGTTCGTGGACGCCGAGGCCGCCCTGTTCCTCCAGGAGGAGCCGATCGGGCCGGGCGACCGCGTCATGGCCGGTCTGTCCGTCGCGTTCGACGCGTCCTGCGAGGAGATGTGGCTGGCCTGGCGCCACGGCGCCTGCCTCGTGCCCGTCCCGCGCGCGCAGGTGCGCAGCGGCGCCGACCTCGGGCCCTGGCTGCTGGAGCAGGAGATCACCGTGGTCTCCACCGTGCCGACGCTCGCCGCCCTGTGGGAGCCCGAGACCCTCAACGACGTACGCCTGCTGATCTTCGGCGGTGAAGCCTGCCCGCCGGAGCTCACCCAGCGCCTGGTCACCGAGGGCCGCGAGGTGTGGAACACCTACGGCCCGACGGAGGCGACGGTCGTGGCGTGCGCCGCCCTCATGACCGGCGACGAGCCGATCCGGATCGGGCTGCCGCTGAACGGCTGGGAGCTGGTCGTCGTCGACGAGGCGGGCCGGCCCGTGCCGATGGGGGAGAGCGGACAGCTCGTCATCGGCGGCGCGGGACTCGCCCGCTACCTCGACCCGGAGAAGGACGCCGAGAAGTACGCGCCCCTGGAGTCGATGGGCTGGCGGCGCGCCTACCGCAGCGGCGACCTCGTCAAGGCCGACCCCGAAGGCCTGATCTTCCTCGGCCGCACCGACGAGCAGATCAAGCTCGGCGGCCGCCGCATCGAACTCGGCGAGGTCGACGCCGCCCTCCAGGCCCTGCCCGGCGTCGCGGGCGCGGCCGCCGCCGTCCGCACCGCACGCGGCGGCAACCAACTGCTCGTCGGCTACCTCGTCCCCCAGGACGGCTTCGACCAGGCGGCCGCCGTCGAGAAGCTGCGCGCCGAACTGCCCGCCGCCCTCGTGCCGTTGCTCGCCCCCGTCGAAGACCTGCCCACCCGCACCTCCGGCAAGGTCGACCGCAACGCCCTGCCCTGGCCCCTGCCCGACCTCGACACCGGCGGCAAGGCCGAGCAGCTGTACGGCACCGAGGCATGGCTCGCCGAGCAGTGGAGCGAGACCCTCGGCATCCCCGTGACCAGCGCGTCCGACGACTTCTTCGCGATCGGCGGCGGCAGTCTCGCCGCCGCCCAGCTCACCACCCGGCTGCGCACCCGCTACCCGAGCGCCGCCGTCATCGACATCTACGAGCGGCCCGTCCTGCGCAAGCTCGCCCGCCGCCTGGAGAAGTCCGCGCAGGACGACGGCGCCGCCCGCGAGATCGCCCCCGTGCCCCTGCGGACCCAGGCCGCCCAAGTGGCGCTGCTGCTCCCGCTGTTCACCCTCGTCGGGCTGCGCTGGACGGTCGCGCTCGCCGCGCTCGGCAACGTCCTGCACCACTTCGGCGCCTACCCGTGGGCCCCGTCCGCCTCCTGGTGGCTGATCGCCGCCGGTGTCCTCGTCCTGTACAGCCCGCCCGGACGCCTCGCCCTCGCGGCGGGCGGCGCCCGGCTCCTGCTGCGCGGCGTCCAGCCCGGCAGCCATCCGCGCGGCGGCTCCGTGCACCTGCGCCTGTGGACCGCCGAACGCCTCGCCGAGTACAGCGGCGCGACCTCCCTGACCGGCTCCTGGCTGGAGCGGTACGCCCGCGCGCTCGGCGCCAAGGTCGGCTCCGAGGTCGACCTGCACTCGCTGCCGCCGGTCACCGGGCTGCTCAAGCTCGGCCGCGGCTGCGCCGTGGAGACCGAGGTGGACCTGTCCGGGCACTGGCTCGACGGCGACCGCCTTGAGATCGGCGCGATCAAGGTCGGCGCGGGCGCCGTGGTCGGCACCCGCAGCATCCTGTTCCCGGGCGCCCGCGTCGGCAAGCGCGCCGAGGTCGCCCCCGGCTCCGCCGTGCGCGGCCAGATCCCGACCGGCCAGCGCTGGGCCGGATCGCCCGCGGGCAAGCTCGGCAAGGCCAAGCGCGACTGGCCGGGGCAGCGCCCGCCGCGCGCCGCGCACTGGCGCGCGATGTACGGCATGACGGGCATCGCCCTCAGCCTCCTGCCGGTCGCCGCCGCCGTGCCCGCGCTGTTCGTCGCCCGCGCCTTCGTGCCCGCCGACGCCGCACTCGGCGACGCCGTGCGCGGCGCGCTGCTCGCCCTCGCCCCCGCGACCCTGGCCTTCGGCCTCGCCTACGCCCTGCTGATCCTCGTCGGCGTCCGGCTGCTCAGCCTCGGTCTGCACGCGGGCACCCGCCCCACCCACAGCCGCATCGGCTGGCAGGCGTGGACCGTCACCCAGCTCATGGACCTGTCCCGGCAGACGCTCTTCCCGCTGTACGCCGGGCTCGTCACCCCCGTCTGGATGCGGCTGCTCGGCATGCGCATCGGACGCGGCGCCGAGGTGTCCACCGTGCTCGCGCTTCCGAGCCTGACCACGGTCGGCGAGGGCGCGTTCCTCGCCGACGACACCCTGACCGCCCCCTACGAACTCGGTGGCGGCTGGGTGCGCATCGGCCGCGCTGAGATCGGCCGCCGTGCCTTCCTCGGCAACTCCGGCATGACCGCGCCCGGCCGTTCCGTGCCCGACGACGGCCTGGTCGGCGTTCTGTCGGCCACCCCCAAGAAGGCCAAGAAGGGCAGCTCCTACCTGGGCCTGCCGCCGGTCAAGCTGCCCCGCGCGGCGGCCGGATCCGACGACAGCCGCACCTACGCGCCGCCCGCCCGGCTCAAGCTGGCCCGGGCGCTGGTCGAGGCCTGCCGGATCGTCCCGGTGTTCTGCTCGGCCGCCCTGGTGATCTTCGTGGTCGCGCTGCTCGCCGCGGCCGCCGAACACGGCCTGTGGCTCGCCGCGCTGCTGTCCGGGGCGGTCCTGCTCGCCGCCGGGGCACTCGGCTGCCTCACCTCGGTCGTGGCCAAGTGGCTGCTCGTCGGCCGCCACCGCACCGGCGAGCACCCGCTGTGGTGCGGCTTCGTGTGGCGCAACGAACTCGCGGACACCTTCGTCGAGATGGTCGCCGTGCCCTGGCTCGCCGGAGCCGTCCCCGGCACCCCGGTCATGAACCTGTGGCTGCGCGGCCTCGGCGCGCGCGTCGGCCGGGGCGTCTGGTGCGAGAGCTACTGGCTGCCGGAGACCGATCTCGTCATTCTTGAGTCCGCCACCAGCGTGAACCGCGGCAGCGTTCTGCAGACGCACCTCTTCCATGATCGGATCCTGCGGACGGATACTGTGGTCCTCCGTGCGGGCGCGACGCTGGGTCCGGGCGGAATCGTGCTGCCCGGCAGCGAGATCGGAGCCCGTTCGACCCTGGGACCCGCGTCCCTCGTGATGGCGGGCGAGTCGGTTCCGGCGGACACCCGCTGGCTGGGCAACCCGATCGAGGCCTGGCGCCCCTGAGGCGGCGGGCCGCGTCGCGGGACAGCACGCGCGTCACGTCGTACGAGCACAGGGCAGGGAGCGGACCAGGCGTGAGCGGGCAGCAGAAGACAGCACCGGACCCCTACTTCCCGGGCAACGGTGACTCCCGCTACCGGGTGCACCGCTACGAGCTGGAGCTCGACTACCGGCCCGCACCGAACCGGCTCGCGGGCGCGGCCCGGCTCAGCGCCATAGCGGGCCGGGCACCGCTGACCGAGTTCCAGCTGAACCTCGGCGACTTCCGCATCGGCCGCGTCCGCGTCGACGGCCGCGCCGCCCACTACTCGCACCGCGGCGGCAAGCTGCGGGTGCGCCCGGCGAAGGCGCTGCCCGCCGGGTCCGCGTTCACCGTCGACGTGCACTACTCGGGCAACCCCAAGCCGGTCAACAGCCCCTGGGGCGGGCTCGGCTGGGAGGAGCTGACCGACGGCGCGCTGGTCGCGAGCCAGCCCGTCGGGGCGCCGTCCTGGTACCCGTGCAACGACCGGACCGCCGACAAGGCCGCGTACCAGATCTCGATCACCACCCCCTCCGCCTACCAGGTGGTGATCGGCGGCCGGCTGCTCACCCGCACCACCAAGGCCTCCACCACCACCTGGCTCTACGAACAGCCCGCGCCCACCCCCAGCTATCTGGTCGGCCTCTCCATCGGCAAGTACCAGACGGTGCTCCTCGGCGACCCCGGGCTCAGCGGGGTGCCGCAGACCGGGCACTTCCCTGCGCACCTCCTCGCCGAGTTCTCCCGGGACTTCGCGCGCCAGCCGCAGATGATGGCGCTCTTCGAGGAGCTCTTCGGGCCCTACCCCTTCGCCGAGTACGCCGTCGTCGTGGCCGACGAGGAACTCGACGTGCCCGTCGAGGCGCAGGGCCTCTCGCTGTTCGGTGTCAACCACGTGGACGGCGCCCGGGGCGCGGAGCGTCTGGTGGCGCACGAACTCGCCCACCAGTGGTTCGGCAACAGCGTCACCATCGCCGACTGGCGGCACATCTGGCTCAACGAGGGCCTCGCCAAGTACGCGGAATGGCTCTGGTCGGAGCGCTCCGGCGGGCGCACAGCCCAGGAGCTCGCCGCCGCCGCCCACCGGCTGCTCGCCGGGCAGCCGCAGGACCTCAAGCTGGCCGACCCCGGCCGCAAGCTGATGTTCGACGACCGGCTCTACGAACGCGGGGGCCTCGCCGTGCACGCCGTGCGCTGCGCACTCGGCGACGACGCGTTCTTCCGGATGCTGCGCGAGTGGGCCACGGTCCACCGGCACGGCGTGGTCAGCACGCAGACGTTCACCGCCCACGTCGAGCGGTACGCGCACGGCCCGGTGGACGAGCTGTTCCAGGCCTGGCTGTACGAGACGCGGCTGCCTGAGCTGCCCACCGCCGTCGCCTGAGCACCGCCGGGTGGCGCCGTCCAGGGGGCCGTCCAGGACAAGGGGCGCCGCATTGCGGTCGCCGTGACGTGATGCGTACGGCGAAACCGGGGCCGCGGCGATGAAAGCGGCGTAATTTTCGCCCGGCCCGATGGGATTTGTCGGCGGGATTTCGTAACGCCGGGCGGGCCGAATTGGCCAGAGTACGGGAATCGGTCCCGTGGGCCTGGGACGCCCTGGCCGGGGCGAGGTACGGCCGCCTAGGATCGCCGACGCGAAGCTGAACCGGTGGCGCACGTTCCGGGCGTTGCCCCATCACGACCGGAGAATTTCGGGAGAAATTCAAGAGGGAGTGGAAATGATGACGGGGGAACAATTGAGCGTCGCTTCTCTGCCGTGGACGGAGCCCGAGTCGGTGCCCCGGCCGATGGCGGGGGCACCGATGTCCCCGGAGTCCCCGGAGCCATGGGCGCCGTCATCGGCGATCGATGAGATCCGCTGCCTGCACACCCTCGGCCCCACCGGCACCAACCTGGAGACCGCCGCCCACGTGTGGCTCCAGAGGCGCGGGCGCGCCGACGACGGGCAGGTCGTCCTGCACACCTCCCTCGAACAGGCCATGGAGAGCGTGCCGAGGACCGGCGAACACGCGCTGCTCGCCTGCGCCGTCTACCCCGACCTGCACACCCTCGTCTTCGGCAACCTGCACGCCTGCCGCATGGTCGACTGCTTCCTGTGGCCCACCCACGAGATGGTGCTCGCCGCCCCGCCCGAAGCGCGCGCCGAGCCCCGCACCGTGGCCACCCACCCCGCCCCGGCCGGGCTCGTACCGGACGGCGGCGCACGGCGGCTGGTGACCAGCAACGCCCAGGCCGCCATCGACTGCGCCGACGGCCTCGCCGACGCCTGCGTCACCACCGTCGTCGCCGCGCGGGCCCACGGCCTGCGGGTCGTGCGCAGCTTCGGGGAGGTGCCGATGGTCTTCACCGTCCACCACGTGCGGGAACCGGCCCGCCCCTTGCGGGAGCCCGCCCGCCCCCTCGGGGAGCCCGCCCGCCACGTCCGGGAGTCCGTCCGGGAGTCTGGCCGATGACCGGCACACGCGCCGCGTACCGCCTCCGGGACGACCTGCTCGACGAGGCCACCCGCCTCGGCCACGGGCTGCTGCCCCGGATCGACGACTTCCGAACCCGCCAGCGCGACGACGGCACCGTCCCCGCCCCCGGCTGCGACGACCGCCGCCGACTGCTCGCCATCAAGGACGAGGCCGTCCGTTGGTTCGCCGGGCACGGCCGCGCGGCCCAGGCCGACGCGCTCGCCGCCGACATCGACGAGTGGCTGGCCGCCGGACTGGACGAGCCGCCGCACTTCGCCCGCAGCCGCGACGCCCTCACCGCCCCCGCCGACGGCGACTGGGCGGCGTTCCTCGCCCCCGTCCAGACCACCAACAGCGCCCCGCCGGTCGGCCGGCGCCTGGAGTTCTTCCTCGTCCGCCGCAAGGAACCCGACGGGCTGCCCGAACTCGCCGTCCACTATCCGCACCCCAAGAACAACTGCCAGGCCACCGTCCTGCTCGCGGGCAGCGCGGGGTTCGCCCAGGGCAACTGCATCGTCTTCTTCCCCGAGAATGTCGCCGCCCACGACAAAGTCACCGACCAGAATTACGCGATCTTCTTCTTCAACAAATTCCGCCGGATTCACGAGACGTTCGCCCTGCCGTCCGCGCAGTCCGTGCTCACCGCCGAATCCGTGCCCCAGGACTCGGCCGGACTCGACCCCGAAGTGTGTTACCAGGCCCGCGCCGTGTGGGGATATCTCCACGACTACTTCCACCACCAGGGCCGTTGGCCGCTCGACCGGCACGTGAAACTCAAGATGAACTGGTTCATCGGCCTCCTCGAAGAGCTGAAGGTCGACGCGAAGACCGTCCTTGCCTGCCACACGGACCCCGCCGTCCCCTATGCCGACGAGCAGATCGCCATGGTCCTGCTGGAGCGCGTGTTCCGTTACCCCCTCGACGCCCACGCCGTCCGCAACTTCGACGCGGGCACCGGCGTGTTCCTCTACTCCTGGCTGCGCGCCCGCCGCGCGCTCACCGCCGACCGCGACGGCCGGCTGTGCCTGGACCCCGACCGGGCCCTCACCGGGCTGCGGGAACTGGTCGACGCGGTCGAGGACATGGAAGCGTCCGTCGGCACCCCGGCGGAGTACCGGGCCGCGGCCAAGGAGCTCGTACGCACCCAGCTGCGCGAAGGCGCGGACGGCGACCGCTACGCCTTCACCGGCGACCAGCGGACGCTGCTGCGGGCACGGGAGCACCTCACGTCCCTGCCGCCGCTGCGGTTCGCACCGGGGGAGATGTGAGCGGTGCGCGGCGGGCCGTATCCGGATGAACGAACACTGACGAGAGGGCGGAGCAGCCATGGGAAGCCGTGAGCGGGCCACGCTGGACCGGGCCGCGATGGAAGCCGCGGTGCGGCAGTACTTCGAGGCGTGCAACAAGGTCGACCGCGACCTGTTCGCCCAGTGCGTGTCCGAGCGGGTCGTGCACTACCTCGCCCACGGGATGTCCGGGCCCGTCCCCGGCATCGACCCCATCGTGGAGCGCTGGGGCGCCGACGTGCGGGCCAACGACTCCCACTGGGCCGTCGACGCCGTGTACGCCGACGAGCACAGCCGCACCGCCGTCTGCGAGTGGACCGCCTTCAAGCCCCGCCTGGGCAAGGTGCTGCGCGGCGCGGAGGTCTACCGCTTCGACGACGCCGGACTCATCGACGAGGTCCGCATCTACTACGCCTCCCGCCGCGACGACACCGTCGCCGTCAACGAACTCGAAGGCTTCCCCTACGCCGAGCGGGGCTTCGCCACATGACCCGGGCCGCCCCCGCGCCCGCCACGCCGCCCCTCGACGACCGGGACGGCGCCATCTGGTGCGACGGCGCGTTCGTGCCCTGGCGCGAGGCCCGCCTGCATGTGCTCAGCCACGGACTGCACTACGGCGGCAGCGTCTTCGAGGGCGAACGGGCCTACGGCGGCCGCGTCTTCAAACTCCACGAGCACACCGCCCGGCTCGCCGCGTCGGCCCGCACGATGGGCTTCGAACTGCCCTGGTCCGTCCCGGAGCTCGCGGCCGCCACCGCCGAGACCGTCGCCCTCGCGGGCCTCACCGACGGCTACGTACGCCCCGTCGCCTGGCGCGGCAGCGACACCCTGCGCCTGGTCGCGCCGGACAGCCGCGTGCACGTCGCCATCGCCGCCTGGCCCTGGCCGCGGATCTTCACCGAAGGACCCCGCGGCATCCGCCTGCGCACCTCGAGCTGGCGCCGCCCCGCCCCCGACACCGCGCCCGTCAGCGCCAAGACTGCCGCCCTCTACGCCCTCGGCGCCCTCGCCGGACAGGAGGCCGAGGCGGCGGGCCACGACGACGCGCTGCTCCTCGACCACCGCGGCCGCCTCGCCGAGGCCACCGGCGCCAACCTGTTCCTGGTGATCGCGGGGGAACTGCACACCCCGCCCCCGGAGTGCGTCCTGGACGGCATCACCCGCCGTACCGTCATCGACATCGCCCGCGACCGGGGACTCTCCGTCGTCGAACGCCACCTGCCCCCCTCCGAACTGACCCGCGCCACCGAGGTGTTCCTCACCGGCACGGCGTACGAGGTCCAGCCCGTCACCGCCGTCGACGCCCTGCGGTTCCCCCTCGGCCCGGTCGGGGCGGCGCTCGCGGCGGCGTACGGACGGATCGTGCGGGGCGAGGAGGGGTGCCCGGCGCCCGGCCACCCCGCCCCCGCGGTGAGCGAGCGCGGATGACGGATCGCGGGGCCGAACCCGTCCGTCCGGTTCCGGCGGACGGGCGGCGCGCGGCCTGGACCACGGGGGCCAGGGCCGCCGTGCCGTTCACCGTCGCGATCTTCGCCTTCGGGATCTCCTTCGGCGTCCTCGCCAAGGGCGCGGGCTTCGGCGCGCTCGCCGCGACCTCCATGTCCGGCCTGGTGTTCGTCGGTTCCTCGCAGTTCGCCGCCGTCTCGGTGATCGTCAACGGCGGCGGCTGGGCCGCGGCGGCCGTCGCCGGGACCCTGCTGAACCTGCGCTACCTGGTGATGGGCTTCGCCATCCTGCCCGCGCTGCGCGGCGGCCGGGCCCGCCGCGCGGTCGAGTCCCAGCTCGTCATCGAGGAGTCCTGGGCCATCGCCAGCGACGCGGACGGCCGCTTCGACCGGGTGCGCCTGCTGTCCTCCGGGGTGGTGCTGTGGCTCGGCTGGGTCCTCGGCACCCTGCTGGGCGCGATCGGCCCGTTCAAGGCCGTGGACATCCTCACCTACGGCCTGGACGCCGTCTCGCCCGTCCTGTTCTTCCTGCTGCTCGCACCGCACCTCGGCACCGCGCCCAAACGGACGGCGGCCGCCACCGCCGCGGCCTGTGCCGCGGTCCTCACCGCCGTCGCCGTACCCGACACCGCCATCGCCGTGGCCTGCGTCGTCGCCGTCGTGTGGACGTGGCGGTCCCGATGACCCGGACCCGCACCACCGTCCGCCCCGAGCGGCCGAGCCCCGGCCGCGCGCTCAGGAGGGCCCGATGAGCAGCGACCCGTGGATCGTCGTCGGCGCCCTGGTGGCGACCACCTTCCTCATCAAGGGCGCGGGCTCCCTGGTGATGGGTGATCGCGAACTGCCCGCGTGGTTCCCGCGGTTCGTCGAGTACCTGACGCCCGCGCTCCTCGCCGTCCTCGTCGTCACCCAGCTCGTGGGCGCGGCGGGCGCGCACGGCATGACCTTCGACGCCCGGCTCGCCGGCTTCGCCGGGGCCCTGGTCGCCTGGCGGCTCAAGGCCCCCGTACCGCTGGTGATCCTGGTGGCCGCCGCGGTCACGGCGGGGGTACGGGCGCTGAGCTGAGGCCGGGGTCCGCGCGCCGCACGGCGGCCGCCACCTCCAGGGCGCGGGCGAGGCCCGGCCGGTGCCCGGCGGCCCGGCAGAGCCGCAGGGAGCGCTCCACGGCCCGCGCCGCCCGGGCGTGCTGACCGAGCGCCAGATGCACAAGCGCCAGCTCCGCCCGCGCCTCGGCCTCGACGAGCCGCAGCCCGGCCTGCCGGGCCGTGGCGAGAGCCCGCCGGGTGCACGCGAGCGCCTCGCCGTACTCGCCCAGGTGCCGGTGCACGGCCGCGAGGCCCACGAGCGCCCCGGCCTCGGCCCGGCGGCAGCCCGCCGCGCGCGCCGCCTCCAGGGCGCGGCCGTGGTGGTCGAGAGCACCCGGCGCGTCGTCGAGGCGCAGCAGCACCGTGCCGATGGTGGTGAGGGCCTCCGGCTCCACGAGCCGCCGATGGGTGCGGTGCGTGACGCCGAGCGCGTCGACGGCGTACTTGAGGGCGAGCCGTGGATCCCCGGCGTCCCGGCACGCCACCGCGAGGGCGTTGAGGGCGCCCTCCGCCGCGTAGGTGAACAGCAGTCTGCCGTCCGCGGCGAGCGCCCGGGTGAGCAGGCGCTGCGCCTCGTCCGCCGCGCCGAGCGCGTGCTCGACGGCGCCGAGCCCCCACAAGGACAGCATCACCGTGTGCTGGTCCCGCGACGCCTCGGCGCGTGCCCGGCCCGTGCTGAAGTGCCGGTGGGCGGCGGCGAGTCGGCCCTGGTCGAGGCGGACGAAGCCGAGCAGGCACAGCGCCCAGGCCTCCCCGGCGGGCTGCCCGCCCGCGGCATAGAGGGTCAGGGCCCGCTCGGCGTCGCGGGCGGCCTGGTCGAGGGCGCCGCGCTCGCGGTGCGAGGCGGCGAGCCCGAGCACCGCCCCCGCGGTCTCCACGGGCCGCCCGCTCCGCGCGAACAGGGTCTCCGCGTGGGCGCTGTGCCACAGCGCCTCGTCGTGCCGGGCCAGTTCCCACAGCACGTAGCACATGCTCCAGTGCATCACCGCCCGCGCGTGGTCGTCGTGCGCGGCCTCGGCGGCCCGCAGCCCGGCGTGCGCGGCCCGCAGCCAGTCCGTGCGGCGTCCGTGCTCCATGAGGTGCCCGTGCAGGGCGAGCGCCGCCTTCCAGGCGAAGGAGCGCGGCCCGTGGCGGACGGCGTGCCGGGTGCAGGCGAGCAGCACGGTCCGCTCGTCGTCGAGCCACGCCAGTGCCTCGGCGGTGGAGGTGAAGGCCAGCGGCGCCGTGGGGGAGCCGTCGGGCTCCGGTGGGTCGGCCGCGTACCAGGAGTAGAAGGTGCCGTACAGCAGGTGGGCGGCCTGCTCGGCGGTGGCCAGATACCAGGTGAGCAGGCGGCCGACGGCGCGCTCGCGGGCGACGGGGCTGTCCTCGGCCCGGGCCCGCTCCTGGGCGAACAGGCCGACGAGGGCGTGCAGTTGGAAGTGGCCCGGCTGGTGGCTCTCCAGCAGGCTGCGGGCGACCAGCTGGTCCAGGAGCCGGGCGGTGGCGGGCAGGTCGGTCCCGGCGAGGGCGGCGGCGGCCGGGGCGGAGATCCCGGGCCCCGGGGCGAGCGCGAGCAGCCGCAGGAGCTCCCGCTCGGCGGCGGGCAGCGACCGGTACGACAGGGCGAGCACACCGCGTACGCCGGTGTGCTCCTCCTGGTCCAGGGTCAGCTCCCGCAGCCGGTCGCCGCCGCGCAGCCGCCGCACGACCTCCTCGATCGGCGGATGCCGGTCGCCGATCAGATGGGCCGCGACGATCCGCACGGCCAGCGGAAGCAGTCCGCACAGCCGGACGGCCTCGGCGGCGGCCTCCGGCTCGTGCCGCACCCGGTCCGCGCCGATGACGCGGGAGAGCAGGGCGAGGGCCTCCTCCTCGCCGAAGACGCTCAGGCTCACCCGGTGGGCGTCGTGGAAGGCGGTCAGGCCCCGCAGGTCGTTGCGGCTGGTGACGACGACGAAGCAGGTCGGCGAGCCGGGCAGCAGCGGGCGCACCTGCGCGAGCCCGGCCGCGTCGTCGAGGAGGATCAGCATGCGCCGGCCCGCGAGCAGCGAGCGGTACAACGCCGCCTTCTCGTCGGTGCTCTCCGGCAGATGCCCGGTGCCGACCCCGAGCGCCCGAAGCAGTTGCCCCAGCGCCTCGTCGGCCGTCGTCGGCCCCTCCTGGGCGTGGCCGCGCAGATTCGCGTACAGCTGTCCGTCGGGGAAGCGGTCGGCCACCCGGTGCATCCAGTGCAGCGCGAGGGTGGTCTTGCCGACGCCCGCCATGCCCGACACGGAGGAGATCACCAGCGTCTGCCCCGGGCCCGCGTCGTGCTGGGCGAGGAGCGTGTCGAGCTGGCGCAGATAGTCCGAGCGGCCGGTGAAACTGGCGACGTCGGGCGGGAGCTGACGCGGCACCGGCCGGGCGGGGGGCGGAGCCGGGGCGAGGGGGGCGCCGACGGGGGCGAGGGCGGGATCGCCAGAGAGGACGCGCTGATGGAGTTCCTTCAGCGGGCGGCCGGGCTCGATGCCCACCTCCGCGTCGAGCAGGTGGTAGAAGTCGCGGTACGAGGCGAGGGCCTCCGCCTGCCGGCCGGAGCGGTGCAGCGCCAGCATCAGCTGGCAGCGCAGCCGCTCCCGCAGCGGGAACTCACTGACGAGCGTGGTCAGTTCGGCCACCGACTGCTCGTAGTGGCCCAGCTCGATCAGCGCGTCGATGCGGTCCTCGCGGGCCACGAGCCGCAGCTCCTGCAGGCGTTCGGCCTCGGCGAGCGCGAAGCTGCGGTCGCTGACGCCTTCGAGGGCCGGTCCGGTCCACAGGGACAGGGCCTCGTCGAGCAGCGCGACCACGGCGCCGGCGTCGCCGTCGGCGGCGGCCTTGCGGGCCTGGTCGGTGAGGTGGACGAAGCGCAGGGCGTCGACCTGCTCGTCGGACACCTGGAGGGTGTAGCTGGTGTTGCTGCGGGCTCCCGCGCTGACCAGGACCTCGAACCCGGAGGTGGCCCGCCGCCCCGGCTCCAGGATGCGGCGCAGATGCAGGACGTGCGTGCGCAGGGCGCTCACCGCGCCGTCCGGCGCCTCGCCCTCCCACAGGAGTTCGGCGAGCCGGGACGTGCTGACGGGGTGGCCGCGGGCGAGGGCGAGGGCCGCGAGGAGCGCGCGCTGCTGGGGTCCGAGGCCGACGTGACGACCTCGGACCTCCACGCTCACCGGGCCAAGCAGGCGGATCCGCACCGACTCCTTCGGTGCCTGCTCCACCTCGGGCCCGGGGGTGCGGCTCACGCCATTGCCTCGATTCCCTCGGCTTCCCTGCGCGTCGTCGGCGTCCCGCCGCTCCGCGGCCCGCTCGGCGGACCGGCCATGGACCGGTGGGACGGCCTGGTCGTGATCTGTTCGACGGCCCGCCCGGTCTCCCGCCGGGCCGACCGCTCAGGCGGGTCCGGCGACGAACCGCCGGATGACGCCCTCGGACACCGAGAACTCCCACGCGGTGTCGATGTCGCCCCAGATGTCGTTGTGGAAGCGGGCCGTGACCGACAGACCGTCGGGCGACTCCCGCACCACCTCCATCCGGGCGTGGGACGAGAACAGCTCACGTTCCACCCACGCGCCGAGGTCGCGTTCGGTTCCCACGTCGATCACGGTGGCGTCCGCGGCGAGCACGGTCCAAAGGGCCTCCGGGTCCTGGGCGTTGACCGCGTCCACGAAGGCGCTCACCACCGGATGGGACGGCATGCGGTCATGGGGGGTCATCTGGCGTGCCTCTCTCGCGGGTCGGTCAGCCGCCGGTCGCGGCGCGGTGCAGTGCGTAGGTGTCCTCGAACAGGTGGTAGCGCGTGACCTCGCCGCCGACCACCGTGAGATGGGCGGCGAAGGGCGTGGTGAGCGGGGCGCCGGTGGCCTTGACGGTGTCGCGCAGGTGGCCGAGGATCACGCCCTGCTCGCCGTCGACGACGATGTGCGTGACGGTGAACTCCTCGGGCTGCAGATACGCGTGCAGGGTGGTGAAGAACTCCGTGACCCCCGCCCGCCCGGTCCGGTTCCCCGACCACGGCACGTCCGGCGAGCCCGGCGCGACCCACTCCGCCGACTCGGAGAACAGCCGCACCGCGCCGTCCAGGTCCCGCTCCGCGAGCCGGCCCAGATAGGCGTCGATCACTTCCCTGGTCGCCCGGTCGGATCCCGCGGGGGACTGCGTGGACATCTCACCAACTCCTCGTCGCGTACCGGCCCTTGGGTGTGGAGGTCCAGTGTGGTGCGCCTGGGGCGGCGAGCGTAAGTCACACGCCTCATTCCCGCCACGGGTTGGCGCTGCGGCGCGGCCGGTCGGGAGCGGCGGGGTCTGACTGGAAACAGCCGTCCGGGCCCGGCGGCAGCACGCGGTGCCAAAGAGTCGCAAGAGTGATGCCTCGAAAGCTTGCGCGTGGCGCCATAGTGGTGCGACGATGGCGCCATGGAACTCACGCGGTACGTCGACAACCTGCGCCAGGAGCTCTCGGTCGCAGTGGAGGCGGGCGACGAGGAGACGCGAGAACTCGCCGAACGCCTCGTCGCGCCGCTGGCTTCCGCTGTCCGTCTGACGCTTCTTGACGCGCTGTCGGCCGCCGCGGACGAGATCACCCGCGACCTGGCCCCTGGTTCAGTCGAGATACGCCTGCGGGGTCTGGACCCGACGTTCGTCGTGACGCTGCCCCCGCAGGACCAGTCGTTCCACGACGAGGTCGACCACGACTTCGACCACCCGCACCCCGGTGTGGCGCCATTACTGGTGTCACTGGCGCCAGTGACGGTGAACGGGGAGGAAGGTGCGACTTCCCGCATCAACTTCCGACCGCCCGAGCACCTCAAGACCCGGATCGAGGAGGCTGCTGGGCGCGAGCGGCTGTCCGTCAACGCGTGGCTGGTTCGCGCGGTCTCCGCGATGCTGGAGTTCGACGAGCGCGGCCGCCGCGCGGAGCAGCGCGTGCCGCGCGCCGCACCGGGAAGCTCCCAGCGCTACACGGGCTGGGTGAACTAGCCGCACCGCGGCCACAGACTTCGGGCCGGCATGCTGCCGCACGCCGGTACCGATCCCGCGGCCCTGGAGACCGACCTCCCCCGGCGGTCTCCAGGGCCGCACCCTTCCGGCGCGCACGCCGGAGACTGAGCGCCGCAATTCTAGGCGAGCCGCGCCCGGTGGAAGCGGAATGCGCGGCTGACTCACAGTCAATTGCTTCAATTCGCTTACGGGACAAGGCAATCGAGTTCGTTGTAGCTAACACGCAAATGCCACGCAACTGTCGTGAGGCGCTCGTGAATATGCCGGACGCATCCTGAATATGAGTCAATCCGGTGCTGTAGTCAGACCAAGTGCAGCCGTTGCTGATGGTTTCGGGGGAGAGGTGCGGGACAGCACGGCAGGTGTCGCGGAACGGGCCGGTGCGTGAGTCGCTGATACGTGTAGGCCGCGGAAACCAGCGTCATGTGGTGATACCAGCCCGGAAAGGAACGGCCCTCGAAGTCCAGGAGGCCGAAGTGGCGTTCCATGCCCGCCACCGCCGTGGTGGTCCGGCTCCGATGGGTGGCGAGCGAGGCAACGTTGTCGAGTGGCTGATGCGCCAGGCTGGTGAGCCACATGGATCCCGGGCGACTTTCCGGTAGCACTTCCGTGAATAGTCGATAGGGATATTCAGGCGTCGCACCCGGCCTCGCCCCGGGCAGCCGCACGAGCACGGACCGGACGCGGGTGTGCTGCCGGCGGCCGTCGGGCGCGGTGACGAGGACGGAGTCGGTGTTCCCCGAGGCGACATGCCCCCGCGCGCTCACCGGCTCCGGTGCGCCGGGCGTCCGGTCGCCGACGGGCAGGACCTTCAGGTGCTGGGGCACGGCGACCACGAAGTCCCGGGCCCGCTGGCTGAGTCCGCGCAGGAAGAGCGCCACGTCGGGGTCGTCGCTCATATCGGCGACGACCGGCGCGGAGGTGGGCGCGGTACGGGCCTCCAGGGTGTCGACCAGGTCCAGGGCCTGGGCCCACAGCGGGCGGTGGCATACGCCCTCGGGTATGCGTGCGCGCCGGCGCAGTTGGGTGTCCTCGGTCCAGGGCGCCGGGAGCAGCAGCCGCCAGTCGACCGGGACGTGCAGGGCGTCGATGCCGAGGAAGGCGCCGAGCCCCAGCTGGCAGTTGAGGGTGCGGCCGGAGACCGGGTCGAAGTAGCGGTGCACGCCCACGGACCGGTCGCCGCGCTTGGGCAGGACCGCGCGGCCGATCGCCCAGGTGGAGACGCGGCCGTGCTTCTCGGCCCAGCGGGTGAGCTCCTCCATGACGGGGTCCCAGTCCCAGGGACTCAGGCTCACGAACTGGCGCAGGGACTGCACCGCGGTGGGGGACGCCGAGACGGCTCCGGCGAGACGGCGTACGGATTTCTTCCCGGGAGTGATGAGCAGCCCCGCCAAATAGGCCCCCGCCCACCTGCGCTGATCGGCACGGCGCAGATTCTGGAAGACCTGGTCGGTGAAGTCGCTGAAAGGTGACGCGAGCTGGGTTTCGGGCACCTCGCTGCCCGGAGTCGATGTGGGCAATGCGCAGGGCACAACCATGCTGCGATCCCTCCCGGACGTCCCTGAGCGGCAGCTGCCGAGCGTCGAGTCTAGGATCCGAGAGCGTGTCGCACCATCTTGCTGCGGGCGTGACTGATGTGGCAACCACGGCAGCAAACCGGGTTCACACACCATGTTCGCGCGGGCCGCGGGGGCGGACTCCTCCTCTCCGGTTCGGTCGTCGAGGCGGCGCCAACGGTCGGACTGTTTCCGCGAAGAGGATCAGGAATTCCGGCTTCCGGGCCCCCAGTGCTCTGGAGCGTGCCATTCCGAGGGCCGCTCCACCCCGGTTCCCCGGGCGTCCCCGTGGTGCCCGTCGCGCCCGGTCGTCTCTTCCGCTCGCGCCGCGACTCTCCGCGCGCACCTCCGCTCTCTCCCGGTGGGCCGAACTCCGCATAGCCGGAAGGCGACTTGCCACAGGGAGTGCTCTTCGGCCACATCGGCGGGAGCGTGGCTGATACTCGTGTTAAGAGTCCGTATGGAAAATGCTAGGGTTCACTAGCGGCCCTGGGATTCGGCTAATAGGCGCCAATGGTGACGGACCATCACCGTTTGCCCCGAATCCGGCTCGCTAACTCAACGAAGGACCCCCGCCTTCTGTACGCCCCCTTCTCGTCTGCAACTGTTTCGCTTCGCGCTACAGTTGGCTCAATTCCTGCCGCTAGTGGCGGAAGTTGATCGCTAAAGCCCCCGCTGTCTGAGTCCTGAGAGAGCTGCGTCACACCAGGACAGGCATAGCGATGCTGGGCTATCTTGTTCGAACTTCGAAAAGTCGCGACGAGCGACTGCCTCTTCCTTGAATCTCCAACAGGTGTCGGGTTCTACTCGGGTAGGCCTTTGGAAGAGACCACTGCGAAACCGGGTCATCGGTACCGATGGGGGACACGTCGGTCGGCCGGAGGGCGCGGGGGTCGTGGTCGAGGCGAACGGGGCGAGTAGTTGAACGGGGCGAGTAGTTGATGTACGAATCCACACACATGCCGACTGAATGCCTTCCGCGCAGTCCTGAAGGATGCGCCGAACGGCCGGACCTGCCTGTGCTCTGTGCCGGCGGCCCCCTCGAGCGGTGAGGGCGGCCCGACGGCGTGCACGCACGTGCCACGCCGACGGATCCAGCAATGAGTCGACGGAACTCTGACCACCCGACTCGGCGAGTGGCTTGCGAGAGCCCTCATCCGGCCGATCGGCTGTGATTGATTGGCCAGCCTGTGCCTCGCGACGCGCGAAGGCTTCCGACCCGTTCCGGGTCAGGACACGGCTGCCATACCCGCATGGCATTTTCCTGTTCGGACGCGGACCGTCGTGCCCGCGTTCGTTCGATGTTCTTTCACATGGAGGCATGATGACGAACCAGGTCAGCGACCTCGAGGATTCGAAGGTTGTGCTCTTCCGCCGAAACGCGAGCGCGGTGCCGCGGCAGCGAAGAGCAGGAGTGGACGAGCGTCGTGGCCAGGTGCTGACGACGAAGGTGGGCCTGCAGATGCCGGCCGGGCTGACCTTCGAGGACTGGGAGCGGGCCGGCCGCCAGCTCTCCGGAATCGTCAACTCCTCTTCCTGGTGGCTCGGGGACTGGCTGGTATACGGCAAGGACCACTACACCGACCGCTACCAGCGCGGCATTCGCGCCGCCGGGCTGCAGTACCAGACCCTGCGCAACTACGCGTGGGTGTCACGGCGCTTCGACTTCAGCCGACGACGCGCGGCGCTGAGCTTCCAGCACCACGCGGAGCTCGCCTCGCTGCCGATCGACGAGCAGGAGCTGTGGCTCGACCGGGCCGAGCAGATGCAGTGGACGACCAAGCAGCTGCGCAGCGCCATCCGCGTCGCCCGTGAGGACGAGGCGCGCGACGGAACCCAGACGCCCGAGACGATGCGGCGGCTCGCCGTTCCCGGCAGCAGGCTCCAGTGGTGGCACAAGGCCGCGGAGCAGTCCGGCATCGACTTCGAGCAGTGGGTGCTCGCGACGCTCGACAACGCCGCCGAGCGTGCGCTCGTCGAGGACGAGGCGGCCCAGCGGGAGCAGGCCGGAATCAGCGCCTGAGGTACGGGGCGCCATGCATGGCAACGCGTGACATGGCCAACGTCCGCCGAGATCAGGGCAGTTGACCTCGGCGGACGCATATACGACGCGCAGGACCCGTACTCCGGAGAGGGAGTGCGGGCTCCTGCGCGTCGGCACGTGTCGGCGCGGATACGCCGAGCCGCTGCCGCGGACTGAACGGCGGGCCCCGAAGTCCCGTGAGCGAGAAGGGTGTGTGGGGCCCGTCGAACGGTCCGCGGCAGCGGAACGGCTGTGCGGAATCTATGGCTGGTGAAGAAGTACTGGCTGGAGCGCGGAAGGGCTACGGCAGCTTGCTCATGAGCTGAGCCGTCGCCTGGTGGCGGGTGCACTCACGACCGCCGAAGGAGTCCCGTACGCGGTCCTGGACCTCGTCCGGCTGCTCCTGGCTGAGCTTGAACATGCCCTCGGCGCCCGTCACCTTGATGCGGAACGCGCCGACGGCGGGCACGATCTTCCGGAAATAGTCGAGTGATTCCGACATGTCCCAGCCGTCGCCGAAGGCGCCCTCGTAGGTGCGCACGGTGGACTTCACCACCTCCAGGGTGTTCTCGATGCCCTCGATCTTCTCGACGACACCGTGGACGTGTACCGAGGTGAAGTTCCACGTCGGCGCGGCCGGGGTCACCTGATAGACCGTCGGCGACACATAGCCGTGCGGCCCGGTGAACGTCAGGAGATTCACGCTGCCCGACTCGAGCGCCTTCCAATGCGGGTTCGCCCGGTTCATGTGTCCGAGCAGTCGGCCGCCCGAGAGGTCGTCCGACCATTCGCCGGTCCACTCCGGATCCTGAATCACCGGCAGATGCGTGGCGAACGGTCCCGCTTCAGGACTGCCGTTGCTCACAAAGAGCGCCAACGGATTGCCGCGGATCAGATCCAGCATCCACGAACTGTCCGGCTGGCGGTACTGACTGGGAACGAACATCCGGAGTTCACCCTTTCGCTAATCTCACTCACGGTATGGTGCCAAGTCGCCGACGCTACCAGCGCTTTGAGAGGCACAACCAAAATTATGGACGAGCCGACATGGCTGTCCTGTCGGCAGGACAGCGGTGCCCGGCAGACGGTGCGGCCGGGGACTCTTGAAAGGTCCGTCCGGCCCCTCTAAGTTGGCGTGGCGGTGTTCTCCAGCGCAATACTTAATGCGTGTCTCCCGGACCACCGGTCGAGATGTTCGAGACCATCAGCCGCACGTCAGACGAGAGTTGGCAGCATTTCCGACCGCAGCATTTCCGACCAAGGTCCTCTTGGATAACCGCAATGCCGTCGTCGCAGCTGCGGAAGTCCCAGTCGAAGCTACATCAGCGGGAGAATATCTATGGGTACGCGTGAAAACGAGATATACGACATCGTTGGGATCGGGTTCGGCCCGTCCAACCTGTCCCTCGCCATCGCCCTGGAGGAACACGAGTCAAATTCCTCGGAGCAGCCGATCACAGCTGCGTTCTTCGAGCGGCAGGCCGCTTTCGGGTGGCACCGCAACATGCTGCTTCCGCAGGCGACGATGCAGATCTCGTTCCTGAAGGACCTGGCGACCTTCCGCAATCCGCTGTCGCGCTACAGCTTCGTGTCCTACCTCCACGACTCGGGCCGCCTGGTCCAGTTCGTGAACAACCAGGACTTCTTCCCGACCCGCCAGGAGTTCCACCAGTACCTGGAGTGGGCGGAGGCGAGCTTCCGCGACCGCGTCTCGTACAACTCCGAGGTCACCGAGATCCGCCTGGCGGCGGAGTCCACCGCCGACGACCAGGTCCTCGAAGTCGTCGTCCGCGACATCGTCGGCGGCGCGACGCGTGTGGTGAAGGCCCGCAACATCACCGTCTCCACCGGCCTCGTGCCGCGCATGCCCGACGGCATGGAGCGCGACGAGCGGGTGTGGCACAGCTCGGAGTTTCTGGCGAAGTACGGCCAGATGAATCCCGAGGAGCTGAAGAACGTCGCGGTCGTCGGCGCCGGCCAGAGCGCCGCCGAGATCACCAAGTACCTGCACGACATGCTGCCGCAGGCCCAGGTCTCGGCGATCCTGCCGAGCTACGGCTACTCCGTCGCGGACGACACGCCCTTCGCCAACCAGGTCTTCGACCCCACCGCCGTCGACCACTACTACTTCGGCACCGAGAAGACGCGGGACGCGTTCTGGCGGTACCACAAGAACACCAACTACTCCGTCGTCGACGACGACGTCATCCGGGAGCTGTTCCGCCGCTCCTACGAGGAGGAGGTCGCGGGCGCGCAGCGGCTGCACTTCCTGAACCTCACGCGGGTCAAGGAAGTGAAGCGCTCCGGCAACGACACGCGTGTCGTCCTGCACTCGCTCCTGGACGGCGAGACCGAGCAGGAGATGGACGTCGACGCGCTCGTCTTCGCGACCGGCTACGCCACGATGGACGCCACCCGCCTGCTCGGCGACCTCGACGGCTTCTGCCTGCGCGACGAGGAGGGCCGCCACCAGGTGGAGCGCGACTACCGCGTCGTCACCACCGGCGACCTGTCCTGTGGCATCTACCTCCAGGGCGGCACCGAGCACACGCACGGTCTGACGTCGTCCCTGCTGTCGAACATCGCCGTGCGCAGCGGTGAGATCGCCGACTCGATCGTCGAGCGACGCGGCGTCGGCGAGAAGGTCTGAGCCACCCCTGTTCCGGACGGCCCGTCGGCCCCCACCGACGGGCCGTTCGCATGCGCGGATGGGCCGAGCGGGCCGAGCGTGTGGCCGGGGGCACGGGGCCGTGTACGCGTGAAGGGGCGGGCCCCGGTGCTGGGAAGCACCGGGGCCCGCCCCTTCACGGCTTCTCGGCGTCGCTCAGGAGCGCGCCCGCCGCACGGCCTTACGCGGCCTGGTCGGCGGCCATCGCGTCGCGCAGGCTCTTGGGCCGCAGGTCGGTCCAGTTCTGCTCCACGTAGTCCAGGCACTCCTGGCGGCCGGCCTCGCCGAACGCCACCCGCCAGCCGGCGGGGACCTCGGTGAACGACGGCCACAGGGAGTGCTGCTCCTCGTCGTTCACCAAGACGTAGAACTGGCCATCCGCGTCGTCGAACGGGTTGCTGCTCATGTCCACTCCATTTCAAGCCGTACACGATGGCTTCCCTGCGGAAGCCGTTCGTTCCAGGTGCCGGCGGACACAGTCCACCAGCCTCGTCATTGTCGGCCGCGGGCAAGCCCGGCGTCCAGACCCCGCTACTCGCCGACGAATTGTCGGTATAGACAGGGCGTTCTGCGGTGGTCCCGTGAAGTATTCACTGCGACCGGATCAAAATTCCGTGAAAAATTTCGGTCCTGCGGTGGGCCCGTCGCGACCGCTAAGTGCGCCTCAGAACCTACTCGGTTGGTTCTGAGGCGGTCCGCACGGGCCATGCATAAGGTTCCCGGCACGGTCGACTCGGGTGGCCCGCTGTCCCGTGGACAGGACAGCCCGGTGCCGAAAGCCTGAATTGCCTGTAGTTTGTTGCGGGTTGTCGGGCCGTCACGCCCGGCAGTGACGGTGACACATCGATGAACTGCCAGATCAGCGATGTGGGGCGTTCAATAGGAAAGGGCAGGCAGGGAGTTGTGGAATCACGGCACCCAGTCGCCAGAATCGAGGAATGGGGCGGCTCGGGTCATGTCATTGTCGGTGGTCCCCCTCGGCCTTCCCGGGAAACTGGGAACTTCCACTATAGGAGTAGTAGCGCCATGAGCGTCACGGCAGCACAAGGTTTTTCGGCCGCAGGCGTCGCGGCCGGAATAAAGAGCAGCGGAAATCCGGATGTGGCTCTGGTCGTGAACAACGGCCCGCGCCGGTCGGCGGCCGGTGTCTTCACCTCGAATCGGGTGAAGGCCGCCCCCGTGGTCTGGAGTGAACAGGTCCTGAGGGTGGGCGCGGTCAGCGCCGTCATCCTCAACTCCGGTGGCGCCAACGCCTGCACGGGCCCGGCCGGTTTCCAGGACACCCGGGCGACCGCCGAGAAGGTCGCGGCGAGCCTCGAGGGGCACCGCGCGGGCGAGGTCGCCGTGGCTTCCACCGGCCTCATCGGGGTCCGGCTCCCGATGGACAAGCTCCTGCCGGGCGTCGAGAGCGCGGTCGCCGAACTCTCCGCGGACGGCGGCGAGAAGGCAGCCATCGCCATCAAGACGACGGACAGCGTGCACAAGACCTCGGTCGTCGAGGGCAAGGGCTGGACGGTCGGCGGCATGGCCAAGGGCGCGGGCATGCTCGCCCCCGGCCTCGCCACGATGCTCGTCGTCCTCACCACCGACGCCGACCTGGAGAACGACGTCCTGGACAAGGCGCTGCGCGCGGCGACCCGGGTGACCTTCGACCGCGTCGACTCCGACGGCTGCATGTCCACGAACGACACCGTGCTCCTGCTCGCCTCCGGTGCCTCCGGGGCGACCCCGGAGTACGCGGAGTTCGCCGAGGCCGTCCGCACCGTCTGCGACGACCTGGCCCGCCAGCTCATCGGTGACGCCGAGGGCTCCTCGAAAGACATCCGCATCGACGTCGTGAACGCGGCCACCGAGGACGACGCCGTGGAGGCCGGGCGCTCCATCGCCCGCAACAACCTCCTCAAGTGCGCCATCCACGGCGAGGACCCGAACTGGGGCCGTGTGCTCTCCGCCATCGGCACCACGTCGGCGACCTTCGAGCCGGACCGCCTCAACGTCGCCATCAACGGCGTCTGGGTCTGCAAGGACGGCTCGATCGGCGCCGACCGGACCGCGGTCGACATGTCCGGCCGTGAGGTCGTCATCACCGCGGACCTGGCGGCGGGCGCCCAGCGCGCCACGCTGTGGGCCAACGACCTGACGTCCGAGTACGTCCACGAGAACAGCGCGTACTCGTCATGAGGATCAGCACGCAGGAGCACCCCGCACTGGTCAAGGCGCAGTCCGTGATGGACGCGCTGCCGTGGCTCAACCGCCACCAGGGCAAGATCTGCGTCATCAAGTTCGGCGGCAACGCCATGATCGACGACGAGCTGAAGGCCGCCTTCGCCCACGACGTCGTCTTCCTGCGGCACGCCGGGCTCAAGCCGGTCGTCGTCCACGGCGGCGGCCCGCAGATCAGCGCCGCCCTGAAACTCCACCACATCGACAGCGAGTTCAAGGCGGGCCTCAGGGTCACCTCGCCCGAGGCCATGAACGTGGTCCGGATGGTGCTCGCGGGACAGGTGCAGCGCGAACTCGTCGGCCTCATCAACCAGCACGGCCCGCTCGCCGTCGGCCTCACCGGTGAGGACGCGGACACCATCACCGCGACCAAGCACTGGCCCGAGGACGAGGACGGCGAGAAGGTCGACATCGGCCGCGTCGGCGAGATCGCCGGGGTGGACCCCGGCGCCGTCGAGGCGCTGCTCGCGGACGGCCGTATCCCGGTCATCTCGCCGGTGGCCCGCAGCGTCGACGACGACCACGTCTACAACGTGAACGCCGACACCGCCGCCGCCGCGATCGCCGCCTCCCTGAACGCGCACACGCTGGTCTTCCTCACCGACGTCGAGGGCCTGTACGCGGACTGGCCGCACAGCGACGAGGTCATCAGCAGGCTCAGCGCCAGCGAACTGGAGAAGATCCTTCCGGAGCTGGCCGACGGCATGGTCCCCAAGATGGCAGGCTGCCTGCACGCGGTCCGCAACGGCGTGGGCAGCGCGCGCGTCATCGACGGACGGGTCCAGCACTCGGTGCTGCTCGAGATGTTCACGCGCGAGGAGATCGGCACGCTGGTCCTGCCGGACATCGAAGAGGATCTGCGATGAGCGGGGCCGTCGAGGAGAGGGCGCGATGAGCGTGCCCGGCACGGAGGGGATGGGATGAACGAGCCAACGAGGGACACCGGCGTCACGGGCGACGCCGCGGGGGAGCGCGGGAACACCAAGCTCACCGAGCGCTGGCAGGCGTCGCTGATGGACAACTACGGCACGCCGAGGGTGCCGTTGGTGCGCGGCGAGGGCGCCGCCTTCTGGGACGCCGACGGCAAGAAGTACCTCGACTTCCTCGGCGGCATCGCCGTCAACTCCCTCGGCACCGCGCACCCCGCCGTCGTCCGCGCCGTCAGCGAGCAGGTCGGCAGACTCGGCCATGTCTCGAACCTGTTCATCGCCGAGCCGCCGGTGCGGCTCGCCGAGCGCCTGCTCCGGCTGACCGGGCGCTCCGGCCGGGTCTTCTTCTCCAACTCCGGCGCGGAGGCGAACGAGGCGGCCTTCAAGATCGGCCGTCTGACCGGACGCCGCCGCATGGTCGCCACCGAGGGCGGCTTCCACGGCCGCACCATGGGCTCCCTCGCCCTCACCGGCCAGCCCGCGAAGCGCGCCGCGTTCGAGCCGCTGCCCGGAGACGTCACGCATGTGCCGTTCGGCGACGCCGACGCGCTGCGTGCCGCCGTCGACGAGGACACCGCGCTCGTCGTCATCGAGCCGATCCAGGGCGAGAACGGCGTGGTCGTACCGCCGCCCGGCTATCTGGCCGCGGCCCGCGAGATCACCCGGGCCGCCGGAGCGCTGCTCGTCCTCGACGAGGTGCAGACCGGCATCGGCCGCACCGGCCACTGGTTCGAGCACCAGGCGCACGGCGTCGAGCCGGACGTCCTCACTCTCGCCAAGGGCCTCGGCGGCGGTATGCCCATCGGCGCGACGCTCGCGTTCGGCCCGGCCGCCGAGTTGATGGCGCCCGGCGCGCACGGCACCACCTTCGGCGGCAACCCCGTCTCCTGTGCCGCCGCGCTCGCGGTGCTCGACACGATCCACGGCGACGGGCTCCTCGACCACGTCAAGCGGCAGGGCGAGACGCTGCGGCAGGGCATCGAGGCGCTCGGGCACCCGCTGGTCGACCGGGTCCGCGGCGCCGGTCTGCTGCTCGGCATCGTCCTCGCCGAGCCCTGCGCCGTGCGCGTGCAGCAGGCCGCCCAGGACGCGGGACTCCTGGTGAACGCCGCTCTGCCGGACACCATCCGGCTCGCGCCGCCGCTGATCGTCGGCGAGGACGAGGTGACGGCGTTCCTGCGCGCGCTGCCCGAGGTCCTTGACCGGGTGCGGCGCGAGGGCGGGGTCTGACACCACCGCGGGTCTGACACCACTGCGGGTCTGACACCGCCACCCCGACACCGACCGAGCAGGCCGTCCACCAACCGGTGGGCGGCCTTCCGGTTTTGCCGCGCCAGGGGGCCACGGGCTCCTCCCCGAAGGTGTCCGGACCCCTCCCTCAAGATCTACTGGCGCCGCCGGGCCGCCAGAGTGCGCCAGCCTGAGCCATGTCGGCTTGCAATGGCGCCATCGTGATGCCATAGTGGCGTCATGGATCTCACGCCCTACGTCGACTATCTCCGCCGGGAGCTGTCCGTCGCAGCCGACGCGGACGGCGAGGAGGCGCGGGCGATGGCCGAGCGCCTCACCGCGCAGCTCGAGTCGGCGACCCGGCTCACGCTCCTGCGGGCCCTGTCCGACGCGGCGGGCGAGATCACCGGTGAACTGGCGCCGGGCTCCGTGGACGTCCGGCTGCGCGGCCGCGAGCCCGAGTTCGTGGTGACACCGGCTCCCGTCGACGACTGGTCCGACCGCGCCGCGGCCGAGGCGGTCCCGAGCGGACCGACTCCGGTGCGGGTGCCGCCCCCGGCCCTGTCAGCCGAGGACCATCGCACCACGGTCAGGATCAACCTCCGTCTGCCCTCCGGCCTCAAGCTGCGGGCCGAGAAGGCGGCGGCACAGGAGGGACTCTCGCTCAACGCCTGGCTCGTACGGGCGATATCGGCGGCCCTGGAACCCGAGGAACGAGCCGTCGCCCCCAAGGCCGGCCCGGGAAGTTCGGCCGGCCGCGGCGGCCGGAGCTACACCGGCTGGGTCGGCTGAGCGCCGCCCGCACCGCAGTGTCACCCTCCCTCAGCCGTCCCACCAGCGGGGACGCCCGACAGACCCACAGGACGGGGCAGCCATGCCAACCTTCGACACCCCCGAGCCCATCTCTGTCGCCCTGCAGCTCAACGCGGGCCTCCTGCGCCTGACTGCGGGCGCGCGCACCGAGACCGTGGTCGAGGTGAGTCCGAGCAACGGGCTGAGCCAGTCCGACCGCAGCGCCGCCGAACAGACCCGCGTCGAGTACGGCCAGGGCAGGCTGCTCATCAGAACCCCGCGCCGGCGCAGCCTCTTCGGCTCCGGCGGCTCCGTCGACGTGACGGTCGAACTGCCCGCCGGATCACGCGTGTCGGGCGACGCCACCATGGCCGACATCTACAGCGAGGGCGAGCTGGGGGAGTGCGAGTTCAAGACCGGGCACGGCCGGATCCAGCTGGAGCGGGCCGGACGGCTGCAGCTCAACAGCGGGTTCGGTGACGTCACGGTCGGCAGCGCCACCGGCGAGGCCGACATCCGCGTCGCTTCCGGCGACATCCGCATCGGCCGCGTCGACGGCGTGCTGACCCTCAAGAACTCCAGCGGCGACACCGACATCGAAGAGGTCACCGGACGTCTGCGGGCCACCGTCAACCGCGGCGACATCAGCATCGGCCGGGTGTACGACGACGTCACCGCGCGCTCCGTCACCGGCGACATCCGCGTCGGCGAGGTGACCCGCGGCCGCGTCGAACTGCGTGCCGCCGCCGGTGAGCTGGAGATCGGAGTGCGGAAAGGATCCGCCGCCTGGCTCGACGTGCACACCAAGGTCGGTCACGTACGGAACTCGCTCGGCGCCTCCGACGCGCCCGAACTGCCGGACGAGGCCGTCGAGATACACGCCGTCACCAGCCGCGGCGACATCGTCATACGCCGCGCCTGATCACGGCGCCTGACGGCAGCACGAGGGCGCGGTGGCCGACACCGTGCCCTCGCCGCGTTTCCGGGCACCCGGCCGTCGCCAGAGCCCGTGATCAGGCGGCGGTACGTGGCCGAGTACCGCCCGTACTCCTCGTACCGCCCGCGCGCTGAGCGCGCACCGCACCCGAGCTGATCGCCGTCGCCCGCCCTCAACAGGGCCCGGCCTCGACGCGTCACTTCCCCCCACCCCCCCGTACCGCGCGGTCCTCGACCCGCGGAGCGTGCTTCGCACGCCCTGAAACAGGTGAAATATCATGACTTACCAGTCACTGCGCCCTGTGCCCCTCACCACCCTCGCCGACCAATGGGGCGCGCCCCCGGCCCACTTCTGGCTCCGCGGCACCCGCCCCGAGCGGCCGGTGGCCCTCGACGAACGGACCGGGATCTGGAACGTGCACGGCTACCCGGAGGCCGTCGAGGTCTTCTCCGACCCCGCCACCTACTCGTCCGACACGGTCCGCCAGCTCGCCCCCGACGCCCCGGACTACGAGAAGAGCGGGCTTCTCACGCAGATGGACCCGCCCGAGCACCGGGGGCTGCGGCGGCTGGTCGGCCGGGCCTTCACGCCCAGGCTGGTGGCGGGCCTCGCGCCCCGGATCAGCGCCCTGACCCATGAGCTGCTCGACCGGGCCGACGCACGCGGCGCGCTGGAACTCGTCGACGACCTCGCCCACCCGCTCCCGGTGACCGTCATCGCCGAACTCCTCGGCGTGCCCGCCTCCGACCGGCCGCTGTTCCGGCAGTGGAGCGAGGAGATCTTCCCGCGCGAGCAGGGGCCGACGGCGGCCGACGGGGCCGGGGGCGGGGGAGACGGGGGCGGTGGTGACTTCGGTGTGGACGAGGTCGCCGCCGCCCTCGATCTCGGGCGCCGCATGAACGAGTACTTCACGGAGCACGCCGACGACCGCAGGCGCCACCCCCGGGAGGACCTGCTCACGCTGCTCGTCGAGGCCGAGGTCGACGGCGAGCGGCTGTCCCCGGCGGCACTCGGCAACTTCGCCCAACTGCTGCTCATCGCCGGGCACGTCACCACGACCATGCTCCTGGGCAACACGGTGCTCTGTCTGGACGCCCATCCGGAGTACCGGGAGGCGCTGCGGCGGGACCCGGCGGGGCTGCCCGCCGTGATCGAGGAGTCGCTGCGCCTGCTCACGCCCTTCCAGGTCTTCTACCGGGCCACGACCCGGGAGGTCGAACTGGGAGGGCAGCGGGTGCCCGCCGGGCAGGCGCTCGCGCTGTGGGTCGGCGCGGCCAACCGCGACGAGCGGGTCTTCTTCGGCCCGGACGACTTCCGTCCCGGGCGCGACCCCAACCCCCACCTCGCCTTCGGCCGGGGCATCCACTTCTGTCTCGGGGCGCCGCTCGCACGGCTCGAAGGGCGGATCGCGCTCGGCATCCTCCTGGAGCGCTATCCGGACCTGCGGACCGACCCGGACCGCCCGCCCGTGCTGATGGCGAACCCGGAACTGACGGGTGCCCGGGAGCTGCCGCTGCTCACCGCGGGACGGCCGGGGCGGGCGGAGGCGTGACGTCGAGAGGGTGCTGACCCGCGTACGGGGAGGACCGCCGAACTGCCGGCCGGGGTCTCCGTAGGGGGGCGCGGGAAAGGGTGTGGGCCGTGCGACCGCCTCGGTCGCGCGGCCCGGAGCTCAGCCCGCGTCGCCGCGGGGGGACTTGCGGGGCTTGCGGGGGGTGCGGGGTGCCGACTTGCGGCAGGCGAGCTCGTCGTTCGACGCGACGAACTCGATGCCCGTTTGGGGCAGCCCGATCCCCGGCTGGGGCAGGCCGATGAGGGAGTGGACGACATCGTCGAGGCCCGCGCTGTGCACGGTGAGCCGGGTGGCCTCGATCGCCGCGTCGTCCAGGGCGTCCAGGACGGCGCGGAGCGCGGGCACGGTGCCGTCGCTCGGCAGGTGCAGGGCGAGCGCCTCATGGTCGGGGGTGGCGAACTCGAAGAGGGCGGTGGCTGATTCCAGACCGCTCACGCTGGCGAATTGCAGCCGGATGAAACCGCCGGGCAGGCCGGTGTCGATGAGGGGGGTCACCGGTGCCACGGACGCCGGTGTGTGCCGCGGTGCGCCCCGGTGCTGCTCCCGCTCCGCGCGGGCGTGGCCGCCGGGGGATGGCGTCACCACGAACTCGGGGTCGAGGCCGCGGAGTTGCACGGCCACCGAGCAGCCGGGGGCGAGGTCGCGGGTGACCTCGCCCATGGCGGCGGACAACGCGTTGAGCAGGGTGAGCCGGGCCGCTGTCTCCAGCGGTGCGGTGAGTCGTTGGGCCAGGGCTCGGGCTTCGTCTCCGCCCGCGTCTGCGGCGACTGCGAGCTCGTGCCGGAAATCGTCGACGTATGGCGTGAGGTCCATGACGCCATGATGGCACAAATATGGCGCCATACAAGCGCCACTTTTTCCATCCGTGGCGGCTGACCGAATCTCGGCTGCTTGATGCCCGCTTGTCCCTGGTCGCGAAAGCGTTGCTGCGGGCGGGGTGCCGCCCAAGAGGGCTTCGCTGTCGCGAACGGGGCGGTTTCTTGCAGGTCAAGGCTCACAACGGGTGCTGGCTGGATTTCGCTTCAGGATCGGCTACTGCAACCCATCAGGGTCTGGATGTGGTGATGGTGCGGACGGATGGGGGCGGCCTGGTGAAGCGCTGCTTCCGGGCGCCTGGATGGATGCCCTCGCGGTGTCACTCCAAGGCTCTCGCGGGCCCGAACGGGCACTCGAAAGGCCCGCTTGTGTGCTGTCGATTGCCCTTGAGGGGTGGCGCCGACGAGGGGTGGCGGCGCGCTGGTGCCGAATGTGTGCCATGGTGGCTTGCCATGGCGCCATCGTGGTGCCATCGTAGCGCTATGGATGCCACGCGGTACGTCGACGAGTTCCGGCTCGGGTTCGCGGCCCTCTCGGCCCTCGCGAACACGGCCGGACTCGGCCTCCCCGGGTCGACGTAGCCGTGCCGTCCAGCTGTCCGCCGCATGCCGTCGCCGTGGCTCGCCCGTCGAGTCCCGCGGCGACGCGCATCGAGACCGCCGGCGCGGTTCTCGCACTGTCCCCCTGTTCCTGACTACCCGACGGGAGTCCCTTTCGCCGTGGCTACCATCCTGTACAAACTGGGCCGCTTCGCCTTCCGGCGACGCGGTTTGATGGCACTGCTCTGGGTGCTGATCTTCGGCGGGGTGGGCTACGCTGCCTCGTCCGCGCCAACGCCCCCCGCCGACGCGTTCTCGATGCCGGGCACCGAGTCGCAGAAGGCCTACGACCTCCTCGAGGACAAGTTCCCGGACGCGAGCGCCGACGGCGCCACGGCCCGTGTGGTCCTGCGGGTCCCCGGCGGCGACATCACCGCCGCGGGCGAGAAGGCCAAGGTCAACAAGGTCGTCGCCGAGCTGCGCAAGGCGCCCCAGGTGGCGAGTGTCGGCGACCCGTACGCGGGCAACGCCGCCGTCAGCAAGGACAAGTCCACCGTCTATGTGTCCGCCACCTACAAGGTCGTCCAGACCAAGGTGAACGACAAGGCGCACGACGCCCTGGACAAGACGCTGGAGAACGCCCGCAAGAGCGGGCTCAAGGCCGAGGCCGGCGGTGACGCCGTCAAGATCGAGCAGTCCGTGGGCGGTTCCTCCGAGGCCATCGGCATCGCCGTCTCCGCGATCGTCCTGATCCTGACCTTCGGCTCGATGATCGCCGCCGGTATGCCGCTGCTCACCGCGCTCGTCGGCGTCGGCGTCGGCATCTCCGGCATCACCGCGATCGGCTCCACCGTCGGCCTGTCGTCCACGACCACGACCCTGGCCATGATGATCGGCCTCGCGGTCGGCATCGACTACGCCCTGTTCATCGTCTCCCGCTACCGCTCGGAGATCGCCGAGGGCCGCGAGCGCCAGGACGCCGCCGGGCGGGCCGTGGGCACCGCGGGCACCGCCGTCGTCTTCGCCGGACTCACCGTCATCATCGCCCTGGTCGGCCTCGCCGTCGTCAACATCCCGATGCTCACGAAGATGGGCATGGCCGCCGCGGGCACCGTCGCGATCGCCGTCTTCATCGCCGTGACGCTCGTCCCCGCGCTGCTCGGCTTCGCGCCCGTCAAGGTGCTCGCCCGCAAGGACCGCGCGCTGTACAAGGGCAAGCCGCTGTCGGAGAAGAAGCAGCGCAAGGCCGAGGAGCGGGCCCGCAAGCAGCAGCAGCCGAACCTCGGTGCCCGCTGGGCGCGCTTCATCCTGCGTCACCCGGTCGCCGTCCTGCTGCTGGCCGTCGTGGGCCTGGGCGCGGTCGCCGTACCCGCCGCCAGCATGAAGCTCGGTCTGCCCAGTGAGGGCACCATGGCGCCGGACACCACCCAGCGCAAGGCGTACGACATGATGTCGGACTCCTTCGGCAAGGGCTTCAACGGGCCGCTGATGGTGACCATCGAGGGCAAGAACGTCAAGGCCGAGGCCGAGACCGTGCGCAAGCGCATGGAGAAGGAGCCCGGCGTCGAGTCGGTCGGCCCCGCCGCGCCCAACAAGGCCAACGACACCGCCATCGTGAACGTCGTGCCCAAGACCGGCCCGGCCGAGGACGAGACCAAGGACCTGGTCAAATCCCTGCGAGGGGTGGCAAAGGACATCGAGGCCGACAATGGCCCCGAAATCCTGCTCACCGGCCAGACGGCCATGTTCATCGACTTCTCCAAGACCCTCGACGACGCGCTGCTGCCCTACCTGGGCACGGTCGTGGGTCTGGCCTTCCTCCTGCTGATGCTGGTCTTCCGCTCGATCCTGGTGCCGCTGAAGGCGGCGCTCGGCTTCCTGCTCTCGGTGGCCGCCGCGCTCGGCGCGGTGGTGGCGGTCTTCCAGTGGGGCTGGCTCGCGGACGTCTTCGGCGTCGACCAGCCCAGCCCGATCATGAGCACGATGCCGGTCTTCATGATCGGTGTGGTCTTCGGCCTCGCGATGGACTACGAGGTGTTCCTGGTGACGCGGATGCGCGAGGCGTACGTCCACGGCGTCGAGCCGCGCGAGTCGGTCGTCACCGGCTTCCGGTACGGCGGGCGTGTGGTCACCGCGGCCGCGATCATCATGATCAGCGTCTTCTCCGGCTTCATCATGGAGGAGAACGACCTGGTCAAGATGATCGGCTTCGGTCTCGCCGTCGCCGTCCTCTTCGACGCCTTCATCGTCCGCATGACCATCGTGCCCGCGCTGTTCGCCCTGCTCGGCGAGTCCGCTTGGTGGCTGCCGAAGTGGCTCGACTGGCTGCTGCCGAACATGGACGTCGAGGGCGAGAAGCTGTCCCGGCGCCTGGCCGCCCAGCAGCAGGTGCCGCCGCAGCAGCGTCAGGCCGAGCCGCAGTACCGCGGCTGACGCGTGAACCACCAGGACTGAAGCCCGGGGCAGGGCAGGCCTTTAGCACCAGGAGTGGCCCACGGCCAGACCCGAGGCGGAAAAGCTGCTCCGAGGCGGGCCGGCACAGCTGAGGAGGCCGTTGTCGGCCTGCCGTCGCCCTATCCGTGCGGCGGGTCAACGTACGCTGCCCGAGAGGGTGTTGAAGCGGGTCGCACCGGCTCATCCAGCCGGTGCGACCCGCTTCGTGGTGTGCGAGGGGCGCGAGAAATTCCCGGCGGCGTGTCCTGGTGGCCGGGACGAAACAGGGGCGCACCCGGTCTCGCGGCGCGCCCCTCGATGGCGTCGAGCGTGGTCGGCGCCGCCCGGAAGAGGGCGATCCGCCGGGCGGTCTGCGTCTGCGCCAGAAACCCTGTTCCGGCGGCGATCCCGGGTCTAACGTCGGCCTGAAGAGCACAAACGCGCCGGGCGCAGCGCCCGGATCACATCGAGGAAAGGGTGTGGTGCCACTATGGCTCGCCGTGGCGCCATGAGTGTGCCATGATGGCAGCATGGACCTGACGCCGTACGTGGCCAATCTCCGGCACGAACTCGCGGTCGCCACCGAAGCGGGCGACGAGGGCGCCCGCGCGCTCGCCGAGCGCCTGGCCGCGACGCTGGAGGCCGCGACCCGGCTCGCCCTGCTGAACGCACTGTCCGACGCCACGCGGGAGATCACCCACGAACTCGCGCCCGGCTCGGTCGACGTGCGGCTGCGGGGACTCGACCCCGACTTCGTCGTGACGGCGCCGCCCGGCGGCGAGCCGTTCGCGGAGCGCCCCGACCGGAGCGCCTCCGCCCGGCTCACGGCCGTGCCCGTGCCGCGCCCCGCGGCGGAGCCGGAGGACGGCGGCGCCTCGCGGATCAACCTCCGCCTCCCGGCGCGGCTGAAGCTCCGGGCCGAGCAGGCCACGGCGACGGAAGGGGTCTCGCTCAACTCCTGGCTGGTGCGGGCGGTATCGGACGCCCTGGAGCCGGACGGGAACCGCGGATCGGTGGCGCTCACATAGACCCCACGGACCGCTCCCGGCCTACCGCCGCCTGACGCCGAAATCAGCCGTCCCGCCAGTGGGGACGCCCAGCAGAGTCACGAGGATGGGACACCCTTGCCTACTTTTGACACCCCTGAGCCGATCACTGCCACGCTCCACGTCGAGCTGGGCGTCGCCCACATCACCGCGGGCGAGCGACCCATCACCGTCGTCGAGGTGCACCCCCGCACCGAGGGCGACGAAGCCGACCTGCGGGCCGCCCGGGACACCAGGGTCGACTTCAGCCGCGGCCGACTGACGATCCGTACGCCCAAGGCCGCCGCCCGGCGCGGCGACTCCGGGTCCGTCGCCATCGAGATCCGGCTGCCGAGCGGCTCCCGCGTCAACGGCGCCGCCGCCACCGGTGACTTCACCGGCGACGGCCCGCTCGGCGAGTGCCAGCTGACCACCATGGACGGCGACATCCGCCTGGACCGCACCGGCCCGGCGCGGCTGCGCACGGAGCGCGGTGACGTCACCGCCAAGCACATCCACGGCATCGCCGAGATCACCACCGGCTCCGGCCAGGTGCGCGTCCACGAGATCGAGGGCCCCGCCGAGATCAAGAACTCCAACGGCAACACCTGGATCGACCAGGTCACCGGTGAACTGCGGCTGAAGGTGGCCAACGGCAACATCTTCGTCGGCCGGGCGCACGCGGACGTCGCGTCCAAGTCCGCCAACGGCGACACCCGCATCGAGCAGGTCGCCCGCGGCCGCGTCGACCTGCAGACCCAGACCGGCGACCTGGAGGTCGGCATCAACCTGGGCACCGCCGCCTGGCTGGACGTCAACTCCCAGGCCGGCACCGTCCACAACTCACTCGGTGCCTCCGACGGCCCCGGCAAGGGGGCGCAGACCGTGCAGGTGCGCGCCCGCACCGGCGTCGGCGACATCGTGATCCGCCGCGCGCAGCCCGTGTGACACGGGGCACGGCACCGCAGTACGGGAGACGACCCGCGCCGTACGCAATACAGCGAACGACCTTGAAACACCAACGGAAATGAGAAGGGGCACGATGACCGCCACCACCCAACCGACCGGGGCATCCAAGGGGATCACCGCCCTTGGACTGCGCAAGTCGTACGGCGAGAAGGTCGTACTGGACGGCGTCGACCTGCAGGTCACCCCGGGCACGATCTTCTCCCTGCTCGGTCCCAACGGCGCGGGCAAGACCACCACCGTGCAGATCCTCTCCACGCTGATCCGCGCGGACGAGGGTCAGTGCACGGTCGCCGGGCACTCGCTGGAGCAGGACCCGGACGCGGTGCGCTCCGAGATCGGGGTCACCGGGCAGTTCGCGGCGGTGGACGGTCTGCTGACCGCCGAGGAGAACCTGTTCCTGATAGCCGACCTGCTGCACCTCGACAAGGCCGAGGGCCAGCGTCGCGCGGCCGAACTCCTTGAGCGTTTCGACCTCACCGACGTCGCCAAGAAGCCCGCGTCCGCGTTCTCCGGCGGTATGCGCCGCAAGCTCGACCTGGCCATGACCCTCGTGGGCAAGCCGAGCATCATCTTCCTGGACGAGCCGACGACGGGCCTCGACCCGCGCAGCCGCCGCACGATGTGGGACATGATCCGCGACCTCGTCGCGGGCGGCACCACGATCTTCCTCACCACCCAGTACCTCGAAGAGGCCGACCAGCTGGCCGACCGCATCGCGGTCCTGGACGGCGGCAAGATCGTGGCCGAGGGCACCGCGGACGAGCTGAAGCGCCGCATCCCCGGCGGCTACATCAAGCTCCAGTTCAACGACGCCACCCACCACGACGCCGCCGCCCGCACCCTCCCGCAGGCCACGCGCAACGACGAGGACCTCACGCTGCAGATCCCCAGCGACGGCAGCATCCCCGCCCTGCGCGCGGTGCTCGACGTCCTCGAAGGCGCCGGCATCCATGCCGAGGCGTTGACGGTGCACACCCCCGACCTCGATGACGTGTTCCTGGCTCTGACGGGTCAGGGCCGTAAGTCCACCTCTGACGTGAACAGCGCGACCGCTGTGAAGGAGGCTCAGCGATGAGCACCAACTCGTACGCCGTGCGCGACTCGATGACGATGCTGCGCCGCAACCTCAAGCACGCGCAGCGTTATCCGTCGATGACGATCTCGGTCGTCGCGATGCCGATCCTGATGCTGCTGCTGTTCGTGTACGTCTTCGGCGGGGCGCTCGGCGGCGGTATCGACATCCCCGGGGTCGGTGGTGGTGGTGACCGCGGTGACTACACCAACTACGTCACCCCGGGCATCCTGCTGATGGCCATCACCTCCGGCGCGGTGTCCACGGCGGTGGCGGTGTGCTC
>NZ_JBVIZH010000010.1:0-272721 GCF_055591765.1 Streptomyces sp. NPDC041205 | reverse complement strand
CCCAACACAAACAACGGCCACACCCGCCGCACCACCAACACCACCACCACAACCACCTGCAACCCCAACCCCGCCCACGGCCCAAACCGCGGATGGCCTTCGTGATGGGTTTCGTTCCAGACGGCCACGACGACGTTGAGGACGATCAGGGCTGTCAGCAGGGTGATGTCGGTCGCCGTCGGGCGGAAAAAGGATGGCTTGCCGGACTCGTCGTCGGACTTTTCTCCGGACGTCCTGGCTGGCTGCACGACAAGCCCACCCCCGTACATGTCGGCTTCGCGCTCTGTGGGTCGTCCAGAGCTTAATGCGTGCGGCGGCTGGGCCCTACCCGCAGCCCTGACCTGGGGCTTTAACGCCCCCTTAGCGGCTTTCGCGACCCCTGGCCAACGCATCGTCGGCGAGAGTCGTGCACCTCCCGGCCTCGGCACACCAGGTCCACGAGAGGGGGAACGCCGGAGTCGGTCACTACTTTCGTCGGTAGAGGTACCAACGTTTCCCTCTGCCTCACCACCGGCGTCAACCGGTTGAATAAGTCTTGTTGGCAGCCCGGCAGGAGCAACACAGAAGCACCACCGGCCGGGGCGCGGCGCGAGAAGCAACAAGACTGCTCACCCGAACAGATCATTTGAGGAGCGACATGCTGTGGGTCGGCATCGTCCTGGCGGTTCAGGGATTCGGTTCATTCCTGACCGAGCGTATTTGGGACACAAAATTCGGTGTCACGGCACTCCTGGGTGACGACAGCCCCTCGTGGGTGAGCCTGGCGATCGGCGTGGTCGGTCTGGTCATCCTTGCGTTCTGCGCGAGTTCACGTACCCGTAAGTCCGTACACAACTGAAATCCCCCTCCCCCGGGTGTTTTTCACTCCCCTGCTGCCGCAGGGGGACAAGCTCCCGGTGGCCGGTTCTCCCCCGTAACCGGCCACCGGGTTTCTTCATGCCCGAAAACGGCCGGGTCGACGGACGCCCTGGCCCGGAAACGACCCGGAATCGACGTGGCGGGTCGGTCGGCGCGGTGACACACGCCGACCGACCCGCCACGTGCTGTTCTACGACGTGAAGTGCGCCTTGAGGACGGCGATGACGTCCTGGGCGTGGTCGGTCAGGTAGAAGTGACCGCCGGGGAACACCTTCATGTCGAAGGTGCCCAGGGTGTGCGGCTCCCAGGCCCGGGCCTCGTCGAGGGTCGTGCGCGGGTCGTCGTCGCCGACCAGGACGGTGATGGGGCTGCCGATCTGCGCGCCGGGCTCGGCGCGGTAGGTCTCGATGGCGGTGTAGTCGCTGCGGATGGCGGGCAGCACCATGCGCAGCACCTCGTCGTCGCCGAGGACCCGCGGGTCGGTGCCGCTGAGCTTGCGCATCTCGGCGATGACGCCGTCGTCGTCGCGCTGGTGGACGTTCTCCGGGCGGTGGCTGGAGGGGGCGCGGCGGCCGGAGGCGAAGACGTGCACGGGGGCGCGGCCGTCCCGCTCCAGGCGGCGGGCCACCTCGAAGGCGAGCACGGCCCCCATGCTGTGGCCGAAGAAGGTCAGCGGCAGCGAGTCGTCGTACGCGCGCAGGGCATCGGCGGCGCGGTCGGCCAGCTCGGCGATGGACTCGATGCCCTTCTCCGTGTGCCGGTCCTGGCGGCCCGGGTACTGCACGGCGACGACGTCGGCGACCGGGCTCAGGGCGGCCGACACGGGGAAGTAGAAGCTGGCCGAGCCGCCCGCGTGCGGGAAGCAGACCAGTCGGGCGGTGGCGTCGGGGGCCGGGTGATAGCTGCGGACCCACAGGTCGGCGGAGGCGGCGGTCGTCATGACGGGGTTCCATCCATGGTCTTCGACGGGCTTGCGGGGTGTTCTACGGGCCTGCTGAGGCTTGCTGAGGAACTACGGCTCGCCTCCGCGCGAGGGCCCGCTGAGAAGGGCTTGAGAAGGGCTGGTGAACGGGCCGAAGGCGGGCCGTGGCCCGCCTTCGACGCGTGCGCGGTACGCGCCCGGGATCCCGCCGCGCTCAGCGCAGCGGGAAGCGGACCTCACCGGCCACGATCGGGTTCGCGTAGTTCTTGCTGGAGATCTTGATGCGGTTCAGGGCGAGGCCGGTCAGCGCCTCGAAGACGGCCCTGCGGGCGTTCATGGCGGTGGAGTAGCCCGCGTCCAGGTGCGGGGCGACCTCGACCACGTCCATGCCGATCAGGTCGGTCTCGTGGGCGATCCGGCGCAGGGCCATGAACAGTTCGCGGGTGTTGAGCCCGGCGGGCTCGGGGGTGCCGGTGCCGGGGGCGTACGCGGGGTCGAGGACGTCGATGTCCAGGGACAGATAGACGTGGTCGGCGACCGCCTTGGCCTCCTCGATGACCTTGTCGATGACCGCGGCGAAGCCGATGCGCTCGATCTCCGCCATGAAGTGCGAGCGCATGCCGGCCCGGCGCATCCAGTTGAACAGCTGGTCGTCGGGTCCGGAGATGGTGCGGATGCCGACCTGGATGATGTTCGGGCCGGGCACCATCTCCTCGTCGATGAGGCGGCGGATCGGCGTGGTGTGGGTGGCGCGGTGCCCGAACAGCTCCTCGTGGCAGTCGGGGTGCGCGTCGAAGTGGATGACGGCGATGGAGCCGCGCCCGTGCACCTCCGAGAGCGCGCCGACGCTCGGCCACAGCAGCGAGTGGTCGCCGCCGAGGACGACGGGCCGCGCCCCGACCTCGGCGATCTCGCGGACCAGGCCGCGGATGGGCTCCATGGACCGGGTGATGTCGAAGGGGTCGACGGCCGCGTCGCCGTAGTCGACGACCTTCAGGACGTTGAACGGGTTGACGCGGGTCGCGGAGTGCACGAACCCCTCGGGCGTGGCGTACAGGTAGCGTTCGTCGGCGCGGATGGCGCGGGGGCCGTAGGCGGCGCCGCGGTGTCCGCTGGAGACGTCCACGGGGCAGCCCACCACGGCCACGTCCACGCCGCCCGCGCGCAGGTCCTCCTGGTTGAGGGCCAGGGGGACGCCCATGAAGGTGGGCACGCCCGAGTAGGACGGCTGGACGTAGTAGCGGCGCAGGTCGATGGGGCCGGGGTCGCGGCGCGGGAAGGTGGAGCGATCGACCTCCCGCCGCCAGGCCTCGGACTCGGGTGTCTCGCTCATCTCTCTCCTCGGATACGCGGGTTCGTCCCCGGCGCGGCGACGCCCGTGGGCGCGGCCCCGCCGGTACTGCGGGTGGTCCTCTGGCACCCGGGGGTGCTCAAGCGGGGTGGCCGGTGCCCGGTCTCACCCGGGGGTGCCGCTGACGGGCAGCCGGGTGCAGCCGCTGATCACGGGCGAGCTGCGGCGCACCACGGGCCCGGCGACGCGCAGGTCCGGCAGCCGTTCGGCGAGGACGCGCAGCGCGGTCTCGCCTTCCATGCGGGCCAGCGGGGCGCCGATGCAGTAGTGGATGCCGCCGGAGAACGACAGGTGCTCGGCCGGGTTCTCGCGGGTGAGGTCGAAGCGGTCCGGCTCGTCGTACACCTCGGGGTCGCGGTTGGCGGCGCCGATGAGGACGACCACGGAACTGTTGGCCCGGATGTGGTGCCCGGCGAGCGCGATGTCGCCGTGCGGGACGCGCTGGGCCTGGAGGGCGGGCGAGTCGTAGCGCAGGGTCTCCTCGACGGCGCGCGGCGCCAGGTCGGGGTCCTCGCGCAGCAGGTCCCACTGGGCGCGGTCGCCGGTCATCGCGAGGACGGCGTTGCCGATGAGGTTGGTGGTGGTCTCGAAGCCGGTGACGGCGAGGACGGTACAGAAGGCGAGGAGTTCCTCGGTGCTGAGCTTGCCCTCCTCGTTGGCCACGGTGAGGCGGCTGATGAGGTCGTCGCCGGGGTCCTTGGCGCGCAGCTCGATCAGCTCGGTGAAGACCTGGTCGAGGTCGTCGACGGCGCCGCGGAAGTCCCGTGCCATCTTCAGGGACTTGACGCCGTCGATGACGGGCCCGACCTTGCGTCCGGCGCGGATGAACCGGTCGTGGTACTCCTCGGGGACGCCCAGAAGCTCCCCGATCACCAACAGCGGCAGGGGCCCGGCGAAGTCCTCGATGAGGTCGAAGCCGTCGCGGGTGGACAGGTCGTCGAGCAGACCGTTGCAGAGCTTCTCCACCTGGACCCGGTACTTGCTGATCATCCGGGGGCCGAAGGCGGGCTGCGCGAGACGGCGCAGGCGGGTGTGGTCGGGCGGGTCGAGGCCGAGGATGGAGCTGTTCCAGGGGATCTCGGCCATCATCTCGTGGCCCGGCACGCCGCCCTGTTCGCGGTTGAGGAACAGGGTGCGGTCCCGCAGGATCCGGCTGCCCAGTTCATGGCTGCCGGTGACCCAGGTGCCCAGGTGGCTGCGGTGCACGGGGCCCCGCTGACGTACCTTCGCATACAGCGGGTACGGGTCCTCCTGGCCCTGGAGGAGGCGGGTGAACGGGTCGCCGAACACGCCGAAGGCGCGCAGGATCGCGCGGGTCGCGCCGAGCTTGGCGCTGAACTTGAACCCGGCCGACTTGCTGTCCATGAGCGTGGCCATCACTGCTCCTTGCGAGAGGCGGTCCTGGCGGGCCGGAGGGCCTGCTCCGGTCCCAGTGCCACCACGTCGAAGGCGCGGGTGGTGACGTCGAGGCGGTGGATGAGCCGGTCCGGGCCGGTGACGTGGACCGTGCGCACGTCCATGCCGCGCAGGGTGTCCACGACCGGGTGCCAGCGGACCGGGTGGTCGAAGGTGTCGAGGAGCAGGGTGCGCAGCTGGTCGGCGCGGGTGATCAGGGAGCCGTCGTGGTCGGCGACCAGGGGCAGTTCGGGGTCGGCGACGTCGAACTTGGCGAGGACCTCCTCCTCGACGCGGGCCCGCAGGCCGGTGAGGACGCGGCAGTGCGCGGGCGGCTTCATGGAGTACAGCGAGTAGCCGCCGACGGCGCTGATGCGGCGCTGGAAGGACTCGAGGACCTGCTCGCGCATCGTGACCATGTGCATGCCCTCGTCGAGGTGGCCGGAGACCTCGTGGAACTCACCGCGCTCGGCCAGCTCGCCGAGGACCTCCGCCAGCGCCGCCGCGGGCACCCGGGTGATGGTGAGCGTCACCAGGTCCTGGTGCTCCTCCTCGAAGAACCGCTGTTCGCACAGGGCGAGTTCATGGGTGAGGCGGACGGCCTCGGCGAACGGCAGGGCGCCGCTGAACGCGGTCGCGGCCTTCTGGCCGAAGCTGAAGCCGACGCAGACGTCGGGGGCGAGTCCCCGGGTCTCGACGGCCCGGTCGGCCAGGGCCACCGAGTTGATGAAGAAGGCGACCTGGGCGAACGCCCCGAAGTCCGTTCCCGCGGTGCGGAATTCGTCCAGGACCGAGCGGCCGAGGGCGTCATCCGCGGCCGCGAGGCGCCCCCGCACGAAGGGGTCGATCATCATGAACTTGCCCACGTCGGTGAAGCGCGAGGGCCCCATGCCCGGAAACACCACGGCGCTGCGTGCCTGGTCGGTCGTCATCATGTCCGCTCTGTCTGGTCTGCCTGGTCAAGCTGGTCTGGCTGGTGTGGCTGGTCGGTCCGCCGCCCCCGCGGGGCTCAGGCCGAGGTGGCGAGTTCCGCCGTGCTCCGCTCGGCCGCCCGCTGCTCCAGGGCGCGCCGGTCGGGCTTGCCGTTGCGGTTGAGGGGGAAGCTGTCGATGACGACGACCCGGTTGGGGTGTTCGTACGAGGGCAGGGCGTCCTTGATGCGGGTGCGCCACTCGGTGACGTCCCGGCCGCTCGCGTCCTCGACGAAGAAGACGAGTTCGCTGCCGCGCGCGTCGTCCGGCAGCGCGATCACCTTGACGGCGCAGCCCGCAGCGGCGGCCTTCCGCTCGATGATCTCCGGGTAGAGGGTGTAGCCCATGCGGTGCACGGCGAGCTTGCGGCCCGCGACGAAGAGGTTGCCGTCGGCGTCGAGGTGACCGAGGTCGCCGGTGCGGTACCAGCCCTGGTCGACCGGGTCGACGGTGCCGTCCTCGGCGAGGTAGCCGGCCATCATGTCGGGGGTGTTGACGACGAGTTCGCCCATCTCCCCGGCGGGCAGGGCGTTGCCGTCGTCGTCCTGCACGCTCAGGCGCAGGCCGTTCATGACGCGGCCGCAGGCGACGGGGTTGTCGATGGTGGCGAAGGCGATGTTGCCCAGTTCGGTGCTGCCGTAGCTGTCGAGCAGCGGCTGCCCGAAGGAGTCGACGTAGGCGTCGGACAGGGCCGGGTCGAGGGGGGCCGCGCCGCTGCAGAACATGCGGACGCCGCCCAGGGCGGCGCGCACGTCGCTCTGGCGCCGGGCGAGGTTGAGCATGCTGCGGTACGTGGCCGGGGTGGCGTCGATGACGGTGACGCCGCACTGCCCGGCCATCAGCAGGGACCGGTCGAGGCGCCGGTGGGGCGCGACGACGAGGGAGCACTTGGCGAGCCAGGCGATGAGGACCATCGACAGGCCGTACTGGTGGGCGAAGGGCAGCAGCGGGAGCAGGACGTCGCCGGGGCCGTGGCCCATGTGGTCGGCGTTGCGCCGCAGGTTCTCCAGGAAGCGGCCGCCGTTCTTCACCACGCCCTTGGGGGTGCCGGTGGAGCCGGAGGACCACATGATCAGGCCGTCGGGCAGGGCGCACCAGGCGTCGAAGTCGAGGGCCGGCTCGGTCGGGACCAGGCCGGACGCCTCGACGAGCAGCTTGTACAGGTAGACGGCGTCGCGCGTCTCGGCCGGCACGGGGGCGTCGTCGTCGTACAGACAGAGCCGGGCGCGGGTGCGCTCGACGATGCGGCCGGTCTCGCGCGCGTGCTCCTGCTGGTCGACGAGGACGATGGAGGCGCCGACGTGCATCAGCGCGAAGAAGGCGTTCAGCCAGGCCGCAGAGTTGCCGGCCTTGAGCAGGACCCGGTCTCCCGGTCGGACGCCCTCCGCGCGCAGGACCATCGCGACCCGCAAGGTCTCCTGCTCGAATTCGGCGAAGGTCCGCGCCGAATCCCCGGTGAATATGTGAGGTGTCATCAAAGCCGCCCCCTTTCCCAAACTTGAGAATCATCGGGCTCGATAGGCACGATAAGGTCGAGCATTTCTCCCGCCCCGATCGGCTCCGCGCGCAGCCGAGCCTTCCGGGGACCTACGGTAGAAGCTATTCAGCGTGCCTGAGCAGCAGAACCCCTATCTTCCCCCTAGTCCCCCCTGAGCAGCCAACTTGCCGGTTGCAGGGGCAAGCTGACGGGCCATGTCAAGCGCTACCTTCGACGGTGATTACGCCATGTACCGCATAAGCCGCGGAGGTCCCGGTGGGAGTTCGGACAGAGACCGGTCACGTACCGGAACAGGAACACGAACAGGATATTAAAGACCAGCAGACGCCATCGGTACCCGAGGCGGAAAAAACCGCACGGCGGGAACAGGAGGAAGGTGCGGCGCCGGATGTCGCCACACCGCCGCCGTTCGCCGGGCGCTGGGTGGGCGCGGTCGCGGGCGCGGCCGGAGTCGCGCTGCTCCTGGTCAGCACGCGGTACGGCTTCCAGGGCGACGAGCTGTACTTCCTCGGCGCCGGACAGCACCTGGACTGGGGGTACGCGGACCAGCCGGTGCTGCTTCCGCTGCTCGCCCACGGCATCGACGCGGTGACCGGCGGCTCGCTGTTCGCGCTGCGGCTGCTTCCGGTGCTGCTCACGGTGGCGGGCGCGCTCGTCGCCGCCCTCATCGCCCGCGAGTTCGGCGGCGAGCGCCGGGCGCAGGTCCTCACGGCCGCCGCGTACGGCTTCGCGCCCGCCATTCTGATCAGCGGGCACGCGCTGTCGACGATGGCGCTCGACCTGTTCCTGTGGACGGTCGTCAACTGGCTCCTGATCCGCTGGGTGCGCACCCGCGAGGACCGGCTGCTGCTGTTCGCGGGCCTGGCGACGGCCCTGGCTCTGCAGGGCAAGTATCTGATCGTCGGCTTCTGGGCCGTCCTCGCCGTGTGCCTCTTCGTGGCCGGCCCGCGCGAGCTGCTGCGCCGCAAGGCGCTGTGGCTGGGCGCCGCCGTCGCGGCCGTCACGTCGCTGCCGGGTCTGATCTGGCAGGCGCAGAACGACTGGCCGCAGATGGAGATGTCCCAGGTCCTCGCCGACGAGGGGATACTCGGCGGCCGCGCGGGCTTCCTGCCGTATCTGATCGTGCTGTCCGGCGGTGTGTTCACCGTCGTCCTGGTCTACGGCCTTGTCCGCCTCCTGCGGTCGCCGCAGCTCGCCCCCTACCGCTTCCTGGCCTGGACGTTCCTCGGTCTGACGGCCGTGTTCCTGATCACCGGCGGCCGTCCCGCGTACGTGGTGGGCGCCTTCGCGCCGCTGTGGGCCGCGGGCGCGGTGGAGCTGGCGCGCGGGGGCGGAGCCCGCTGGTGGCGGTGGCTGGCGACGTGGCCGGTGGTGGCCCTGACGGCGCTGGTGTGCGTGGCGCTCTCGCTGCCGGTGTATCCGGTGTCGCAGGTGACGAAGACCGAGCAGCCGAAGAACAACCCGATGACCGCCGAGACCCTGCGCTGGCCGCACCTCATCGACGCGGTCGACAAGGCCAACAAGGCGCTGCCCGCCGCCGAGCGGAAGCGCGCCGTGGTGGTCACGCAGTACTACCAGGAGGCGGGCGCCGTCGACCACTTCGGCCCCGACCGCGATCTGCCGCCCGCCTACAGCGGCCACCGCGGCTACTGGTACTTCGGCGCGCCGGCCGACTCCTCGGGCCCGGTCCTGTACGTGGGCTCCGACGTCGCGAAGCTCAAGCCGTACTTCACGAAGGTCCGCAAGGCCGCGACGGCCGAGGGCGGCCCCGGCGAGAGCTTCGTCGACGGCGTCCCGGTGTGGATCCTCGAAGGCCGCACCAAGCCCTGGTCCAAGATCTGGCCGGACTACGGCCACTTGTCCTGAGGTCTCGCTGTCTGAAGGCCCGTCCCCGCGGAGGAACGCGGGGGCGGGCCTTCGTCGTGCGTGCGGCGCGTGTGCGGGGGCGGCCGGTGCGTGTGCGTGTGCGGGGGGTGCTGGTACGTGTGCGTGTGCGGGGGGGGGGTGCTGGTACGGCGACGGGCCTGCCCCGGTTTACGGCGGCGGCCCGCCCCCGTCGGTATACGGCGACGGCCCCGCCCCCCCCCGGGTGTGCGGGGGGGGGGCGGGGCCGTCGTGCCGCTCGGTCAGAGGCGGTCCAGCCACTCCTCGACGGCGCGGGCCGTGGTGTGCGAGTGCTCCTCCATCACCGTGAAGTGCGTGCCGGGCACGTCCACCGCTGTGTGCTCCAGCTTCCAGGACGGCCGCCAGTCGTACTCCTGCGTCCACTCCATGAGGGGCTCGCTCGCCCGGACCAGGAGCGTCGGCGCCTTGATGGCGTCGGGCAGCAGGCCGAGGAACATGTAGCGGGCCATGGCGGTGACCCAGGCGTCGCCCCAGTCGTCGCCGTCGGCGTCCGCGGCCGCCGTGCCCTCGGCGTCCGGCGCCGAGTCGTAGCGGTCGCTGAGCTGCTTGCCCATCGCGGCGGCCATGTCGCCGAGCGCCTTCTCCTCGACGTACGTGTCCACGAGGACGACGCCCGCGGGTCCGGCGCCGCGCTCCTCCAACTCCCGTGCCACGGCGTGCGCGACGAGCCCTCCGGAGGAGTGTCCGGCGAGGACGTACGGCTTGCCTCCGGTGTGCCGCAGCACGGTGTCGGCGTGCAGCCGCACCAGCGCCTCCTTGTCGGCGGGCAGCAACTCGCCCTCCAGGAAGCCGGGGTGGGTGATGACGCTGACGTCGCGCCGGTCGCGGAAGTACGCGCCGAAGCGGGCGTAGTCGTACGCGCTGGAGCGGCCGACGTACGACGTGAACAGGACCACGCCGACCGGTTCCTCGCCGCGCGCCAGCGTGAACGGGGCGCGCGGCGCGTCGAGTTCGGCCTCGCCCGTGAACGAGGCACGGAACTGGGCCATGGTCCGCAGCAGCGGGATCAGGTCGTCGGCCCGGCCCTGCCGCGCGGCCTCGTCGTACAGCTCGGCGAGACCGGTCGCGGGCCGGGGCGCCGCGACCGGGAGCGGGGCCGAGGTGGCCCGCTGCGCGGCGGTGGTGGCCGTCGGCGCCGTGGCCGTCCGGGTGGGCTGCGCCTGCCCCGCGGTCCGTTCGCGCGGGGGCGCCGTGTCCTGGCCCGCGGGCGCGGCCTGGTCCAGGTCGGCGGCGAGGCGGTCTGCGAGCGCCCTCGGCGTGCGGTTCTGGAAGACCAGGGTCGCCGGGAGCCGCAGGCCGGTCGCGGCCATGAGGCGGTTGCGCAGTTCGACGCCGGTGAGGGAGTCGAAGCCCAGCTCCAGGAAGCCGCGTTCGTCCTCGACCCGGTCGGCGGACGCGTGCCCGAGCACGGCCGCGGCCTGGTCCCGCACCAGGGCGATGAGCAGCTTCGCCCGCTCGTCGGCGGACGCCGCGGCCAGGCGGCGCGCGAAGGCCTCCGCCTCGGATGCCGCGGCCCCGGCGGCGGCCCGGCGGGCCTGGGCCCGCACCAGGCGCCGCAGCAGCGGCGGCACGGCCTCCCCCTGGCGCGCGCCCGCCCGCAGGGCCGCCGTGTCGAGGCGTACGGGAAGAAGCAGCGGTGCGCCCGACGAGCGGGCCGCATCGAAGAGTTCGACGCCCTCCCGCGACGACAGCGGCAGGACACCGCCGCGCGAGATGCGGGTGCGGCGCGCCTCGTCGAGGTGGCCTGTCATCTCGCTGCTCTCGGCCCACAGACCCCAGGCGAGCGCCGTGGCGGGTACGCCCCGGGCCCGCAGATGGTGCGCGAAGGCGTCGAGGAAGGCGTTGGCCGCCGCGTAGTTGCCCTGGCCGGGGCTGCCGAAGGTGGCGGCCGCCGAGGAGAACAGGACGAACTCCGCCAGGTCCTGACCCGCCGTCAGCTCCGCGAGGTTGAGGGCGGCGTCCAGCTTGGGCCGCAGGACCGTGTCCAGGCGCTCGGGCGTCAGGGACCCCACGAGGGCGTCGTCGAGGACTCCGGCCGTGTGCACGACCGCGGTCAGCGGGTGCGCCGCGGGGACCTCGGCGAGCACGGCGGCCAGCGCCTCCCGGTCGGCGACGTCACAGGCGACCACGCGGGCCTCGGCGCCGAGTCCTTCGAGTTCGGCGACCAACTCGGCGGCGCCCGGCGCGTCGGGGCCCCGGCGCCCGGTCAGGAGCAGGTGCCGGGCTCCGTGCTCGGTCACCAGGTGCCGGGCGACGAGGGCGCCCAGGGTGCCGGTGGCGCCGGTGATCAGGACCGTGCCGTGGGGATCGGGGGTGCGGGGCGTCGTGGCTGCGGCGCCGGTGGCGTCGGCCTTGGCAGCTTCAGCCTCGGCGGCGTCGGCCTCGGCGGCCGGAGCGGGCGCCGGGACCTTCGCCGGAACCGTGGCGGGCACGAGCCGGGGTGCGAGCAGCACCCCTTCGCGTACCGCCAACTGCGGCTCGTCCAGAGCGAGTCCGGCGATGAGCAGGGCGGCGGCGGAGGGCCGGTCGGCCGGGTAGGCGTGGCCCTCGGCGCCCGAGTCGCCCTCGGCGCCCGCGCTGCCCGCGCTACCAGCACCGCCGATGCCGTGCACCGCCTCCAGGTCGAACAACACGCACCCCGCCCCGTCCAGGCCACCGGCCTGCTCGGACTGGGCCGAGCGTGCCAGGCCCCACAGCGGGGCGTGCGCGAGGTCCGGCACGTCGCCGCCGTCGGTGGCGACCGCGCCCCGCGTCACCAGGACGAGCCGGGTGCCGGACAGGCGCGCGTCGGTCTGCCAGGTCTGGAGCAGGGCGAGGGCCCGGCCCAGGGCGGCGCGGGCACGCCCGGCGGTGCCTTCGGCGTCCAGGGAATCGGCCGTCCCGCCCGGCCCCTCGGCGTCCGTCCCACCGTTGTCCGACCCGTCCGTGAAGGACACGAGCAGCGTGCCCGGCGCGTCGGCGCCCTCGTCGAGGGCCGCGTACAGCGCGTCGATGTCCTCGTACGCCGCCACATGCGCGCCGGACGAGGCGAGTTCGGCACCGGCCCGCAGCGGGTCGGGGCCGACCGTCGCCCAGGTCGTGCCGGTCGCGTCGGCCGTGCCCGTGGGCAGCGGTGTCCACTCGACGTGGAAGAGGGCGTCACGGTGGCCGCCGCCGGAGGCCGCGCGCAGTTGCCCGGGGGCGACGGGGCGCAGTTCGAGGGAGTCGGCACGGGCGACCGGCGCGCCGGTGTCGTCGGCGAACAGCAGGGCCACTCCCCCGGTGCTGTCGGGGCTTATCCGGACCCGCAGGACGGTGGCGCCCTGTGCGGCCAGGGTGACGCCGCTCCAGGCGAACGGCAGCCGCACCCCGTCGGTCTCCGCGAAGGGCGCGAGGGCGACGGCGTGCAGGGCGGCGTCGAGGAGCGCCGGGTGCACGCCGAACGCGCGGGCGTCCCGGTGCGCGTCCTCGGGCAGGTGGACCTCGGCGTAGACGGCGTCGCCCACCGGGTCCCGCCAGGCGGCGCGCAGTCCCTGGAACGCAGGGCCGTAGGCGAGCCCGCCCTCGGCGAGGCGGTCGTAGAACCCGTCGACGGCGACCGCTTCGGCGCCCTCGGGCGGCCACACGGCGAGCGCCCCGTCCTCCTGCGCGGACGCGGGCGCGGCCGGTGCCTCGCCGAGGGTGCCGGTGGCGTGCCGCGTCCACAGGGCGTCGGTGGCGCCCTGGGGCCGCGAGGACACGGTGAGCGGGCGGCGGCCCGCGGTGTCGGGGGCGCCGACCCACACCTGGAGGGTGACGGTGTCGTCCTCGGCGACGACGAGCGGCGCCTGGAGGGTCAGCTCCTCGACGAGGCCGCAGCCGACCTCGTCCCCGGCGCGCAGCGCCATCTCGACGTACGCGGTGCCGGGCAGCAGCACGGTGTCGCCCACCGCGTGGTCCGCGAGCCAGGGGTGGGTGCGGCGGGTGAGCCGTCCGGTGAGCAGGTGCTGGTCGGCGTCGGCGAGTTCCACGCTGGCGCCGAGCAGCGGGTGTCCGGCGGACTCGATGCCGACGGCGGTGACGTCGCCGGTGCCCGCGGCGGCGGGCGCGGGCCAGAAGCGCTGCCGCTGGAAGGCGTACGTGGGGAGGTCGACGACGGTGCGCTCGCCGGGCAGGAGGGCCCGCCAGTCGAGTGCGGCGCCGTGGACGTGTGCCGCGGCGAGGGCGGCGTACAACTGCTCGGGGCCGCCTTCGTCGCGGCGCAGCGAACCGAGCGCGATCGCGCCGGTGTGCGGCGTGGCGTCGATGGTCTCCTGCACCGGGACGGTGAGGACCGGGTGCGGGCTCATCTCCAGGAACAGGCCGTGGCCCTCGGCGAGCAGGCCGCGGGTGGCCTGCTCGAAGAGGACGGTGTGGCGCAGGTTGCGGTACCAGTAGCCCGCGTCCATGGGCGTTCCGGCGTCCAGCCAGGTGCCCGTGAGGGTCGAGTACAGCGGGGTACGGGCGGTGCCCGGCGCGATCTCGGCGAGGGCCTCGGCGATGCGGGCCTCGATCTGTTCCACGTACGAGGAGTGGGAGGCGTAGTCGACGGGGATGGCGCGGGCGCGCAGTTCCCGCGCGGCGCACTCGGCAATCAGTTCCTGGAGGGCTTCGGGGTCGCCGGAGACGACCACTTGGGAGGGCCCGTTGACGGCGGCGATCTCGATGCGGCCGTCCCAGGCCTCCAGGAGCGCCGCGGTCTCGTGCTGCGGCAGGACGAGGGAGACCATGCCGCCCTTGCCGGACAGCTCGCGGATGGCCTGGCTGCGCAGGGCCACCACGCGGGCGGCGTCGCGGAGGCTCAGGACGCCCGCGACGCAGGCGGCGGCGATCTCGCCCTGGCTGTGGCCGACGACGGCGGCGGGTTCGACGCCGGCCGCCTGCCAGGTGGCGGCCAGGGACACCATCACGGCGAACAGGACCGGCTGGACGACGTCCACCTGGTCGAAGTTGTCCCCGCTCAGTTCGTCGAAGAGGTTCCACTCGACGAACTCGGAGAGCGCGTCACCGCACTCCCGCATCCGCTCCGCGAACACCGGTGAGGTGTCGAGGAGTTCACGGGCCATCCCGGCCCACTGGGAGCCCTGGCCGGGGAAGACGAACACCGGGCGGACCGTGCCGCTCTGCGCGCGGCCCGAGGCCACGTTCCGCGCGGTCGTGTCGCCCTGCGCCAGCGCCTCAAGTCCGGCGAGCAGTTCCTCCCGGTCCCGCCCGAGGACGACGCCCCGGTGCTCGAACCGCGACCGCGCCACCGCCAACGACCAGGCCACGTCGCCGAGTTCGAGGTCGGCGTGGGCCAGGAGGTGGTCCCGCAGCCGGGCGGCCTGGCCCGGGAGCGACTCCGGGGTCTTGGCGGAGAGGGCGAGGGGGATGACGGTGGGCTCGGAGACGGCCGGGGCGACGGTGGCTCCGGCGGTCGCCGCGGACCCGGCGGCGGAGGCTTCCGCAGCCTCCTCGGGAGCCTGCTCAAGGATCACGTGCGCGTTCGTACCACTGATGCCGAACGACGACACGCCCGCGCGACGCGGCGCCCCGTCCTCCCGCGCGGGCCAGTCGCGGGCCTCGGTCAGCAGCTCGACGCCCGCGCCGGACCAGTCGACCTCGGGGGTCGGCGCGTCCACGTACAGCGTCTTCGGCAGGGTGCCGTGGCGCATCGCCATGACCGTCTTGATGACGCCGCCGACTCCGGCGGCGGCCTGGGTGTGGGCGATGTTCGACTTCAGCGAGCCGAGCCACAGGGGCCGGTCCTCGGGGTGGTCCTTGCCGTAGGTGGCGATGAGGGCCTGGGCCTCGATGGGGTCGCCGAGCGTGGTGCCGGTGCCGTGGGCCTCGACGGCGTCGACGTCGGCGGGCGTGAGGCGGGCGTTGGCGAGGGCGGCGCGGATGACGCGCTGCTGGGACGGGCCGTTCGGGGCGGTCAGGCCGTTGCTGGCACCGTCCTGGTTGATCGCGGAGCCACGGACGACCGCGAGGACCTTGTGCCCGTTGCGGCGCGCGTCGGACAGGCGCTCCAGGACCAGCATGCCCACGCCCTCGCCCCAGCCGGTGCCGTCCGCACCGGCGGCGAAGGACTTGCAGCGGCCGTCGGGGGCCAGGCCGCGCTGGCGGCTGAACTCCGCGAACGAGGTGGGCGTCGGCATGACCGCCGCGCCGCCCGCGAGCGCCATGCCGCACTCGCCCTGCCGCAGCGCCTGCACGGCGAGGTGCAGGGCGACGAGGGACGACGAGCAGGCGGTGTCCACGGTGACGGCCGGGCCCTCGAAGCCGAAGGAGTACGAGAGGCGGCCGGAGGCGACGCTCGCCGCGTCGCCGGTCATGACGTAGCCCTCGACGCCCTCGGCGCCGTTCAGGGTGGTCGAGTAGCCCTGTGTCGACAGGCCGACGAAGACGCCGGTGTCACTGGCGCGCACGGACGCCGGGACGATGCCCGCGCGCTCGACGGCCTCCCATGAGGTCTCCAGGAGGAGCCGCTGCTGCGGGTCCATGGCCAAGGCCTCGCGGTGGTTGATGCCGAAGAAGTCCGGGTCGAACTCGTCGGCGTCGTGCAGGAAGGCGCCGGTCGTGACGTACGTCAGGCCGTCGTCGCCGTCCGTGCCCGCGCCGTCGAGGCCCGCGGGGGCGGCGACGTCCCAGCCCCGGTTCACGGGGAATCCGGACAGGCCGTCCGCACCGGCAGCCACTATGCGCCACAGGTCCTCGGGGGACCGTACGCCGCCGGGGTAGCGGCAGCTCATCGCGACGATGGCGATGGGCTCGTCGGCCGCGTCCTGCGGGGCGTCCATTCGGCCCGCGGGGGCGGCGCTCGGGGCGGCCGACTCGGGGAGCGAGCCGAGCAGTTCCGTGCGCAGGTGGGCGGCGAGGGCGACGGGTGTGGGGTAGTCGAAGACGAGGCTGGCGGGCAGCCGCAGGGCGGTGGCGGCGCCGAGCCGGTTGCGGAGTTCGACGGAGGTCAGCGAGTCGAAGCCCAGCTCCTTGAACGCCTTGGCCGCGTCGACGGATTCGGGCGACGGGTAGCCGAGGACGGCGGCCACGTTGGCACGTACGACGTCGACGAGGAACTGTTCGCGGTCCTCCGGGGCGAGCCCGGCGAGACGCTCGGCCAGGGGCTCCTGGCCGTCGGTCGCCGAGCCGCCCGCTTGCGCCGTGACGGCCTTGCGGACCTGGGCGCGGATGAGGGCGCGGAACAGCGGGGGCACGTCCGCGCCGAACTGGCGGCGCAGCGTGTCGAAGTGCAGCTTCATGGGGACGAGGGCGCCGTCGGGCTGCGCGAGCGAGGCATCGAGGAGCGCGAGGCCTTCCTCGACCGACAGCGCGGCGACACCGGCCCGGTTCATCCGGTCGATGTCCTCATCCGCCAACGCACCAGCCATACCACCCTGGTCCGCCCACAAACCCCACGCAAGCGACGTCGCAGGCAGCCCCTGAGCACGGCGGTACTGAGCCAACGCATCCAAGAAGGCATTCGCAGCCGCGTAATTGGCCTGCCCCGCACTGCCCAGCACACCCGCAGCCGACGAGAACAACACAAACGCCGACAGATCAAGCCCCGCCGTCACCTCATGCAGATTCACCGCCGCGTCCACCTTCGGACGCAGCACCGTGTCCAACCGCTCCGGCGTCAGCGACGTCAACACACCGTCGTCCACGACACCCGCCACATGCACAACCGCGCCCAGGTCATCACGTACAGAGTCGATCAGTCCGGCCAGCGCCGCACGGTCAGCGACATCGCATGCCGCGATGGCGACCGAAGCCCCCAACCCCTCCAGCTCCGCGCGCACTTCACCCGCACCCGGGGCGTCCTCACCCCGACGCGACACCAACAGCAAGTCCCGCACACCATGCCGCTCCACCAAATGCCGGGCCACAACCCGCCCCAGACCACCCAGCGCACCAGTCACAAGCACCGTGCCCCGCCCGTCGAAGACAGGCGGGAGGGTCAGGACGACCTTGCCGACGTGCCGGGCCTGGCTCAGATAGCGGAACGCCTCCGGCGCCCGCCGCACATCCCACGCCTTGACCGGCAACGGCGACAACACACCCTGCTCGAACAGGGCGAGGACCTCCGCCAGCATCTCCTTGATGCGGTCGTGGCCGGCGTCGATCAGGTCGAAGCTCTGGTACGTGACGCCGGAGTGGTCCTCGGCGATGGTGTGCGGGTCGCGGAGGTCGGTCTTGCCCATCTCCACGAACCGCCCGCCACGCGGCAGCAACCGCAGCGACGCGTCCACGAACTCCCGCGCGAGGGAGTTCAAGACCACGTCCACGCCCCGGCCGTCGGTCTCCGCGAGCACCGACGTCTCGAAGTCGAGCGTCCGGGAGGAGGCGATACGGGAGTCGGCGAGGCCGAGGCCCCGCAGGACGTCCCACTTGCCGGTGCTGGCCGTCGCGTGCACGTCGGCGCCGAAGTGCCGGGCGAGCTGCACCGCGGCCATGCCGACACCACCGGCGGCGGCGTGCACGAGGACGGACTCTCCGGCTTCGATTCCGGCGAGGTCCCGCAGGGCGTAGTACGCCGTGAGGAACACCGTCGGCACCGACGCGGCCTGCGCGAAGGACCAGCCCTGAGGCATGCGTGCCAGCATCCGCGCGTCGGCGACCGCCAGCGGCCCGAAGCCGCCCTCCAGCAGGCCGAGGACGCGGTCGCCGACGGTCAGGTCCGTCACGCCGGGGCCGACCTCGACGACGACGCCCGCGCCCTCGGTGCCCATCACCGCGTCGCCGGGGTACATGCCGAGCGCGATCAGCGGGTCACGGAAGTTGACCCCCGCCGCCCGGACCGCGACCCGTACCTCTCCGGCGTCCAGGGCCCGGCCGCCGGACACCTCGGCGTCGTCGGCCACGGGCAGCAGCGCCAGGTTCTCCAGGGTGCCCCGGCCGGTGACGCCCAACTGCCAGGACTCACCGGCGGGCACCTCCAGGACACCGCCGACGGCCCGCGCGAGCCGCGGCACCCACACCACGTCCCCGCGCACCGCCACCTGCGGCTCGTCGAGACCGAGCACACCCGGCACCAGCGCGAGCGCCTGCTCACCACCGTCGACGTCCACCAGGACGAGACGCCCCGGGTTCTCCGACTGCGCCGACCGCATCAGACCCCACACCGGGGCGTCCACGAGGCCCGCCTCCGCCACGACGTCACCGGCGCCCACGCCCACGGCGCCGGAGGTCACCACGACGAGACGGGACTCGTCGCCGCGCTCGAAGGCCAGCCACTCCCCCACGGCGCGCAAGGCGTCGTTGAGGGAGGCGCGCACGTTCCCGGCGACGCCCGGTGCGCGGTCGGCGGCCGTGACGCAGGGGACGAAGACGGACTCCGGGACAGCGGCACCGCTGTCGACCGCCGCCGCGAGGGCGGCCACGTCCGGGTACGCCGCGACCGTCGCTCCGGCGCGCTCCAGGGCCGCGCGCAGCCCCGACTCGTCCGCGCCAAGGACCGCGTAGGACCCGCCCGGCGCGGGAGCCGACGCGGACGCCACGCTCCAGTCGACGCGGTACAGCGAGTCGTGGCGACCGCCCTGTTCGGCGCCCGCGTCCGGCACCGCGAGGGGCCGCAGGACGAGGGAGTCGACGGCGGCCACGGGCTCGCCGGAGGCGTCGGCGACGACGAGGGCCACGCCGTCGGTCCCGGCGGCGGTGAGGCGCACCCGCAGCGCGGACGCGCCCGTGGCGTGCAGCGTCACACCGGTCCAGGAGAAGGGCATGCGGCCCTGCTCGGTGTCGGACACGAAGGTGCCGAGGCCCAGCGGGTGCAGGGCGGCGTCGAGGAGCGCGGGGTGCAGGCCGTACGCGGCGGCGTCGTCCTGGTCGTCCTCCGGCAGCGCGACCTCGGCGAAGAGTTCGTCGCCGCGCCGCCACACCGACCGCAGGCCCTGGAACGCCGAGCCGTAGCTGAATCCGGCGGCGGCGAGGCTGTCGTACAGCGCGTCGGTGTCGGCCTGTTCGGCGTCGGCCGGGGGCCACTGGCTGAGGTCGGCTTCGGCGGGGGCGGCGGCCGGGGCGGGGGCGAGCGTGCCGGTGGCGTGGCGCTGCCAGGGCTCGTCGGACCACAGCTCGTCGGAGGTCGTCTGCTGGGGGCGCGAGTAGAGGTTCACCGGGCGGCGCCCGAAGGTGTCGGCGGCGCCCACGGCGAGCTGCACCTGCACTGCGCCACGCTGGGGCAGGACCAGGGGCGCCTGCAGGGTCAGCTCCTCCAGGTGCGCGCAGCCCACGCGGTGCCCGGCGTGCAGGGCGAGCTCGACGAAGGCCGTGGCGGGCAGCAGGACCGTGCCGCCGAGGGCGTGGCCCGCGAGCCACGGGTGGGTCGTCAGGGAGAGTCTGCCCGTGAAGAGGTAGCCGTCCATGTCGGCGAGCGCGACAGCGGCGCCGAACAGCGGGTGCTCCGCCGGGCTCAGCCCGGTCGCGTGCACGTCTCCGGTGCCGCCGACGCCGGGACGCGGCCAGTAGCGCTCGTGCTGGAAGGCGTACGTGGGCAGGTCGACGCGGTCGCGCGACTCGACAGGCGCGTACAGGGGCGTCCAGTCGACGTCGGCTCCGCGCACGTGTGCCTTGGCGAGGGCCGTCAGGAACGTGTCCGGCTCGGGGCGGTCCTTGCGCAGGGCGCCGATCAGGCCGACCTGGGCGTCCGTCTCGGCGAGGGTGTCGTGCGCCATGGCCGTCAGGACGGAGTCCGGGCCCAGCTCGAGGAGGGTCGCCACGCCGAAGCCGGTGAGCGCGCCCACTCCGTCGTGGAAGCGGACGGCCTCGCGGATGTGGCGGACCCAGTAGCCGGGGTCCTTCAGCTCGCTCGCGGTGGCGAGGCGCCCGGTGACGTTCGAGACGACCGGGAGGGTGGTGTCCTGGTACGTCAGGCTCCCGGCGACCTCGCGGAAGTCCTCCAGGACGGGGTCCATGAGGGGTGAGTGGAAGGCGTGGGAGACCTTGAGCCAGCGGACCTTGCGGCCTTCGCCGCGAAGCTTCTCCTCCAGGCCCTCCAGGGCCGTGCGGTCACCGGAGAGCACGATCTGGGCGGGGCCGTTCACGGCCGCCACGCCCACGCTCTCCGAGAGGCCGTCCAGGAGCGGCAGCACGTCGGCCTCGGCGGCCTGCACCGCGAGCATCGCGCCGCCCTCGGGCAGCGCCTGCATCAACCGGCCGCGCGCGGCGACCAGTTGAACCGCATCTTCGAGGGACCACAACCCCGCCACATACGCAGCGGCCAACTCACCGATGGAGTGCCCGCCCACGATCTCCGGCCGTACCCCGAAGGACTCGGCCAGGCGGAACAGCGCCACCTCCACGGCGAACAGCGCGGGCTGGGCGTACCCCGTCTGTGCGAGCAGCTCGGCGTCCGTGCCGAACATGACGTCCTTCAGGGGACGTTCCAGCAGCCCGTCCAGGTGACCGCACACCTCGTCCAGCGCATCGGCGAAGACGGGGAACGTGTCGTACAGCTCCCGTCCCATGCCGACCCGCTGGCTGCCCTGCCCCGTGAACACGACGCCGAGGCGGCCCTCGGCCACCGAGCCCGACACCACTCCCGGTCCTTCGCCGCCGGAGGCGACCGTCTCCAGGCCGGACAGGAACGCGTCCCGGTCCTGACCGAAGAGCACGGCGCGGTGTTCGAGGGAGGAGCGGCCGGACAGGAGGGACCAGCCCACGTCGACGGGCCGGAGGTCCTCGTCGGCGGTGACGTGGTCACGTATCCGTTCGGCCTGGGCGCGCAGCGCCTGGGCGCTGCGGCCCGACACCAGCCACGGTGCGGCGGCCTTGGGTGTCGCGGCCGCCGTCGGGGGCGTCCCTGCGGGTGCGGGTTCGTCCGTGGGGGCCTGCTCCACGATGACGTGGGCGTTCGTGCCGCTCACGCCGAAGGACGAGACGCCCGCGCGGCGGGGGCGTCCGGCGTCGGGCCAGTCGCGGGCCCGGTCGAGGAGTTCGACGGCGCCCGCCGTCCAGTCGACGTGGGTGCTGGGGCGGTCCGTGTGGAGGTTCTCGGGCAGGATGCCGTGGCGCATCGCCATGACCATCTTGATGACTCCGGCGACGCCCGAAGCGGCCTGGGTGTGGCCGATGTTGGACTTCACGGAGCCGAGGAGCAGCGGCCGGTCGGCGGGGCGGTCCTGGCCGTAGGTGGCGAGGAGGGCCTGGGCCTCGATGGGGTCGCCGAGGACCGTGCCGGTGCCGTGGCCCTCGACGGCGTCGATGTCGTCGGTGGCGAGGCGGGCGGCCGCGAGGGCCTGGCGGATGACGCGCTGCTGGGAGGGGCCGTTGGGGGCGGTCAGGCCGTTGCTCGCGCCGTCCTGGTTCACGGCGGAACCACGGACGACCGCGAGGACCTGGTGGCCGTTGCGGCGGGCGTCGGAGAGGCGTTCCAGGGCGAGGACGCCGACGCCCTCGCCCCAGCCGGTACCGTCGGCCGCCTCGGCGAAGGGCTTGCAGCGGCCGTCGGAGGCGAGGCCGCCCTGGCGGCTGAACTCCGCGAACGCGCCGGAGGTGACCATGACGGCGACACCGGCGGCGACGGCGAGGTCGCACTCGCCCTGGCGCAGGGCCTGCGCGGCCAGGTGCAGCGCGACGAGGGAGGACGAGCAGGCCGTGTCGACGGTGACGGCCGGGCCTTCGAGGCCGAAGACGTACGACACGCGGCCGGAGATGACGCTGGAGACGTCACCGGTGAGCAGGTAGCCGTCGACGTTGTCGGGCGACGCCATCAGGGCGGGGCCGTAGCCCTGCGCGGTGGCGCCGACGAAGACGCCGGTGCGGCTGCCGCGCAGGGAGGTCGGCGGGATGGCGGCCCGCTCGAAGGTCTCCCACACGGCCTCCAGGAGGAGGCGCTGCTGGGGGTCCATGGCCATGGCCTCGCGGGGCGAGATCCCGAAGAAGGCGGCGTCGAAGTCACCGGCGTCGTAGACGAAGCCACCGCCGCGCCCGGGCCGCTCCGGGTCGCCGTCGCCGTCCTCCGTGCGGCCGCCGAGGGCCTCGACGTCCCAGCCCCGGTCGGTGGGGAAGGCGGAGAGCGCGTCGCGGCCCTCGGCCACGAGCCGCCACAGGTCCTCCGGGCTGCTGACGTCGCCCGGGTAGCGGCAGCTCATTCCGACGATGGCGATGGGCTCGGGCTCCTCCGCCTCGGCGTCGCGCAGCCGCTGGCGCGTCTCGTGGAGGTCGGCGGTCACCCGCTTGAGGTAGTCGAGGAGCTTTTGCTGGTCCGCCATCGGAAACTCACCTGTTCGCGTAGTCACAGAAAAACCGCACCGGTCGGGCCGACCGGGCCGTGCACCGGCCCGGTCGGACTGATTCAGGCTGTACTGATTCAAGACATGCCGAGTTCTTTGTCGATGAAGTCGAAGACCTCGTCGGCGGACGCCGACTCGAGCCGCGAGGAGACTTCCTCGCCGTCGGCCGGCGCCTCGGCGTCCGCGCCCTTCCACTTCGACATCAGTGCCTCCAGGCGCATCGTGATGCGCATGCGGGCGCTGTCGTCGGGCGCGATGGAGCTGAGGCCCGCCTCCAGGCGGTCCAGTTCCTGGAGGGTGGAGTCCACCCCGGCGGTGTCGTCCTGGAGCAACTGCGTCCGCAGGTACTGGGCCAGGACGACGGACGTCGGGTAGTCGAACACGAGGGTGGCGGGCAGCCGCAGCCCCGTGGCCTTGTTGAGGCGGTTGCGGACCTCCACGGCCGTCAGGGAGTCGAAGCCCAGCTCGCGGAAGGCGCGGTGGGCGTCGACGGACTCCGCTCCGGTGTAGCCGAGCACGGCGGCCGCGTGCGTGCGCACGATGTCGAGCAGGATCACCTCGCGCTCCGGCTCGGTGAGCGGGGCCAGGCGGCGGCGCAGACCGGCGGCCGCGTCGTCGCCAGTGCCCGCGTCGGCCTCCGGCTCGGCGGCCAGGGACCGCGCGTACCGGCGCACCTCGGGCAGGTCCCCGATGAACGGGCTCGTCCGCGCCGAGGTGAAGGCGGGCGCGAACCGCTCCCAGTCCAGGTCGGCGACGGCGACGAAGGTCTCGTCGCGCGCGACGGCCTGGGCGAGCGCGGCGACCGCGAGGTCCGGTGCCATCGGCCGCAGGCCACGGCGGCGGAACTGCTCCTCGCCGTCGTCCCCGGCCATGCCGCCCCCGGCCCACAGGCCCCACGCCACGGAGGTGACGGTCAGGCCGCGCGCCCGGCGCCGCTCCGCGAGGGCGTCGAGGTGCGCGTTGGCGGCCGCGTAGGCGCCCTGGCTGCCGCTGCCCCACACGCCCGCGTTGGACGAGAACAGCACGAACGCGTCCAGCGCGTCGGTGTCGAGGAGCGCGTCGAGGTGGGCGGCGCCCGCGACCTTCGCCTCCAGGACGTCGGCGATGTCGGCGGCCGTGGTCTCCGCGAGGGGCTGGCCCTGGCCGACGCCCGCCGCGTGGAACACGGAGCGCAGCGTGTGCCCGTCCTCGACGAGTCGGCCGAGGAGCCCGGCGACGGCGTCCCTGTCGGCCACGTCGCAGGCCGCGACGGTCACCTTGGCGCCCAGCTCCTCCAGTTCCGCCTGGAGTTCATCGGCGCCGGGGGCGTCCGGGCCGCGACGGCTGGTGAGCACCAGGTGCTCGACGCCCTCGCGGGCCAGCCAGCGCGCCACATGCCCGCCGATCGCCCCCGTACCGCCGGTGACGAGCGCCGTGCCGCGCGCCGTCCACGGCGGCGTCACGCCCGCGCCGAGCGGCGCCCGCACGAACCGGCGCACGAGCACGCCCGCCTGCCGCACCGCGAGCTGGTCCTCGTCACCGGCACCGGCGAGGATCCCGACGAGCTGGGACAGGGCCCGCTGGTCGGGGTCCTGCGGCAGGTCGACGAGGCCGCCCCAGCGGTCGGGGCACTCCAGGGCCGCGACCCGGCCGAGGCCCCACACCTGCGCCTGCGGGGGCAGGGCGGCGTGGTCGGCGGGACCGGTGGCGACGGCGCCACTGGTCACCGCCCACATCCGCGCGCCGATCCCGGCGTCGCCGAGGGCCTGCACGAGGGTGACGGTTCCGGCGAGACCGGCGGAGACTCCCGGCTGGTCGGCGGGCGCGGACCCGTCGAGGGCGAGGAGGCTGAGCACACCGGACAGTTCCGCGTCCGGTCCGGCGGCGTGCTCGCGCAGCCGCTCGGCCAGCGCCTCGCGCGTCATCCCGCCTGCGGCGACGCGGAGTTCGGTCGTCTGGGCGCCGGAGCGCGCCAGGGCCTCGGTGACGGCCTCGGTCCACGCGAGCGGCCCGGCGGCACCCTGCTCCGACGACTCCTCCGGTACGACGACCAGCCAGCGGCCCGTCGGACCGGCGGCCGGAAGCTCGCCCGCGAGGGGCTCCCAGGCGACCTGGTAGCGCCAGCTGTCGAGCGTGGACCGCTCGCGCCGCTGCCGCCGCCACGACGAGAGGGCGGGAAGGACCGCGCCAAGCTCGGCGGCCGGGCCGTCGGCCACGTCCAGCTCGGCCGCGAGGCCTTCCAGGTCCTCGCGCTCCACGGCGTCCCAGAACCGCGACTCCACCTCGTCGGTGGCGAGCGGCGCGCCTTCCGGCTGCTCCTCCTCCTGCGGGGCGAGCAGCCAGTAGTGGTCGCGCTGGAAGGCGTACGTGGGCAGGTCGACGGTGGCGCGGGCACCCGGGTAGAGGGCTGCCCAGTCCAACTCGGCCCCGTGGGCGTGTGCTTCGGCGATCGAGGCGAGGAGCCGGTTGGCGCCGCCTTCGTCGCGGCGCAGGGAGCCGAGGGTGACGGCCTGGCTGTCGGTCGCGTCGATGGTGGCCTGGACGGGGACGGTCAGGACCGGGTGGGGGCTCATCTCCAGGAACAGGCCGTGGCCCTCGGCCAGGAGGCCTCGGGTGGCGTGCTCGAACAGGACCGTCTGACGCAGGTTGCGGTACCAATACCCGGCATCCATCGGGGTGTTGGTGTCAAGCCACTCCCCCGTGAGCGTCGAGAACAGCGGCACCTCGGCCACCTGGGGAGATACGTCCGCCAGGGCCTCGGCTATCTGGGCCTCGATCTGCTCCACGTAGGAGGAGTGGGAGGCGTAGTCCACGGGGATGGTGCGGGCGCGGATGTCCTGGGCGACGCACTGGGCGACCAGCTCTTCCAGGGCCTCGGGCTCGCCGGAAACGACGACCTGGGCGGGGCCGTTCACGGCAGCCAACTCGATCCGCCCGCCCCAGGCGGTGATCAGCGCACGCACCTCACCCTCGGGCAGCGGTACGGACACCATGCCGCCCTTGCCCGACAGCTCCCGGATCGCCAAGCTCCGCAGCGCCACCACACGCGCCGCATCCCGCAAGGTCAGCGCCCCCGCGACGCACGCGGCAGCGATCTCACCCTGGCTGTGCCCGACGACAGCGGCGGGCTCCACACCCGCCGCACGCCACACCTCGGCCAGCGACACCATCACCGCGAACAACACCGGCTGGACCACATCCACCCGGTCGAAGTTGTCCCCGCTCAGCTCATCGAACAGATTCCACTCGACGAACTCCGAGAGCGCGTCCCCGCACTCCCGCATCCGCTCCGCGAACACCGGACTGGAGTCAAGGAGTTCACGCGCCATCCCGGCCCACTGCGACCCCTGCCCCGGAAACACGAACACCGGCCGGACGATGCCGCCCAGCGCCCGTCCGGACACCACCTGCGTGGCAGCGGCGTCCTCCTGAGTCAGCGCCTCAAGCCCGGCAAGCAGTTCCTCCCGGTCCCGCCCGAGGACGACGCCCCGGTGCTCGAACCGCGACCGCGACACCGCCAACGACCAGGCCACATGGCCCAGTTCGAGGCTGTCCCGCGTGACGAGGTGTTCCCGGAGGCGCGCGGCCTGGTCCCGCAGCGCGCCCTCGGTCTTCGCCGAGAGCGCCAGCGGCACGACCCCGGCCACCACCGGCGACGGCACGGCAGCACCGTCGTCGGTGTCGGCGCCGACGGGCCCCGGCTGTTCGGCGGCCGGGAGCTGTTCCAAGATGACGTGGGCGTTCGTACCGCTCATGCCGAAGGAGGAGACACCGGCGCGGCGGGGCGCGTCGCCTCGCTCGGGCCAGTCGCGGGCCTCGGTCAGCAGCTCGACGGCGCCTTCGGTCCAGTCGACCTCGGGGGTCGGCTCGTCGATGTGGAGGGTCTGGGGCAGTACGCCGTGGTGCATGGCGAGGACCATCTTCATGACGCCCGCGACGCCGGACGCGGCCTGGCTGTGCCCGATGTTGGACTTGATGGAGCCCAGCCACAGGGGTTCGCCGGTCTCCGGGCGCTCCTGGCCGTAGGTGGCGAGCAGGGCCTGGGCCTCGATGGGGTCGCCGAGCGTCGTACCCGTGCCGTGGGCCTCGACGGCGTCGACGTCGGCGGGCGTGAGGCGGGCGTTGGCGAGGGCGGCGCGGATGACGCGCTGCTGGGACGGGCCGTTGGGGGCGGTCAGGCCGTTGCTGGCACCGTCCTGGTTGATCGCGGAGCCACGGACGACCGCGAGGACCTTGTGCCCGTTGCGGCGCGCGTCGGACAGGCGCTCCAGGAGCACCATGCCGACGCCCTCGGCCATGCCCATGCCGTCGGCGGCGGCCGCGAAGGCCTTGCAGCGGCCGTCGGCGGCGAGGCCGCGCTGTTGGCTGAAGGCGATCAGCGCGCCGGGCGACGACATGACGGCGACGCCTCCGGCGAGCGCGAGGGAGCACTCGCCCTGGCGCAGCGCCTGCGCCGCCAGGTGCATGGCGACGAGCGACGACGAGCAGGCCGTGTCGACCGTCACCGCGGGGCCTTCGAGGCCGAAGGTGTAGGCGATGCGCCCGGAGATGACGCTGGGCGCGCTGCCGGTGAGGATGTGGCCCTCGGATCCGGCGGACACCTGGCCGGGGCCGGTGCCGTAGTCCTGGTAGTTGGTGCCGACGAACACTCCGGCGGCCTCGCCACGGACCGCGCGCGGGTCGACCCCGGCGCGCTCGAAGGCCTCCCAGGAGGTTTCGAGGAGCAGGCGCTGCTGCGGGTCCATGGCCAGGGCCTCGCGCGGCGAGATGCCGAAGAAGGCCGGGTCGAAGGCGCCCGCGTCGTGCAGGAAGCCGCCGCCCCTGGTCGTGGTGGTGCCGGGGGTCTCCGGGTCCGGGTCGTAGAGGTGGGCGATGTCCCAGCCGCGGTTGGCGGGGTAGCCGCCGACGACGTCGGCGCGCCCTTCCAGGACCTCCCACATGCGCTCGGGGCTGCTGATGCCACCGGGGTAGCGGCAGCTCATCGCGACGATGGCGATGGGCTCGTCGGTGGCCGCGGCGACGGGTGCGACCGGCGCGGCGGTGGCGGCCTTGTCGGCGCCGAGGACCTGGGTGCGCAGGAACGCGGCCAGGGCGGTGCCGTTGGGGTGGTCGAAGACGACCGTGGTGGGCAGCTTCAGGCCGGTGCCGGCGCCGAGCCGGTTGCGCAGGTCGACGGCGGTGAGCGAGTCGAAGCCGAACTCGCGGAAGGCCCGCTCGGGGTCGAGGGCCTGCGCGGACTCGTAGCCGAGCACCGCGGCCGCGTGGGTGAGGACGAGGTCGAGCAGGACGCGGTTCTGCTCGGGTCCGGCGAGGCCGGTCAGGCGCTCCCGCAGCGCGGCCGCCTTGGACGACGTGTCGCCGCCGTCCGCCTCCGCCTCGGCGCCGCCCTGGGCCGCGAGGACGCGCTGGGCGTCGGGCAGGTCGGCGAGGAGCGGGCGGGCGCGCCGCGAGGTGAACACGGGCACGAACTGGTCCCAGTCCACGTCGGCGAGGGCCAGGAACGTCTCGTCGTCGTCGAGGGCCTGCCGCATGCCCGCGAACGCGAGGTCGGGGTCGAGGAACGGCAGTCCCTGACGGCGCAGTTGCTCCGGGTCGACGTCGATCGGCGCGCTGCCGCTCAGGTGCGGGTTGACGACGTTCCACACGCCCCAGGCGATGGAGGTCGCGGTCAGTCCGCGCGCCCTGCGGTGCTCGGCGAGGGCGTCGAGGTGCGCGTTGGCGGCGGCGTACGCGGCGTGGTCGCCGCTGCCCCAGACGCCCGCGATGGACGAGAACAGCACGAACGCGTCGAGCCGCGTGTCGTCCAGGAGTTCGTCGAGGACGACGGCTCCCGCGACCTTCGCGGCGACGATCTCGGCGAACTCGTCGAGCGTGGTGGTGGCGATCGGCGCCAGCTCGATGAGGGCGGCCGCGTGGATGACGGCGCGCAGCGTGTGCCCGTCGGCGGCGAGCCGGTCGAGCAGCGCGGCGACGGCGTCGCGGTCGGCGACGTCGCAGGCCGCGATGGTCACCTGGACGCCGAGGCCCTCCAGTTCGGCGCGGAGTTCGGCGGCGCCGGGCGCGTCCGGGCCGCGGCGGCTGGTCAGGACGAGGTGCTCGGCACCCTCGCGGGCCAGCCAGCGCGCCATGTGGGGGCCGAGGGCGCCGGTGCCGCCGGTGATGAGGACGGTGCCGCGGGGGGTCCACTTGCCCTGCGCGGACCCGGCGGTCTTGCCCTTCGCGGGCGCGGCGGGCTCGGCGCGGACGAGGCGGCGCACGAAGACCCCGGAGCCGCGTACGGCGAGCTGGTCCTCGTCGCCGACGCCCGCGAGGATCCCGGCGAGCCGGGCCGCGGCGCGGCTGTCGGGCGTGGCGGGCAGGTCGACGAGGCCGCCCCAGCGCTCGGGGTGCTCCAGGGCCACGACACGGCCGAGGCCCCAGGTCTGCGCCTGGGCGGGGCTCTCCACCTGGTCGTTGCGTCCGGTGGAGACGGCGCCGCTGGAGATCACCCACAGCTTCGCGTCCGTCCCGGCGTCGCCCAGGGCCTGGACGAGCGCCACGGAGCCCGCGAGACCGGCGGGCAGCACGGGGTGCTCCGGATGCGGGTCCTCGGCGAGGGCCAGCAGGGACACCACGCCGACCGGCTCCGCCCCGTCGGGGGTGCCGGCGAGCTGCTCGCGCAGCCGCCCGGCCAGCGCCTCCCGGTTCAACTCCGCGCCGCTGACGCGGACTTCGGCGACCTCCGCACCGGCCTGCGCCAGCGCATCGGTGACACCGGCGGCCCACGGATGCGCGGCGGCCTCCTCCGGTACGACGACGAGCCAGCGGCCCGTCAGGACCGGCCCGGGCAGCGCACCGCTCGCCAGCGACTTCCAGGTGACCCGGTAGCGCCAGCTGTCCACGGTGGACTTCTCGCGCCGCTGCCGCCGCCACGACGACAGGACGGGCAGGACCTCGCCGAGCCCGGCGGCGGAACCGTCCGCCACCTCCAGCTCGGCGGCGAGGCCCTCCAGGTCCTCGCGTTCCACGGCCTCCCAGAACCGCGCCTCCACCTCGTCCACGACCGGTGCGGGCTCGGCGCCCGCCTCCTGCTCCGGGGACAGGAGCCAGTAGTGCTGGCGCTGGAAGGCGTACGTGGGCAGGTCGACGGTGGTACGGGCGCCCGGGAAGAGCGCCTTCCAGTCCAGTTCGGCGCCGTGCGCGTGAGCCTCGGCGAAGGAGGCGGCGAGGCGGTCGGCGCCGCCTTCGTCGCGGCGCAGGGAGCCGAGGGACGCGGCCGCGCCCTCGCGCCCGGCGGCCTCGATGGTGGCCTGGACGGGGACGGTGAGCACCGGGTGCGGGCTCATCTCCAGGAACAGGTCATGGCCCTCGGTGATGAGCCCACGGGTGGCGTGCTCGAAGAGGACGGTCTGGCGCAGGTTGCGGTACCAATACCCCGCGTCCATGGGGGTGTCGGCGTCCAGCCACGCACCGGTCAGGGTCGAGTACAGCGGGACCTCGGCGGCCTGCGGGGTCACCCCGGCCAGGGCCTCGGCGATCTGGGCCTCGATCTGCTCGACGTACGCGGAGTGCGAGGCGTAGTCGACGGGGATCGTGCGGGCGCGGACATCGCGGGCCACGCACTGCGCGACCAGCTCCTGCAGCGCGTCCGGCTCGCCGGAGACCACGACCTGAGCGGGACCGTTCACGGCGGCGACCGAGATGCGGTCGTCCCACGCGGTGATCAGCTCACGCACGTCGGCCTCGGGCAGCGGCACGGACACCATGCCGCCCTTGCCCGACAGCTCCCGGATCGCCAGACTCCGCAGCGCCACCACACGGGCGGCATCCTGCAAGGTCAAGGCACCCGCGACGCACGCGGCCGCTATCTCACCCTGACTGTGGCCGACCACAGCGGCGGGCTGCACGCCGGCCGCCTGCCAGGTGGCGGCCAGGGACACCATCACGGCGAACAGGACCGGCTGGACCACATCCACCTGATCGAAGTTGTCCCCGCTCAGCTCCTCGAACAGATCCCACTCGACGAACTCGGAGAGCGCGTCACCGCACTCCCGCATCCGCTCCGCGAACACCGTTGAGGAGTCGAGCAGTTCACGGGACATCCCGGCCCACTGCGACCCCTGCCCCGGAAACACGAACACCGGGCGAACCGTGCCGCCCTGCGCCCGCCCCGTGACCACGTTCTGCGCGCTCGCGTCGTCCTGAGCCAGCTCGGCGAGCCCGGCGATGAGTTCGTCCCGGTCCCGGCCGAGGACGACACCTCGGTGCTCGAACCGCGAGCGCGCGACCGCCAACGACCAGGCCACATCTGTCAGTTCGAGGCTTTCGCCTGTGATCAGGTGGTCCCGGAGGCGTGCGGCCTGGTCCCGCAGCGCGCCCTCGTTCTTCGCCGAGAGCGCCAGTGGTACGACGCCCGCGAGCACCGGCGACGGCACGTCACCGCTCTCGTCGGCCCCCGGCTCATCGGCCGCCGGGCCCTGCTCCAGGATCACGTGCGCGTTCGTCCCGCTGACGCCGAACGACGACACGCCCGCGCGACGCGGCGCGCCGCCGTCACGCTCGGGCCAGGCGCGGGACTCCGCCAGGAGTTCCACGGTGCCCGCCGACCAGTCGACCTCGGGGGTCGGAGCGTCCATGTTCAGCGTGCGCGGCAGGACGCCGTGGCGCATCGCCATGACCATCTTGATGACACCGGCGACACCGGCGGCGGCCTGCGTGTGGCCGATGTTGGACTTCACGGAGCCGAGGAGCAGCGGCCGGTCGGCCGGGCGCTCCCTGCCGTACGTGGCGATGAGGGCCTGGGCCTCGATGGGGTCGCCGAGGGGCGTGCCGGTGCCGTGGGCCTCGACCGCGTCCACGTCCGTGGTGGTGAGGCGGGCGTTGGCGAGGGCCTGGGTGATGACGCGCTGCTGGGACGGGCCGTTCGGGGCGGTCAGGCCGTTGCTGGCACCGTCCTGGTTGACCGCGGAGCCACGGACGACCGCGAGGACCTGGTGGCCGTTGCGCCGGGCGTCGGACAGGCGCTCCAGGACCAGCATGCCGACGCCCTCGCCCCAGCTGGTGCCGTCGGCGGCGGCCGCGAACGGCTTGCAGCGGCCGTCGGGGGCCAGGCCGCGCTGGCGGCTGAACTCCAGGAAGGTGCCCGCCGTGGGCATGACCGTCACACCGCCCGCGAGGGCCAGCGAGCACTCGCCCTGGCGCAGCGCCTGCGCGGCGAGGTGCAGGGCGACGAGGGAGGAGGAGCACGCGGTGTCGACGGTGACGGCCGGGCCTTCGAGGCCGAAGGAGTACGAGATGCGGCCCGATGCGATGGCGCCGGAGCTGCCGGTGCCGAGGTAGCCGCCGAGGTCTTCGGGGACGCTCGCGAGCTGGGAGCCGTACTCGTGGTAGATGAGTCCGGCGAAGACGCCCGTGGGGCTGCCGTGCAGCGTGGCGGGGTCGATTCCGGCGCGCTCGATGGCCTCCCAGGAGGTCTCCAGGAGCAGGCGCTGCTGCGGGTCCATGGCGAGGGCCTCGCGGGGCGAGATGCCGAAGAAGGAGGCGTCGAACTCGCCCGCGTCGTGCAGGAATCCGCCCTCGCGGGCGTAGCTGGTGCCGACGCGGTCGGGGTCGGGGTCGTAGAGGGACGCCGTGTCCCAGCCGCGGCCCTCCGGGAACTCGGTGATGGCCTCTTCGCCGTCGGTGAGCAGCCGCCACAGGTCTTCGGGGGTGTGGACGCCACCGGGGAAGCGGCAGCTCATCGCGACGATGGCGATGGGCTCGTCCTGGGCCGCGACCGCCACCTGCGCGCCGCGGCCGCCGGCCGCGCCCTGGGCGGCCGCGAGGTCGCCGAGGATCTCGGTGCCGAGGTACTGGGCGAGGACCTTGGGCGTCGGGTAGTCGAAGACGAGGCTGGCGGGCAGCCGCAGCTCGGTCGCCGCGTTGAGGCGGTTGCGGAGTTCGACGGAGGTCAGCGAGTCGAAGCCCAGCTCCTTGAACGCCTTGGTGGGCGCCACGTCGTCACCGGAGGCGTAGCCGAGCACGGCGGCCACCTGGGCGCGGACGAGGTCGAGGAGGGCGCGCTCGCGGTTCTCGGGGGCCAGCGCGGCCAGTTGGTCGGCGAGCGAGGTCCCGGCCGCCGCGGGGCCGGCCTCGACCACGCGGCGGGTACGTCCGCCGCCACGGATGAGGCCGCGGAACAGCGGGGGCACGTCCGCGCCGAACTGGCGGCGCAGCGTGTCGAGGTGCAGCTTCATGGGGACGAGGGCGCCGTCGGGCTGCGCGAGCGAGGCATCGAGGAGCGCGAGGCCTTCCTCGGCCGACAGCGCGGCGACACCGGCCCGGTTCATCCGGTCGATGTCCTCATCCGCCAACGCACCAGCCATACCACCCTGGTCCGCCCACAAACCCCACGCAAGCGACGTCGCAGGCAGCCCCTGAGCACGGCGGTACTGAGCCAACGCATCCAAGAAGGCATTCGCAGCCGCGTAATTGGCCTGCCCCGCACTGCCCAGCACACCCGCAGCCGACGAGAACAACACAAACGCCGACAGATCAAGACCCGCCGTCACCTCATGCAGATTCACCGCCGCGTCCACCTTCGGACGCAGCACCGTGTCCAACCGCTCCGGCGTCAGCGACGTCAACACACCGTCGTCCACGACACCCGCCACATGCACGACCGCGCCCAGGTCATCACGTACAGAGTCGATCAGTCCGGCCAGCGCCGCACGGTCAGCGACATCGCATGCCACGATGGCAACCGAAGCCCCCAACCCCTCCAGCTCCGCGCGCACTTCACCCGCACCCGGGGCGTCCTCACCCCGACGCGACACCAACAGCAAGTCCCGCACACCATGCCGCTCCACCAAATGCCGGGCCACAACCCGCCCCAGACCACCCAGCGCACCAGTCACAAGCACCGTGCCCCGCCCGTCGAAGACAGGCGGCAACGTCAGCACGACCTTGCCCACATGCCGGGCCTGGCTCAGATAGCGGAACGCCTCCGGCGCACGCCGCACATCCCACGCCTTGACCGGCAACGGCGACAACACACCCCGCTCGAACAACGCCAGGACCTCCGCCAGCATCTCCTGGACGCGGTCGGGGGACAGTTCGGCGAGGTCGAAGTTCCGGTACTCCACGCCCGGGTGGGCGTCGGCCACGGCGCTCGGGTCGCGGAGGTCGGTCTTGCCCATCTCCACGAACCGCCCGCCACGCGGCAGCAACCGCAGCGACGCGTCCACGAACTCCCGCGCGAGAGAGTTCAGAACCACGTCCACACCCCGGCCGTCGCTGGCCGCGAGCACGGACGCCTCGAAGTCGAGGGTGCGCGAGGAGGCGATGCGCGCGTCCTCGATGCCGGACGCGCGGAGCACGTCCCACTTGCCGGTGCTCGCCGTGCCGTACACCTCGGCGCCGAAGTGCCGGGCGAGCTGCACCGCGGCCATGCCCACGCCACCGGCGGCGGCGTGCACGAGGACAGACTCGCCCGCTTCCAGGGCAGCCAGGTCCCGCAGGGCGTAATACGCCGTGAGGAACACCGTCGGCACCGACGCGGCCTGCGCGAAGGACCAGCCTTCCGGCATCGGCGCGAGCATGCGCGCGTCGGCGACCGCCAGCGGCCCGAAGCCACCGTCGATGAGTCCGAGGACGCGGTCGCCGACGGCCAGGTCCGTCACGCCGGGGCCGACCTCGACGACGACGCCCGCGCCCTCGGTGCCCATCACCGCGTCGCCGGGGTACATGCCGAGCGCGATGAGGGCGTCGCGGAAGTTCACACCGGCGGCGCGTACGGAGACCCGCACCTCGCCCGTCGCGAGGGTCCTGCCGCCGAACTCGTCGGCGTCGTCGGCCACGGGCAGCAGCGCCAGGTTCTCCAGGGTGCCCCGGCCGGTGACGCCCAACTGCCAGGACTCACCGGCGGGCACCTCCAGGACACCGCCGACGGCCCGCGCGAGCCGCGGCACCCACACCACGTCCCCGCGCACCGCCACCTGCGGCTCGTCGAGACCGAGCACACCCGGCACCAGCGCGAGCGCCTGCTCACCACCGTCGACGTCCACCAGGGCCAGACGCCCCGGGTTCTCCGACTGCGCCGACCGCACCAGGCCCCACACGGGCGCGTCGACCACGCCCGCGGCCGACACCACGTCGCCGGAGCCGACGCCCACGGCGCCGGAAGTCACCACGACGAGTCGCGATTCGGCGCCGTCCTCGAACGCCAGCCACTCCCTCACGACGCCCAACGTGTCGTACAGGGAGGCGCGTACGGATCCGGCGGTGTCGCCGTCGTCGGTGTCGCCGACGCGGGTCACGAAGACGGACTCGGGCAGCGCGGCGCCGTCGCGCACGGCGGCGGCCAGGGCGGCCACGTCCGCGTAGGCGGTGACCGGCGCGCCGGTGGCGGCCAGTGCGGCGCGCAGGCCCAGTTCGTCGGTGCCGAGGACGGCGTACGGGCCGCTCGTGGCGGGCGCGGGCGCGGACACCACGGTCCAGTCCACGCGGAACAGTGAGTCGTCGCCGCCGGACGCGGCGTCCAGTTCCCCGGCGGCGAGGGCGCGCAGGACGAGGGAGTCGACGGTGGCGACGGGTTCGCCGGAGGCGTCGGCGAGGGTGAGGGACACGGCGCCGGACGCGGCGGGCGTGAGGCGGACGCGCAGCGCGGAGGCTCCGGTCGCGTACAGGGTCACGCCGGTCCAGGAGAACGGCAGCCGGGCGCCCGCCGTGTCGTCGTCGCCGACGGTGGTCAGGGCGAGCCCGTGCAGGCTCGCGTCGAGGAGCGCCGGGTGCAGCGCGTACGCGCTCGCGTCGTCGCGCTGTCCGTCCGCGAGGGCGACCTCGGCGAACACCTCGTCACCGAGGCGCCATGCGGCCTGTACGCCCTCGAAGGCCGGGCCGTAGCCGAGGCCCGCGGCGGCGAAGCCCGCGTACAGCTCGGTGGTCTCCACGGCGACGGCGCCGGTCGGCGGCCACTGGGCGAGGCCCGTGTCGGCGCCCGTGGGCCGTGCGGCCGACGGGTCGGCGGCTGCCAGCACACCGGCCGCGTGCCGGGTCCACGGCTCGTCGGGGACGTCGTTCTGGCGCCGCGAGTGCAGGGTGAAGGGGCGGCGCCCGGTGGCGTCGGGCTCCTCGACCCACAGTTGGAGCTGAACGCCGGTGCCGTCGTCGGGCAGGACGAGCGGGGCTTCGAGGATCAGCTCTTCGAGCAGGTCGCAGCCGACCTCGTCACCGGCGCGCACGGCCAGTTCGACGAAGGCCGTGCCGGGCAGGAGCGTCCGGTCGGCGACGACGTGGTCGGCGAGCCAGGGGTGCGCGTCGACCGACAGCAGGCTCGTGAAGAGCCGGGCGTCGCTCCCGGCGACCTGGACGGCCGCGCCGAGCAGCGGGTGGTCGGCGTCGGTGAGTCCGGCCGAGGTGACGTCGCCGGTGAGGGCCGGGGCGTGCAGCCAGTAGCTCTGGTGCTGGAAGGCGTACGTGGGCAGGTCGACGCGGTCGCGGGACTCGACGGGGGCGTACAGGGGCGTCCAGTCGACCGTGATGCCGCGCACGTGCAGCTGCGCGAGGGCAGTGAGGAACGTGTCGGGTTCGGGGCGGTCCTTGCGGGCGGCGGCGACGAGTCCGGCCTGGGCGTCCGTCTCGGTGAGGGTGTCGTGCGCCATCGCCGTCAGGACGGCGTCCGGGCCGAGTTCGAGGAGCGTGGACGCCTCGAAGCCCGTGAGGGTGGCGAGTCCGTCGTGGAAGCGGACGGCCTCACGGATGTGGCGGACCCAGTAGTCGGGGTCCTTCAGCTGGTCGGACTCCGCGAGTTCACCCGTGACGTTGGAGACGACGGGCAGCTTCGGGTCCTGGTACGCGAGGCCCTGCGCGACCGCGCGGAACTCGTCCAGGATCGGGTCCATCAGGGGCGAGTGGAAGGCGTGGGACACCTTCAGCCAGCGGACCTTGCGGCCTTCACCGCGAAGCTTCTCCTCCAGGCCCTCCAGGACCGTGCGGTCGCCGGAGAGCACGATCTGCGACGGGCCGTTCACGGCGGCCAGACCGGCACGGTCCTCCGCGCCCTCAAGGAGCGGCAGCACGTCGGCTTCGGCGGCCTGGACGGCGAGCATGGCGCCGCCCCGGGGCAGGGCCTGCATCAACCGGCCGCGCGCGGCGACCAGTCGGGCCGCGTCCTCCAGGGACCACAGCCCGGCCACATACGCGGCCGTCAGCTCGCCGATGGAGTGGCCACCGACGATCTCGGGGCGCACGCCGAAGGACTCGGCCAGGCGGTAGAGGGCCACCTCGACGGCGAACAGCGCGGGCTGCGCGTACCCCGTCTGCTCAAGGAGTCCGGCGTCCGTGCCGAACACGACGTCCTTCAGGGGCCGGTCGAGAAGCGGGTCGAGGTGTCCGCACACCTCGTCCAGGGCCGTGGCGAAGGCCGGGAACGTCTCGTACAGCTCACGCCCCATGCCGATCCGCTGGCTGCCCTGGCCGGTGAAGACGACGCCGAGGCGGCCCTCGGCCACAGCGCCCGAGACGACCGCGGGGCCGTCGGACGCCAGCGCCTCCAGGCCGGTGAGGAACTGCTCCCGGTCCTGGCCGAACACGACCGCGCGGTGCTCGTGCAGGGCACGGGCCGACAGGAGGGTCCAGCCGACGTCGACGGGGTCGAGGTCGGTGCGGGCGGCCACGTGCTCGCGGAGCTTGGCGGCCTGTGCGCCCAGTGCGTCGGCGGTGCGGGCCGACACCAGCCACGGGAGGGCGGTGGCAGGCGCGGGGGCCGCGGGCTCGTCGGGGGCCTCGGCGGGCTCCTCCGCCGGGGCCTGCTCCACGATGACGTGGGCGTTCGTACCGCTCACGCCGAAGGACGAGACACCGGCGCGGCGCGGCACGCCGTCCTCGCGCTCCGACCAGGCGCGGGCCACGGTCAGGAGTTCCACGGCGCCGGCGGACCAGTCGACGTGCGTGCTCGGCTCGTCGACGTGCAGGGTCTGGGGCAGGACGCCCGCCCGCATCGCCATGACCATCTTCATGATGCCCGCGACACCGGCGGCGGCCTGCGTGTGGCCGAGGTTGGACTTGACGGAGCCCAGCCACAGCGGCCGGCCGGCGGGCCGGTCCTGGCCGTAGGTGGCGATCAGGGCCTGGGCCTCGATGGGGTCGCCGAGGGTCGTGCCGGTGCCGTGGCCCTCGACGGCGTCGATCTGCTCGGGGGCCAGGTGGGCGTTGGCGAGGGCCTGGAGGATGACGCGCTGCTGGGACGGGCCGTTCGGCGCGGTCAGGCCGTTGCTCGCGCCGTCCTGGTTCACGGCGGAACCACGGACGACCGCGAGGACCTGGTGGCCGTTGCGGCGCGCGTCGGACAGGCGCTCCAGGAGCAGCAGGCCCGCGCCCTCGCCCCAGCCGGTGCCGTCCGCCGCGTCGGCGTACGGCTTGCAGCGGCCGTCGGAGGCGAGGCCGCGCTGCTTGCTGAAGTCGACGAACGTGCCGGGCGTGAACATCACGGTGACGCCGCCCGCGAGGGCGAGGGAGCACTCGCCCTGGCGCAGCGCCTGGATGGCCAGGTGCAGGGCGACCAGGGACGACGAGCAGGCCGTGTCGACGGTGACCGCCGGGCCCTCAAGGCCGAAGGTGTAGGCGACACGGCCGGACACGATGCTGCTGGACGCGCCGGTGCCGAGGTAGCCCTCGACGTCCTCGGGCACGGAGTGCAGCCGGGAGGCGTAGTCGTGGTACATGACGCCGGCGAAGACGCCGGTGTGGCTGCCGCGCAGCGAGGCCGGGTCGATGCCCGCGCGCTCGAACAGCTCCCAGGAGGTCTCCAGGAGCAGGCGCTGCTGCGGGTCGGTGGCCAGCGCCTCGCGGGGCGAGATGCCGAAGAACGGGGCGTCGAACCGGTCGGCGTCGTGCAGGAATCCGCCCACGCGGGCGTAGGGGGTGTCGTCGCCGTCCGGGTCGTGCAGCGCGTCCGCGTTCCAGCCGCGGTCGGTGGGGAAGGGGGTCAGGGCGTCGGTGCCCTCGGAGACGAGCTGCCACAGCTCCTCCGGGGTGCGGACACCGCCGGGGTAGCGGCAGCTCATCGACACGATGGCGATGGGCTCCTGGTCCCGCTCCTCCACCTCGCGCAGACGGCGACGAGCTTGACGCAAGTCGGATGTCGTCCGCTTGAGGTAATCCCGAAGCTTCTCCTCGTTCGACATCTGGTCGTCAGCTCCTCGTGGTGTTGATGAAGGCCGCGCTGGTGGCGCTGGTCGTGCGGTCGATTGCTTCGGGTACTTCGGGTACTTCGGGGACTTCGGCTGCTTGCGGGGCTTCAGGTGCTCCCGGGGATCGAGGCACGTCAGTCGATTCCGAGTTCGTCGTCGAGCGCGTTGAAGAGTTCCTCGTCCGATACGGCGTCCAGGTCCAGGTCGTCGTCCTGCGGACCCGCGCCGGCGGGGCCCTGGCCCTGGGGTGCGCTCCACCGCGAGAGCAGGCTCTGGAGCCGGATGGTGATCTTCGAGTGGACGATGCCGCCGTCCGCCTCCATCGCAAGGAGCGACGACTCCAGGCGGTCCAGTTCGTCGAGCACCGAGGGTCCGCCGCCGCCCGGCCCCTCGCCCAGGGGAAGGGCGGTGGCCAGGTGGGCCGCGAGGGCGGCCGGGTTCGGGTAGTCGAAGATCAGGGTGGCGGGCAGGCGCAGGCCGGTGGCCCCGTTCACGGCGTTGCGCAGTTCGACGGCCGTGAGGGAGTCGAAGCCGAGCTCGCGGAAGGCGCGGTGGGCCTCCACGGCGGCAGCGGACTCGTAGCCGAGGACCGCCGCGACGTGCGTGCAGACCAGTTCGGTGAGCACCTTGTCGCGCTCCGCCGCGTCAAGCCCGGCGAGCTGGGCGAGGAGCGTGGCCTGGCCGGTGGGCGCGCTCGTCGTGGCTCCTGCTGCGGTCCGCCGCAGGGGGGCGCGGACCAGGCCGCGCAGCAGCGCCGGGATCGCCTCGGCGTCCGTGCCCGCGGTGGCCCGCAGGGACGCGGTGTCCAGGCGGAGCGGGACGAGCGCGGCGGGGGCCGTCGCGTGCGGCGGTGCGGTCAGGGTCACCGCGGTGTCCAGGAGGGCCAGGCCCTCCCGCGTGGACAGTGCGGCGACGCCGCCGCGCGCCATGCGCTCCAGGTCCGCACCGGCGAGCTTGCCGGTCATGTCGCTGCCCTGCGCCCACAGGCCCCAGGCGAGGGAGGTCGCGGGCAGGCCCTGGGCTCGGCGGGTGGCCGCGAGGGCGTCCAGGAAGGCGTTCGCCGCCGCGTAGTTCGCCTGCCCGGCGCCGCCGAGGACTCCGGCGGCGGAGGAGAACAGGACGAACGCGGACAGATCCAGGTGGGCCGTCAGCTCGTGCAGGTGCAGCGCGGCGTCCACCTTCGGACGCAGGACCGTGTCCAGGCGCTCGGGCGTCAGGGACGTGATCACACCGTCGTCGAGTACGCCCGCCACGTGGACGACCGCCGACAGTTCGCCGCCGGTCCGCTCAAGGAGGGCGCGCAGCGCGTCGCGGTCGGCGATGTCGCACGCGGCCACTGTGGCGTTGACGTCCAACTCGGCGAGTTCAGCGGTGAGTTCCGCGGCTCCGGCCGCGTCGTTGCCGCGCCGCGAGACCAGGAGCAGGTCGCGTACGCCGTGCCGCTCGGCCAGGTGCCGCGTCACGACGCGTCCCAGGCCGCCGAAGGCACCCGTGACGAGGACGGTGCCCGCGCCGAACGGGGCGGTCACCTCCGCGGCCGGCTCGGCGGCGACGCGCGTCAGCCGCGGCACCCACGCCTCGCCGCCCCGCAGCGCCACCTCGGGCTCGCCCGAGGCAAGGACGGCGGCCAGCGACGACTCGGCGACCACGCCTCCGTCCGCATCCGCGTCCACGAGCACGAACCGCCCCGGGTGCTCGGACTGCGCCGACCGCACCAGCCCCCACACCGCGGCACCCAGCGGATCGGCCACCGTGTCCCCGGCGGCCACGGCCCCCCGCGTCACCACGGCGAGCCGCGCGTCGGCGAACCGCTCGTCGGCGAGCCAGGCCTGCACCACGGCGAGGGCTTCGGCCAGCGCGGCGGAAACGGACTCCGGCCGTACGAAGACGTCGCGGCCGTCGACGGCAGCGGAGCCGCCGCGATCGTCGCCGCCGTCGACCGGCGCGGCCCCGGCCGACCACACCACCGCCGCCGGAACCTCCTCCCCCGCGTCCACCGCGGCACCCAGCGCCGCGAGGTCCGCGAAGGTCGGCGCCCCGGGCACCGTCCCGCCCGTGCCGAGCTGCGCCGACGGCACCTGCTCCGCGGGCGCCACGGCCTGCCGCTGCCAGGCGACATGGAACATCGAGTCGTCGGCGGCCCCCGCGCCGAGCCGGTCCACCTCGACCGGCCGGAACACCAGGGAGCCCACGGTGGCGACCGGGTCGCCGAGCCCGTCGGCGACGGCGAGCGCCACGCCGCCGTCACCCGTCGGGGTCAGCCGGACGCGCAGGGCGGAGGCGCCGGTCGCGTGCAGCGAGACGCCGGTCCAGGCGAACGGCAGCCGGGCGCCGCCGCTCTCGCCGTCGGCCTCCGTGTCGTCGCGGAGCACGCCGAGGCCGAGCACGTGCAGGGCCGCGTCGAGGAGGGCTGGGTGCAGCCGGAAGGACTCGGCGTTCTGGTGCTGTTCCTCCGGCAGGGCGACCTCGGCGAAGACCTCGTCGCCGCGCCGCCAGGCTCCGCGCAGCCCCTGGAAGGCGTCTCCGTAGGCGAAGCCCAGCTCCGTCAGGTGCCGGTACAGGTCCTCGACGTCGACTTCGACGGCGTCGCGCGGCGGCCATTCGGCGAGCCGGAACCCGGCCTGCGGCTGCCCGGCGCCGGAGAGGACACCGCTCGCGTGGGCGGTCCACCCGCCGTCGTCCGCGTGGTCGTCACGCTCTTCGCGGGAGTGCAGGGCGACGCTCCGCCGCCCGTCGTCGTCCGCGGCGCCGACGCTGACCTGCAACTGCACGGCGCCACGCTCCGGCAGCACCAGCGGAGCCGCCAACGTCAGCTCCTCAAGCACCCCGCAACCCACCTCGTCACCGGCCCGCACGGCCAACTCCACGAACGCCGTCCCCGGCAGCAACACCTGCCCGCCCACGGCGTGATCCGCCAGCCACGGATGCGTGGCCACCGACAGACGACCCGTGAACAGGTACCCGTCCGTACCCGCGAGCGGCACGGCCGCCCCAAGGAGCGGGTGCCCGGCCGACACCAGCCCCGTACCCGACACATCGCCCGCGCCCCGCACGGCCGCACTCGGCCAGTAACGGCGCCGCTGGAAAGCGTACGTGGGCAGGTCCACACGGCGCCGCGCCTCGACCGGGACGTACAACGGCGCCCAGTCGACCTCGACTCCGCGCACGTGCAACTGCGCGAGAGCCGCCAGGAACGTGTCCGCCTCCGCGCGGTCCTTGCGCACCGCCGCGATCAGGCCCGCCTGCGCGTCCGGGTCCGTGATCGTGTCGTGCGCCATCGCCGTCAGCACGGAGTCCGGGCCCAACTCCAGGAGTGTCGAGACTCCCTGGCCGGTGAGGGTGGCGAGGCCGTCGTGGAAGCGGACGGCCTCGCGGACGTGGCGGACCCAGTAGTCGGGGTCCTTCAGCTCGTCCGGGGTGGCGAGCTGACCGGTCAGGTTCGACACGACCGGAAGGCTGGTGTCCTGGTACGTCAGCTTCTCGGCGACCTTGCGGAAGTCCTCCAGGACGGGGTCCATGAGGGGCGAGTGGAAGGCGTGGGACACCTTCAGCCAGCGGACCTTACGGCCCTCACCACGAAGCTTGCCCTCCAGGCCCTCCAGCGCGGCCCGCTCACCGGAAAGCACCACCTGCGACGGCCCGTTCACCGCCGCCACACCCACGCTCTCCAAGAGACCATCCAGCAACGGCACTACGTCCGCCTCGGCGGCCTGCACCGCGAGCATCGCCCCGCCCTCGGGCAGCGCCTGCATCAACCGACCACGTGCAGCGACCAGTTGAGCCGCATCTTCGAGGGACCACAACCCCGCCACATACGCGGCGGCCAACTCACCGATGGAGTGCCCGCCGACCACCTCCGGGCGCACCCCGAACGACTCAGCCAGACGGAACAACGCCACCTCGACCGCGAACAGAGCAGGCTGGGCGAACTCCGTGCGCTCCAGCAGCTCGGCATCCGAGCCGAACATGACGTCCTTCAACGGCCGGTCCAACAACCCGTCCAGGTGCGCACACACCTCGTCCAGCGCATCCGCGAACACAGGGAACGCCTCGTACAACTCCCGGCCCATACCGACCCGCTGACTGCCCTGCCCGGTGAACACGACCCCAAGACGCCCCTCGACCACCGAACCCGACACCACTCCCGGCCCGTGGCCGCCGGAGGCCAGTGCCTCCAGGCCGGTCAGGTACTGCTCGCGGCTCCGGCCGAGGACGACGGCGCGGTGTTCGAGGGAGGAGCGGCCCGAGAGGAGGGACCAGCCGACGGCGACCGGGTCGGCGTCGGTGTGCGTGACGACGTGCTCGCGGAGGCGGTCGGCCTGGGCGCGCAGCGCGTCGGCGTTGCGGCCCGACACCAGCCAGGGCAGGGCGGTCGTGGGCGTGCCGGTGACCGGCTGGGCCGCGGCCGTGGGCTCGGCCGTCGGTGCCTGCTCGACGATGACGTGGGCGTTGGTGCCGCTCACGCCGAACGAGGACACGCCCGCGCGGCGGGGGCGCCCGGCCTCCGGCCAGGCACGCGCCTCGTCGAGCAGCGCCACGGCGCCGGCCGACCAGTCGACGTGCGTGCTCGGCTCGTCCACGTGCAGGGACTGCGGCAGGACGCCCGCACGCATCGCCATGACCATTTTGATGATTCCGGCGACGCCCGCGGCGGACTGGGTGTGGCCGATGTTGGACTTGATGGAGCCCAGCCACAGCGGCTGCTCGGCAGGGCGGTCCTTGCCGTAGGTGGCCAGGAGCGCCTGGGCCTCGATGGGGTCGCCGAGGGTGGTGCCGGTGCCGTGGGCCTCGACGGCGTCGACGTCGGCGCCGGTGAGTCCGGCACCGGTGAGGGCGGCGCGGATGACGCGCTGCTGGGACGGGCCGTTGGGGGCGGTCAGGCCGTTGCTGGCACCGTCCTGGTTGATCGCGGAGCCACGGACGACCGCGAGGACTTCGTGGCCGTTGCGGCGGGCGTCGGACAGGCGCTCCAGGAGCAGCAGGCCGACGCCCTCGCCCCAGCCGGTGCCGTCCGCGGCCTCCGCGAAGGGCTTGCAGCGGCCGTCGGCGGCGAGGCCGCGCTGGCGGCTGAACTCGTGGAAGGCCGCCGGGCTGACCATGACGGTGGCGCCGCCCGCGAGGGCGAGGTCGCACTCTCCCTGGCGCAGGGCCTGCGCGGCCAGGTGCAGGGCGACGAGGGACGACGAGCAGGCCGTGTCGACGGTGACGGCCGGGCCTTCGAGGCCGAAGGAGTACGAGAGGCGGCCGGAGATGACGCTGGTGGCGTCGCCCGTCATGAGGTAGCCCTCGACGCCTTCCGGCGCGTTGGCCAGGCCCGCGGACCAGCCCTGGGCGCAGGCGCCGACGAAGACGCCGGTGCTGCTGCCGTGCAGGGCCGACGGAGCGATGCCCGCGCGCTCGAAGAGTTCCCAGGAGGTTTCCAGGAGGAGCCGCTGCTGCGGGTCCATGGCCAGGGCCTCGCGCGGGGAGATCCCGAAGAGTCCGGCGTCGAACTCGGAGACGTCGTAGAGGAATCCGCCCTGCGCGGCGAAGCTCGCCTCGGCGGCGCGGCCCTCCTCGGGTTGGAAGAGTCCGTCGGGGCCCCAGCCGCGGTCGGCGGGGAAGACGGAGATGGCGTCGGTGCCGTCGGAGACCAGGCGCCAGAGGGCGTCGGGGCTGGTGGCGCCGCCGGGGTAGCGGCAGCTCATCGAGACGATGACGATCGGGTCGTCCTCGACTCCGGCGCCCGTTCCGGCCGGGGCGACCGTCCCGCTCGGGGCCGCGCCCGGCTTGCTGTCGCCGGTCAACTGCGCCCGCAGGTAAGCAGCGAGGACGGCCGACGTCGGGTAGTCGAAGACAAGGGTGGTGGGGAGCTTCAGGCCGGTCGCGGCGGCGAGGCGGTTGCGCACCTCGACGGCCGTGAGCGAGTCGAACCCCAACTCGCGGAAGGCGCGCCCGGGTTCGACGGCTTCCGCGCCCGCGTAGCCGAGGACGGAGGCCGCCTGCCCACGCACCAGATCGAGCAGCAGTCGCTCCTGCTCGCGCTCCGCGAGACCCGTGAGCCGGTCGGCCCACTCCGAGCCCGTGCCCGAGCCCCGCGTGGGCGACACGACCGCCGTCTCGGGCCCGGCGAGCGCCCGCCGCACCTCCGGCAGGTCCCCGAGGAACGGGCTCGGCCGCACCGACGTGAACGAGGGCACGAACCGCTCCCAGTCCACGTCCGCCACGGCCAGGAACGTCTCGTCGTACGCGACCGCCTGTGCGAGAGCCGCCACCGCGCGCTCCGGCGCCATCGCCGTCACGCCCCGGCGCCGCAGGTGCTCCTCGGCCTCCTCGGCCGCCGCCATGCCGCTGCCGCCCCAGGCGCCCCAGGCGACGGAGGTGGCACTGAGGCCGCGGGCGCGGCGGGCCTCGGCGAGCGCGTCGAGGTAGGCGTTGGCCGCCGCGTAGGCGCCCTGGCCCCCACCGCCCCACACGCCGGAGTTGGACGAGAACAGCACGAACGCGTCCAGCGCGTCGCTGTCGAGGAGTTCGTCCAGGTGCGTGGCACCGGCCGTCTTCGCGCCGAACACCTCCGCGATGTCGGCGGGGGTCATGTCCTCGACGGTGTACGCCGGGCTCACGCCTGCCGCGTGGAAGACGGAGCGCAGGGTGCGGCCGTCGGCGGCCAGACCCTCCAGGAGCCCGGCGACGGCGTCACGGTCGGCGATGTCGCAGGCCGCGAGGGTGACTCCGGCGCCCAGCTCCTCCAGCTCGACCTTCAACTCGGCGGCGCCCGGGGCGTCCGGGCCACGACGGCTCGTCAGGACCAGGTGCTCGACGCCCGCACGGGCCAGCCAGCGCGCCACATGCCCGCCGATCGCGCCGGTACCGCCGGTGACCAGCGCGGTGCCGCGCGGCGACCACTCCGGCTCCGTACCCGTGCCGGTCTCCAGGGGGGCGTGCGCGAAGCGGCGTGCGAAGACGCCCGTGTCCCGCACCGCGAGCTGATCCTCAGCGCCCGAGCCCGCACCGGAATCCGAGCCCGCGTTCGCGCCCGCAAGGGCCGCCGCGAACCGCGATGCGACGCGCTCGCCGTACGCCTGCGGCAGGTCGATCAGACCGCCCCAGCGGTCCGGGTGCTCCAGGGCCACGACCCGGCCAAGACCCCACAACTGCGCCTGGGCGGGGCTCTCCACGCGGTCGCTGCGCCCGATGGACACGGCACCGGAGGTCACCGCCCACATCCGAGCGCCGATCCCGGTGTCGCCGAGTGCCTGCACCAGCACGACAGTGCCCGCGAGACCGACGGGCACGCCCGGGTGCTCCGCGTGCGCGGACGTGTCGAGCCCCAGGAGGGACACGACACCGGCGGGCTCCGTACCGTCGGCCGCCACCGCCTGCCGCAGGCGCTCGGCCAACGTCTCACGCGTCAACTCCTGCGAAGACACGGCCAGTTCCGCGACCTCCGCACCGGCACGCGTCAGCGCGTCGACGGCGCCCGCCGCCCACTCCCGTTCCGTGGCGCTCTCCGGTACGACGACGAGCCAGCGCCCCGAGAGCGCGGCGGTCGGAAGTCCGCTCGGCAGCGGCTTCCAGGTGACCCGGTAGCGCCAGCCGTCGAGCGTGGACCGCTCGCGCCGCTGCCGCCGCCAGGACGCGAGCCCCGGCAGGACCGCGCTCAGCGAACGCTCGTCCACGTCGACGAGCGTGGACGTCAACTGCTCCAGGTCCTCGCGCTCCACGGCCTCCCAGAACCGCGACTCGACCTCGTCCACGCTCAGCGCGGCGGCCTCGTCGTCCGCGTCGCCGTCCGGGGCCACCATCCAGTAGTGGTCGCGCTGGAAGGGGTAGGTGGGGAGGTCGACGGTGGTGCGGGGGCCGGGGAAGAGGGCGCTCCAGTCCAGCTCCGCGCCGTGCGCGTGTGCTTCGGCGAGGGAGGCGGCGAGGCGGTCGGCGCCGCCTTCGTCGCGGCGCAGGGAGCCCAGGGTGGCCGCGGGGCTGTCCGTGGCGTCGATGGTCGCCTGCACCGGGACGGTGAGCACCGGGTGCGGGCTCATCTCGACGAACAGGCTGTGGCCTTCGACGAGGAGGCCTCGGGTGGCGTGCTCGAAGAGGACGGTCTGACGGAGGTTGCGGTACCAATAGCCCGCATCCATCGGAGTGTTGGCGTCCAGCCACTCGCCGGTCAGGGTGGAGTACAGCGGGATCCGCGCCGCCTGCGGGGTCACCGAAGCCAGCGTCTGGGCTGTCTGGGCCTCGATCTGCTCCACGTAGGAGGAGTGGGAGGCGTAGTCGACGGGGATGGTGCGGGCGCGGATGTCCTGGGCGACGCACTGGGCGACCAGCTCTTCCAGGGCCTCGGGCTCGCCGGAAACGACCACCTGAGCAGGACCATTGACGGCGGCCAGCTCGATCCGCCCGTCCCACGCGGCGATCAGCGCACGCACCTCGCCCTCGGGCAGCGGCACGGACACCATCCCGCCCTTGCCCGACAGCTCACGAATGGCGAGGCTCCGCAGCGCCACGACACGCGCCGCATCCCGCAAGGTCAGCGCCCCCGCGACGCACGCGGCGGCGATCTCACCCTGGCTGTGCCCGACGACAGCGGCGGGCTCCACACCCGCCGCACGCCACACCTCGGCCAGCGACACCATCACCGCGAACAACACCGGCTGGACCACATCCACCCGGTCGAAGTTGTCCCCGCTCAGCTCATCGAGCAGATTCCACTCGACGAACTCCGAGAGCGCGTCCCCGCACTCCCGCATCCGCTCCGCGAACACCGGGCTGGAGTCGAGCAGTTCACGCGCCATCCCGGCCCACTGCGACCCCTGCCCCGGGAACACGAACACCGGACGGACCGATCCACCCAGCGCCCGCCCAGTGACAACGCTCTTGGCAGTCGCGTCGCCCTGGGCCAGCTCGGCAAGCCCGGCGAGCAGCTCGTCCCGATCACCGCCGAGGACCACAGCCCGATGCTCGAACCGCGACCGCGACACCGCCAACGACCAAGCCACATCACCCAGTTCGAGGCCGTCCCGCGCGAGCAGAAGTTCCCGCACCTGTCCCGCCTGCGCCCGCAACGCCTCCGGCGACTTCGCCGACAACGCCAGCGGGACCACACCCGACACGACCGAAGAGACCGAAGGCGCGAGGGGCTCTCCAGCCTCAGCCTTCCCGGGCTCAGGCTTCCCGGCCTCGCCGGACTCCGGCTCATCGACCGGCGCCTGCTCCACGATGACATGCGCGTTCGTACCGCTGACGCCGAACGACGAGACGCCCGCGCGGCGCGGCCCGCTGCCCTCGCGGCCCGGCCATTCGCGGGACTCGGTGAGCAGCTCGACGGCCCCGGCCTCCCAGTCCACCTGGGGGGTGGGCTCGTCCACGTGCAGGGTCTTCGGCAGGACGCCCTGCCGCATGGCCATCACCATTTTGATGACGCCGCCGACTCCGGCAGCGGCCTGGGTGTGGCCGATGTTGGACTTCAACGAGCCGAGCCACAGGGGCTGTTCCTCGGAGCGGTCCTTGCCGTAGGTGGCGATGAGGGCCTGGGCCTCGATGGGGTCGCCGAGCGTGGTGCCGGTGCCGTGGGCCTCGACGGCGTCGATGTCGCCCGGCTTCAGGCCGGCGCTGGTGAGGGCGTCGCGGATGACGCGCTGCTGGGACGGGCCGTTGGGCGCGGTGAGGCCGCTGCTGGCGCCGTCCTGGTTGACGGCGGAGCCGCGGACGACGGCGAGGATCTTGTGGCCGTTGCGGCGGGCGTCCGAGAGGCGTTCGAGGAGCAGGAGGCCCGCGCCCTCGCCCCAGCCGGTGCCGTCGGCGGAGGCGGCGAAGGACTTGCAGCGGCCGTCCGTCGACAGGCCGCGCTGGCGGCTGAAGTCGACGAAGGTGCCCGCCGTGGGCATGACGGTGACGCCGCCCGCGAGGGCGAGGGTGCACTCGCCCTGGCGCAGCGCCTGGGCGGCCAGGTGCAGGGCGACGAGGGAGGACGAGCAGGCCGTGTCGACGGTCACCGCGGGGCCTTCGAGGCCGAGGGTGTAGGCGACGCGGCCGGAGACGACGGAGCCCGCGTTGCCGGTGCCGATGTAGCCCTCGACGCCTTCCGGCAGGGCGTGCAGGCGCGTCGCGTAGTCGTAGTACATGACACCGGCGAAGACACCGGTGCGGCTGCGGCGCAGCGAGACCGGGTCGATGCCCGCGCGCTCGATGGCCTCCCAGGCGGTCTCCAGGAGGAGGCGCTGCTGGGGGTCCATCGCGAGGGCCTCGCGCGGCGAGACGCCGAAGAACGAGGCGTCGAACTTGGGGGCGTCGTAGAGGAAGCCGCCCTCGGCGGTGGTGCTGGTGCCCTGGTTGTCCGGGTCCGGGTCGAACAGTTCGTCCGTGTCCCAGCCGCGGTCGGTGGGGAACGGGGAGATGGCGTCGGTGCCGTCGGCCACGAGGCGCCACAGGTCCTCGGGCGTGGTCACGCCGCCCGGGTAGCGGCAGCTCATGCCGACGATGGCCACGGGCTCCTGGCGGTTGTCCTCCAGTTCGCGCACCCGGCGGCGGGCGTCGCGCAGATCAGCCGTCGCCCGCTTCAGGTAATCGAGGTACTTCTCCTCGTCCGCCATTTACAGCGCCTCCTCGAAGCGGCCGGGACGGTCGGTGTCCGAGCCGGTGTCTGAGCTGTTCGGATGTGATTCCGAAGGGGTCTGAAGTTCGTTGTCGAGCAGGTCGAAGAGTTCGTCGGCGGTGGCGCCTTCGAGGTCTTCGCGCTCCCGGTCGTCGTCCGCGACGGTGCCGCGGTCGGTGGGGCGGGAGCTGTCCCAGGCCGTGAGGAGGGAGCGGAGCCGGTCGGCGACGCGGTCCCTCTCGGTGCCGCCCGCGCTGTCGCCCACGGCCTTGAGGACGCTCTCCAGGCGGTCCAGCTCGCCGTCCAGGTCACCTGGGTCGACGGGGCCGCCGGGGAGTGCGCCGACCGTGGTGGGCAGTTCCTCCGACAGGTGCTCGGCGAGGGCCGCCGGGTTCGGGTAGTCGAAGATCAGCGTGCTGGGCAGCCGGAGTTCGGTCTCCGCGGTCAGGCGGTTGCGCAGTTCGACGGCCGTGAGGGAGTCGAAGCCGAGCTCCAGGAAGCCGCGGCTGAGCTCGACTGCGTTCGGGGACGCGTAGCCGAGCACTCCCGCCACGTGGGTGCGGACCAGGTCGAGCAGGATCCGGTCGCGCTCGGCGCCCGGGCGGCCCGCGAGGCGGTCCGCGAGGGATTCGGCGCGGGCGGCCGCGGGTGCGGTGTCCGTGCCGGAGCGCGCACGCCGGACGGTGGGCCGGACGAGGCCGCTGAGCAGGGCGGGGACGGCCTCCGGCGGCTGGGTGCGCAGCGCGGCGGTGTCGATGCGGATCGGTACGAGGGCCGGGTGCTCGCTCGCCGGGGCGAGGTCGAGCAGCGACAGGGCCTGTGCGGTGTCGAGCGCGAGGACGCCTCCGCGTGCCATGCGCTTGAGGTCCGTGTCGGCCAGGGTGCCCGTCATGTCGCTGTCCTGGGCCCACAGGCCCCAGGCGAGCGACGTGGCCGGGAGGCCGTGGGCGCTGCGGTGCTGGGCGAGCGCGTCCAGGTAGGCGTTGGCGGCCGCGTAGTTGGCCTGGCCCGGGCCGCCGAAGACTCCGGAGGCCGAGGAGAACAGGACGAACGCGGACAGGTCCAGGTCGGCCGTCAGCTCGTGCAGGTTCAGGGCCGCGTCCACCTTGGGGCGCAGGACCGTCGCCAGGCGCTCGGGCGTCAGGGACGTCACGACGCCGTCGTCGAGGACTCCGGCCACGTGCACCACCGCCGACAGGTCCGCGCCCCGCTCCGCGAGGAGGGCGGCCAGGGCGTCGCGGTCGGCGACGTCGCAGGCGGCGACGGTGACGCCGGTGCCCAACGCGGCCAGTTCGGCCTGGAGTTCCACGGCTCCGGCGGCGTCGAGGCCGCGGCGCGACACCAGGAGCAGGTCCTGGACGCCGTGCCGTTCGGCGAGGTGCCGCACGACGACCCGTCCCAGGCCGCCGAAGGCGCCGGTGACCAGGACCGTGCCCGTCGACCAGGGCGTGGGGGCGTCCCCGGCCGGGGTCAGGGCGGCCCGGGCGAGGCGCGGCACCCACACCTCGCCGTCGCGCAGGGCGACTTCCGGCTCGGCGGAGGCGAGGGCGGCGGCGAGCGGAGACGCGGTGGCCGGGCTGGTGGCGGAGTCGGCGCCCGTGTACGCGTCCAGGTCGGCGTCGGCGAGGACGAACCGGCCCGGGTGCTCCGACTGCGCCGAGCGCACCAGGCCCGACACGGCGGCGGCGACCGGGTCAGGCGCGGCCGCGTCGGCACTGTCGGCGCTGTCGACCACCACCCCACCCCGCGTGAGCACGACGAGGCGGGACGTCTCGAACCGCTCGTCGGCCAGCCATCCCTGGACCACGCCCAGCGCGTCGGACAGCGTCGCGGAGACGTCCTCGGGGCGGGCCAGGCCGTCACGTCCGGTGGTCTGCGAGCCGCCGGGCGACCACACCACGGCCGCCGGAAGCTCCTCCCCCGCGTCCACGGCCGCGCCCAACGCAGCCAGATCGGCGTACGACGTCGCCGTCGGCACCGTACCGGCGTCGCCGAGCAGCGCCAGGGACACCGGCTCGGCGGCGGTGGCGGCGGGCTGCCGCTTCCACTCGACGCGGAACACCGAGTCCGCGTGCGGGTCGGCCCCGCTCATCCGCTCGATGAGCTCCTTCGACATGGGGCGGAAGAGGAGGGCGGCCACCGAGGCGACCGGTGTGCCGGCGGAGTCGGCGACCTCCAGGGAGACCCCGTCCGTGCCGTTCGGCCGCAGCCGTACGCGGACGGTGGCGGCCCCGGCGGCGTGCAGGGTGACGCCGGTCCAGGTGAAGGGCAGGCCTCCCGCGGCGGGCTTGTCGTCTTCGCTCCGCGTGACCGCGCTCGCGGCGCGGGCGTGCAGGGCGGCGTCGAGGATCGCCGGGTGGAGGCCGAAGGAACCGGCCGTCGTGTGCTCGTCCTGCTCCAGCTCGACTTCGGCGAACACCTCGTCGCCGCGCAGCCAGGCTCCGCGCAGACCCTGGAACACGGGCCCGTAGTCGAAGCCCGCCTCGGCCAGGTCGCCGTAGAGCCCGTCGACCGCCAGCGGCTCCGCGTCGCGCGGCGGCCAGGTGGTCAGGTCGGCGGAGACCGCGGCCGTCGCGTTCGTCGCCGCGTCCGGTGCGGACTCGGTCAGGGTGCCGGTGGCGTTCTTGGTCCAGGTGTCGGCCGCGAGGCCCTCGGCGGCGGCGCCCGGCTCCGGGCGGGAGTGCAGGCTCAGCGGCCTGCGCCCGGTGGCGTCGGGCGCCTCGACGCGCAACTGCACCTGGACGCTGCCCTGTTCGGGCAGTACCAGCGGGGCCCCGAGCGTCAGCTCGTCGAGCGTCCCGCAGCCGACCTGTCCGCCCGCGTACACGGCCAGCTCGACGAACGCGGTGCCCGGAAGCAGCACGCGCCCGGCGACGGCGTGGTCCGCCAGCCACGGATGCGTGGCCAGGGACAGGCGCCCGGTGAAGACATAGCCGTCGGTGTCGGCCAGCGGCATCCCGGCCCCGAGGAGCGGGTGCTCCGCGGAGACGAGCCCCGCCGACTCGACGTCGGCCGCCCCCGCGGTCTGCCGGAGCCAGTAGCCCTGGTGCTGGAAGGCGTACGTGGGCAGGTCCACACGTACACGGGTCCCGGCTGTGGCGTACAGCGGAGCCCAGTCGACGTCGACTCCGCGCACGTGTGCCTTGGCGAGGGCGGTCAGGAACGTGTCCGGCTCGGGGCGGTCCTTGCGCAGGGCCGCGATGAGACCGGCCTGCGCGTCCGGGTCCGTGACGGTGTCGTGCGCCATCGCCGTCAGTACGGAGTCGGGGCCCAGCTCGAAGAGGCTCGACACGCCCTGGCCGGTGAGGGTGGCGAGGCCGTCGTGGAAGCGGACGGCCTCGCGGATGTGGCGGACCCAGTAGTCGGGGTCCTTCAGCTCGTCCGGGGTGGCGAGCTGACCGGTCAGGTTCGACACGACCGGAAGGCTGGTGTCCTGGTACGTCAGCTTCTCGGCGACCGCACGGAAGTCCTCCAGGACCGGGTCCATGAGCGGCGAGTGGAAGGCATGGGACACCTTCAGCCGCCGCACCTTGCGACCCTCACCACGAAGCTTCTCCTCCAGGCCCCCCAGCGCGACCCGCTCACCGGAAAGCACCACCTGCGACGGCCCATTCACCGCCGCCAGGCCGACACGATCCTCCAAGCCCTCAAGCAACGGCAGCATCTCGGCCTCGGCCGCCTGCACGGCCAGCATGGCCCCACCCTCAGGCAGCGACTGCATCAACCGACCGCGCGCGGCCACCAGTCGAGCCGCATCTTCGAGAGACCACAGCCCGGCCACATACACGGCCGTCAGCTCACCGATGGAGTGCCCACCGACCACCTCCGGCCGCACCCCGAAGGACTCGGCCAGGCGGTAGAGCGCCACCTCGACGGCGAACAGCGCGGGCTGCGCGTACTCCGTGCGCTCCAACAACTCGGCATCCGCACCGAACATGACGTCCTTCAACGGACGCTCCAGCAGCCCGTCCAGGTGCGCGCACACCTCGTCCAGCGCATCGGCGAACACAGGGAACGCCTCGTACAACTCACGCCCCATACCGACCCGCTGGCTGCCCTGCCCGGTGAACACGACCCCAAGACGGCCCTCGACCACTGAACCGGTCACAACACCCGGACCACTGGCGGCAATCGCCCCCAGCCCGGCCAGGAACTCCTCGCGTCCCTCACCGAGCACAACCGCCCGGTGCTCAAGCGCCGCCCGCCCGGACAGCAGAGACCAGCCCACACCGACAGGCTCAAGGCCCTCGTGCCCGGCGACGTGCTCCCGCAGCCGCTCGGCCTGCGCCCTCAGCGCCTCAGCGCTGCGACCCGACACCACCCACGGCACGACCGTCGTCAGCGGCGCGTCGAGCACCGGTCCAGTCACCTCGGCGGGCTCCGTCAACGGCGCCTGCTCCACGATCACATGGGCGTTGGTGCCGCTCACGCCGAACGACGACACACCAGCGCGACGCGGCACGCCCCCGTCCCGCTCGGCCCACTCCCGGGCCTCCGTCAGCAGCTCGACAGCCCCCGCCGACCAGTCCACGTGCGAGCTGGGCTCGTCCACGTGCAGGGTCTGGGGCAGTACCCCGTGGCGCATGGCCAGGACCATCTTGATGATGCCCGCGACACCGGCGGCGGACTGGGTGTGGCCGAGGTTGGACTTCACCGAGCCGAGCCACAGCGGCTGCTCGGCGGGGCGGTCCTGGCCGTAGGTGGCGAGGAGCGCCTGGGCCTCGATCGGGTCGCCGAGGGTGGTGCCCGTGCCGTGCGCCTCGACGGCGTCCACCTCGGCGGCGGACAGGCCCGCGTTCGCGAGGGCGGCGCGGATCACACGCTGCTGGGACGGGCCGTTCGGCGCGGTCAGACCGTTGCTCGCGCCGTCCTGGTTGACCGCGGAGCCGCGGACGACAGCCAGCACCTCATGACCGTTGCGGCGGGCGTCGGACAGGCGCTCCAGGAGCAGCAGGCCGACACCCTCACCCCAGCCCGTGCCGTCGGCCGCCTCGGCGAACGCCTTGCAGCGGCCGTCGGCGGCGAGGCCGCGCTGGCGGCTGAACTCGATGAACGCGCCGGGGTTGGACATGACCGTGACGCCGCCCGCGAGGGCTAGGTCGCACTCACCCTGGCGCAGTGCTTGCGCGGCCAGGTGCAGGGCCACCAGGGACGACGAGCACGCCGTGTCCACCGTCACCGCCGGGCCCTCAAGGCCGAACGCGTACGACAGGCGGCCGGAGATGACGCTGGTCGCGCCGCCCGCGAGGAGGTAGCCCTCGACGCCTTCGGGGGTCTCCCGCAGGCCTGAGCCGTAGCCCTGCGAGGACGCGCCGACGAACACACCGGCCTGGCTGCCGTGCAGCGTCGCCGGGTTGATGCCCGCGCGCTCGAAGAGTTCCCAGGAGGTTTCCAGGAGGAGCCGCTGCTGCGGGTCCATGGCCAGGGCCTCGCGCGGGGAGATCCCGAAGAAGACCGGGTCGAACTGGTCGGCCTCGTGGAGGAATCCGCCCTGGCGTGCGTAGCTGGTGCCGCGCTGCTCGGGGTCGGCGTCGTAGAGGGCCTCCAGGTCCCAGCCGCGGCCGCCGGGGAAGTCGGACATCGCGTCCGCACCGTCGGCGATGAGGCGCCAGAGGGCGTCGGGGCTGGTGGCGCCGCCGGGGTAGCGGCAGCTCATCGAGACGATGACGATCGGGTCGTCCTCGACTGCCGTAGAACCGGCCGAGGTCATGGCCGCGCCCGTGGCGGTGCGCCCGGCGTCCTGCTCGCCCACGAGCCGCGCCCGCAGGTGGCCCGCGAGGACGGCCGACGTCGGGTAGTCGAAGACGAGGGTGGTGGGGAGCTTCAGGCCGGTCGCGGCGGCGAGGCGGTTGCGCACCTCGACGGCCGTGAGGGAGTCGAAGCCCAACTCGCGGAAGGCGCGCCCGGGTTCGACGGCTTCCGCGCCCGCGTAGCCGAGTACCGAGGCCGCCTGCCCGCGCACCAGGTCCAGCAGCAGCCGCTCCTGGTCCGCCGTCGACAGGGCCGCGAGCCGGTCGGCCCACTCGGAGCCGGTGGCGCCCTTCTTCTCGGCGGCCGACGTGGCCTCGGGCTCGGCGAGCGCGTGCCGGACCTCCGGCAGGTCCCCGATGAGGGGGCTCGGCCGCACCGACGTGAAGGAGGGCGCGAACCGCTCCCAGTCCACGTCGGCGACGGCCAGGAACGTCTCGTCGTACGCGACCGCCTGCGCGAGGGCAGCCACCGCGCGCTCCGGCGCCATCGCCGCGAGGCCGCGACGCCGCAGGTGCTCCGCGCCGTCGTCCCCGGCCATGCCGCCACCGGCCCACAGGCCCCAGGCGACGCTGGTCGCGGTCAGGCCGCGGGCGCGGCGGGCCTCGGCGAGCGCGTCGAGGTAGGCGTTGGCCGCCGCGTACGCGCCCTGACCGCCACCGCCCCACACACCGGAGTTGGACGAGAACAGCACGAACGCGTCCAGCGCGTCGGCGTCGAGGAGTTCGTCCAGGTGCGTGGCACCGGCCGTCTTCGCGCCGAACACCTCCGCGATGTCCGTCGCGGTCATCCCGTCCAGGGGCTGCGTCTGGCCGACGCCCGCCGCGTGGAAGACGGAGCGCAGGGTGCGGCCGTCGGCGGCCAGGCCCTCCAGGAGCCCGGCGACCGCGTCACGGTCGGCGATGTCGCAGGCCGCGACGGTGACCTCGGCGCCCAACTCCTCCAGTTCGGCGCGGAGTTCAGCCGCTCCGGGCGCGTCCGGTCCACGACGGCTCGTCAGGACCAGGTGCTCGACACCCGCACGGGCCAGCCAGCGCGCCACATGCCCGCCGATCGCCCCCGTACCGCCGGTGACCAGCGCCGTGCCGCGCGGCGACCACTTCTTCGACGCCTCGGCCGACTCGGCCCGCACCAGGCGGCGCACGAGCACGCCGGAGCCGCGTACCGCGAGTTGGTCCTCGTCCTGCCCGGCGAGGGCCGCCGTGAGGCGGGCGCCCGCGCGGGTGTCGTACGCCGACGGGACGTCGATCAGGCCGCCCCAGCGGTCCGGGTGTTCCAGGGCCACGACCCGGCCAAGACCCCACAGCTGCGCCTGTGTCGGATTCTCGATCCGGTCGCTGCGACCGGTCGACACCGCGCCCCGGGTGACCGTCCAGAGCCGCGCGCCGATCCCGGCGTCGCCGAGGGCCTGCACGAGCGCCACGGTCCCGGCCAGGCCGACCGGCACACCGGAGTGCTCGGCGTGCGCGGTCTCGTCGAGGCCGAGCAGCGACACCACACCGGACAGCTCACCGGAGGCGACCTCCGCGAGCCGCACGGTCAGCGCCTCGCGCGTCAACTCGTCGACTGATGCGCGCAGTTCGACCGCTTCGGCACCGGCACGCTCCAGCGCCTCGACGGTGTCGGCGACCCACGGCTGTTCCGTCGCGCTCTCCGGCAGCACGACCAGCCAGCGCCCGGAGAGCCCGGACGTCGGCAGGGCGCCGCCGGTCAGCGGCTTCCAGGTGACCTGGTAGCGCCAGGCGTCGACGGTGGAGCGCTCGCGGCGCTGCCGCCGCCAGGAGGAGAGGACGGGCAGCATCTCGCCGAGCCCGGCGGCGGAGCCGTCCGCCATCTCCAACTCGGCGGCCAGTTGCTCCAGGTCCTCGCGCTCGACCGCGTCCCAGAACCGGGACTCCACCTCGTCCACGGTCGACGCCGCCGCGTCATCGGGGACGGCGAAGTCGGGCCAGTAGTGCTGGCGCTGGAAGGCGTACGTGGGCAGGTCCGCGATGACGCGGGCGCCGGGGACGAGGGCCTTCCAGTCGAGCCGCGCGCCGTGCACGTGTGCCTCGGCGAGGGACGCGGCGAGGCGGTCGGCGCCGCCCTCGTCGCGGCGCAGGGAGCCCAGGGTGGTCGCGGAGCTGTCGGCGGCGTCGATCGTGGCCTGCACCGGGACCGTGAGGACGGGGTGCGGGCTCATCTCGACGAACAGGCCGTAGCCCTCGGCGAGCAGGCCGCGCGTCGCGTGCTCGAACAGCACGGTCCGGCGCAGGTTGCGGTACCAGTAGCCCGCATCCATGGGCGTCTCGGCGTCCAGCCAGGCGCCCGTGAGCGTGGAGAACAGCGGGACCGTCGCCGTCCGCGGAGCCACGTCCGCGAGCGCCTCGGCGATCCGCTCCTCGATCTGCTCGACGTACGCGGAGTGCGAGGCGTAGTCGACGGGGATGGCGCGGGCGCGGATGTCCTGGGAGACGCACTGGGCGACCAGTTCCTCCAACGCGTCGGGCTCACCGGAGACCACGACCTGGGCGGGGCCGTTGACGGCCGCGACCGAGATGCGGTCGTCCCAGGCGGTGATCAGCTCACGCACATCCTGCTCCGGCAGCGGTACGGACACCATGCCGCCCTTGCCCGACAGCTCGCGGATGGCCTGGCTCCGCAGCGCCACCACACGGGCGGCGTCACGCAGGCTCAGCGCACCCGCCACGCAGGCCGCAGCGATTTCACCTTGGCTGTGACCGACGACGGCGGCGGGCTCCACACCCGCCGCACGCCACACCTCGGCCAGCGACACCATCACGGCGAACAGGACCGGCTGGACCACATCCACCTGGTCGAAGTTGTCCCCGCTCAGTTCGTCGAGCAGATCCCACTCGACGAACTCGGAGAGCGCGTCACCGCACTCCCGCATCCGCTCCGCGAACACCGGTGACTCGTCCAGGAGTTGGCGCGCCATCCCGGCCCACTGCGACCCCTGCCCCGGGAACACGAACACCGGGCGCCCGGCGCTCTCGGCGCGCCCGGTGACGACCCCGGCGGCCGTGAGGTCGCCTTCTGCGAGGCGGTCGAGCCCCGCGAGGAAGTCCTGCCGGTCGCGTCCGACGACGGCGCCCCGGTGCTCGAAACGGGACCGCGCCGTCGCCAACGACCAGACGACGTCGTCCAGTTGGAGGCCGGTGTCGGTCAGGAGCCGTTCCCGCAGCCGGGCGGCCTGCGCGCGCAGCGCCTCGGGGGTCTTCGCCGACAGGGCCAGCGGCACCGCGGCGAGGAGCGGCTCGGCGCCGTCGGACGTCTCGTCCGGCCGGACCGGCTCGTCGGCTGTCGGGACCTGCTCGACGATGACGTGGGCGTTCGTCCCGCTGACGCCGAACGACGACACACCGGCGCGGCGCGGCGCGCCGCCGTCCCGCTCGGCCCACTCGCGGGCCTCGGTCAGCAGCTCGACAGCGCCCGCCGACCAGTCGACCTCGGGGGTCGGCTCGTCCACGTGCAGGGTCTGCGGCAGGATGCCGTGGCGCATGGCCATGACCATCTTGATGACTCCGGCGACACCGGCGGCGGCCTGCGTGTGCCCGATGTTCGACTTCAGCGAGCCGAGCCACAGCGGCCGGTCGGCCGGGCGGTCCTTGCCGTACGTGGCGATCAGGGCCTGCGCCTCGATGGGGTCGCCGAGGGTGGTGCCGGTGCCGTGGGCCTCGACGGCGTCGACGTCCGTGGTCGTGAGGCCCGCGTTGGCGAGGGCGGCGCGGATGACGCGCTGCTGGGCGGGGCCGTTGGGCGCCGTCAGGCCGTTGCTCGCGCCGTCCTGGTTGACGGCCGAGCCGCGGACGACCGCGAGCACGCGGTGGCCCTTGCGGCGGGCGTCGGACAGGCGCTCCAGGAGGAGCACGCCGACGCCCTCGCCCCAGCCGGTGCCGTCGGCGGCGGCAGCGAAGGACTTGCAGCGGCCGTCGGCGGCGAGGCCGCGCTGGCGGCTGAACTCGATGAACGTGCCGGGCGTCGACATGACGGCGACGCCGCCCGCGAGGGCCATGTCGCACTCGCCCTGGCGCAGGGCCTGCGCGGCCAGGTGCAGGGCCACGAGGGACGACGAGCAGGCCGTGTCCACCGTCACCGCCGGGCCTTCGAGGCCGAAGGAGTACGAGATGCGGCCCGAAGCGACGCTCGCGGCGCTGCCGTTGCCGACGTAGCCCTCCAGGTCGTCGAGGCCGCCGGGGGCGCTCAGGAGGTGGGTGGCGTAGTCGTTGTACATGACGCCGACGAAGACACCGGTCGAGCTGCCGCGCGCGGTGGCCGGGTCGATGCCCGCCCGCTCGAACGCCTCCCAGGTGGTCTCCAGGAGGAGCCGCTGCTGCGGGTCGATGGACAGGCCCTCGCGCGGGGAGATGCCGAAGAAGGCCGGGTCGAAGTCGGCGGCGTCGTAGAGGAAGCCGCCTTCGCGCGTGTAGAAGGAGCCCGCGCTGTCCGGGTCGGGGTCGTAGAGCGCGTCGACGTCCCAGCCGCGGTCGCCGGGCAGGTCGCCGATGGCGTCGACGCCGTCGGCGGTGAGGCGCCACAGGTCCTCGGGGGTGCTGACGCCGCCGGGGTAGCGGCAGCTCATCGACACGATCACGATCGGGTCGTCGTCCGTCGAGGCCGTGGCCGCCGTCGGCCGTGCGGTGCCCTGGGCGGGCGCCGTGGCGTCGGCGCCCAGGACCTCTTCGAGGATGTGGCGGGCCAGGACGGTGGCGGCCGGGTAGTCGAAGGCGAGGGTGGCGGGCAGGCGCAGGCCGGTCGCCGCGGTGAGGCGGTTGCGCAGTTCGACGGCGGTGAGCGAGTCGAAGCCGACTTCGCGGAAGGCGCGGTCGGGCGCGACGGCGTCGGCCGACGGGTAGCCGAGGACGGCGGCGGCGTGGCCGCGTACGAGCGTGAGGACTTCCTGCTCGCGGTCCGCCTCCGGGAGCGCGGCCAGGCGCTGGGCGAGTGCGGAGCCCTCCTGTCGGTCCGCGGCGGCGGTGCGCCGCTGGGGTGCGCGGACCAGGGTGCGCAGGAGCGGCGGGACGCCGCTTCCGGCGGCGGCCTGGGCGCGCAGCCCCGCGAGGTCGAGGCGGACCGGGACGGTCAGGGGGTGGTTCGCGGCGTGCGCGGCGTCGAAGAGGTCCAGGCCCTCCTCCGAGGTGAGGGGGGCCGCTCCGGCACGCGTCCTGCGGTCCAGTTCGCCCGCTCCGAGGTGGGCGGTCATCTCGCTGGCCTCGGCCCACAGGCCCCAGGCGAGGGAGGTCGCCGGGAGGCCGTGGGCGCGGCGGTGCTGGGCGAGCGCGTCCAGGTAGGCGTTGGCGGCCGCGTAGTTGGCCTGGCCGGGGGTGCCGAAGACACCGGCGGCGGAGGAGAACAGCACGAACGCGGACAGGTCGAGGCCGGCCGTCAGCTCGTGCAGGTTCAGGGCCGCGTCGGCCTTGGGGCGCAGGACGGTGTCCAGGCGCTCGGGCGTCAGGGCGGTGACGACGCCGTCGTCGAGGGCTCCGGCGACGTGCACGACGGCGGAGAGGCCGGAGCCGACCTCGTCCAGGAGGGCGGCGAGTGCGGTGCGGTCGGCCGTGTCGCAGGCGGCGAGGCGCACGCGGGCCCCCGACTCCTCCAGGTCCTCGCGGAGTTCGGCGGCGCCGGGCGCGGCGTCACCGCGGCGGGAGACGAGGAGCAGGTCGCGGACGCCGTGGCGGGCGACCAGGTGGCGGGCCATGAGGGCGCCAAGGGTGCCGGTGCCACCGGTGATCAGGACGGTGCCGTCACCCCAGGGGCCGGTCTCGGCGGTGGACGCGGAGTCGGTCCCGGCAGCGGTGGCGGAGTCGGTCTCGGCAAGCGGTACGCGGGCCAGGCGCGGCGCGCGCAGGGCGCCGTCGCGGAGCGCCACCTCGGGCTCGTCCGTCGTGAGGGCGGCGGCGACCAGCGCCTCGCCCGCGCCGGTGGCGGCGTCCTGGTCCGGGTCGAGGTCCAGGAGGACGAAGCGGCCCGGGTGCTCGGACTGTGCCGAACGCAGCAGGCCCCACACGGCGGCGGCCACGGGGTCCGGGGCGGCGGTGGCGACCGCGCCGCGCGTCACCACGACGAGCCGGGACTCCTCGAACCGCTCCTCACCGAGCCAGCCCTGCACGACCTCAAGAGCCCGCTCCAACTGGCCCCGCACCGCGCCGAGTTCGGCCGCTCGGCCACTCCCGGCGGACGCGTCGGTGGCCGTCAGGAGCGGCAGGAACAGCGTCGCGGGCTGCTCGGCTCCGTCGTCGAGCGCGGCGGTCAGGGCCGCCAGGTCCGCGTACGTGTGGCGTACGAAGGGCAGGGCGGCGCCCGCGTCCGGACTGCTGTCGCCGAGGAGCGCCGCCGCGGCGAGCTGCCCGGCTCCGTCCATGGGGGTGCCGAGGGTCGTCCACTCCACCTGGAACAGCGCGTCGCGCCGCGCCGAACCGGTCAGTTGCTCCTCGGACAGCGCGCGCAGCGCGAGCGACCCGACGGAGACGACCGGCTGCCCGGTGGCGTCGGCGGCCAGCAGGGTGACGGTGTCCGCCCCGGCGGCGGCGACGCGCACGCGGAGCGTGGTGGCGCCGGTGGCGTGCAGGGTGACGCCGGACCAGACGAACGGCAGGTGCGCGCGGTCGGTGCGGGCGATGAAGTCACCGAGCCCGATGGCGTGCAGGGCGGCGTCGAAGAGCGCCGGGTGCAGCCCGAAGGACTCCGTGTCGGCGTGCGCCTCCTGCGGCAGGTCGATCTCCGCGTACACGTCGTCGCCCTGCCGCCAGGCGGCGCGCAGGCCCTGGAAGAGCGGGCCGTAGCCGTGCCCGTTGGCGGTGAGTCGCTCGTACAGGTCGGACACGTCGACGCGCTCGGCCCCCGCGGGCGGCCACACGGACAGGTCGGCGGCGGCCTCGGTGGCCGCGGGGGCGGTCGGCAGCAGGCTGCCGGTGAAGTGGCGTGTCCAGGGGGTGTCGTCGGCGTCGTCCTGCGGGCGCGCGAACAGGCTCAGCTCGCGCCGCCCGGCGCCGTCCGGGCCGCCCACGGAGATCTGCAGCTGGACGCCGCCCTGCTCGGGGACGACTAGGGGCGCTTCCAGGGTCAGCTCTTCGAGGTGGCCGCAGCCGACCTCGTCGCCCGCGCGCAGGGCGAGTTCGACGTAGGCGGTGCCGGGCAGCAGGATCGCCCCGTCGACCGCGTGGTCCGCGAGCCACGGGTGCGTCTGCGTCGAAAGGCGCCCGGTGAACAGGTACCCGTCCGCGTCCGCGAGCGCCACGGCGGCCCCGAGCAGCGGGTGCCCGGCGGCACGCAGCCCCGCGAACACCACGTCACCGGCTCCGGCGGGCGCGGCCTTCGGCCAGTAGCGCTCGCGCTGGAAGGGGTAGGTGGGGAGGTCGACGGTGGTGCGGGGGCCGGGGAAGAGGGCGCTCCAGTCCAGCTCCGCGCCGTGCACGTGGGCTTCGGCGAGGGACGCGGCGAGGCGGTTGGCGCCGCCTTCGTCGCGGCGCAGGGAGCCGAGGGTGACGGCCTGGCTGTCGGTCGCGTCGATGGTGGCCTGGACGGGGACGGTCAGGACCGGGTGGGGGCTCATCTCCAGGAACAGGCCGTGGCCCTCGGCCAGGAGGCCTCGGGTGGCGTGCTCGAACAGGACCGTCTGACGCAGGTTGCGGTACCAATACCCAGCATCCATAGGGGTGTTGGAGTCCAGCCACTCCCCCGTGAGCGTCGAGAACAGCGGCACCTCGGCCACCTGCGGGGCCACCCCGGCCAGCGCCTCGGCTATCTGCGCCTCGATCTGCTCCACGTACGAAGAGTGCGAGGCGTAGTCGACGGGGATGGTGCGGGCGCGGATGTCCTGCGCGACGCACTGGGCGACCAGCTCCTCCAGCGCCTCGGGCTCGCCGGAAACGACCACCTGAGCCGGGCCGTTCACAGCGGCCAACTCGATCCGCCCGCCCCAGGCGGCGATCAGCGCACGCACCTCACCCTCGGGCAGCGGTACGGACACCATGCCGCCCTTGCCCGACAACTCACGAATCGCCAGACTCCGCAGCGCCACCACACGCGCCGCATCCCGCAAGGTCAAGGCACCCGCCACACACGCGGCAGCGATCTCACCCTGACTGTGACCCACCACAGCAGCAGGCTGAACACCCGCCGCCTGCCAGGTCGCAGCCAGCGACACCATCACCGCGAACAACACCGGCTGGACCACATCCACCCGGTCAAACCGATCCCCGCTCAACTCATCGAACAGATCCCAGTCCACGAACTCGGACAGCGCCTCCGCACACTCCCGCATCCGCCCCGCGAACACCGGACTGGAATCAAGCAGCTCACGAGCCATCCCGGCCCACTGCGACCCCTGCCCCGGAAACACGAACACCGGCCGGACCGAACCACCCAGCACCCGCCCGCTGACGACGTTCTGCGCGCCCGGACCGTCCTGAGCCAGGGCCTCAAGCCCGGCGAGCAGTTCGTCCCGGTCCCGCCCGAGGACAACGGCCCGCTGGTCGAACCGCGACCGGGCGACAGCCAACGACCAGGCCACATCGCCCAGTTCGAGTTCGCCCCGCGCGAGCAGCAGCTCCCGCATCCGCTCGGCCTGGTCCCGCATCGCACCCTCGGTCTTGCCCGAGAGGACCAGCGGCACGACGCCCGACAGCACGGCCGAAGAGGACGGCGCGGCGGCGGTCTCGGCTTCGCCCGGCCCCGTCTCATCGCCCGGCGTCTGCTCCACGATGACGTGCGCGTTCGTACCGCTGACGCCGAAGGACGAGATGCCCGCGCGGCGCGGCGCGCCGTCCTCGCGCTCGGCCCACTCCTGGGCCTCGGTCAGCAGGGCGACGGTGCCGGAGGACCAGTTGACCTGGGAGGTGGGCTCGTCGACGTGGAGGGTCTGCGGGAGCACTCCGGCGCGCATCGCCATGACCATCTTGATGATGCCCGCGACACCGGCGGCGGCCTGGGTGTGGCCGATGTTCGACTTGATGGAGCCGAGCCACAGCGGCTCGCGGCCGCCTGCCGGGGCTTCGGGGCGCTCCTGGCCGTAGGTGGCGATGAGGGCCTGGGCCTCGATGGGGTCGCCGAGCGTGGTGCCGGTGCCGTGGGCCTCGACGGCGTCGACGTCCGCCGCGGTCAGGCGGGCGTTGGCGAGGGCCTGCATGATGACGCGCTGCTGGGACGGGCCGTTGGGGGCGGTCAGGCCGTTGCTGGCGCCGTCCTGGTTGACGGCGGAGCCACGGACGACGGCGAGGACCTGGCGGCCCGCGCGGCGGGCGTCGGAGAGGCGCTCGACGAGGAGCATGCCGACGCCCTCGCCCCAGCCGGTGCCGTCGGCCGCGTCCGCGAAGGCCTTGCAGCGGCCGTCGGCGGCGAGGCCCTGCTGGCGGCTGAACTCGGTGAAGACGCCGGGGGTGGAGATGACGGTGACGCCCGCGACGAGGGCCATGCCGCATTCGCCCTGGCGCAGCGCCTGCACGGCGAGGTGCAGGGCGACCAGGGAGGAGGAGCAGGCCGTGTCGACGGTGAGGGCGGGGCCTTCGAGGCCGAGGGTGTAGGCGATGCGGCCGGACTCGACGGCGGCGGCGTTGCCGGTGCTCACATAGCCCTCGACGTCCTCCTCGGCTTCGAAGAGGAGCGGGGCGTAGTCCTGTCCGTTGGTGCCGACGAATACGCCGGTGCGGCTGCCGCGCACCGTCGCCGGGTCGATGCCGGCGCGTTCGAGTGCCTCCCACGCGGTTTCCAGGAGGAGCCGCTGCTGCGGGTCCATGGCAAGGGCCTCGCGCGGGGAGATGCCGAAGAATGCGGCGTCGAATTCGGCGACACCGGTCAGGAAGCCGCCGTGCGCCGTGGAAGTCGTTCCCTGCTTTCCCGCGGCGTCCGGGTCGTAGAGGGATTCGAGGTCCCAGTTACGGTCCGTGGGGAGGCCTGAAATGGCGTCCCTGCCCTCGGAAAGGAGTCGCCACAGATCTTCGGGGCCACCCACGCCGCCGGGGAAGCGGCAGCTCATCGCTGTGATCGCGATGGGCTCCTGAGCAGCGGCCTCGATGTCCTTCAGACGTTGCTGCGTCTGATGCAGGTCCGCCGAAACCCACTTGAGATAGTCGCGCAGCGTCTCTTCATTCGCCATCAAATGTCACCTGTTCAGGACGTGTGCCGCACCCTCTGGCATACAACGGACCTGTCCGCAGCCGTTTTCTCGATGACGCTATGGGGGCCCCATACGACCAACAACCCCTACCCTCCCCCTACTCGCCCCTACGGGATTGCCTCGAAATGAGGCCGGGGGCGAGTGCGTGAGCAAAGGGGGTGGGTAGGGGCTGCCGTTTCAATTAATTACCTTGACGGGCGCTCCTTGTCCATCCTTCGACGAAGACGCGGTTTATCGCTGTGGGGTTGTCAGCCCCTGCCGAGTTGCTTCTTGATGAATTCGAGCATCTCGTCGTCGCTGGCGGCGGCGAGTTGTTCGCCGACGTCGGGGGTGCCGGTGGTGGTGGCGGTTCCGGCGCCCGGCTGCCCGCCCGCGCCATTGGCTGTGCTCTTCCAGCGGTCGAGTGCCGCCTGGAGGCGCACGGCGACCTTGGTGCGGGTGATCTCGTCGGCGGATCCGGCCGCCGCGAGGCTGCCTTCGAGCCGGTCGAGGTCGCCGAGCAGAAGCAGGGCGGGGTCGGCTGCGTCCGGGGCGAGTTCGGTGCGCAGGCAGTCGGCGAGTGCCGTGGGGGTCGGGTGGTCGAAGACCACGGTGGCGGGCAGGACGAGGCCGGTGAGGGCGTTGACGCGGTTGCGCAGCTCGACGGCGGTGAGGGAGTCGAAGCCCAGCTCGCGGAAGGCGCGGGTGGGTTCGACGGCTGCCGCGCCGCTGTAGCCGAGGACGGCGGCGACCTGTTCGCAGACCAGGTCCAGGAGCAGCCGGTCCTGTTCGGGCCGCGCGAGTACCGCGAGGCGCGCCGCCAGGTCCGGGCCGCCCTGTCCCGCGGCGGTTCCGCCGACGCCGGTTCCGGTGTCGCCGGTGCCGGACAGGCGTGCCGCTTCCGCTTCCGGCAGTTCGGCGTAGAGCCTGCTGGGCCGGACGGCGGTGAAGGCGGGTGCGTACTGCTGCCAGTCGACGTCGGCGACGAGGACGGCGGTGCGGTCCTGGGCGAGCAGTCGCTGAAGGGCGACGACGGCGCGCTCCGGCTCCAGGGGTGGCAGAGCCCCGCCGCGCAGTCGTTCCGCGGCCACTCCCTCGGCGGCCATGCCGCTGCCCGCCCACGGGCCCCAGGCCACCGAGGTGGCGGTCAGGCCCCGGGCCCGGCGGGCGTGGGCGAGCCCGTCGAGGTAGGCGTTGGCGGCCGCGTAGCTGCCCTGTCCCGCGCCGCCGGCCACGCCGGCGAAGGAGGAGAACAGGACGAACGCCGACAGGTCGAGACCGGCCGTCAGCTCGTCCAGGTTGCGGGCCGACTCCGTCTTCGCGCGGAAGACGGTCGCGAGCCGCTCGGGTGTCATCGCGTCGAGGACGCCGTCGTCGAGGACACCGGCCGCGTGGAACACGCCGGTCAGCGGCGCGTCGGCGGGGATCTCCGCGAGGAGGCGCGCGAGCGCGTCCCGGTCGGCGGCGTCGCAGGCCGCGACGGTCACGCGGACGCCCGACTCCTCCAATTCGGTACGGAGTTCCTGCGCACCCGGCGCGTCCAGGCCCCGCCTGCTGGTCAGGACGAGGTGGTCGGCGCCCTCGCGGGCGAGCCAGCGGGCCACGTGGCCGCCCAGGGCGCCGGTGCCGCCGGTGACGAGCACGGTGCCGTGCGGCGCCCACGCGGCGGCCGGTTCACCGTCGTGCGGGGCGCGCACCACGCGGCGCCCGAACGCGCCGGAGCCGCGCACCGCCACTTGGTCCTCACCGGCCCAGGCGCCCCCGATGACCCGGCCGAGCCGGGACAGGGCGGCCGTGTCGGCGGTGTCGGGCAGGTCGACCAGACCGCCCCAGCGCTCCGGGTACTCCAGGGCGGCGACCCGGCCGAGACCCCACAGGGCGGTGCGGGCGGGCGCGGTCCGCGCGTCGGCGTGTCCGACGGCGACGGCGTCGCGGGTGGCGCACCACAGGGGTGCGTCGACGCCGGTGTCGCCCAGGGCCTGGATCAGTGCCAGCGTGAGCGCGACCTCCGCCGGTGCGGCACCGCCGTCACCGGCCGCGTCGGCTTCCACGTCGTCGGCGGCGAGCAGCGACAGCACACCGTCGAAGGCGGCCACGTCGGCCGCCGCGCCGAGTGCGGCACGCAGGGGTCGGGCGAGCGCGTCCCGGGTGGTGGCGTGCGCGGGCACCTCCACCGTCACGAGCCGCACGTCGTGCTCGGCCATGAGGGCGGCCACGGCCGCGCGCCACGACGCGCCGTCCGCGCTGTCCGCGCTGTCCGCGCTGTCCGCCGGACCGTCGATCTGTCCGTCGGCCTGACCGTCCGTCCCGTCGGCCGTCCGGCTTTCCGGTACGACGACGAGCCAACTGCCCGTCAGCTTCCCCGCCGCCGACTCGGTGAGCGGCGTCCAGGACTCGTGGTAGTTCCACTGGTCGAGGGTGAAGGTCTCGCGCCGCTGCTTCCGCCAGGCGGTCAGCGCGGGCAGGACCTCGGTGAGCGGGGCGTCGTCCGGCACCTCCAGGGTCTTGGCCAGTTCGGCCAGATCCGCGCTCTCCACGGTCTCCCAGAACCGCGACTCCACCTCGTCCACCGCACCGGAGCCCGCCAAGCCCGTCGTGTCCGACGCCGCCTCCAGCCAGTAGTGCTCGTGCTGGAAGGCGTACGTGGGCAGGTCCACGCGGCGCCGCGCCTCGGCCGGTGCGTACAGCGGCGCCCAGTCGGCCTCCGCGCCGCGCACCTGGACCTTGGCGAGGGCGGTCAGGAACGTGTCCGCCTCGGCGCGGTCCTTGCGCAGGGCCGCGATGAGACCGGCCTGCGCGTCCAGGTCCGTGATCGTGTCGTGCGCCATCGCCGTCAAGACGGCGTCCGGGCCCAACTCCAGGAGTGTCGAGACTCCCTGGCCGGTGAAGGTGGCGAGGCCGTCGTGGAAGCGGACGGCCTCGCGGACGTGGCGGACCCAGTAGTCGGGGTCCTTCAGCTCGTCCGGGGTGGCGAGCTGACCGGTCAGGTTCGACACGACCGGCAGGACGGTGTCCTGGTACGTCAGCTTCTCGGCGACCTTGCGGAAGTCCTCCAGGACGGGGTCCATGAGGGGTGAGTGGAAAGCGTGCGACACCTTCAGCCAGCGGACCTTACGACCCTCACCACGAAGCTTGCCCTCCAGGCCCTCCAGCGCGGCCCGCTCACCGGAAAGCACCACCTGCGAGGGGCCGTTGACAGCGGCCAGACCGACATGGTCCTCCACGCCCTCAAGGAGCGGCAGCACCTCAGCTTCGGCCGCCTGCACCGCCAGCATGGCCCCACCCGCAGGCAGCGACTGCATCAACCGGCCACGCGCGGCGACCAGTTGAGCCACGTCCTCCAGGGACCACAGCCCGGCCACATACGCAGCCGTCAGCTCACCGATGGAGTGCCCACCGACAACCTCCGGCCGCACCCCGAACGACTCGGCCAGACGGAACAGCGCCACCTCGACCGCGAACAGAGCAGGCTGGGCGAACTCCGTCCGCTCCAGCAGCTCGGCATCCGAGCCGAACATGACGTCCTTCAACGGCCGGTCCAACAACCCGTCCAGGTGCGCACACACCTCGTCCAGCGCATCCGCGAACACAGGGAACGCCTCATACAGCTCACGCCCCATACCAACCCGCTGACTGCCCTGCCCCGTGAACACGACCCCAAGACGGCCCTCCACCACCGAACCCGACACAACACCCGGCCCCTGGCCACCGGAGGCAACCGCCCCCAGCCCGGACAGGAAGTCGTCACGGTCTCGACCGAAGACCACGGCGCGGTGTTCGAGGGAGGAGCGGCCCGTGGCCAGGGACCAGCCCGCGTCGGCGAGTCCGGCGCGGTCGGCGGCGAGGGCCGGGTCGGCGACGAGGCGTTCGCGCAGGCGGGCTGCCTGGGCGCGCAGGGCGTCGGTGGTGCGGGCCGAGAGCTGCCAGGGGACGGCGGTGCCGGTGGTGTGCACCTCGCCGGGGCCCTGGGGGGTGGTGGGCTTGCGCCGGGGGGCCTGTTCCACGACGACGTGGGCGTTCGTGCCGCTGACGCCGAAGGAGGAGACGCCGGCGCGGCGCGGGGCGCCGTCCCGGTCGGGCCACTCGCGGGCGCGGTCGAGCAGCTCCACGGTTCCGGCGGACCAGTCGACGTGGGTGCTGGGCCGGTCGACGTGCAAGGTCTGCGGGAGCATGCCGTGGCGCATGGCCATCACCATCTTGATGATGCCCGCGACACCGGCGGCGGCCTGCGTGTGCCCGATGTTGGACTTCACCGAGCCGAGCCACAGCGGCCGGTCGGCGGGCCGGTCCTGGCCGTAGGTGGCGATCAGGGCCTGCGCCTCGATCGGGTCGCCCAAGGTCGTGCCCGTACCGTGGCCCTCGACGGCGTCGATCTGCTCGGGCGCGAGGCGGGCGTTGGCGAGGGCCTGGGTGATGACGCGCTGCTGGGACGGGCCGTTCGGGGCGGTCAGGCCGTTGCTGGCACCGTCCTGGTTGACCGCGGAGCCACGGACGACCGCGAGGACTTCGTGGCCGTTGCGCCGGGCGTCGGACAGGCGCTCCAGGAGCAGCAGGCCCGCGCCCTCGCCCCAGCCGGTGCCGTCGGCGGCTTCCGCGTAGGGCTTGCAGCGGCCGTCGGTGGCGAGGCCGCCCTGGCGGCTGAACTCGTCGAAGGCGCCCGCTGTCGCCATGACGGTGACGCCGCCCGCGAGGGCGAGGTCGCACTCGCCCTGGCGCAGGGCCTGGGCCGCGAGGTGCAGGGCGACCAGGGACGACGAGCACGCCGTGTCGACGGTGACCGCCGGGCCTTCGAGGCCGAACGCGTACGACAGGCGGCCCGAGATGACGCTGCCGGACGTGCCGGTCATGAGGTGTCCCTCGACGCCTTCGGGGACGCTGTCGAGTCCGGTCGCGTACCCCTGGAAGCCGGAGCCGACGAAGACACCGGTCGAGGTGGAGCGCAGGGACTTGGGGGCGATGCCGATGCGTTCGAAGAGTTCCCAGGTGGTTTCCAGGAGGAGCCGCTGCTGCGGGTCCATGGCGAGGGCCTCGCGCGGGGAGATCCCGAAGAGTCCGGCGTCGAACTCGGAGGCGTCGTACACGAAGCCGCCCTCGGGCTTGTACCGCGCGGCGCCGTCGAGGTCCCAGCCGCGGTCGGCGGGGAACACGGAGATGGCGTCGGTGCCGTCGACGAGGAGTTGCCACAGCCCCTCGGGGGTGGTGGCGCCGCCGGGGAAGCGGCAGCTCATGGACACGATGGCGATCGGGTCGTCGGCCACGTCTGCGGGCACCGCCACCGGGGCGGGGGCCGCTGTCGCGGCGGTGGTTCCGCCGGACAGCTCCGCCAGCAGGTGGCGGGCGAGGACCTCGGGCGACGGGTGGTCGAAGACGGCCGTCGCGGGCAGTTGGATGTCGGTGGCTGCGGTGAGGCGGTTGCGCAGTTCGACGGCGGTGAGGGAATCGAAGCCCAGCTCGCGGAAGGCGCGGGTGGGTTCGACGGATTCGGCGCCGCCGTAGCCGAGTGCGGCGGCCGCCTCGGCACGTACGAGGTCGAGGACCAGGCGCTGCCGCTCGGGCTCGGGGAGCCCGGTGAGGCGTGCGGCCCACTCCGAGACCGGGCCGCTGTCGCCCGCCGGGGCGGCCGTCGCCCGCTGCCGCTCAGGGCGCAGCGCGGGCAGGCCGCCGAGGAAGGCGCTCGGGCGGGCGGCGGTGAAGGTGGGCGCGAACCGCTCCCAGTCGACGTCCGCCACGGTCAGGCACGTCTCGTCGGACGCGAGTGCCTGGGCGAGCGCGCCGACGGCCAGGTCGGGGGCGAGCAGCGCGACGCCGCGGCGGCGCAGGTGCTCCTCGGCCTCGGCGGTGGCCGCCATGCCGCTGCCGCCCCAGGCGCCCCAGGCGACGGAGGTCGCGCTCAGGCCGCGGGCGCGGCGGCGTTCGGCGACCGCGTCGAGGAAGGCGTTGGCGGCGGCGTATCCGGCCTGGCCGCCGCTGCCCCAGACGGCGGCGATGGAGGAGAACAGGACGAAGGCGTCGAGGTCCGCGTCGGCGAGGAGTTCGTCGAGGTGGGCCGCGCCCGCGGCCTTGGCGGCCAGCGCGTGGGCGAGGTCCGCCGGTGCGGTGTCGGCGAGGGCGACGGCGGGGCTCACCCCGGCGGCGTGGAAGACGGCACGTGGGCCGCGCCCGGCCGCCTCCAGATCGGCGAGGAGTGCGGCGACGGCGTCGCGCTCGGCGACATCGCAGGCAGCGACGGTGACCTCGGCCCCCAACTCCTCAAGTTCCGCCTTGAGTTCGGGGGCGCCGGGCGCGTCGAGGCCGCGCCTGCTCGTGAGGACGAGGTGGTCGGCGCCCGCGCCCGCGAGCCAGCGGGCGACGTGCGCGCCGAGCGCGCCCGTACCGCCCGTGATGAGCGTGGTGCCGCGTGGCGCCCAGTCCCGTGCCGGGCGGGCGGCCAGCGGTGCGTGCGCGAGACGGCGTACGAAGATGCCCGAGCCGCGCACGGCGACCTGGTCCTCGAAGCCGCTGCCGCCGCCGCCCGCCGACCCGTCGGCGGGGATGCCCGCGAGGGCGGTGGCGAGCCGGGTCACGGTACGGCCGTCCGGGGTCTCGGGCAGGTCGACGAGACCGCCCCAGCGTTCCGGGTGCTCCAGGGCCACGACCCTTCCCAGGCCCCACAGTTGGGCCTGCGCCGCGCTCGTGAGCCGGTCGCTGCGGCCGGTGGAGACGGCTCCGCCGGAGACCGTCCACAGCTTCGCGTCGACTTCGGCGTCCCCGAGGGCCTGGACGAGCGCCAGGGTGCCCGCGAGGCCGAGGGGAAGCTCGGGGTGGGCCGGGTGAGGGTCTTCGACGAGGGCCAGCAGGGAGACGACACCGGCGAGTCCGGTCGCCGCGTCGGAGGCACCGGAGACGGAGGACGCCTCAGGCGCGCCGGGCACGTGCTCACGCAGGCGCGCGGCGAGCGCCTCACGCGTCAACTCCGCACCGCCGAGCCGTACTTCGGCGACGCTCGCACCAGCCTGCGTCAACGCGTCGGAGACACCGGCGACCCACGGGTGCGCGGCGGCCTCCTCCGGTACGACGACCAGCCAGCGCCCCGTGAGGACGGGCCCCGGAAGAGCCCCGCCCGCCAACGGCTTCCACGTGACGCGGTAGCGCCAGCTGTCCACGGTGGACCGCTCGCGCTTCTGCCGCCGCCACGACGACAGGACCGGCAGGACGGCACCCAGTTCGGCGGCGGACCCGTCCGCCACCTCCAGCTCGGCCGCGAGGCCCTCCAGGTCCTCGCGTTCCACGGCCTCCCAGAACCGCGCCTCCACCTCGTCGGTCGCGCCCCCCGGCGCTCCGCTCGGCGTGCGCCCGTCGACGAGCCAGAAGTGCTCGTGCTGGAAGGCGTACGTGGGCAGGTCGACGATGGCGCGGGCACCGGGGAAGAGGGCCTTCCAGTCCAACTCCGCGCCGTGCGCGTGGGCTTCGGCGACGGCGGCCATGAGCCGGTGGGCGCCGCCCGCGTCCCGGTGCAGGGAGCCGAGCGCGACGGCCGGGGCGCCGGTGGCGTCGACGGCGGCCCGGACCGCGGTGGTGAGCACCGGGTGCGGGCTCATCTCCGCGAACAGCCCGTGGCCCTCGGCGAGCAGCGCGCGGACGGCCTGCTCGAAGCGGACGGTGTGCCGCAGGTTGCGGTACCAGTACCCCGCGTCCATGGGGGTGCCCACGTCCAGCCTCTCCCCCGTCAGCGAGGAGAACACCGGCACGTCGGCCGGGCGGGACACCACCGGGGCGAGGACCTGCGCCAGGTGCGCCTCGACGGCTTCGACCTGCGCGCACTGCCCCACCGCGAGGGCATCGACCTTGACGCCCTGCTCGGCGCACCGCGCCACCAGTTCGTCCAGGACCTCGGTCGCGCCCGAGACGACGGTCTCGGCGGGGCCGTTCACGGCGGCGAGTTCGATCCGGCCGTCCCAAGCCGCGATCAGCTCACGTACCTCCTGCTCGGGCAGCGGCAGGGACACCGTCCCGCCCTTGCCCGACAGTTCACGGACCGCCAGGCTCCGCAGGGCCACGACACGAGCCGCGTCCTGCAGCGAGAGCACTCCCGCGACGCACGCGGCCGCGATCTCACCCGGGCCGTGGCCGACGACGGCGGCGGGCTCGACGCCGGACGCCTGCCACACGGCCGCCAGGGACACCATCACGGCGAACAGCACCGGCTGGACGACATCCACCCGGTGGAAGTGCTCCCCGCTCAGCTCGTCGAACAGATCCCACTCGACGAACTCCGCGAGCGCGTCACCGCACTCCCGCATCCGGTTCGCGAACACGGGCGACTCGTCCAGGAGTTGGCGAGCCATCCCGGCCCACTCGGTCCCCTGCCCCGGGAACACGAACACCGGGCGGACCGTGCCGCCCTGGGCCTGTCCGACCACGACATGCCCGGCGCTCACGCCACCAGCCGTGCCATCGCCCCACGAGGTCGTGCCGTCGCCCCGCGCAGTCGGCTGGTCGCCGCGCGCCAGCCGTTCGAGGCCGGCGAGCAGCTCGTCCCGGTCCCGGCCGAGGACGACACCCCGGTGCTCGAACCGCGACCGTGCCACCGCGAGGGACCAGCCGACCTCGGCGACATCCGACTCGACCTGGGCCAGCAGGTGTTCATGGAGCCGTCCGGCCTGCTCCCGCAGTGCCTCCGGGGTCTTCGCGGAGAGGGCGAGGGGGGTCACGCAGGTGGGCGGTTCGGCGTGGCCGGAAGGCTCGTCCGGCTCGACCGGGGTGTCCGTCGGTGCCTGCTCCACGATCACGTGGGCGTTGGTGCCGCTCACTCCGAAGGCCGAGACGCCCGCGCGCCGGGGCGCGCCGTCGGCGTACCGCGGCCAGTCGCGTGCCCCCGTCAGGAGCTCGACGGCACCCGCCGACCAGTCCACCTCGGCGGAGGGGGCGTCCACGTGCAGGGTCTTGGGCAGCACACCGTGCCGCATCGCCATGACCATCTTCATGACGCCCGCGACACCGGCGGCGGCCTGCGTGTGCCCGATGTTGGACTTGATGGAGCCGAGCCACAGCGGCCGGTCGGCCGACCGCTCCTTGCCGTACGTGGCGAGGAGCGCCTGCGCCTCGATCGGGTCGCCGAGGGTCGTGCCCGTGCCGTGCGCCTCGACCGCGTCGACGTCGCCGGGCGTGAGGCCCGCGTTCGTCAGGGCGGCGTGGATGACGCGTCGCTGGGAGGGGCCGTTGGGGGCGGTCAGGCCGTTGCTGGCGCCGTCCTGGTTGACGGCGGAGCCACGGACGACCGCGAGGACGCGGTGACCGTTGCGGCGGGCGTCCGAGAGGCGCTCGACGAGGAGCATGCCCACGCCCTCGCCCCAGCCCGTGCCGTCCGCCGCCTCGGCGAAGGCCTTGCAGCGGCCGTCCGTGGCGAGGCCGCGCTGACGGCTGAACTCCACGAAGGTCGCCGGGGTCGACATCACGGAGACGCCGCCCGCGAGGGCCATGGTGCACTCGCCCTGGCGGATCGCCTGCGCGGCGAGGTGCAGCGCGACCAGGGACGACGAGCAGGCCGTGTCCACGGTCACCGCGGGGCCTTCGAGGCCGAAGGTGTACGAGATGCGGCCGGAGGCGACGCTCGCGGCGTTGCCGATGCCGAGGTAGCCCTCGACCTCGTCGGGGACGTGGTCGACCCCGGCGGTGTAGTCCTGGCCGTTGGTGCCCGCGAACACGCCGATCTGGCTGCCGCCGAGCGTCGCCGGGTCGATCCCGGCGCGCTCGAAGGCCTCCCAGGAGGTCTCCAGGAGGAGCCGCTGCTGCGGGTCCATGGCGAGGGCCTCGCGCGGGTTGATGCCGAAGAACTTGGCGTCGAACTGCCCGGCGTCGTAGAGGAATCCGCCTTCGCGGACGTACGAGGTGCCGGCGCGCTCGGCGTCGGAGTGGAAGAGGCCCTCGGTGTCCCAGCCGCGGTCGGCGGGGAAGTCGGCGATGGCGTCGACGCCGTCGGCGACCAGGCGCCACAGGTCCTCGGGGCTGCGGACGCCGCCGGGGAAGCGGCAGCTCATGCCGATGATGGCGAGGGGTTCGTCGTCCGCGGCCGCGCCGGTGGTGGCGGGCAGCGGGGTCGCGCTCTCGTCACCGAAGAGTTCGGTGTGCAGGTGGGCCGCGAGCGCGGTCGCCGTCGGGTAGTCGAAGACCAGCGTCGTGGGCAGCCGCAGGCCGGTGGCGGCGCCGATGAGGTTGCGCAGTTCGACGGCCGTGAGCGAGTCGAAGCCCAGTTCCCGGAAGGCGCGGGTGACGTGCACGTCGTCCGCGCTCGCGTGGCCGAGGACGTCGGCGGCCTGCCGGCGCACCAGGTCCAGGAGGGCGGCCTCGCGGTCCGCGGGGGCCAGGGCGGCGAGGCGGTCGGCGAGCGCGTTCGCGGGGGCGGTGGCCGTGCCGGTGGCGTCGGTGCCGCTCGTGAGGGCCGCGTGGGCCTCGGGGATGTCCGCGAAGAGGCGGCTGGGCCGGGCGGCGGTGATGCCGGGCGCGTACTGGGCCCAGTCGACGTCCGCGACGACGGCGAGCGCCTGGTGGCCGCCGAGCGCCTGGTGCAGGGCGGTGATCGCGAGGTCGGGGTCCATGGGGGGCATCACGCCGTGCCGCAGCCGCTCGGCGGCCGCGCCCTCGGCCGCCATGCCGCTGCCGCCCCAGGGGCCCCAGGCGACGGAGGTCGCCGCGTGCCCGGCGGACCGCCGGGCCTCGGCGAGGGCGTCGAGGGCCGCGTTGGCGGCGGCGTAGCTGCCCTGGCCCGCGCCGCCGACGACACCGGCGAGGGAGGAGAAGAGGACGAACGCCGACAGGTCCGCGTCGCGCGTCAGCTCGTCCAGGTGCCGGGCCGACGCGACCTTCGCGCGGAACACCGAGGTCATCCGCTCCTCGGTGAGGCCTTCCAGGACGCCGTCGTCCAGGACACCCGCCGTGTGGAACACGCCGGTCAGCGGCGCGTCGTCGGGCAGGTCGGCGAGCAGGGCCGCGAGCGCCGCGCGGTCGGCGACATCGCACGCCGCGACCGTCACGCGTACGCCCGACTCCTCCAGTTCGGTACGGAGTTCCCGCGCACCCGGCGCGTCGATGCCGCGACGGCTCGTCAGGAGCAGGTGCCCGGCGCCCGCGCGGGCCAGCCAGCGCGCCACATGGCCGCCCAGGGCGCCCGTGCCGCCGGTGACGAGGACCGTGCCGCCGTCGGCGGACCACTCGGCCCCCGGCGCGTGCTGGGCGGAGGCCGCGCCCGGCGCCGCGTCGCCCAGAGGCGCGCGGACCAGTCGCCGCGCGAAGACGCCGGAGGCGCGTACCGCGATCTGGTCCTCGCCGGACCAGTCCGACGGGCCCGCCGAGCCCGCCGAGCCCGACGACGCCGAGCCCGCCGGTCCCGGCGAAGAGGCGAGTGCCTGGGTGAGGTGGGTGACCGCCGTGGTGTCGGCGGTCTCGGGGAGGTCGATCAGACCGCCCCAGGACTGCGGGTATTCGAGGGCGGCGACGCGGCCGAGGCCCCAGACGGTCGCCTGTGCCGGGTCACCGGCGGGCTCGGACGGCGTCGTCGCCACCGCGCCGCGGGTCGCGGCCCAGACGGTGGCGGTGCTGCCGGAGTCGCCGAGCGCCTGGAGCAGAACGGCCGTGCGCAGGGCGGCGGTCGGCGCCGCTGCCGTGTCGAGGGCCGATGCCGTGCCAGGTGCCGCGGTGTCGGGAGCCGATGCCGTGTCGGGCGCCGATCCCGTGCCATCGCCGGACTCGGCGGTGAGGGCGAGGAGCGAAAGGGCGCCGTCCCACGCGGCCGCCTCGTGCCGGCCGAGGAGTGCGGCGAGGGCCGCCCGGTCGGTGGCGGCGGCGGCCGGGACGCGCACCACCGTGACGCGGGCGCCGCCTGCGGCGAGGGCGCGCTCGGCCGCGCCGCTCCAGGCGTGGCCGGCGTGCTCGTCGGGGACGAGCAGGGCCCAGGTGCCGGTGAGGACGGGGGTGTCGCCCGGTTGCCGGGGCGGCAGCGGGTTCCAGGTCACGCGGTAGCGCCAGCTGTCCAGCGTGGACGTGGCTTGCCGGCGGCGGCGCCAGGCGGTGAGGGCGGGCAGGACCGCGGTCAGCGGGGCGTCGTCGGGCACGTCCAGGGCGCCGGTGAGCTCCGCGAGGTCCTCGTGCTCGACGGCCTCCCAGAAGCGGGCCTCGGCGTCGTCGGACAGGGCGGTCGCGGGGGTGGCGGCCGCGGCGGCCGGTGCGGTGGTGTCCAGCCAGTACCGCTGGTGCTGGAAGGCGTACGTGGGCAGGTCGACGCGGCGCCGGGCGCGCGTCGGCGCGTACTGCGGGGTCCAGTCGACGGTGGCGCCGCGCACGTGCAGCCGGGCGAGGGCGGTCAGGAACGTGTCGGGTTCGGGCCGGTCGCGGCGCAGCGCGGCGACGAGTCCGGCCTGGGCGTCGGAGCCGGTGAGGGTGTCGTGGGCCATCGCCGTGAGGACGGCGTCGGGGCCGAGTTCGAGCAGGGTGGTGACGCCGAAGCCGGTGAGGGCGCCGAGCCCGTCGTGGAAGCGGACGGCCTCCCGCACGTGCCGCACCCAGTACTCGGGGTCCTTGAGCTCGTCGGCGGCGGCGAGGCGCCCGGTCACGTTCGACACGACCGGGAGCGTCGGGTCCTGGTAGGTGAGCCCCTGGGCGATCTGCCGGAACTCGTCGAGCATCGGTGCCATCAGGGGTGAGTGGAAGGCGTGGCTGACCTTGAGCCAGCGGGTCTTGCGGCCCTCGGCGCGCAGTTGTCCCGCGAGGTCCTCCAGGACGCCGCGGTCGCCCGAGAGCACCACCTGGGCGGGGCCGTTGACGGCGGCGAGGCCCACCCACTCGGCGACCTCCGCGAGCAGCGGGGCGACGTCGGCCTCGGACGCCTGCACGGCGAGCATGGCGCCGCCCCGGGGCAGGGCCTGCATCAACCGGCCGCGCGCGGCGACCAGTTGGACCGCGTCCTCCAGGGACCACAGCCCGGCCACATACGCGGCCGTCAGCTCGCCGATGGAGTGGCCGCCCAGGATCTCCGGGCGCACCCCGAACGACTCGGCCAGACGGAACAGCGCCACCTCCACGGCGAACAGCGCGGGCTGCGCGTACCCCGTCTGCTCAAGGAGTTCGGCGTCCGTGCCGAACACGACGTCCTTCAGGGGCCGGTCGAGAAGCGGGTCGAGGTGTCCGCACACCTCGTCCAGGGCCGTGGCGAAGGCCGGGAACGTCTCGTACAGCTCACGCCCCATGCCGATCCGCTGGCTGCCCTGGCCGGTGAAGACGACGCCGAGGCGCCCCTCGGCGACCGAGCCGGTCACCGTGCCGGGGGCGGCGGGGCCTTCGGAGGCGAGGGATTCCAGGGCGCGCAGCAGTTGGTCACGGTCCTCGCCGAGGAGGACGGCCCGGTGTTCGAAGGCGGAGCGGCCGGTGGCGAGGGTCCAGCCGATGTCGGCGCGCGCGGCGCGGTCGGTGGCGAGGTCGGTGCGGTCGAGCAGGCGCTCGCGCAGCCGGGCGGCCTGGGCGCGCAGCGCCTTCGCAGTGCGGCCGGACAGGGGCCAGGGCGTCGGGCCGACGGCGGGCGGCAGGTCGGTGCCGGGGGCTTGGGGGGCGCCGTCCTGGGACTGGTCGGGAGCGTCCTGCGCCTGCTCCTGGGTGACGTCGGCGGGGGCTTCCTCGACGATCACGTGTGCGTTGGTGCCGCTGACGCCGAACGAGGAGACGCCCGCGCGGCGCGGCGCGTCCTCGCGGCCGGGCCAGTCGCGGGGCTCGGTCAGCAGCTCGACCGCTCCCGCGGTCCAGTCGACGTGCGACGACGGCTGGTCGACGTGCAGGGTCTGCGGCAGCAGCCCGTGGCGCATCGCCATGACCATCTTGATGACGCCCGCGGCGCCCGCGGCGGCCTGGGTGTGCCCGACGTTGGACTTGACGGAGCCGAGCCACAGCGGCCGGGTGCGCGGCCGTCCCTGCCCGTAGGTGGCGAGGAGCGCCTGGGCCTCGATGGGGTCGCCGAGGGTGGTGCCCGTGCCGTGCGCCTCGACGGCGTCCACGTCGCCCGCCGTGAGGCCCGCGTTCGCCAGGGCCGCGCGGATCACGCGCTGCTGGGCGGGACCGTTCGGGGCGGTCAGGCCGTTGCTGGCGCCGTCCTGGTTGACGGCCGATCCCCGTACGACCGCGAGGACTTCGTGCCCGTTGCGGCGCGCGTCGGAGAGGCGCTCCAGGAGCAGCAGGCCGACGCCCTCGCCCCAGCCCGTGCCGTCCGCGGCCTCCGCGAAGGCCTTGCAGCGGCCGTCGGCCGCCATGCCGCGCTGGCGGCTGAACTCGACGAAGGCGGTGGGCGTCGACATCAGGGACACGCCGCCCGCGAGGGCGAGCCCGCACTCGCCCTGGCGCAGCGCCTGCGCGGCGAGGTGCAGGGCGACCAGGGACGACGAGCAGGCCGTGTCCACGGTGACGGCGGGGCCCTCCAGGCCCAGGCTGTAGGAGAGACGGCCGGAGACGACGGCGGCGGTGTTGCCGGTGCCGGAGTAGCCCTCGGTGCTGTCGGCGGCCTCGGCGACGACGGCCGTGTAGTCCTGGCCGTTGGTGCCGGTGAACACGCCGGTGCGGCTGCCGCGCAGGCTCAGCGGGTCGATGCCCGCGCGCTCGACGGCCTCCCAGGCGGTCTCCAGGAGGAGGCGCTGCTGCGGGTCCATGGCGCGGGCCTCACGCGGCGAGATGCCGAAGAAGCCCGCGTCGAACTCGTCGGCGGCGTACACGAAGCCGCCCTCGCGGGCGTAGGTGGTGCCCTGGTGGTCGGGGTCGGGGTGGTAGAGCCCGGCCACGTCCCAGCCGCGGTTGGCGGGGAAAGCGGACACCGTGTCCACGCCGTCCCTGACGAGTCGCCACAGCTCCTCGGGGGTGCTCGCGCCGCCGGGGAAGCGGCAGCTCATCGCGATGATCGCGACCGGCTCCGCGTCCTTGGACTCGAGTTCGCGCACTCTCCGACGAGTCGTGTGCAGATCCGCCGTCACCTGCTTGAGAAGGCGGCGGATTTTGTCGTCGTTCACCATCTGGCCTAGCTCCTAGAGACAGTTCGGAGAGGGGAGAGTCGTGGGGTGAGGAGAGGGGCGGAGGGGAGCCCCGGGGTGGGCGAGGGGGCGGCGCGCCCCTACGAGCCCCGGCGCGGGCGGCACGTCATGAGATCCCGAACTCCTTGCTGATGAAGTCGAACATCTCGTCGTCCGTCGCGGACTCCAGCTCGCTCGCGACCTCGGCGCCCTCCTCGCCGTCCTGGCCCCGGGTGCACCGGTCGAGCAGCACCCGCAGCCGTTCGGCGATGGTGGCGAGGTCGGTGTCCGACGGCGTGCTCTCGGCGAGGCCCAGCTCCAGGGTGTCGAGCTGGGACAGGAGAGCCGCCGGGTCGGCCCCGTCGGTGCGCAGTTCGGCCTTGAGGTGGCCGGCGAGCGCGACGGGGGTGGGGTGGTCGAAGACGAGGGTGGTGGGCAGGGGCAGGCCGGTGGCCGTGCCGAGCGCGTTGCGCAGTTCGACGGCGGTGAGGGAGTCGAAGCCCAGCTCGCGGAAGGCGCGGGCGGGTTCGACCTGCTCGGGGCCCCGGTAGCCGAGGACGGCCGCCGCGTGGGTGCGTACCAGGTCCTCCAGGAACCGGTCCCGCTCCGGCTCGGACAGCGCGGCGAGCTGCCGGGCGAGGTCCGTTCCGGTGCCGTCGGCGCCGTCGCCGGGTCCGGCCGTGCGGTCCCGCAGGGCGCGGGCCTCGGGCAGGTCGGCGAAGAGCGGGTTGGGGGTGAGGCCCGGGCCGCCCGCGAGGTACTGGTCCCAGTCGATGTCGGCGATCACCGCGGTCGGCGCCTCGTGGCCGAGGGCCCGGCGCAGCGCGGCGACGGCGAGGCGGGGCTCCATGGGCGGCACGGCGCCGCCCCGCAGCCGCTCGGCGGCCACCGCGTCGGCGGCCATGCCGCCACCGGCCCAGGCGCCCCAGGCGATGGAGGTCGCCGTGAGGCCGTGCGCCCTGCGGTGCTCGGCGAGCGCGTCGAGGGCGGCGTTGGCCGCGGCGTAGCCGCCCTGTCCGGCGCCGCCGGAGAGGGCGGCGAAGGAGGAGAAGAGCACGAACGCCGACAGGTCGAGCCCGGCGGTCAGCTCGTGCAGGTGCCGCGCGGAGCGCACCTTCGCCCGGAAGACGGTGGCGAGGCGCTGTGCGTCCATCCCGTCGATGACGCCGTCGTCGAGGACTCCCGCCGTGTGGAACACCGACGTGAGCGGCGTGTGCGCGGGGATGTCGGCCAGGACGCGCGCGAGGGCGTCCCGGTCGGCGGCGTCGCAGGCGGCGATGGTGACCTCGGCGCCCAACTCTTGCAGTTCGGCGCGGAGTTCGGCGGCTCCGGGCGCGTCCGGGCCGCGCCTGCTGGTCAGGACGAGGTGCTGGGCGCCGTGGGCGGCGAGCCAGCGTGCGATGTGGCCGCCGACGGCTCCGGTGCCGCCGGTGACAAGGGCGGTGCCGTGCGGCGTCCACCCGGGCCGCCCGTCGAGGGCGTCCCCGCCTCGCCCGTCGCGCACGAGGCGGCGGGCGAACACCCCGCTGCCGCGTACGGCGAGCTGGTCCTCACCGGCCCAGCCGCCACCGAGGACGCCGGCGAGACCGGCGAGTTCCCGCGCGTCGGCCGCCTCGGGCAGGTCGACGAGGCCGCCCCACAGCTTCGGGTACTCCACGGCCACCACCCGCCCCAGACCCCACAGCGAGGCCTGTTCGTGGCCGGGCACCGGGTCGGTGCCGCTCACGCCGAGCGCGGCCCGGCTGCCGAGCCACAGCGGCGCGCCCAGGTCGGCGGCGTGCAGGGCCTGCACCAGGGTGAGGGTGGCGGCGAGGCCGCGGCTCACCCCGCCGCGTACGACGTGCTCCGACTCGTCGACGGCCAACAGGGAGAGCACACCGGCGAGTCGGCCACCCACAGCATCCGCTTCCTTGCGCAGCCGCTCGGCGAACTCCTCACGATCGGCGGCCCCTTCGGTGTCGACGACGACGGTCCGCACGTCGGCTCCGCGCCCGCCGAGCGTGTCCTCGACGGCCGCCGTCCAGGCGGCGTCCGCGCCGCGGTCCGGCACGACGAGCAGCCACGCGCCGTCAAGGCTCGGCGCGGAGGCCTGGCCCAGGGGCTGCCACGAGACGCGGTAGCGCCAGGCGTCCAGCGCGGAGGTCTCGCGCCGCTGCCGCCGCCACGACGAGAGCACCGGAAGCACCTCCCCCAGCGCGGCCACGCCACTGGCCTCGCCCTCGGCGCCCAGTTCGGCGCTCAGCGACTCCAGGTCCTCCCGCTCCACGGCCTCCCAGAAGCGCGCCTCGACCTCGTCGGCACCGAACCCGGTGCCACGGGCGCCGGTCGCCGGAGCCGCCTCCAGCCAGTAGCGCTCGCGCTGGAAGGCGTACGTGGGCAGCTCGACGCGGTCGCGGGACTCGGCCCGCGCGTACAGGGGCGTCCAGTCGACGTCGGCGCCTCGCACGTGCAGCTGCGCGAGGGCGGTCAGGAACGTGTCCGGCTCGGGTCGGTCCTTGCGCACCGCCCCGACGAGACCGGCCTGCGCGACCGGATCGGTGACGGTGTCGTGCGCCATCGCCGTGAGCACCGAGTCCGGGCCAAGTTCCAGGAGCGTCGCGACACCGAAGCCGGTGAGGGCGGTCAGGCCGTCGTGGAAGCGGACGGCCTCGCGGATGTGACGGACCCAGTACTCCGGGTCCCTGAGCTGGTCGGCTTCCGCCAGTTCACCCGTGACGTTGGAGACGACGGGCAGCTTCGGGTCCCGGTACGTCAGTCCTTGCGCGACCTTGCGGAAGTCGTCGAGCGCCGGGTCCATGAGGGGTGAGTGGAAGGCGTGGGAGACCTTCAGCCAGCGGACCTTGCGGCCTTCGCCGCGAAGCTTCTCCTCCAGGCCCTCCAGGACCGTGCGGTCACCGGAGAGCACCACCTGCGACGGCCCGTTCACGGCCGCCACGCCCACGCTCTCCGAGAGACCGTCCAGGAGCGGCAGCACGTCGGCCTCGGCGGCCTGCACCGCGAGCATGCCCCCGCCCGCCGGGAGCGACTGCATCAACCGACCACGCGCGGCGACCAGTTGGGCCACGTCCTCCAAGGACCAAAGACCGGCCACATACGCAGCCGTCAGCTCACCGATGGAGTGCCCACCCACGACCTCGGGCCGCACCCCGAACGACTCGGCCAGACGGAACAGCGCCACCTCAACGGCGAACAGTGCGGGCTGCGCGTACCCCGTCTGCTCCAGCGCGTCCGCGTCCGTGCCAAACATGACGTCCTTGAGCGGCCTCTCCAGCAACGCATCCAAGTGCGCGCACACCTCGTCCAGCGCATCGGCGAACACGGGGAACGTCTCGTACAACTCACGCCCCATACCGACCCGCTGGCTGCCCTGCCCGGTGAAGACAACCCCGAGACGGCCCTCGACCACTGAACCGGTCACAACACCCGGCCCGCCGGAGGCAATCGCCCCCAGCCCGGCCAGGAACTCCTCGCGTCCCTCACCGAGCACAACCGCCCGGTGCTCAAGCGCCGCCCGCCCGGACAGCAGAGACCAGCCCACACCGACAGGCTCAAGGCCCTCGTGCCCGGCGACGTGCTCCCGCAGCCGCTCGGCCTGCGCCCTCAGCGCCTCAGCGCTGCGACCCGACACCACCCACGGCACGACCGTCGTCAGCGGCGCGTCGAGCACCGGCTCAGCCACCTCGGCGGGCTCCGTCAACGGCGCCTGCTCCACGATCACATGGGCGTTGGTGCCGCTCACGCCGAACGACGACACACCAGCGCGACGCGGCACGCCACCGTCCCGCTCGGCCCACTCACGGGCCTCCGTCAGCAGCTCGACCGCCCCCGCCGACCAGTCCACGTGCGAGCTGGGCTCGTCCACGTGCAGGGTGCGGGGCAGGACGCCTTCGCGCATCGCCATGACCATCTTGATGACTCCGGCGACGCCCGAAGCGGCCTGGGTGTGGCCGATGTTGGACTTGATGGAGCCGAGCCACAGCGGCTGCTCGGCGGGGCGGTCCTGTCCGTAGGTGGCGAGGAGCGCCTGGGCCTCGATCGGGTCGCCGAGGGTGGTGCCCGTGCCGTGCGCCTCGACGGCGTCCACCTCGGCGGCGGACAGGCCCGCGTTCGCGAGGGCTGCCCGGATGACACGCTGCTGGGACGGGCCGTTCGGCGCGGTCAGACCGTTGCTGGCGCCGTCCTGGTTGACGGCCGAGCCCTTCATGACGGCGAGGACTTCGTGGCCGTTGCGCCGGGCGTCGGACAGGCGCTCCAGGAGGAGCAGGCCGACGCCTTCACCCCAGCCCGTGCCGTCCGCGGCTTCCGCGAAGGGCTTGCAGCGGCCGTCGGCGGCGAGGCCCTGCTGCTTGCTGAACTCGTCGAAGGCGGTGGGCGTCGACATGACGGTCACACCGCCCGCGAGGGCCATGGTGCACTCGCCCTGGCGCAGTGCTTGCGCGGCCAGGTGCAGGGCCACCAGGGACGACGAGCACGCCGTGTCCACCGTCACCGCCGGGCCCTCAAGGCCGAACGCGTACGAAAGGCGGCCGGAGACGACGGCTCCGGCGTTGCCGGTGAGGAGGTAGCCCTCGACGCCCTCCGGGGGCTCCACGCCGTCGCCGTATCCCTGGTAGCCGGAGCCGATGAAGACACCGGTCTGGTCGCCCCGCACGGAGGTGGGTGCGATGCCCGCGCGCTCGAACAGCTCCCAGGAGGTCTCCAGGAGGAGCCGCTGCTGCGGGTCGATCGACAGGGCCTCGCGCGGGGAGATGCCGAAGAAGGCGGCGTCGAACTCGGCGGCGTCGTAGAGGAAGCCGCCCTCGGCCTTGTACGCGGCCGCGCCGGAGTTCTCCCAGCCTCGGTCGGCGGGGAAGACGGAGATGGCGTCGGTGCCGTCGGAGACCAGGCGCCACAGGGCGTCGGGGCTGGTGGCGCCGCCGGGGTAGCGGCAGCTCATCGACACTATGGCGATGGGGTCGTCGGCGGGCGCGGGGGCGGCCGCCGTGGTCGCGGTGCCTCCCGGCTCGCCGTCGCCGACGACCTCGCGGAGGAGGTGGGCGGCGAGGACGTGGGCGTTGGGGTAGTCGAAGACGAGGGTGGTGGGGAGCTTCAGGCCGGTCGCGGCGGCGAGGCGGTTGCGTACCTCGACGGCCGTGAGGGAGTCGAAGCCCAACTCGCGGAAGGCGCGCCCGGGTTCGACGGCTTCCGCGCCCGCGTAGCCGAGGACGGCGGCGGCCTGTGCGCGGACCAGGTCGAGGACCGAGCGCTCCTGCTCGGCCGCGGGCAGGGCGGCGAGCCGCTGCGCCCACTCGGAGCCGGTCGCGGGGGTCCGCGCGTCGGGCGCGGTGGCCGTCTCGGGTCCGGTGAGCGCGCGCCGCGCCTCCGGCAGGTCCCCGATGAAGGGGCTCGGCCGCACCGAGGTGAAGGCGGGAGCGAACCGCTCCCAGTCCACGTCGGCGACGGCCACGAACGTCTCGTCGTAGGCGATCGCCTCGGCGAGCGCCGCGACCGCGCGCTCGGGTGCCATCGCCGTCACGCCGAGGCGTCGCAGCGCCTCCTCGGCGTCCTCGCCGGCCATGCCGCTGCCGCCGCCCCACAGGCCCCACGCCACGGAGGTGGCGGTGAGGCCGCGGGCGCGCCGGGCCTCGGCGAGGGCGTCGAGGTGCGCGTTGGCGGCCGCGTAGGCGCCCTGGCTGCCGCTGCCCCACACGCCCGCGTTGGACGAGAACAGCACGAACGCGTCGAGGGCTCCGGTGTCGAGGAGCGCGTCGAGGTGGGCGGCGCCCGCGACCTTCGCCTCCAGGACGTCGGCGATGTCGGCGGCGGTCATGTCCGCGAGCGGCTGCTCCTGGCCGACGCCCGCCGCGTGGAACACGGAGCGCAGGGTGCGGCCCTGGGCGGCCAGGTCGTCGAGGAGCCCCGACACGGCGTCCCAGTCGGCGATGTCGCAGGCGGCGACGGTGACTTCGGCGCCCAGCTCCTCCAGCTCCGCCTTCAGCTCGGCGGCGCCCGGGGCGTCCGGGCCGCGACGGCTCGTCAGGACCAGGTGCTCGACGCCCTCACGGGCCAGCCACCGGGCTACATGCCCGCCGATCGCGCCGGTACCGCCGGTGACCAGCACGGTGCCGCGCGGCGACCACTCCGGCTCCGCGTCGGCTCCGAGGGCCGTCTCCAGGGGGGCGTGTGCGAAGCGGCGTACGAAGACACCCGTGTCCCGCACCGCGAGCTGGTCCTCGGCGCCGGAACCCGCGCCCGCACCGGAATCCGAGCCCGTGTTCGCGCCCGCCACGATCGCGGCGAACCGCGAAGCGGCACGCGCGCCGAAGGCCTGCGGCAGGTCGATCAGACCGCCCCAGCGGTCCGGGTGCTCCAGGGCCACGACCCGGCCAAGACCCCACAACTGAGCCGCGACCGGGCTCACGTCCCGGTCCCCGCGCCCGGTGGCGACGGCTCCGCTGGTCACCGCCCACATCCGCGCGCCGATCCCGGCGTCACCGAGGGCCTGCGCCAGGGCGACGGTGCCCGCGAGCCCGACGGACACGGCCTCGTGCCCGTCCTGCGGGGACTCGTCGAGCCCGAGCAGCGACACCACACCGGCCAGGTCCACCCCGGTAGCGCCCCGCAGCCGCTCGGCGAGCGTCTCGCGCGTCAACTCCTGCGCGGACAGGCTTAGTTCCACGACCTCCGCGCCGGCGAGCGCCAGCGCGTCGCGTACGCCTGCCGCCCACGGGTGCCGCTCACCGCTCTGCGACTGTACGACGAGCCAGCGTCCGGAGAGCCTGGAGGCCGACAGGGCGCCACTGGCCAGAGGCTTCCAGGTGACGCGGTAGCGCCAGCCGTCGAGGGTGGACCGCTCGCGCCGCTGCCGCCGCCAGGACGACAGGACGGGCAGGATGGCTCCCAGCTCGGCGGCGTTCTCGTCCGCCATCTCCAGCTCGGCCGCAAGCTCCTCCAGGTCCTCGCGCTCCACGGCCTCCCAGAACTTCGCCTCCACGTCGGCCACGGCGGACAGCGGCGTGCCGTCGGGCACCCCGCCGTCCGTCAGCCAGTAGTGCTGCCGCTGGAAGGCGTAGGTGGGCAGGTCGACGACGGTTCCGGCACCCGGGAAGAGGGCCTTCCAGTCCAACTCGGCGCCGTGCACGTGCGCTTCGGCGAGGGACGCGGCGAGGCGGTCGGCGCCGCCTTCGTCACGGCGCAGGGAGCCCAGGGCCGTGGCGGTCTCCTCGCGCCCGGCGGCCTCGATGGTGGCCTGGACGGGGACGGTCAGGACCGGGTGGGGGCTCATCTCCAGGAACAGGCCGTGCCCCTCGGCGAGGAGGCCTCGGGTGGCGTGCTCGAACAGGACCGTCTGACGCAGATTGCGGTACCAATAGCCCGCGTCCATCGGGGTATTGGAGTCCAGCCACTCCCCCGTGAGCGTCGAGAACAGCGGCACCTCGGCCACCTGCGGGACGAGCCCCGCCAGCGCCTCGGCTATCTGCGCTTCGATCTCCTCCACGTAGGAGGAGTGCGAGGCGTAGTCCACGGGGATGGTGCGGGCGCGAATGTCCTGCGCGACGCACTGCGCGACCAGCTCCTCCAGCGCCTCGGGCTCGCCGGAAACGACCACCTGAGCCGGGCCGTTCACAGCGGCCAACTCGATCCGCCCGCCCCAGGCGGCGATCAGCGCACGCACCTCACCCTCGGGCAGCGGCACGGACACCATCCCGCCCTTGCCCGACAACTCACGAATCGCCAGACTCCGCAGCGCCACCACACGCGCCGCATCCCGCAAGGTCAGCGCCCCCGCAACGCACGCGGCAGCGATCTCACCCTGACTGTGCCCCACCACAGCAGCAGGCTGAACACCCGCCGCCTGCCAGGTCGCAGCCAGCGACACCATGACCGCGAACAACACCGGCTGGACCACATCCACCCGGTCAAACCGATCCCCGCTCAACTCATCGAACAGATCCCAGTCCACGAACTCGGACAGCGCCTCCGCGCACTCCCGCATCCGCTCCGCGAACACCGGACTGGAATCAAGCAGCTCACGAGCCATCCCGGCCCACTGCGACCCCTGCCCCGGAAACACGAACACGGCACGTCCAGCGCCGCTCCGCGCCCGCCCCGCCACGACATGCGCGGCGGTCGCGTCGCCCTGGGCCAGCTCGGCGAGCCCGGCGAGGAGTTCGTCCCGGTCCCGGCCGAGGACGACGCCGCGGTGCTCGAACCGCGAGCGCGCGACGGTCAGCGACCAGCCGAGGTCGGTCAGGCCGATGCCGTCTTCGGCGAGGAGTCGCCCGCGCAGCCGTTCCGCCTGCGCCCGCAGGGCGCCTTCGCTCTTCGCCGACAGGGCCAGCGGGACCACGCCAGGGACGACCGACGGCTTGCCGGTCGGGGCGGGGCCGTCGCCGTGGTCGGCGGGCAGTCGTTCCTCCACCGGTGCCTGCTCCACGATCACGTGCGCGTTGGTGCCGCTCATGCCGAAGGAGGAGACGCCCGCGCGCCGCGGCCGCCCCACCTCCCGCTCGGTCCATTCGCGCGCCTCGGTCAACAGCTCGACGGTCCCCGCGGACCAGTCGACCTCGGTCGTCGGCGTCTCGGCGTGCAGCGTCCTGGGCAGGATGCCGTGCCGCATCGCCATGACCATCTTCATGACGCCCGCGACGCCCGCGGCCGCCTGGGCGTGCCCGATGTTGGACTTGACGGAGCCCAGCCACAGCGGCTCCTGGTCGGCGGGCCGGTCCTTGCCGTAGGTGGCGATGAGGGCCTGGGCCTCGATGGGGTCGCCGAGGGTGGTGCCGGTGCCGTGGGCCTCGACGGCGTCGACGTCGGCGCCGGTGAGTCCGGCACCGGTGAGGGCGGCGCGGATGACGCGCTGCTGGGACGGGCCGTTGGGGGCGGTCAGGCCGTTGCTGGCACCGTCCTGGTTGACCGCGGAGCCACGGACGACCGCGAGGACCTGGTGGCCGTTGCGCCGGGCGTCGGACAGGCGCTCCAGGACCAGCATGCCCACGCCCTCACCGACGCCGAAGCCGTCGGCGCCCTCGGCGAAGGGCTTGCAGCGGCCGTCGGCGGCGAGGCCGCGCTGGCGGCTGAAGGCGACGAGCGTGTCGGCGTTGGCCATGACGGTGGCGCCGCCCGCGAGGGCGAGGTCGCACTCTCCCTGGCGCAGCGACTGCGCGGCCAGGTGCAGGGCGACGAGGGACGACGAGCAGGCCGTGTCGACGGTGACCGCCGGGCCCTCCAGGCCGAAGGAGTAGGAGATACGGCCGGAGATGACGCTGGTGGAGTTGCCGGTCATCAAGTGGCCTTCGAGGCCGTCGGGGATGACGCGGACGCTCTCGCCGTAGCCCTGGGACGAGGCGCCGACGAAGACGCCGCCCGCGCTGCCGCGCAGCGTGGCCGGGTCGATCCCGGCGCGCTCGAAGGCCTCCCAGGAGGTCTCCAGGAGGAGCCGCTGCTGCGGGTCCATGGCAAGGGCCTCGCGCGGGGAGATGCCGAAGAACACGGCGTCGAACTCTCCGGCGTCGTGCAGGAAGCCGCCGCCGCGCGAGTACGTGGTGCCCTGGTGGTCGGGGTCGGGGTCGTAGAGGGACGCGGTGTCCCAGCCGCGGCCCTCGGGCAGCCCGGAGGTGGCGTCGGCGCCTTCGCCGACGAGCCGCCACAGGTCCTCGGGGCTGGCGACGCCGCCGGGGAAGCGGCAGCTCATCGCGACGATGGCGATGGGCTCGTCGGCGACCGCCGCGACCGGTGCGGCCGAAGCCGCGGCGGTGTCCGTGTCGGCGCCGGTCAGTTCGGACTTGAGGTGGCGGGCGAGGGCGAGGGGGCTCGCGTAGTCGAAGACGAGGGTGGCGGGCAGGCGCAGGCCGGTCGCCTCGTTGAGGCGGTTGCGGAGTTCGACGGCGGTCAGGGAGTCGAAGCCCAGGTCGCGGAAGGCCCGCTCGGTGTCGACCTGGTCGCCGGAGGCGTAGCCGAGCACGGCGGCGGCCTGGCCGCGCACGTGGTCGAGGAGCGCCCGCTCCCGCTCGCCGTCGGGCAGCCCGCGCAGGCGCCGTACGAGGGCCGGGGCGTCGCCGCCGGACGTGTCCTGCCCCGCGGCGGCACGCCGGGCGGTGCCCTGGACGAGGCCGCTGAGCAGCGGCGGCAGGTGCCGGCCGTGCGCGGTGCGCAGGGCGGCGGTGTCGAGGCGCACGGGGACGAGGGCGGCGGCGTCCAGGCCGAGTGCGGCGTCGAGCAGGCCGAGGCCCTGTTCGGTGCTGAGGGGGGCGACGCCGGAGCGGGTCATCCGGTCGAGGTCGTCGGCGCTGATCTGCCCGGCCATGCCGCCGCGTTCGGCCCACAGGCCCCAGGCGAGGGAGGTCGCGGGCACACCCTGGCCGCGCAGGTGCTGGGCGTAGGCGTCGAGGAAGGTGTTGCCCGCCGCGTAGTTGCCCTGTCCGGCGCCGCCGAGGACGCCCGCGACGGAGGAGAACAGGACGAGGGCGGCGAGGTCGGCGTCCCGGGTGAGGGCGCGCAGGTTGAGGGCCGCGTCGGCCTTGGGCCGAAGGACGCGGTCGAGCTGGTCGGCGGTGAGCGAGGAGGTGATGCCGTCGTCGAAGACGCCCGCGGTGTGCACGACCGCGGTGAGGGGGTGCTCGGCGGGGACCCGGGCCAGCGCTTCGGCGAGGGCGTCCCGGTCGGCCGCGTCGCAGGCGACGACGTCGATGGTGGCGCCGGACTCCTCGATGTGCGCGGCGAGTTCGGCCGCGCCCGGCGCGTCGGGGCCGCGGCGGCCGAGGAACAGCAGGTTGCGGATGCCGTGTGCGGCGACGAGATGGCGGGCGACGAGTCCGCCGAGGCCGCCGGGGGCACCGGTGACGAGGGCGGTGCCCTGCGGGTTCAGGGCGGAGGCCTCGGGATCGCCGTCGTGGGCGCCGAGGTCGCGGGTGAGGCGGGGGACGAGTACGGCTCCGGCGCGGATCGCGCACTCGGGCTCGCCGTGCGCGTACGCGGCGGGCAGCGCGCGCAGCGACTCGGGGGCGCCGTCCACGTCGGCGAGGACGAACCGGCCCGGCTCCTCGGACTGCGCCGAACGCAGCAGGCCGAGGACCGCGGAGTGCGCGAGACCGGGCAGCGGCTCGTCGTCGGTGACGGCTGCGGCGCCGCGGGTCAGGACGACGAGGCGGGCGTCGGCGAAGGCGTCGGCCGCGGCCAGCCACTCCTGGACGAGGGCGAGGGCGTCGCGGGTGGCGGCGTGCACGGAGTCGGCGTCCGTGTCGGCGTCAGCCGCTGTGCCCGCGGAGGCGTCTGTGGCTCCGGCCGCGACGACGACACCCGGGACGGACGCGGTGCCCGCGGCCACCGCCTCGGTGAGGTCGGCGAGTGTCGGGTACGAGGTGGCGTCGACGCCGTCCGCGCCCAGGAGGCGGCACAGCTCTTCGGCGTCGGTGCCGTCCGCGCCGAGCACGGCCCAGGGGGCGGCCGTGGCGGCGTCCGCGCGGGCCGGGTCGGGGGTCGACGCCCGCACCCAGTTGACGCGGTACAGGTGGGTCACCCGGGTCCGGCGGGCGGCGAGGCCCTGCCGGACGTCGACGGGGCGGGACACCAGCGAACCGATGCGTGCGACCGGGGCACCGGAGTCGTCGGCGAGCAGCACGGAGACGGTGTCGCCGCCGCTGCCCGAGCGGGACAGCCGTACGCGCAGGGACTTCGCCCCGTCCGCGTACAGCGCCACGTCGCTCCACGAGAACGGCAGCCGGGGCGAGCCGCCCTCGTCACCGTCGGAGGGGTCCTGCGCGAGGTGTGCCGCCTGGAGCGCGGCGTCGAGGAGGACCGGGTGCAGGCCGAACCGTCCGGCCTCGTCGCGCCGCTCCTCGGGGACGCTCACTTCGGCGAACACCTCGTCGCCGAGCCGCCAGACGCCGCGCAGCCCCTGGAACGCGGGGCCGTACTGGACGTCGGCGGCGGCGAACTCCTCGTACAGGCCGTCGATCGCGACCGCGTCGGCGCCGTGCGGCGGCCACTGCGCGAGGTCGAACTCGGAGGCCTCGGCGGACGCGTCGCCGAGTGCGAGGACGCCGGTGGCGTGCCGGGTCCACGGCTCCGGCTCCGCGCCGTCCGTGTCGGGGCCGCTCTCCGGCCGCGAGTGGAAGCTCAGCGACCGCCGCCCGGAGGCGTCGGCGTCTCCCACGGTGAGCTGAAGCTGTACGCCGCCCGTCTCCGGCACGACCAACGGCGACTCCATGGTCAGCTCTTCGACCAGGTCACAGCCCACCTGGTCGCCCGCGCGCGTCGCCAGCTCCACGAACGCGGTCGCGGGCAGCAGCACGACACCCGCCACGGCGTGATCGGCCAGCCACGGGTGCGTGCGCAGCGAGAGCCGCCCCGTGAGCAGATGCCCGTCCCCGCCCGCCAGCGGCACCGCCGCCCCCAGCAACGGGTGCCGCGTGTCACCGAGCCCCGCAGCGGTGACATCGCCCGCCGTGAGGTCCGCGTGCAGCCAGTAGTGCTGGTGCTGGAAGGGGTAGGTGGGGAGGTCGACGGTGGTGCGGGTGCCGGGGAAGAGGGCACTCCAGTCCAGCTCCGCGCCGTGCACGTGGGCTTCGGCGAGGGACGCGGCGAGGCGGTTGACGCCGCCTTCGTCGCGGCGCAGGGAGCCGAGGGTGACGGCCTGGCTGTCGGTCGCGTCGATGGTCGCCTGCACCGGGACGGTCAGGACCGGGTGGGGGCTCATCTCCAGGAACAGGCCGTGGCCCTCGGCCAGGAGGCCTCGGGTGGCGTGCTCGAACAGGACCGTCTGACGCAGATTGCGGTACCAATACCCCGCATCCATAGGGGTGTTGGAGTCCAGCCACTCCCCCGTGAGCGTCGAGAACAGCGGCACTTCGGCGGCCTGCGGGGTCACCCCGGCCAGCGCCTCGGCTATCTGCGCCTCGATCTGCTCCACGTACGAAGAGTGCGAGGCGTAGTCCACCGGGATCGTCCGCGCACGGATGTCCTGCGCGACGCACTGGGCGACCAGCTCCTCCAGGGCCTCGGGCTCGCCGGAAACGACCACCTGAGCAGGGCCATTGACGGCGGCCAGCTCGATCCGCCCGTCCCACGCGGCGATCAGCGCACGCACCTCGCCCTCGGGCAGCGGCACGGACACCATCCCGCCCTTGCCCGACAGCTCCCGGATCGCCAAGCTCCGCAGCGCCACCACACGCGCCGCATCCCGCAAGGTCAGCGCCCCCGCGACGCACGCGGCGGCGATCTCACCCTGGCTGTGCCCCACCACGGCCGCAGGCTCCACACCCGCCGCGCGCCAAGTCGCCGCCAGCGACACCATCACCGCGAACAGGACCGGCTGGACCACATCCACCCGGTCGAAACGCTCACCACTCAGCTCATCGAGCAGATCCCACTCAACGAACTCCCCGAGCGCCTCACCGCACTCCCGCATCCGCTCCGCGAACACCGGACTGGAGTCAAGGAGTTCACGAGCCATCCCGGCCCACTGCGACCCCTGCCCCGGAAACACGAACACCGGACGGACCTTGCCCTTGGCGCCCAGCGCACGACCGGACACCACCCGCGTGGCCGTCGCGTCGCCCTGGGCCAGCGCCTCAAGTCCGGCGAGCAGCTCGTCCCGATCACCGCCGAGGACCACAGCCCGATGCTCGAACCGCGACCGCGACACCGCCAACGACCAAGCCACATCACCCAGTTCGAGGCCGTCCCGCGCGAGCAGAAGTTCCCGCACCTGTCCCGCCTGCGCCCGCAACGCCTCCGGCGACTTCGCCGACAACGCCAGCGGGACCACACCCGACACGACCGAAGAGACCGAAGGCGCGAGGGGCTCTCCAGCCTCAGCCTTCCCGGGCTCAGGCTTCCCGGCCTCGCCGGACTCCGGCTCATCGACCGGCGCCTGCTCCACGATGACGTGCGCGTTCGTACCGCTCATGCCGAAGGAGGAGACGCCCGCGCGCCGGGGCAGCCCGGGCTCCCGCTCGGGCCACTCGCGGGACTCGGTGAGCAGCTCGACCGTGCCCGCCGACCAGTCGACCTCGGAGGTCGGGGCGTCCACGTGCAGGGTCTTGGGCAGGACGCCCGCCCGCAGGGCCATGACCATCTTGATGACACCGGCGACGCCGGCGGCGGCCTGCGTGTGACCGATGTTCGACTTCAACGAACCCAGCCACAAGGGCTGTTCCTCGGAGTGCTCCTTGCCGTACGTGGCGAGGAGTGCCTGCGCCTCGATCGGGTCGCCGAGCGTGGTGCCCGTGCCGTGCGCCTCGACGGCGTCCACGTCACTGGCGGACAGGCCCGCGTTGGTGAGGGCGGCGCGGATGACGCGTCGCTGAGAGGGGCCGTTCGGGGCGGTGAGGCCGTTGCTGGCGCCGTCCTGGTTGACGGCCGAGCCACGGACGACCGCCAGCACCTTGTGGCCGTTGCGGCGGGCGTCGGACAGGCGCTCGACGAGGAGCATGCCGACGCCCTCGCCCCAGCCCGTGCCGTCCGCCGCGTCGGCGAACGCCTTGCAGCGGCCGTCGGCGGCGAGACCGCGCTGGCGGCTGAACTCGACGAAGGTCTCGGGTGACGACATGACGGTCACGCCGCCCGCGAGGGCCATGGTGCACTCGCCCTGACGCAGGGCCTGCGCGGCCAGGTGCAGGGCGACCAGGGACGACGAGCAGGCCGTGTCGACGGTGACGGCGGGGCCCTGGAGGCCGAGGACGTAGGAGAGGCGGCCGGACATGACGCTGGTGGTGTTACCGGTGAGGAGGTGGCCCTCGACGCCTTCGGGGGCCTGGCGGACGCCCTCGCCGTAGCCCTGGTAGCCGGAGCCGACGAACACGCCCGCGCGGGTGCCGCGCAGGGTCGCCGGGTCGATCCCGGCGCGCTCGAAGGCCTCCCAGGAGGTCTCCAGGAGGAGCCGCTGCTGCGGGTCCATGGCGAGGGCCTCGCGGGGCGAGATGCCGAAGAAGGAGGCGTCGAACTCGCCCGCGTCGTGCAGGAATCCGCCCTCGCGGGCGTAGAAGGTGCCCTGCTTGTCGGGGTCGGGGTCGTAGAGGGACTCGACGTCCCAGCCACGGCCTTCGGGGAGTTCACCGATGGCGTCGGCGCCGTCGGCGACGAGCCGCCACAGGTCCTCGGGGCCGCGCACACCGCCGGGGAAGCGGCAGCTCATGCCGACGATCGCGATGGGCTCCCTGGAGGCCGCCGCGAGCTGCTGGTTCTGCCGTCGCAGCCGCTCGGTCTCCTTCAGAGACGCGCGCAGCGCTTCAACGACCGTGTCCGAAGGCCTCGTCATGTCCGGCTCCACATCCGTGCTGCGTCCATTCGTGCTGCGTCGGCTCGCGCCCCGGCTCGCACCGTGTGTCGTTCGGCGGCTCGTGCCGCGTCCTGCGCTGCGTCTCGCACTGCGTCCCACACGGGGTCGTGCGCTGCGTCTCGTACTGGGTCAGGAATCACTGTTGTCCAAGGCCAGCTGGATCAGGTTGGCCACGTCCATGGCGTCGATGGAGGCGTCCGCGTCGTCGTCATCGGCCGGGGCCGCGCCCGCGTCCGGGGCGGCGAGGCCGAGGAGGGCGTCCAGGAGGCCCGCCTCGCGGATACGGGCGATCGGGACGGCCGCCAGAGCACGGCGGACCTCGGCGTCGGCCGGGTCGTCGGCCCCGCCCACGTCGCCCTCGGCGTCGTCCATGGCGTCGGGCAGGAGTTCGGCGAGGAGCTCCAGGGCCAGCTCGCCGGGGGTCGGGTGGTCGAAGACGAGGGTGCTCGGCAGGCTCAGGCCGGTCGCGGCGTTGAGTCGGGTACGCAGTTCCACGGCGGTCAGGGAGTCGAATCCGAAGTCCTTGAACGCGCGGTCCTCACGGACGGCTTCCGTGCCGGTGTGGCCGAGTACGGCCGCGACTTCCGTGCGCACCAGCTTCAGGACGGTCCGCTCGCGCTCGGCGGGCGTCGCGTCGGCGAGCCGGTCGCGCAGGGCGGCCGCCGCGTCGGCGGCTCCCTCGGAGGTGCGTGCGCCCGCGTCGCCGGACGCGGCGTCGAGGGCGCGGCGGGCCTCCGGCAGGTCGTCGAGCAGCGGGCTGGGCCGCCGCACGGTGAAGGCCGGGGCGAACCGCTCCCAGTCGACGTCGGCGACGGTGACGAGCGGGTCGCGCCGGTCGAGCGCGTGCCGCAGGGCCGCGATCGCCGACTCGGGCCGCATGACGGGCAGGCCGCGCTTGCTCAGGTGCGCCGCGGCGGCGTCGTCGCCCGCCATGCCGGAGCCGCCCCACGGCCCCCACGCCACCGACGTCACGGCCCGCCCCTGGGCCCGGCGGCGCTCGGCGAGGCCGTCGAGGAAGGCGTTGGCGGCGGCGTACGCGGCCTGGCCGCCGCTGCCCCACACTCCGGCGATGGACGAGAACAGCACGAAGGCGTCCAGCGGCGTGTCGCCGAGCAGGTCGTCCAGGTGCGCCGCGCCCGCGGTCTTCGCGGCGACGATCTCCGCGAAGTCCTCGGGCCCGGTCTCGTCGATCATCCGGTCCTGGCCGAGGCCCGCCGCGTGCACGACGGCACTCAGCGGCGCGTCGGCGGGGATCTCGGCGAGCAGCCGGGCGAGGGCGTCACGGTCGGCGACGTCGCAGGCCGCGACGGTGACCTTGGCGCCCAAGTCCTCCAGTTCGGCGCTGAGTTCGGCGGCTCCGGGCGCGTCCGGGCCGCGCCTGCTCGTCAGTACGAGGTGCTGGGCGCCGCCGCCCGCGCACCAGCGTGCGACGTGGGCACCGAGGGCGCCGGTGCCGCCGGTGATGAGGACGGTGCCGCGCGGCCGCCAGGGGGTGGCCGGTGCGGTGCTCCGGGGCGCCCGGACCAGGCGGCGCACGTGCACACCCGAGGGGCGGACGGCGAGTTGGTCCTCGGCGAAGCCGGGGGTGGCGGTGCGGGTGAGGAGGGTGGTGAGGAGGTCGCGGGCGCGGGCGGGGACGGTGGCTTCGGAGGCGTTCGTGGCGTCGCCGGTGGCGTCCGCCGTCTCCTTGGCGCCCGTGGTGCCGGTGTTGGCGCCCGTGGTGCTCGTGCTTCCCGTCGTCTCCGCGAGGTCGATGAGGCCGCCCCACACGTCCGGGTGCTCAAGGCCCACGACCCGGCCGAATCCCCACGCCTGCCCCTGCGTGACACTGCGTACGGGATCGGTGTCGCCGACGGACACGGCGCCGGACGTCGCGATCCACAGCCGCCCGCCGACCTCGGCGTCGACGACGGCCTGCGTGAGCGCGAGTGTCGCGGCCATGCCCCACGTCAGGGCGGGGGCGTCCGGCTCCGGATGATCGTTCGCGTCCTCGTCGCCGGGTACGGCGTGGCCGTACGGCCGCTCGTCCAGGGCGAGCAGCGACAGCACACCCGCCACGGCGGCGCCGCAGTCGGAGGCCGCGGCCCCCGCACCGGGCTCCCGCAGAAGCTGCGCCATCGCCGTACGGTCGACGGCCCCGTCACCCACGACGACACGCCGGACGTCCGCGCCCGCAGCGGCGAGCGCCTCTTCGGCGGCCGCGCTCCAGGGGTGTCCGACCGCACCGGCCGGTACGACCAGCGCCCAGGTCCCACCGAACGCCGGACCAGTGCCCGACGGCTGGTCGCCGGACAGCGGCTTCCAGGTGACCCGGTAGCGCAGGGCCTCCACCTGGTGCTGTTCCTGCTGCCGCCGTCGCCAGGTCGCGAGCGCGGGCAGGACGGACTTCAGCGAGGCCTCCTGGTCCAGTTCCAGCGTCTCCGCGAGACCTTCCAGGTCCTCGCGCTGCACGACCTCCCAGAACTCGGCGTCCACACCACCGCTGCGGTCGTCGGCCGACGGACCCGAGGCCTTCGCTTCCGGCCAGTAGGTCCGGTGCTGGAAGGCGTACGTGGGCAGGTCGACGCGGCGCCGGGACTCCGTGGTGCCGTACAGGGGTGTCCAGTCGACGTCGATGCCGCGTACGTGGAGGTGGGCGAGGGCGGTGAGGAAGGTGTCGGGTTCGGGGCGGTCCTTGCGGGCGGCGGCGACGAGTCCGGCCTGGGCGGCCGGGTCGGTGAGGGTGTCGTGCGCCATCGCCGTCAGGACGGCGTCCGGGCCCAGCTCAAGAACAGTGGTGACGCCGAAACCGGTGAGAGCGCCGAGTCCGTCGTGGAAACGGACGGCCTCACGAATGTGACGGACCCAGTACTCCGGGTCCCTGAGCTGATCGGCCTCCGCCAGTTCACCCGTGACGTTGGAGACGACGGGCAGCTTCGGGTCCCGGTACGTCAGCCCCTGCGCGACCTTGCGGAAGCCGTCCAGCGCCGGATCCATCAACGGCGAGTGGAAGGCATGAGAGACCTTCAGCCAACGGACCTTACGGCCCTCACCCCGCAGGGTCTCCTCCAGACCCTCCAGGACCGTGCGGTCACCGGAGAGCACCACCTGGGCGGGCCCGTTCACGGCCGCCACACCCGCACGCTCCTCCAGACCCACCAGCAGCGGCAGGACCTCCGCCTCACCCGCCTGCACCGCAAGCATCGCTCCGCCCGCCGGGAGCGCCTGCATCAACCGACCGCGCGCAGCGACCAGTCGAGCCGCATCCTCCAGCGACCACAGCCCCGCCACATACGCGGCAGCCAGCTCACCAATCGAGTGCCCGCCCACAATCTCCGGCCGCACCCCGAAGGACTCCACGAGCCGATACAGCGCCACCTCGACGGCGAACAGCGCAGGCTGCGCGTACCCCGTCTGCTCCAACAACTCGGCATCCGCACCGAACATGACGTCCTTCAACGGCCGGTCCAACAACCCGTCCAGGTGCGCACACACCTCATCCAGCGCATCCGCGAACACAGGGAACGCCTCATACAGCTCACGCCCCATGCCAATCCGCTGACTGCCCTGCCCCGTGAACACGACCCCGAGACGGCCGTCCGTCACGGAGCCCAGCACGGCTCCCGGTCCGCCCGACGCGACGGCGTCCAGTCCGGTCAGGAGTTCTTCCCGGCCGTGGCCGAGTACGACGGCCCGGTGCTCGTGCAGGGCGCGGCCCGAGAGAAGCGACCAGGCCACGTCGGCGGGCTCCCACTCGGCGCTTGCGGTCAGGTGCTGGACGAGCCGTCCGGCCTGGGCGCGCAGAGCCTCCGCGCTGCGGGCCGACACCAGCCACGGCACGGCAGTCACCGGAGTGGCCACGTCGGCGGCTTCGGCTTCGTCGGTGGGGTCGGCAGTCCCACCGGACTCGGCGGACTCCGTCCCCCGCGCCTGCTCCACGATGACGTGCGCGTTCGTCCCGCTGACGCCGAACGACGACACACCCGCGCGACGCGGCGCACCGCCGGCACGCTCGGCCCACTCCCGGGCCTCCGTCAGCAGCTCGACCGCCCCCGCCGACCAGTCGACGTGCGTGCTCGGCTCGTCCACGTGCAGCGTGCGCGGCAGCACCCCGTGGCGCATGGCCATCACCATCTTGATGACGCCCGCGACACCCGCGGCGGCCTGCGTGTGCCCGATGTTGGACTTGACCGAGCCGAGCCACAGCGGCTGCCCGGCGGCCCGCTCCTGCCCGTATGTGGCGAGCAGCGCCTGCGCTTCGATGGGGTCGCCGAGGGTGGTACCCGTGCCGTGGGCCTCGACCGCGTCCACGTCGGCGGGCGTGAGGCGGGCGTTCGCGAGGGCCGCGCGGATGACGCGCTGCTGCGACGGGCCGTTCGGCGCCGTCAGGCCGTTGCTCGCGCCGTCCTGGTTGACGGCCGAGCCGCGCACCACCGCGAGGACCTGGTGGCCGTTGCGGCGCGCGTCCGAAAGGCGTTCCAGGAGGAGCAGGCCGACGCCCTCGCCCCAACCGGTGCCGTCGGCGGCCTCCGCGAAGGCCTTGCAGCGGCCGTCCGCGGCGAGGCCGCGCTGGCGGCTGAACTCGATGAACGCGCTGGGCGTGGACATCACCGTGACGCCACCGGCGAGCGCCAGGTCGCACTCGCCCTGCCGCAGCGCCTGCGCGGCGAGGTGCAACGCGACGAGGGCGGAGGAGCACGCCGTGTCGACGGTCATGGCGGGGCCTTCGAAGCCGAAGGCGTACGAGAGTCGGCCGGAGACGACGCTGGCCGCGTTGCCCGTGCCGATGTACCCCTCGGCGCCTTCGGGGGCGTCCTTCAGGAGGTCCAGGTAGTCCTGGCCGTTCGTGCCCGCGAACACGCCGGTGCGGCTGCCGTGCAGGCTAGGGGGTGCGATCCCGGCGCGCTCGAACAGTTCCCACGCGGTCTCCAGGAGGAGCCGCTGCTGGGGGTCCATGGCGAGGGCCTCGCGCGGGGAGATCCCGAAGAAGTCCGCGTCGAACGCGCCCGCGTCCGGCAGGAATCCGCCCTGCCGGGCGTAGGTGGAGCCGGGCGTCGCCGGGTCGGGGTCGTACAGCGCCCCGGTGTCCCAGCCTCGGTCGGCAGGGAACTCCCCCAGCGCGTCGACGCCGTCGGCGACGAGCCGCCAGAGGTCCTCCGGGTCCCGTACACCGCCGGGGAAGCGGCAGCTCATCGACACGATGGCGATGGGCTCGTCGTCGACCGGGCCGGTGGGCGCGACCGCCGTGGGCGTGGCGGTGTCGGGGCTTTCGCCGGTGAGGAGGAGGCCGGAGAGGTAGTCGGCGACGGAGCTCGGCGACGGGTAGTCGAAGACGAGGGTGGCCGGGAGGGTGAGGCCGGTCGCGGCGCCGAGGCGGTTGCGGAACTCCACCGAGGTCAGCGAGTCGAACCCGAGCCCCTTGAACGCGCTGTCGCCGGGCACCGCCTCCGTACCGCCGTGCCCGAGCACCGCCGCGGCCTGGGTCCGCACCAGGTCGAGCAAGGCCCGCTCGGCGTCCGGGCGCGGAAGGGCGGCCAACTGGTCCTTCAGGGAGGTGACTTCACCGTCGCCCGTTCCGGCGGAGCGCTCCGCGCGGGCGGTCGCCGTCTCCGGCAGGTCGTCGAAGAGGGTGCTGGGCCGGGTGGCCGTGAAGCCGCCGGCGAACCGGTCCCAGACGATGTCGGCGACGACGAGGGCGGCGGTGTCGTGGCTTCGGGCGCGGTCGTTCGTCGCCCGGCGCAGGACCTCGATGGCACGCGAAGGGTCCATCACGGGCAGGCCCGCTTGGCTCATCCGCTCGTCGGAGCCGTCGTCGGCGGCCATGCCGCTCCCGGCCCACGGGCCCCAGGCGAGCGAGAGCGCGGGCCGTCCGGCGGCGCGACGCTGTTCGGCGAGGGCGTCCAGGAAGGCGTTCGCCGCCGCGTAGTTGCCCTGGCCGGGTGCGCCCACGGTCCCGGTGAGGGAGGAGAAGAGGACGAAGGCCGACAGGTCGGCGTCGCGGGTCAGCTCGTCCAGGTTCCGGGCCGACTCCACCTTGGCGCGGAACACGGAAGCCATCCGGTCCGCCGTCAGGCCGTCGAGGACGCCGTCGTCCAGAACACCCGCGGTGTGGAACACCCCGGTCAGCGGCACATCCTCAGGAATCTCCCCCAGGACCCGCGCCAACGCCTCCCGGTCCGCCGCGTCACACGCCGCGACCGTCACCCGCACACCCAACTCCTCCAACTCCGCACGGAGTTCCGGCGCACCCGGCGCATCAAGACCACGACGGCTCGTCAACAGCACATGACCGGCACCCGCACGCGCCACCCACCGCGCCACATGACCACCCAGCGCACCCGTACCACCCGTCACAAGCACCGTGCCACCATCGGCCGACCACTCCCCCACCGACGACTCACTCAACGACGCGTCGCCGAAGGCCGCACGCACCAGCCTGCGTACGAACACACCCGAGCCACGCACCGCCACCTGGTCCTCACCCGACGAGGCCCCGAGGACCTGGGTGAGCCGGGACATCGCGCGCGCGTCGGCCGTCTCGGGCAGGTCGACCAGACCGCCCCAGCGCTCCGGGTGTTCGAGGGCCACGACCCGGCCCAGGCCCCACACGGCCGCGCCGTCGGTGTGGGCCACGGAGTCGGAGGCGCCGACGGAGACCGCGCCCCGCGTCGCCACCCACAGCGGCGCGGACACGGCCGCGTCGCCGAGGGCCTGCACGAGCGCGAGGGTCGGGAGCACGTCGGCCGGCGCGCACGCGAGGAGGGAGAGGACTCCCGTCACGGCCGTGCCGTCGGCGGCGTCCTGGCCGTGGTCCGCGAGGACATCGGCCACCTGCGCCCGCAGCGTGTCGCGGTCGGCGTCCCGCGTGTCCACCCGCAGGACCCGCGCACGCGCTCCGGCCTGCTCCAGGGCGCGCACGGAGGCGTCGAGCCACGGCTCCTCCGTCGCACCGGCGCGGGCGACGACCAGCCAGGTGCCGGTGAGCCCGGCCCGCGACTGCTTGGCGAGCGGCTTCCACGCGATGCGGTACTGCCAGCGGTCCAGCTCGGACTGCTCGTGCCGCTGCCGCCGCCAGGCCGTCAACGCGGGCAGCACGGACCGCAGCGGCGCCTCCTCGTCGACGTCCAGCGCTCCCGTCAGGGCCGCGAGGTCCTCGTCCTCCACGGCCTTCCAGAAACCCGCGTCCGCGGGGTCGAACCCGTCCCCGGTGACGCCGGGGACCTGCTCCAGGGGGTTGAGCCAGAGGTGCTGGTGCTGGAAGGCGTACGTGGGCAGGTCGACGCGGCGGCGCGCCTCGACGGGCTCGAAGAAGCGGGACCAGTCGACGGTGGTGCCGCGTACGTGGAGGTGGGCGAGGGCGGTCAGGAACGTGTCGGGTTCGGGGCGGTCCTTGCGGGCGGCGGCGACGAGACCGGCCTGGGCGGCCGGGTCGGTGAGGGTGTCGTGCGCCATCGCCGTCAGGACGGCGTCCGGGCCCAGCTCAAGCACAGTGGTGACGCCGAAACCGGTCAGGGCCGTCAGGCCGTCGTGGAAACGGACGGCCTCACGGATGTGACGGACCCAGTACTCCGGGTCCTTGAGCTGCTCCGTGCCCGCCAGTTCACCGGTCACATTCGAGAGCACGGGCAGCTTCGGGGTCTGATACGTCAGCCCCTGCGCGACCTTGCGGAAGCCGTCCAGCGCCGGATCCATCAACGGCGAGTGGAAAGCGTGCGAGACCTTCAGCCAACGGACCTTACGGCCCTCACCCCGCAGGGTCTCCTCCAGACCCTCCAGGACCGTGCGGTCACCGGAGAGCACCACCTGGGCGGGCCCGTTCACGGCCGCCACACCCGCACGCTCCTCCAGACCCACCAACAGCGGCAGGACCTCCGCCTCACCCGCCTGCACCGCAAGCATCGCTCCGCCCGCCGGGAGCGCCTGCATCAACCGACCGCGCGCAGCGACCAGTCGAGCCGCATCCTCCAGCGACCACAGCCCCGCCACATACGCAGCAGCCAGCTCACCAATCGAGTGCCCGCCGACAACCTCGGGCCGCACCCCGAAGGACTCCACGAGCCGATACAGCGCCACCTCGACGGCGAACAGCGCAGGCTGCGCGTACCCCGTCTGCTCCAACAACTCGGCATCCGCACCGAACATGACGTCCTTCAACGGCCGGTCCAACAACCCGTCCAGGTGCGCACACACCTCGTCCAGCGCATCCGCGAACACAGGGAACGCCTCGTACAGCTCACGCCCCATGCCAATCCGCTGACTGCCCTGCCCCGTGAACACGACCCCGAGACGGCCGTCCGTCACGGAGCCCAGCACGGCTCCCGGTCCGCCCGACGCGACGGCGTCCAGTCCGGTCAGGAACTCTTCCAGCTCCCGGCCGAAGACGACCGCCCGGTGCTCGTGCAGGGCGCGCCCCGAGAGCAGCGACCACCCCACATCGACGGGCTCAAGGTCCGCACGCCCGGCCGCATGCTCCCGCAGCCGCTCGGCCTGCGCCCGCAGCGCCTCAGGGCTGCGACCCGACACCAGCCACGGCACCACACCCGTGGCCCGCGCCACGGCGCCCGGCTCGACCGGCTCGGACGTCTCCGCGGGCTCCTCCACGGACGCCTGCTCCACGATCACATGCGCGTTGGTCCCGCTCACGCCGAACGACGACACACCCGCGCGACGCGGCGCACCGCCGTCGCGCTCGGCCCACTCCCGGGCCTCCGTCAGCAGCTCGACAGCGCCCGCCGACCAGTCGACGTGCGAGTTCGGCTCGTCCACGTGGAGGGTGCGGGGCAGGGTCGCGTGCCGCATGGCCATGACCATCTTGATGACGCCCGCGACTCCGGCGGCGGCCTGGGTGTGGCCGAGGTTCGACTTCACCGAGCCGAGCCACAGGGGCGAAGTCCCGCCAGTGGTGGCTTCGGGGCGTTCCTGGCCGTAGGTGGCGAGGAGCGCCTGCGCCTCGATGGGGTCACCGAGGGTGGTGCCCGTGCCGTGGGCCTCGACCGCGTCCACGTCGGCGGGCGTGAGGCCCGCGTTCGCCAGGGCCGCGCGGATCACGCGCTGCTGGGCGGGGCCGTTGGGGGCGGTGAGTCCGCTGCTTGCGCCGTCCTGGTTGACGGCGGTGCCGCGGACGACGGCGAGGACCTGGTGGCCGTGTCGGCGGGCGTCCGAAAGGCGTTCCAGGAGGAGCAGGCCGACGCCCTCACCCCAACCGGTGCCGTCGGCCGCCTCCGCGAAGGCCTTGCAGCGGCCGTCCGCGGCGAGGCCGCGCTGGCGGCTGAACTCCACGAAGGTGTCCGGCGTCGACATCACCGTCACCCCCCCGGCGAGCGCCATGCTGCACTCGCCCTGGCGCAGCGCCTGCGCGGCGAGGTGCAGCGCGACGAGCGAGGAGGAGCAGGCCGTGTCGATGGTGACGGCGGGGCCTTCGAGGCCGAAGGTGTACGAGACGCGGCCGGAGGCGATGCTGCCCGCGCTGCCGTTGCCGAGGTAGCCCTCGAACTCCTCCAGGCCCTCGGGGCTGCTGAGGATGCGGTTGCCGTAGTCGCCGTACATGACGCCGACGAACACACCGGTCCTGGAGCCCCGCACGGACAGCGGGTCGACGCCCGCCCGCTCGAAGGCCTCCCAGGTGGATTCCAGGAGGAGGCGCTGCTGCGGGTCGATGGCGAGGGCCTCGCGGGGCGAGATGCCGAAGAACGCGGGGTCGAACTCCGCCGCGTCGTGCAGGAATCCGCCTTCGCGGGCGTAGCTCTTGCCCGCGCGGGTCGGGTCGGGGTCGTGGAGGTCCGCGTCCCAGCCCCGGTCGTCCGGGAAGGGGGAGATCGCGTCCCCGCCGTCGGCGACGAGCCGCCAGAGGTCTTCCGGGCCGCCCACGCCGCCGGGGTAGCGGCAGCTCATCGCGACGATGGCGATGGGCTCCCGGCTCACCGACTCGGCGTCCTGTAGACGCTGCCGGGTCTGATGCAGATCCGCGGTAACTCGCTTGAGGTACTCGCGGAGTTTCTGCTCGTTCGCCATTTCGGTGCGACTCCTTCAACGCAGAGGGCCGACCCCATCACATCGGCGGGAGGGCAGGGGCAACAACCCCTACCCTCCCCCTACGGACCCCTTGAGGAATTTCCAGGAATTACTTTCAGGAGACGCCGAGTTCGTTGTCGATGAAGTCAAACATGTCATCGTCGTCGGCGTCTTCGAGCTGATCCGCGATGGCGGGCCCCGCGGCCGTGCCCGGCTCAGCGGTGTCGAGCCTGCCGAGCAGCGCCCGCAGCCTGCCGCGCACCGCGGTCCGTTCGTCGCCTGCCAGGACGCCCGCGGCCAGCGCCGCTTCCAGCCCGGCCAGCTCGGCGATCACCCCGCCGGGCCGCGCTCCCGCGACCGGCAGCGCCGACTCCGTACCGCTCGGCAGGCTCTCGTCCAGATAGGAGGCGAGTGCCGCGGGCGACGGGTAGTCGAAGATCAGGGTGGCGGGCAGGCGCAGTCCGGAAAGGGAGTTCAGCCGATTCCGGAGTTCCACCGCGGTGAGCGAGTCGACGCCCAATTCCAGGAATCCACGGGTGGCCCCTATTGCCTCGGGCCCGGAATGCCCGAGCACCGTCGCCACATTACCCCGCACGACGTCGAGCAGGACCCGTTCCCGCTCCTCGGGGGAAAGTCCCGCCAATTCCCTGACGAGGGCGGGGCCCGTGCCGTTCGGCTCGGCCGGGTTCCCGGGGCGCGCGAGCGCCCTGTCGACGCGGCGGGCCGGGGCGGGGACGAGGTCCGCGAACACGGGCTGTACGCCGTCGGGTCCGGCGGAGGCCCGCAGGGACGCGGTGTCCAGGCGCAGCGGTACGAGGACCGCGGGGGCGTCGTCGCGCGGCGGTGCGGGGGTCGACGGGGCCGAGGTCAGGGTCACGGCGGCGTCGAGGAGCGCCAGGCCCTCCTCCGTGGAGAGCGCGGCCACGCCGCCCCGCGCCATCCGCCCCAGGTCCGCCCCGGCCAGCTTGCCCGTCATGTCGCTCTCCTGCGCCCACAGGCCCCAGGCGAGGGAGGCCGCCGGGAGGCCCTGGCTGCGGCGTACGACCGCGAGGGCGTCCAGGACGCTGTTGGCGGCCGCGTAGTTGCCCTGGCCGGGGCTGCCGAGGACTCCGGCGGCGGAGGAGAACAGGACGAACGCGGACAGGTCCAGGTGGGCTGTCAGCTCGTGCAGGTTCAGGGCCGCGTCCACCTTCGGGCGGAGCACCGTGTCCAGGCGTTCCGGTGTCAGCGACGTGACCACGCCGTCGTCGAGTACGCCCGCCACGTGGACGACCGCCGACAGTTCACCGCCCGCCTGCTCCAGGAGTGCGCCCAGTGCCGCGCGGTCGGCCACGTCGCACGCGGCCACGGTGACCCGCGCGCCCGTCGCCTCCAGCTCCGCGCGCAGTTCGTCGGCGCCCGTGGCGGCGGCGCCCCTGCGGGAGACCAGGAGCAGGTCGCGTACGCCGTGCCGCTCGGCGAGGTGCCGCGTCACGACGCGTCCCAGGCCGCCGAAGGCGCCCGTGACGAGGACGGTGCCCGCACCGAACGGAGCGGTCGCTTCCGGGGCCGGAGCGGCTGCTTCCGCGGCTGGGGCGCCGGCGACCCGGGCCAGTCGCGGCACCCACACCGCGCCGTCCCGCACCGCGGCCTCGGGCTCACCCGAAGCGAGCACGGCGGCCAACGCCGACGAGGCCACCGAACCGGCGTCCATGAGGACGTCCACGTCCGCACCCGCGAGCGCGCCCGCGTCCGCGTCGATATCCGCGTCGATGTCCACGCCGGTGTCCGCGTCCACGAGGGCGAACCGCCCCGGATGTTCCACCTGCGCCGACCGCACCAGCCCCCAGATCGCCGCGGCGGCGGGGTCGACGTCCGCGTCCATGCCCCCGGCGGGGACCGCGCGGCGCGTCACGACCACGAGCCGCGCGTCCTCGAACCGCTCGTCGGCGAGCCACGCCTGTACCACTTCGAGGGCGTCGGCCAGCGTCGCGGAGACGGCCTTCGGTCCCGCGAGCCCGGCACCCCCGGCGGCCGACGTCCCGCCCGCGCGCCACAGCACCGCGGCGGGAAGCTCCTCCCCCGCCCCGAGCGCCGCGCCCAGGGCGGCGAGGTCCGCGTGAACCCGTGCGCCCGGCACCGCCTCCGTGTCCCCGATGAGCACCAGCGGCACCTCTTCGGCGGCCGCGGTCCCGGCCTGCGGCTTCCACTCGACGTGGAGCAGCGAGTCGCCGACAGGGCCACCCCCACGGAGCTGCTCGTCCGAAACGGGGCGCGACACCAGCGAGTTGACGGTGGCGACCACCTGCCCGGCCTGGTCGGCGAGTGTCAGTGTCACGGCGTCCGCTCCGGCGCTGCGCAGGCGCACCCGGACCGTTGCGGCGCCCGCCTGGTGCAGCCGTACGCCGCTCCAGGCGAAGGGAAGGCCGAGGCCCTGGCGTTCGTCGTCGCCGTCCTGTGCCCTGGGCAGCAGCAGGGTGGCGTGCAGCGCGGCGTCCAGCAGGGCGGGGTGCAGGGTGAACGCCTCGGCGTCCGACTCCTCCGGCAGGGCGACTTCGGCGAAGACCTCGTCGCCGCGCCGCCAGGCCGCGCGCAGCCCCTGGAACACCGGGCCGTAGCCGTAGCCCGTGTCGGCGAGGCGGTCGTACAGCGAGGCCGCGTCGTCGATCGGCTCCGCGTCGCGCGGCGGCCACTCGGACAGGCCCTGGGGCTCTTCCTCGTCGGCCTCGGCGGCCAGGAATCCGGCCGCGTGCCGGGTCCACGGGCCCTCGGGGTCGGCCTCGTCGCGCGAGTGCACGCTCACCGGGGCACGCCCGTCGTCGTCCACCGCGCCGACGCTGACCTGCAACTGCACGGCGCCACGCTCCGGCAGCACCAGCGGAGCCGCCAACGTCAGCTCCTCAAGCACCCCGCAACCCACCTCGTCACCGGCCCGCACGGCCAACTCCACGAACGCCGTCCCCGGCAGCAACACCTGCCCGCCCACGGCGTGATCCGCCAGCCACGGATGCGTGGCCACCGACAGACGACCCGTGAACAGGTACCCGTCCGTACCCGCAAGCGGCACGGCCGCCCCAAGGAGCGGGTGCCCGGCCGACACCAGCCCCGTACCCGACACGTCGCCGACCGCGCCGACGGCCGCACTCGGCCAGTAACGGCGCCGCTGGAAGGCGTACGTGGGCAGGTCCACACGCTGACGGGTCCCGGCTGTGGCGTACAGCAGAGCCCAGTCGACCTCGACTCCGCGCACGTGCAACTGCGCGAGAGCCGCCAGGAAGGTGTCCGCCTCGGCGCGGTCCTTGCGCACCGCGGCGATCAGGCCCGCCTGCGCGTCCGGGTCCGTGATCGTGTCGTGCGCCATCGCCGTCAGCACGGAGTCCGGGCCCAGCTCAAGGAGGCTGGACACACCCTGCGCAGTGAGGGTGGCGAGGCCGTCGTGGAAGCGGACGGCCTCGCGGACGTGGCGCACCCAGTACTGCGGGTCCTGGAGCTGAGCGGCTTCCGCCAGTTCGCCGGTCACGTTCGAGACCACCGGCAGCGCGAGATCCTGGTACGTCAGGCTTTCGGCGACCTTGCGGAAGTCCTCCAGGACGGGGTCCATGAGGGGCGAGTGGAAGGCGTGGGACACCTTCAGCCAGCGGACCTTGCGGCCCTCACCACGAAGCTTGCCCTCCAGGCCCTCCAGCGCGGCCCGCTCACCGGAAAGCACCACCTGCGACGGCCCGTTCACCGCCGCCACACCCACACGCTCGGAGAGACCATCCAGCAACGGCAGTACGTCCGCTTCGGCGGCCTGCACCGCGAGCATGGCCCCGCCCTCGGGCAGCGACTGCATCAACCGACCACGCGCAGCGACCAGTTGGACCGCGTCCTCCAGGGACCACAGCCCGGCCACATACACGGCCGTCAGCTCGCCGATGGAGTGGCCACCGACGATCTCCGGGCGCACCCCGAAGGACTCGGCCAGGCGGTAGAGGGCCACCTCGACGGCGAACAGCGCGGGCTGCGCGTACCCCGTCTGCTCCAACAGCTCGGCATCCGAGCCGAACATGACGTCCTTCAACGGCCGGTCCAACAACCCGTCCAGGTGCGCACACACCTCGTCCAGCGCATCCGCGAACACAGGGAACGCCTCGCACAACTCACGCCCCATACCGACCCGCTGACTGCCCTGCCCCGTGAACACGACCCCAAGACGGCCCTCCACCACCGAACCCGACACAACACCCGGCCCGCCAGAGGCCACCGCCCCCAGCCCGGCCAGGAACTCCTCCCGCTCCCGCCCGAAGACGACCGCCCGATGCCCATGCAGGGCACGCCCCGAAAGCAGCGACCACCCCACACCGACGGCATCGAGGTCCTCGCGCCCGACGACGTGGTCCCGCAGCCGCTCGGCCTGGGTCCGCAGGGCGTCCGTGCTGCGGCCGGATACGAGCCAGGGCAGCGCGTTCGTCGACGCCACGACCGGAGGGGCGATCTCGGCGGGCATATCCGCCTGCGCCTGCTCCACGATCACATGGGCGTTCGTCCCGCTCACGCCGAACGACGACACGCCCGCACGACGCGGCGCACCCCCGTCCCGCTCGGCCCACTCCCGGGCCTCCGTCAGCAGCTCAACCGCCCCCGCCGACCAGTCCACATGGGAACTCGGCGCGTCCACGTGCAGGGTCCGCGGGAGTACGCCCTCCCGCATCGACATCACCATCTTGATGACGCCCGCGACACCGGCGGCGGCCTGCGTGTGCCCGATGTTGGACTTGATGGAGCCCAGCCACAGCGGCCGGTCGGCCGACCGCTCCTTGCCGTACGTGGCGAGGAGCGCCTGCGCCTCGATCGGGTCGCCGAGGGTCGTGCCCGTGCCGTGCGCCTCGACCGCGTCCACCTCGGCGGCGGACAGACCGGCGCTCTCCAACGCGGCACGGATGACCCGCTGCTGGGACGGCCCGTTCGGGGCGGTCAGGCCGTTGCTCGCGCCGTCCTGGTTGACGGCCGAGCCGCGGACGACAGCCAGCACCTCATGACCGTTGCGGCGGGCGTCGGACAGGCGCTCCAGGAGCAGCAGGCCGACGCCCTCACCCCAGCCCGTGCCGTCCGCCGCCTCGGCGAAGGCCTTGCAGCGGCCGTCCGTGGCGAGGCCGCGCTGGCGGCTGAACTCCACGAAGGTGTCCGGCGTCGACATGACGGTCACGCCGCCCGCGAGCGCCATGTCGCACTCACCCTGCCGCAGGGCCTGCGCGGCCAGGTGCAGGGCCACCAGGGACGACGAACACGCCGTGTCCACGGTCACCGCCGGGCCTTCGAGGCCGAAGGAGTACGACAGGCGGCCGGAGACGACGCTGGCCGCGTTGCCCGTGCCGAGGTAGCCCTCGCCGCGGTCGGGGGCCGTGCGAAGGACGTCTTCGTAGTCCTGGCCGTTGGTGCCGGAGAAGACGCCGGTGCGGCTGCCGCGCAGGGTCGCCGGGTCGATGCCCGCGCGCTCGAAGGCCTCCCAGGCGGTCTCCAGGAGGAGCCGCTGCTGCGGGTCCATGGCGAGGGCCTCGCGCGGGGAGATCCCGAAGAAGTCCGCGTCGAAGTCGGCCATGTCGTGGAGGAAGCCGCCCTCGCGGACGTAGCTCGTCCCCGCGTGGTCGGGGTCGGGGTGGTAGAGCGACTCGACGTTCCAGCCGCGGTCGTCCGGCATGTCGCCGATGGCGTCCTTGCCGTCGCTGAGGAGCCGCCACAGGTCTTCGGGGGACCGTACTCCGCCGGGGAAGCGGCAGCTCATCGCCACGATCGCGATGGGGTCACCGTCCACCGCGCCCGCCCGCGCCGGAGCGGGCGCCGGGGTGTCGTCGCCGTGCGGCGCGAGGTCGCCGAGGAGTTCGTCGCGCACGTGCGCGGCGAGGGCCTCGGGGGTGGGGTGGTCGAAGATCAGTGTCGCCGGGAGGTGGAGTCCGGCCGCCGCGCCGATGAGGTTGCGCAGTTCGACGGCGGTCAGCGAGTCGAAGCCGAGGTCCTTGAAGGGGCGGGTGGCGTCGACGGTCTTGGTCGCGGGGTAGCCGAGGACGGTCGCCACCCGTTCGCGTACCAGATCCAGGAGCGCCCGGTCCCGCTCCGCCGCCGGTAGCGCGGCGAGGCGTTCCGCGAGCGGGAGCGTGGAGGTGGCGGAGGTGGTGGACGCGGTCGCGCCACGGGCGCCCGCCGTCGAGGGCCCGGCCGGGCCGCCGGGGAGTGTGAGCTGGTCGAAGAGGTGGTTCGGACGGGCCAGGGCGTAGGTCGGCGCGCAGACGTCCCAGTCGACGTCGGCGAGCGTGACCGCTGCCGTGATCGGCCCCGCCTGGGCGTCGGGCCGTCCGGCGGCCGCCAGTGCGGCGGCCATCGCGGCGACCGCCAGGTCCGGCTCCATCGCGGGCATGCCGCTGTCCCGTACGCGCTGCTCGACCACGCCGCCGTCGACGGCCATGCCGCCGCCGGCCCACGGGCCCCACGCGAGGGACAGCGCGGGCAGGCCGAGTGACCTGCGGTGCTGGGCGAAGGCATCCAGGAAGGCGTTCGCCGCCGCGTAGTTGCCCTGGCCGCCGATGCCCATGGAGCCCGCGACGGACGAGAAGAGCACGAACGCTGTCAGCTGTTCGTCACGGTGTGTCAGCTCGTGGAGGTTCAGGGCCGCTTGGGCCTTGGGGCGGAACACGGTGGCGAACCGGTCCGCCGTCAGGCCGTCGAGGACGCCGTCGTCCAGAACACCCGCCGTGTGGAACACCCCGGTCAGCGGCACATCCTCAGGAATCTCCCCCAGGACCCGCGCCAACGCCTCCCGGTCCGCCGCGTCACACGCCGCGACCGTCACCCGCACACCCAACTCCTCCAACACAGCACGGAGTTCCGGCGCACCCGGCGCATCAAGACCACGACGGCTCGTCAACAGCACATGACCGGCACCCGCACGCGCCACCCACCGCGCCACATGACCACCCAGCGCACCCGTACCACCCGTCACAAGCACCGTGCCACCATCGGCCGACCACTCCCCCACCGACGACTCGCCCAGCGCCGTACCGCCCGAGGGCACGCGCACCAGCCTGCGCGCGAAGACGCCGGACCCGCGCACCGCCACCTGGTCCTCACCGGAGGCCGAGGCGGCGGCCAGGGCGTCGGCGAGCCGCAGCCGCGACCGCTCGTCGGCGCGTTCGGGCAGGTCGACGAGGCCGCCCCAGAGCTGGGGCTGTTCCAGGGCGGCGACGCGGCCCATGCCCCACACGGGGGCCTGCGCGGGAGCCGTCAGACGGTCCGAGCGGCCGGTGCTGACGGCGCCGCTGGTAGCGGCCCACAGGGGTGCCGCCACGTCCGCGTCACAGAGGGCCTGGAGGAGGGCGAGCACACCTTCGAGGCCGACGGGGACGGTCGGGTGCGCCGAGCCCTCGGAAGCGTCGAGGGCCAGCAGGGAGAGCACGCCCTGGGGGCGGCCCGCGCCCGACTCGGCCTGTGCGTCGAGGAGTTCACGGAGCTTGCCGCCGAGGACGTCGCGGCGGGTCTCGTCGGGGCGCACCGCAATCCGGACCACGCGCGCGCCACGGGCCGCGAGCCCCTCGGCCGCGGCGGCGACCCACGGGTACGCGTCCTCGTCCGCCGGCGCGACGACCCACCACGTACCGTCGAAGGCCGCCGGGGCGAGGCCGGTCAGCGGCTTCCACGACTCCTGGTAGAGCCACCGGCCGACCGTGGAGGCCTCGCGGCGCTGCCGTCGCCACGACGAGAGCACCGGAAGCGCCTCGCCCAGCGCGGCCATGCCGTCGGCTGCGCCCTCCGCGCCCAACTCGGCGCTCAGCGACTCCAGGTCGCCGCGCTCCACGGCCTCCCAGAAGCGTGCCTCCACCTCGTCGACGCCGAGCCCGCCGCCTCGGGTGACGGCTGCGGCGGACGCGGACAGGTCGAGCCAGTAGTGGTCGCGCTGGAAGGCGTACGTGGGCAGGTCGACGCGGCGGCGGGTCTCCGTCGGGGCGTACAGCGGCGCCCAGTCGACGTCGCGGCCGCGCGCGTGCAGTTGGGCGAGGGCGGCGAGGAACGTGGCCGGTTCGGGGCGGTCCTTGCGCACCGCCGCGACGAGACCGGCCTGCGCGTCCGGGTCCGTGATCGTGTCGTGGGCCATTGCCGTCAGTACGGAGTCCGGGCCAAGCTCCAGGACGGTCGACACGCCCTGCGCGGTGAGGGCGCCGAGCCCGTCGTGGAAGCGGACGGCCTCGCGGACGTGCCGCACCCAGTACTCCGGGTCCTGAAGCCGATCGGCTTCCGCCAGTTCACCGGTCACGTTCGAGAGGACCGGCAGCTTCGGGTCCTGGTACGCGAGCCCCTGCGCGACCGCGCGGAACTCGTCCAGGATCGGGTCCATCAGGGGCGAGTGGAAGGCGTGGGACACCTTCAGCCAGCGGACCTTACGGCCCTCACCACGAAGCTTCCCCTCCAGGCTTTCGAGGGCCGTGCGGTCGCCGGAAAGGACCACCTGGGCGGGGCCGTTCACGGCTGCCACACCCACGCTCTCCGAGAGGCCGTCAAGGAGCGGGAGTACGTCCGCCTCCGCCGCCTGCACGGCCAGCATCGCGCCGCCCGTCGGCAGGGACTGCATCAACCTGCCGCGCGCGGCGACCAGTTGAGCCGCGTCCTCCAGGGACCAAAGACCGGCCACATACACGGCCGTCAGCTCGCCGATGGAGTGGCCACCGACGATCTCCGGGCGCACCCCGAAGGACTCGGCCAGGCGGTAGAGGGCCACCTCGACGGCGAACAGCGCGGGCTGCGCGTACCCCGTCTGCTCCAACAGCTCGGCATCCGTGCCGAACATGACGTCCTTCAGCGGCCGGTCCAGCAACCCGTCCAGGCGCGCACACACCTCGTCCAGCGCATCCGCGAACACAGGGAACGCCTCGTACAACTCCCGGCCCATACCGACCCGCTGACTGCCCTGCCCGGTGAAGACGACCCCAAGACGCCCCTCGACCACCGAACCGGTCACAACCCCCGGACCACCGGAAGCAATCGCCCCCAGCCCGGCCAGGAACTCCTCCCGCTCCCGCCCGAAGACGACCGCCCGATGCTCATGCAGGGCACGCCCCGAAAGCAGCGACCACCCCACACCGACAGGCTCAAGGTCCTCGCGCCCGGCCACGTGTTCCCGCAGGGTCTCCGCCTGCGCCCGCAGCGCCTCAGCGCTGCGCGCCGACACCACCCACGGCACGACGGCCGTGACGGGCGCGTCGCCGACGGGCTCGGCCACCTCGGCGGGCTCGACCGCCTGGGCCTGCTCCACGATCACGTGCGCGTTGGTCCCGCTGACGCCGAACGACGACACACCCGCACGACGCGGCGCACCGCCTTCGCGCCCCGGCCACTCCCGGGCCTCCGTCAGCAGCTCGACCGCCCCGGCCTCCCAGTCCACATGGGAGCTGGGCTCGTCCACGTGCAGGGTCTGGGGCAGTAGGCCTTCCCGCATCGCCATGACCATCTTGATGACGCCCGCGACACCGGCGGCGGCCTGCGTGTGCCCGATGTTGGACTTGATGGAGCCCAGCCACAGCGGCTCGCGCCCGGCAGGGCCCTCCGGCCGCGTCTGCCCGTACGTGGCGAGCAGCGCCTGGGCCTCGATGGGGTCGCCGAGGGTGGTGCCCGTGCCGTGGGCCTCGACCGCGTCGATGTCACCGGCCGACAGTCCGGCGCTCTCCAACGCGGCGCGGATGACCCGCTGTTGGGACGGCCCGTTCGGGGCGGTCAGGCCGTTGCTCGCGCCGTCCTGGTTGACGGCCGAGCCGCGGACGACAGCCAGCACCTCATGACCGTTGCGGCGGGCGTCGGACAGGCGCTCCAGGAGCAGCAGGCCGACGCCCTCACCCCAACCGGTGCCGTCGGCCGCCTCCGCGAAGGCCTTGCAGCGGCCGTCCGTGGCGAGGCCGCGCTGGCGGCTGAACTGCACGAAGGTGTCGGGGGACGACATGACGGTCACGCCGCCCGCGAGCGCCATGTCGCACTCACCCTGGCGCAGCGCCTGCGCCGCGAGGTGCAGGGCCACGAGCGATGCCGAGCAGGCGGTGTCGACGGTGACGGCGGGGCCTTCGAGGCCGAAGGCGTAGGAGAGGCGGCCGGACATGACGCTCACCGCGTTGCCGGTGAGGACGTGGCTCTCGATGTCCTGGGGGACGGCGGCCATGCGGGAGATGTAGTCGTCGCCGTTGGAGCCGACGAAGACGCCCGCGCGGGTGCCGCGCAGCGTCGTCGGGTCGATGCCCGCGCGCTCGAACAACTCCCATGAAGTTTCCAGGAGTTGGCGCTGCTGCGGGTCCATGGCGAGGGCCTCGCGCGGGGAGATCCCGAAGAAGTCCGCGTCGAACTCGCCCGCGTCGGAAAGGAAGCCGCCCTCACGGACGTAGGTCTTGCCCGCGCGGTCGGGGTCCGGGTCGTAGAGATCGGCGAGGTCCCAGCCGCGGTCGCCCGGGAACTCGCCCATGGCGTCACGGCCCTCGGCGACGAGGCGCCACAGGTCCTCGGGGCCGCGCACGCCGCCGGGGAAGCGGCAGCTCATCGCGACGATGGCGATGGGGTCGTCGTCGCTGGAGGTGGTGCCCGCAACGGCGCCACGGGGCTCCGCGGCGGCCCCCGTCGCGTCGGGGCCGAAGGTCTCCTCGGCCAAGTAGGCGGCGAGCAGGGCGGAGTTGGGGTAGTCGAAGACGAGGGAGGCGGGCAGGCGCAGGCCCGTGGCCGCCTGGACGCGGTTGCGCAGTTCCACGGCGGTGAGGGAGTCGAAGCCCAGCTCGCGGAAGGCCCGGCCGGGGTCGATGGCCTCGGGGGCGGCGTGGCCGAGGACGGCGGCAGCCTGGGCGCGGACGAAGGTGACGAGGGCCGCGTCGCGCTCCGCTCCGGGGAGTGGGGCGAGCTGCCGTATCCAGTCGGGTCCTGTGACGGTGTGGCCGGTGGTGTCGGGGGTGGCGTCCGCCGGGGCGGCGGTCCGCTCCCGCACCTCGGGGATCTTGGCGAAGAGGGGGTTGGGGCGGGACGCGACGAAGCCCGGCAGGAAGGTGTCCCAGTCGACGGCGGCGACTACGACACTGGCGTCGCCGCGCCCGACGGCGTCCCGCAGGGCGGCGACGGCCCGCTCGGGCGGCATCGGCGGCATGCCGTCGCGCCGGGTCCGCTCGGCGCGCACGGCGGTGTCGGCGAGCCCGCCGCCGTCCCAGGTGCCCCACGCGATGGAGGTGGCGGGCAGGCCGTCGGCTCGGCGCTGTTCGGCGAGGGCGTCCAAGTAGGCGTTGGCGGCGGCGTAGTTGGCCTGACCGGCGTTGCCGAGCGCGCCGGACGCCGACGAGTACAGGACGAACGCGTCCAGGTCCAGGTCCCGGGTGAGGTCGTGCAGGACGGCGGCCGCCGGGGACTTGGGGCGCAGCACGCCCTCGAAGCGTCCGGGGGTGAGGCCGTCGACGGTCCCGTCGTCCAGGATCCCGGCCGTGTGCACGACGGCCGTGAAAGGTGCGTCGGCGGGTATCCCGTCCAGGACCCGCGCCAGCGCGTCCCGGTCGGCGGCGTCGCAGGCCGCCACGGTGACGCGTACGCCCGACTCCTCCAGTTCGGCGCGGAGTTCGGGGGCGCCGGGCGCGTCGAGGCCCCGCCTGCTCGTGAGGACGAGGTGGTCGGCGCCCGCACCCGCGAGCCAGCGGGCGACGTGCCCGCCGAGGGCGCCCGTGCCGCCCGTGACCAGGACGGTGCCGCGGGGCGTCCACGGGGTGTCGCGGGTGAGGTCGGCGCCCGCCGCCTCGCCGCGCAGGAGACGGCGTACGAAGACGCCGGAGCCGCGCACCGCGAGCTGGTCCTCCACGGCGGTGCCGGGGGCGTCCGCCTGGGGGCCGTCGGTGGCCGCGGTGAGGATCGCGGTGAGGCGGGCACCGGCACGGGTGTCGTAGGAGCGGGGCACGTCGACGAGTCCGCCCCAGCGGTCGGGGTGTTCGAGCGCGGCGGTCCGGCCGAAGCCCCACAGATGGGCCTGGCCGGGGTGGTCGAGGCGGTCGCTGCGGCCCGTGGAGACGGCTCCTTGGGTGAGGGCCCACAGACGGGCCTCGGCTCCGGTGTCACCGAGGGCCTGTACGAGGGCCAGCGTGGCGGCGAGCCCGGCGGGCACGGCCTCGTGCCCGGCCAGGGGGGACTCGTCGAGCCCGAGGAGGGAGAGGACTCCGGCTAGGGGGGCTCCGCCACGGCTCACGTCAGCGGCGGGACCAGCTCCGGGAAGGCCCGCGTCGGCGCCGAGTTCAGCGCCGTCCGAGCCCGCCTCGGCGGATGGGGCGTCCTCAGGCCGCGTACCCGCGCCGGACACCCCACCATCGCGCCCGGCGGCGGAACCCGAGCCCTCGCCGACCGCACCGCCGTCACGGGACACACCACCCCCGGCCGCCTCCCGCAGCCTCTCGCCCAGCAGCTCCCGCGTCGCCTCGCCCGCCGCCACGCGCAGCTCGACCGGCTCGGCGCCGGAGCGTGCCAGGGCCTCGACGACCCCGGTCGCCCACGGGTGGTCCGCCGCGCTGTCGGGCAGGACGACCAGCCAGCGCCCCGAGAGGCGGGCCGACGGCAGGTGGCCGCCGGGCAGGGGCTGCCAGGCGACCCGGTAGCGCCAGCTGTCGATGACGGCACGTTCGCGGCGGCCGCGCCGCCACGCGGACAGGCCGGGCAGGACCTCGCTGAGCGCGCCCTGGGCGACGCCCCCGAGCGTGGTCGTCAACTGGTCGACGTCCTCGCGCTCGACGGCCTCCCAGAAGCGGGCCTCGACCTCGTCCGCGGCGGCGGGCTGCGCGGCGTCGGACGTGCGCTCCTCGGTCAGCCAGTAGTGGCGGCGCTGGAACGGGTACGTGGGCAGGTCGACGACGGTGTGCTCGCCGGGCAGCAGGGCGTGCCAGTCAAGGTCGGCGCCGAGCGCGTGGGCCTCGGCGACGGAGGCGAAGAGACGGTCCGCGCCGCCCTCGTCGCGGCGCAGCGAGCCGAGGGTGGCGGCCGGGGTGCCCGCCTCGTCGATGGTGGCCTGGACCGGGACGGTGAGGACCGGGTGCGGGCTCATCTCCAGGAACAGGGTGTGGCCCTCGGCGAGGAGGCCGCGGGTGGCCTGCTCGAAGAGGACGGTGTGGCGCAGGTTGCGGTACCAGTAGCCCGCGTCCATGAGGGTGTCGTCGGTCAGCCAGTCGCCGGTGAGCGTGGAGTACAGCGGCACGTCGGGCGAGCGGGGCGCGACGGGGGCGAGGACCCGCGCCAGGTGCTCCTCGATGGCTTCGACGTGGGCGGAGTGGGAGGCGTAGTCGACGGGGATGGTGCGGGCGCGGATGTCACGGGCCACGCAGCTCGCGACCAGCTCCTCCAGGGCTCCCGTGGCGCCGGAGACCACCACGTGCGAGGGGCCGTTGACGGCGGCCACGGACAGGTCGTCGCCCCACTGGGCGAGGATGGCGCGCACCTGCTGCTCGGGCAGCGGTACGGAGACCATGCCGCCGCGGCCGGACAGTTCGAGGATGGCCTGGCTGCGCAGGGCGACCACCCAGGCCGCGTCCTCCAGGGACAGCGCGCCCGCGACGCACGCGGCGGCGATCTCGCCCTGGCTGTGCCCGACGACGGCGGCGGGCTCGACACCCGCGGCCCGCCACACGGCGGCCAGGGACACCATCACGGCGAACAGGACCGGCTGGACCACGTCGACGCGGTCGAAGTTGTCCCCGCTCAGCTCCTCGAACAGGTCCCAGTCGACGAACGGGCCGAGCGCGTCCGCGCACTCCCCCATGCGGTCGGCGAACACCGGTGAGGAGTCGAGGAGTTCACGCGCCATCCCGGCCCACTGCGAGCCCTGCCCCGGGAACACGAACACCGGGCGGACCGTACCGCCTTGCGCGCGCCCCGCGACCACGTTCCGCGCGGTCGTGTCGCCCTGCGCCAGCGCCTCAAGCCCGGCGAGCAGCTCCTCCCGGTCCCGCCCGACGACGACACCCCGCCGCTCGAACCGCGACCGCGCCACCGCCAACGTCCATGCCACATCGCGGGGTTCGAGGTCGGCGTCGGCCAGCAGGCGCGCGCGCAGCCGGGCGGCCTGCGCCCGCAGCGCGGGCTCGGTCTTGGCCGAGAGGGACACGGGGACGAGGCCGGGGACGACACCAGGGGCGGCAGGGGCGACGTCGGGCGCGGCGTCGGCGGCGAACGCGTCATCGCGTACGAGAGCGGACACGTCATCGCCTACGAGTGCGGGCGTGGCTTCCACGACAGGCGCGCCCTGCGGCGCACCCCCGGACTCCCCCGCCGGCAGCTCCTCCACCCCCGGAGCCTCCGCCGGCTGCTCCACCGGCGCCTGCTCCACGATGAGGTGCGCGTTCGTCCCGCTCATGCCGAACGACGACACACCCGCGCGCCGGGGTGCCCCGTCGGCCCGCTCGGGCCACGCCCGGGTCTCGGTCAGGAGCTCCACGGCCCCCGCGGACCAGTCGACGTGCGTGCTCGGCTCGTCCACGTTCAGGGTCTTCGGGAGCAGGCCGCGGTCGATCGCCTGGACCATCTTGATGACACCTGCGACGCCCGCGGCGGCCTGGGTGTGGCCCACGTTGGACTTCAGCGAGCCGAGCCACAGCGGCTCCTGGCTCTCGGGGCGGTCCTTGCCGTACGTGGCGATCAGGGCCTGCGCCTCGATGGGGTCACCGAGGGTCGTGCCCGTGCCGTGCGCCTCGACGGCGTCGACGTCCGCGGGCGTGAGGCCCGCGTCGGCCAGGGCGGCACGGATGACGCGCTGCTGGGCGGGGCCGTTGGGGGCGGTCAGGCCGTTGCTCGCGCCGTCCTGGTTGACGGCGGAACCACGGACGACGGCCAGGACCTGGTGGCCGTTGCGGCGCGCGTCGGACAGGCGCTCCAGGACGAGCATGCCGACGCCCTCGCCCCACGCCGTGCCGTCCGCGGCCTGCGCGAACGGCTTGCAGCGGCCGTCGGGCGCGAGGCCGCGCTGACGACTGAAGGCCAGGAAGGACCCCGGTGAGGCCATGACGACGACGCCGCCCGCGAGGGCGAGGGCGCACTCGCCCTGCCGCAGGGCCTGCACGGCCAGGTGCAGGGCGACCAGCGACGACGAGCAGGCCGTGTCGACGGTCATGGTGGGGCCCTGCAGGCCCAGGGTGTAGGCGATGCGGCCGGACGCGACGCTGGCGGCGGTGCCCGTGACGAGGTAGCCCTCCAGGCCGTCGCCGGCGTCGCTGAGGCGGGGGCCGTACTCCTGGGTCTCTGCGCCGACGAACACGCCGGTTCCGGAGTCGCGCAGGGCGGCGGGGTCGATGCCCGCGCGCTCCAGGGCCTCCCAGGACGTCTCCAGGAGGAGGCGCTGCTGCGGGTCGGTCGCGAGGGCCTCGCGGGGCGAGAGGCCGAAGAAGTCCGCGTCGAACTCGCCCGCGTCGTGCAGGAAGCCGCCTTCGCGGACGTAGCTGGTGCCGGGGCGGTCGGGGTCGGTGTCGTACAGGGCGGCGAGGTCCCAGCCTCGGTCGGCGGGGAAGCCGGAGATGGCGTCCACGCCGTCGGCGACCAACTGCCACAGCTCGTCGGGGGTCTCGACGCCGCCGGGCAGGCGGCAGCTCATGGCGACGATGGCGATGGGCTCGTCGTCGGCGCGCCGGGCCGCGGCGGGCACGTAGCCCGCGTCGGCGCTGTCGAAGAGTTCGGCGCGCAGATGGCGGGCGAGGGCGTCGGCGCTCGGGTAGTCGAAGACGGCGGTGACGGGCAGCTTGAGACCGGTGGCCCGCTGCAGTCGGCGGTGCAGTTCCACGGCGGTCAGGGAGTCGAGGCCGAGGTCGAGGAAGGGGCGGGAGAGGTCGCCGGGTGTGCGGGTGCCGTCCGCGCCGCCGAGGACCGCGGCGACCTGCTCGGCGACCACGGCGCGCAGCCGCCGTTCCTGTTCCGCGCGCGGGCGGCCTTCAAGGGTGTCGCGCAGTTCTTCCGCGGGAGTGGGGGCCTTCGCGTGAGAAGGGGTCTCCGGGTGAGGCCGGGCCTCCGGGTGAGAATGGGCTGCGAATTCCTCGAAGTCGCTCATTGTTCCACTCCGTAGCACCGGCCATGATGGCTTTCAACAAATCCCTGACTGCACTCCGGGCGAAATTCTCTGATGGTGCGAAGGGTCCTGCGGACTCCGCGAATCCGAGAATCCTCGACGATTCCCCGACACTCCGCGGATTCCTGCGGCCGCATGGATTCCTGAGGTTTCTCAGGAACACCGGTATCCCCGCCCCGACTTCAGACAGATTTGCCCACAATACCTGTGCAGGCTAACAGTGCGGCCTTCGTCGCCCCTACCCCTAATCGGCCCCTATGACGTCCGAGTGCGGGGCGGATATAGGGGTGTTCGCGATTCCCGCCCGGCCCTAGGGTCAGGATCGTGGAAAACGCTGTCCGGGTTGAGAATCTGGTGAAACAGTACGCGTCCAACGCACGCCGCGTGGTCGACGGCCTGAGCTTCGATGTGTATCGGGGCGAGGTGTTCGGACTGCTCGGCCCCAATGGCGCGGGGAAAAGCACCACGGTGGGGATGATGACCACCCGGGTGCGGCCGACTTCGGGCAGCGTCGTGATCGACGGTGTCGACGTGGTCGCGCGGCCGAGAGAGGCGAAACGCGTCCTCGCGGTGGTGCCGCAGCGCAACAACCTCGACCGGTCCCTCTCGGTGCGTCAGAACCTGCTGTTCCACGCCACGTACCACGGCATCCCGCGGGCCGAGCGACGGCAGCGGGCCGATGAACTCCTCGACCAGATGGGCCTGTCGGACTACCGCAAGTCGAAGGTCGACGACATGTCCGGCGGTCAGGTGCAGCGCGTGATGATCGCCCGCGCCCTGATCCACCGCCCGAACGTCCTGTTCCTCGACGAGCCCGCGACCGGCCTCGACCCACAGGCGCGCCTGTTCGTGCACGAGCGGGTCGCCGAACTCGCCGAACGCGGCGTGACGGTGGTCGTCACCACCCATGACATGGACGAGGCCGCCAAGCTCTGCGACCGCGTCGGCATCGTGGACCGGGGCACCCTGCTCGCCCTCGACACCCCGGAAGGGCTCGGCAAGCTGCTGCCCGCGCACTCGACGCTGGCCCTGACGGTGGAGTCGCCGCAGGGCGCCACGCCGGTGGTGAAGCTCCTCTCCGACCTTCCCGGGGTGCGGCAGGTCGACGAAGTGGACCCGGAGAACCCGCCCGCGGAGGGCGGCTTCCGGTTCCGCATCTATACGGACACGGAGCCGGTGGCGGCGCTCCAGCCGGCCCTCGCGGCGCTGACCGGCGGGGACTTCCGGGTGACGGACGTCGGCGTCGGAAAGGTGTCCCTTGAAGACGTCTTTCTCCACCTCACCGGAAAGAATCTGCGATGACTACGTCGGCCACGGCCGCACCGGCCTCGCGGCAGTTGCACACGTTCGGCGCCATCATGTGGCGCGACGTGTTTGTCGCCCTGCGCCAGTTCCCCACGTTCATCGGCCAGGCCATCATCCAGCCGTTCTTCACACTCTTCGTGTTCGGTGTGCTGCTGAGCGACGCGGGCTATGTGGACGGCGACTACAGCGCGGTCCTTCTGCCCGGCGTACTGGCCCTGAACGGATTCCTCGGCGGCATGCAGAACACGGCGCTGCCGCTCGTCGTGGACTTCTCCTACACGCGTGAGATCGAGGACCGGCTTCTTTCGCCGATCTCGCTGAGCCTGGTGGCCGTCGAGAAGATTCTGTTCGGCGCGCTGTACGGGTTCGTGGCGTCCCTGATGATGACGCCCGTCGGCATGGTCCTGCTGGATCTGTCGTGGCCGATCAGCAAGACCGTCCCCGCGCTCGGCATCGCCGGGCTCGGCGCTCTCGCGGGCGCCTCGATCGGCCTGTGCCTCGGCACGTCGGTGAGCAGCGACAAGGTGGACGTGATGTTCACGCTGGTCCTGATGCCGCTGCTGTTCACGGGCTCGACGCAGTTCCCGCTGGTCGCCCTGGACGAGGTGCGCTGGTTCCAGGTGATCTGCGGCGCCAATCCGCTGTCGTACGCCAGTGAGGGCATGCGGGCCGTGACGTCCCCGAACGTGGAGCACGTACCGCTGCCGATCACACTGATCGTGCTCGTCGGGTCGATCACGCTGTTCGCGTCCATCGGCATCCGCGGGTTCCTCAAGCGCGCACAGACATAAGAGGGACGGACAGGCACAGCGGAAGGGCCCCGGAGCGGTTGCGCTCCGGGGCCCTTCGTCCGTCCTCGCCGGGACAGGAGCCCGGACGGGAGCCGCTCAGTCCTCGGGCAGGTCGACCGGCGCCAGCTCCGCGAACAGGTCGCCGGGTCCGGGGTTCAACGGCATGGTGGCGCCGCCGAGATGACGCTGCACGCCCCAGACGGCGTTGAGGCCCGTCGTCACGGCGCCCTCGGCGAAGCCCGCCGTCCAGGAGACGTCGTCACCGGCGAGGAAGAAGCCGCGCTGACGTGGCGTCAGTTCCTCCTGCATGAAATGGGTGAACAGCCGCCGCTGGTAGCGGTAGTGGCCCGGCAGGTTCGCCTTGAAGGCGCCCTGGAAGTGCGGGTCGGTCTCCCAGGTCACCGTGCGCGGAGGCGCGATGACGCGGGAGCGGATGTCGACGCCGGGGTAGATGTCGGCGAGCACGTCGAGGACGCCGTCCAGGCGCTCCTCGGGGGTCAGCGGCGCCATCTTCAGGGAGTCGTCGTTCCAGGTGTACGACAGGCACATCACGCCGGGGCGGTCGGGGCCCTCGTCGAAGAGGTAGACGCCGCGCGGCATCCGGTCGGTGAGGGTCGTGCTCATCACGTCCCGGCCGGTGCGCGGGTCGCGTTCGCGCCAGAACGGGCGGTCCACGAGCACGAACAGCTTGGAGGAGCCCATGTAGTGGCTGCGCTCCACCGCCGTCCACACGGGCGTGGGCAGCAGCGCCTGGTCGCAGCGGACGTTGGTGACCAGGGTCCGCTTGTGCGGGGTGAAGACGGCCGCCGCGAAGGCCTGGGAGCCGCCGCCCCGCTCGTGCACGGTGATGCCGCGCGAGGTGCGCTCGATGCGGGCGACGCCGCCGCGGGGGCCGCCGCGGTGCAGGGACTCCAGGGACGTGCCCGCGGGCCAGTGGGCGGCGTCGTCGGGGGCGTGCGACCACAGCCGCAGGGGCAGTTGCTGGGAGCCGCCGACCACGAGCCGGTGGTCGTCCTCGGCGCCGGTGTAGACGACCCGCAGGATCTCCAGCATGGAGTTGGGGAAGTCGGTGTCCCAGCCGCCCGCGCCGAAGCCGACCTGACCGAAGATCTCCCGGTACTTGAAGGACTGGAAGGAGGGCGACTGCGCGATGAAGCCGTAGAAGGACTGGTCGTCGAGGGCGCGCACCAGCGGGTTCCAGATGGCCTTGATGGCGGCGGTGTCCCGGCGGCGGATCGCGTCGTCCATGGCGAACAGCTCGGCGTGCTCCTGGAGCGTCTTGTCCCAGGCCATGCCGACTTCCTGGTAGACGTCGGGGAGTTCGGTGGCCCGCCGGGCGTAGTGCCGGTCGCCGTTGAGCGCGACGACGGTGCTGCCGCTCGCTGCGGTCAGCGGGTTGGGGAAGGGCCGGGTCTCGAGGCCGACCAGGTCCAGGTAGTGCCGCAGGGCGAGCGCCGATGCGGGGAAGCGCATGGCGCCGAGCTCGGCCACGGCGTCGGGGTGGCTGTCGAAGGCCGCGGAGCGCATGCGGCCGCCCATCTGCCCGGTTTCGTACACCACGGGCCGCAGCCCGAGGCGCAGGAGCTCATAGGCGGCGACGAGGCCCGATATCCCGGCCCCGATCACCGCAACCGGTGTCCCGAACTCCGCTTCCGGTATTTCGCCGAGCCCGTGCGCGCTGGACAGCCATTCGTCGTAGGCGAAGGGAAAGTCCGGGCCCAGCATGGTAATGGATTCTGCCGCGCCGGGACGCGAACTGCCGTTGAGGGCAACCAACGGATACTCCTCTGACCGTGGTGGAGGCCGGCCCGGCGGTACGTTCAGACGGCCGCGGTGAGCCGGGCTGCGGCAGCAGGAGAAGGGTCTGCGACGTACGCGGCCGAGCCTTGCCCCACGGGGCCGTCGGGCTCGCGAATCGCCTCCGATACACGGCGCGTCTGACGGTGCCCTTGATTATGACGACGGCGCACGGGGGCGGAGAAACCCCTCAACATCCCCTTACGCCTCCTACGTTCACGCACCGGGCGCCCCAGGGGCACCGCGGGCCACCGTGGCGACGGGGCCGAAAAAGACGCGCGACACGCAATGAGTACTTTAGTAGCCAGGCCTCGATCCTGAAGACTGTACGAAAGTCAGGAGACGCCTTGGAATGATCTATGGTGTCCGCACCACGCACCCCCACACAGTCCCCGTGTACCCAACTGTGCAACATTCGCAATGAAGGAGAGGCTTCATGCATCGAGGGTCGGACGGCCGAAGGTTCGCGGTGCATGATCACCGGCCGGGCGGCGCGCCCGGCGGAGCCCGGTCGGAGCCCATGGCCCTGGAGGTACGGCACACGACGGACGGCGGATCGGAGGCGTGCGGCAGCGGTTCGGGGGGCCGGGAGCGCGTCCTGCGGATCGAGCCGCACACGTGCGTGGCGGCGGTCTCCGACGACGACGCGGCGGACCGCTTTCTGGCGCGGCTGCTGTGCGACGACAGACCCGGCCGTGCCGTGTCGGTCCACGGCCTGGACCCGCGCGCCGACCCGACGGCCGTGCGACGGCTCGTCGGTGTCGTGTCCGTGGGCATGCCGCTGCCCGAAGTGATGGTCCACGAAGCGCTGGTGGCCGCGGGCAGACACAAAGGGCTCTCGCCGGAGACGGCCACGCAGCGCACGGCGGACTTAACTGACGTCCTCGGGCTGCGGGCCGTCGAGCGGGTGCCCGTGTCCGGGCTCTCCCCGGGGCAGCGCTCGCGCACCGCCCTGGGGTGCGCGCTGCTGCACGTACCGAAGTTGCTGTTGCTGTGTCATCTTCTGGACGACGTGGACAGCACGTCGGAGAAGATCATCTGTCGGGTGCTGAGCCGCTACACGGCATCCACCGGGACCGTGGTGTTCTCCACCCGCTCCTGGCAGATCGCACACGCCATGGCGGACCGCGCCTTCGCGGTCCACGACGGCGAGATGTGCCTCGCCTGCCGGTCAGCCGCTCACTGACCGACTCGGGCCCGCGCGCCGCCGGTCACGCTCCGGGCGGCCCGCCCCTTCCGGTTCTCCACGCCTCCCCAGGTCATCGGACATTCAGCTCCGTTTCCCCAGCGGATCGTTGACCGTGGAGAACCATCAGCACAACGTTGTCATCGCGCGACGGACCGTGGCCGGTCATCTCCTCGGCACACCGTTTCAGCCGTATCGGCGCACCGCGTCAGGGGATGTCAGCACGCCGTGTCGGCGAGCAGATCGTGTGGCAGATCCTTGCGCCGTGACACGTTCAACTTGCGGTAGACCCGCGTCAGATGCTGCTCGACCGTACTGACGGTGATGAACAGTTTCCGTGCTATCTCCCGGTTGCTGTGCCCGAAGGACGCCAGTGAGGCCACGCGCCGCTCCGCGTCGGTCAGTTCCTCCGAGGGGCAGCTCTCGCCGTTGCCCGTCGGCCGGTCCACCGCGCTCACCTCGCCGTCGCCGTACGGCAGCAGCTGCTCGCACAGCGCCTCGGCCTGGGCGTCGCGCGCGATGCGCCAGGCCCGCCGCGCCATCATGCGCGCCTGGCCCAGCTCGCCGAGGGCGTGGTGGGACCGGCTGAGCGCCCCGAGGACCCGCACCAGTTCCAGCCGGTCCTCGCACTCCTCCAGCTCCTCGATCGCCTCGTGCAGCGCGTGGTGGTGGCGCCGCAGTCCGGCGACCTCGGCGAGCACCCGCAGGGTCAGCGCGCGCGTACGCGACTGTCCCGGGCCGCACTTGGCCAACTGCTCCTTGACGAGCCGGTCGGCCTCGGCCTCGCCGCCGGTGCGCAGGTGCATCTCCGCGGCGGCGGACCGCCAGGGGATGAGCGCGGGCTGGTCGATGCCCCAGCGCGTCATCAGCTCCCCGCAGGTGAGGAAGTCGTCCAGGGCGGGCCGGACCCGGCCGGTGGCCGCGTAGAGCTGGCCGCGGGCGTGGATCAGCTCCAGGCCGTAGCGCGTCTCCGGCAGGCCGTCGGGGACGTGGTGGTCGAGGTAGGTCATCGCCTGGTCGTACTGCCCCATCGCGGTGTGCGCGGAGACCAGGGTGGCGAGGACCGAGCCGATGCCGACGCCCCAGCCGAGCGGTGTCATCCACGCGAGCGCGTTGACGGCGTAGCGGACGGCGTCCCCGGCGTTGCCCTGCCGCAGCGCGATCTTCGCCCTGACCGCGGACAGGGGTGCCTGCCAGCCCGGGCCGCCGAGCTTGGTGGCCTCGCGAAGGAGCGCGTCGCACCAGTGCGCGGCGTGGGTGAGCCGGTCGGAGTAGATGAGGACGTTGAGCGAGCAGGTCAGCGCCTCCAGGTTGGCGTCGTTCAGCGGGGTGCCCTGCAGCACGGCCTCGGCGAGGTCGGCGGCGTGCGGGTCGACGCCGCGGGTGAGCACCGTGTTCAGGGCGGCGCCTGCCCGGCTGCGGGGGTCGCTGCCGCGTCCGGTGACGGCGTCCGCGTTGCTGTGCGGGGCGGGCCAGTTGTCGGGGCCGACGCGCTCGCGCAGCGCGGGGTAGGTGGTGCGTACGGCACCGGCGGCTAGGTACGCGGAGACGGCGGAGGTCCCTTCGTACGCGCCCTGGCACTTGCGGGCGATCTCGGCGGCCTCGTCGAACCTGCCCTGCCAGAGCAGACCCGCGAGGAGCGCGGGCACGGCCTGCTCGGTGAGCCAGCCCTCGTCGAACGCGGCGCGCAGGGCGCGCAGATGCGGGCCGACGGTGGACGGGCGCACCCGCCAGACGCAGCGCGTCAGTTCGGCCAGGATCTCGCTGCGCCGCGCACCGCGCGGGCAGGCCTGGTCGGCGAGCTGGAGGCAGGCGATGGCGAGCGAGACGTCCTCGTCGCGCCGGGCGCGGGTGGCCGTCTCCCACAGCACGTCGAGGGACTCCTCGTCGGTGACCTCACCGGCGGCGACGATGTGCCGGGCGACGACGGGCGGTTCGGCGCCGCCGCGGCGCAGCAGGTCGGCGGCGCGGCGGTGCAGGTCGATCCGGTCGTCGCGGGTCAGGTCGTCGAGGACGGCGGTTCTGGCCAGCGGGTGCCGAAACGTTCCCGCCTCGGCGAGGCCGGCCGACTCCAGGACGCGGCGGCTGAGCGTGACGGTCTCGTGGTCGAGTTCGAGCAGTCCGGCGAGTGTCGTGTCGGACGCGGCGTCGTCCAGGATCGCGAGGCCGCGGGCGACCGCGAGCACGGAGTCCTCGCCCCGGTGCAGGCAGCTGAGCACGGACTGGCGGTAGGCGTCGCCGACGGTGAGGGCGTGCAGGGCGGGCAGGGAGGGGTCGGTGGGGGGACGGTGGGCGAGGATGTCGTGGGTCAGGGCCCGGATCAGCAGGGGGTTGCCGCCGCTGACGCGGTGGACTTCGGGGGCGAGGCGGCGCGCGGTGGCCTCGTCCAGGTGCTCGCGCAGCATCTCGGCGGTCGCGCGCTCACCGAGGGTGGCGAGGCGCAACTGGGTCAGCCGGGGGTGGCGCAGCAGTTCGGCGCTGAACATGGGGCGTTCGGCGCGCGGCCCGGTGCGCAGGCCGAGCACGATCACCAGGGGCTTGACGCGCAGTTCCCGCATGGCGTGCTGCAGGCACTGCAGGGACGGGATGTCGGCGTACTGGACGTCGTCGACGAGGATCGCGAGCGGCCGGCCCTGGGCCGTGGCGTGCAGGGCGGCGGTCAGCGACCGCATGACGTGGGCGCGGACGTGCTCCTCGCGTTCACAGTCGGGGTCGCGCAGCATCGCGGTGAACCTCGCGTCGTCGAGCAGTTGCTCCACGCGCGCGGTCGCGCCGTTCTCTCGCTCTTCCCCCTGCTCGGGCCGCGCCCGGCCGTCCCGCTCCGCCGGGTCCAGGGGCCCCTCGGCCCGGCCCGCGTTCAGGAGCAGTTGGCCGAAAACAGCCATGGGGGTCCTGCGCTCGGCTCGTAAACCCGTCGCCCTGACGACCGTGAGCCCTCGCGCCTCGGCCTGGTCGGCGACGCCGTTCAGCAACTCGCTCTTGCCGGTGGCCACCGGCCCTCTCACCACAACAACACGGGAAGGCCCCTCCGCGCTGTTCGCCAGAACCTCCTCCAAGAGAGCCCATTCATCGACTCGCTCGACCAGGCTCATTGTGCGGTTTCCTCCCCGTAAGAAATTATCGCAAAGTGCACTGGTGCCTTATTTGCATAACGCACTCTCAAGTATCCACTGGAACCGCTTCGCAGGATACCAGGGCATATTCCAGATATCTCTCCCGTGCTTCTGGCGGCACTCAGTCAACAACACAACTATGACTGAAACTTGACGACGAGGTAGCCCCGAAAGAAGTGAGCCCACCCCCCAAATCCACCACGACTCGCAACGTTCAGCCCTCCCCACTCCGGCCCTGGATGTGGTATTGGGCCGCGCGGAGGCCGCCCGCACATACGGAACTTTGAATTCCAATTGAAAGAAAGGAGAAGAAGAACCAGCCATGAGGCCAACGACACAGTGATCATCCAGCCACCCTGTCCGGAAACACCCCTGGCCACGCGCGCGGCCAGGGAACCGGTCGGCAGACCCCTCGTACCCGCCCGGCGCCGGTCCAGTACTCCCGGCCTCCAAGCGGAGCGACTCATACCGCCCTCCGCGCGCCACGTCTAACACCTCGCGGCGCAACCGGCGTTGACCTCCAGGCGGGTCCGCCGGGCCCCTCCCCCGGGCGCGGCCGTTAAGGATGCGTTAGGCGCTCGTGTCCGGGAAAGTTCCTCGCGGAGACTCCGTAACGGTCCGCTGAAGACAATCCAGAGGCAATTTGACGGCAAAATTCACCAAGGAAGTCCATGGTGTTCAGGCGGCTTCGGGAGCTGCACACCGGTTGTGCAACCGGAACCACCACTGCACACCCGGTCCATACCTGTCGGCGCTGCCAGATGCGTCACATTGTTACGTCGCCGTTTCTGGCCAACGGTCATTTCGTGAGGGTTGTACGGAGCCCAACTCGCCTCCGATGTACGCGAACTCGGGAGTACGGCGGCGTCCCGGCCACGCGCCGCGCCGCACCGGCCCGTCGGGCGGGCCCTAGGGGACGGATAGGGGTGGAGCGCCGCAGGAGCCGCGGATAGCCTCCGGCAGGAGGAATCACCGAGGGTCTCCGGCACCGTGGCGCGGGCACGACGGACGCCACCCCTGATCCTCCGGAACGCGGCTCGGCTCCCGGACGACGGCCACCCCCGGCCGACGGCCTTCTCCCCCGCTCGGTCACCGGGGCTCCCGTGCCCAGCAGACAGGTTCACCGCCCGCAGCCGGCCCCGGTCGGTCAGGGCACGCCGATGCGACGCGCAGGCGCGCAGACCGTAGAGGACGACCATGGCGAGAATGCACACCGCGGGCTCCACCACCACCCGGAGCGTGCCGCGGCAGGCGGACGCACCCCACCAAGGGAGCGTGCCCCGATGAGCGCGTCCGGCCCCGGCGCAGAGGAGACCGAGGGCCGCGGGCCCACCGCCCCGGAAGAAGTCGCCGCCCTGGAAGAGGCCGTCGCCCTGGAAGAAGTCGCCGCCCTGGACGGGGCCGCCGCCCTCGACCCGGCCCTCGCCCCGGACGGAGCCCGGACCACCGTCACCGTGATCATCCCGACCTTCAACGAGGCCGGGAACGTCGAGGAGTTGCTGAGGCGCCTGGCCGCCGGGCTGCCCGCGCACCTGGAGTGCGAGGCCCTGTTCGTCGACGACAGCTCCGACGACACCCCGGCCGCGATCGAACGCGCGGCCCTCACCTGCCCGTTCCCCGTGAACGTCATCCACCGCGAGGTGCCGACGGGCGGCCTGAGCGGCGCCGTGGTGGAGGGCATGAAGGCCGCCGCGTCCGAGTGGATCGTCGTCATGGACGCCGACCTCCAACACCCGCCGTCCCTGATGCCCGAGCTGATCGAGACCGGGCGCCGCGCGGGCGCCGACCTCGTCGTGGCCAGCCGGTACGCGGGCGGCGGCAGCCACGCCGGGCTCTCCGGCCGCTACCGCGTCGCCGTGTCACGCACCTCGACGCTCGCGACCAAGGCGCTGTTCCGCTCGGCGCTGCGGGGCATCAGCGACCCGATGAGCGGCTTCTTCGCGATCCGCCGCAGCACGGTGCACGCCCACTCCGACATCCTCAAGCCGCTGGGCTACAAGATCCTCCTTGAGCTGGCGATCCGCTGCCGGCCGCGCGTCGTCGCCGAGGTGCCGTTCTCCTTCCAGGAGCGGTTCGCGGGCGAGTCGAAGTCGACCGTGCGCGAGGGGCTGCGGTTCCTCGCCCACCTGGTGTCGCTGCGCACCGCGACCCCGGTGGCGCGGATGGTGGTCTTCGGCCTCATCGGCCTGACCGGCTTCCTGCCGAACCTGTGCGGCCTCGCCGCGCTCACCGCCATGGGCCTGCACTATCTGCCCGCCGAGGTGGTGGCCAACCAGTTCGGTGTGCTGTGGAACTTCCTGCTCATCGATCTGCTGCTCTTCCGCGACCGGCGCGGCCACCGCCACTGGGCCGACCGCCTCGGCCGGTTCGCGCTGCTCGCCAACGCCGACCTGGTCCTGCGCATCCCGCTGATCGCGCTGCTCGTCGACGGCGTGGGCATGTCGGTGCTGCCCGCCACCGCTCTGGCCCTCCTGACGACGTTCGTCATCCGCTTCATCGCCACCGAGCTGTTGGTCTATCTGCCCCGGCGCGGCCAGGCCAAGGGCGCCGACGCTCCACCCGCGCGAGCCGCGTCGGCGCGGGACGGCCTCGGGACCACGGAAGACCTGGACAAGCTGGACAAGCTGGACAAGGCGGAGGGCCGGGAGAAGGAAGGCACGCCATGACCCTCGGGACACAGCACAGTCGTACGGGGGCCGAGGCGCCGCGCTCCGCCACGCGGCCGCTTCCCGCCGCGGAGCCGATCCCCACCCCGGCGCCGCCCGCCCTGCTCGCGCGCATCGTGCCCGAGGACGTCGTCTGCCGCGAGGCCTTCGGCGACCCGGACGGCGTCGCCCTGCACCCCGACGAGCAGGCCCTCATCGCCCGGTCGGTGCCGTCGCGGCGCGGCGAGTTCACCACGGGCCGCCACTGCGCGCACCGCGCCCTGACCGCCCTCGGGCAGCCCGCCGTGTCGATCCTCCCCGACGCGAAGGGCTGTCCGGAGTGGCCCGACGGCGTCGTCGGCAGCATCACGCACTGCGACGGCTACCGCGGCGCGGCCGTCGCCCGTACCGCCCGCGTCCGCTCGGTCGGCATCGACGCCACCCCGGGCGAGCCCCTGCCCGACGGCGTACTGGAGGCGGTGGCACTGCCCGAGGAGCGGCGGCGGGTGGGCGAACTCCTGGCCCGGTGGCCCGCGGTGCGCTGGGACCGCGCCCTGTTCAGCGCCAAGGAGAGCATCTACAAGACCTGGTATCCCCTGATGCGCGCGCCCCTGGGCTTCGAGGAGGCCGACGTCACCTTCCACCGGTCGCAGGCCCCGGACACGGGCACCTTCACCGCGCGGCTCCTTCCTCCCGTACGGGAACGGGGCTTCCCGCAGGAGCTGACGGGCCGCTGGCTGGCGCGGGACGGCCTGGTCCTCACCGCGATCACGCTGCGCCCGGCGGCCTGAGCCGGGGCGGCGGGGCAGCGCTCGGGCGTCCGCCGGGCCGGGGACGCACCGGCGGACGCCTCAGCGCAGGACCCGCTGCGACAGTTCCTCGATGAGCGTGTCCGTCGAGTACGGCGCGAGCAGGTCGGGCACGGTCAGGTCGTCCACGATCAGGCCCAGCATGCCGAGGTAGAGGAGCACGACGCCGGTGCGGTCGCCGGGCAGGCCCGCGCCCAGGTGGAAGGCGATGTTGGCGTCGAGCTGCTCGGCCATGAACTGGGTGAGCTCGGCGTGCAGTTCGGGGCGACGGGTGGCCTCCAGGCGCAGTTCGAGCAGCGCGAGGTGGCTGGCCCGGTCGGCCCGCGTCCGCTCGAGGAGCTGCTTGAGGAGCGTCACGACGAGGGCCGAGTCCGGCTTCTCGCTCATGGTGTCGGCGAGCGCGGCCTCCTCCGGCGTGAGCCGCTCCAGGATGCGCCGCATGACCTGCGCGAGGAGTTCCGCGCGGTGCGGGAAGTAGTTGCTGGCGGTGCCCTTGGGCACCGCCGCCTCCGCGTCCATGGCTCGCAGCGTCAGCCCCCGGGACCCCTCGCGCGCGAGCACCTCGATCGCTGCGTCCAGCAGCGCGGTGCGCCTGGCCGGGTTCTGTCGCATGACGGTCCTCCCCTGTCCTCTCCTGTACTTCCAGTGCGGCGGCACCCCACCCTAACCACTGCGGGCGGAGTGCCCTGCACGTGGCGGTCCCACGGCCGCGGCGCCGTCGTGGACCTTCAGGCAGGGGGCCGGAGTTCTTGCCCTGCCGCGGTCGCGCAGGTCGTCCACCACCTCGGCGCAGGTGGAGGGGTCGTCGACCTGGGGGCGTGTACGCGCGCAGCGCCTCGGTCAGGCCGTTGCGGGTCAGGCCCTCCTCGGCGACGGCGAGCCGGTTCAGGGCCGTCCAGTGCCGCGGGCTGGTGCCGAGGGCGGACTGTTCGGCGTTCATGAAGGCGATGACCGCGGTGTGCGCGGCGCCGGTCCAGTACGCGGCGGGCTGGTCGGCGAGGTGCTCCGCGTCGTGCTCCCGGGGCGGCTCGGCACCGTGTCGCCGAGGTCGCCGAGGTCGCCGAGGTCGCCGAGCAGCGTCCCCGCGGGCACGCCGAGGACATTGGCGGCCGTGGCCCCGCCGCATCGGACCGGCAGGGCGGAGACCACCGCCGCGTCAGACGACCACGGCCACATCCGCGCCGTCGGCCGGGTCGGCGCAGCCCGCCGGGTCGCCGCAGTCCCCCGCGATCACGCAGCCCACCGCACCCGCACCGCCCTCCGTGTCCGGCTTCCCCGCGAACTGCGTCCGGTACAGCTCCGCGTACCGCCCGTCGACCGTGAGCAGTTCGTCGTGCGTGCCGCGCTCCACGATCCGCCCGGCCTCCACGACGAGGATCTGGTCGGCCGCCCGCACGGTGGAGAGCCGGTGCGCGATGACCACCGCCGTACGGTCCGCGAGGGCCTCCGCGAGGGCCTCCTGCACGGCGGCCTCGGACGTGTTGTCGAGGTGGGCGGTCGCCTCGTCGAGGATGACCACCCGCTGCTGGGCGAGCAGGAGCCGCGCGATGGTCATGCGCTGCCGCTCACCGCCGGAGAGCCGGTAGCCGCGCTCGCCGACCACCGTGTCGAGGCCGTCCGGCAGCGACCGCACCAGGGTGTCGAGGCGGGCCCGGCGCAGCACGTCCCACAGCTCGTCCTCGCTCGCTCCGGGCCTGGCGAGCAGCAGGTTGGCGCGGACCGACTCGTGGAAGAGGTGGCCGTCCTGGGTGACCATGCCGATGGTGTCGCGCAGCGAGTCGGCCGTCAGGTCGCGCACGTCCTCGCCGCCGACGCGTACGGCTCCGGAGTCGGCGTCGTACAGGCGCGGAAGGAGTTGCGCGATGGTGGACTTGCCCGCGCCGGAGGAGCCGACGAGCGCCACGGTCTGGCCGGGTTCGGCGCGGAACGACAGGCCGTGCAGCACCTCGTCGCCGCCCCGGCCGTCGAGGGAGGCGACCTCTTCCAGGGAGGCGAGGGAGACCTTGTCGGCGGAGGGGTAGCCGAAGCGGACATCGTCGAACTCGACGGCGACGGGGCCCTCGGGCACGGTCCGTGCCTGCGGCTTCTCGTCGATGAGGGGCTTCAGGTCGAGGACTTCGAAGACCCGCTCGAAGCTCACCAGGGCGCTCATCACCTCGACGCGCGCCCCCGCGAGGGACGTCAGCGGCGCGTACAGCCGGGTCAGGAGCAGTGCGAGCGAGACGACGGCGCCCGCTTCCAGCGTGCCGTCGAGGGCGAAGTACCCGCCGAGTCCGTAGACCAGGGCGAGCGCGAGCGCCGACACCAGGGTCAGGGCGGTGATGAAGGCCGACTGCGCCATGGCGGTGCGGACCCCGATGTCGCGCACCCGGCGGGCCCTGGCCGCGAACTCGTCGGACTCGTCGGCGGGGCGGCCGAACAGCTTGATGAGGGTGGCGCCGGGCGCCGAGAACCGCTCCGTCATGCGCGTGCCCATGGCCGCGTTGTGGTGCGCAGCCTCCCGCTGGAGGCGGGCCATCCGGGTGCCCATGCGGCGCGCGGGCACCACGAACACCGGCAGCAGCACCAGCGCGAGCAGCGTGATCTGCCAGGACAGGGCGAGCATCACGGCGAGGGTGAGGACGAGGGTGACGAGGTTGGACACCACTCCGGAGAGGGTGTTGCTGAACGCCCGCTGCGCGCCGATCACGTCGTTGTTGAGGCGGCTGACGAGCGCGCCGGTGCGGGTGCGGGTGAAGAAGGCGACCGGCATGCGCTGCACATGGTCGAAGACGGCGGTGCGCAGGTCGAGGATCAGGCCTTCGCCCAGGTTCGCCGACAGCCAGCGGCTGAGCAGTCCGAGGCCGGCCTCGGCGATCGCGATGACGGCGATGAGCACGGCGTAGCGGACGACGGTCGAGGACTCGGCCCCGGACACGATGGCGTCGACGACACGCCCGGCGAGGACGGGAGTCGCCACGGCGAGCAGCGCGGTCACGACACTCAGCAGGACGAACTGGGTGATGCGGCGGCGATGCGGAGCGGCGAAGGCGGTGATGCGGCGCAGCGTGGCGCGTGCGAAGGGTCGGCGTTCCTGCTCGGCGTTCATGACGCTGTGCAGTTGGGTCCAGGCTGTGGTCTCCATGCTCATAGGCAGCACCGTAGAACCTGAAGTTATCTTGAGGTCAAGCGTCGCACCCCGCGCCCCGGGCTCCCCTGTCACATCTATTGACCCTCCTGTAACCGGCACGTACTTTCGCTTCAATTCTTGAGCGCATCACTCCGGTTACTCGTGTCCTGACGTGAGAAGGCGAACGCATGCGAGATGTACGAAGGCGCACTGTGCTGTCCGCGATCGGCGGCACCGCCGTCGCGGGCGGTGCTCTGAACTCCACGGTCGCCGAGGCGGCGCCGACCGCACCCGCCCCGGGCGCCGCCGCCGGGGATCGCGACACCGCCCACGACGGCAAGGTCCGGCGGCTCCTCGACCGTATGACTGTCGAAGAGAAGCTGGGCCAGCTCCAGCAGCTCGCCTGGTCCTGGGACACCGGCCCGGGCGGCGGTGAGACCAAGGACGTGGAGGACGCGGCGCGCGCCGGACGCCTCGGCTCGGTGCTCTCGATCTTCGGCGCCAAGAGCAGCAACGCGCTCCAGCGCATCGCGGTCGAGGAGTCGCGGCTCGGCATCCCGCTGCTGTTCGGCCTGGACGTCATCCACGGTTTCTGGACGACGTTCCCGATCCCGCTCGCGCAGGCGGCGAGCTTCGACCCGGACGTGACGCGGACGGACGCCGAGGTGTCCGCGAAGGAAGCCCGTTCCAACGGCGTGCACTGGACGTTCTCACCGATGATGGACGTCACGCACGAGCCGCGCTGGGGCCGTATCGCCGAGGGGTGCGGCGAGGATCCGTACCTGACGGCCGAGTTCGCCGCCGCCAAGGTCGAGGGCTACCAGGGCCCGGGCAAGGGCGAGTTCGCCGCCAAGGACCGGGTCGCCGCCTGCGCCAAGCACTTCGTGGCGTACGGCGGGGCCGAGGGCGGGCGCGACTACAACACGGTCGACGTGTCGGAGTCCCGGCTGCGCAATCTCTATCTGCCGCCGTTCAAGGCCGCCCTGGACGCGGGCGCCGCCACGGTGATGGCGTCCTTCAACACCGTCGGCGGCGTCCCCGCGCACGGCAACTCCCACACCCTGACCGGCATCCTCAAGAAGGAGTGGGGCTTCGACGGAGTCGTCGTCAGCGACTGGACCGGCGTCCAGGAGCTGATCGCGCACGGCTTCGCCGAGGACGGCGCGGCCGCCGCCCGGCTCTCGCTGAACGCGGGCGTCGACATGGAGATGGTCAGCACCAACCTCCGTGACCACGGCAAGAAGCTGCTGCGCGCCGGGAAGATCAGCGAGCGCCGTCTGAACGACGCGGTCGCCCGTATCCTGCGGCTGAAATTCGCCCTGGGTCTCTTCGACCGTCCTTATGTCGACGAGGACGCGGCGATCGACGGGCCGACCGCCGCCACCCGCAAGGCCGCCCGCGAGAGCGGCGCCCGCTCGATGGTGCTCCTCAAGAACGAGAGCGCCGGGGGCGGCGGCAAGGTGCTGCCGTTGAAGTCCACCGCCAAGTCCATCGCCGTCGTCGGCCCGTTCGGCGACTTTGACGACCTGCTCGGCACCTGGGTGGTCCCGGCCGCCGCGAAGAAGTACCCGTCGGTGAAGGTCCTCGACGCGGTGCGCCGCGCGGCCCCGGACGCGAAGGTCACGTACGCGCGCGGTGTCGACCCCGAGGGCAAGGACACCGGCGGCATCCCGGCCGCGGTCGCCGCCGCGAAGGCCGCCGATGTGACGGTCGTCGTCGTGGGCGAGCCGCCGTCGATGAGCGGCGAGGCGGCGGCGCGCAGCGACATCGGTCTGCCCGGCGCGCAGGAACGTCTCGTCGAGGCGGTCGCGCGGACCGGCAAGCTGTTCGTGGTCGTCCTGGTGGGCGGCCGCCCGCTGACCATGGGCGGCTGGCTGGAGTCGACGCCCGCCGTCCTGGAGGCCTGGCACCCCGGCGTCGAGGCCGGGAACGCCATCGCCGATGTCCTCTTCGGCAAGGTCAACCCGGGCGGCAAGCTGCCCGTGTCCTTCCCGCGCACGGTCGGCCAGATCCCGATCCACTACAACCACGAGTCGACGGGCCGCCCCTACGACGCCGACAACAAGTACACGTCAAAGTACCTGGACCTGCCGCCGGACCCGCAGTTCCCCTTCGGCCACGGCCTCAGCTACACGACGTTCGAGATCGGCGCGCCGAAGCTGAGCCGCGCCGCCGTCCCCGCGGGCGCCCTGCGAGACGGCGACACCCTGGAGGTGTCGGTCACCGTCTCCAACACCGGCCGCCGCAAGGGCGACGAGGTCGTGCAGCTGTACGTCCACGACGTCGCGGCGAGCATCACCCAGCCGGTGCGCAAGCTGCGCGGCTTTCGCCGGGTCACGCTCGGCGCGGGCCGCTCCACCGTCGTCCGCTTCCGGCTCGGCGCGGCGGACCTGGGCTTCTGGACGAACGACACGCACGGCGAGTTCCTCGTCGAGGAGGGCAGGTTCGACCTGTACGTGGGCAACAGCTCCACGGCGAAGAGCAAGGTCACGCTGGCGGTGACGTGAGCGGGACGCGGTAGGCGGGGGTGGGCGACGCCGGGCCGCCCGCCCCTCTCAGCCGAGTTCCAGCGTGGTGATCCCGAAGACCCGCTCGCGCGCGAACTCCCGTACCGGGCCCGTGTACATGCGCGCCGTCTCGAACGACGGCTTCATGCCGCGCCCCTCCGCGAGCGCGACGGCCTGAGTGTTCGTCTCCGGTACGTCCAGGGCGACGGCCGCGCCGCCGGACTCGGCCCCGAGCGCGTCGAGCAGCGCCTCGGCGTCGGCGCGGGTGTCGGCGAACAGCGGGCCGACGCGCGGTGAGTCCCGGCCCGGGCGCAGCACCCCGTACCCGGTGACGCGGCCGTCGACGACGCTCGCCAGCGCGGGGTGGCCGGGCGCGGTCAGCCAGACGTCGAGGAACCGGGGCCGGTCGGCGGGGTAGCAGGCGCTGTCGTACGCGGCGACGGCGCCAAGGCCCACGTCCGCCACGGGTTCGATGTGCGCGGGCGGCGGGCCCGGCGCGCCCAGGGGGCCGACGTAGCGCAGGCTGCCGTGCTCCCGCTGGAAGCCGGAGCGCCGGTAGTTGTCCTGCTGCGCCGGAACGCCGTCGAGGCCGACGACCCGGTCCCCGGCGTGGGCGAGGGCGGTCCGCCAGGTGGTGAGGCCGTGGCCGCGGCCGCGCAGGTCGGGGCGGACCAGGTAGAAGCCGAGGAAGGCGTACGCCGGGCCGTAGGTGACGACGGAGATCGCCGACACCGGCTCGCCGTCGACGCGGCCCACGAAGAACCCGTCGGGATCCTGCGCGAAGAACGCCGCCGCGTCGCCGACACCCGGGTTCCAGCCCTCCCGCGCCGCCCACTCGGTGACCGTGCGCCAGTCGTCGGGCGTCGCCGTCGAGACGACGAGCTGTCCGGGGGCCGCGTTCTCCATCGCCGCACCTTCCTCGAACGGGGGTTCCGCCTGCTTGCACGGGTGGGCCGCCCCCTGGAACGGGGGTTGCGCCCGCTTGACCGCGTGGTCCGCCCGCCTGACCGGGCGGTTGTGCGCAGCGGGCCCATCCTGCCCCGCCGGGCGCGGTCGCATCCGGCCCACCGAGCCGATCAAGCCGTCCGTGTCACCGGGCCGGCCCCCGAGGGAGTCACCGGGCCGGCCCCGGCAGCCCCATCGCGTCGGCCAGCGCCTCCATCTCGGCCTTGAGCAGCGTGCCGGGGCGGTGCCCCATCCCCCCGAACAGGCCCTGCACTTCAAGGCTGACGATCCCGTGCAGCCGGGCCCACGCCGTCACCGTGCCGGCGAGTGCCGTCGCCGGGTCGACGTCCGGGGCCCATGCCTTGACCCACTCCTCGACGGCCGGGGTCTCGTTCAGCCAGAAACGCATCTCCGCGCGCAGTTCGAGGGCGGCGCCCGCGCAGTTCCCCTGCCCGAGCACGCCGAGCAGCGGGCCGAGCACCGCGCGGGCCCGGTCGGTGGTCTCCGGGGGCGCCTGGTAGCCGGGGGACGGCGTACCGGCCAGGAGCTGGTAGACGTGCGGCGCCCCGATCGCCCAGTCGCGCAGCGCCGTGCCGAGGGCGAGGAGCCGGTCCCGGGGCGGGGCGTCCGCCGCGCCGTCGGCGGCCTCGCGCATGGCGACGGCCGCGGCGTCGTAGCCGTCGCAGATCAGCTCGGTGAGGAGGTCGTCGCGGTTGCGGAAGTACTTGTAGAGGGCGGGGCCGGTGAGGCCGAGCCCCTTGGCGACGGCGTTGAGGCTGAGCGCGGGCGCGCCGCCCGCCCGGATCTGTTCCAGGGCGGCGGCCTTGATCTCGCCGCGCACCTGGTCGCGGTAGCGCTGGCGCGGGGTTGAGGGGTCTGCCACGGCGGTGGCTCCCTTCCTTGTCGCTCGACTATCACTGTGGTTAGAGACTCTAACTCAAGGAAGAGGGGCTTGACAGGGCTTCGAGTGCGGGCCATTCTCCAGTTAGAGCTTCTAACCGAAGCGATAAGCACTACCCGCCGAGAGAGGCAAAACCATGCGCGAGACGCACACGATCGAGAACCAGCCGACGACCACGCAGACCACGACCACGCAGACCACGGCGCCCGCCGCCGGGACCGTCGCGACCGAGGTCGTCCTGCCCGGCGTCGTCGAGCCCGACGGGCTCGAGGTCCGGCACGTCGCCGCCCCCACCCCCGGCCAGGGCGAGGTGCTGCTCGCGATGGAGGCCACCGGCGTCTCGTTCGCGGAGCAGCAGATGCGGCGCGGGAAGTACTACGACCAGCCGCCGTTCCCGTTCGTGCCGGGGTACGACCTGGTGGGCCGAGTGGTGGCGACCGGCCAGGGGGTCGAACCCGCGCTGGCCGGGCGGCGGTTCGCGGCGCTCACCAAGACCGGCGGCTGGGCGAGTCACGTCGTGGTGGACGCGGCGGACCTCGTCGAGGTGCCGGACTCCGTGGCGTCGGCGGACGCCGAGACCCTCGTGGTGAACGGCATCACGGCCTGGCAGATGCTGCACCGCACGGCCAGGGTCGAGGCGGGCGACACGATCGTCGTGCTCGGCGCGAACGGCGGCGTCGGCTCCGCCCTCGTGCAGTTGGCGCGGATCGCCGGTGTCCGGGTGATCGGCACGGCCTCGCGGCGCCACCACGACAAGCTCCGCGCGCTCGGCGTCACCCCCGTCGACTACCGGGACCCCGACCTGCACGGGCGGCTGCGCGGCCTCGCGCCGCACGGCGCGCGGGCGGTCTTCGACCACGTCGGCGGCGACGGCATCGTGGACTCGTTCCGGCTGCTCGCACCGGGCGGCACGCTCGTGTCGTACGGCACCGCGTCCACCCGCGACGCCGCCGGGTCCTCCAAGGCCCCCGTCCTGAAGCTCTTCGCACGCCTCGCGCTGTGGAACGCGCTGCCCAACTCGCGCCACGCGCACTTCTTCAACATCTGGGCCGGGCGCCGCCGCGCCGACGCCTTCCGCGCCCGGCTCGGGGCCGACCTCGGGCAGGTCTTCGCGCTGCTGGCGGAGGGAAAGCTCGAGCCGCAGGTCGCCGCGCGGATCCCGCTGTCGCGGGCGGCCGACGCGATGCGGCTCGCGGAGTCCGGCACGGTCACGGGCAAGGTCGTCCTCGTACCGGACGAGGTACGGGAAGAGGCGCGGGAAGAGGTGCGGGACGGTCAGTCCGGGCGATGAGGGGCCACGGACGCAGCCGGCGGCCAAGCCTCGGCAGTGTCCGGCGACTCCAGGGCACCGGGGGGACCTTGCCTCCGGAGGCGGCGGTCGGCGCGGGTGGTGACCACCAGGGCCAGCACGGTCACCGCGGACAGCAGGACCCAGACCACGGTGAAGCCGCCGGTCAGGTCGCGGAGCAGGCCGAGCGCGGGCGGCATCACGACGATGGCGACCTGGTTGCCGGACATGGCGAGGCAGAGGGTGAACCCGGTCCGGCCCGCGGGGGCCGACTCGGTCACGTGGGCGACCCAAGGGCCGTACCAGCCGAAGCCGAAGAAGCCGAGCCAGACGAGCACACCGCAGGCCAGGGCTGGGACGCGGCCCGGCGGAGTCATCAGCACCACCATCCCCGCGACCACGGCGACCACGCACAGGGCCATGGTGCCGTGCCGACCGGAGGGGCCGCGGTCGCTGCGTACCGCGAGGGCGACGCGGCCGACCACGCCCGCGCCCTGGGCTGCCACCAGGACCAGGGCCGCCGTCCCGGCTCCGACCGAGGCCGCCTCGTGCAGGTGCAGGACGGCCAGGACACCCACGGCGTACTGCACCGAGATCAGACTCGTCCCGGACAGCACGATCGTCACCATGGAGGGTGCGCGGAGCAGCCGCAGCCGGGCGGCGAGTCGCGCGGAGAGCGGAGAGCGGAGTGGAGGGTCGCTTGAGCGCGGGTCGAGGTGCGGGCGGCGCGGACCAGGCCGAGGGGGGTGGACAGGGTGGGCGAGACGGATGCCGTGGACGACACGGACGGCGCGGACGACACGGACGGCGTGGACGACACGGACGGCGGCCGCCGGTAGCCGCCCACGAAGACGCCCGCCCCGAGCAGCGCGACGCCGGCGCCGACGACCAGCAGGACGCAGAGCAGCGGGACATAGCCGGGCGCGGCGCTCCCCGCGCCACGGATCCCGGTCGCCCGCGGCCGGACCCTCGCCCCTCGCGGACGGATCCCCGTCACCCGCGGCCGGGCCCTGGCCTCTCGTACGTCGTCCCATGCGGATCAGGCCGCCGCAGGACCTGGACCGCACCCTGGAGGCGCTGACCGCGTGGGAGGAGGTCGTCGACACCGCCGACGAGGAGACCCGCGCCGGGCTGCTCAACCGGATGCTGGCGGCTGCCACCGCCCACCCGCGACTGACCGACCACGCCGGCACGGGCCGGCACCTGCACTACCGGGACGACGAACAGCCGCTCGGCCCGCTGCTGTTCAAACTGATCTCCGTGGGCACGGCGCTGCACCTGACGGGTCGGGGCATGCACCGGCTGCGGCGGTGCACCGCGACGGAGTGCACCACGATCTTCGCCGACACCTCCCGCACCGGGCGGCAGCGCTACCGCTCACAGCGGTGCGCCAACCGGGACGCGGTTCGCCGCCACCGGGCGCGCGCTCTCTCCTGAGCCCCGGCCGCCCCCTCACGCCCCCTCAACTCCCTTCAAAACAGGACGCTTTCAGACATTCGTCCGAAAGTTTCGTCCGGGGTGCCCCGTCGCGGCGATCCGCCGATGAGGATCGACGGAGCCGTCCGGGGCAGGTTCCGGACGGACGACCCCTGATCAGGGAGGAACTTTGGCATCACTTCCCCCGGCTCCCGGGAAGCGCCGCCCCGGCACCCCCACGCCGCCCGAACAACTGCTCTTCGGTGGGCGGTTACGCGGCTCATGGGGCTGGACCACCCATGAACTGGCGCGCCTCAACGCGTCGTTCCTGTCGATCCTGCGGCAGATCCCGCGCCTGTTCCGGCACACCGTGACACTCGCCTGGCGCGCCGACCCACTGGCGCTCGTGGTGGTCGCGGTGGCCCAGCTCGGCCAGGCCGCGGCGACCGCGTTCGGGCTGCTCGCCACCAACCGCGTCCTGGTGTCCCTGTTCGCCGCGGGCCCCACCGCCGACCGGGTGCGCGACGCGCTGCCGTCCCTGGTGTGGGTGGCCGCCGCCAGCGCGTTCGCGGCGACGCTGCGCGCCGTGTCGTTCGCGGCGGCGGGCCGCCTCGGCCCGAAGGTGGAGCGCGTGGCGGGGCTCTCCATGATGAAGGAGGTCATCCGGGTGGAGATGGAGCACATCGAGCGCTCCGACTTCCACGCGGTCCTCGACTCCGGACAGCACGGCCAGACCGCGGCCCGCCGTCTCATCGAGCACACCCTCGGCATCGTCGAGGCCCTGATGGCGCTGCTCGCCGTCAGCGGGGTCCTCGCCGTGCTGCACCCGGTGCTGCTTCCGCTGCTGCTCGCGGTGGTGGTGCCCAAGGCCTGGGGCACGGTGCGGGCCGCTCGGCGCACGTACGAGTCGGTGCAGATCTGGCTCGAACACGTGCGCCAGCAAGGGGCGTTGCGGCGTCTTCTCATCTCGCAGAAGGCGGCGCCGGAACTGCGGGTGCACGGCGCGGGCCCGTTCCTGCTCGACCAGTTCGACCAGATGGCGGCGCAGGCCGCGGACGAGCAGACGCGCCTCGCGCACCTGGAGGCCCGCACCGAGCTGGCCACGTCCGCCCTGTCGGGCCTGACCGCGGGTGGCACCTACGCCCTGCTCGCCTGGCTCCTGACGACCGGTCATCTGCCGCTGGCGTCCGGCGCCACCGCCGCGCTCGCGCTGACCAGCGGCACGGCGGGACTGCGCCGCATGGTGTCGCACATCCACCACCTCTACGAACAGAGCCTGTTCATGAACGACTTGATCCGCGCCCGCGAGGAGGCCAAGAAGCGCGCCATCCCCGCGACCGGCGTCCCGGTGCCGCGGCCGCCCGCCGTGATCGAGTTCGACCGGGTGAGCTTCCGCTACCCCGAACGGGAGACCCCGGCCCTCGACAACGTGTCCCTGACCATCCGCAAGGGCCAGGTGATCGCGCTGGTCGGCGCGAACGGATCGGGCAAGACGACCCTGAGCAAGCTCCTCGCGGGCCTCTATCTGCCGACGTCGGGCGCCATCACCTGGGACGGCACCGACCTGTGCGCGCTGCGCCGCGACGACGTCTTCGACCATGTGGCCCTGGTCCTGCAGGACTTCCAGCGGTGGCCGTTCACCGCCCGCGCCAACGTCGCCATCAGCCGCCCCGGCGACATCCACGACACGGCACGGCTCGACGCGGCGGCCGCGTACGCCGACGCGCACCGCGTCCTCGACGACCTGCCGCACCGCTGGGACACCCTGTGCGAAAAGGGCTACGAGGGCGGCGTCGACCTGTCCGGCGGCCAGTGGCAGCGCATCGCCCTGGCCCGCGCCTACTTCCGCGACGCCGACATCCTCATCTGCGACGAGCCGACCAGCAGCATGGACCCCGCCGCCGAGATCGACGCCTTCCGCAAGATCCGCGCGCTCGCGTCGGCCGACCAGACCATCGTCCTGGTCACGCACCGCCTGCACAGCGTCAAGGAGGCCGACGTGATCTACGTCCTCGACGAGGGCAGACTCGTCGAGCAGGGCGACTTCGCCACGCTGATGTCCGCCGACGGACCGCACCTGTTCCGGCGCCTGTTCGAGCTCCAGTCGCTCCAGTACCGCACCGACACCCTCGACGCCGTGCCCACGCAGCGCCGCCGGACCCGGGACGCTACGCCGGACCAGTCCCCGGCGGGCGGCGCAACCGGCTGAGCCGCAGGGCCAGTTGGAGCTCCAGGGCCCGGTCGGGACTGTTCCAGTCCGGGCCCAGGAGGCGTGCGGCGCGGTCCAGGCGCTGCACGACGGTGTTGACGTGGACGTGCAGCGCGTCCTTCGCGCGGGACAGGCTCGCGCCCGCCTCGAAGTAGGCGTCGAGGGTGCGGACGAGTTCGGTGCCGCGCCGGGTGTCGTAGTCGATGACGGGCCCGAGGACGCGCTGGACGTAGCCGTCGATGCCGTCGACGTCCGTGTGGTCGCCGAGGAGTACGCCGACGAACCCCAGGTCGGACAGGCTCGCGCCCTGGCCGGTGCGGCCGAGGACCGTCAGGGCGCGCAGACACCGCAGCGCCTCGGCATGGACGGCGGGCAGCCGGGCGGGGCCTTCGGCGGGTCCGGCGGCACCGCACGTCACGGGCGCCCCGACGGCCCGGCCGAGGTCGGCGGACAGGCGCTCGGCGAGCGGCCCGGGCGCGGCGGTGGGCGCGAGCAGGACGACATGGCCGCCCTGGGGTCCGGCGAGGCCGCGCAGGGTGCGGGCGTGCCGGGCGGCCTCGGTCAGCAGGCGGGTGCGCAGGTCGGGTTCGCAGGTCAGGACGAGGACGGAGGTCGGTTCCGCGAGGTCGACGCCGAGGCGGCGGGCGCGCAGGCAGAGGCGTCCGGCGCGGCGCGGGTCGGTGGCGTGGGCGGGCTTGAGCAGGTCGTCGAGGAGTTCGCCGCGCACCCGGTCCTCCGCCTCGGCCACGGAGCGGCGCAGGAGCAGCAGCAACGCCGTGTCCAGGCCCGCGCGTTCGAAGAGGCGCCGGTCGCTGTCGGTGAGGTCGGGGCGGCCACTGAGCGCGATGCTGCCGAGTGGTTCGGGTCCGGCGAGCACGGCGGACACCCAGACGCCGTCGACGGCCACGGCGTGCCCGCTGGCGCGGGACGCGGCCACGCCCCGCGCGGGCGCGGTCGCCGAATCGGCGCCGACGCGGGCGAGTTCGGTGCCGTCGGCGTCCTGGACGACGAGGCCGCCGTCGAGGAGCGCGGCTATCTCGGCGGCGAGGTCGGACACGTCGCCGCCGCGGAGGACCAGGTCGGTGAGCCGGTCGTGGGTCTCGGCGGCGCGCCGCATGGCCTCGCTCTGGGCGTGGGCGGTGGCGGTCGCCGCGTTGAGTTCGACCAGGGCGGCACGGGTCTCCTCCAGGAGGCGCGCGCTGTCGATGGCGACGGCCGCGTGGTCGGCGAGCGAGGCGAGCAGCGCGATCTGGTCGGGGGCGAAGTCGCGCGGGGTGCGGTCGGCCGCGTACAGGACGCCGATGACGCGGCTGCCGACGCGCAGCGGTACGCCGAGGATGCCGCGCAGGCCCTCCTCGCCGACGCCCGCGTCGATGACGGCGGTGTGCTTGAAGCGGGTGTCGGCGCGGTAGTCGGCGCTGGCGTAGGGCCGGGCGGTCTGCGCGACAAGCCCTCCGAGCCCCTCCCCCATGCCGAGCCGCAGGAGCTGGAACTTCGCCGACGTGGAGCCGTCGGTGACTCGCATGAAGGTGTCGCCCTCGGTCGGGTCGTTGAGGGTCAGGTACGCCACGTCGGTGCGCAGGAGCAGCCGTGCCCGGCGCACGATGGCGCGCAGGACCGCGTCCAGGTCGCTGAGGGCCGCGAGGTCGCCCGCGGTGTCGAACAGCGCGGACAGTTCGGCCTCGCGGCGCCGGTGCTGGTCGAGGGTGCGGCGGATGCCGAGGGCGGCCTCGGTGGCCGCCTCGACGCGGGCCAGTTCCGCCGGGCCCGCCCCCGCGTCCCGGGCCGCGGCGGAGGCGGCGGCGAAGCTCTCGGCCGGGGCCTGCCGCCCGAGCAGGTCGAGCAGGTGCCACAGAGCGTCGGCCACGGTGTCGCCGGGGGCCGTCGGCGCGGTGGTGCGGGGGCGGGCGGATGCCATGGGTGGCGGCTGCCTTCCGACGTGCGGTGCGGGGCTTCAGGAGGGTTCGCCGGAGCGTACTGCCGTCTCCTCGGTACGCGCAGCGGGTGCGTCTTCGGTACGCGCGGCGGGTGCGGCGGACCGTACCGGCGCCGGGTTCGGGCCCGCCGTCGGCAGGTCGCCCGCCTCGGTGCGCAGGTCGCGGCCCCGGGTCTCGCGGGCGAGGGCCACGGTCACCGTCGTCACCACGGCGGCCAGGGACAGATAGAGGGCGACGGGCACGGAGGAGTCGTACTCCTTCAGGAGTTCCACGGCGATGATCGGGGCGAGGGCGCCCGCGACGATCGAGGCGAGCTGGGAGCCCATGGAGGCGCCGGAGTAGCGGACCTTGGTGTCGAACATCTCGGAGATGAACGCGGCCTGCGGCCCGTACATGGCGCCGTGGAACAGCAGCCCCACCGTCACCGCCGCGGTGATCACGGAGAACGACTCCGAGTCGACGAGCCCGAAGAACGCGAAGGCCCACAGCGCCATGCCCACCGACCCGATGAGCGTCACCGGGCGCCGCCCGATCCGGTCCGAGAGGGCGCCCCAGGCGGGGATGGTGACGAAGTGCACGGCGGAGCCGATCAGGACGGCGTTGAGGGCGGTGCTCTTGGGCAGGTCGAGGTGTTTGGTGACGTACACGAGCACGAAGGAGGTGAGGACGTAGTACGAGATGTTCTCGCCGAAGCGGGTGCCGATCGCGGTCAGGACCTCCCGCCAGTTCCTGCGGAACACCTCCACGACGGGCGGCTCGTCCTTGGCCCCGTGCGCGGCGGCCGCCTCGGCCCTGGCCTGCGCTTCGAGGAAGACCGGCGACTCGGAGACGGACAGGCGGATCCACAGGCCGACCATCACCAGGACGCCGGAGAGGAGGAACGGCACCCGCCAGCCCCACGCCTGGAACGTGGACTCGGACTGCACGGCGGCGAGCAGCGCGAGGACACCGGTGGCCAGGAGGTTGCCGCCGGGGGCGCCCGACTGCGGCCAGGAGGCCCAGAAGCCGCGGTGCTTGTCGCCGCCGTGCTCGGAGACGATCAGCACGGCGCCGCCCCACTCTCCGCCGAGCGCGAAGCCCTGCACGAGGCGAAGGACGGTCAGGAGGATGGGAGCGCCGACGCCGATCGCGTCGTACGTGGGCAGCAGGCCCATCGCGAACGTCGCGCCGCCCATCAGGAGCAGGCTGAGCACGAGCAGCTTCTTGCGGCCGACCTTGTCGCCGAAGTGCCCGAAGACGACGCCGCCGAGCGGCCGGGCGAGGAAACCGATGGCGTAGGTGATGAAGGCGATGAGGGTGCCGGTGAGCGGGTCGGCCGTGGGGAAGAAGATCTCGTTGAAGACGAGTGCGGCGGCGGAGCCGTAGAGGAAGAAGTCGTACCACTCGATGGTGGTGCCGACGAGGCTGGCACCGACGATCTTGCCGATGCTGCTGCGGGGACGGGCCATGGGGATCACCGGGTTTCACTCGCGGGTGGCACAGGCATGAGCGGGGGTGTGCGGGGAGGTCGTGGGCGGGCGGGCCGGTCAGGTGGCCGCCCAGCCGCCGTCCATCGAAAGGGACGTGCCGGTGACGAAGCCGCTGTGGGGGCCGCACAGCCACAGGACGGCCGCGGCGACCTCCTCGGGTTCGATGAGGCGCTTCAGCGGTGAGCGGGCGAGCAGCACCTCGGCGACGACGGCTTCGTCGCTGATGCGGTGGGCGGCGGCCTGGTCGTGGATCTGCCCCTGCACGAGCGGGGTGCGTACGTAGCCGGGGCTGACGCAGTTGCTGGTCACGCCGTGCGGGGCGCCCTCGACGGCGGCGACCTTGCTCAGGCCCTCAAGGGCGTGCTTGGCGGCGACGTAGGCGCTCTTGTAGGCGCTGGCGCGGTGGCCGTGGACGCTGGAGATGTTGACGACGCGACCCCAGCCGTGCGCGTACATGTGCGGCAGGCTCTGCCGCAGGAGCAGGAACGGGGCGGTGACCATCACCTGCTGGATCAGCGCGAAGCGCCCGGGCGGGAACTCGGCGATCGGCGCGATGTGCTGGAGCCCGGCGCTGTTGACGAGGATGTCGACGTCGGTCGGCAGCGCGGCGACGGCGTCGGCGTCGGCGAGGTCGGTGGTGTGCGCGTGGCCGCCGACGGTGTCCGCGACGGCCTTGGCGGCGGCCGCGTCGACGTCGACGACGTGGAGTTCCGCGCCCGCCGCCGCGAGGGCCACGGCGCAGGCGCGGCCGATGCCGCTGCCCGCGCCGGTGACGAGGGCGACGCGGCCGCTGAGGCCGACGGCGCCCGGGGCGGCCGGAGCCGGGGTGTCCCGCATGGGGTGAGGTCCGCTGGTCATGGCCGGAAACATAGGCACGGCGCGGGGTGGCGCCCATGTGGCCCGGCACCACACTCTGGCCCGGACCCATGGCGTCGACCGCCAGGGGCGGGGTGTGCCTCCCGGTGGGGTCGCCGCCTCGGCCGCTTGCGTTCAACTCGGGTTGAGGGGCAAGGGTGGCGTGCCACCGGCCGCCGGTCCTCGGCGGCGTACGCGGAGGTGGAACATGAGCGAACCCTTGACCCGGCCCCTGGCCCCGACCCTGTCCGGGACCGCACTCGCGCTGCGGGACGGCACCGTGACCAGCGTCGGCCTCACCGAGGCGGCCATCGCGGCGGCCGAGCGGCACGACGGGGCGCTCGGGGTGTATCTGGCGCGGTTCGACGAGCGGGCGCGCGCGGCCGCCCGGCGCGCGGACGAGGAGCTGGCGCGCGGGATCGACCGCGGGCCGCTGCACGGGATCCCGTTCGGCGTGAAGGACACGATCGCGGTCGCCGACGGGCCGACCACCGCGCAGAGCCTCGTCCACGACCGGGCCTGGTGGGCCGGGCGGGACGCCCCGGTGGTGGCACGGCTGCGCGCGGCGGGCGCGGTCATCACGGGGAAGACGACCGCGATGGAGTTCGGCTGCGGACTCCCCGAGGAGGACAAGCCGTTCCCGGTCCCGCGCAACCCGTGGCGGCCCGACCTGTGGGCCGGGGGGTCGAGTTCGGGCTCCGCGAGCGGGGTCGCGGCGGGTCTCTTCGCGGCCGCGCTCGGCAGCGACACGGGCGGGAGCATCCGGATGCCCGCGGCGTTCTGCGGGGTCAGCGGGTTGCTGCCGACGTTCGGGCGGGTGCCGGCGGCCGGGTGTGTGCCGCTCGCGTACAGCCTCGACCGGGTGGGGCCGCTGGCACGGGGCGCGCGGGACTGCTCGGCGGTGCTGAGCGTGCTCGCCGGGGGGCGGGACGGCGGCGGGGCGGCGTCCGGCGGCGGGGCGGCGGGCAGTGGCCGTGGGACGGCGGGCAACGGCGGCGGGAAGGCGGGCCGCGGGAGCCGGATGACTGCGGGCGGCCTCGAAGTGCCGTTCACCGAGCCCCGGTTCGGCGGTGGTCTGGACGGGCTGCGCGTCGGCGTCGCGCGCGAGCACCACTTCCCCGCCGACGGCGACCCCGCGCTGCCCGGGGTGTTCGACGCGGCCGTGTCGGTGCTCACCGGTCTGGGCGCGGACGCGGTGGAGGTGCGGCTGCCGTACTGGCGGGAGCTGATCACCACGGTGTTCGTGACGGCGGCCGCCGAGGGGCTTGCCCACCACCGCGCCGGTCTGTCGCGCCGCTGGGACGACTACTGCGTGGCCGCGCGCGGGCTCCTCGCGACGGGCGCGCTCGTGTCCGGCGCGGACTACGTCCAGGCGCAGCGCGTGCGGACGGTGGCGCAGCGGGCCGTGGACGCCCTGTTCGCGGACGTGGACGTGCTCGTGTGCCCGACCGCGTCGATCGGGGCACCGCCGTTCGACGCCCTGGCGGACGCGGCGGGCCACCAGGACCACGCGGGCGTGTTCGGCAAGGTCCACACGCCGTACTGGAACGCGCTGGCCAACCCCGTCCTCGCGGTGCCGATGGGCGTCACAGGGGCCGGGCTCCCGCTGTCCCTGCAGATCGCGGGGCCGGTGGCGGACGAGGCGACGGTCCTGCGCGTCGGGGACGCGTTCCAGGAGCGCACCGACTGGCACCGGCGCGCCCCCGGTCCTGCGGCGTACGCGGCGCGGGCGTCGGGCGGCCCCACCGCCGCGGAGGGGCGCGCATGACCACCGACCACGGCGGGAGCGCCGACCGGCAGGACATCGGCGTCCGGGTGCGGAGCCTGCTGGCCGCCGCCGGACTGCCCGCGGGCGAACGGGAGATCGCCGGGCTCGTGGCGGCGTACGCCGTGCAGCGCCCGGCCGTGGACGCGCTCTTCGCCGTACCGGACGCGTCCGACGCTCGGCCCGTGCTGCGCCGGGAGGTCGTCGTGCCGCGCGACTAGGGCCTGTCCGACGGGTCGGCGCGGCCCAGGGGGACGGTCGCGCGGAAGTCGGGGCAGCGTTCCAGGTCGTCGCCGTGGGTGCAGGAGAGCAGATGGCCGAGGTAGGTGCGGGCGGCTTCGAGGCGGGCGATGTGGGCCTGGAGCGCGGCGGCGCGGGCGTGCACGGTCCGCTGCCAGTCGGCGGCGGGGTCGTCGCGGCGCAGCAGGGTGTCGATCTCGTCGATGGACATGTGGCCGGTCTCCCGCCACAGCTTGACGAGTGCCACGCGGTAGACCTGCTCGGTGTCGAAGTACCGCCGTCCGGAGCGCCGGTGCGGCGCCACCAGACCGCGCCGCTCCCAGTAGTGCAGCGTGGACAGCGGCAGTCCGAAGCGGTCCGCCACGTCCCGTATCGGGGTGAGGTCGTCCATGACCCCATGGTCCATGGGTCACCGGGCCCGCGCGTGCGCGCGGGCCCGGTGGTGCCGGTGAGGGGCGGTCGCCCGCCCCTCACCGGCGGGGTCAGGCGGCGTTCACGGTGTTCTGCGGGGCGACCTTGCCGAGCTTGTCGACGGCCTGGTAGTAGGTCCAGGCCAGCGCGTCGCAGGAGACCTTCTTGGCGCCGCTGTAGGTGGCACAGACCCGCTTCAGGTCCGCGTAGAAGGCGCTGTCGACGCGGGCCTTGTTGGCGTCGAAGGTGCCCATCTCCTTGTAGTTGCGGTAGCCGAAGTCGTGCCGGGCACAGGCCGTCTGGAACGGGAAGCCGAACGGGTTGTCCGGGGAGGAGGAGCAGTAGTCCGTGGACCAGTTGAACTTGTACGCGCTCCACGCACCCTGGTTGTTGCGGGCCGAGACCCACGTGTTGTAGCTGCCCGCGTCGGTCTGCGTCCAGCGGCTGAGCACCTGCGCCTTGTCCGCCGGGACGGCGGACGCCGGGGCGGCCGCGAGGCCCGTTCCGAGGGTGAGGGCAGCGGCGCTCACGGCCACAGCGGCGAGTCGACGACGCATAGGGATCCTCCTTGTGGGGGTCATGACACGACTCCGGGCCCGAGTGCGCGGAGCCATGGCTTTCATTGATCACCGCCGGCCTGTCGGCCGGCGGTCGTGCGCGCCGCGTGGGGGTGGCGCCCCGATGACGGGTTCTTGACGGCATCTGAGCCATACGCCAGGGGACTTGGCCCCAAACCACCACGCTGACGCTGTCGGGGCACACGCTCACGCGCGTGCCTCAGAGCGGGGAGTGCTCCTGCCATACGACGGACACGACGCACTCCCCCTCCGGCGGGACGCCCACGTACTCGACGTGCCGCGCCACACCGGACGTTCTTGGTTCCCGGCACCGGCCCCGGGCGAGGGCGCCCGAACCCGCCGCGAGCCGGGCCGGTTTGCGGGCCCGCAGCAGCGCCTCGCGGTCCTGCCCGCCGGGCACCGCGAGGCCGAGGCCCACCGGCGCCGCCGCGAGCGCCAGCACGACGAGGTCGCCGTGCGCCGCGGTGGCGACGTACAGGGGCGGCCTGCCCCGCGCGCTCGCCGTGCGCCCGTGATCGGCGCCGCAGTGCGGACAGGGACCCGCGTCGACGGCGATGCCCTGCGGCGCCGCGCCCAGACACGAGGCCAGGAGCAGCCGCAGTCCGGCGCGCTCGGCCACGTACCGCCGCCGCTCCGCCGCGTCCCCGGGCAGCCGGGCGCGTTCGCCGGCGCTCAGGGTGTCCTCGCGGGCGGGCACGACCGCCGGGTCCTGCGCGGACACCAGCAGCGTGCGCAGGACGACCGTGCCGACGGGCCGGGCGACCTGGGGCAGCGGCACGCCGAGGTCGAGTGCGGGCGCGGGCAGCGGGACCTTCGCCCGGCCCCAGCCCCCGTCGGGGTTGGCCGACGGCACCGAAGGCACCACGGCACCGTCCTCGGCCTCACTCATCGCGTCCCCTCTCGCCGGAAGCCCGCCGGAAGCCCGCCGGAAGCCCGCCGGAAGCCCGCTGCTGCCCGCCGGACCCCGCCCGTTCCCGCCCCGTTCGCACCCGTTCCCGCTCATGCTTAAGGCCGTGCCGCCGCGATCCGCTCCACCATCGACACGAATTCACCCGTCTTGGCGTCGAACCGGGGTGACGCCATGTAGCCCCGGGTGTCGGAGATGCTGTTGAGGCCGCCGATGTAGCCCGAGCCGGTGTCGTAGTCGTAGTCGAGCAGCCAGGGTGAGCCGCTGGAGCCCGGCGTCATGTTCGGGCACTCGACCTGCCACATGTTCATCGGCGGGACCGTCGGCTCGATCAAGTCCTGGCAGAACTCCTGGTGTTCGCCGTCGTAGGGCGGCCCCGAGTAGCCCATGACCGACACCTCCTCGCCGGTGCGCGCGTCGGGCACGATCTGGTAGCCGCCCGCCGCGTCGAAGACGGTCTCGCCCTTGGCGTTGTCATTGGTGATGACCAGGCCGTAGTCGTGCTCCCAGTCCGGCTTGGCGCCGCTGCTCCACAGCGCGGAGGTGGCGACGTTCCAGGCCGTGAACCGGCCGAAGGGCTCGCTGCCGCCCTCGCGCGCCGGGATGAACACGACGTTCTTCGTCCAGTTGCCGCCCGGCCCCTCGTGGAGGCAGTGCGCGGCGGTCAGGACGAGGATCTCCGAGTCGCTGTCGACCGCGGTCGCGGTGCAGTGGTCGGGCTTGCCGTTGGCGTGCTCGAACACGAGCTTGCCGACGGCGGTGGAGTGCGGTCCGGCCGCCGCGAGGCGCGGGTCGGCCCGGTCCACGGCCGGCGCCGGGGCCTTCTTCTCGCCGGTGGCGCGGCGGACCCGCTCCGGCGTCCAGTAGTCGAGCAGCGCCTGCTCGCGCTGCGCGGCCGTGCCGCCCTCGGCGCCGGGCACGTCGACGACGGCCGCCCTGCTGACCACGCCGGGGGTGTCGTCCGCCGCCCGCGCGGGCGTGGCCGCGGCGAGTCCGGCGGCGGAGACGGTCAGGGCGACGAGCAGGGTCCGTACGCGGCCGAACCGGGAGCTCCCGGCTCTGTCCCGTCCGCCGGACACGCTTGAGTCCTCAGACACAGTTGAGTTCCTTTCGTGGCGCGCCCTGGGTGAAGCGCTCCGCGGAGAGGGCCGAGACGTCGACGAAGGGCCGTCGTCCCAGGTAGAGATCGCGGACGACCTCGCCGACCGCGGGCCCCTGGAGGAAGCCGTGGCCGGAGAAGCCGGTCGCGTACAGAAAGCGGCCGGGGCCGGGGGCCTCGCCGATCAGCGCGTTATGGTCGGGCGTGACCTCGTAGAGTCCGGCCCAGCCCGTGACGACCTCCGCCTCGGCGAGCCGGGGCGCGCGCAGGGCCATCGCCTCGGACAGGCGGGGCAGCCAGGCGTCCGAGCGGGACAGGTCGAACCCGGAGGGCTCGTCGGGGTCGGACATGCCGAGCAGCACGCCCCGGCCCTCGCCGTGGAAGTAGAAGCTGGTGGTGAAGTCGATGGTCATGGGCACGCGTTCGGGCCGGTCCGCCAGCGGTCCCGTCACCAGGACCTGCCGCCGGTAGGGCCGTACGGGCAGGTCGACCCCGGCCATCGCGCCGAGCGCCGCCGACCAAGCACCGGCCGCGCAGATCACCGTGCCGGCCGTGACCGTGCCGCGTTCGGTGACCACGGTGGTGGCCCCCGAGAGGCCCACCGCCCGCTCCATACCGCTGACCTGACAGTTCGTCAGAAGCCGGGCGCCGTACCGCCGGGCGCCGACCGCGTAGCCGAGAACCACCGACTCCGGCGCGCAGTAGCCGTCGTCGGGCGAGTACGCCGCGGCCAGCACGCCGTCCGTGGAGATCAGCGGGGACAGCGCGCGGGCCTCGGCCGGGTCCAGCATCCGGCTGGGCACCCCGAACTCGTTCTGGACCGCCACGTTCCGCTCGAAGGCCGTCACGTCCTCGGGCCGGGAGAGCAGGAAGAGATAGCCCTCCCGGTGCAGATCGATCTCCTGACCGGGACGGTTGCCGAAGTCCTGGAACAGCTCCAGGCTGCGGGCGCCCAGCTGGATGTTGACCGCGTCCGAGAACTGCCCCCGGATGCCGCCCGCCGCCTTGCTCGTGGACCCCGAGCCCAGTGCGTCCCGCTCCAGGAGCAGCACGTCACGGACCCCGGCCTCGGCCAGGTGGAAGGCGATGCTGGTGCCCATCACCCCGCCGCCGACGATCACCACGTCGGCGGCGGGCGGCAGCTCGGCCGCGGGTACGCGCGCCCCCATCAGCCCGCCAGCTCGGCGGCGCCGTCGGGCAGGAACGCGGGCATGTGGCGCGGGAGTTGGCCCCACACGCGTGGAGTGAAGAAGTGCCCGCCCGGCAGGACCGCCCGTGTGAAGGGCCCCTCCGTCAGCTCCTCCCAGCCGTCGTGGGCGGGCGTCAGCTCGTCCTCGCCGACCATGAGGTGCAGGGGCGCGCGCAGCCGGGGCGCGCGCCGGAACTCATAGGCGGCGTACGCCTCCAGATCCATGCGGAGCAGGTCCACGGCCATGGCGAGCAGGTCGGGGTCGCTGACGACCGACTGCGGCAGGCCGCCGCCCGCCTCCAGGGACGCGGCCAGCTCCTCGTCGGAGGCCGTCGCGAGCTTGGCCGAGCGGACCCCCGTCCAGTGCTGCGGCGCGATGTGCCCGGAGAGGATCACGCTCTCGGGGCCCTGGGCGCCCCGCTCCTGGAGCAGGCGCGCGGTCTCGAACGCGAGCAGGGCGCCCATGCTGTGGCCGTACAGCACGTACGGGGAGCGCACCTCGGTGGCGACGGCGTCCGCGCAGTCCTCGACGAAGCCGTCCCAGCCGCCGGTGATCTCGTCCGCGTACCGGTACTCGCGGCCCGGGTAGCACAGGGTGCGCAGCTCCACCTCGAGCGGCAGCAGCCGGGCCCAGGGCCGGAAGGCGACGGTGCCGCCACCGGCGAAGCCCATGCAGACGAGCCTGCGCGCCGCCCAGGGGCGTGGCTGCGGTCGGGCGATGCGGTTCATGCCTGGTCCTCCGCGGCGATCTCCTTCAGGACGGCGCGCAGCGCGCTGACGCCGAGGTCGAGCTCGGTCTCGGTCACCGACAGCGGCGGCCGCCAGCGCAGCTCGCGCACGCCCGAGCCGAGGAAGATCACTCCGTGGCCGCTGTACGCGCGCTGCAGGACCCGGTCGCGCAGCGCGCCGTCGGTGAGCGTGATCGCGCACATCAGGCCGCGGCCGCGCGGGGCGGACACCAGGTCGGGGAACTCGGCGGCGATCTCGCGGAGCTGGCCGACCAGATGGGCGCCGGTGCGGGCCGCGTTCTCGAACAGGCCCTCCTCGCGGACGACCTTCATGATCCGGGTGGCCCGGATCATGTCGACCAGGTTGCCGCCCCAGGTGGAGCTGAGCCTGCTCGACGTACGGAAGGCGTTGCCCTCCACCTCGAGCACCCGGCGCCCGCCGATGACGCCGCACACCTGGGTCTTCTTGCCGAAGGCGATCACGTCGGGGCGCAGCCCGAGCGCTTCGCTCGCCCAGCGCTCACCGGTGATCCCGAAGCCGCTCTGCACCTCGTCGGCGACGAACAGGGCGTCGTTCTTCCGGCACAGCTCCGCCATCGCCTTCAGGAACTGCGGCCGCAAGTGGCGGTCGCCGCCCTCGCCCTGGATGGGCTCGAAGACGAAGCACGCGATCTCGTCGGCGAACCGGTAGAAGGCCGCCGCGGCGGCGTCCAGGGCGGCCTGCTCCTCGGGGAACAGCTCCGGCTCGTCCCAGCGGCTCATGTCGTTGACGGCCGGGCTCGGGATGCGCGGCCAGTCGAAGACGGGGAAGTCGCGGATCTTGGACGGGTCGGTGTTCGTCAGCGACATCGTGTAGCCGCTGCGGCCGTGGAAGGCGCGCTCCAGGTGCATGGCGCGCGAGCCGCGCACGGCGATCCCGCGGGCGGCGTTGTGCTGCGTCTTCCAGTCGAAGGCGACCTTCAGGGCGTTCTCGACGGCGAGCGCGCCGCCGTCGATGAAGAAGAGGTACGGCATGTCGTCGGAGCCGAGCAAGCCGATGAACTCCTCGACGAAACTGGCCTGTTCGCGGGTGCCGTAGTCGGGGTTGGCGGGCTTCATCCGGGCCGCGGCGAGGAACGCGTCGTCGAGTTCCGCGTCGCCGTGCAGGGCCGGATGGTTGTGTCCGAGCGGCGCCGATGCGTAGAACATCGACATGTCCAGGTAGCGGGAGCCGTCCCGCTCGTCCACCAGCCAGCAGCCCTGGCTGTTGCGGACGTCCAGAATGATGTCACCGAAGTCCCCGCTGACGTGGTCGCGCAGCAGGTCGATCCCGGCCTGGCTCATGGCTGTCCCCTTGTCCTGTGACGTGGCGTGTGACTGGTGCTGTGGCGTGGTGTGCGACGGGTGTGGCGCTGTCGCGTGCGGTGCTGTGTGGTGCGGTGTCGGCGCGTGCGGTGCGTGGTCGTTCACGGGTCGCGGGCGGCGCGCGCCGTCAGGCCCGGGCCGTCTGCTGGCGCGTGCGCACGCTGCGCGGCCGGATGTCCGTCCAGACGCGGTCGATGTGCGCGACGCACTCCTCGCGGGTGCCGCTGGTGCCCTCGCGGTGCCAGCCGAGGGGCAGTTCGCGGTCGGCCTCCCAGAGGGAGTACTGCTCCTCGTCGTTGCGGACGACGTCGTAGCGGGGCGCTTCGGACATGGCTGTCTCCTTGAAACGTGGTGAGGCGTGGTGAGCGGGAACGGGTGCGCTGGGCGTGCGTGACCCGGTGCGGTGGGGGGTGTGGTGGAAGCGGTCAGAGCGCGGCGGGTTCGGCCGCGGGGCGGGCCGGTTCCGTGAGCTCGGCGATGGTGCCGCGGTCGAGCTTGAGGATCTGGTCGGCGATGTTGAAGTAGCGGTCGTCGTGAGTGATGGCGATGACGGTCTTGCCGCGCTTGCGCAGCGCGGGCAGGACCTCGGTGTAGAAGAACTCCCGGAACTCGGGGTCCTGGTCGGCGGCCCACTCGTCGAACAGCAGCACCGGCCGGTCCGAGAGCAGCGCCGCCACCAGGGCGAGGCGTTTGCGCTGCCCGGTGGACAGGGAGATGGTGGAGAACTCCCCGTCGCGCACCGTCACCTTGCTGTCCATGCCGAGCTGGGCGAGCAGCCGGTTGGCCTCCTCGTCGCCGTCGGGGTGGGCCGGCAGGGTGCGGAAGAGGTGGACGTCGGCGAAGACCCCGGCGACGCTCCCCCGCAGCTCCTCGACCCGGTCCCCGGCCACGGGCGTGCCGTCGAGGACGATCTCGCCCGCGCTCGGCGGGTAGAGGCCGCACAGCATCTTGGCCAGCGTGGTCTTGCCGCTGCCGTTGCCGCCGATCAGACAGGTGAGGGTGCCGGGGGCGAACCGGGCGTCGATCGGGCCGACTTGGAAGCCCGTCTCGTCCCCGGCGGTGTCGTAGTGGAAGACCGCGCCGCGCAGCCGCAGCTCGGCCCCCGCGTCCTGCTCGGCGTCGGCCCGCTCGGGGGATCGCAGGCCGCTCTCGTCGCCCAGGTCGAGCGCGTCGAGGGAGCGCAGTGCCGTCCCGGCCCGGCCTAGTGCCGGGATCAGGTTGAGGACCGTCACCAGCGGGGTGTTGATGTAGATGACGGCGAGGGTGAAGCCGGTCAGGTCGTCGGCGGGGATGTCGAAGTGGGGGCCTGCGAACAGCATGATGCCGATGCAGGCGAGGAAGAGCAGCTGCCCCCAGGAGCCCGCGATGGTGTAGAGGCCCACGCCCCGGGTGGTGTCCCGCACCAGGAGCTTGCCGGTGGCGCCGACGCCGCCGTCGAGGACCTCGTCGCGGCGGCCGCGGTCCAGCTTCAGCTCCTTGGCGCCGCGCGTGACGCTCTCCAGGTGGCCGTGCATGGCGTCCTGGTGCTCACGGGCGCGGCGCAGATGAACTCCGGCCCGGCGTACGGGGAGTTGGTAGAGCAGCAGGCCGACGGCGAGCACGCCGATCATGCCGAGCAGCATCTTCCAGGACAGCACCCCGATGTAGACGAAGGCGCCGATGACGATGGAGCCGTTCATGGAGAGCAGCGGCACGCTGCTGACCGCGCTGGTGATGATCTGGACGTCGTCGGTGAGGGCGGACTGGAGCCGGGCGGGGCCGATGCGCTCGATGCGGCGCATGCCGCTGTCGAGGATCCGGCGGCACAGCTCCATCCGCAGCTCCTGGATGGAGCGCTGGGCGAGTCGGATCAGCAGGATGGACGAGACGGCCCCGGCGAGCATCACGGTGAGCGCCGCCGCGATGAAGGCGGCGAGCAGCCCGGTGCCCGGGTCGTCGAGCCGTTCGAGCACCCGCTGGAGCACCGCGATCAGGGCCACGGTCGCGCCGCCCGAGAGCAGGCCCGCGACCACCGCGGCGATCACGGTCGTCCGGGACCGGGTGGCGAGGAGGGAGATGAAGTTCATCGACGTCCCGCTCTCCGCGCCGAGGCACCGTCGGTGCTCTCCCGCGCCGACTTGATGAGTTCGGCGAGGCCCGCCACGGTGAAGTCCGCCATGGCCTGCTGTATCCGCAGCCGCACCCCGAACTCGCGCCGCACCCGAAGGAGCAGCCGGGTGGCGAGCAGCGAGTGGCCGCCCGCCTCGTAGAAGTGGTCGCGGATGCCGAGGCCCTCCAGGCCGAGCAGGTCCTGCCAGATCGCGAGGAGTTCGCGTTCGACGTCGTCGCGGGGCGGTTCGGCGCTGCCCGACGTGCCGAGGAAGTCGTCGGCGGTGGGCGCGGGCAGTCGGCGCCGGTCCAGTTTGCCGCTGGGTGTCTGCGGGATCTCCTCGACGAGGCGGATCGCCGCGGGCAGCGCGTAGCGCGGCAGGCGTCCGGCGGCCCGGGTGCGCAGCTCGCCGCGGTCCAGGCCGCCGGTCTCCGGCACCACGTACGCGACGAGGCGCGGGGTGGCGCCGGCGGCGCCGTGCACCACCACGACGCAGTCGGTCACGCCCGGGTGGTCGACGAGGACGGACTCGACCTCGCCGAGCTCGATGCGGTGGCCGCGCAGCTTGATCTGGTTGTCGAAGCGGCCGAGGAACTCCAGCTGGCCGTCGGCCCGGTGGCGGGCGCGGTCGCCGGTGCGGTAGAGCCGCGCCCCGTGTTCGGCGGCGAACGGGTCGGGGATGAAGCGTCCGGCGGTGAGGCCGGGGCGCCGCCAGTAGCCCTGGGCCACCTGGACGCCGCCGATGTACAGCTCGCCCGCGGCGCCGGGCGGCACCGGCTGCATGTGCTCGTCGAGGACCCAGATGGTGGAGCCCGGCACCGGGCCGCCGATGGGGGCCCGCTGTCTGCGGGTGACCTCGGCGGTGAGTTCGGCGACGGTCATCAGGACGGTGGCCTCGGTCGGGCCGTACCAGTTGAAGACCCGGCAGCCCTGCGCGGAGGGCCCCTCGAACCAGTCGGCGAACCGGGCGGGCACGACCTCCTCGCCCGCGAGCAGCAGCGCCCGCAGGCCGAGCGGGGCGCCGCCGGTGTCGCCGCTGCCGTCCACGGCGGCCAGCTCCTGCGCGATCGTCGGGGTGGTGGCGAGCATGGTGACGCCCTCGCCCCGCAGATGGCCGTGCAGTTGCTGTGCGTCCGCGGCGACGTCGCCGGGCACGAGGTGGATCCGGGATCCGGCCACGAGGCCCGCGAACAGCTCCCACACCGACAGGTCGAAGGTGAAGGTGGAGCGGACCGCGACCACGTCGTCGGCGGTGGGCGCCACGACGGTGGCGGAGGCCTCCAGGTAGGCGAGCAGGTTGTGGTGGCTGACGCCGACGCCCTTGGGGGTGCCGGTGGAGCCGGAGGTGTAGATGAGGTACGCCAGGTCGGCGGCGTCGGCGCGCTGCGGGGGCCCGGCGTCGGTGGCCGCGGCCGCCTCGGCGACGGTGCGGACCGTGATGCCCTCGTCGGCGAGCAGCGCGAGCACGGCCGCGTCGTCGTCGGTGAGGTGCGCGGTCACCGCCGTGCGGCAGCCCGAGTCGCGGATCAGGTGCGTGATGCGCTCCAGGGGCAGCTCCGGGTCGACGGGGACGTAGGCCGCGCCCGCCGTCATGGCGGCGAGCAGCCCCGTCACCAGGTCGACGCCGCGCCTGGCGACGACCGCGACCAGGTCGCCGCTGCGCACTCCGGCGGCGGTGAGGCCGTCGGCGGCGGCGCGGGCCCGCTCGGTGAGCTGGCGGTAGGTCAGGGCGCCGCCGGGTCCGGTGACCGCGACCGCGCCGGGGCGGGCCGCAGCGACGGCCTCGATGGCCTCGTGCAGGGTGCCGCCGGGCACCTCCAGCGGGCCGCCGTCGGCGCGGCGGGCCGCGGCCGCGGCGTCGTAGGGCAGCAGGCTGGCCTCGTCGTGCGGGGCGTCTGGGTCGGTGGCGAAGCGGCGCAGGGCCTGCGCGTACATCGTGGCGAGGTCGGCGGCCCATTCGTCGGAGACCCGGTCGCTGTCGTAGGCGAGGATCAGGCCCAGCTCGTTGGCGGGCGGGTGCACCGAATAGGTGCTCATGACCGCGTAGTTGGTGTCCTCGGCGGACGCCGGGTGGTGGTCGATGAGTTCGACGACGCCGGTGTCGAGGACCTCGCTGAGCGCGTGGAAGCGCACGAAGTTCACGCCCACGTCGAACAGCGGGTCGTTGCCGAGCGCCTGCTGCACGTTGACCAGCGGGGTGTGCCGGTGCTCCAGGAGCCCGCGTTCCTCGTCGAAGGCGCGCCGGGCGAGGTCGCGCCAGCTGCCGCCGGGCACGGACATCGAGGTCGGCAGCATGTTGATGAACAGGCCGCGCAGGTCCTTGGCGCCGGGCAGGTCGGGGCGGCCGTGCAGCACCATGCCGGTGACCGGGTCGGTCACGGCCAGGGCCTCGGCGAGGACCTTGAAGTGCACGCCCACGGCGAGGCTCTTGAAGGGCAGGCCCTCCTCCTTGGCGAGCCGCGCGAGGCGCTGGGAGGTGTCGGGGTCGATGTCGACCTGGACGCGGCGCACCTGCGGGAGCCCGGCGGGGCGCAGGTCGGCGACGGAGCGCGGTTCGGCGTCGGCCATCCGCTGCCGCCACACCTCCGCGACGTCCGTCCCTTCGAGGGCGGCCCGCTCCGTCTTGATGAAGTCGGCGTACCGGAGCGGCAGTTCGGGCCAGCGGGTGCCGTAGTCGGGGGCGTCGTCGAGCAGCGCCGCCTGGCGGCTGAAGATCTCCGTGACGGTGGACGTCCAGCTCCAGCCGTCGAGGATGACGTGGTTCTCGCTGACCGTCAGCTGGAACTCGTCGTCGCCGAGCAGGTGCACGGCGAGCCGTTGCAGCGGGGCGCGCTCCAGTTCGAGGTGGTCCTCGCGCTCATGGGCGACGAAGTCGTCGATCTCGGCGCGCTGTTCGGCGGCGTCGAGCCCGGACAGGTCCCGCACGGTCAGGAGCGGCTCCACGTCCCGGTGCACGATCTGCAGCGGCTCGGAGTAGCCGTCCAGGGAGATGCTGGTGCGCAGGACGGGGTGGCGGTCCATGGTGTCGGCGAGTGCGCGGCGCAGCAGGTCCGCGTCCAGGCGGCCGCGCATCCGCACGCTGACGGTGTTGTGGTAGATGCCCGCCTCGGGGTGCAGATGCAGGTGGTAGAGCATGCCCGCCTGGGTGGCGCTGAGCGGGTAGGCGTCCTCGGCGTCGGCGGGCAGCGCGGCCCGGTCCTCGGCGCTGATCATCTCGAACGGCTCGGCGCGGGCCAGGGTCTCGGCGCCGCTGCCCGCGAGGTGGGTGGCGAACTCGGCGACGGTCTGGTGCTTGAACACGGCGTGCACGCGGGTCTCGTGGCCGAGGGCGCGCAGCGTGCCGGTGATCTCCACGGCGCGGATGGAGTCCCCGCCGAGGGCGAAGAAGTTGTCGTGCACGCCGATCCGCTCGACGCCGAGGACGTCGGCCCACACCCCGGCGACGGTCTCCTCCAGGCCGGTGCGCGGGGCGGTGTACTCGGTCCCGGCGTCCAGGCGGGCCTCGGCCGGGTCGGGCAGGGCACGCCGGTCGGCCTTGCCGTTGACGGTCAGCGGCACCTCGTCCAGGGCGGTGTAGACCGCGGGCACCATGTACGAGGGCAGCAGCCCCGAGGCGTGCTCGCGGAGTTCGGGCACGTCCGGCAGTTCACCGGCAGCGGGCACCAGCCACACCACGAGCTGCTCGCCGCGCACGTCGGCGACCGCGGCGGCGACGCCGGGGTGGGTGGCGAGGGCGACCTCCACCTCGCCCAGCTCGATCCGGAAGCCGCGGATCTTCACCTGGGCGTCGGCGCGCCCCCAGTACTCGAACTCGCCGTCCTCGGTGACCCGGGCCAGGTCGCCGCTGCGGTAGAGGCGGGCGCCCGGCACGTCGGAGAACGGGTCGGGCACGAACCGCTCGGCGGTGAGCCCGCCGCGTCCGGCGTAGCCGAGGGTGACGCCCGCGCCGCCGACGTGGAGTTCGCCGACGAGACCGGCGGGCAGCGGGTTGAGGGCCGCGTCGAGGACGTACAGGGTCAGGTCGTCGATCGGTACGCCGATGGGGCTGCCGGTGCGGTCGCCCAGGTCGTCGGCGGTGATGACGCGGAAGGTGGAGTGCACGGTGGTCTCGGTGATGCCGTACATGTTCACCAGGACCGGGGCCCGGTCGCCGCGCGCCTCGATCCACGGCCGCAGCGTGTTCGGGTCGAGCCGCTCGCCGCCGAACACGACGTGACGCAGGGCGAGTTCACGGGTGGAGCCCTCGGCGGCGTCGGCCGCCACCACGCCCTTGAAGGCCGACGGCGTCTGGCTGAAGACGGTGACGCCGAGCCGTTCGACGAGTGCGAGCAGGTCCGCGGGCGACTGGGCGGTCTCGTCCGGCACCAGGGCCAGTTTCCCGCCGTGCAGCAGCGCGCCCCACAGCTCCCAGACGGACACGTCGAAGGCGTAGGAGTGGAAGAAGGTCCACACGTCGTGCGGCCCGAAGTCGAAGCGCCGCGCGGTCGACGTGTACAGGCGCAGGACCTGCGCGTCGGCGACCTCGACGCCCTTGGGGCGGCCGGTGGACCCGGAGGTGTAGATGACGTAGGCGATGTCCCCGGGGTGCCGGGCGGGCAGCGCGATGCCGTTCCTGGCCTCGGGGTCGACCCCGACGAGGGGGCGGCCGTGTCCGTCGACGCACACCTGCGGCAGGCCCGTGCCGAGCGTGCCCGCGCCGTCGGCGCCGCACACGATCAGGCGGCCGCCGCTGTCGTCCAGGACGTGCCGGATGCGGTCCGCGGGGTTGCGCAGGTCCAGCGGTACGTACGCGGCGCCCGCGCGCAGCACCGCGAGGATCGCCACGATCTGCGCGGGCCCGCGCTCCAGGTACAGCGGGACGCGGTCGCCGGGCGCCACGCCCTGGTCCACCAGGTGGCGGGCCAGGGTCTCGACGCGGTCGGCGAGGTCCGCGTACGCGATGTCCTCGCCCTCCCAGTGCAGGGCGACGCGGGCGGGGTGGCGGGCGGCCGAGCGCAGGAAGGCGTGGTCGAGGCCGTGCGTCACCAGGGACTCGGCCATCGGGCCCTCCGGTGCGGCGGGCGCGGCGAGCGGCAGCAGCCGCACCTCGCGGTCCGGGGCGGCGAGGCCGGCGGTGAGCAGTTGGACGTACGCGTCGAGGAGGGCGCCCGCGGTGTGTTCGCGCAGCAGCTCCGTGTCGTACTCCAGCATCAGTTCCAGGTCGTCGCCGCGGTGCGAGACGCTGAGGGTGACGTCGGTCTTGGAGGCGGCCGTCTCCACCGGGACGGGGGTCATGACGGCCTCACCGAGGCGCAGCGCGGAGCGGTCCTCGCCGAGATAGGCGAACATCGCGCCGAACAGCGGGGCGCCGGTGCTGCCGCCGACCGCCGACACCACCGACGAGGTCAGCACGTGCTGGTGGTCCAGGGAGGCGGCGACGGTGGCCGCCGACTCCTGGGCGAGGTCGCGCAGCGTCGCGCCGTCGCGCAGGCGGCTGCGGAGCGTCAGCGTGTTGATGAACGGGCCGACGGTGGTGCGCAGTTCGGGCCGGACGCGGTTGGCGACCGGCACCCCGATCACCAGGTCGTCGGTGAGGGCGGCCCGGTGCAGCGCCGCCCGCCACGCGCCGTACAGGACCGCGAAGACGGACACGCCGCAGCCCGCGGCGAACTTCTCCACGCGGTCGCGCAGCGCGGGCCCGGTGGGGCGCACCAGATGGTGGCCCTGATGGCCGCGGGTGTCGGGGCGGGGATGGTCGAAGGGCAGGCTCAGACCGCGCGGGGCGCCGTCCAGCTCGGCCCGCCAGTGGGCGAGGGACGCCTCCCGGGAGGGCGCGTCGTCGCTGGTGCGCTCCCACCAGGCGTAGTCGGTGTACGAGGGGCCCTCGGGCTCGGGCGGCGGGGCGGAGCCGGTGCGGAACGCCTCGTGGGCGGCGGTAAGTTCCTGGATGAGGACGCTCACCGACAGGCCGTCGACGACCAGGTGGTGGAAGGCCACGACGAGCCGGTGCCGCTCGGGCGCGAGGGCGATCAGCAGGCCCCGGGCGAGCGGGCCGCCGGCGTCCAGGGCGAAGGGGGCGCGCAGTTCGGCGTCGGTCAGCTCGTCCCTGCGCCGCTCGGCGGCCGCGGCGTCCGTGGCGGCCAGGCGGGTCAGGTCGGTGCGGCGCAGCGGGGGCAGGGTGGGCAGCAGCCGGGCGTGCGGCTTGCCGCGGACGTCCTCGGTGACCAGGCGCAGCCCCTCGTGCCGGGCGAGCAGCCAGTCGAAGGCGCGGGTCAGCGCGTCGGCGTCCAGCGGGCCCTCGATGTCGAGGGCGGCGGGGACGGTGTAGGCGCTGCCGGTGGGGTCGAGGGCGTGCGCCGTCCACAGCTGGAGCTGGCTCTCCGAGAGGACGACCTGGGTCTGGTCGGCCCGCCGGGGCACGCGGGAGGTCGCGGCCTTGCGCCCCGGGCGGCGGGCCGCGAGGGCGCGCCGGGCCTGCTCGAGGCGATCAGAACCATCGGAGCGTTCGGGTGCGGTCATGACTGTTCCTTGGGGGCGTCGTGGGCGGGGCCCTCGGTGGGGGACTCCGGGTCGTCTGCCGTGCCCAGGGCGGCGAACGCCTCCGCGAAGTCGCGGACGGCGCCGTCCTGGTCGTGGGCGAGGAGCAGGTTCGCCTGGTCCGCGACGGTGGGCGCGGTGAGCAGGTCCTGCAGGGGCAGTTCGGTGCCCATCAGGTCGCGGACCTGGGCGACGGTGTGCATGGCGCGGATGGAGTCGCCGCCGAGGGCGAAGAAGCTGTCGTGCGCGCCGACCCGCTCGACACCGAGGACGGTGCGCCAGATCTCCGCGACGACCATCTCGACGGGCGTGCGCGGTGCGGTGAACTCGCCGCCCTGCTCCAGGTGCCCGTCCGCCGGGTCCGGCAGCGCGCGCCGGTCGGTCTTGCCCTGCGGTGTCAGCGGCACCCGCTCCAGGGCGACGAAGAGCCCCGGGACCAGGTACGCGGGCAGCACGGCGGCGCAGTGCTCGCGCAGCTCCGCCACGGTAGGCGCGCCGTCCGGTCCTGGCACGAGCCAGGCGACGAGGCGGCTCTCGCGCGCGTCGACCACCGCGGCGCGCACGCCGGGGTGACGCAGCAGGACGGCCTCGACCTCGCCGGGCTCGACGCGGTAGCCGCGCACCTTCAGCTGGCCGTCGGCGCGCCCGCAGAACTCCGGCAGACCGTCGGCGCCGATGCGCACGAGGTCGCCGGTGCGGTACAGGCGGGCGCCCGCCTCGGTGGCGAACGGGTCCGGCAGATAGCGCTCGGCGGTGCGGCCGCCCCGGCCCGCGTAGCCGCGGGTGACCCCGGCGCCGCCGACGTACAGCTCACCGATCACGCCGGGCGCGACCGGCGCGAGCGCCTCGTCCAGGACGTGCAGTGTGGTGCCGCCGACGGGTCCGCCGAGGCTGACGCGGCCGTCGGCGCCGACGATCCCGGCGGTGGCGTTGGCGGTGGTCTCGGAGGGCCCGTACAGGTTCCACAGGCGTGCCTTCGGCAGCAGGCGGTACGTGCGTGCCACCAGGTCGGCGGTGAGGGCCTCGCCGCCGAGGAGCACGTCCAGGGTCCGCTCGCGCGGGTCGGCCGTGCCGTCGGCGGACTCCAGTGCGCGCAGGGTCTCGTCCCACAGGCGGGGCACGGTGTTGACCGTGGTGACGGTGGTGGCCTCCGCGCCGGAGACGGCCGCCGCCAGCGTCTCGGCGGGCCGCTGTCCGGCGGGGGGCAGCACGACCGTGCCGCCGAGCACCAGCGGCCCCCACACCTGCTTGACGGAGGCGTCGAAGACGGGCGCGGCCGTCGCGGGCAGCACGATGTCCGGGCCGATGAGGCTCGCGTCGGCCAGCCAGCCGAGGTAGTTGACGACGTTGCGGTGGGTGACGGCGACGGGCTTGGGCCGCCCGGTGGAGCCGGAGGTGAACAGGAGGTAGGCGAGGTTGTCGGGGGCAGCGGGGCCGTCCTTGGCCGCCGCCGCGTCGGCTTCCTCACCGCCGAAGTCGATGGCGTCGGCGGTGAGGACGACGACGGCGCGGCCGCTGCCGACGCCACCCTTGCCCGTGCTCTCGCTGTCGCCCAGCAGGGCCGCCGTGTCCGCCGTGGCGACGCACGTCCGGACGGACGCGTCGCCGAGGAGCGCCGCGATCCGGTCGGCCGGGTCGTCCGTGTCGACGACCAGGTACGCGGCTCCGGCGCGCAGCACGGCGAGCTGAGTCACGAGGCGGGCCACGGGGTCCGGCACGAGCACGGCGACGGCGGCCTCGGGGCCGACGTCCAGGCGGGCGGACAACCGGTCGGCGGTCGACAGGAGTTGACGGTAGGTCAGCTCCTGGTCGCCGCAGCGCACGGCGGTCGCGTCCGGAGTGCGCCCGGCGGCACGGACGATCAGGTCGGGCAGGGTGGACTCCTGCCAGTCGGCGGCCGTGGGCGACACGGGCGCCGCCAGCGGAGCCGCGGCGGGGCCGAGGGCCGTCCGGCCGATCCGCGTTCCCGGCTCCCGCGTGCCCTGGTCCACGACGGCGGCCAGGGCGTCCAGGATCCGGTCGGCGACCGGGCCGCCGATCCCGGCCGCGGCGGCGCCGTCCAGGCGGACCTCGACGCGATCGCCGTGGCGCACGGCGGCGAGGCGCAGCGCGGGCCCCGTGCCGCGGGCCACGAGCGACTCGACGAACCAGTCGCCGACGCGCTCGGGCACCTCCGCGTACGAGAAGGCGAGCGGCCCGCTCACGGCGGACAGATCGCTGATCAGCTCGACGCTCTCGCGCTGCTCGGCCCGCGCCGCCCGCACCGCGGACACCACGTCCGCGAGGGTGCGCCCGGATCCGAACGCGTAGCGCAGACCCGGCCAGGCGCTCAACGGGCCGAGTGACGACTGGAGTTGGGGCACCTCGCGCAGGCCGGTGCGCACCCGCACGGTGAGCGTCTCGGCGCCGCCGAAGCGGTGCAGGACCACGAGCCAGGCGGCGAGGAGCAGCGCCTCGGCCTCGACCGTGGGGAAGGTGGCGGCGGGCAGGGTGAGGGAGCGGACGGAGTCGGCCGTGGGTCGGCCGCCCTCCCCAGCCGTCGCCGCACCCGCCTCGACCGGCGTGGCCGCAGTGGCTGCCGACGCCGACGTGGCCGTCGCGCCCGCCGCGGGGGCCAGCGAACGCACCCGCGCCACCGCGTCGCCCGTCTCGTCCGCCGCGTCGGCGCCGCCGTGCGCCGACTCCTGGCTCGCCCGGGCGGCGGCCGCCTCGGGCTCGGCGAGCATGTCGTGCAGCCACTCCGCGACGTCGGCGTACTGGAGGGACTCGCCCTCGTCCTCACCCGTGCCGTCACCGGCCGTCCCGGCCAGTTCACGCTCCAGTTCGGCCGCGAGGAGCAGCAGGCCCTCGTGGTCGAGGACGTGGGCGGACGCGGCGAGCTGGACGCGGCCTCCGGGTCCCGCCAGGGCGGACCAGGGCCGGGCAAGGGCGGCCCCCGCGGCGCCGTCCGTTTCGGCGGCGGCGGGCTCGGGCGGCGCCCCGGTGAACACGTGCTGCGTGGGCGGGCCGCCCGCGGCGGAGGCCACCAGTGCGGTGCGCAGCACCTCGTACCGGCGTGTGAGGGCGGCGACGGCGGCGGCCAGGCGCTCTCCCGCCACGGCGGCCGGAGCCTGGAGCACGAGGGTCGTCACCGTGTCGTCGCCGGTGGCGTCGTGCTGCTGCGGTCCCGCGCGGAAGATCTCCGCCGCGGGCGCGGCCGTCCCGTTCGCGGCCGCTGTCTGTGTCGATGCCGAAGTCACCGTGGTCACCGTCTGTCCCCCTGTGTCTGCGTGGTGGTGCCGTCCTGCGCCCGGGCGCCGCTCGGCGCGGGCCGGGTCTCCAGGTCGTGCCAGGTCGCCGCGCCCGCCATGGCGACGCGGATCTGCCGCTTGCCGGTGAAGGGCGCCCGGCCGTGCGAGGCCAGCAGGTTGTCGACGACGAGGACGTCGCCGAGCTGCCAGTCGAAGGCCGTGGACTCGGCGTCGAACGCGCCCCTGATCGCGTCGAGGTCGGCGCGGCTGAACTCACTGCCGTCGCCCGCCAGGCTGGTCTTGGGCACCCGCTCGGGGCCGACCTGGCTGAGCAGCTCGGCGGCGAGTTCGTCGCCGAGCGTGCTCAGGTGGAAGCTGGTGGCCTGGTTGAACCAGACCCACTCCCCGGTGACCGGGTGCCGGGCGACGGCGGGCCGCAGGGCCTCGGTGCGCAGGTGGTTGTCGGCGACGCGCTCGACGCGCACCCTGGTCTGCTCGGCGTACGCGTCGAGGCCGCTCTCGTCGCAGCCGAGGGCCTCCTGCCAGGGGATGCCGACGCCCGGCGTGTAGTTGCGCACGTACCGCACGCCGTGCTCCTCGACGCGGGCCACCAGGTCGGCGGGCAGCCGGCCGAGCACCTTGCGGGAGTCGGCGAGCGGGGTCTGGCCGCCGGTCTCCGAGGGCAGCGCGCAGGAGAAGCCGAGGACGCGCGGCCAACTCCAGCTGTAGCAGGCCTCGTTGTGCATCTCGATGGTCTGGTCGGCGGGGTACTCGGTGGAGGAGTAGATGCCGTCGCCCAGGTCGCTGCGCGGCGTGGCGCCGTCCTGGTAGGCGAGCGCGCCGTCACCGGCGACGGCCTCGACGACGGGGCGCAGCGCGTCGGCGCCCTCGTCGAAGCCGCGGAAGAGCACCGCGCCGTGCTCGTGCAGCCGCGTCCGCACCAGCTCCGCGTTGGCCCGCACCCACACGGTCAGCGGGACACCGGGCCGCTGCGGGGTGGCGAGCACGGGCAGAGCCGCGGGCTCCAGGGGACCGAAGGCGACGACTGACGCATCCGTCAGGGACCGTCGCCTGACCGGCTCCTGGGGCATGCGGGACGTACGAAGGGACATGGGTGCTCCGTTTGCTTGTCGGTATGGCCCGCGGGGACCTGGGCGGGTCCGGGCGGGCGGGGCCGGACCGGCCGCGACGGGGCGGCCCTCCGGGGTGGTGCGGTGCTCGGTGCGCTGTGTGGTGCGGTGCGGTGCACTGCCGTGCCGCGCTGTGCCGAATTGAAGTGCCGAGCTGTGCAGTGCCGAGCTGTGCAGTGCAGTGCCGTGCTGTGCTGGGCTGAGCGTGCTGCGCTGGGTGTGGTGTGCGGTGCCGTGCGGTGGCGCGTGGTGCGGCCGTGGCCTGGCTCAGGCGCGGGCCCGGGCGGCGGGGCCGAGGCGTGCGGCGCGCCGGGCGCGTCCTGCGGCGCGTTCGCCGCGTGCCCGCTCGCCGAGCGCGGCACGGACCTCGCCGACGGTCGCGGTGTCCTCGGCGAGCGCCGTCAGGGCGCGACACAGTTGGTCGGCGAGGGCGGCGGCCCGCTCGGTGGGGACGCGGACGGTGTCGTGGTTGAGTGCGATGACGAGCCGGTCCCCTTCGGGGGCGGCGGAGACGGTGACGGGCAGTTCGGTCTGTTCGAGCGCCTCGGACCGGGTCACCGACAGGCCGGGAAGTCCCGTGCCGAGGTCGGCGAAGGGGAAGTTGGCCACGATCACGGAGGTGTCGAAGAGTCCGGCGGAGCTGGTCCGTCCGCTCCACACGGCGATCCGGGCGAGCGGCGTGTGGATGTGTTCCTGCGCCTGGTGCAGTGCCTGCTGCACGTCCCGGGTCCAGGTGCCGACCGGCAGGGCGGCGGGCAGCCGGGTGCGCAGCGGCACGGTGTTGATGAACATGCCGACGGTACGGTCCACGTCCGCGAGGTCGGCGGGCCGCCCGGAGCCCACGCTGCCGAACACCACGTCGTCCGTGCCGGTCTCGGCGGCGAGGGTGAGGGCCCACGCCGCGTGCACCATGCCGCCGAGGGTGACGCCGAGACGGCCCGCGGTGTCCCGCAGGCGCCCGGTGTCCGGCGCGGGCAGCGCCACCTCGTGGTCGCGGTGGACCGCGGGCCGGTCCGCCGCCGGTGCGAGCGGGACCGGGCCGCACCCGGCGAGGCTCCTGGTCCAGAACTCCCGGGAGGCGTCCGGGTCCTGGCGCGCCACCCACCGGGCGAACGCGCCGAAGTCCGGCGCCGGGGCGAACCGCGGGGTCTCGCCCCGGCCGTGCGCGGCATAGTGCTCCAGGACCTCGCCGAGCAGGATCGGCAGCGACCAACCGTCGAACAGCACATGGTGGTTGGTCCACACGAAGGCCCAGCGGTCGGCCGCGAGCCGTGCCACGGCGAGCCGCGCGAGCGGCCCTTCACGCAGGTCGAAGCCGGTGTGCCGGTCCTGTCGCACGTAGGCGTCGAGGCGCTCGTCGGCGTCGGTGCGAGCGTCGGCGTCGACGGAACCCGCCGGTTCCCCGGCACCCTGGCCCGCTCTCGCGTCCCCGCCCGCCCGACCGTCCCCGCCCGCCCGCGCTTCCCCGCCCGCTCTCGCCGCCGTACCGTCCGACGTGAAGTCCAAGAAGGTGACGGGCAGTTCACACGCGGCGGGCACCACGAGCAGCGGACGCGGCACGTCCTGCCACACCGGTACGCCCCGCAGCACGGCGTGCCGGTCCACGGCCGCCTGCCACGCCCGCGCGAACGCCTCCTGGTCGAGGTCGCCTTCAAGGACGCAGACGAGCTGCTCCACGTAGACCCCGCTGCCCGCCGCGCCGTCCTCGGCGAGGCTGCGGAAGACCATGCCCTCCTGGGTCGGCGTGAGCGGCCAGACCGCCGTCAGGCCGCCCCGGCGCGCGGCCCAGTCCCGCACGGCGGCGACGGGCGCGGTGCCGTGCCGCAGTCCGGCGGCGAGCACGGGCGCGTCGGACTCGGCGGTGAGCGCCCGGAGTTCGTCGAGGACGGCGTCCGCGAGCGTGTCCGCGGCGGCCTGTCCGGTGTGTTCCACCTCGACGGCGAGGCAGCCGTCGGTGACCAGGCTCTCCACGACGACCGCCGCGGGACGCGTCCCGTGCGGGTCGCGGACCTGGCCGAAGCCGGGTGCGAGGAGTTCGAGCGTGGCCCGCGGGTCGGCGCTGGAGCTGACCCGGCCCAGGTAGTTGAAGTTGACGTGCGGCACGGGCAGTTCGGCGAACCGGCGGGCCAAATCCCCGTCGTGGGCCAGGTGCCGGACCACGCCGTGGTCGATGCCCCGGTGCACCAGGTCCCGCAGCCGGGCGCGAACGTCCCACAGGGTGCCGAGCGGGTCGTCGTCCGCGGTGGCCACCGGGAACGGCGCGAGGGTGGTGAACCAGCCGACCGTGCGCGACAGGTCGAGGTCGGGGTGCAGGTCCTCGCGGCCGTGGCTCTCCAGCTCCACGACGACCGAGGGCAGCGCGTCGACCCGGGCGAGGGCACGGGCGGTCGCGGTGATCAGACCCTCTTCCAGGGTGCCGCCGAGCCGCCGTACGAGCGCCTGCTGGAGCTGTTCGGTCTCCTCGGCGGTGAGGGCGCGCCGGGCGCGGCGCGCGGCGCCCTCGGTGCCGGGGGCGAGCGGGTCGGCGCTCGGCCCGGCGAGCGCCGCGATCTCGTCGAGGTCGGCGCGGACCCGATCGAGGACCTGCGGGTCCAGGGCCCTGCGCCGCAGTTCGGCGGTCCACTGCCGGTGCGTGGTGCCCTCCGGCTGGAGGACGGGGGGCTCGCCCGCGCGGACGGCGTCGAGCGCGAACTCCAGGTCCTCCAGGACGATGCGCCAGGACACCGCGTCCATGACCAGGTGGTGGGCGGTGAGCAGCAGCCGCTGCGGCACGTCGGGGCCGAGGTCGGCCAAGTGGGCCCGCAGGAGCGGCCCCTGGGCGGGGTCGATGCGGGTGTTGAGTTCGTCGGCCAGCTCCCGCAGCCGCTCGTCGACGCCGTCTTCGGACAGGTGGCCGTACTCCACCGGAACGTCGACCTTCGGATCGACCACGGCGCGTACGCCACGCCCGTCACCAGCGGCTTCGCCGCCCTCGGCGTCCCCGTCCACGAACCGGGTCCGCAGCGCCTCATGGGCCTCGGCCACGGCGTTCAGCGCCGCGCCCAGCTCGTCGGGTTGGACGCGGGTGCGCAGGCCGAGGAGCAGCCCCATGTTCCAGTGGGCCGGGGTGTCGAGGTCGAGTTCGTGGAACCACCGCTGGATCGGGCTGAGCGCGTCCGTGCTGTCGCCCTGGGCGCGGCTGCCGGTGCTCGCGCCGGTGGTGACGTGCGGGGCGAGGTCGGCGATCGTGGGGTACTGGAACATCTGGCGCGGGGTCAGGTGGATCCCGGCGCGGCGGGCCCTGGCGACGACCTGGATCGACAGGATGGAGTCCCCGCCGAGGGCCAGATAGCCGTCGTGGACGCCGACCCGGTCCAGGCCGAGCACCTGGCACCACACCTCGGCGAGGCGCCGCTCCACCTCGGTGCGGGGCGCGACGTACTCCTGGTCGTCGGCCTCCCAGGTGGGGGCGGGCAGGGCGCGCCGGTCCACCTTGCCGTTGGCCGACAGGGGCAGCGCGTCCAGGACCACGACGGCGGCGGGGACCATGTGCGCGGGCAGCCGCTCCCCGGCCCACGCCCGGACCGTCGCCGGTTCGCAGGCGGCTCCGGCGCGGGCGACGACGTACGCGACCAGGCGCGGCTCGCCGCCACCCGTGGGTGCCACGGCGGCGACCGCCGCGTCCGCCACTCCGGCGGCGTCCCGCACCACGGCCTCGATCTCGCCCAGCTCCACCCGGAAGCCGCGGACCTTGACCTGCTCGTCCACGCGCCCGTGGAACTCCAGGGCACCGGCGCTGTCGAACCGTACGAGGTCTCCCGTGCGGTACAGCCGCGCGCCGGGCTCGGACGTGAAGGGGTCCGGCACGAACCGCTCGGCGGTGAGCCCGCCCCGGCCCGCGTAGCCGCGCGCGACACCCGCCCCGCCGACGTACAGCTCCCCCACGCCACCCGGGACCACCGGACTCAGCGTCTCGTCGAGGACGTACACGGTGCGGCCCGGCAGGGGCCGTCCCAGGGGGACGGTGCCGGTCGCGCCGTCGACGCCGACCTCGTGGACGGTGGCGGTGATGACGGTCTCGGTGGGGCCGTAGGCGTTGATGACGCGGCCGCCCACCGTGCGCCGCCAGATGCCGGTCTCGGCGGCGGGCATGGCGTCGCCGCCGACGACGGTGAGGCGGACGGCGAGCGCGGCGGGCACCGCGGCGCCGTCGGCGAGCGCGGTTGCCAACTGCCGCCACAGGCCGGTCGGCGGGTTGAAGACGGTGACCCCGTGCTCGGCGAGGAAGGCGAGGAGTTCGTCGGTGGCGAGGAGCCCGTCGGGGCGGAGCACGGCCGCGCCGCCGCCCGTCAGCGGCGCGAGCAGTTGCTCGGTGCTCACGTCGAACGAGAAGGAGCCGAAGACCAGGACCCGGTCGGCGGCGGTGAGCCCGAAGGCGCCACTGATCTGCGCGAGGTGGACGGCGAGTTGGCCGTGGGTGACGGCGACGCCCTTGGGGCGTCCGGTGGAGCCGGAGGTGAAGACCAGGTACGCCAGGTCGTCGGCGTGCGCCGCGTCCAGACCCGTCCGGTCGACGTCCGCCGTCAGGTCGAGGCCGTCGATCTCCAGGACCGGGGTGTCACCCGGCAGGAGGCCGTCGAGGACGTCCCGCTGCGCCGCGCCGCGCACGACGGCCGCGCAGCCCGCCTCGCCCGCCATCAGCCGAAGCCGCTCGGCCGGGTACGAGGGGTCGAGCGCGAGCCACGCGCCTCCGGCCCGCGCGACGGCGAGCATCGCCACCGCCATGAGGGTCCCGCGCGGCAGGCACAGGCCCACCACGTCGTCCGGACCGACGCCCGCCGCGCGCAGCCGCACGGCCACCGCGGCCGAAGCGCGCTCCAACTCCGCGTACGTCCAAGACCGTTCGCCGTCGACCAGGGCCACGTCGTCCGGCTGCTTCCGGGCGTGCGCCACGACCGCCCCGGGCACCAGGCACGCGCTGTCCGCCGCCGGAGCCCCGGCGCCGGACCAGGCGAGGAGCGCCTCGGTGTCGCTCGTGCCCAACTCGCCCAGGGTGATGGCCGGGTCGCCGGTGAGGGCGTCCAGGGTGCGGTCGAGGTCGTCGAGGAGCCGCCGCGCGGTGTCGGCGTCGTACGCGGCGGCGTCGACGCTCAGGCGCAGCTCCAGGTGCTCGCCGGGCATCACCTGGACGCTGACCGGGTAGGTGGTGCGCTCCAGGAGGCGGCCGCTCTCCAGCGTGAAGCCCTCGGTGGCGAAGCCCTCGAAGGGGTAGTTCTCGACGACGACGATGGAGTCGAAGAGCGGGGCGCCCGCGGGGGCTCCGGCCCAGGACGTCACGTCGGCGAGCGGGGCGTGCTGGTGGTCGGTGAGTTCCTGCAGGCTCTGATGGACGGCGCCGAGCCACTGGTCGGCGCGCAGGTCGTCGGCGATCCGCACGCGCAGCGGCAGGGTGTTGATGAACAGGCCGACGGTGCGTTCGATGCCGTCGATCTCGGCGGGGCGGCCGGAGAGCACGCTGCCGACGGCCAGGTCCTTGGCGCCGGTGCGCCGGGCGACGACCAGCGTCCAGGCGGCGTGGACGAGCGCGGCGAGGGTGACGCCGCGGTCGCGGGCGGTCTCGCGCAGGGCCAGGGCGCGCTCGTCGGGCAGCCGCAGCGCGGGCTCGTGCGTGCCGGTGCGGTGGTGCTCGGCCTGGGCGCGGCCGGGGGCGAGCAGCGCGGGCGCGGTGAAGCCGGTGAGCTGCTTGCGCCAGAACGCCTCGTCCTCGGTGCGGTCGCGGTGCTCGTTCCAGCGCACGAAGGTGCCGTAGTCGGGGGCGGGCACCAGTTCGATGTCGGTACCGGCACGCAGCGCCGGGTAGAGCGTGAAGGCGTCGCCCGCGACGACGGGCAGGGACCAGCCGTCGATGAGGATGTGGTGGTTGGTCCACACGAAGGTCCACTCGTCGGCGCCGGTGCGCAGCAGCGCGAGGCGCACCAGCGGGCCGCCGCTCAGCTCGAAGCCCTCGCCGCGGTCGCGCGCCAGGAAGTCGTCCAGGCGCTCCTGCCCGGTCCGCGCGGAGCTGTCGTCCGCCGTCCAGTCCTCGTACCGCGCGGGTACGTCGATGTCGCGGGGCACGACGAGCAGGGGGCGGTCGGTCTCCTGCCAGGAGCAGCGGGCGCGCAGGGCGGAGTGCCGGGCGATGGCGCCGCGCCAGGCGTCGAGGAAGGCGCGCGGGTCCAGGTCGCCGCGCAGGACGCACACCAACTGCTCGGTGTAGGCGTCCGACGCGGGCTCGGCGAGGGCGTGGTACAGCATGCCCTGCTGGAGGGCGGACATGGGCCACACGGCGTGCAGCGGGCCGAGGTCGCGTTCCCAGGAGGCGAGCAGTCCGGCGGGCAGACCGGTGGTGTCGACGCCGCCCGGCGCCAGGTCGTCCAGGGTCGGCTCGGCGGCCGGCAGGAGTTCGGCCTGTGCGGCGAGCCCGGCGACGGTGGGGTGTTCGAAGAGCTGGCGCGGGGTGATGCGCAGTCCGGCCCTGCGGGCCTTGGCCACCACCTGGATGGACTGGATGGAGTCGCCGCCGAGGGCGAGGAAGTCGTCGTGCACGCCGACGCGTTCGAGGCCGAGTACCTGGCACCACACCTCGGCGAGGCGCCGCTCCTCGTCGGTGCGGGGCGCGACGAAGTCCTTGGCTGCCGTCTCCCAGCGGGGCGCGGGCAGGGCGCGCCGGTCCACTTTGCCGTTGACGGACAGGGGCAGCGCGTCGAGGGTCACGACGGCGGCGGGGACCATGTGCGCGGGCAGCCGCTCCCCGGCCCAGGCGCGCAGGAGGCCGGTGTCCACCGGGGTGCCGTCGGCGGCCACGACGTAGGCGGCCAGGCGCAGTTCACCGCCGCCGGGCGCGGGCACGGCGGCCACGACGGCGTCGGTGACCGGGTCGGCGGACCGGAGCACGGCCTCGATCTCGCCCAGCTCGACGCGGAAGCCGCGCACCTTGACCTGCTCGTCGACCCGCCCGTGGAACTCGAGCGCACCGGCGCCGTCGAACCGGACGAGGTCACCCGTGCGGTAGAGCCGCGCACCGGGCACCGTCGAGAACGGGTCGGGCACGAACCGCTCGGCGGTCAGGTCGCCCCGGCCCGCGTAGCCGCGCGCCACGCCCGCCCCGCCGACGTACAACTCCCCCACGCCGCCCGGGACCACCGGGCGCATCGCGTCGTCGAGGACGTACACGGTGGTCCCGGCGATCGGGGTGCCGATGGGGACGGTGCCGGGGTCGCTCGCGGCGCAGAAGTGGCCGGTGGCCCAGACGGTGGCCTCGCTGGGGCCGTACTCGTTGACGAGGGCGCAGTCGGGAAGCGTCGCGCGGTGCTCGGCGACCAGGTCGGCGGGGCAGGCCTCGCCCGCCACGACGACGGTCCGCAGGGAACGTCCGGGCCCGCCGGGCCGGTTCAGGAGGGCCCGGTAGAAGGAGGGGACGGTCAGGGTGTGCGTCAGGGCGTGCCGCTCGACCAGACCGGCGAGTTCGTCGGCGTCCTTGACCTGGTCGGCGTCGGGCACGGCCAGCGCCCCGCCGAGGGTGAGCGTCCAGAAGATGCCCGCGTAGGCGCTGTCGAAGGAGAAGGACGAAAGGAGCAGGAAGCGGGGCGGGTTCGGCCCGTAGAAGGCGGCGCGCGCCGCGGTGGAGCGGGCCAGCGTTCCGTGGGTGACGGCGACGCCCTTGGGGCGTCCGGTGGAGCCGGAGGTGAAGACCAGGTACGCCAGGTCGTCGGCGTGTGCCGCGTCCAGACCCGTCCGGTCGACGTCCGCCGTCAGGTCGAGGCCGTCGATCTCCAGGACCGGGGTGCCCGCGGGCACGACGTCGTCCGCCAACTCCCGCTGCGCCGCGCCGCGCACGACGGCCGCGCAGCCCGCCTCGCCCGCCATCTGCCGAAGCCGCTCGGCCGGGTACGAGGGGTCGAGTGCCAGCCACGCGCCCCCGGCCCGCAGCACCCCCAGCATCGCCACGGCGGTCGCCGCGCCGCGCGGCAGGCACAGCCCCACCACGGACTCGGGACCGACGCCCGCGTCCCGCAGCCGCACGGCCACCACCGCCGACGCGCGCTCCAACTCCGCGTACGTCCAGGAGCGTTCGCCGTCGATCAGGGCGACGTCGTCCGGCGCGGTCCGCGCGTGCGCCAGGATCGCCCGGTGCACGGGCTCTCCGTCACCCGCCGCCGGGACCCCGGCGCCCGAGTGGCGCGGGCCCGCGCCCGTGTCGGCGCCGAGTTCGGCGACGGGGGCGGCCGGGTCGGTGACGGCCTCGGTCACCAGGGTCTCGAAGAGCCGGGCGTATCCGGCGACGGTGTCCGCGTCGAGCCGTGCCGGGTCGAAGTGCAGGACGCCGTACACCTCGCCGTCGACCTCGCCCGCCTGGACCCGCAGCGGGAACTGCGCCACCTGCTGGCGCACCGGTACCGGCTCGGTGTCGTAGCCGGAGAGGTGGACGGTGCCCAGATCGCCGGTGATGGACCGGGTGCCGTACGAGAGCCGGTCCGACTCGAACTGGAAGCTCACCTGGTACAGCGACTGGCCGGACAGGGCCGAGCCGGGGTTCAGACGGCCGAGGACGGTCGGGGTGGGCAGGGCCCGGTGCCGGACGGCTTCGACGTGCGCGGTGCGGGTGGCGTCGAGCACGGCGGTGAAGGTGGATTCCGGCCTGATCCGGGTGCGCAGGAGCAGCGAGTTGGTGAAGTGGCCGACGGTCCGCTTGACGGAGGTCTTGCGGCCCTCCACGGGGAAGCCGACGACGAGGTCGTCCCCGCCGGTGAGCTTGTGCAGGAGCACGTTGAAGGCGGCGAGCAGCACGGTGGCGGTGGTGCTGCGGCTGGATCCGGCCAGCTCCCGGACCCGGTCGACGGTCGTGGCGCCGAGGCGGAAGGGGACGTGGGCGGGGGCGTCGGGGTCGGTTACCGGGCGGGGCGCGGTCATGCCGGGCAGGTCGAGGGCGAAGCGGCAGCCGTCGAGTCGGCGCGTCCAGTAGTCGCTCAGGGCCTCGGCGCGCGGCCCGGCGAGGAAGGCGTGTTCGGCGGCGACGTGACGCGCGTAGGAGGTGTCGGGCCCGGCGGGCAGACCGGGGGCGCCCTCGGCCTCGGACCGGTAGGCGGTGAGCAGGTCCTCCAGGGTGATGAACAGGGAGCTCATGTCGCCGGCGACGTGGTGCAGGACGAGGTGCACGGTGGTGGCGGCGGTGTCCTGGTAGACGAAGAGGCGGGCGGGCGCCTCGTGGGCCAGGGCGAAGGGGCGCTCGTAGTCGCGGGTGGCGAGGATCCGCAGCTCGTCGTCGGCGATGCCCGGCGTGTCGCGGACGGCGAAGGGGGCCTCGGCGGCGTACCAGCGCTGCACATAGCCCTCGGTCCCCGGGGCGACGGTGCTGGTGAGCACCGGGTGGCGGGCGCAGACGGCGTCCCAGGCGCGGCGCAGCGGTTCGGCGTGGAGGCGCTCGGTGACCTTGACGGTTCCGGCGACGTGGTACGACGGCGAGTCGGGCGCGAGTTCCTGGAGGAAGAAGAGGGAGGCCTGTCCGACCGAGAGTGGAACTTCCCACTCCGCCTCTGGTCGTCTTTCGGCCTGGCCGTGATTTCCCCCGTGCACGACATCCACTGCGACGCCCTCCCCGTGAGCTGTCACAAAAAATGACAGAGCCCGTCAAACGTGTGACAGGGCCTGTCACACGAGGCACAACAGTAGACACGCCCCTGTCACACTTCAAGCCAAAAATTGCACGCACCGTGCGGTAGGGCGTTGACCTGCAATGGTGTTAAGAAGTCGCCAAGTTCACGACGCGGCTGCGCACCGGTTCGACAGCCATACCCCCTTCGCCCTACTCTGCCGCCGTAATAGCCGGTGACAGGGCCGCACGTTCCTTGCGGTCCTTGACCAAGAGCGGTGCCACGCGGCGTGCCCGGCGGCATCCGCTTGTCGCCTCCCGGCAAGCCGGGGCGATCCCTGAGGACGAAGATGATCGAACAGCCCGCGTTCGGACGCAGACTGCGGATGCTGCGCGTGCAGCGTGGCCTGTCCCAGACCGAACTGGCGGGCGACGAGGTGTCGGCCAGCTACGTCTCCCGGGTGGAGAGCGGCCGGCGTTCGCCGAACGAACTCATCGCCGCCTTCTTCGCGCGCCGGCTCGACGTCCCCCTGGACGCCCTCACCAACCCCGCGGCCCAGGACGAGGGCGAGCACCGCAGCCGCCGGCTCGACATCGCGGGCAAGCTCCTCGAAGCCCGCGCCCTGCGCAAGGACGGCGAGCTCACCGTCGCCGCCGAGCTGCTGCGCGGCATCGGCGCCGCGGCCACCGGGCACGCCGAGGAGGACGTGCTGTGGGAGGCCACGTGGGAGCTCGCCGACGTCCTGCGCGAGCTGGGCGACACCACCGCCGAGCACCGGGTCCTGGCCGGCCTCGCCGACACCGCGCTGTCCCAGGAGACGCCCCGGCTCGGCGCGCGCGTCGCCACCGCGCTCTCGGAGAGCCTGCGCCGCCAGGGCCGCCTCGGCGAGGCCGTCCGCACCGCCGAGCACGCCGTGTCGGTCACCGTCGCCCTGCCGCCCACCGCCCACGAGCGGGTCGGCGCGATGCTGGCGTTGATCAACTCCTACACCGACAGCGGTGAGCTGGAGAACGCGGCCGGTCTCGCCGACACCCTCCAGGAGACGGCCGAGGACATCCCCTCCCGGCAGTTGCGCGGCCAGGTCTACTGGGCTGCGGGCAGCGCCCGCTTCCTGTGCGGCCGCCCCGAGGACGGCGTCCACCTGCACGAACAGGCCTTCGCGTGCCTGCGCCCCGAAGTGAACCTGGGGGCCTGGGCGCGGCTGTGCCGGGCGTCCGCGGCGCTCCGCCTGGAGTACGACCTCTCGCAGGACGCCACCGGGCACGCGGCGCGGCTGCTCGCGCGCGCCCGCCAGGCCCTCGAACTCGTCGGCCGCGACGACGACATGGCCGAGCTGATGCTGGCCGAGGCTCACCTGGCGCTGCGCCAGGGCAAGCCGGAGCGGGTGCTCGAACTCACCACCAAGGTGTGCGACTGCGACGCCGAGCTGCCGCTGGCCGGGCTCGGGCAGTGCCAGTTGCTCGCGGCCCGCGCGCACGCCCTGGCCGGGAACTCGGCGGCGGCCCGGGACAGCTACCGGCTCGCGGCCGAGACGCTGGACCGGGCGGGTGCCTATCGCAAATCGTCGGAGGCCTGGCGGCAGTTGAGCGAAATGCTCGCGGCCGGCCCCGGGGACGGGCCGGCCGCGGCCACCGACTGACGGACCGGAGTGCCAGGGGGTTGTCGTCCGTATCCGGTCAGTCGGAGTTCAGCACCACGGGCGCCCCACCGGACCTCGGTGGGCCCGGCCGGACCCAGCGGGTCCCGGCCGGACCCAGCGGGTCTCAGAAGGAGTGCGCCTCGTGGAAAGTCGGGTTGAACGTCCAGGTGTGCAGGGCGGTCACGGGCCCCGCGGCAGCGACGGCGGCCACGGTGCCGCGCCCGCTGGGCAGGTCACGGACCTGCACCTCGGTCATGCCGGAGCCGTCGGGCAGCGGCACCGCCACCACGCCCGCGCCGTCCTCGACGAGCACGTCCACCTCGTCCGGCGGGACCCTGAGGCCGTAGCCCGCCGCCCGCAGCACCGCCTCCTTGCGGGTCCACAGGCTCAGGAAGAACATCTGCCGGGCGTTCGGGGACAGCCTGCGCAGCAGCCGCTGCTCCCACTCCGTCAGGGCCAGGTGCAGATTCTCGCCGTAGGCCACGTCGCCGTCCTGGATGTCGACGCCGACCTCGCTGATCAGTGAGACGGCGACGAGCTGCTGATCGCCGACGTACGCGGAGCTGAAGCACACCTCGTGGTCGACGAGGGCGAGGCGCCCGTGCTCCGTACGGCAGAACTCGACGCTCCTGGGGTTGCGCCCGAGCACCCAGCCGAGCACCCTGCGGGTCGTGGCCCGGGCGCTCAGGAAGGCCCAGCCGTCGCCGGAGCGGCCGAAGGCCTCGGCGGTGGCGCGCTCGGCGTCGGTGACCAGCTCCAGCGCCTGAGCGATGGCCTGACGCGCCGGCTCCAGGCCCACCCGGAACACATGGAGTTCGCCCGACCGTACGACCAGACCGGAAGGAACCGCGGCCCACCCACCCATCTACCTGATCTCCTTAGTTCGCTGGCCGCCGGACACACGGAGGGCAGGACCGGGCAGGACCCGGCCCTCCCTCGCGCGGGCCGATCAGTCGTGGGAGGCGGCCGGGACGGTGCGCGGCGATCGCGGCGCGCGCCACGCCTTCGAGCCCAGCAGTTTGAGCGCGGCGGGCAGCAGCACACCGCGGATCAACGTGGCGTCGAGAAGGATGGCGACGGCCAGTCCCACGCCCAACTGCTTCATTTCCAGGGTCGAGAGCGTCGCGAAGACCGCGAACACGGCGACCATGATCACAGCGGCTGTGGTGACCACACCGGCGGAGGTGAGAATGCCGTGCCTAATCGCCTCATGTGCAGAGCCCCCCCGGCTGACACCCTCACGAATCCGGCTCAGCACGAAGACGTGGTAGTCCATCGACAGGCCGTAAAGAACTACGAACAGGATAAGCGGCAGCCAGGAAACGACCGCTCCATTTGAGTCAAAGCCCAGGATGTTTTCGGCCCACTCGTGCTGGAAGACCAGGACGAGCACGCCGTAAGAGGCCGTCACGGAAAGGACGTTGAGGACACCTGTGAGCAGCGCGAGCGCCACGGAGCGGAACGCGAGCAGCATGATCCCCAGGCAGAGCAGCATCACGAAGCCGATCACCATCGGCAGCCGGTCCTTGAGCGTCTTGGAGAAGTCCGTGGAGAAGGCGGTGGCGCCGCCCACGGCCCAGTTGTCGACGTCCGCGCCCTTCAGGGCCTGCGGCGCCAGGTCCGAACGCAGCAGCTTCAGCGTGTCCTTGGCCTGCTTGCCGCCGGCGTCGCCCTTGACGTGCAGCTCGAGGCGGGAGACCCGGCCGTCCTTCGACACCGAGAGGTCCGGCTTGTCAGATGCGGCGAAGCGGCCCGTCGCCATGGCCTTGGTGTGCAGCCCGGTCAGGAGCTTCGCCACCTCGCCGGAGCGGGCCTTGTCGGCCTGGACGGCGACGGCGTGCGAGGTGCCCTCGCTCGGGAAGGCCTCGACCACGCGGTCGTAGGTCTGCATGACCTCGTAGGAGCGCGGCAGGTCCTCGTCGCCGGGCATCTTCAGCTTCATGCCGAGCGCGGGCGCGGCGAGCGCCAGCATCGCCACCAGGCCGATGGTCAGGCACACTCCGGGCGCCTTCAGGACGGGGCGCAGGACGGCCCCCCACAGCCTGCTCTCCTTGCCGACGTTGGTACGCCGCCACAGCAGCGGGATCCGCGGCCGGTCGATCTTGTCGCCGAGCCCGGCGAGCGCCGCGGGCAGCGCCGTCAGCGAACCGAGGACCGCCACCAGGACGACCAGGACGGTGCCGAGGGCCAGCGAGGAGAACAGCATGCTGCCGGAGAAGAACATTCCGGCCATCGCGATGGCCACCGTCAGACCGGAGACCAGCACGGCCCGCCCCGACGTCGCCACCGCGATCCGCAGCGCCGCCTCGGGCGACTTGCCGAGGGCACGCTCCTCGCGGCGGCGCCGGATGTAGAAGAGCGAGTAGTCGACGCCGACGGCGAGCCCCATGAGCAGGATCAGGCTGGCCTGGTTCTCGTTCACGGGGACGAGCAGCGAGGTGATCCCGGCCAGGCCCATGGCGAAGACCACCGCGGTGATGCCGAGCAGCACCGGCAGCCCCGCGGCGAGCAGCGCGCCGAAGGCCACCAGGAGGATCACCAGGGTCAGCGGCAGGCTGATGAACTCCGCCCGCTGGAAGTCGGCGCCCAGCTTGGCGCTCAACTCCTTGGTCACGGAGCCCTTGCCGAGCTGCTCCACGCGCAGGTCCCCGTGGGCCTTCTGCTCCGCCTCGGTGGCCTTCAGCATGGGGCCGACGACGGCCTTGGGCTTCTTCTTGTCGTCGCCGGTGCCGAGGTCGAGGGTGACCGGGAGCAGCACGCTGCGCCCGTCCTTCGAGGTGACCGGGTCGCCGACGCGTGCCACGTCCGCGACGTCGGCGTAGCGCCCCCGCAGTGACGTGACCACGGAGTCGGCGGTGGCCTCGGAGAGCTTGCCCTCGCGCGCCTGGATCAGCACGCGCTCGACGCCCTCGTCGGCGAAGTCCGCGTCGTCCAGCATGCGTTCGGCGACGGCGGCCTGACCGGTCAGACTGTCGGCGTCCTCCTGGTCCTCGACGCCGGTGACCATGCTCGCCCCGTACGCGAGGATCACCGCGAGGACCCACAGCAGCAGCGTGGTCTTGCGGTGGGCCATGCTCCAGGCGGCCGTGCGTTCCACGACTCCGCGCGGCGGAGCGCTCCCCGATGGGGCGTTGCGCTGGCGCGCTGCGTCCCTCTGGTGCGATTCCTCGGTCACTGACATCGTCAAAGCTCCTCGTCAGGGGGTACGCCGTGACGCTACGCAGCGGCCCCCCGCACGGTCAGGCGTGCAGCCACCCATCGACCGGTAGTGCTGCCACTACCGGGGAAGGAAGCGCCTGCACGCTCGGAGAACAGCCGATGGGCTGCCTAAGATCCCTGGTAGTCGAGTTGGAGACCGGAGGGGCGCCGTGAGGCTGAGACCACCGCGGATACGTGCGGCCTTGTACCGCGTCGCACGGGGACCGCTCGGCCGGGACACCCGAAACGACCTGTTGCAGTTGCTGACGACGCTGGCGATGACACCGCTGTACTGCGTGCCCATCATCCTGTTCACGCTGGGCGCGGGCCTCACGCCGCTGCTGCTGCTCGGTCTGCCGCTGCTGCCCCTGGCCATGAAGCTGGCCGGGTGGATCGCCCGGGTCGACCGCGAACGGCTGTACTTCCTCCAGGAGTTGGACATCGACATGCCGCTCGCGCAGTCCGGCAGCGGCTGGAAGGACCGCCTGGAGCGGCTCTTCGGCCGCCGGGCCTGGCGCGAGTTGGGCTTCACCGCGGTCATGACGATGTGGGGGCTCGGCGTGGGCGGCCTGGTGGTCGGGCTGCTCGCGGCAGGGCTGCTGCTCGCGGTGCTTCCCGTGCTCGGCTGGTTCCTGCCGAGCGGCGCCTCGCTGCTCGGCGTGGACCCCTCGACCGTCGCCGGGATGGTGCTCGGCCTCGCCATCGGGCTCGCGCTGCTCGCCGCCGGGCTCTGGCTCAGCGGGCCGCTGGCCAGGACCGAGTCCGCCATGGTCGCCCGGATGCTCGGCGCCAACCAGGTCGACCATCTCGTACGCCGCATGATGGACCTGGAGGACAGCCGCTCACGGATGGTCGACGCGGCCGAGGTGGAGCGGCAGCGCATCGAGCGCGATCTGCACGACGGGGCGCAGCAGCGGCTGCTCTCGGTCGCGATGAGCCTCGGCCGGGCCAAGTCCCGCTTCGACCGGGACCCGAAGAAGGCACGGCAACTGCTGATGGCCGCGCACGAGGAGGCCAAGGCCGCCATGCAGGAGCTGCGCGACGTCACCCGCGGCCTGCACCCGTCCATCCTCACCGAGCAGGGCATCGAACCCGCCCTGACCACGATCGTGGCCCGCAGCCCGGTCCCCGTCACGCTCTCCGTGGGCCTCCCGGAGCGCCCCACGCCGCGCGCCGAGGCGGTCGCGTACTACGTGGTGTCCGAACTGCTCACCAACATCGCCAAGCACGCCGCGGCGAACCGGGCGGCGGTGCGGGTCTTCCGGGAGGAGAACCTGCTGCGTCTGCTCGTCACCGACGACGGGATCGGCGGCGCCGACGCCGACCGGGGATCGGGCATCCGCGGCCTGCGGGACCGGATCCACGCGGTCGACGGCCACCTCACTCTCTCCAGCCCCGCCGGTGGCCCCACCGTCGTCGACGTCACGCTTCCCTGGAAGGCCTGAGCATCACCATGTTGCGCGTTGTCATCGCGGAAGACTCCGTCCTGTTGCGCAGCGGCCTCGCCAAGCTGCTCATGGACGAGGACATCGACGTCGTGGGGCAGGCCGGGGACGCGGACGAACTGCTCGCCCTGGTCGCCGACGTCGCGCCCGACCTGTGCCTGGTGGATGTGCGCATGCCGCCCACCCACACCGACGAGGGGCTGCGCGCCGCCCTGACGATCCGCGCGGGCGACCCCCGCCAGCCCGTCCTCGTCCTGTCGCAGTACGTGGAGGCCAGGTACGCCTCCAAGCTGCTCGCCAACGGCAGCGTGGGGCTCGGCTATCTGCTCAAGGACCGCGTCGCCGACGTCGACGAGTTCGTGGCCACCCTGCACCGCGTCGCCGAGGGCGGCACGGCCCTGGACGCCGAGGTGGTCAGCCAGGTCCTCGCGGGCACGCAGAAGCAGGACGGCCTCGCGCCGCTCACCGCGCGCGAACGGGAGGTGCTCGCGCTGATGGCCGAGGGGCTGAACAACGGCGGCCTCGCGGAGCGCCTGTTCATCACCGAACGCGCCGTGGAGAAGCACATCCGCTCCATCTTCACCAAGCTCGACCTGCTCCCCGACGACCAGGGCCACCGCCGCGTCCTCGCCGTCCTGCAGTACCTCGACTCCCTCGCCGACACGCGCAGATCCCCGGAGTGAGCATGTCACCGAGCCGCGCTCACCATCCAAGACCGGAGTTGGACATGTACGAGACCCTCACCTCGACCGGCTCGGCGCCGAGCCCGGCGGGCCGCCCCCGGCGCTCCGTCGTGCGGCGCGTCATCCGCATCATCGCGATCCTCACCGGCATCACGCTCGTCGGCGGGGCCGCCTGGTACCTGCTGCTGTTCCTGGTCACCCGCACCGACACCGGCACCTCCGCGATCGACAAGTCGACTCGCAACGTGGTGGTCGACATCGACAGCGGCGACGTCGAGATCGACGTGGCCGGGCAGGGCGAGAAGCCGGAGCTGCACAAGAAGCTGACGAAGTCGCTGCGCTCGCCCGACGAGAAGATCGAGCAGGACGGCGACACCCTGCGCGTCAGCACCGACTGCGGCGAAGGCATGGGCAAGTGCGGCTCCGACTACCGCCTCACGGTGCCGGCCGGCACCCGGGTGAAGGTCCAGACGCGGCTCGGCGATGTGACCGTGAAGGGTGTACGGGGCTCCGTGGACGCCCGCACGAAGATCGGCGGCGTCCGCCTGGAGCACATCACCGGTGCCCGGCTCGTCGGCTTCAGCAAGACCGGCGCGGTCACCCTCAAGCACGTCGACTTCGACTCCGCCGAGGCCACGTCGAAGCTGGGTGACATCCGGTTCGAGGACATCGAGCCGTTCGAGAAGCTCAAGGCCGTCAGCAAGATGGGCGACGTGGAGCTGCACCTGCCCAGGAACTCGGGGCCGTACGACGTGAACGCCTTCACCAAGATCGGCGACCGGAAGGTGGACGTGGACCGGGACTCCTCGTCCGGCACGCCGGTGGAGGCCCGCACGAAGATCGGCGATGTGACCGTGCGCGGCGACTGACGCGCCGACCGACCTCGCCGCCGCCGGGACCCCCGCCCGGCGGCGGCGCCCGGGCCCGCGGCACCCCCCGCGCCGCAGGCCACACGAAGGACGCCTCCGACACCGTGGTCGGAGGCGTCCTTCGCCCGTTCCGGGCGGTACGCGCGCGGGGCTCGGGCCTTCGGGCTGCCGCGTCAGGACAGCCGGAACCCGAGGTCCGCGTCGATGTCCTGGACGTCCATCTGCGCGCGCTGCAGCGTGCCCGCGTAGTCCCAGTTCACCGACTGCCACGAGGTGAACTGGTCGATGACCCAGATGCCCGACTGACGGCTCCCGTTGCCGGACAGGCCGTTGCCGCCGAAGGGCAGGTGCGCCTCCGCGCCGACGGTGGAGTTGTTGACGCTGACCATGCCCGCCGTGCAGCGCTCACGGAAGGAGAACGCCGTCCGCGCGGAGCCGGTGTAGATCGCGGCCGACAGACCGTACCCGTGGCCATTGGCGAGGTCGACGGCCTCGTCGAAGGTGTCGTACGCCATCACGGACACGAGCGGGCCGAACGTCTCGGTGCGGTACAGCTCGTCGTCGGGGCGCACCCCGGCCACGATCGCCGGGTGCGCGAACACGCCCGCGTCCGGGTCGCCGACGAAGCCCTTGCGCGGGCTCGCGGAGGTGATCCGGCCGGTGGCGGTGGAGCCGGACAGGGCGTGGTGGGGGCGGACGAGGTCCAGGGAGCCGAGGAAGTTCTCCAGGTACCGCTCGCCGATGAGCGGGCCGTAGAACACCTCCTCGCGCCGCGGGTCGCCGACGGTCAGGTCCGCCACGGCCGCGCTGAAGCGGCGCAGGAACTCGTCGTGCACATCGCGGTGGACGATCGCCGTGCCCAGGGACGTGCAGCGCTGCCCTGCGGTGGCGAAACCGCTGAACACCGCGCCCTGGACGGCGAGTTCGAGATCGGCGTCGTCGGTGACGACCAGCGGGTTCTTGCCGCCGAGCTCCAGGCAGGGCGACTGCAGGTGACGCCCGGCGAGCTCGCTCACCTTGCGGCCCGCGGCCGTCGACCCGGTGAAGCCGATCTTCTGGACGAGCCCCTCCTCCAGGGCCCGCTCCAGGCCCGCGTACGTGGCCTCGCCGTCGGCGTGCACCAGGCGAAGGACGTCCTCGGGCACCCCGCCCGCGGTGAACAGCGCCGCGAGGGCCTCCGCGACGGCGACCGCGGACTCCGACGGCTTCCACACGACGGTGTTGCCGCACAGCAGCGCCGGTACGAGGTACCAGGCGGGCACCGCGGCCGGGAAGTTCGCCGCCGTGACGATCACGGCGGTGCCCAGCGGCTTGCGGTAGGTGAACAACTGCTTGTCGGGCATCTCGCTGGGCACGGTCTGGCCGTACAGGCGCCGCCCCTCGCCGAGGAAGAAGTCGCAGGTGTCGATCACTTCCTGCACCTCGCCCAGGGCCTCGCCGTAGGGCTTGCCGACCTCCCGGGTGATCAGCGCGGCCAGCGCCTCCTTGTTCTCGGCCACGAGCCGCCCCACGTTCTGCGCGACCCGGCCCCGCAGCGGCGCGGGCAGCGCCGCCCACGCGGCGCGCGCGCCGTGGGCGGCCCTGGCGGCGGCGACCAGGCCGTCCGCGTCGCTCAGCGCCCGCTCCGCGACGACGTCCCCGAGATCGGCGGGATTGCGCGACACGGTCTGCCGCGCGGTCGCGGCACTCTTCGACTCAGCCATGTTGGCCAGCCCTCTCTTCACGTGTGAATGCCGACACGCACAGGGACGCGCGTGTCGGCACACGGCCGGAAAGCCGTGTCAATGGACCCTTCGCCACCTTGATTTCCATGTCACAACTTTTGCCGAAGATCGTGACAACGGGTACATCGCCGTCAGGCGGTGGCGGCCCGCCGCTGCTCCCGCTCGGCCAGCAGATAGGTGGCGAGCCGCGCGACCGTCGGGTGGTCCCACACGGCCGTCGGCTCGACCTGGATCCCCAGCCAGTCCTCCACGTCGGCGGCGAAGGCGACCACCGCGACGGAGTCGAGGCCGTACTCCCCCAGCTCCTGCTGGGGGTCGACCGGCGCGTCGAGGTCGGGGACGTACTCGCCGACCCGGTCGACGAGCCAGCGCTCCAGCTCGTCGAGGGTGAGCGTGTCGGAAGCCGTGTTCTCCATCTGATTGCTCCTCAAGTCACTTGTCGCACGGGTCGCTTGCCGCACGGGTCGCGTGCGCACATGCGGGATGGTCTTGATCGGTCGGGCCGGTCAGCGGTACTGGCGCGCGGAGAGTCCGAAGCTCACCGTGCGGTCGTCGCGGCTCAGGAGTTCGTCGACGAGGGCGCCCTCCACCTCGGCCGGCACGTCCTCGGGCTGTCCGGCGGCGATGCCCTCCAGGCGGGTCAGGGCGGCGACGAGCCACTCCGGGCGGGCCAGGAAGTCGTCGCCGGGCGCGTGCCGCCACACCCCGACGCACGCGGCGGCGGCGAGGGCCGTGGTGTACCGGGCGGCGAGGTCGCGGACCTCGACGGTGGCGGCGATCGACAGGTCACGGGGCTTCAGGCCCGCGCAGGCCTCGGTGAGTCCGCGCATCCCGCTGATCTGACGCTCGATCAGGGGGCGCAGCGGCGTGGGGACGTCGTCGTCGAGGGCGGCGTTGAGCGCCATCACGAGGCCGTCCTTGCCGCCCGCGGTGACGCGCAGTCCTGGCAGGTCGAGCGGCGGGAGTTCGGCGTCGGGGACGAACAGGGCGGCCGGGGCGGGGGCCGCGTCCCGCCACGAGCGGCGGGCGAGCACCGGCAGTTGCGGCAGCACCGCGGACAGGCAGGCGGCGCGGGCGATGTGCCCGAAGCCGACCGGCTTGATGTCCCTGGCCATCTTCTGGAACACCCCGTGCTGCCCGTCGCGGCGGTAGAACTCGGAGCCCATCACCAGCGACAACTGCTCGAACGCGTCGAGCGTCACCCCGGCCAGGAGGTACTTCACGGCGGGCGCGTAGGCGCTGCCGGACTCCGGCAGGGCGTGCAGCGACCGGGCCGCGACGGTCCCGAACGCCTCGCTCAGGAGCAGGTCGGCGAAGGTGTTGGCCAGGGTGGTGCGCACCATCGGGATGGACGCGGCGTCGCGGCCGTAGAGACGGCGCTCGCGTACGTGGTGCAGGGTGACGCGCAGACCGGTGTCCAGCATCGCGGTGCTCATCGCGGGCATGGCGATCCGGGTCAGCTGGAAGGCGCGGTTGGCCGTCTCCAGGCCGGTGCCGGGGGCTCCGAGCAGCGCGTCGTCGTCGACGGGGAAGGAGTCCACGGCGATGCCTCCGAGGCGCACGCCGCGCATCCCGACGGAGCGGAACCGCGGCAGGAACCGCACCCGGTCCGGGTCGAGATCGGCCGTCGGCACGAGCAGCTGCGAGCAGGAGCGGGGGCCGCCGGAGGGGTCGGTGCGGGCCAGGAACACCATGGCGTCGGCCCGGTCCAGGTTGGTGATGGACTCCTTGCGGCCGTTCAGGACGAGGCGGCCGTCTGCGGGCGTGGCCGCGAACTCGACGGAGCCGATGTCGTTGCCGTGCGCGAGTTCGTGGAACGCGCAGGAGACCTTGTTGCCCGCGAGCAACAGTTCGGCCGTGTCGCGGCGCTGGTCGGGCGATCCGGCGGTCCAGACGTTGACCGCGCCGAGCAGGGAGCTGGAGCAGTGGCCGAGGCCGAGGCTCGGGTCGCGCCGGTAGACGGACCGCATCAGCTCGACGAGGTGGTCGACGCGTTCGAGACGGCCGCCGAGCGCGCCGGGGACGAACTCGGAGAGGATCCCGAACTCGTCGAGGGCGGCCGCGCCCCCGACGGGCACCTCCTCGCGTTCGTCGGCGGTCAGGACGGCGGCGAACCCGGCGCCGTTCGCGGCGTCGAAGGGGTCGCCGAGGCGTTCCTCGAGCGTTTCCATGCGTGCGTGGACGTCACTCATGCGGACACCTCCACCGGCGTGCCGAACAGGGAGATACGGGCGCCGTCGTCGCTGAGGAGCAGGCGGCCGAGTTCGTCGAAGACGCCGTTCGCCTCCGGGGGCCGGTGGCCGAGGCCTTCGAGCACCAGGGCGAGCGCGCCGCGCAGCCACAGTCCGTCGCGCCACGCGGGGCGGTCGTGGGCCTGCGGGTTGGCGGCCCACACGGCGAGGGCGGCGGCGCCGGCGAAGCACCATTCGTAGTGCTCCGCGAGCCGCATCGTCGCCGTCGCGGGCAGGCCCGCGGCCGGCCGGAGCGCGGCGATGCGCGTGCCCAGCTCGCCGTGGGCGTCGAGCAGGCGGGCGGCGAGGCGGTCGGCGCCGCCGGGCGGGTCCGCCGTGACGGCGGCGACGAGTTCGCCGAGGGCGCCGAGGACCGAGTCGCGGCGCGGCATCACGCCGAGCCGGGTCAGGTCGAGGGCGGCGGGCTCGTGGTCCGCGCGCAGCCACTCCCGCACGGGGCGGCCGGTGCCCGGGCGCGGGCGGCGGCCGGGACGCAGGGCCGGCAGGCTCGTCGCGAGGGCGCTGCGGTTGACCCAGGTGCTGCCGTCGAAGATGCCGACGACCTGGTGGTCCCGCTCGATCTTGGCGAAGCCGCCGTAGCCGTCCACGCCGGTCAGGAAGGAGCGGGCGCCGAGCAGTTCGCCGACGAGACGGAGCTGGCCCTGGACGAGGGTCGGTACCAGCGCCTTGGTGATCGCGGACACGGTGCTGAGCTCTTCGGGCACCTCGTGGGCGGCGCGTGCCGCCGTGAACGAGAGGGCCTCGGCGAGCAGTTGCCGGGCCACGGCCCGGCCCGCGACGGCGCGGGCGTGCGGCAGGTCGGCCAGGCGCCTGCCGTGCAGGCGGCGCTCGGCCAGGAAGTCCCGGCCGATCTCCAGGGCGTGGTCGCCCGCGCCGAGGGACAGCGCCACGCAGGCCACTCGGGTCAACTGGAGCGACTTCAGGACGAGTTCGAGGCCGCCGCCGACGGTGCCGATGAGGGCGTGGGCGGGCACGCGGGCGTCCCGGAACTCCACGCCGCTGATGTCGGCGCTGCGGATGCCGTGCGTGGGCACCTTCGGCAGGTGGCGTACGGTGCCGCGGGGCGTGGCGTCCTTGTCCACCAGGAAGACGCTGAAGCCGCGCGGCCCGCCGCCGGGGTCGGTGCGGGCGAGGACGCAGACGAAGCGGCCGCGGGTGGCGTTGTTCACGGGCCACTTGCGGCCGGAAAGGCGCCAGCCGGAGCCGTCCCTGACCGCGGTGACCTCGCCGGAGAGCAGGTCGCTGCCCCGGTCCGGCTCGGTGAGCCCCCAGGCGACGGGCTCGCCCGCGAGGACGTGCCGGGCGAGGGAGGCCGCCGCCGCGCTGTCGCCCGCGGCCCACACCGACGCGGTGCCGAGGAAGGTCTTGCCGTGCGCGACGGCGACGGTCACGTCGCGGGCCGCCACCGTGCGCAGCAGGCTGTGCACCTCGTCCAGGCGCTCCAGGCGGCCGCCGTGCCTGCCGGGGACGTAGTGGTCGGGCAGTCCCCACTGGTCGAGAGCCGCGCAGGCCTGGGCCGGGAACGTCTCGGCCTCGTCGTGCGCGGCGAGCAGCGCGGGGTCGAAGGGGCCGCCGGGCCGCGACCAGAGGTCGACCTCCGCGGCCAGCTCGGATGTACTCAACTCAACTCTCCTGTCGCGGATACGGCCGGCTCGGGCCGCTGCTCATAGCCGTCGGACCACAGCGGTTGCAGCGCGCCCTCCAGGTACAGCGCGCGCATCGCGGACCGCTGGACCTTCCCGCTCGTGGTGCGCCGCACCCCGCCGCGCCGCATCAGCAGCACCGAGTGGGCGCGCAGCCCGAACTCGCGGGACACGGTGTTGCGCATCCGCTTGGCGAGCGCGGCCAGTTCGTCGTCGGGGGCGCGGCGGCGGACCTCGTGGATGACCACGAGCTGCCCGTCGTCGCTGTCGTCCGCGGGCACCGACACCACGGAGCCGACGGTGTCGCGCAACGGCTCGTGGTGCAGGCGCAGTTCGTGCTCGATGTCGTGCGGGTAGACGTTGCGGCCCCGGATGATCATCATTTCCTTGATGCGTCCGGTGATGTACAGCTCCCCGGCGACGAGTACGCCGAGGTCCCCGGTGCGCAGGAACCCGCCCTCGTCACCCAGCTGTTGGCCAAAGGTCGCGCCGGTCACCTCGTCGTTGCGCCAGTAGCCGCGCACGACCGAGTCGCCGCGCAGCCACAGCTCGCCGATCTGCCCCGGCGGCAGCTCCTCCAGGGTCGCCGGGTCGACGATCCTGGCCTCGATGTCGAGCAGCGCGCCGCAGCTCACGAGCGTGCGGGCCGGGCCGTCGGCGGCCGGTTCCAGGCGGCCGCGCTCCAGGGCGCCGGGGGCGCAGCGCAGCACGACCGGGGTGCGGCGCGGGGAGCTGGAGACGAGCAGGGTCGCCTCCGCCATGCCGAAGCACGGCGCGAAGTGCTCGGGCCGGAACCCGGCGGGCGCGAACCGCGCGGCGAAGTCGTCGAGGACGCTGGCCTTGACCGGCTCGGAGCCGCTGACGGCGTACTTCCAGCGGGACAGGTCGAGTCCGGCCACGTCCTTCTCGGCGACGCGGGTGACGCAGAGTTCGTACGCGAAGTTCGGCGCGGCCGAGACGGCGATGTCGAAGTTCTCGATCAGTTCGAGCCAGGCCCGGGGCCGCCGCAGGAAGGCGGCGGGCCGCATCAGGACGGTGCCGTGACCGGCGAGCAGCGGGGACAGGATCAGCCCCATCAGGCCCATGTCGTGGTAGTTCGGCAGCCAGCCGCCGAACGTCTCGCCCTCGGCGAGGGGGAACGCCGCGTCCGTGGTCGCCGCGTTCGCGAGGAGGTTGCCGTGCGTGACGATGCTGCCCTTGGGGTCGTTCGTCGAGCCGGACGTGTACTGGAGCACGGCGACGGCCTCGCGGTCGGCGGCGTGGACGGCGAAGTCGTCGGCGCGGCGGGCGAGGTCGATGCTCGGGGAGAGGACCGGCGCGGTGATGCCCTGCTGTTCGCTCCAGGCGAGGACGTCGTCGCGCTCGTCGGGCGCGGTGAGCACGCAGCCGATGTCGGCGTCGTGGGCGATGCCGCGCACCCTGCGCTGGTCCTGCTGGTAGCGCCCGGGCATCGAGGAGGGCACCGCGACCAGACCCGCGTAGAGGCAGCCGAGTACGGCCGCGACGAACTCCGCCGAGGTCGGCTGGAGCAGCAGGACGCGGGCTCCCTCCGGGCACACCTCGCGCAGGTCGCGGGCGAACACGCGGGCCGCCTGGTCGAGTTCGGCGAACGTGAGCCGCTGGGCGGATGCGGGATCCGTGGGGTCGCTGACGATCACGACGGCCTGCCGGTCGCCGATCTCGCGTGCGTGCCGCGCGAAGACCTCGGACACGCTGGTCGCACCGAGAAGGTCCACCATGCTTCGTGTACTCCTGAGTCGAGGGGTCGAGGAGCCGCTGGTCACCGTCAGGACGGCGGTGGGCACGGGCAGTCGGGGGCGCGGCCCTCGCGGGCGGCCCCCGTACCTGCCGTCCCGCACACCCCACCGATCCGCTCTATGCGGTTTCTATAAGCGGCGCCGCGCGACTTCTCCAAGCGGCGCCGCGCGACGGTTTCCGCATGTGGCGACGCACGGCTCGATCACCCCGGGACAGCGCCCCGTACACTCGATCTTCCGTTCGACCCGGAGGAGGCGGGCAGCAACCGCCGGACGGCTGGGGGCAGTACGAGCAGGGGGGCTCGCAAGCGATGGAATTCCGCATTCTCGGCCCGGTCGAGGCGAGCGCGCACGGCACCGCGGTCACGCTGTCCGGCGCCAAGATCCACACCGTGCTCGCCACCCTGCTCCTTGCCCGTGGCCGCCCTGTGACGTACGAGCAGTTCAGCTCCCGACTGTGGGGCTGGGAGCCGCCGTCCTCGATGCACGCGCAGATCCATTCGTACATCCACAAACTGCGCAAGAGCCTCGGCGAGACCGTGCTGCTGACCCGGCAGCACCGGGGTTACCGACTCGACGCCGCCGACTCGGTGTTCGACCTGGTGCAGTTCGAGGAGCTGACGGAGGCCGGGCGCCGCGCGGCCGACCGCGGCGACCCGCGCACGGCGACGGCGAAGCTGGCGGCCGCGCTCCGGCTCTGGCGCGGCACCCCGCTCGCGAACGTGACCGACCAGCTCGCCGAGTTGGAGCGCCCGCCGCTGGAGGAGGCGTATCTGACCACCATCGAGCAGCGGGTCACGGCCGACCTGGCGCTCGGCGCGGACGCCCGCCTCGTCCCCGAGCTGACGGGCCTGGTGCGCGAACACCCCCTGCGGGAACGTTTCCGTGCCCAGCTCGTCATCGCGCTCGGCCGCAGCAACCGCCAGGCCAACGCGCTCCTCACGTACCACGAGGGGCGCAGGCTGCTCGCGGAGCAACTGGGGGTGGACCCGGGGCCGGAGCTGTCCGAGGCGTATCAGTCGGTGCTTGAGGAAGGGGCGGCCACGACGGCCGGGGCGGCTGGCGCGATCGGCGCCGCCGGGGCCACCGGGACGCCGAGGACAACACCGCCCCTATCCCCCGCACCCGCGGGGGCGTCCCCCGAGTGGCCAAGACCCCCGGCGGTCCTCCTGCCGCCGAACATCGACCCCTACCTGGGCCGCGCGGCCGAACTCCGCACCGTCGAACGGAAAGTCGCCGCGGCGGCCGGCGCCGGGGAAACCGCGGGCAAGGACGCACCCCCCGGCCCCACCCCGAACCACACCCGCACCCCCGACTCCCCCGCCACCCCCACCCGCGTCCTCATCACCGGCCCGGTCGGTTCCGGCCGGACCGCGCTCGCCGTCCGGGCCGCCCACGCCCGCGCGGATCTGTTCCCCGACGGGGTCCTGTTCGCGCGGGCCGCGGCGCCGGACGGCACCCCGCACAGCGCGGAGCACATCCTCACCCTCCTCCTCACCAGCCTGGACGAGCGCCCGCCGCCGGACGCCGACGTGGCCGAACTGCTCCGCCGGTACCGCCTCGCGTCGTACGACCGGCGTCTGCTCGTCGTCCTGGACGACGTGGTCGCGGAGCAGGACGTCGAGCAGTTCGTGCCGAACAGCCCCCGCGCGGCCGCCATCCTGACCGGCGACCGCAGGCTGCCGACGGTGACCCACGAGGACACGGTGTGCCTCGGCCCGCTGGCGACCGCCGACGCCGTGGAACTCCTGGCCGCGATCGGCGGCCGGGAGACCGTGCTCGGGGATCCGGAGGCGGCACGCGAGGTCGTCGCGTTCTGCGACGGCCTGCCGCTGGCCCTGCGCCTGGTCGGCGCGCGGCTCGCGGCCCGCCCGCTGTGGACCGTCGCCGACCTCGCGGCCCGACTGGCCGACCCGGCCCGGCGCCTGCGCGAGCTGGGCTACGGCGGGCAGAGCCTGCACGGCACGCTGATGGCGGTGGTACGCCGACTCCCCGAGGGCGTACGGGCGCTCCTTCCGCGCCTGGGCGCGCTGTCGGAGCCGGAGTTCGGGCCGGGGCGGGGGCCGGGTGCCGGGCCGGAGTTCGGCGCGGCGGACCTCGTCGAGGAACCGGGTCCGGAGCCGGTCGTCGAGGCGGGGTTGGAGCGGTTGGCCGATGTGTGGCTGGTGGTGCCGTCGGCGCCCGACGAGCGGGGCGGGGCGCGGTTCCGCTGCACCGCGCTGACGCGTCTCGTCGCCGAGGAGCTGGCGGCCGGACCGGGAGCGGACGGGACCGGAGGCGCGGGCGCCACGGGGCCCGCGCGGCCACGCCCGCACCCCTGACGTACGCTGCCGCGATGACTTCCCCTCAGCGGCGTGACCAAGGACCGGCCAGGGACGAGGACGGTGTGCTGCTGCCGCGGCTGCGGTTCACGAACGTGCTGGTGCGGGGCGCCCTGTTCGGGGTCGCCGCCACCGTCGTGCCACTGGTGGGGCTCGGCGTCGTCGAGGACCACCACGAACGCGGGACGTTCCTCGCCGTCGTGTCCGGTTTGGGCCTGACAGCGGGTGCTTTCTGCCTCCTGGTCGGCCTGTTCTTCTGGTCGGCGTGCGGCAGCGACGTCCGCCGCTGGCGCGACCTGCGCACGATCACCGGCCAGACCGAGGCCGTCACCGTCATGGCCCCGGCCCTCGTCCGCCTGGGCATGACCGGCCTGCTCCTCTCCCCCGGCACCTACGCGCTGTACCACCTCGTCGACAACGCCGCGTACGACAGCTGGCTCTACGGGAGCTGACCAGGTCCTGGGAACGGTCGAGGGACCGACGAACGACCGAGGGGCCGTACCGGATTTCTCCGGTACGGCCCCTCGCTCACGACTTCAACAGTCGGGACGACAGGATTTGAACCTGCGACCCCTTGACCCCCAGTCAAGTGCGCTACCAAGCTGCGCCACGTCCCGTCGCGATCCCCCGCGGTGCCCCGCGTGATCACGTAGGTAGAACTCTACCGCACGCCGCGGGGTGGTCCGGTGCGTGTGGGTCCCGCCGGGCGCGAGGGGTGTGCCCCGGCCTGCCTCGGTAGGCGGGGCGCGGGAGAATCGGCGCATGACTGGCGCACTTGGACCGAACGGCGCGGGCCGTGGCCGTGACCGTGACGCGGAGGGGCGGGCCCGCAACGCCCGGCCGCGCGACGGGCTCGGGCGGCCGTTGCCGTACGGCTCCGACGGGGTGGAGCGACAGCCGGAGGGCGTGGCGCGCACCCCCCGCGAGACCGTCGCCGAGGCGCAGGCGCTGCTCGACGCCGGGCGGCCCTTCCACGCGCACGAGGTGTTCGAGGACGCCTGGAAGTCCGGCCCCGACGAGGAACGCGGCCTGTGGAAGGGGCTCGCTCAGATCGCCGTCGGGCTCACGCACTCCGCGCGCGGCAACACCACGGGCGGGGCCCGGCTGCTGCGGCGGGGCGCGGGCGCCGTCTCGGCGTGGACCGAGGAGGCGCCGGGGCGGAACCGTCCTTACGGGATCGGCGTACCGGAACTGGTCGCGTGGGCGCGGGAGTTGGCGGCGCGCGTGGAGCGGGACGGGCAGCTCGCGGACGCCGCCGCCTGCGCGCCCACGTTGCGCCCCGGCGGCGAGGGCGATGGCGCGGGCGGCGTCGACGGCTGAGGGCACGGTGGTGGTCCCACAGCCGGCACCGGTCCCGCTCCCGACAGCGGGCCCGCACCCGGCGGCGGCCCCCGCGCCCCGGTGCGGCACACTCGCCCCGTGCGAAAGATTCATGTCATCGGCATCGGCGCGGGCGACCCCGATCAGCTGACCCTGCAGGCGGTCAAGGCGTTCGGGGACACCGACGTGTTCTTCCTCCTCGGCAAGGGCGAGGAGAAGGCGGACCTCGTGGCGCTGCGCCGGGGCATGCTCGACGCCCACCGGCCGGACGGGGCCTACCGCGTCGTCGAGGCCCGCGACCCCGAGCGCGACCGCCGGGCGGGGGGCGCGGACTACTCGCCCGCCGTCGACGACTGGCGCAGCCGCCGCGCCGACATCTACGAGCGGCTCATCGCCGAGGAACTGGGCGCGGACCAGACGGGGGCGTTCCTCGTGTGGGGCGATCCCGCGCTGTACGACAGCACGATCGGGATTCTGGAGGAGGTGCTCGCGCGGGGGGCCGTCGCCTTCGGCTACGACGTCGTCCCCGGCATCAGCAGCGTCGCCGCCCTCGCCGCCCGCCACCGCACCGGCCTGAACCGCGTCGCGCGCCCCGTCCAGATCACCACGGGCCGCCGCCTCGCCGACGAGGGCTTCCCGGCCGGGGTCGACGACGTGGTGGTGATGCTGGACGCCCGGCAGGCCTTCCGGCGGTACGCCGACCGCGACGACGTCGAGATCTACTGGGGCGCCTACATCGGCACCCCCGACGAGATCCTGGTGTCGGGGCCGCTCGCGGAGGCCGCCCCGCGCATCGAACGGCTGCGCGCCGAGGCCCGCGCCCGCAAGGGCTGGATCATGGACACGTACCTGCTGCGCAGGCGCACGGACGGCTGACCCGCCCCGCGGCCCACCGCGGGGCGGGCCCGTCACCGGACCGGACGGCCCCGCATGCACACCCCCGGCGCGAGTGTGAGGGTGAGGCTGTGACCGTTACCGATCAGCCCGTGGCCGCGGCGGAGCAGGGGCCACCGGTCCTGGACAAGCGCCGGCGCAATGTCGTCTTCGTGACGATCATGCTGGGGGTGCTGCTCGCCGCGCTCGACCAGACGATCGTGGGGACCGCGCTGCCGACGATCGTGTCGGACCTGGGCGGGGCCGAGCACATGTCGTGGGTCGTGACGTCGTACCTGCTCGCGGAGACGGTCGCGACGGTGCTCGTCGGCAAGTTCGGCGACCTGTTCGGGCGCAAGATCGTGTTCCAGGTGTCGGCGATCGTCTTCATCACCGGCTCGTTCCTGTGCGGCCTCGCCACGAACATGACGCTGCTCATCGCCTGGCGGGCGCTGCAGGGCATCGGCGCGGGCGGTCTGATGGTCACGGCGATGGCGCTGATCGCCGATGTCATCCCGCTGCGGGAGCGCGGCAAGTACCAGGGCGCGATCGGCGCGGTCTTCGGCGTGTCCACGGTCATCGGGCCGCTGCTCGGCGGCCTGTTCACGGACCATCTGACCTGGCGTTGGGCGTTCTACGTCAACGTGCCCATCGCGATCCTCGTGGTCGCGGCCGCCGCCCGCACGATCCCGGTGGTGAAGTCGGCGTCGAAGCCCGTCATCGACTATCTGGGCATCGCGCTGGTGGCGGTCGGCGCGAGCGCGTTGATCCTGGCGACGAGCTGGGGCGGCAACGAGTACGCGTGGGGCTCGGGCACCATCATCGGGCTGTTCGCGGGCGGACTGCTCGCGCTCGCGGGCTTCTGCTGGGTGGAGACACGCGCGGCGGAGCCGATGCTGCCGATGCGGCTCTTCGCGAACCCCGTGTTCACGGTCTGCTCGATCCTCAGCTTCATCGTCGGCTTCGCGATGCTCGGCGCGATGACGTTCCTGCCGACGTATCTGCAGTACGTCGACGGGGACTCGGCCACGATCTCCGGCGTGCGGACGCTGCCGATGGTCGTCGGCCTGCTCATCGCGTCGATCTTCAGCGGCAACGTGGTCAGCAAGACGGGCACGTACCGGATCTTCCCCATCGTGGGCTCGCTGGTGATGGCGCTCGGGCTCTTCCTGCTTTCGCTGATGGGCAGCGAGACCAGTACGTGGCTGGAGTCGCTGTACATGTTCGTGCTCGGCGCCGGGATCGGCCTGTGCATGCAGGTGCTCACCATCGCCGTCCAGAACACCGTCGCCTACGCGGACCTCGGCACCGCGACGTCCGGCGTCACCTTCTTCCGCACGCTGGGCAGTTCGTTCGGTACCGCCGTGTTCGGCACGATCTACGCCAACACGCTCGCCCCGAACCTGCGGGACGGGGTCGCGGAGGCCTCCCGTACCGGCGCCGCGCCGCCCGACGTCGTCGCGAAGGCCTCGCAGAGCCCCCAAGGGCTGCACGACCTGCCGGGCGCGGCCGCGGCACCGCTGGTCAAGGCGTACGCGGACACGCTCCAGACGGTGTTCCTGTGGACGGTGCCGGTCGCGCTCGTCGGGTTCGTCGTGGCGCTGTTCCTCAAGCAGGTCGAGCTGCGCGACAGCGCGCGGATGAGCTCGTCCGACATGGGTGAGGGGTTCGCGTCACCGCAGACGGGCGACTCGGCCAGGCTCCTCGAACTCGCCGTCGGCAACATCCTGCGCGCCAAGGGCCCGCAGACCGCGCGCGCCATCATCCAGCGGTCCGACACGCGCCTGGACATGGCCGGGGCCTGGGCGGTGATGCAGGTCGCCCTGTTCACCCGGATGGTCGGCCACGCCAACCTCAACCTCATCGCGGCCCGCCGCCAACTGCCGCCGGAGGTCCTGGTGCCCGTGTTCGACCGCATGGTCGAGGAGGGCTATCTGACCCGCACCGGGACGTTGTTCCAGCACACGGCGGCGGGCGCGCGGGAGGCCGACGTGATCGGTACGGCGTGGGGGGCCTGGCTGCGCGAGCAGTTGGAGAAGGACGGCGGCCGCGCCCTGGAGGGGGCGGCCGGGGGCGACGGGAAGCTGATGGCGGCGGTCGACGCGATCGCGAAGCGGCTCCTCGCGGAGGACCTCGCGCACGGGCTCGCGCTGGACCGGCGGCAGGGGGCACGCCTGGCGGTGAAGACGCCGGCTTAGGGCGGGCCCGCGTCCCTACGAGGACAGGGCGCGCCCGCGGCCACGCGAGCCGGACCCATCGGACAGGCGCCCTAGGGTCCGGGCACCCCGAGCCGCGCGAGCGCCGACTCCACGTCGGCCACCACCGGCATCCCCGGCGGCGGCTCGGGGCGGCGCACGACCACCACGGGCAGGGACAGGGCACGGGCGGCCGTGAGCTTGGCGGCTGTCGCCCCGCCGCCGCTGTCCTTCGTGACGAGCACGTCCACGCGGTGGTCGCGAAGGAGTGCCGTCTCGCCGTCGACGGTGTACGGGCCGCGGTCGAGGAGGATCCGTACGTCGCGGGGCAGCGGCGGCTGCGGCGGCTCGACGGAGCGTACGAGGAAGTGCAGCGCGTCGTACGGGGCGAAGGCCGCGAGACCGAGACGGCCGGTGGTGAGGAAGACACGGCGGCCGAGGGTCGGGAGCGCGGCGGCGGCGTCCTCCAGGGAGGCCACGTCGTGCCAGTCGTCGCCGGGGCCGGGGCGCCAGCCGGGGCGGCGCACGGCGAGCGCCGGGACGCCGGTGGCCCGTGCGGCTCGCGCCGCGTGCGCGCTGATCGTGGTCGCGAAGGGGTGTGTGGCGTCGACGAGCGCGGTCACGCCGTGGTCCCGCAGCCACCGCGCGAGGCCGTCGGGCCCGCCGAAGCCGCCGACGCGCACGTCGCCTTCGAGCGCCGCGGGCCGGGTGACGCGGCCCGCGAGCGAGGTGGTCACCCGTGTGTCCGGCCGGGCGGCGAGGGCGGCGGCGAGGCGGCGGGCCTCGGTGGTGCCGCCGAGAACGAGCACGTGGGGCATGGGGTCGAGGGTACGTGGGGCCCGGTGTCGGCCAGGCGGGGGCGTCAGCGCAGCAGGAGCTGGAGGCCGCCGAGGACGGTCGCGCCGATGACGAGCTGTTCGAAGAGCCGCTGGTTGATGCGATTCACGCACGCCTTGCCGATGAGGGCGCCCGGGATCACGAACAGGACGAGGGTCGCGTCGAGCAGCAGCGAGGGCCCGTCGATGAGGCCGAGGCCGACGCTGAAGGGCACCTTGGAGGTGTTGACGATGAGGAAGAACCACGCCGAAGTGCCGAGGAAACTCAGCTTCTTGAAGCCCGCCGAGAGCAGATACATCGACATGACCGGTCCGCCCGCGTTGGCGACCATGGTGGTGAAGCCGCCGAGCACGCCGTAGGAGGGCGCGGCGATCCCGGCCCTCGCCCGCGCCGTCCCGCCCTCGCTGTCCGCCGTGGGTCCGGTCGCGGCCGACCGGCGCCGCCACACGGTCACGGCGGCCATGAGCAGCAGGATCGCCCCGATCGACGTACGCATCATGGCGTCGTCGGCGAACATCAGGAACACCGTGCCCAGGGCGACGCCCGCGCCGACCGCGGGGAACAGCCGCCACAACGTGGGCCAGTGGGCGTGTCTGCGGTAGGTGAGGACGGCGAGGACGTCCCCGGCGATGAGGATCGGCAGCAGCACGCCCGTCGACGCGCGGGCCGGCAGGACCGCGGCGAAGACGGCGAGGCTGACGGTGTTCGCGCCGCTGACGGCGGTCTTGGAGAAGCCGACGACCCCGGCGGCCAGGGCCAGGGCGCCGAACTCCCAGACGGTCAGGGCGGATAGGGCTGAGGTGGCGGCTGAGGCGTCCATGCTGGGCACCGATGGTATGCCCACGCACTTTCCGCCGGGGCGGGCCGGGGCGGACCGGTCGGCGAGCAGGGCCGGGTCAGTCCCGCTCGGCGGGCAGGCCCGGGGTCAGTCCCGTTCGACCAGCAGGGCGGTGCCCTGGCCCACACCCACGCACATCGTGGCGAGGCCGCGGGTGGTGCCGGTGCGGCGCATGCGGTGCAGGAGCGTGGTGAGGATGCGGGCGCCGGAGCAGCCGAGGGGGTGGCCGAGCGCGATGGCGCCGCCGTCGGGGTTGACCAGTTCCGGGTCGATCCCGAGGGCGTCCACGCAGGCGAGCGCCTGGGCGGCGAACGCCTCGTTGAACTCGGCCTCCTGGACGTCGGCGACGCTCCAGCCGACCCTGGCCAGGGCCTTGTGGGTGGCGGGCACGGGGCCGATGCCCATCACGTCGGGGTGCACACCGGCGGAGGCGCCCGTGACGTACCGGCCGAGGGACTCGAGCCCCAGGTCGTGCAAGGCCTCCTCGCTGACCAGGAGCAGGCCCGCCGCGCCGTCGTTCATCGGCGACGCGTTGCCCGCCGTGACGGTGCCGCCCGCGCGGAACACCGGACGCAGCCCGCTGAGCTTGTCGTACGAGGTGTCCTCGCGGATGCTCTCGTCCGCGTCGACGACCGTGCCGTCGGGGGTGGTGACGGGGAGCAGTTCGTCGTCGAAGTGGCCGCCCTTGCGGGCGGCGGCGGCGCGTTGGTGGCTGCGCAGGGCGAAGGTGTCCTGGCGCTCGCGGGAGACGCCGTGCCGGGTGGCCACCTCCTCGGCCGTCTCGCCCATGGAGAGGAGTCCGTGCAGTTCCTTCATCCTCGGGTTGACCAGGCGCCAGCCGAGGCGGGTGTCGGCGGTCTCCATGCGGTGCGGCAGGGTCTCGTCGGGGCGCGGCAGCACGAAGGGGGCGCGGCTCATGGACTCGGAGCCGCCCGCGAGCACGATGTCGGCGTCGCCCGCGGCGATGGTGCGGGCGGCCAGGGTGACCGCTTCCAGGCCGGAGGCGCACAGGCGGTTCACCGTGGCGCCGGGGACGGAGTCCGGGAGGCCGGCGAGGAGGACGGCCATGCGGGCGACGTTGCGGTTGTCCTCGCCCGCCTGGTTGGCCGCGCCCCAGTAGACCTCGTCGACGCGGGCCGGGTCGAGCCCCGGCAGGTCGTCGAGCAGGCCGCGGACGACGGTGGCGGCGAGGTCGTCCGGGCGGACGGCGGACAGGGCACCGCGGAGCCGCCCGATCGGTGTGCGGCGGGCGGCGGCGAAGTGGACGGTGCGCACGGGGCGGCTCCGAGACATGAGCGGTTTAATTAGCGCTGCTAGTTTCGGAGTGTACGGGGGATCTCAGGCGGCCGTCCAGGCGCGGAAGACTCCGACGCAGCCGTGCCGGCAGTTCGTGGCGGTCGAAGTGCCGGTCGAACTGCGCGCGGACGTCGTCGAGGGTGTGGGCCTCGTTGTGGAACGCGCCCCGTTCGTTCAGGGTCCGCATCGCCCGGCGGGCGCCGCCGGACACGGGCGCCGCCGGACACGGGCGCCCCGGCCGACGGGACCGTGGCGCCGCAGACGATACCGCCGGGCCGGACCACGGCCGCGGGCCGTGTGGGCCAGGAAGGCACAGGGCCCTCACACCCCGCGCGCCACGAGCGGCCACTGCCCGGACAGCAGATGGCGGCGCACCGACGCCGCGGCGCGCCACCCCTCCGCGGCCACCGCCGCGGCGGGCTCGACGGCGTGCGCCACATTCCCGACCGCGAAGACCCCGGGGACCTCCGTACGGAAGTCCGCGTCCACCGCGGGCCCTCGCGTGCCGGGGGCGAGCGGCACCCCGCCCCGGCGCGCCAGTTCGTGATCGGGCACGAAGTCACCCGTGAACACGACGGTGTCGCAGGGAAGTTCAGCGAGGAGCCCGGTGCGATGCCGCAGCCGCACGGCGGAAATCCGTTCCCTGCCGACGAGTTCGGCGACCTCCGCACCGGTGAGCAGCGGGACGCCGTGCCGCAGCCGGGACTCGGCGGCACGCCAGGGCGTGGAGCGGTGCCGGGCCTCCGCGGTCACCTGGGCGACCACGGCGACACCCGCGCGCCGCAGCGTGTCCAGCGCCGCGTACGCGACGGGCTCGGCGCCCACGACCACGGCCCGGGTGCCGATGTGCTGGCCGTACAGGTGGACGGCCTGCTGGAGTTCGCCGGTGGTGTAGACGCCCGGGGCGCGGCCGCCGGGCACGAGGCGCGCGGCGCGGGGGCGTTCGCGGGCGCCGGTGGCGAGGACGACGGCCCGCGCGGTGAGGCGTTCCAGGCCGAGGGGCGAGGTCGTGTCGAGGCTGAGGGGGCCCGCCCAGCCGGTGGCGGTGACGCCGGTGCGCACGCGCGCGCCCGCGCGGCGGGCCGCGTCGACGCGGGCGCGCGCGTACCGCGGCCCGCTCGTGCCGGGGCCGGTCAGTCCGGCGAAGGTGCGGGCCCCGAAGCCGCCGTGGTGGCAGTGGCGGGGCACGCCGCCCGCCTGCTCCTCGCGCTCCAGGACCTCGACGCGGCCCACGCCCGCCGCCGCGAGCCCGGCGGCGGCCGCGAGCCCCGCGGGTCCGGCGCCGACGATCAGCACGTCCACGCTGCGCTCGTGCCTCATCGCGGTGCCTCCACACGGCCGCGTCCTTCGAGGAGCGCGCGGACCGCGGCGCCGCAGTAGAAGCCCTGGCAGCGGCCGCCGCGGGCGCGGGTGCGGCGGCGCAGCCCGTCGACGGAGGCGGGCGGCACCGTACCGGCCAGGGCGTCGCGGATCTCCCCGTGGGTGACGCGCTCGCAGTGGCAGACGAGGGTGCCGTACGCGGGGTCCGCCGCGATCAGGTCGGCCCGCTGGTAGGGGCGCGGGAAGCGCTCGCCGATGTTGGGCATGGTGACGGGCGCGAGGTCCCCCGGCTCGCCCAGGTCGAGGCCGCAGTCGGCGAGCAGGCCGGTGACGTGCGCGGCGATGGCCATGGACGCGGTCAGGCCGGTGGAGCGGATGCCGCCGACGGTGACGTAGCGCTGCTCGGGCCAGGGGCTGATCCGGTAGTCGTCGTCCTCGGTCGCCGCGCGCAGCCCCGCGTAGGCGGCGGTGACGTCCTCGTCCAGGAGGTCCGGCAGGATGCGCGCGCCCCGCTCGCGCAGGGAGGCGAGCCCGTCGGCGGTGGTGCCGGTGGCCCGCTTGTCGTCCAGGTCCTCCGCCGTGGGGCCGAGGAGCACGTTCCCGTACACCGTCGGGGCGACGAGGACGCCCTTGCCGAGCGCCGTCGGCACCGGCAGCAGGATGTGGTTCACGAGGTCGCGGGCGAGCTTGTCGAAGACGATGAGCTGGCCGCGGCGCGGGGTGACCGTGAACGTGTCGTGGCCGAGCATGCGGTCGACGGTGTCGGCGTGCAGGCCCGCGGCGTTGACGAGGTAGCGGGTGCGCAGCTCGCCGCGGCTCGTGGTGAGCACGCGGGGGCCGTCGCCGGGCGCGTCCGCACCGGCGTCCGTCAGACGGCAGTCGAGGTGCAGGTCCACGCCGGAGCGCACGGCCTGGGTGGCGTACGCGAGGGGGGTCGTCCAGGGGCAGATGATGCTCTCGTCCGGCACTTCGAGGGCGCCGAGGGCGCCGGGGCCGAGCCTCGGCTCACGGGCGCGCAGCTCGGCGGCGTCAAGCAGGACCGTCCGGGCGTAGCCGTTGCGCTCGGCCTTGGCCCGGAGGGCGGGCAGGGCGGCGAGCTGATCCTCGTCCCAGGCGACCAGGAGCGCGCCGACCCGCTCCACGGGGATGCCGCACTCGGCGGCGTACGCGGCGAGGCGGCGCTGTCCCTCCCGGACCAGGCGGGCCTCCAGGGAGCCCGGCACGGCGTCGAACCCGGTGTGCAGGATGGCGGTGTTGGCCTTGGAGGTGCCCTCGCCCACGTCGTCCGCCGCCTCCACCACGGCGACGCGCAGCGGGTGGCGGGCCAGTTCGCGGGCGATGGCGGTGCCGACGACTCCGGCGCCGATGACGGTGACGTCGTACGGCTCGCGCGTCGACGCCGATGCCGGTCCCGGACCCGGGCCCGGCCCCCGGCCCGATGCGGCGGGCGCGGGCGGCAGGGTTCCGGCTCGGGTGACGCGGCCGGGTCCGCCGCGCCCTGGCGCCCCGGCCCCGCTCACGACGGTGTGCGTTCCGTCAGGACCGCCACCTGCGCGCGGAACGCCTCACGGCGGGCGGCCGCCTCGTCGGCGCCGACGCGGGGTTCGTAGACGGCGGCCGGGCGCCAGTCGGGCACGACGTCGCGCAGGGTGAGCGCCGGGTCGAGGCCGAGGCGGGCGACCGCGCCCACGCCGAGGGCCGTGACGTCGGGGAGCGCCGAGACCTCCACGGGCAGTTGGAGCAGGTCGGCCTGGGTCTGCATGAGCAGGCCCGAGCGGGTCAGACCGCCGTCGACGCGCAGGCTCCGCAGCGGCTCGCCGAGGTCGGCGGCCACCGCGTCGGCGAGTTCGGCGACCTGCGCCGCGATGCCCTCGCACAGCGCCCGCACCAGGTGCCCGGCCGTGGTGTCCAGGCCGAGCCCGGTCAGGGAGCCGCGCAGGTCGCCGCGCCACCAGGGCGCCGCGAGCCCGGCGAGTGCGGGCACGAAGGTGACGCCGCCGGTGTCGGGGACGGCCGAGCCGATCGGGTCGATGTCCTCGGCGCCGCCGATGACACCGAGGTCGGTGAGCCAGCGCACGGCGGAGGCGGCGGTGTAGACCTGCCCGTCGAGGCAGTAGCTGCTGCGGCCGTCCAGGCGCCAGGCGACGCACGCGACCAGCCCGGAGTCGCCCCGGCGCGGGCTGGTGCCGGTCTGGGCGAGCAGGAACGCCCCCGTGCCGTAGGTGCACTTGGCGCTGCCGGGCTCGGTGACGTCCTGGGCGAGGAGCGCCGCCTGCTGGTCGACGAGGAGCCCGGTCAGCGGGATCTCGGCGCCGAACGCCGTGGTGGTGCCGACCGGTTCGGCGGCGTCGACGACGCGCGGCAGCCGTTCGGCGCCGAGTCCGAAGACGTCGAGGGCGCGCGGCGACCAGGTGACGGAGTCCAGGTCGAGGAGCTGGGTGCGGCCCGCGGTGGCCGCGTCGGTGACGAAGGCGCCGGTGAGGCGGTGCGTCAGCCAGGCGTCGCTGGTCGTGACCACGCCGCGCCGGGTGAGGTGGCGGCGTATCCACGCCATCTTGGGGGCGGCGAAGTAGGGGTCGAGCGGAAGGCCGGTGAGCGACTTCAACTCGTCGGAGTGCCGGGCGAGTTCCGCGCACAGGTCGTCGGCGCGCCGGTCCTGCCACACCAAGGCGTCGGTCAGGGGCTCGCCGGAATCCGGGTCCCAGGCGAGCACCGTCTCGCCCTGGTTGGCGAGGCCCACGGCGGCGACCGGCTCGCCCGCCCGCGCGAGCGCCTCGCGGCCGGCGTCGAGCACGGAGGTGAGCAGGTCGTCGGGCGTGACCTCGACGCGGCCGCCGGGCAGATGGCGGGGGCGTACGGGTGCGGCGCCGGAGCCGATCACGCCGCGCTCGGGGCAGACCACGAGCGCCTTGGTGCCGGAGGTGCCCTGGTCGACGGCGAGCACCGGGCCGGTCATCGCCGCGCTCCGCGGCGGTGGGGCGGGCGGGCTGCGGGGCGCGGGCCGCGGTCAGTCGTGATCACCGCGGAAGCCTGCTACAGCGGGCGCGGGGCCGTCAAGGGTCGACTCATGCGTCAAATGCCGCAATCAGTGCTGTTGTTGAGCAACAGAGAACGCAACGTTCACACCGGCGCGCCGCGTTGACACAACTTGGTCAAGAAAGATCCGGGGACCGGCCGGTAATCGTAAGACTCCGCTCTACACTGACCGCCGAACAACGTCCGTAACTCGCACACCACTTCGCCGACCCGTACACCTCTTCATCATCTGTCGCTCCACCCCCTACGGCACGTTCACTCCCCGTTCACCCCTTCGTCCGTCGCGGAACACCCCCAACCCGCTCAGCCAGAGCCCAGAGGACCCATGCCGATGCCGTTAGCCCGCCCGGTGTACCACCCGGCCGGCCACGACGCTCCCCTGCGTGCCGTGCTCCAGGACCTCAAGGCAGGCCGCTGGGTGTCGACGAGGAACCTGCTCACCGAGACCCCCGACTGGGGACTGTGGACGCAGCGTACGCAGATCCTGGCCGCGGCCGTCGCCGGTTCCGACGTGGTGCGCGCCTGGCTCGCCGAGGAGCCGCGCAGCGTCGCCGCGACGGTGCTGCACACGCGCGTCACGGTGGAACGCGCCCTGCGCGCGCACCGCGCGGGCCACCGCCACACCAACGAGCTGTGGCGGGAGGCCAACGAGGCCTGCCGCATCGCCTCGCAGACCACGCCGGAGGACCCCGTCCCGTGGATCTGCCTGCTGGCCCTCGCCCAGCTCGACGAGGGCCAGCGGTGGGACGAGCACCGGGTGGCCGCGCCCGAGCCGATGCTCTTCCCCGGCCCCTGGCACATCCTCGCCGAGGCCGACAAGCGCGATCCCGGCAACCGCGAGGCGTACCACCGCATGCTCCAGTTCGCGTACAACCGCAGGCCCGGAGCGCCGCTGACCGAGGCGGTCAACTTCGTGCACTGGGCGTCCGCGGCGGCCCCCGCGGGCTCGGCACTGCACGTCCTGCCGCTGTACGCGCGCGTGGAGCGCTACCGCCGCGAGGGCGGCAACGAGCGCGCCCTCGACCTGCACTGGGTCGCGGAGGACGCCACGCGCAGCGCGCTCAGGGCGCTCCAGTTGTGGTTCGACCACGCGCGGCCGGAGTCGACGTCACTGCTCGACCTGAACCATCTGGCGCACGCGCTGTGGGGAGCCCACCAGTTCCACGACGCGGTCCGGGTGTTCGAGGCGCTCGACCCCTTCTACACGACCGTGCCGTGGACGTACCGCACGCACGCGCCCGGTGACGCGGACGCGGCCGCGGAGGCCTTCGTCCAGGCCCGCGCGCGCTGCTACCACGCGGCGCGCGGCCAGGGCACCGGCCCGCACGGCTGATCCCCCCTTCCCCCCGCTTCCCCGCGTTCGCAGAGACCCCACACCCCCCGCGCCCCCGCACCCCCCGCTCTTCCCCCGGAGGTTCACCAGTGTCCCGCACCACCGTGTCGAGCTCCGTCCCGGCGCCAGCGCTCCCGGACGAGGAACAACGGCTCCGAGAGCTCGGCTACCAGCCCGTCCTGGCCCGCCGCATGGGCGGGTTCGGCAACTTCGCCATCAGCTTCTCCGTCATATCCATCCTGTCCGGCTGCATGACGCTGTACGGGTTCGGCCTCGGCACCGGTGGCCCCGCGGTGATGATGTGGGGCTGGGCGGGCGTCGGTCTGATGGTGCTGTTCGTGGGTCTCGCCCTCGCGGAGGTCACCAGCGCCTACCCGACGTCGGGTGCGCTCTATTACATGGCCGACCGGCTCGGCGGGCGCCGCTGGGGCTGGTACACGGGATGGCTGAACCTGCTCGGCCTGCTCGGCGCGATCGCGGGCATCGACTACGGCGCGGCGCTGTTCAGCGGCGCCCTGCTGAGCATGCACACGGACTTCACGCCGACGGCCGGGTCCACCTTCGTGATCTTCCTGTGCATCCTGCTCCTGCACGCGCTCCTGAACCTCTTCAACGTGCGTCTGGTCAGCCTCTTCAACTCCATCTCCGTGTGGTGGCACCTGGCCGGCGTCGCGGTCATCGTCGGTGTCCTCGCGATCGTCCCCGACAGCCACCAGTCGCCGTCGTTCGTCTTCGGCGAGTTCGTCAACGACACGGGCTGGTCGAGCCCGCTGTACGTGGCGATGATCGGCCTGCTCCTCGCTCAGTACACGTTCTCCGGGTACGACGCGTCGGCGCACCTCTCGGAGGAGACCTCCAACGCCTCGGTGACGGCGGCCCGGGGCATCGTGCGGGCCATCTGGGTCTCCTGGATCGCCGGTTTCGTGCTGCTGGCCGGTCTCACGTTCGCGATCCAGGACTACGTCGGCACCCAGGAGAGCGCGACCGGCGTGCCCCCGGCGCAGATCTTCATCGACGGGCTGGGCACGTCCGGCGCCACCGCCCTGATGCTCATCGTGATCGTGGCGCAGTTGTTCTGCGGCAACGCCGAGACGGCCGCGGCCAGCCGCATGGTGTTCGCGTTCAGCCGTGACAACGCCCTGCCCGGCTCCAAGCTCTGGCGCAAGGTCAGCCCCAAGACGCAGACTCCGGTGCCCGCGGTGTGGCTCTCGGTGGGCCTCGCCGCCGTCATCGCGCTGCCCTCGCTGTACTCCAAGACGGCGTACGGCGCGGTCACGGCCATCAACGTCATCGGCATCACACCCGCGTACGCGATCCCGGTGCTCCTGCGCCTGCGGGCCGGCGACCGCTTCCAGCCGGGCCCGTGGAACCTCGGCAGGTGGAGCAAGCCGGTCGGCTGGATCGCGGTGTGCTGGGTCGGCTTCGTGACCGTCCTGTTCTGCCTTCCGCAGGCCTCGCCGGTGAACGTCGAGTCGATGAACTACGCGTCGATCGCCCTCGCCGTCGTCCTGGTCCTCGCCACCGTCTGGTGGTTCGTGGCGCGGCGCTCCTACAGCACGCCGTCGGCGTACGGCACGGACAAGGAGCAGGCGGAGATCGCGGAGGACATCGTCTGACCGTGGCGGCCGGACGCTACGGCACCGGATGAAAGGGGCGGTCCACCGGGTGGACCGCCCCTTCACGCTGTCAGGACCCCTGGTGACTCAGGACGCTCAGATGGCCTCCCACAGGGCGGGGACGTTCGGGGGCTCCCAGCCGGGGTAGGCGGTGTGCCCCTGGATGCAGCGGTAGCGGATGCCTTCGTACGTCACCACGTCCCCGGCCGCGTAGGTCTCCCCCAGCTTCCAGGTGGTCTCGCCACCGCCGTCGCCGGGCACGGTGAGGGTGTAGGTGGTGGTGTGGCTGGTCTTCCCCGCGCCCGTGAAGGTCAGGGTGTAGGTGCCCTGGGCCGTGCCCGCGGCGACCTCGACCGAGGCGGTCGCGGACTCGCCGGAGGTCACGGAATCCGGGCTGACGGACACGCTGACGCCTGCCGGGGCGCCCGAGGCCGAGAGAGCCACCTTCTGCGGCTCACCGGCCGTGGTGGTGGTGTTCACGGTGACCTTGGCGGACGAGCCGGGCTCGATCGTGCCCGAGGCCGGGTTGGCGGAGATCGAGAAGTCGTCCGCCGGGGCGGGCGTGTCGCTCACCGACGTCTTCCAGATCGTGTACGCCACGCCGTCCGCGCTGCGGTCAAGAGCGGTCGCGTTGATGTTGCTGGTGGTGTCGCAGGCGGAGTGGTAGCAAGAGTCGTAGGCGCGGCCCGCGGTGCCGCCCCACTTCGCGGCCTCGGCCGCGGACTTGGTGGCCGACGCGCCGGTGGCGTAGCCGGACGTGGGGATGCCGACCTGCTGGAAGGAGTAGTCGTCGGAGCGGCCCCGGCCCTCGACGTTCTCCTGCGGGGCGAGGTTGAGCGACGTCCAGTACTCCCGCATCGGCGCCGAGGCCGCGGAGTTCACGTTGTTGATGAAGTAGCCGGCGTTGGTCGAGCCGACCATGTCGAAGTTGTAGTACGCCTTGATCCTGGCGCGCTCGGTGCCGGAGAGCGAACGTGCGTAGTAGTCGGAGCCGTTCAGGCCCTGCTCCTCGTCGGTCCACCAGGCGAAGCGGACCCGGTTCTTCATGGTCGGGTTGTTCTGCGCCAGGGAGAGGGCCGCCTCCAGGAGGGTGCCGGAGCCGGAGCCGTTGTCGTTGATGCCGGGCCCCGCGGCCACGCCGTCGAGGTGCGCGCCGAACATGTAGACGTTGTTGGCGTCGCCCTGCGGCCACTCGGCGATCAGGTTGTTGCCCGCGCCCGCGGTGCAGCCGGAGGCGCAAGTCTGCTCGGTGACGGTGTAACCGGCGGCCTGGAGCTTGCCCTTGACGTAGGCGAGCGAGGCTCGGTAACCGGCTCCGGTGGCGCGGCGGTTGCCGCCGTTCTGCGAGGCGATGGTGTTGAACTGGGTCAGGTGCTCGCGCACCTTGGCGACGTCGACGTCCGGCGGCTGCGTCGGGTTGCCGCCGCCTCCGACCGTCAGGTTGTACTGGGCGGTGTGGGTCTTGGTGCCCGCGGTGCCCGTGACCGTGATCGGATAGGTGCCGGCCTTCGCGGACTGCGCGGCGGTGACCTTCATGGTGGCGTCGGAGCCGGAGGTGACGGTCCCGGGGGTGAACGAGACGTCGACGCCCGTCGGGGCGCCGCTCGCGGTCAGCGTGATCTGCTGGGCGCTGCCCGTGACGGTCGCGGTCGTGACCGTGGCGTTGACCGTGGCGCCCGGATCGACCTTCCCCGAGGACGGGTTGAGCCCGAGGGAGAAGTCGTTCTGCTGCCCGGTGCAGGTGGGGTCACCGCTCTGGGTGGGGATGCTGATGGCGTCCCAGGCCGCCTTGGTGGCCTCGAACAGGCCGCAGCTCGCGTCCAGGTTCTTCGCCGAGGTCAGGGTGGCGGTGCGGTAGCGCTTGTACGTCATGCCGCTGGTCTTGAGCAGCATGGCCCCGTAGAAGATCTTGCCGGCGTTCTGGATGCCCACGCCGGTCACGGCCTTGCTGTTGCAGGTGGGGCTTGAGGGCTTGCCGCCGCCGGGGTTGGAGCCCTCGGCAAGGAGATAGAACCAGTGGTTCATCGGCCCGGCCGCCTTGTGCTCCTCGGTCCCGGGAATGGACGCGGAGTAGCAGTTGGGGTCGTTGTTGATCCGGCTCGGGTCGTACATGTTGCGGATCGGGCCGCGGCCCTGGAGGTTGACCATTTCACCGACGGTGAAGTCGGGGGTGTCGTACGGGGCGGACTGGGCGGAGTACGCCTCGGTCAGGGCGCCCATGATGTCGCCGGTCGCCTCGCCGAGTCCCCGCTCGTTGTTCGCCCCGCCGGGGGTGTTGGAGTCCAGGCCGTGGCCGAACTCGTGGGCGACGACGTCCATTCCGGCGATCCACTCGTTGGCCGTGTTGCGGCCGATGGTGACCGTGGAGCCGTCCCAGTAGGCGTTCAGTTCGTTGAGGCCCACGCGCACCGGCCAGCTGCGGCCGTTGCCGTCGTGGCCGTTGCGGCCGAACCACTCCTTGAACATGTTCCACTGCTTCTGCGCGGCGAACATGACGTCGACGCAGCCGGTTTCCTTGCTCTTGGGGTCGCCGGTGCCCCAGTCGTCGGTGGCCTTGGTGAACAGGCCGCCGCTGTAGTCCGAGCACTGGAGCCCAGGGCGGGTGGTGTCGCGCAGCACGTAGTTGTTGCCCGACCGGGAGGTGTCGATGGTCAGCGGGCTCGGGCCGTTCCACTTGCTGCGTCCGGTGCCCGCGCGCACGTCGTCGTAGGTGTCGACGACCTTGCCGGTGCGGGCGTTCACGAAGACGTGCAGCTTGCTGGGGTCGCCCGCCTTGGTGCGGCCGGTCAGCACGGTCTCCCAGGCCAGGGTGGGGGCGTCGTCCTTGACCCGGACGACCAGGCGTCTGGAGTCGACCTTCTTGACCGACGCCAGTCTGGCGCGGCTGGTCTTGACGGCTTGCGCGGCCTTCACCTGCGCCTTGGTGGTGACGGAGATCCGGGCGTCGGTGGCGGCGTGGACGGACCGCACCTTGCCCTTGCCGTCGGCGAGGACCACGGCGTCGCCGCCCACCACCGGCAGTCCCCGGTAGGTGCGTTCGTAGGCGACGGAGTACAGGCCCTTGCCGAAGCGGGTGACCTGCTGCCGGTCGTACTGCTCCTCGGGCCCCTTGGCGAGCGCGTCGAGGCCGCTCCGCGCCGCCTGGTCGGCGGCGGCGACGGCCTTCGCGAGGGGGTCCGGCTTGCCTTCAGGGGGCGAGGTGCGCGCCGCGGCCGAGGCGAGGGTCGCCGGCGCCACCACCCCTCCGAGTACCAGGGCCAGGGTTATCCCGGCCGCCATGGACTTTCTGGGCATCGCGGCTCCTTGTGAGAGGTGTGGAGGCCCCGTTCAGCCGGCGAGATCCGGAGGCGGGGATCTCCCGGCGCCCGGTACCGCTCTCACGCTTCAACTGACCGTGACATGACACAGATGGGGTTGGGCGGAACCCTCACACCGGACCGGGCCGCGGTCAATGAATTCCGACCGCCCGGGACGTCCTGGCAAGATCTGGCAAGTCCCGCCCGCGAGGACGGGGCCCGGCTCACTCCGAGGCGTCCCGCAGCCTCTCCCGGTGCTCCCGGACCTCCGGCAGGTCGCCCCAGCGCCCGGCGAGCCGGCTCCGCAGCCCGCGCAGCTCGGCGGTGATCACCAATTCGCGGGAGCGCATGGCCTCGGTGAGGACCGGCTCGGCCAGGGCGACCGCCGCGACCTGGTCACCGGCGCACGCCCAACTGTCCGCGAGCCGCAGGGTGAGCAGCACCCGGGTGGTGCGCATCAGCGGCGGAAGGAGCGCGCACGACTGCGCGGTGGCCTCGATCGCGCGCCGGGCCGCCGCGCGGTCACCGGTCGCCACCGAGAGGTCGCGCAGCGCGCCCCCGATCGCCGACTCGAGGCGCAGCACGCCTTCGGCACCGCCGAGCCAGGGCGCTTCCAGGCGGTCCCGGTCGTCCAGGCGCGCGAACCTGCGCCGGGCCATCGTGATGTGGCGCCGGCACTCGACGGCGTCCTGACCGAGCGCGTACGCACGCGCCTGATAGAGGTCCCCGAGCATCGCCATCCAGCGCCGCTTGGCGTCGACCGCGCCGATCGCCTCCGCGTACACGAGCATCGAGGTGGCATCGCCGTCGAGCCGGACAAGGGTGCACACATCGCTCAGGAGGGTCGCCCGGGCCCCGGCGTCCTGGGCCGCGTCCGCCCACCGCAGGCCCTGCCCGAACCAGGCCATGGCGACACCGCTCTGCCCCCGCTCCATCCGCAGGCGCCCGGCGACCTGGGCGTACTGAGCGGCAAGCCGCAACTGTCCGTACGGAAGCCGGCCCGTGGAGTCGACCGCCTCGGCCCAGCGCACCACACCGCGAAGCAGCCGTTCCACGGTCGCCGCGCAGACGTCGGTCAGATGGACGAACGGCTCGCGGACCAGGCAGGCGAGGACGGCGGTGAGGCCGTGCAGCAGGTCCGACTCCGCGCCGGTCGCCTCGCCGACGCCGTCGAAGGACCCGCTCGCTCCCTTGAGCAGGACCGCCACCTCGCTCTGGTCGGGCACCGCACACCCCACCGTGCCGTGCAGCGGGCAGGCGAGTCCCTCGGCCGGGAGCCGAGCGGGCCACGAAGGAAAGACCGGGGGCGCCTCGTCGCCGGGTGAGTCCGCTCCGGGTATCGGGGAGAACAGCGTGGGGGCCGCCGGGCTCCGGCCGGGCGCCCGCGGCACCTGACGCGGCGTGGCGAGGGCCGCCGCGAGCCGACCGCCGGTCTCCAGGACGGTGTCCAGTCGGCACACCAGGTCGAAGGGCGGCTCCCGCAGCCCCCCTTCGAGCCTGCTGATGAAGGTGTGGTGGTACCCCACCCTCCTGCCGAGCTGCAGCTGGGTGAGTCCGGCTCGCCTGCGGTGGAAGCGCAGCTGCCGCCCGAACTCGGCCCAACCCGACTCAACCGTCTCTGACATCCCGGCGGACATGGCCCCTCCCCATCGGGCTTTCACCCTGGGGGCAGTGTGGCACCGGAGGTTGGTACGTACCAATACCCTTAAGGGGTGCGGTCGTTGAGAATCCGCTGGAAGAGGCGGTGGTCGCGCCAGGCGCCGTTGATGTGCAGGTACTCGCGGGCGAGGCCGAACTCCTCGAAGCCGCACTTGGCGAGGACCCGCTGCGACGCCGCGTTGTCCAGGAGCGTGCCGGCCTCCACGCGGTGCAGGCCGAGGCGCTCGTCGGCGGCCCGGCACACGGCGGTCGCGGCGGCGGTGGCGAGGCCGCGACCGGCGTACGTGACGTCGATCCAGTAGCCCAGGCTGGCGCTGAGCAGCGGGGCGGGGGCGATGTGCGAGAGCGTGACGGCGCCCGCGACCTCCCCCGCGCCCTCGTCCCACAGCAGCCACGCCGCCATCAGGCCCGCCGCGCTCTTCTCCGCCTGGGCGCGCAGCCGCTCCACCTGGCCCTCGGTGGTGTAGAAGGACTCGGGGCGTTCCGGGTCCCAGGGGCTGAGGTGGACGCGGCTGCGGCGGACGGCGCGGGCCAGCGCCTCGGCGTCGTCGAGGGACGCGGGGCGCAGCACGATGCCGTCGGTGAGCCGCTCGGTCTCCGTGATCATGGGATGTGCCGCCTCACATTCCGCCCGCGACGCGCAGGACCGCGCCCGTCGTGTACGACGCGTCGTCCGACAGGAGCCACGCGACGGCGCCGGAGATCTCATCGGGCCGTCCCGAGCGGCCCATGGGGATGGTGTGGGCGAGCTTCGCGGGGCGCTCGGGGTCCTCGTGGAACTCGGTCCAGATGACGCCCGGAGCCACGCAGTTGACGCGGATGCCGAGCGGGGCGACCTCCTTGGCGAGGCCCACGGTCATGGTGTCCGTCGCGGCTTTGGTGGCGGCGTAGTGGACGTACTGGCCGGGGCTGCCGAGGGTGGCCGCGCCGGAGGAGATGTTCACGATCGCGCCGCCGCCCGTGCGGGTCATGTCGCGCACCGCGCGGCGGGCGCAGAGGAGATAGCCGAGGACGTTCACGTCGATGGCGCGGCGCATGCCCTCGGCATCGGCCTCGGCGAGGGGGCCGTTCGGGCCGCTGACTCCCGCGTTGTTCACCAGTCCCGTGACGGTGCCGAGTTCGGCCGCGGCGGTCTCGAAGAGCCGGTCCACGTCCTTCTCGTCCGTCGTGTCCAGGCGGACGGCGACACAGCGGCGGCCGGTCGCGCGGACGGCCTCCGCCGTGCGCTCGGCGGCCTGCCCGTCCGAGCGGTAGCCGACGGCGACGTCGTGGCCGTCCCGCGCGAGCCGCAGGGCGATGGCGGCGCCGATCCCTCGGGTGCCGCCGGTGACGACGGTGACGTGCTGGTACATGGGGCCTCCGCCCGGGGTCGTCGGAACGGGGGTCACGCGGGGAGGCTGTCCATGAAACTGCTCACCGAGAAGACGGCGTTGCCGGGGCCCGCGGGGCCGTATCCGGGCGGCGAGGACAGGCCGAACTCCTCCATCGTCGCGCGGTACTCCTGGAGCAGCCGCACGTGGTACTCCAGGGGCGCGCCAAGGGGGTTGGCCTTGCCGAGCGGCGTCGTCGGCTCCGGGCACCAGGTGGTGAACCGGGGCGTGATGCCGTGCGCCATGAAGTAGCGCAGGCCCTCGACGGTGGAGTCGATGGCCTCGTCGACCGTCTTGAACCCGAAGGGCTCGGCCATCTCGACGCCCGCGACGAAGTTGGGGATGACGTTGCGCGGCCCGAACACCTCGGCGGAGTCCAGGATGCGCCGGTGCCACTCGTCGCGGCCGACGTAGCGCTCCTTGCCGGGGCAGTAGCGCTCGAACAGATACGGGTCCCACACCTCGTAGTTGGGGTGGTAGATCCGCACGCCGTAGTCGTGGAAGCGCTGCACGTCCTCCTTGGGCAGCGCCTGTGCGACGACCTTGCCGATCCAGCGGCCGGGGAAGCGCTCCTCGATGGCCTTCGCGTACTGGCCGTAGAAGTCGGCCTCGTCCTTGCCGCCGATCGTCGAGGTGACCGCGCCACCGGTCAGGGTGTACGCCGTGGAGGTCTTCGCGGTGTCGTACTTGTCGATGATCTCCAGCGCCTCCAGGACCTCCTCGACGGGCTTGACGCCCGTGTAGGGACGGCCGGCGGCCTTGTGCTGGCGCCAGTTGTGGTTGATGTCGCAGTACTGGCACTCCTCCTTGGCGCCGAAGTACTGGCAGACGCGGAAGACCGTGAGGTAGACCAGGTAGCCCCACTGGATGGTCGGGGCGACCTCCATGACGGACTTGCCGTTCGCGAGCTTGTGCCGGTAGTAGTCCGGCATCGGCGGCAGGCCCACGTCGGAGATGCGCCGGCCGTCCAGGTAGAGACCGAGCAGTCCGTCGGCGTCGGCGGCCACGCGGTACGGCGAGGAGGGGTTCACCCGCACCGACACCACCGTGCGGCGCAGCTCGTAGGGACCGCCGGTGAGGACGATCTCCTCCGGCGGGCGGCGCAGCGCGGCCTCGCCCAGCTCGGGCAGGGTGCCGTGGTCGAAGGAGAAGATGAAGTACGACTTCGGCTTGATGTCGCCGGATGCCTCATTGGCGCTGTCGCTGAGCGCCGACTCGTCGAAGGCGATCCCGCCGCGCAGCAGGTCCTCCTTGATCACGGCCTCGCGCGGCACCCGGGAGTGCCGCTGCATGAGTCCTTCGATCAGCTCCGTACGCCTGGGCATGGGGCGGGCACCTCGGATCCTGTAGAGCTTTGACGTTGTTTGTCTATTTACGTCCGGTTTTACGGTCGCGCCCGGGATCACCGTGCGCAAGGTCCACGCTAATACCGGCGCTCTCGTCTCCGAATCCGCCTCCGGTCCCGACCGTGCTCCGCCTCTGGTCCCACGGGGCGGATGCCGGGAACCCGGCCGCCCGGCCCGCGCGTTCTCCAAGTCACCGCACGTGGTCACGGGGGCCGCGGCGGCCGGCCCGAACCGACGCGCAGGGGAGCCCATGAACGATCTGGTGGCGGGAGGCAATCTGCCCCTGCCGGACGGCCCCCTCACGCTCCGCGTGCCCGGCCCCTTCGACCTGTCGGTACTGATCACGGGCGACAGCGGCAAGGTCGCGGGCGACGGCGACTTCGTCTTCTACAACCAGCCCGCCGCGTCCGGCGCCCGCCTCAGCGGCGACACGGTCACGGTCGACGCGCGCCGCCTGCGCCCGGGGGCGAGCCGGGTCACCGTCGTCGTCAGCCCCGCCGAGCCCGGCACCACGCTCGGGCGCCTTCCCGCGATAGCCCTCCAGGTCAGCAGCGTGCGCGGGGAGGCCGTCGCCCGCTTCACGCCCCCGCGCGCGCAGCACGAGACGGTGCTGCTGCTCGCCGAGATCTACCGCCGAGGCACGGGCTGGAAGCTGCGCGCGCTCGGCCAGGGGTACGCGGACGGTCTTGCCGGTGTGGCCAGGGACTTCGGCCTGGATGTGGCCGACGACACACCGCCTCCGGCGCCCGCCCCGCCCCCGACGCCCCGGCAGCCCCCGGCCCCGGCGCCCCGGCACTCCGCCCCGCCACCGCCCGCCGCACGCCGGTTCCCCGCCCCTCCCCCGCCGCGCGCGCCAGCCCACCCCGGCCACCCCGCGCCGCACGCCCCACCACCCCCGACGGCCGACCCCTTCCTCACTCTCGTGAACTCCGCGCGCGCCCGCGCCGGTGTCCCGCCCGTGCGGTCGGACGTCCGCCTCACCGAGGCCGCCCGCGCCCACGCCGCCGCGATGGCGGCGCGCGGCAGGCTCGGCTCCGAGGGCCCGGACGGCGTCTCACTGCACCAACGCGTCACCGCGGGAGGCTTCGCGTATCTGGCGATCGGCGAGCACCTGGTGTCGGGCCCGCGCACCCCGGCCGACTTCCTCGACTACTGCCTGGGCGACGACCGCTCCCGGCGGACGGTCCTGGAGCCCGCCTACAGCCACGTCGGTGTGGCGTCCGCCCCGCACGCAGGCTCCGGGGACGTCTTCTGGACGGCGCTGTGGGCCGAGCCGTACTCCCCGCAGGGCCTGGCCAGCACGGCGGCCGACGTCCTGGCCCGCACCAACGCCCACCGGGCGGCGGCAGGACTGCGGCCCCTGGCCCCCGACCCTCGTCTGACCGCCGCCGCCCAGGCCCACAGCGCCGACATGGTCGCCCGCGCCTTCTACTCCCACACCGCCCCGGACGGCAGCGAGCCCTGGCACCGCGCCGCCGCCGCGGGCAGCGCGCACCGCACGGTCGGCGAGAACATCGCGTGCGGCCAGCGCTCGGCCGCGGAGGTCGTCGAGGGCTGGATGAACAGCCCCGGCCACCGCGCGAACATCCTCAAGCCCGCCTTCACCCACCTCGGCGTGGGCTTCGCGGGCGGCGGTTCGGCGGGGACGTACTGGACGCAGCTCTTCGGGGGCTAGGGCGCGGGCCGGGCGGCGGGTTTCCGGACAGCGCGGCAGCGCACAGCCGCAGCCGCCGTTGTGCTCCGCCAGGTGCGCCTCGCAGCTGCCGGTGCGGTACGACGCTCCGCCAGGTGCGCCTCGCAGCTGCCGGTGCGGTACGACGACGTCTTGTCGTTGAAGTTGTAGCGGTCGAGGTTCTCGTAGGCCCCGCCCTTGTCGTACGAACCTCAGGTCGCGGCCGCGGCCGTCGTTGTGCTCGTACAAGTGCAGCGACCTCGCGCAGGACGCCGCCGCGGCGCGCGGGCCCCTCACACCTCCGCCACAGCCACCGGCACCCCCGTCCGCGCCGACGCGTACCCCGCCGCCACGATCCGCAGCGTGCGCAGCCCGCCCTCGCCGTCGGCGACGTCCATGCCGTCCGGCCCGGGGCCGTACAGGAAAGCACGGAGCATCGCCGCGTCCAGGTCGACGCCGAAGGGGAGTTCCAGGGCGCGGCCGTGGCGTTCGCTGTGGCCGTGCACCTTCTGGTCGAAGGCGTCCATCTCCAGCGTGGCGTGCTCGCCGACCAGGGTCATCTCCAGGCCGCCCCAGGCGGGGTGGGAGCGCGGGTGGGACCAGGAGCAGTCGATGGTGGCGACGGTGCCGTTGTCGTACACCACGGTGACCAGGCCGCTGGTCTCGGCGGTCACCTCGTCCTCGTACAGGAGGTTGTTGGTCTGCGCGTAGACCTCCACCGCGCGGGCCGCGAACAGGTCGTCGAGGAGGTCGGCGATGTGGACGGTGTGGTCCATCAGGGCGCCGCCGCCCGCGAGTTCGGGGTCGGCGAACCAGCGGCGGGCGCGGGTCGGCATATGGCCGTTGTTGGCGCCGGACACGGTCAGGACGCGGCCGGTGTCACCGGCGGCCACGGCCCGTTTGACGGCCGCGTACGCCGGGCTGAACCGCACCGGGAAGGCGACCGCGAGCCGCACCCCGGCCGCCCGGCACGCGGCGACCATCGCCTCGCCGTCCGCGACGGTGGTCGCCAGCGGCTTCTCGCACAGGACGTCGACGCGGCGCGCGGCGGCCAGCTCGACCAGGGGGCGGTGCCGGGCGTTCTCGGCGCAGACGATCACGGCGTCCGGCCCCCAGGCGAAGGCGTCCTCGTACGTGTCCGCGTACGGGACGCCGTGGCCCTCGGCGAACGCGCGGCCCCGGGTCTCGCCCGGCGCGGCGAGCGCGGTGTCGGGGTCGCTGCCGATGACCTCCACGCCGGGCAGGTCGCGCAGCAGGGTCAGATAGGCCGCCGCGTGGACATGGGCGAAGGAAAGGACGGCGACCTTCATCGGGCGGACTCCTCGTTCTCGGCGTTCTCGGCGTTCGCGGCGTTCTCGGCGTTCTCGGCGCTCGGGGCGGGGGCGGGGCCCGTCACCGGGGCGGCGGACAGTTCGACGGCGCGGCCCGTGCGGCTCGACTCCACCGCCGCGCGCGCGACCCGCACCGCCTCGATGCCGTCGCGGGCGCTGACCCGCGGCCGGATGCCCGCGTCGTCCCAGGACGCGGCGAACTCCCGGAGTTCGGTGAGGTAGGGGCTCTCCGTCATGGGGCTCGACGGGATGCCCTCGTTGGCGGCGCGCTCGCCCTGCGCGGTGATGCGGAAGCCGGGCACGGCGGTGGAGTCGTGGCGCAGCAGCCCGTCGGCGCCCGCGATCCGGAACGTCGTACGGAACTGCTGGTCGGGCAGCCCCCACAGGCCGCTGACGTGGCTGACGGCGCCGGAGGCGTGGGTGAGGACGGCCGTGGCGGTGACGACGCCGACCGGTGCGCCCGTGGCGTGCTCGACGCCGCGCGTCTGGGCGTGCACGCGCACCACGTCGCCCGCGACCCAGCGGGCGATGTCGAAGTCGTGCACCATCAGGTCCATGATCACGCCGCCGGACTGGGCGGGGTCGCCGAACCAGGGCGCCCACTGCGGCCGCGCCCCGCCCCGGGTGAGGCGGAGCACGGCGAGGGCGCCGAGTTCACCGCGTACGACGGCGTCCCGCATGGCCGCGTACGCCGGGAAGTAGCGCACCACGTGCGCCGGGTGGAGGCGGACGCCCGCGGTGTCGGCGGCGGCCGCGATGTCCTCGGCGTCGGCGACGGTCAGCGCGAGTGGCTTCTCGCAGACGACATGCCGGCCCGCGGCGATCGCGGCGAGGGCGAGGTCCTTGTGGGTGGGGGTCGGGGTGCAGATGTCGACGGCGCGGCAGTCGGCGAGGAGGTCGTCGAGCGCGGGCACCGCGGTGACGTCGTGGCCGCGCGCCGCGTACTCGGCGGCGAGCTTGTCCGCGGAGCCGTCCTGGGTGTGGACGCTGACCCGCGCACCCAGTTCCAGCCAGCCGGGCAGATGCGCGCGGGCGATGCCGCCCGCGCCGAGCAGGCCGATGTGAAGCGGTGGCATGGAGGATCTGGCCTTTCTCTGTACGTCGGTGTGCCGTCAGCCCTTGGAGCCGGAGAAGGCGACGCTCTGCACGAAGTGCCGCTGAAGGAAGACGTAGACGAGCAGCATCGGCAGGCTCGCGATCAGCGAACCGGCCATCATCACCGGGTAGTTGGTCTCGTACTGGCCTTCCAGGGAGGTCAGGCCCGCGCTGATCGGCATGGTCTCGGGGTCGGTGTTGACGATGAGGGGCCACAGCAGGTCGTTCCAGGCGGTCATGGCCGTGATGACGGCGAGCGCGGCGAGCGCGGGCCGGATCAGCGGCAGCATGATCGACCAGAAGATGCGGAAGGAGCCCGCGCCGTCGATGCGCGCGGCCTCCTCCAGTTCCTTGGGCAGCGCGAGGAACGCCTGCCGCAGCAGGAAGGTGCCGAAGGCGCTGAACATGCCGGGCAGGAACAGCGCGGGCGTGGAGTTGAGCAGCCCGAACTGCTGGATGATGTCGTACTGCGGCAGCACGAGCAGCGAGCTCGGCACCATCAGGACGGACAGGAAGAGCCCGAACAGCAGGTCGCGGCCGCGGAATCGCATGCGTGCGAAGGCGTAGGCGGCCAGCGAGCAGAACACGAGCTGGCCCGCCGTGCGTCCGGCGGTGGCGAGGGCGCTGTTGGTGAGCATCTCGCGGAACGGCAGCGCGGTGAAGACCTCGTCGAAGCTCGACCAGTTCCAGTCGTCGGGCAGGAACGTGGGCGGGACCCGGGAGACCTCGGCGAGCGACTTGAGCGCGGTGAGGGCCTGCCACAGGAACGGGAAGACCATCACGACGGCGCCGAGCGAGAGGACCGCGTGGGTCGCCAGGGAGCCGGTGTCGATACGGCGCCGGGGCCGCGGCGCCGTCGCCCGCGCGCCGGTGGTCCGCGCTCCGGTGGTCTCGGTGTCAGCCATAGTGCACCCACTTCCGCTGGAGCCGGAACTGCAGATAGGTGAGGCCCGCGATGAGCAGCATCAGCAGGAAGGCGAGGGCGGCCGCGGCGCCTTGGGCGTTCTCGATGAACGCCCACTTGTAGAAGAGGCCGACGACCGACTGGGTGTCGCCGACCGCGGGGTTCTTCTCGCCCATCATGATGTAGATCAGGTCGAAGGTCTGCAGGGACTGGATCATGCAGATGACGGAGGCGAAGAACAGCGTGGGGCTGAGCAGCGGCAGCGTGATGGTGAAGAAGCGGCGCAGCGGCCCGGCCCCGTCCAGCTCCGCGGCCTCGTAGTAGTCCTGCGGGATCGCCTTGATGCCCGCCATGAAGATGATCAAGTAGTAGCCGGTGGTCGACCAGACCATGACGGCGCCGATGGCGAGCACGGCCGTCGAGGGGTCGGAGACCCAGTAGTGCCGGTCGACGCCGAACCACCCGAGGATCTCGTTCAGGAGCCCGAAGTCACCGTTGTAGAGCCAGTTCCAGACCAGGCCGACGGCGACGGGCAGGGTCACGAACGGCACGAAGTACAGGGCGCGGTAGACGGCGACGCCGCGCAGCCCGCGCCGGTTGAGGAGCGCGGCCACGACGATGGCGAGGGGCAGCGCGATCAGCCCGATGCCGCAGTAGACGAGGGTGTTGCCGAGGGCCTGCCAGACGGTGACGTCCCGCAGCACGCGCGCGTAGTTGTCGGTGCCGGTCCAGGTGTGGCCCCCGAAGGGGCCGAACTCGGTGAAGCTGAAGTAGAAGGTCTGGATCATCGGCCAGAAGTAGAAGACGGCGAAGCCGATGCCGAGCGGCGCGATGAACCCGTACGCGGCCCGCCGGCCGCGCGAGGCGGGCCGCGCCGCGGACTTCGGGGCCCGGGGTCCGGCCGACTTCGCGGCCGCCGTGGCGGGAAAGAGACTCATCAGCTCCGCTCCTCCTTCAGGGCCCGGTCCATCTGTTCGCCGAGTGTGCGGGCGGCGTCCTCGATGCCGCCCTTGCCGCTGAACGCGGCGCCGAGGAGCGGGTATTGGAGGTTCTCCCAGACGGCCGTGTTCTTCGAGCTGGGGTACGGCACGCCGTACTTCTCCATGTCGATGAAGTGCTTGAGGTCGAACTCCGGCATCGACTTCAGCCAGGCGTCCTGGGTGCCCGCGTAGCTGGAGATGGTGACGCCCGAAGCGGCCTGGATCTCGGCGGCCCCGCGGCCCGCCATGAAGTGCACGAACTTCCAGGCGGCGGCCTTCTTGTCGCTCTTGGCGGAGATCACGTTGGCCAGGCCGTGGATGACGGTGGTGCGCTCGCGGCCCTTGGGCAGCACGGTGACCCCGGCGTGGTCCTTGAGGGCGGGTACCGCGTACATCTGCCCGGCCATCGCCGACAGGTCGTGCACCATGGCCACCTTCTCGGACCAGAAGCGCACCCGGCCGATGTTCTCCACCATCGCGGACTGCGGCGGCGACCAGCCGCGGTCGATCATGTCGGTGAGGAACCGCAGCCCCTCGACGGAACGCTCGTCGCCGAAGCCGGAGTGCCCGTCGCGCAGGACGTAGCCGCCCGCGGCGTGGATGGCCGGGTAGAGGACGATCTGGCGCTGCATCTCGGAGCAGAAGCCGTGCACGCGCTCGCGCGGGTTGGTGAGTTCGGCGGCGGCGTCCCGCAGGTCGTCCCAGGTCCAGGTGGTGTCCGGGTACGTGATGCCCGCTTTGTCGAAGAGCGCCTTGTTGTACCAGAGGCCGATGGTGTCGAAGTCCTTCGGCAGGCCGTACTGGACGCCGTCGTACGCGTAGAGCCGCACGAGCTGCTCGGGATGGCTCTCGACCGGGGTCCGGTCGTTGTCGATGTGCTCGGAGAGCGGCTCCAGGACGTCGTGGGCCGCGTACAGCTGGAAGTTGACGGCGTTCATCCAGAACACGTCGGGGGCGGTGCCGCCGCGCATCGAGGTCTTGAGGGTGGTCCAGTAGCTCGCCCAGGGGGTCAGCTCGATGCGCACCGAGATGTCCGGGTGCTCCTTCTCGAACGCCGCGATGATCTTCTTCATGCCCGGGACCTGGGCGGGGTCCCACATGCCGTACGAGACGGTGGTGCGGCCGCCGCCGTCGGCGCTGCCGCCCTCGTCCGAGCAGGCGGCGAGCACCGGTGCCGATGCCGCGGCCAGGCCTGAGCAGAGGAGGGTCCTCCTGCGCATCACGCGCCTCCGCTTGTGTTGGGGGGGGTGGGGGTCGTGGGTGCCCCGTCCGGGCGGGCACCGGCGGAGCGGTCAGCCGACCGGGTCGGCGAGCAGTTCCTCCTCGACGCGGTCGAGCGCCTTGCGCACCGCGCCGAGGGCGACGCCGCGCTCGCCGAGGGAGCTCAGCGCGATCCGGGGCACGTGCAGCGTCAGGGGCCGCAGCCGTTCCTCCAGGAGCGGCACGAGGTGGGCGCCGAGGGGGGTGGCGCCGCCGGTGAGGACGACGAGTTCGGGGTCGAGGGCGAGGGCGAGGGCGGCGATGCCGGGGGTGATGCGGTCGGCGAAGTCCGCTATGGCGTCGAGCGCGCGCGGGTCCGCGGCGTCGGCCGCGCGGGCGAGCGCGGCCACCTCGGACTCGCCGTCGCGCAGCCCGTCCTTCCAGGCCAGGGCCTCCTGCGCGCTGTCCATGCCGAGCAGCGGCAGCAGGCCCAGTTCGCCCGCGCCGCCCCGGCCGCCGCGGTGCAGCCGCCCGCCGATGGTGAGGCTGCAGGCGACGCGGTGGCCGGTCAGGACGCAGACCACGTCCCCGGCGAGGGTCGCGGCGCCCTGCCAGCGCTCGGCGAGCACGGCGAGGTTCACGTCGTTCTCGACGAGCGTGTGGCCCGTCTCGCCGTCGGCGAGGAGACGGCCGAGGTCGACCCCGGACCACTCGGGCACCACGACGGAGGTGATGTGGCCGCTCGCGTCCACCACGCCGGGCACGCCGACGCAGCGGGCGAGGACCAGGTCGCGGCGTACGGTGTGGGCGTCGAGGAAGGCGTCGAGGCCGTCCTGGAGGAGGGCGAGGCGGGGGCCGCCGCCCAACTCCGGGTCGATGTCGGCGCGTTCGGCGGCGAGGACGTTGCCGCCGAGGTCGGCGAGGAGCAGCACCATCTTGTGCAGCCCGATGTCGGCCCCGAGCACGTACCCGGACTCGCCCCGGAACCGGAACCGCCGCGCCGGGCGCCCCCGCACCCGCTCCCCCGCGTCGGCCTCGGTGACCCACCCCTGCGCGGTGAGCTCCTCCAGGGCAGCGTCCACGGTGGGCCGGGACAGGCCGGTGCCCGCGGCGAGTTCGGCGAGGGTCTGGGGGCTGCGGCGGTGCAGGGCGCGCAGGACGACGGTGGTGTTGAGTCGGCGCAGGGCGGCCAGGTCGTGGCCGCGCGTCCGTTTTCGCATCGGTTCTGCACCCCGGAAGATGTGGTGAGCCAGCCCAAGTACAGCCCCATTGAGGGGTCGTGGCGGAGCTCCCGTCAAGATTTGGTAGGAGAGTTCCATAAAGCCGGGCCGCCGGGAAGGCCTCGCGCGCAGCCGATTCCCGTACGGTCACGGACACGTGCCCGCTACCGTCTCCTGGCCGGGCTCGCGCGGCCCGAACCACCGTCCCCCACCGAGGAGTTGCCCCGTGACCGCAGTCCCGCCCGCCGCCGAATCACTCGACACCGGCACCCCGCACCCCGCCCGCGTCTACGACTGGTTCCTCGGCGGGACGGACCACTACGCGGCGGACGCGGAGCTGGGGCGGCAGTTGGTCGCGCTGGACGCGAACACCAAGTACTGCGCACAGCACAACCGTTGGTTCATGCAGCGCGCCACCCGGCACCTCGCGGGTTCGGCCGGAATACGCCAGTTCCTCGACCTCGGCAGCGGCATACCGACCGAGCCGAACCTGCACCGCGTCGCGCAGTCCGCCGCGCCGGACGCGCGCGTCGTGTACGTGGACAACGACCCGATCGTCCTCGCGCACGCCGGGCCGCTGATGGCCGGGACCGCGACGGGTGTGAGCACCTTCCTCCAGGCGGACGTCCGCGAGCCGGACCGGATCCTGGAACTCGCCGCGTCCGTCCTGGACTTCGACGAACCGATCGCCCTCTCCCTGATCGCACTCCTGCACTTCGTCAGCGACGACGACGGAGCACCGGAGATCGTCGCGCGCCTCGTCGAGGCCCTCGCGCCGGGCAGCCACCTGGTGCTCTCACAGATGGCGGGCGACTGGATACCCGAGCGCACCGACCGCGCCGTGCGGATGTACAAGGCGGGCGGCGTCACGCTGGTCCCCCGCTCCCGGGCCGAGGTCCTGCGCCTCTTCGACGGCTTCGACCTCCTGGAGCCCGGCCTGGTGTGGCCGCCGGACTGGCGCCCGGAGCTGGGCGTGGCGGAGGTGCGGGACGGGACGGAGGTGCCGTTGTACGCGGGGGTGGCGCGGAAGCGGTGAGGCCGAGTGGAACCCCACCCTTTTGGTCGCCTTGACGATAAGCATCTCGAACCAATATCGTCGGGGTGACGAAAAACGGGAGGGGTTCCACCATGGCCGACATCACCCGGCGCCCGGGCCTGCGCCATCTGCGGTCCGCGCCGACCGCCCACATCCGCCACCACAGGAACGGCAAGCTCGCCCACGACGGGACCGGGCTGAGCTTCTGGTTCCGGCCGCTGAGCGCCGCGCTGTCCGAAGTGCCCGTCGATGACCGGGAGTTGGCAGTCGCCTTCCATGCGCGCACCGCCGACTTCCAGGACGTCACGGTCCAGGCCGCGGTGACGTACCGGATCAGCGACCCGGCGGCGGCCGCCGCCCGCCTGGACTTCTCCGTCGACCCCGACACCGGGGTCTGGCGGTCGGCCCCCCTGGAGCAACTGTCCACGCTGCTCACCGAGTCGGCCCAGCAGCACGCCCTCGACGTCCTCGCCCGGATGCCGCTCGCGGCCGCGCTCGCGGAGGGCGTCGCGGCGGTACGGGACCGGGTCCGCTCGGGGCTCGGCTCCGAGCCGCGGCTGCCCGCCACCGGCATCGAGGTCGTCGCCGTACGCGTGGTGGCGATCCGGCCCGAGCCGGAGGTGGAGCGCGCGCTGCGCACCCCGGCCCGCGAACGCATTCAGCAGGACGCGGACAGCGCCACGTTCGAGCGCCGGGCCGTGGCCGTGGAGCGTGAGCGCGCCATCGCCGAGAACGAGCTGGCAAGCCGCATCGAACTCGCCCGCCAGGAGGAGGAGTTGGTGGCGCGGCGCGGTACCAACGCGCGGCGCGAGGCCGAGGAGAAGGCCGCCGCGGACGCCGTCCGCACCGAGGCCGAGGCCGCCCGCACGGTGGCGCTCGCCCAGGCCGAGGCCGAGGCGGCCCGGACCGTCGGCGAAGCACGCGCCGCCGCGCAGCGGTCCTGGCTGACGGCCCACGCGAGCGCCGCCCCGGCGACCCTGCACGCCCTGGCGGCGACGCGGCTCGCCGAGAACGTCCCGCGCATCGAGAGCCTGACGCTCACGCCGGACGTGGTGACGGGGCTGCTGGGGAGGCTGGGGCGCGGCGGGGGCACCGGGGTGGCCGAGGCGGGTGCGGGCGCCTCGGCGGGCACGGGTGCGGGTGCGGGTGCCCCGGCGAGCACGGGTGCGGGCGCCTCGGCGAGCACGGGTGCGGGTGCGGGTGCCCCGGCCGGGGCGGACGCCGGTGCGGACATCGGTGCCGGGGGCGATCCGGGCACGCGGGGCGCTCGCGACGCGCACGGCGGCGGTGGCCCGGGCGGAGGGCGGCGGTCATGACGCTCGCCCCACGTGCCGTCCTCGTCCACCGCACCACCGAGTACGAGGAGTTGCTCGCCCGGCACGGCACGCACGGGCAGGCCGCGTTCTTCCTGTCCTCGCGCGGCCGGACCATCGACGAGGTCGCCGGGCGGCACCGGCGGGCGCAGCGGGCGCTCGCCGACGTGGCGGCCGCGGTGCCGCTCAGATGGCGGACCGCGCGGGTGGAGCGGGGCGATCTGGACCGGTTCCTGTTCGGGCCGGAGGACGTGGTGGTCGTGGTGGGGCAGGACGGGCTCGTGGCCAACGCCGCCAAGTATCTGTCGGGCCAGCCCGTCGTGGGCGTCGACACCGAGCCGGGGCGCAACCCCGGGGTGCTGGTGCGGCACCGGGCGGCCGACGCGGCCAAGCTCCTTCCGTACGCGGCGGCGGGGGCGGCCGGGGCCGACGAACTCACCATGGTCGAGGCGGTGACCGACGACGGTCAGCGGCTGTGCGCGCTCAACGAGATCTACGTCGGCGCCGCCGGGCACCAGACGGCCCGCTACCGCCTCAGCTGCGGCGCGGCCCCGGAGGGCGCGGAGGCCCAGGCGTCCTCCGGGGTGGTGGTCGGCACCGGCACGGGCGCCACCGGCTGGCTGGGCTCGCTGCGGCGGCAGGCCGGAGGCGGCCCGCGCCCGCCGGAGCCGCGCGAGGCGCGCCTGCTCTGGTTCGTGCGGGAGGCCTGGCCGTCCCCCACGACCGGCACCTCCCTCGTCCACGGCGAACTGACCGCCGGCCAACGCCTGTGGCTCACCGCCGAGTCGGACCACCTCGTGGCCTTCGGCGACGGCATGGAGACCGACGCACTCGGCCTCGGCTGGGGGCAGAGCGTGCGAGTGGGGGTGGCGGAGGGGGCGCTGCGGCTGGTGGGGTGAGGGTGCGGTCGCCTCCCTCCCGGGCGACGGGCTCGCGGCGCCCCGCGACAGCGACAGCGACAGCGACTACGCGAACCCGGCAAGGGGACTGCGCGAAGAGTCAAGGGCGCGGGGCGACGGGCCGGGGCCTGCGACGAACGGGCTTCGGGGACGAAGGCCCGGTTCGGGTACGAAGATCGCAGGTGGGGCCCGGTGCGAAGGACTCCGGCGGGTAGGGCAGGATGGGCGGCCGTGTCACCGGGCGCGGCGGCGAGTGCGTCGTCGGGCACGGGAGCTGACCGGCCGACCACGGGAGCCCATTGATGGACCGAGCCCTCACCTTGCACGACTGGACGATCGCCGGAATAGCGGTGTTCTGCGGGCTCGCCGCGGCCCTGCTCCTTCGCACGACGCTGCGCTGGCTCGGGGAGCGGGCCAGTCGCACCCGATGGGGCGGGGACGACGTCATCGTCGATGCCGCCCGCGCGCTCGTGCCGTGTGCGGCGATCGCGGGCGGGCTCGCCGCGGCCGCCGCCGCGCTGCCGCTGACGCCGCGCACCGGACGTACCGTCACCCTCGTCCTGTCGGCGCTGCTCATTCTCGCGGCCACGGTCACCGCGGCCCGGATCGTCGCGGGGCTCGTCAAGTCGCTCGCCCAGTCGCGCTCCGGCGTGGCCGGCTCGGCGACCATATTCGTCAACATCAGCCGGGTCGTGGTGCTCGCCATCGGCTGTCTGGTGGTGCTGCAGACGCTCGGCGTCTCCATCGCGCCGCTGCTCACCGCCCTCGGCGTGGGCGGTCTCGCGGTCGCGCTCGCCCTCCAGGACACCCTCGCGAACCTGTTCGCGGGCGTGCACATCCTCGCCGCGAAGACCGTGCAGCCGGGCGACTACATCGAGCTGACCAGCGGCGAGGAGGGCTATGTCGTCGACATCAACTGGCGCAACACCTCGGTGCGCAACCTCTCCAACAACCTCGTCATCATCCCGAACGCCAAGCTCGCGGGCACCAACATGACCAACTACAGCCGCCCCGAGCAGGAGCTGTCGATCATGGTGCAGGCGGGCGTCGGCTACGACGCCGACCTCGACCGGGTCGAGCAGGTCACCATCGAGGTCGTCGACGAGGTGATGACGGACATCACCGGGGCCGTCCCCGACCACGAGGCCGCCATCCGCTTCCACACGTTCGGGGACTCCCGGATCGGCTTCACGGTGATCCTGGGCGTAGGCGAGTTCAGCGATCAGTACCGGATCAAGCACGAGTTCATCAAGCGGCTGCACCGGCGCTACCGCGCCGAGGGCATCCCCGTCCCCGCCCCGACGCGCACCGTGACCGTGCGGCAGGGCGAGCTTCCCGCGCTCATCCCCCACCAGAGGGAATCGGCACAGCGGGATGCGGCGGCTGTTCCGTCGAAGGCCCGGGACGACGGTCGGATCTGATCTCGGGCGCGGCCTCTCTTACGGGCCGGAAAGCCCTTGCATAAGAGGGCGTTGGGGGGCCACGAACTGCCCGTAGGGGAGCAAAACCAGTCGCATATGACGGGCGGGCAGTCACCTCGGTCCGGGGCCCCGGGCCACACCCCCGCCATGCAGCGCCGGAATCCTCGCCCCCGGATCCCTGGTCGGTCATTTCCGGCCGATTGCGAAAAGTAGTTGAAAAGATACGCCTTGTGGTCACGGAACCGCACGAAGACGATCGGCCCCTGCCCGTCTTCGAGGAGGCTCCCATGACCGTGAACGATCGCCTTTCGCTCTCTCCGGATTCAGCACGGCAACTCGCGACCGCCACCAAGACCGCGCCGCAGATGCGCGGCACCACACCGCGCTATCTGCTGCGCGCCCTGCCCTGGGTCGACCTCAAGTCCGGTGTGTACCGCGTGAACCGGCGCCGGACCTTCGTGCTCGGCGACGACCGGATCAGCACCCACAACGACGGCGGTTCCCCCCGCGTCATACCGGGCGACCTGCGCGAACTGCCCTATCTTCGGGACGCCGAGGAGTCCTGCCTCACCGAACTCGCGGGCGCCTTCAGCGAGGTCAGCTTCGAGGCCGGGCAGGTCCTCGCCCAGGAGGGCGACCCCGCCGAGCGGCTGTGGATCATCGTGCAGGGCCGCGCCGAGAAGCGGGTGACCGGGCGCTACGGCGAGGAACAGCTGATCGAGGTCATCGGCGACGGCCAGTTCTTCGACCTCGGCGCCTGGACCCGCGAGGAGCAGACGCCGTACCGCGTCAAGGCCCTCACCCCCGGTACCGCCCTGTGCGCCGAGCGCAGCGCCCTCGCCGCGCTCGCCGACCGCGACGAGCGGGTCCGCACCTCGATGACCGCGTACGTCTCCGGCAACGGCGTCCGGCCCGGCGCCGAGGTCCCGGTCGAGCTCACCTCCGGCCACGTGGGCGAGCCCGACCTGCCGGCCACCTACGTCGACTACGAGGACGCGCCCCGCGAGTACCACATGACGCTCGCGCAGACGATCCTGCGCGTCCACACCCGGGTCCACGACGTCTACAGCGGCGACGTCGACCAGACCCGCCAGCAGGCGCTGCTCACTATCGAGGCGCTGCGCGAGCGGCAGGAGGCGGCGCTGCTCAACCACCCGGAGTTCGGTCTCTTCCACAGCGTGGCGCCGGGCCAGCGGGTGCAGACGCGCACCGGTTCGCCGACCCCCGACGACCTCGACGAGCTGCTCTCGAAGGTGTGGAAGCAGCCCAGCTTCTTCCTCGCGCACCCCAAGGCCATCGCCGCGTTCGGCCGTGAATGTACGCGGCGGGGTGTGCCCCCGGTGACGGACAGCCGCTTCGGCAGCCCGCTGCTGACCTGGCGCGGGGTGCCGCTGCTTCCGTCGGACAAGGTGCCGTTCAGCAACGGCGTGAGCGGCAACGGTTCGGGCGCGGCCCTCGGCACCACGGAGATCCTGCTCATGCGGATGGGCGAGGCCGACCGGGGCGTGGTCGGGCTGCGGCCCGCGGAGGTCGCCGACGAGGTCGAACCCGGCCTGTCCATGCGGAACATGGGCACCGACCAGAAGGGCATCAGCTCGTACCTGATGACGGCGTACTTCAACACGGCGGTGCTCGTCGAGGACGCCATCGCGGTGCTCCAGAACGTCGAGGTGAACAACTACCATGACTACTCCTGATCTCAGGGCGCTGTTGCGTTCCCCTGAGCAGGTGCCGTCGCCGACGGCCACCTCGGCAGCCGGGATTCCGGCGACTCCGACGGTGCCCGCGATGCCGGGGGTGCCCGCCACGCCCGCGCCCGGGGCGGTGCCCACGACGACGACCCCGGCGGTGCCCACGACCGGCGTGCCCGGGGCGACGGCCTCCGTCCCCGCGGAAGTGCCCGCGACGGCCCCAGCACTCACCGCCCCCGCCGAGACGCCGACGGGAACCACGAGTGTGCCCGCCGCACCCCCGGCCGACCTCTCCGGCCTCGCCGCGACACCCCCCGGCGCCTTCTCACCCGAGGCCGCCCGCAAGGACGTGCCGATTCTGCACCGCACCGTCAACGGGCATCCGCTCGTCTGGCTCGACAACGGGGCGACCACGCAGAAGCCCCGGCAGGTGATCGAGGCCGTCAGCGCGTACTACAGCGCGGCCAACTCCAACATCCACCGCGGCGCGCACACCATGGCGCGCGAGGCCACGGAACTGTACGAGGCGGGGCGCAACGCGGTCGCCCAGTTCCTGGGGGCGCCCTCGCCCGACACGATCATGTTCGTGCGGGGCACCACCGAGGCGATCAACCTGGTGGCGCAGAGCTGGGGCCGGGCCCATCTCGGCCCGGGGGACGACATCCTCGTGCCCGTCCTCGAGCACCACTCGGACATCGTCCCCTGGCAGTTGATCGCCGAGGAGACGCGGGCGCGGGTCGTCCCCGTGCCGCTGACACCGGACGGGGAGATCGACCAGGCCGCGTACGCCGACCTGCTGTCCGCGCGCACCCAGATGGTCGTGGTCAGCCAGGCCTCGAACGTGCTCGGTACGGTGCCGCCGGTGGCCGAGATGACGGCGTTGGCGCATCGCTACGGCGCGAAGGTCCTGGTGGACGGCGCGCAGGCGGTGGCCCACATGCCGGTGGACGTCACGGAGTTGGGCGCGGACTTCTACGCCTTCTCCGGGCACAAGCTGTTCGCGCCCACGGGCATCGGCGCCCTGTACGCGACGCCGGAGGCCATGGCGGAGATGCGGCCGTGGCAGGGCGGCGGCAACATGATCGAGTCGGTGAGCTTCGAGCGGACGACGTTCGCGGCGATGCCGCACATGATGGAGGCCGGGACCGGTCATATCTCGGGTGTGGTCGGCCTGTTGGCGGCGATCGACTGGCTGCGGGGCTTCGACCAGAGCGCCGTGGCGGCGTACGAGCAGGAACTCATGGCGTACGCGATGCAGGCGATGGCGACCGTGCCGGGCCTGGAGGTGATCGGGTCGGCGGCCGAGCGGATCGCGGTGATGACCTTCACGATGGCGGGCCACGATCCGGGGTCGATCGCGGACTGGCTCGACCGGGACGGGATCGCGGTCCGCGCGGGCCACCACTGCGCGCAGCCCGCGCTCGCGCACTACGGCCTGGAGTCCGCGGCCCGCGCCTCGTTCGCGCTGTACAACACCTCGGACGAGGTGGACCAGTTGGTGGCGTCGCTGCGGCGGCTCGGCCAGTCCGGTCAAGCGGGTCAGCCCAGCAGGACCGGCCAGCCCGGCCAGGGCGCCCCGGCGCAGTAACCGCCGTGTTCCGACCGGGATCCGGGGCCGTCAGCCCGTGGGGCGGCGGCTCCGGGTCCTGAAGTGGAACACGATCAGGCCGATGACGGCGAAGGACGCGGCCCAGATCAGGCCGAGGCCGAGACAGCGCCACAGGACGGTGTCGCCGAGCGAGCCGCCCACGGAGAACTGCATCGGCCCGAAGGAGGGGAAGTACTGCAGGACCGGCTTGTTGGCGGCCGGGTTGCCGAGCGGGTTCTGCAGGAACGTGTCGGTGAGGCCGCCCATGATGATGAGGAAGAAGCCCTCCAGGTCGTTCTTGACCAGGACGCCGAGCAGCAGGCCGAGCGAGCCGTAGGTGAGGGTCATGGTGACGAAGCCGGCGAGGATCGTCGCCCAGCCGGTGAACCCGGGGCGCCAGTAGAGCAGCAGGGCCAGGGCGGTGTAGAGCGCGATGGTGCCCGCGACGATGCCGATGGCGAGCATCTTGGCGCCGATGAGGGTGGACTGGCCGAACCCGGCGAAGGCGAGGCGCTTGTCGAAGGCCAGGGCCTTGCGGACGGCGTCGAAGACGACGAAGCCGGAGATCATCGTGAGGGAGTTCAGCCCGGCGGTGATCAGCGTGATGTGCTTGCCGTTGACGCCGATCATCTCGCCCGTCGCGTACAGCTTGAAGTCCAGGCCCTTGTCGCCCGCGATGGACGTCATCAGCAGATACCAGAGCGGCACGAACAGGAGAAGGAGCAGCGCGGCGAGGCGGTTGCGGCTCTGTTCGCGTACGGAGAACCGCAGCGCGGTCGGGAACTGGGCGTGGAGCGGGGTGCCCGTGAGGGTGTCAGGCGCCGGCATGGCGGGGCTCCTTCACGGTCGCGTCGCGCGGCGTGAGCCGCCCGTCGACGAGGTCGGCGAGGACGTCGAAGCGCTCCTGCTCGAAGACGAGGTGGGTGATGACGACGACGGCCTTGTCCCGCTCGTGCAGTTGGTCGACGAGGTCCCAGAAGCGCAGGTACGTCTCCCAGTCGAAGCCCTGGTACGGCTCGTCGAGGAGCAGGACGTCCGGGTCGTGCAGGAGCGCGAGCGTCAGGTTGAGCTTCTGGCGGGTGCCGCCGGACAGGTCGCCCGCCGCGGTGTCGCGGTACTTCTCGTAGCCGAGCAGGCGCACCAGTTCGTCCGCGCGGTCCAGGCTGGTCAGGCGGTGGGCGGCGGCGAAGTAGCGCAGGTGCTGGTCGACGGTGAGGTTGGTGTTGAGGACGGGGTCCTGCGGGCAGTAGCCGAGGGCGCCGCTGAGGGCGACCTCGCCCTTGTCGACGCGCAGGGTGCCTGCGATCGACTTCAGGAGCGTCGACTTGCCGGAGCCGTTCTCGCCGACCACGGCGACCAGTTGCCCGGGCTCGACCGTGAGGTCCACGCCGCGCAGCACCTGATGTCGGCCGTAGGACTTGTGGATGTCCCGGGCGGTGAGCGCGGGCTCGGGGCGTGCGGTCATGCCTGGCCTCCTGCTGCTTCCGGTGCCTGGGGAGTCGCGTTCAGCCCGCCCGCGTAGATGCTCAGGAGCTCCGGGCCCCAGCGGGCCAGGCCCGCCGCCGACAGCGGGTCGACGCCGAGCACCCCGGTGAGCTGGTCGCGCAGCAGGAACACCGAGAGGTCGTTGACCAGCAGCAGCGCGGCGCGGACCTGCGGGTCGCCGCCCCTGGCCGCGGCGCCCGACTCGGCGAGGTCGTCCAGCGTCTCCCTGCTCATCGCGTACAGCCGCCGGAACAGGCCGCGGCCCGCCTCCGTGTCGGACAGCAGGAGCCTGCGCAGATAGCCGGGCAGGGGTGAGCCGACCGGCAGGTGGCGCAGGAAGACCTCGCCGAGGGAACGCGCCGCGGCGGTCGACTCGTCGAGCAGCTCCGGGCCGTTCTCGCCGGTCAGCTCGCTGAGCATGCCCTCGAAGACGGTGATGACGTACTGGTCGACCTCCTGGCGCAGGCCGTCCTTGGAGCGGAAGTGATGCACCACGAGACCCGGCGAGACGCCGGCCGCGGTGGCGATCTGCCGGACGGTCACCACGTCGGGGCCGTGCACGGCGAAGAGGCGCAGGGCCTCGTCTCTGATGACCGCCCGTGTGGTGCGATCCTCTGGCATTGAACGCATGTACAGCAGACTAAACGCGCGTTCAGTCGACTGTCCAGTGCCACCCGTGGCAGCGGGCCGTCAGTCATCCGTGGAGGGCCGCGGCGCCCGTCTCCACGGATGATGGAGGCGGATATGCGGAAATTGATCGGGACCCGCGCGGGCGAAACCCGTCAGGTGATCGATGGCATCCGGACATCACCCCTGCGAAACTCGTGCCGAGTCGAAATATCAGGGCCAAGAGGGGGCCAAAGGGGGACTTGCGCTCTCTTCTCTCCAAGCGGCCAGTGCTGCCCTCTGCCGCCCAGTGATGCCGTTTGCTGCCATCGGGGGGAACGTCATGCACATCAATATCCTGGGACCCTTATCCGTGGCCGCGGACGGAATACCCCACGGGATCCAGGCCAACAAGGTACGGGCCATGCTGGCCACGCTCGCCCTCGACGCGGGCCGCGCGGTCGCGCACGGGGACCTCGCCGACGAGCTGTGGGCGGGCCAGCCGCTCGGCAACACCCGCAACGCGCTCCAGGCGCACGCCACCCGACTGCGCAAGGTGCTCGACGGCCACCATCCGTGCCGCCGCGGCGCGACCGTCCTGCGCGCGGTGCGCGGCGGCTATCTGCTCGACGTGCCGCCCGGCTGCGTCGACGGCGACCGCTTCCTCGACCTGGCCACGCGCGGCTCGGCGGCACTGCCCATGGCCCCCGAGCGCGCGATCGAGCTGCTCCAGGCCGCGCTTGAGCTGTGGCGGGGGCCCGCGCTGCTCGACGCGGGCGACGGGCTGCGCTGCCGGGGCGCGGCCGCGCTCTTCGACGAGCGGCGCCTGACGGTCCGGGAGGATCTGATCAGGGCCCGGCTCGCGGTCGGCGACGCCGCCCGCGCGGTGGCCGAGCTGCGCCGCCTGGTGGCGCAGCACCCGCTGCGCGAGCGCTTCTGCGAACTGCTGATGCTCGGCCTGTACCGCACCGGGCGGCAGGCGGAGGCCCTGGAGCTGTTCCATGTGACGCGGCGGCGCCTCGACGAGGAACTCGGGGTGCGGCCGGGAATCGTGCTCCAGCGCCGGCACACGGAAATCCTGTCGCAGGATCCGGCGCTTTCCCTTTCAACCGCCACAGCGGCCACGTGAATCGCGGCGACTGACTCGACACCCGTTTCACACCAGCCGCCCCACTTCTCGGAATGCGACGTCGAGAGGTGTTTCCTCGCGCGCGCAACAAGAACTCACCGCCAGGCAAAACGTCTGGTTCGCCGACCGCAGGAGCAGCCGCGTGACGACCTCCGATCCGCAACCGCCCCGGGCCGCCCCCGCCCGGCCCGGGGAGCCCGTCGCCATCGTGGGCGTCGCGACGCTCGACCCGGGCACGCTCGACGACGTCGTGGTGGACGTCGCCCGGTTCGGCATCCCGCCCCTGCAGGCCAGGTCCATGAACCGGATGCAGTTGCTGATGCTGGAGGCGGCCCGCCGGTGCCTGACCGACGCGGGCCACCCGGCGCGGCCGCTGCCCGCCGAGCGCACCGACGTCGTCGCCGGCCTGTGCTTCGCCCTCGACCGGCAGCACGCGAACGCACTGCGGGTCGAGCTGCCCCGGTACGCCCGCGAGGTGGAGCGCGCGGCCGTCGCCGCGGGCGCCGACCCGGACAGCGCCGCGCGCGCCGGGGACGAGCTGCGCGGGTTGCTCACACGGCGGCTCGGCGGGTCGCCGCACGACCGGGTCGGCGAGATGGCGAGCACGATCCCGGCGCGGATCGCGGCGGCCTTCAAGCTCCGCGGCCGCACCCTCGCCGTGGAGTCCGCGGAGGCCACGTCGTTCGTGGCCCTCGCCCACGCGCTGGAGCGGCTGCGGGCGGAGGGCTCGGACGCGGTGCTCGTGCTGACGGGGCAGCGGGACGAGAGTCCTTATGTGGCTTGGGCGTTGGGGGCGAAGGGGCGGGCCGGTGGGGGGCAGGTAGTCGGCGCAGGGCAGGCATCCGGTGCGGGGTGGCCATCCGGTGCGGGGCGGTCGGCCGGGGCCGGGGGGACGTCCGGCGAGGGACTCTCGCCAGGCACCGGACTTCCGCCCGGCGTAGGACAGCCCCACGGCACCGAAGCCCCACCCCCCGGCGCCGAACCGCAGAGCGCCTCAGCTCCCCCGCCCCCCGACAATCCCCCGCCCACCCGCCCCCTCACCGAAGGTGTCGGCGCCGTCCTCCTGAAGCGGCTCTCGGACGCCGTCCGGGACCAGGACCGCGTCTACGCCACGATCCTCGACTGCACCCTGCGCCACGACCCTCAGCCCGGCTGCTTCCGCCCTTCCCGCTCAGCCGGACTGCGGCAGCGCGCGGCCGCAGCGTCGCTGCGGGCGGCCGGGGTCGACCCGGACACGGTGCAGTACGTCGAGTACGTGGACTCCGCTGTCGCCACCGGACCCGGACCTGAACCCGCAACCGCCTCACCCCACCCCACCCCACCCCCCATCACCCCCGGCACCGGCGACGGCCGCGCCTTCGCGAACGCGGGTCTCGCCTCCCTCACGAAGGTCGCCCTGGCCCTGTACCGGGGCCGCTATCCGGACCAACCAGCGGCCATCGGGCCGGAGTGGGACGGCACAGCGGCCCAGGCGCCGGGGCCGGGCGCGCCCTGGCCGACGGGCGTACGGGACGACGTGCCGCGCCGCGCCGTGGTCCAAGGAGCGTCCCTCACCGGGACGTTCAGCCACCTCGTGCTGGAGGAGTACCCCGGCCCGGGGGCGGGCGGGCGCCGGGACGGGGACCGCGCGGGCCCCCGGGGACGTACCCGCCGGGCCTGGGCCGCCGCCACGCGGGCCGTGCCGGTCGCGGTGGTCGGGCTCGGCGGGCGGTTCGCCGGGGCCGCGGACGCCGCCGGGTTCTGGCGTGTCGTGTCCTCGGGGCGGACCCGGATCGGGCCCGTGCCGGAGGCGGTGCTCGACCGGGAGCTGTACCACTCCCCCGGCGCGCTCAGCCTCACCCACTCGTACACCGACCAGGGCGGTCACGTGCCGGTGCCCGACGAGCCGCCGGAGGACCTGGCGGTGCTTCCGCCCCGGTACGCGGTGCTCGACGGCGCGCAGCGGCTCGCGCTCGCCGTCGCGGCCGAGTTGTTCGCGCCGCGCCGCGTGCTCAGCGGGCGCGGCGTGGTCGCGGTCGGCGGCACGCTGGGCCTCACGCGGGAGCGCCGCGCCCACGCCGGGCTGGTCCTGGATGGCCTCGACGACACGATCACGGGGCTCCCGGCACTCGCCGGGCTCTCCGCGCTGGGTCGCAAACGGCTCCTGGAGCGGCTGCGGGAGCGCACCGACCGGCTCGCCGACGGCCTGCCGCCCGCGCTCCTCGACGGCTGCCTGGCCAGCGGCGTCGCCGCGCTGCTCGCGAACGAGTACGGGCTCGCCGCGGTACCCCTCGCCGTGGAGGCGGCCTGCGCGTCGTCGCTCGCCGCGCTCGACATCGCCGTCGGCGCGCTGCGCTCGGGCGCGGCGGACTACGCGATCGCGGGCGGCGTCGAACTCGCCTGCAACGTACGGGACATGGTGCTGTGCTCGGCGCTCGGCCTGCTGTCGCACAACAGGAACGCGCCGTTCGACGCGGGCGCCGACGGGTTCACGCCGGGCGACGGCTGCGGGCTCTTCCTGCTGAAGCGGTACGACGACGCGCGACGCGACGGCGACACCGTGCACGGCGTGATCCGTGCCGTCGGCGCGTCCAACGACGCCAAGTCGCTCATCGCGCCGGACGTGGCGGGCCAGGTGCGCGCCATGCAACGCGCCTTCGCCCAGGTCGACTTCGAGCCCTGCACGGTCGACTACCTGGAGGCGCACGGCACCGGCACCAAGGTCGGCGACCGCGTCGAGATCGCCGCGGCGGCGCGCCTGTACGCGGGCGGACCGCGGGCCGAGCCGCTGCGCATCGGCTCGGCGAAGTCGTTCTTCGGACACACCTTCGCGGCGGCGGGCAGCGCCGGGCTGCTGCGCGCGCTGCTCGCCCTGCGGGCCGGGACGCTGCCGCCCAACACGCTGCTGCGCACGATCAATCCGGCGCTTGGGCTCGCCGCCATCCCCGCCGAGATCCTGACCGAGGCTCAGCCGTGGACCCGGCCGCCGGGCAGGCCGCGGCGTGCGGCCGTCAGCTCCTTCGGCACCGGCGGCATCAACTACCACGTGCTCGTAGAGGAGCACCGCGAGGAAGGGTCCGGACCGCGATGACCTTCGTCTTCGGCGCCGACGCCGACACAGCCGGCGCCATCGGCGCCGACATCGACACCGACGCCGCGGAGATGTGCCGCATGGTCGAGGCCTTCGCGCGGCGCGAACTCGGCGACTTACCGGGCCCGTTCGACCCCGCCGAGTTCCGGAGGCGCTGGCTGCTCGCGGGCGGGCAGGGCCTCGTCGGCAGCGTGGTACCGACGGCGTACGGCGGCAGCGGCCTTGACCCGGTCACGGCCGCGGCCGTCCTGGAGGCGCTCGGCTACGGCTCGCCGGACACCGGGTTCGCGTTCTCCGTCGCGGCGCATCTGTTCGCCGCGGTGATGCCGGTCGTGGAGTTCGGCACGGAGCGGCAGAAACAGCGGTGGCTGCCCGCGCTGTGCTCGGGCGAGCGGATCGCGGCGCACGCCATCACGGAGCCGGAGGCCGGTTCGGACACGCTCGCGCTGCGGACGCGCGCGGTGCGCGAGGGCGACCACTACGTCCTCGACGGCGCCAAGGCGTTCACGACGAACGCGCCCGTCGCGGACGTCTTCGTGGTGCAGGCGGCGACCGCGCCCGGCGGCGGCTTCTTCGGTCTGACGGCGTTCGTCGTCGAGGCGGACACTCCGGGGCTCACGGTCGGGCCCGCGTACGACAAGGTGGGACTGCGCGGCTCGCCGACGGCCGATGTACGCCTGGACGGATGCGTGGTGCCCGCGAGCCACGTCCTCGGCGCCGAGGGGGCGGGGGCCAGCGTGTTCGCGGGCTCCATGAAGTGGGAGCGCACCTGTCTGTTCGCGGCGTATCTCGGCGCGATGCGGCGCGTGGTGGAGTCCACGGTCACGTACGTCAAGGAGCGGGAGCAGTTCGGTGTGCCCATCGGCGGCTTCCAGGCGGTGAGCCATCGCGTCGTCGACATGACGCTGGCCCTGGAGTCGGCGCGGCTGCTGCTCCACAAGGCGGCACGGGGCCTCGCGCGCGGCAGCGAGGACGAGGTCGCGCCCGCGCTCGCGAAGCTCGCCGTCAGCGAGGCGGCCGTCCGGATCGGCCTCGACGCGGTCCAACTGCGGGGAGCGCTCGGCGTACTCACCGGCGGCGACGCCGAGACGCTGCTGCGGGACGCGCTGCCCGCGCGCATCTTCTCCGGGACCAATGAGATCCAGAAGAACAACATCGCCCGCGCCCTGGGCCTCGGCGGCAACCGCCGCGCGGGCGGCAGGCACTGACCGTAGGAGCACCGCCTGCGGCAGGCACTGACCGTACGGGCACCGCTCTCCGACCGACCGCACCCCTCCGACTGACGGGATGTCCTTCACCATGTCGCTCACCACATCCGGCACCGCTCGGGACGGCGGCGCCGACGCGCCCGCCACCACCGTCATCGTGCATCGCATCCGGCTGCTCGATGGCGTGGACCCGGAGCGGTTCGAGTCCTGGGTCCGGGACGTGGACTACGCGGCGTGTCCGCGGCTGCCGGGGGTGGTGGCGTTCGCCGTGCAGCGCGTCACGGACGCCGAGGCCTCGGCGCCCGGAGAGTACTTCGAGATCATCGAAGTGACTGACCGAACGGACTTCGAACGCGATATGCGGTCCGACACATTCCGTGGACTGGTCGCCGAATTCGAGAAGATGGCCACGGTGGTGGCCGAGTTGACCGGCGATCGCGTGGGGGCCGGATACCGGTCCCGATAATTCTGTGATACGGAATCAGGCAGTGTCGTCATTCCCGGCCAGGGCCCGTTCATCCCTCTTGGCCACGGAATTCAGCGGTCCGCCCTATTGCCGCCATCAAACCGGTTTCATAGGCGATGGCCACTGCCTGGGCGCGTGTGCTCACACCCATCTTTCGAAGCACATGGTGAACATGAGACCGAACGGTCGCGAGGGACACCGAGAGTTTCTCGGCGACTTCCGCGTTGGACTTCCCCTGGGCGAGCAGCACGATCACCTCGGACTCACGCGGCGTGAGATCGACGGCCCTGCGCTCGGTCCCGCACGAACGCCCCTGCCGGGGCAGGCCCTGGAGGCTGCGCCGGGCGGCCGCCGGCATCACCATGGAGGCACCCGCGCTCACCGTGCGCAGCACGTGGATTAGGTCGTCCGCGGAGGAGTCCGGGGCGAGGACCGCTCTGACGCCGACACACAGGGCCTCGACGGAACGGTGCGCGGACTCGGCCTTGGCGATCAGGACTATCTTCGTCAGGGCGGCGAGCTCCGCCAGCTCACGGCTGTCGTCCAGGCCGAGTGCCGACGCCACCACGATCATGACGTGAGGCGTCAACTCGGCCACGGCCACGGCGGATTCACGTCCGGTGGTGAATCCGAGGACCTCTAGGTCGGGCTGCTGATCGAGCAGCGCGCGCATCGCCGCGGACATGATCGACTCGTCGCAGCACACCAGGACGCGGATCTTCATGGATCGCCGCCTCACCGCGTCTCGCCCGGCCGCGGGCCGTGCCCGCGCCGGTCGCACCGGACCGTCCCTCCCGTCCCTCTCCCCTCGCCCGTCACGGCATCACGCCCGAGCGGGCCGGCCTCCCCGGCCCGCGAGTGACTTCCGGCAGGTGCCCCTTGCAGCAGTTCCCCATCTCGCCGCCCCCCTTTTAATGACACGAACATGCGCCTTCGGGTCCCCCTCGTCACTGCTGCCCGTAAACATATCCGGCTACTGTTCGAATCTCCGCTTTCCCTGTCCGCACGCCCCCGCTCGCGGCGTATCCGGGCAGACTCACGGGTGCGGAATATGCCGTCCGCACTGCAACATTATGTGGGCGCAACTGGCATCTGGTCGAGGATTGTTTAAAGAAGCGTGAGAATGGCTCGAAACGGCGTGACGGGAAAGTCAGATCCTCCGCAGGTGTGCGTCGGCAGGGCGACGTGGGGAGCACGGGAACTCGATGACGGGCCAGCCGAGGCGGCTGATGAAGAAGGCGCGCCCCGGCATCCGGAGGCTCGACTGGAAGGCCGTCCGCAGGTCTTCGTGCTGGAGTACGACACTCACGGGGTGCAGGGCGAGCCCGGCGGTGGTCACGCGCAGCCAGTAATCGGCCAGTCGTGCTCCGCCCTTGACGGCGTCCGCGAGCGTCGGCTCCGTCCGGTCGAAGCTCATGGCGACCACGACGGGCGTGAGCCGCATCATCCGGGCGAGGCCGTGGGCGAGGCGGCGGCCGACGAAGCGGTCGTAGCCGACGGGGCCGAGCAGCCGCATCGTCGCGGGCGCGAGGGCGGCGCGCAGGGTCTGCCTGCTCGGCCACGACAGCGGCCCGAACAGCTGGTCGAGGGCGAACCCGTCGCCGCGCGCGGCGGCTTCGGCCCGGTCGGCCCGCAGGAACGCGTACGTCTCGCGCCAGGCCTCGCGGTGACTGAAGTCGCGGCCGCCGTGCTCGGCCACGAGGTCGGCGACCGCCGCGCGGTCGGCGCCGGACGTCAGATGCCGCACGGTGACGTCCGCGCCGCGTGCCGCCGCGCACCCCGAGGGGGCGAGCAGCCCGTCCAGGAGAGCGGGCCGGACGGGCTGCGGGTGGTAGGGGGCACGGTTGGTGCGGCGGGCGCGGGCGGCGGCACGCAGGGTACGCAGCTCCGCGCCGCCGTCCCGGGCACCGGGGCCGACTTCGCCTCCGGCCCCGGCGCCGATCGTGGGCCCGGCAGCGGTCGTGGGCCCGGCACCGGTCATGGACCCGGCACCGGTCGTGGGCGCGCCATCGGTCCCGGCTCCGGCCCCGTCCCGGGCATCCTTTCCGGCCCCAGCCCTGCCCCGGGCTTCCGCACCAACCGCGCCCCGCGCTTCGACACCGACCCCCGCCCCCGCCCGGCAGCGCAGCCGCGCCACGCACAGCCCCGTCCACGACCGGGGCCACGTGGTCCCGGGCAGTTCGACCCCGCGCGCCGCCCCCGGGTCCAACGGGCCGTCCGCGAAGCGCAGGGCGTCCACCGACCAGCCCTGCGCCTCCAGGGCCCGGAGCAGGAGCTGCCAGTACAGGCCGCAGCTGAGCAGCATCTCGACGGCGTGGGCGGGCAGCGACCGCAGCTCCCGGCTCCGGTCGAGTCCGAGGACGAGGTACTGACACGTCCCGTCGCCACGCCCGCCTCCGGGACCATCGGCCCCCTGAGGCACCTCGGACGTCGCGGGCACCCCGGCCTCCCCGTCCAGCACCCGCGCGGCGGCCGCACGGGCCCCCTCGCTCCTGGCCCACGCCACCGCCCACGGCTGGCAGTTGTGGGACGAGGGGCTGAGCACGGCGATCCGGGCCGCTTCCCGCAGGGCGTCGGCGAAAGCGGCGGAGACGGCTGAGGCGGCGGAGGCGGCGGGGGCACCGGTCGTGGGCGCGGCGGGGACACCGGGGGTCGGGGCCCGGTCTGTGGTCATCGTCGTGTTCTCCTCGGCTCCACACGGGGGGCAGGTGAGCAGTCGTCGATCGCACGGGCCCGGCTGTCCGGGCGTCAGCGGTCCACGGGCGGCGGCAGCAGGAAGGGGTAGGGCCTGCGCCGGATCTTGCGGTGCCAGAGGCGGTCGGCGGCGCGCAGGCGCTGGATCAGCTCCCACATCCGCGCGTCGTCGCGGTAGTACGCGGCGACCTCGGCGGCCGTGATCGGCTCGGTGAGGCGGGCGTTGGCCTGCTCCAGGAAAGCGGGGACGAGCGCGTCGAGGTGTTCCTTGTGGAGGTTGCCGAGGAAGTCCAGGAGCACGCCGCGCGTCGCGTAGAACTTGTCGAAGATCGACTTGGCCACGGAGACGCGGACGACGTCGCGCAGGATCCACGGCAGCGAGGTGAAGAAGAGCCGCACGTCGAGGAGTTCACGGCCACGGCCGTCGCGCATGAGCGGTGTGGTGACGTCCAGGTACGTCAACTCTCCTTGGACGTCGACCCAGTTGGAGGCCTGCGCGTCCAGGCCGAGCGTCGGGTGCACGGCGGTGTCGACGCGGTCGAGGAAGCGGGCGAAGAAGTTCTTCGCCCATGCCTCGTCCTCGGTGTGCAGAAGGCGGGAGCAGAGCCGCTCCGGCGGGAGTTCACGCTGCACGCAGTACGCCGTGATCCGCCCGGAAGGACCGGCCGTGTGCCAGACCTCGGTGGGCGCGACGGTCAGGCCCCGGTCGGCGAGCCGGCGCAGATACGCGTCGAGCGAGTGCCGGTAGCGATCGAAGCGGCCCCGGTCGGGGAAGACGGGCAGCCGTTTGCAGGCGAAGGAGCCCGCGTCGGTGCGGAGCCGGAGCACAAGGGTGATCTCGCCGTACCCCAGCACGTCGAGGGCGCTGTCGTCGGCTCGGCGCAGCGCGTCCTGGACCTGTTCCTCCAGGTGGGCCAGCGCGGTGTGCGGGACCGTGAGGGTCATGGGTGCCTCGCTCTCGGCGGACCGGCGCCGCCGTGGGGCGGGGCTCGGGCCCGGGGTGCCGGGCAGGGGGTGCGGGGGTGGGTGGGGGGACGGGCGTGCCCCGGCTCATGGCGCGGTCACCACCAGGACGGCGTTCTGGCCGCCGAAGCCGAAGGAGTTGCTGACCGCGACGTCCAGCTTCCGGGTGCGCGCGGCCCCGGAGACGATGTCGAGGTCGATGTCGGGGTCCTGGTCGTGGAGGTTGGCGGTCGGCGGCACCGTGCCGTGCTGGACGGCGAGGACGGTCAGCGCGGCCTCGATCGCGCCGGCCGCGCCCAGGGTGTGGCCGAGCACCCCCTTGGCGGAGGTGACCGCGGCGCCCGCGCCGAGGAACTCGCGCAGCACCGCCGCCTCGGCCGCGTCGTTCAGGGGCGTCGAGGTGCCGTGCGCGTTGACGTGGTCGACCTCGTCCGGCACGACGCCCGCCCGCGCGAGCGCCGTGCGCAGCGCGTGCAGCACGCCGGTGCCGCGCGGGTCGGGCGCGGTCATGTGGTGCGCGTCGGCCGACGCGCCGTACCCGGCGACGCGGGCCCGCACGGTGGCGCCGCGCGCCCGGGCGTCCGCCGCGCGCTCCAGGACGAGCATGCCGCTGCCCTCGCCGATGACGAACCCGTCCCGGTCCCGGTCGAACGGCCGGGAGGCGGCGGCGGGTTCGTCGAGCCGCCGGGACAGCGCGCCCATCTGCGCGAAGCCGGTGACCATCAGGGGCGTCACCCCGGCCTCGCCGCCGCCCGCGACCACCACGTCGCAGTTGCCGTCGCGCAGCAGGTGCAGCGCCGTGCCGATGGCGGTCGCGCCGGACGCGCAGGCCGTCGCGGTCACCAGGTTCGGTCCGGTCGCGCGCAGGTCCATCGCGAGGTGCCCGGCGACCATGTTCGGTACGAGCATGGGGATCAGGAGCGCCGACACCGCCTGCGGTCCCTGGTCGAGCAGGCGGCGGTGCTGGGCCTCCCAGGTCGCCACGCCGCCGAGGCCGCAGCCGACGACGACGCCGACGCGGGCCCCGTCCCAGGTGTCCGGGTCGAGCCCGCTGTCCGCGACGGCCTCGCGCGCGGCGGCGACGGACAGCTGGCTGAACCGGTCCTGCGTCAACGCGCTGCGTCGGCCGACGTGTCGGCGGGCGCTGAAGCCCGGCACCGTGCAGGAGATGTCCACGGGCAGCCCGGCGAGCCCCGGGTCGGTGGCCGCCGCGGACCGCCCCCGGCACACCCCGGCCCAGGTGTCGGCCACTCCGATGCCCGCGGCGGTGACGAGTCCGAGGCCGGTGACGGCGATGTCGTCCGGGCCGCGCGCGGGTGCGGGGCGCGTCATGAGGCGGGGGTGGACGCAGCGGGGGCGGACGCGCCGGGGGCGGGGCTGGTGCGGTCGGCTGCCGTGGGCGGGGCGGGCGCCGGTGCCGGTCGCGGGGGCCGTGCCGGTGCGGGCGCCTGTTCCTGCGCTGATGTCCGCGCAGGAGCCGATGTCCGTGCAGGAGCCGATGCCTGTACGGGAGCCGGTCGTCGTTTCGAGTCGGGTGGCCGTCCTGAGACCGGTGGCCGTACCGAAGCCGAGGCTCGTACCGGGTCGCGTCCTCGTACCGGAACCTGGCCTCGTACCGAGGCCCGTCCCCGTACCGCATCCGCAGCCCGCGCCGATCCCGACACGCGCACCGGCCCCGACACCTCCGCCGCGCCCGCGTCCGCCCCCACCTCCGCCCTCCGCGCCAGCATCTCCGCCACCGCCCCGATCGTGGCCCTGGGTGTCGCCGCGTGCTCGCCCACGGCCACGCCCGGTTCGGCGTGGCCGACGAGGAACAGTTCGAGCAGGTGGAGCGAGTCCATGTCGAGGTCCGCGAACGTGGTGTCGGGAGCGAGCTCCGCGGGGTCCACGTCGGAACGGTCGACCGGCAGACCGGCCAACCTGCCGTGCATCGCGCTCATCTAATGCGCCCCACCTCTCCGGTCGCCTGGGGTCGAGTCTGCGGGCCGCGCCTGACCGCCCGCCGCGCCGGACGCTGACCGATGGCTGACCCCGAGGGCCGCGGGGACGCCCGCAGCCGCGCCGCCGGGGGCGATCAGCGGGCGGTCAGCGAGCCGTCAGCACGCGCGGCCTCTTCCCGTCAGCCCGCCCGGCGAGACTCGGTAACCGCACCCACGTCCTGCCGTCCGGGAGACCGAGGAGCACGCGTGACCGCACCCCCACCGAGCCGACCGTCACCGACCCGTGCCGCGGTGCTCACCGGGGTCGGCGGCTGTCTGCCGCCGACCGCCGTCAGCAACGACGAGCTGGCCGCGCGCCTCGACAGCTCCGACGCGTGGATCCGCTCCCGCACCGGGATCCGGCAGCGTTACTTCGCCGCGCCCGGCACCGCCACCTCCGATCTCGCGGTCGGCGCGGGCGCCAAGGCCCTGAAGTCTTCCGGCACACCCGTCGTCGACGCCGTGCTGCTCGCCACCACCACTCCGGACCGGCCGTGCCCGGCGACCGCGCCCGTCGTCGCGGCGCGCCTCGGCCTGACCGGGACCGCCGCCTTCGACGTCTCGGCGGTGTGCACGGGCTTCGTGTACGCCCTCGCCACGGCGGCCGGGCTCATCGCGGCCGGCGCCGCCGACCGGGTCCTGGTGATCGGCGCGGAGACGTTCTCCACGCTGCTCGACCCGGACGACCGCTCCACCTCGGTGATCTTCGGCGACGGCGCGGGCGCGGTGGTGCTGCGCGCGGGCGATCCCGCGGAGCCGGGCGCGCTCGGCCCGTTCGACCTGGGCAGCGACGGCGGGCGGGAGGACCTGATCACGGTGCCCGCGGGCGGCTCGCGCCAGCGTCTGTCGGGCTGCTCCCCGCGGGCCGGCGACCGCTATTTCACGATGGACGGCAAGGAGGTCTTCCGGCACGCCGTGCAGCGCATGTCCGCCTCGGCGCGGGCCGTGCTCGACCGCGCCGAGTGGACATCGGCGGACGTCGACCACCTGGTCGGCCACCAGGCCAACCTGCGCATCACCCATCACGTGGCCGACGAGGTGGGCGTCCCGCGGCCGCGCTGCTTCAGCAATATCGCCGACGTCGGCAACACCGCCGCCGCGTCCATCCCCCTCGCCCTGGACCAGGCCCACGCCGACGGCGTCCTGCGGGTGGGCGACCGGGTGCTGCTCACCGCGTTCGGCGGGGGCCTGACCTGGGGGTCGACGGTGCTGACCTGGCCACGCCTTGACCACATCTGAGGAGAACCGCATGAGCGAGACGTACGACAGGCTGGTCGAGCTGCTGGTCGACCGGTTCGAGGTGGACCGCTCGGAGATCGGCCCCGACACCAAGTTCGAAGAGCTCGACATGGACTCGCTGTTCCTCGTCGAGCTGCTCCTCGTCATCCAGTCCGAGTTCCAGGTCGCCGTCGGCGAGGACGCGGCGACGCCGGGCGACACGGTCGCGGCGGTGGCCGGGCTGATCGAGGACGGGCTCCGCGTGCCGAGCCCGAGCGCCCCCGCGGCGTCGGCCACCGGAGAGCGAGCGTAGGGCGGCCATGACCACCGAGCAGTCGATCATCAACTACATCGCCGACGTGTGGCTCGACGGCGACACCGAAGGCCTCGACGCCCAACTTCCCATAGCCGAGCTGAACATCATCGACTCGGCCGGGATCTTCGACCTCGTGCACTACCTGCAGAGCGACTTCCGCATCACCGTGCCGCTGCGGGAGATCTCCCCGGCGAACTTCCGATCCGTCGACACGATCGCCGCACTCGTCGAACGGCTGCGGGCCCAGGGGGAGGGCGTGCGATGACCGATGCCACCACTGCCACCGAGAAGGGCCACGAGGGCGCCGCCGTGCAGCGCGCGATCGTGGACATCGTCGCCTCCCGGACGCTGTACGACGAGTCGTACCTGCTGCCCGAGAGCCACTTCGAGGCCGACCTCGGCATCGACTCCGTCATCCACGAGTCGATCCTCGCCCTGGTCAAGGAGCGCTTCGCGCTCGGCTCGCCGCTGCCCGACGGCCTGCACACGATCCGCGAGCTGACCGCCGCCGTCGAGGAGGCCCTCACGGCCTCGGGCCGGCCCCCCGGTGCCGCCCCCTCCCCCGCCGCCGGGTCCGCACCGGCACCCGCCCCCGAGGACCCCGTCCTGGCGGCCGTCCTCCGCGCCGCCATGCACCACACCCAGTACCGGCGCGACCAACTCCCCCTGGACGCCGACTTCGAGGGCGAGTTGGGCATCGACTCGGTGGTCCTGGTGTCGATCTTCGCCGACTGCGCCCGCGACCTCGGCCTGCCCGACGACCTCGCGGGCACCCTGACCGCGCAGTCCCCGCGCGACCTGATCGCCGAGCTGCGGGCGTACCGCGACACCGGCCGCGACGACGGAGCGGGCCCAGCCACCGGCACCGGCGACCCGGACCGCGCCGCCTCCTGGGACAGCCGCTCCATGAAGGACTTCGTGGAGGGCCGCGACGGCGACCTCTTCGCCAAGACCCGCAGCTTCCGGAGCCATCTGCGCGGCCGCGAGGCCGAGCACCTGTACTGGTACGGGATGCCACTGCACTCCCGCTGCGGCGGCCGCGCCCTCATTCTCGACGAACTCACCGGCCGCAAGCGCGAGTTCCTGATGTTCGCCTCCAACAACTACCTGGGCGTCGCCAACCACCCGAAGGTCATCGAGGCGGTCTGCGAGGCCACCCGCGCCTTCGGCGCCACGCACACCGGGTCGCGCTTCATCGGTGGCACGAACATGCTGCACAAGGAGCTGGAGCGGCGCCTGGCCGCGTTCAAGGGCCGCCCGGCGTGCATCGTCTATCCGGGCGGGTACGCCGCCAACCTCGGCACCATCTCCGCGCTGGTCAAGAGCTACGACACGCTGATCGTCGACAAGCTCAACCATATGAGCATCGTCGACGGCGCCCGGCTCTCCGGCGCGGTCCGCAAGATCTACCAGCACAACGACATGGCGGACCTGGAGCGCGTCCTCAAGCGCTGCGACGACCGGACCGCGGGCAAACTCATCGTCGCGGACGGCGTGTTCAGCATGCACGGCGACATCTGCGACCTGCCCGAGATCGTCCGGCTCGGCAAGGAGTACGGCGCCCGCGTCATGATCGACGACGCGCACGCCACGGGCGTGCTCGGCGCGCGCGGCTCGGGCACCGCCGAGCACTTCGGCCTCAAGGGCGAGGTCGACCTGGAGCTCGGCACGATGAGCAAGTCCCTCGCGGGCATGGGCGGTTTCGTCGTCGGCGACGAGGACGTCGTCGAGTACCTGCGCTTCTACGCCCACTCCTACGTCTTCGCCGCCAACATCCCCGCCGGGGTCGCCGCCGGGCTCATCGCCTCCCTCGACCTGATCGAGGCGGAGCCGGAGCGGATCACCCGGCTCTGGGACAACATCCGCTCCCTGCACCGCCTGCTCGCCGACGCGGGCTTCGACCTGGAGCACACCGAGAGCGCCATCCTGCCGCTGGTCATCGGCGACGAGCGGCGGGCCCTGGAGATGGGCCGGGCCGTGCGGGCCCGTGGTCTGTTCTGCCAGACGGTGGTGTTCCCGGGCGTGCCGCTCGGCGACGCGCGGCTGCGGGTCAGCGTCACCTGCGAGCACACCCGCGAGGATCTCGAGACCGCCGCGGGCGTTTTCGTCGACGCGGCCCGCGAGACCGGCGTCCTGCCGTCGGCCGGGTGAGCGCGATGACCGAGCCGCCCCAGGAGCCCCGCCTGTCCGACCTCTCGAGGACGCCCGATCTTCCGGGGCCGTCCGGACCACTTGGCCTGCCGGAGCTGTCGGACGTCGCGCTGATCCGCAAGCCCTGGCCGCCGAGCGCCGAACAGTCCACGCGACTCGCCTTCGTCGGGCCCGACGCCCGCACGTACGGCGAACTCGCCGGGCAGGTCGCCGCCGTCGCCGCCGGGCTGCTCGGCCTGGGTGCCGAGGTCGGCGACCGGGTCGCCATCTGGACGGACAAACAGCCGCGCTACGCCGAGGCGATCCTCGGCGCCCTGCACGCGGGCTGCGCGTACGTCCCGCTGGACGGCGGGCAACCGGTGGCCCGCGTGGAGACGATCCTCAGGGACGCGGAGCCGGTCGCGCTGGTCACGGACAGCCGTCGCCTGGACATGCTGATGGAGCGTCAACTGCCGGATTCTGTACGGGTGGTCGTACTCGTGGACGAGTACGAGTACGGGTACGGGGACGGGGGTGGGGGTGGGGTCGAGGGCCAGGTAAGGCCGGATCAGGTCCGCCCGCGCCACCCGGACCCCGCACACCACGGGGCCTCCGTCGCCCGGTCCACCGTCACCTGGTCCGCCTTCACCGCGGGCGCCGCGGGCCACGTCGTCCTGCTGCCGCCCCTGGGCCGCGACGACCTCGCCGCGATCCTGTACACCTCCGGGTCGACCGGCACGCCCAAGGGCGTGCGGATCAGCTACCGGAACCTGGCGTGCTTCATCCGGTGGGCGCGCGAGGAACTGGACGTCGGCCCTGGTGACGTGTTCGCCAACCACGCCTCGTTCAACTTCGACCTGTCGACGTTCGACCTGTTCACCGCCCTGTCGGTGGGCGCGGGCCTGTGGATCGTGCCGGACGGGCAGGCCCGCGATATGGCCGCGCTCGCCGCCGGGATCCGTGACCACGGCGTCAGCGTCTGGTACTCGGTGCCGTCCGTGCTGCGGCTGCTCACCGTGTCGGGCGCGCTCACCCCCGACGCAGCCCGGGGACTGCGGTACGTCCTGTTCGCGGGCGAGGTGTTCCCGATCCCCCACCTACGCGCCCTGGCGGAGAAGTTGACGCCGGACACCGCGCTCTACAACCTGTACGGGCCGACGGAGACGAACGTCTGCACCTACCACCGGGTGCGCCCCGAGGACCTGGACCGCCACGAACCCGTCCCCATCGGCACCCCCCTGCCCGGCGCCAAGGTGTCCGTCGTCGACGCCGACGGCCGCGCCCTGACCGGCCCGGACGCGTTCGGCGAACTCGTCGTCGAGGGCGACTGCGTCACCCCCGGCTACTGGCGCGGAGAGGTCGAGCCCGCCGCGGCCGGACACCGCGGGGGCCGGCACGCCACCGGCGACCTGGTGAGCCACGACGTGCGCCACGGCGGCGGCGCCCTGGTGTACCGGGGCCGCAAGGACCGCATGGTGAAACTCGCGGGCCATCGCGTGGAACTCGGCGAGATCGAGGCGGCCGTGCTGCGCCACCCCGGCATCGCGCACGCCGCCGTCGTCGCCGACACCGGCGGCCCCGACACCGCCATCGCCCTCTACTTCACCCTCAACGGCGAGACGCCCCGGCCCGGCCTCATCGAGCTGAAGCGGCACTGCGCGCGCTATCTGCCGCGCTACATGCTGCCGCGCACGGCCACCTGCCTGGACGAGCTGCCGCACAACGCCAACGGCAAGACCGACTACCGGCGCCTCGGCGGACCGGCGCCCACACCTCGCCCGGCGCCCACACCCCGGCCCGCGCCCGGCCCCGCCCCGCGTGCCGTGCCCGGCAAGTGACGGAGACGTACATGACCCAAGGCCCGACCGAGACCCACGGACGCGGCGGCGAGCCGCAGACCCTCGTCGCCCTGCTGCGCCACCACGCGGCACGGCGCCCGGACGCGCTCGCCTACCGCTTCCTCGGCGGCTCCGAGGCCCCGGTGCGGGGCGGCACAGCCGACCCGGGGCCCGGCGAGCGCTCCTGGACGTATGCCGACCTCGACCTGCGGGCCCGGCACGTCGCCGCCCTGCTCCGGCGCGAGGGCGCGGCGGGCGACCCGGTGCTGCTCCTGCACCCGCCCGGCCTCGACTACATCGCCGGTTTCCTCGGCTGTCTGTACGCGGGGGCCATCGCCGTCCCCGTGTATCCCCCGGACACCCGCAGGTTCGGGCAGACCATGCCCCGGCTCGCGGCCATCGCCCGGGACGCGCGGGCCACGCACGCGCTCACCACGGGCGGCCTCTCGCGGTTCGCGGGCGACCGGAAGGACGACCTCGCCGCGCTCGGGCTCGGCGGGCTGCGGTGGCTGGTGACGGGGGGCGGGTCCGGCGCGGCGGACGGCGCGGACGCGGTGGCGGGCGACGGCATGGACGGGCAGGCGGACATCGCGGAGGCGGGCGACTGGCGGGCGCCGGACCTCACCGGCGACTCCCTCGCCTTCCTCCAGTACACCTCCGGCTCGACGTCCGCCCCGAAGGGCGTCATGGTCAGCCACAGCAATCTGCTGCACAACCTCGCCGCCATCCACCGCAGGCTGGCGCACGACGCGGACTCGCAGATGGTGTCGTGGCTGCCGCCGTACCACGACATGGGCCTGATCGGCGGCATCCTGTCGCCGCTGTACGGCGGGTTCCCCGCGCACCTGATGGCGCCGATGTCGTTCGTGCGCCGCCCCCTGCTGTGGCTGCAGGCCCTGTCCGACACGGGCGCGTCGACCAGCGTCGCCCCCAACTTCGGCTTCGAGGCGTGCGTCCGCAGGATCACCGACGAGGAGCGCGACCGGCTCGACCTGCGGCACTGGCGGCTCGCCCTGAACGGCGCGGAGCCGGTGCGCGCCGACACCCTGGACCGGTTCGTCGAGCGGTTCGGCGCCCGCGGGTTCCGGCGGAGCGCGCTGCTGCCCTGCTACGGCCTGGCGGAGGCCACCCTGATGGTGACGGGCGTGCGCGCCCACGAGCCGCCCGCCGTCGGGGAGTTCGACGCGGCGGCGCTCGGCGCGGGCGTCGCCACGGAGGCCACCGAAGCCGGGAAGGCCGCCGGACACCGAGTCACGCGGGTCGTCGCCTGCGGCCCCGCCGTCGACAGCGTGGACGTGGCGGTCGTGGACGCGGCAGCGCGGCGGCGGGTCCCCGGCGAGGGCACGGTCGGCGAGGTGTGGCTCACGGGCGCCAGCGTGGCGCGCGGCTACTGGCGCCGGCCCGAGGCCACCGCGGACACCTTCGGCGCCTATCTGGAGGGCGAGCCCGACACGCCGTATCTGCGCACCGGCGACCTGGGCTTCCTGCGCGACGGCCAACTGCACGTCGTCGGCCGCACCAAGGACGTCGTCATCGTGCAGGGCCGCAACCACTACCCCCACGACATCGAACTGACCGTGGAGCAGGCCGACCCGGCCGTCCGCGCGGGCTGCGGCGCCGCCTTCGCCGTCGAGGTCGACGGCGCGGAGCAGTTGGTCGTGGCGTACGAGATCGACGGCCGTCGGGCCGCCGACGCGCCGGGCCTGCTCGCCCGGCTGCGCTCGACGATAGCCGACGAGCACGAGGTGACGCCGCACGCCGTCGTCCTGCTCAAGCGGTCCACGGTGCACCGGACCACCAGCGGGAAGATCCAACGCCAGGCGTGCCGCGCGGACTTCCTCGGCCTCGGCCTGAAGGTGGTCGCGGCCAGCGTCGCCCGCGACACGCCGGTCCCGGCCGCGCCACTGGGACAGCGGCGGGGGCAGCCGGTGGGCGCGGCGGTCGAGGAGGTCTTGCGCGCGTACGTCCCCGACGTCTCCGGCGGCGCCACCCGCACGTTCGCCGACCTCGGCCTCGACCACCCCCGGCTGCTGCTCGTCGTACGGGAGTTGGAGCGGCGCCTCGGTGTGCCGATCCCGGTCGGGGAGCTGCTCGTGCGGCCGCGGCTCGACACGCTGACCGGGCTGCTCGCCGAGCGGGTGCCTGATGCCGACGGGACCTGGGACCCGGACTCCGTCGAGGCGTGGCTGACCGCCCGGGTCGCCGAGCGTCTGGGGCTCGCCGCGACGGCCGTCGACCCGTCCCGGCCGCTCGCCTCGCTCGGTCTTGACTCCAAGCAGGCCGTGGCGGTCCTGGCGGAACTGAGTGCCCGTACCGGCCGCGAGATCCCCGCGTCCGTGGTCTTCGACCATCCGACGATCCGCGCGATCGCCGCCCATCTCGGCGCGGCGGGCACGACGACGGCCGCGACGCCCGCCGCCGTGGCTGCCGGTCCCGGCGACGCGCACGAGCCGATCGCCGTCGTCGGGATCGGCTGCCGCTTCCCCGGCGCGCCCGACCCGGACAGCTACTGGCGCCTCCTTCGCGACGGCCGCGACGCGATCACCGAGGTCCCGCGCGGCCGGTGGGACGCCGCGCGGGTGGCGGCCCCGGACTTCGGCGGGTTCGTCGACGGCGTCGAGGAGTTCGACGCCCGCTTCTTCGGGCTCTCGGCGCGGGAAGCGGTCCGCATGGACCCGCAGCAGCGGCTGCTCCTGGAGACGGCCTGGGGAACGCTGGAGGACGCGGGCCACGACCCGACGTCGTACGCGGGCTCCGCCACCGGCGTGTTCGTCGGCATCAGCAGCCACGACTACGCCGAGCTCCAGATGGGCCGCCTCGACACGGTTGACGTGCACGGCGCCACCGGCAACGCGCACTCCATCGCCGCCAACCGGCTCTCCTACACCCTCGACCTGCGCGGCCCGAGCCTCGCCCTGGACACGGCCTGCTCCTCGTCCCTGACGGCCGTCCACCTGGCGTGCGACAGCCTGCGCCGGGGCGAGTGCGGGGCGGCGCTCGCGGGCGGGGTGAACCTGATGCTGACGCCCGGCCTGTCCGTGGCGTTCACGGACGGCGGGATGCTGGCGGCGGACGGACGCTGCCGTACGTTCGACGACGCGGCGGGCGGCTATGTGCGCGGCGAGGGCGCGGGCCTGGTCCTGCTCAAGCCCCTTTCGGCCGCCCTCGCCGACGGCGACCGCGTGCACGCGGTGATCAGGGGCTCGGCCACCGGGCACGGCGGGCGCGCCAACGGCCTGACCGCGCCGAAGGGCTCCGCGCAGCGCGCCGTCGTCGAACAGGCCCTGGCGCGGGCCGGGTTGAGCGGCAAGGAGATCGACTACGTCGAGGCGCACGGCACCGGTACGCCGCTCGGCGATCCGGTCGAGTGGGAGGGCCTCGCGGCCGCGTACGGCATGGGCCGTCCGGACGGCGCCCGCTGCCTGGTCGGCTCCGTCAAGACCAACATCGGGCATCTGGAGGCGGCCGCGGGCGTCGCGGGCCTCATCAAGGCGGCGCTCGTCGTCCGCGAGCGCGAGGTGCCGCCGACGCTGCACCTGACCACGCCGAACCGCCAACTCGACTGGAACGGAGCAGGGTTGGATGTACCGACCCGCCTGACACCCCTGCCCGGCACGGGCCCGGCCCGCGCCGCCGTCAGCTCCTTCGGCTTCGGCGGGGCGAACGCCCACGTCGTCCTGGAGTCCCCGCCCGCACCCGACCCCGCGCCCGCCCCGACCGCGCGGCCGGTACACGCCTTGTGCCTGTCGGGCCACACACCGACCGCCCTGACCACCCTGGCCCGGCGCTGGCGCACCCACCTGGCCGCCCACCCCGACGCGCCCCTCGCCGACCTGTGCCGCGCCGCGCACACCGGCCGGGCCGTGCTCACACACCGCGCCGTCGTCGTCGGCGGGTCCGCAGCGGCGCTCGACGCCGGGCTCGACGCGCTGTCCCGGGGCGAGGCCTCGACGGCCGTGGTGCGCGCCGCCGCCGGGCACGGGCCCGAGCCGCGCACGGCGTTCCTGTTCAGCGGCCAGGGCACGCAGTACCCGGGCATGGGCAGAGGCCTGTACGACACGCACGAGCCGTTCGCCCGTGCCATCGACCGCGCGGACGACGTGCTGCGGCCGCACCTCGGCGCCCCCCTGACCGACGTCCTGTTCGCGCCGGACGGCACGGACCGGCTGCGCGCCACGCGGTACTGCCAACCCGCCCTCGTCGCCCTGGAGATCGCGCTCGCCGAGCTGTGGCAGTCCCTCGGCGTGCGGCCCACCGCCGTGCTCGGGCACAGCGTGGGCGCGTACGCCGCCGCGTGCGTGTCCGGCGCGCTGACCTTCGGGGACGCCCTCACGCTCGCCGCGACCCGGGGGCGGCTCATGGACGAGCAGCCCGGCGACGGCGCGATGGCCGCGTGTGTCGGGGACGCGGAGACGGTACGAGAAGTGGCGTCGCGGTATGGGTCGTTGGCGGTGGCCGCCGTCAACGCGCCGACCCACCTGGTGCTCTCCGGGGACCGGGCGGAGGTCGAGCGGGCCCGCGCGGACCTCGCGGAGCGGTCGGTCGTCGTCAGGCCGCTCGCGGTCTCCGGCGCCTTCCACTCGCCGCTGATGGCGGGCGCCGCCGAGCCGCTGCGCGCGGCCGCCCGCTCCGTGCGCTTCGCCGAGCCCGTCATCACCTGGGTGTCGGATGCCACCGGGGAGCCCGTCGGCCGGATCGACGCCGACGCCTTGGTGGACCATCTGCTCGGCACCGTGCGCTTCGCCGACGGCCTCACGGCCCTGCGGCGCCTCGGCTGCACCGCGTACGTAGAGATGGGCCCGCACCCGACGCTGCTCGGCCTGGGCCGCGCGACGACTCCCGCCGACGCCGGGCCCGACGCTCGGCCCGCCCTGTGGCTGCCGTCGCTGCGGCGGGGACGGGGTGGGGCCGTGCCCGGCGCGACGGGTGACTGGGAGACACTGCTCACGTCCCTCGGGCGGCTGCACTGCGCGGGCGGCACGGTGGACTGGGCGGCGCTCGACGCGGGGCGGCGGGCGCCTCGGGTGCCGGTGCCGCACGCGGTGTGGGAGCGGGAGCCGTACTGGTTCACGCCGACCGGGGTGGTGTCCGGGGCAGAGCGCGCCGCCGCCGCGACGGACGCGTCCGCGGAGGGGCGCGCGCATGCCCCCGCCCGCGTACCGCGAGAGCCTGCCCACGCGACGCAGGAGCCCGCGTCCGTACCGCGAGAGCCCAGGGACGTACCGCAAGCGGTGCCTCCCGCCCCTCCGGCGGCCGACCACCCCCGCACCGGACGGCAGGAAGTGTTCGCGCAGGTGTCGCGCGTCTGCGGGTACGCCGTCGCGCAGATCGCGCGTGACGCCCGGCTCGGCGCGGACCTCGGCTTCGACTCGCTGATGCGCGCCGAGCTGGAACGGGCCCTGACGCGGCGGTTCCCCGGGCAGCTGAACGGCAACCGGGAGCGGCTGCCCGAGGACCCCACGGTGGAGCAGCTCGCCGACCTCCTCGCGGGCGCCGTGCCCGTGGCCGACGAGACGGCCACGGTCGCCGAGGTGTCCGTGGCACCCGGGCCCGGCGTCGAGACCGCGCCCGCCGTGCGGCAGGAGCGTGTCTTCGAGGAGTGGCCCGAGTACCGCGAACTGCGGGGGCGCCTGCGGCAGGCGACGGCCGACGGCGACAACCCGTACGGGCGCACGCACGAGGGTTTCAACAGCGGCCGGTCGTGCGTGGACGGCCGCCCCGTCCTCAACTTCGCCGCCTTCAACTACCTCGCGCTGTCCCATCATCCACGGGTCCGCGCGGCGGCGCGCGCCGCCGTCGACCGGTACGGCACGTCCTGCTCGGCGACGCCTCTGCTGTTCGGCGAGACGCCGCTGCACCACCGGCTCGACGCCGAGATCGCCGCGTTCCTCGGCACCGAGGCCGCGATCGTGTTCGCGGGCGGGCACGCCACGAACGTCGCGACCATCGGGCACCTCTTCGGCCCCGAGGACCTGATCCTGCACGACGAGTGGATCCACGACAGCGCGGTGCGCGGCAGCGTCCTGTCCGGCGCCCGGCGCAGGCCGTTCCCGCACAACGACTGGCGCGCCCTCGACCGGCTGCTCACCGCGGGCCGGGCCGGGGCGCGCCGCGCGCTCGTCCTCGTCGAGGGCGCGTACAGCCAGGACGGGGACCTGCCCGACCTGCCCCGGTTCATCGACGTGAAGCGGCGGCACGGCGCGATGCTGATGGTCGACGAGGCCCACTCGCTCGGGGTGCTCGGCCGCACCGGGCGCGGCATCGGCGAGTACTTCGGCGTCGACCGCGCCGACGTCGACCTGTGGATGGGCACGCTCAGCAAGGCCGTCGGCAGCCTCGGCGGCTATGTGGCGGCGCGCCGCCCCCTCGTCGAGTACCTGAAGTTCACCGCGCCGCTGCACATCTTCAGCACCGGCATCTCGCCCGCCAACACGGCCGCAGCTCTGGAGGCGCTGCGGGTCGTGCGGGACGAGCCGGAGCGCGTGGCGCGGCTGCGGCACCTCTCCGAGCACTTCCGCGACGCGGCCCGCGCCCGCGGGTACGACATCGGCGTGTCGCGGGCGTCCGCGGTGATCCCGGTCGTCATCGGCGGCTGGGAGGAGACCATGGCGCTGTCCAACGCGCTGCTCCGCCTCGGCGTGAACGTGATGCCGATCGGCCACCCCGCCGTCCCGCGCGACGAGTGCCGCCTGCGCTTCTTCGTCAACGCCGACCACACCGAGCACGAACTCGACCGCGCACTGGACCTGTTGGGGCGAGCCATGGCCGAACGCAAGCAGACGAACGGGACCTCGCGGACGGTGCGGCACACGGGGACGGCGGCGCGCCGCGAGGCGGGGCCGGGCCAGGAGGCCGAGCCGGACCGCGAGTTGACGGCGCCGCGCGCGACAGAGTCGGTCGGCGGGGCCGAGCCGGACACCGTCCCCTCCCCCGCACCCGCGCCCGCACCCTCCGCCCCCGACGTCCTCGTGACCGGCGCCGGCGGCTTCATCGGCGGCCACCTCACCCGCCGCCTCGCCGAACGCGGCCACCGCGTGCGGGTCCTGGTCCGCGAGGGCAGCGACCGCTCGGCGTTCGCGGGGCTCGACGTCGACGTGGCCGTGGGCGACCTCGGCGATCCGGACAGCCTGCGGCGGGCGGCGGCCGGGGTGCGGCACGTGTACAACTGCGCGGGCCTGTCCGCCGACTGGGGCCCGTGGGCGGACTTCCAGCGAGTCAACGTCGACGGCAGCCGCAACCTCGTCGAGGCGGCCCGGCACGCGGGCACCGTCGAGCGTTTCCTGCACGTCAGCACCACCGACGTCTACGGCTACCCCGTGCGCCCCTGCGGCGAGGACACCCCGCCGCGCGACATCGGCCTGCCGTACAACCGCAGCAAGCTCCTCGGCGAGCAGGCCGTGCGCGAGACGGCCGCGCGCGCCGGGCTGCCGCTGACCGTGGTGCGGCCGGTCAGCGTGTACGGGCCGCGCGGCAAGGACTTCGTCATCGAGATCGCGACGCTGCTCCTCAGCCGCCAGATGGTGTACATCCGCGGCGGCGACGTACCGGCCGGACTGCTGTACGTGACCAACGCGGCCGACGCGATGATCGCCGCCTGCGCGTCCGACGCCGCCGCGGGCCGCACGTACAACCTCCGCGATCCCGACCGCACGACATGGCGGGCGTACGTCGAGGCGCTGGCCCGCGGCCTCGGCGTGAAGTCGCCCTCGCTGAGCCTGCCCGCGCCCGTGGCACGCGGCGTGGCGACGCTGTCGGAGGGCCTGTACGGGGCGCTGCGGATCAAGGCACGCCCGGTCCTGACCCGGCACGCGGTGCACCTCTTCGACCGCGACCAGTCGTACGCCATCGACCGGGCCCGCGACGACCTCGGCTTCAAGGGCGACGTGGGCTTCGAGGAGGGGGTGCGGCTCACGCTCGCCTGGCTCGACTCGCCCGAGGGGCGTGCCCGCGTCCCCCGCTGAGGCCCGCCCCGCCCCGACCGGCCCGAGCCCGAGAGGAACCCGCTGTGCACCTCACCGAACGGCCGCAGGCACCGGCCCGAGCCTGGTTCGCGGGCCCCGGCTTCGGGCCCCCGCCAGGAGCCGACGCCGGTTCCGACGCCGATCCCGGCGCGCTGCCCACCGCCGGGCCCACGCCCGCACCCGCGCCGGACGCCCCCGACCTCCGCCCCCGCCTGATCTGCTTCAGCTACGCGGGCGGCACCCCGTCCGTGTACCGCGACTGGCCGCACCTGCTCGGCCCCGGCGTGACGGTCGTACCGGTGCTGCTCCCGGGGCGCGGCCTGCGGCTCGGGGAGGCGCCGTACACCGACATGGCGCCGCTGGCCCGCGATGTGACCGACGCGCTCGTGGCGGCCGGACACGTCGACGACTACGCCCTGTTCGGGCACAGCATGGGCGCGCTCCTGGCGTACGAGGTCGCCTGCGAGCTGCGGGCGCGCGAACGCCCCGGCCCCACGCACCTGTTCGTGTCCGGCAGCAGGGCACCACACCTGTACGGCGGCCCCGACGACCAGGCGCTCGGCGACGACGACCTGCGCCGTCTCGTGCGGGACCTGGGCGCCCTGGATCCCGACGACCGGGTGGGCGGCTCCTACCTGGAGCGCAGGCTGCCGGTCCTGCGCGCCGACCTCACGCTCTGCGCCCGCTACCGCTGGCGGCCGCGGCGCCCCCTCGACTGCCCGATGACGGCGTTCTCCGCAGCCCGGGACCCGGTGGCGCCCCCGGACCGCGTCGAGGCGTGGCGGGCGTACACCAGCGCCTCGCTGCTGCACCGCAGGGTGGCGGGCGGCCACTTCTACCTGACGACCGGACCCGCACGGCTTCCGCTCCTTCGTGAGCTGCGCGCCGAACTCACCCGCACCACCGAGGAGAGGGAACCCGCATGGACCTACTGAGGCTGGCCAGGGCCGTCAAGGACCGGGCACAGGCGCCGTTCACCGGCCTTGCCGCGAGGGCGCGGATCGTCGCCGACCCACGGCTTCCGCTGCTCCTCGTCCTCAACCGGACGCTGTTCACGCCCCTGTACCGGGCGTCGTTCCTCGCCGCGGCGGCGGGCTCCGGCGTCCTCGGGTGCCTGGCGGCCCGCCCGTGCGACCTGGAGAGCCTGGCCGAGCACCTGGAGAGCGGGCCCGAGGACCGGCAACGGCTGCGCGCCTGGCTCGACATCGGCGTGCGACTCGGCGAGCTCGACCGGCGCGAAGGCTGCTACCGCCTGCGCAGCCGCACCGCCAAGGCGCTCGCGCAGGTCGGCAACGACGCCGTCGCGGGAGCACTCGAAGAGCTGCTGCGCTTCCATGTGCCCGCGCTCCGCGACGCCCCGCGCATGCTCAAGGACGGCGGCCGCTTCGAGCTGTCCGACCAGGACGGCCTGGTCATCGCCCGCTCCACGCTGGTGGTGCGCGGCTTCGTGGAGGAGGCCATCAGCCGGACGCTGTCGCGCACCGCGCCGGTGCGGCTCCTGGAGGTCGGCTGCGGCAGCGGCGCGTACGTCCGGTACGCGGCCGGGCTCAACCCGCGTCTGACGGCGCTGGCCGTCGACCTCCAGCCGGAGGTCGCGGGGCAGGCCGCGAAGAACATGGCGCAGTGGGGCCTCGCCGACCGCGTCGAGACCCGCAGCGGCGATCTGCGCACGCTGGACCTGCAACCGCAGTTCGACGTGGTGACGCTGCACAACAACATCTACTACTTCCCGCAGGAGGAGCGCGCCGAGGTCCTGGCCCGCGCCCGGTCCTTCCTCGCCCCCGGCGGCACCCTGCTGCTCACCTCCTCGTGCCGGGGCGGCGGCCCGCTGGGCCTCGACGTGCTCAACCTCTGGTTCGAGTACGCCGGTTTCGGCGGCTCGCTGCCACTGGCCGAGGAACTGCTCGGCCAGTTGCGGGATGCGGGCTTCACCGAGGTGCGGGCCACCCGGCTCCTGCCCGGCCAGGCGTTCCGCTCGTTCGTCGGCATCAACCCCGGGGCCGGGCCCGCCGCACTGCCCCCGGCCCGCTCCGGCTCCCCCACCACCGCCGAGGAGGCCGCGTCATGACGACGAAGGCGACCACCGATTCCGCCCCCACCACCGAGGTCACGGACACCACCGCCACGGACGAGGCAGCCGACTCCGCACCCGCCGCCGACGAGGCACCCGCCACCGAGGAGACCACCACCCCGACCCCGCCCCCCGCTCCGCACTCCGGCCTCGTCGCCGTGCTCGGCCGTCCGCACGCCGCCACCCCGGCCGAGCTGGGCGGCAAGGCGGCCCGGCTCGACGAGCTGACGGCCGCGGGGCTGCCGGTGCCGCCCGCGTTCTGCCTCACCACCACCCTCTTCGACGTCTTCCTGCGCGAGAGCGGCCTCGGCGCCGAGATCCGCGCCGCCGAGGCCCGCGGCGAACCCGCCCTCACCGTCCGCGAGGCGGTCCTGGCCCGCGACATCCCGGAGCCGGTCGCCCGCACGATCCTCGCGGCGTACGAGGACCTGGGCCGCCCCCGGGTCGCGGTGCGCTCCTCCGCGCCGCGCGAGGACTCCGCCGAGCGGTCCTTCGCCGGCCAGCACGACACGGTCCTCGACGTGTCGGGCGACGCGGCGCTGCTCGACGCGGTCCGGGTCTGCTGGGCCTCGCTGTGGTCGGACCGGGCGGCGGCCTACCGCGCGGGAGACGGCCCGGCGAGCTCCATCGCCGTCGTGGTGCAGGAGATGGTGCCCGCCGACGTCAGCGGGGTGCTGTTCACCGTCGACCCGGTCGGCGGCAGGCCCAACCGGCTCGTGGTGGAGGCCTGTTGCGGGCTCGGCGAGGGCCTGGTGTCGGGCAGGGTCTCCAGCGACTTCTTCGTGGTGGACGACCGTACGCTCGACGTCGTCGAGGAACGCGTGCGGTACAAGGTCACCAAGTGCGCCACGCTCGCGCCCGGCCGCATCGGGATGGCGAAGGTCGACGCCGCCGACCGGGACGCTCCCTGTCTGACCCGGGACCAGCTCGCGGCGCTCGCCCGGATCGCCCTGGAGATCCGGGACCGCCACGGCGCGGAGCAGGACATCGAGTGGGCCATGCGCGACGGCACGCTGTATCTCCTCCAGGCCCGCCCGATCACCACCCGCCCGAGGTCCGAGACCCCCGACGGCGCCCGCAGCCCCTATCTGCCGGACCTGTTGGAGCAGCAGCCGGACGCCGTGCGGCACGGCACCCTGTGGTCGCGGATGGACATCGGGGAGATCTTCGTCGGCCTGATGTCCCCGCTCGGCCTGAGCTTCGCCCGGCACTACCAGGACCACGTCCACGGCGACTGCGCGGCCGCGCTCGGCGTGCGTGACACCGGCGACGTCGGCCTGCACATGGGCTTCTTCCAGGGCCATGTCTATCTGAACATCTCCTACACCGCGTATCTGCTCGGCCAGGCCCTGCCCACCCGCGACCAGCGCCACTTCACCCGCCGCTTCGTCAGCGAGGAGGTGGACCTGGCCACGTACAAGAACCCCTTCGGGACGTTCCCCGGCGGCCTGGAGGATCTGCTCTCGACGACGCACTGGCTGCGGGCCACGGCCAACGAGATGCTGGTGATGAAGGACCGCGCCCGTGACATGGCCGAAAGTCGTCTGTACGAGTTCGACCGCGCCCGGCGCCTGGACCTCAGCCGCATGGGCCGCCGCGAGCTGCACGCCGAACTCGGCCGCTACCTCGACTACTTCCACGACGCGCACGTCGGCTACATGCCGTACTACATCAACGCGTTCGGGTTCTACGGCATCCTGACCGAGCTGTGCGCCAAGTGGCTCGGTGCCGCGGGCGACAACCTGCAGAACCGCATCAAGACGGACATGTCCAGCCTGCGCACGGTGGCGTCGGCGCAGGAGATCTGGAGCGTCGCGCAGGCCGCGAAGGCCAGGCCCCGGGTCATGGAGATCATCGAGGCGGCCCCCCTCGACGAGGTCGCGGACCGGCTGCGCGCGGACCCCGACGGCGAGGCGTTCTGGCAGTCGCAGCTGGAGCCGTTCCTGCGCGCCAACGGCACCCGGGGCCGCCAGGAGATGGAGCTCACCCATCAGCGCTGGATCGACGACCCGTCGTACGTCTTCCAGATGATCCGCCGCTACGCCGCCGACGGCTTCACCGCCGACGACATCATGGGCCGCAGCCGCGCCCGCCAGGAGGGCGACGTCCGGGCGGTCCTCAAGAAGCTGCCGCTGCCGCGGCGCACGACCATCGAGGGCGTCATCTCGATGTACGCCCTGTGCAGCGAGCTGCGCGAGGCCACCCGCATGTCGATGATCACGTCGATCTGGCTGGTCAGGAACGTCGTGTACGAGGTGGGGCGGCGCCTTGTCGACGAGGGTGTGCTGCACTCCCTGGACGAGGTGGCCTTCCTGGACTTCGCCGACGTACGCCGCTACTTGGCCGGTGAGCTGCCCGCGCGCGAGGCGTTCCCGAGGGCCGCCGTCGAGGAGCGGCGGCGCGTGCACGAGTACCACAACCGGCTGCCGGAGCCGCCGCTCACCTTCGTCGGCGAGCACGACGGCACCCGCGCGGTGCGGCCCGTGAAGGACGGGGCGCGCCTGGACGGGCTCGGTTCCAGCCCGGGGCGGATCGTCGGCCGGGCCCGCATCGTCGAGGACCTGGTGTGGCAGGCCGACGAGTTCCAGGCGGGCGAGATCCTCGTGACCCGGCACACCGACGCGTCCTGGACGCCGCTGTTCGCCATCGCCGGCGGCGTCGTCACCGACATCGGGTCGATGCTCTCGCACAGCTCCATCGTGTCGCGGGAGTTCAACGTGCCCTCGGTGGTCAACACCAAGTACGCGACGCAGGTGATCAACACCGGCGACATGGTCATGGTCGACGGCGACACGGGCGTCGTCGAGGTCGTGGAGGGCTGAGCCCACCGCACCGCCCGAGGAAGGCAGGACTCCAGAGGAAGGCAGGAAGTTCCAGATGATCCCGAATCAGTGGTATCCGATTCTCAGGACCGAGGACGTCAAACGTGACGCGCCGACCGGCGTGCGCCGCATGGGCGAGGAACTGGTGCTCTGGCGCGACCTGCGCGGCAACCTCGTCTGCCAGTCGGCGCGCTGCCCCCACAAGGGCGCGAACCTCTCCGAAGGCCGCCTGGTGGGCAATTCGGTGGCCTGCCCGTACCACGGCTTCCGGTTCGGCGCGGACGGGACGTGCAGGCTGGTGCCCGCGCTCGGCTCGGAGGGCCGCATCCCGGCGTCGCTGCGGGTCGACACCTACGAGGTGCGGGAGAAGTACGACCTGGTGTGGCTGTGGTGGGGCGACAAGCGCACCCAGCTCCCCGACATCGAGCTGCCCCATGAACTCGCCGAGCAACCGCGGCCGTACGAGACCATCACCTTCAGCCGCCCGGTCCACTACACGCGCTACATCGAGAGCCTGCTCGAGTTCTACCACGTGACGTTCGTGCACCGGGACCACTGGGCGAACATCATCGACTACACGTTCATGTACGGCAGTTGGAAGAAACTGTGGACGGACGGCCGCGAGCGCTACATCGCCGCCAACAAGATCGTCAACCATCGCGTGGACGTCGACGGCACGATCATCCGCAACACCTTCGACCAGTGCGAGGAGGGCAACCCCTCCAACACCTGGCACTTCGACCTCATCTACCAGGCCCCGTGCATGACGCACGTGCGCCAGGGCCTCCTGGAGGTCACGACCTGGCTCGTGCCCGTCGACGAGCACCACACCCAGGCGATCATGCGCCTCTACGAGTACCCGCTGCTCAAGTGGATGGTGCCCGTCAAGCCGCTGCGGCCGCTGGTCCTGCGGCTCTCGCTGATGATGGAGCAGTACGTCCAGGACCAGCAGGACAACGACATCATGGCGCGCCAGGAGCCGAAGGTCAGCGAGCGAGGGGCGAACAAGTTCATCGCCGTCGACGAGATGAACGCCAAGTACCTGCAGATGCGGGACCGGTTGAAGGCGGAGGCACGGGCGGAGGCGCAGGCCCGGGAGGCGGGGGGCCTGGAGGCGGGAGCCCGGGACGCGGGCCGTGCGCCGGAGCCGGTGGCGGGCGCCGACGAACCGGTGGCGGCGGGCGGCACGAACGGGAACGGGGCCGGGAAGGGCAACGGGAGCGGCGGGGGCGCCAAGCGGTCCGGGAAGGGCGCCCGCGCGGGCGGGCTCAGCAGGACCTCGACCTGACCCCGGTGCGCGTTCCGGCGCGGACGGCCGGAACGTGCACCGCGCGCCGGGCCGAGGCGCGGTCGGAGCGAGGCGCGGCCCAGGACGAAGCGCAGGTCAGGACGAGGCGACTCGCAGCGACCCGCGGCCCGTCCGACGGCGGCTCTCGCCGTCCGTGAGCTCCCTCGTCACGCCCGCCCACCACTGGGCGCCCTCCTCGATGTGGCGCAGCAGGATGCCCTCGCGGACCGCCCAGGGGCAGATGTCCGCCGACTTGACACCCATGAGTTTCATGGCCGTGTGCCCGACGACCGCCCCGGCCAGGCTCTGGGCCGCCCGCGGCGCCGAGATCCCCGGAAGCCGGGCGCGCTCGGCCGCGGGCAGCAGCGCGAGCCGGTCCTTGGCCCGGCGCAGCGCGGACCGCTCGAGGCGCCGGGGCGCGAACAGGCCGTGGCGGCCGGGGACTTCACCGGTCAGCCGGGCCAGCTGCTGGAACGTCCGCGAGGTGGCGACGGCCGAGCGCGGGCCCTCCCAGCGGATCCGCGCGGCCACGTCCCGCAGCTGATGGCGCACCCGGCGCCGCAGCGCCTTGAGCGCCTGCGGGGACGGCGGGTCCGCGTCGTGCAGGAACTCGTGCGTCAGCCTGTTCGCGCCGAGCGGCAGGCTCGCCGCGAAGTCCGGCAGCCGCCCGCGCCCGTACGCCACCTCCAGTGAGCCGCCGCCGATGTCGAACAGGACGAGCGGTCCCGCCTGCCAGCCGAGCCATCGCCGCGCGCCGAGGTACGTCAGCTCCGCCTCCAGCTCACCGGGCAGGGTGCACAGACCGACGCCGGTGCTCGCCCGGACGGCGTGCAGCACGTCGAGGCGGTTCGGCGCGTCCCGCACCACCGCGGTCGCGAAGGCCAACGGCTCGTCGGCGCCCCACCGTTCGGCCGTCACCGCGGCCTCGTCGACGGCGCGCACGAGATGCCGCACGGCGTCCTCGTCCAGCGGCCCGCCGGGCTCCACCCGCTCGCCGAGGCGCAGCCGCCACTTCGCGGTGTGCACGGGCAGCGGCGCCCCGCCCGTGGCATCCGCCACCACCAGGCGCACCGTGCGCGATCCCACATCCAGCACGCTCACTCGCATGAGCCCTCAGTACCCCCGGCACGTCCTGACACGCGCCACGATTCGGACACCTGTCGTTTTCTCACACTTCTTCTGTACGACATCTTTTCGTCAACCGTCGCGCATGGAAAGGTCATTTCACCCCTTGATCCCTGGTCCATGATCCCCTGGCGGCTTCCCGGTCGACCGCGAGGCGCCGGATCTCCCCATGGCTTCATGTCCTCGGATGAAGCATCCCCGGCTCGAAACGCGGCCGGGAGCGGGGAGTCGGGCACCGCGCGATCGACTCCGGTCCGGCGGACAGGCCCTAGCGTGGCCGTATGACTTCTCCCGCCGCACCGCCCGGACACCTTCACGATCTGGTCCTGCGCGGGGGCCGGGTCCTCGATCCGGAGACCGGTCTCGACGCGATCGCCGACGTGGCCGTGACCGCGGGGACGATCTCGGCGGTCTCGCCGACGGCCCCGGCCGCTCCCGCGCCCGAGGCCTCCCCTCAGCCGCCGTGGCGCCTGGCCGCCCGCCGGACGCTCGACGTGACGGGCCTGGTCGTCGCCCCGGGCTTCATCGATCTGCACAGCCACTCGCACACCGTGCCCGGCCACCGTCTGCAAGCCCTCGACGGGGTGACGACGGCTCTGGAACTCGAACTCGGCCTCTCCCCCGTCGCGGAGGCCTACCGGCAGGCCGCCGTCGAGGGCCGCCCGCTCAACTACGGCTTCTCCGCCTCCTGGGCGCAGGCCCGCATGGCCGCCGTCGGCGCGCTCCCGCACGGCGGCGGCGCGACGGCCGCCCTGGACCACCTGGGCGACGCGGCCTGGCAGCGCGAGGCCACCCGGCCCCAGGAGGACGCGCTCCTGGAGCTGTTGCGCCGCGACCTCGCCGACGGTGCCCTCGGCATCGGCCTCATCGTCGGCTACGCTCCCCGGATCCGGCCCGAGGAGTACCTGGCCGTGGCCCGCCTCGCCGCGCTCGCCGGGCTGCCGACGTTCACCCACGCCCGGAGCCTCGTCGAGCAGGTCGTGGACACCCCTGTCGACGGCGCCGAGGAGATCGCGCGGGCCGCGGGCGAGACCGGTGTGCACGCCCACTACTGCCACGTGACGTCGACGTCCCGGCGGCACACCGACCGGGTCCTCGCCCTCATGGACCGGACCCGGGCCGAGGGCGGCCGGATCTCCACGGAGGCGTATCCGTACGGCGCGGGCATGACCGCCGTCGGCGCCGCGTTCCTCGCGCCGGAGCTGCTGCCCGCGGCCGGGCTCGACGTCACGGACGTGGTCCTCGCGGCGACGGGCGAGCGGGTCCGCGACACCGGCCGGCTGCGCGAGCTGCGCGCCGCCGACCCGGGCGCCCTCGCCGTCCTGCACTTCCTCGACGAGGCCGACGCGCACGACCGGGCGTTCATCGACCGGGCCCTGCTGCACCCCGCGACGGTCGTCGGCTCCGACGCGATGCCCCTGACCTGGACCGGCCCGGCGCCGGACCCGCTGGCGTGGCCGCTGCCGCCGGGCGCCGCGGTCACCCACCCGCGCACCGCGGGCACGTTCGCCAGGATGCTGCGCCGCTACGTGCGCGAACTCGGCGCCCTCGACCTCCTCGACGCCGTCGGCCGCGCCACGCTGCTGCCCGCACGCGTCCTGGAGTCCGGCGTGCCCGCGCTGCGCCACAAGGGGCGCGTCCAGGTCGGCTGCGACGCCGACCTCGTCGCCTTCGACCTCGCGACGGTCGGCGACCGGGCCACCTACGCCGACAGCACCCTGCCGTCGGTGGGGTTCGCCCATGTGCTGGTCGGCGGGGTGCCGGTGGTGGCGGACGGGGAGGTGGTGGCGGGGGCGCTGCCGGGGCGGCCGGTGCGGCGCTGAGCGCCCGGGGCCGGACACCCACAAGCCGAGGACACCCCTCGGGCCCAGGGCGTCCGAAGACCCCGGGCGCAGGGCGAAAAGGCGAGGGTCTCGGAGTCCGCCGACTCCGAGACCCTCAGTTCAGGGGGAGCGTCGCTCCTACCGCTTGGCGTCCTTGTTGAAGGAGGCCTTGGCCCACAGGTAGCCGACGATGGACAGGCCCAGGAGCCAGGCCAGGGCGATCCAGGCGTCGTTGCC
>NZ_JBVIZH010000009.1:0-339818 GCF_055591765.1 Streptomyces sp. NPDC041205 | reverse complement strand
TCACCGGCTTCCGCACCACCACCATCGAGAAGACCGCCACCGGCCAGCTGGTGCTGGCGGCTGAGGACGGCCGCCGCATCGACGCGGTCGACGAGATCATCGCCCTGACCGGCTTTCGCCCCGACCTGACCTTCCTCGACGAACTCCGCCTCGGCCTCGACGAGCGCCTCCAGGCCCCCACCGAGCTGGCGCCGCTCATCGACCCCAACGTCCACTCCTGCGGCACCGTCTACCCGCACGGCGTGGGCGAGCTCTCCCACCCCGAGAAGGACGTCTACCTGGTCGGCACGAAGTCCTACGGCCGCGCCCCCACCTTCCTCGCCATGACCGGATACGAGCAGGTCCGCTCCATCACCGCAGCCCTCGCCGGCGACCAGGACGCCGCCGAACGCGTCGAACTGACCCTGCCGGAAACCGGCGTCTGCGGCGGCGCAGGACTGTTCGACGAGCCTGCGGCCGACGAGGAGTCCGGAGGCTGCTGCGCCGCCCCGGCCACGCTGCAGATCGGCACGGGCGCCCCGTCCTCGTCCGGTGGCTGCTGACCTCGCCGCCAACCGCTGCAGTGGCACGCGAATTCGCTTGCAGCTACAACCGTCATACGGCTGCTGACCAGGTGCGATGTGTTCGCACCTACGGTTCGTCGGCAGCGGGCTGCAGCAGGCGCCGGCTGCCGCCCGCGCTTGACCTTCGATCCGGCTCGAAGGTTTACCGTCGCTGATGTGAGCACGATGCGGATCTCCCAGCTCGCCGAGCGCTGCGGCGTCCCGGCCACCACCCTGCGCTTCTACGAGAGCGCCGGGCTGCTGCCCGCCGACCGCACTCCGGCGGGCTACCGGGTGTACGGCGAGGACGCGGTCGAACGTCTCGCGTTCATCGGTGCCGCCAAGCACCTCGGGCTGCCGCTGGAGGAGATCGGCGAGCTCCTGTCGGTGTGGCAGACAGGGTCCTGCCGGGACGTGAGGGCCAGCCTGCGCCCGCGCCTCGCCGCCCGCGCCGAGGAGGCCGAGCGGCGGATCGCCGAGCTGCGGGCGTTCACCGCCTCGCTGCACACCGCGCTCGCCCACCTGGACGCGCTGCCGGACCGCACCAGCCGATGCGACCCCCGGTGCCACTTCCTGCTGGCTGACCCGACCCACGCCGCGTCCCGACCGGTGGAGGTGGCGCTCGCCCCGAGCCGCAGCGCCGACGACGCCACCGGGCAGCAGACCGAGCGATGGCGCACGGCCCCGGTGGCCTGCACACTGACCGATGACGAGCTGACCCGGCGCACCTCCCAGTGGCGCGCGGCAGTGGATGGCGCCGTACACACCGCGATTCCGGACGGGCTTCGGCTGACCCTGCCCGCCGACCGGACCGCCACCGTCGCGGCACTGGCGGCCGCCGAGCAGCGCTGCTGCCCCTTCTTCGACTTCCGCCTCCACCTCGACGGCCCCGACCTGCACCTGGAGGTGCGGGCCCCCGCCGACGCGGCCGACCTGCTCACCGAGCTGCTCGGCCCGGACGGCTGAACGGCGGAGCTGACTCCCCACAGCGGTCGCCGAGCCAGGCAGGGCTGCCCCAAGAACGGCAAGCACAACAAGGAGAAGCAGTGTCCGAGCAAGCGCGCGGCCTGGTCGCGGCCATGGAGCGCCACCAAGTCGCCGTCTACGTGGGGGCGATGGCAGCCGGTGCCCTGGTGGGCTGGGCCGCCCCCGGCGCGGGTCCTGGCCTGGAGCACGCCATCAACCCGGTGCTCGCGGCCCTGCTCTATGTGACGTTCCTTCAGGTGCCCGCCGCCGAGCTGGTCCACTCCCTGCGGGCGGGCCGGTTCCTGGCGGCCGCCCTGGTGGTGAACTTCGTGGCCGTGCCGCTCGTCGTCGCGGCAATGTTCGCCTTCCTGCCCGACGACCAGGCCGTGCGCATGGGCGTACTGCTGGTGCTCCTCGCACCGTGCGTCGACTACGTAATCGTCTTCAGCGGGCTCGCCGGCGGCAGCAGCCAGCGCCTCCTTGCGGCCACCCCGCTGCTGCTGATCGCGCAGATGGTGCTGCTGCCGCTGCTTCTCCTGTTCCTGGGCTCGGACCTGGCCGACATCGTCGAGCCCGGACCGTTCATCGAGGCGTTCGTCGTGCTGATCGTCATCCCGCTGGCGCTGGCCTGGCTCACCCAGGCATGGGCCGCCCGCCGCACCACCGGGCAGAAGGCGGCCGACGCGATGGGCACGACGATGGTGCCGCTGATGGCCGCGACCCTGCTGACCGTGGTCGCCTCCCAAGTGCCCAAGCTGAACGACAACCTCACCGACGTGGTCCGCGTCGTCCCCTTCTACGTCGCCTTCCTACTGGTGATGGTGTTCGCCGGGCTCGCCATCGCCCGCCTCTTCCGCCTGGACGTTCCCGACGGCCGGGCGATCGTGTTCACGGGCGCGACCCGCAACTCCCTCGTGGTCCTCCCGCTTGCCCTGGCCCTGCCGGACCGGCTCGCCGTCGCCGCTGTGGTCGTGGTCACCCAGACGCTGGTGGAAGTGGTCGGCATGGTCATCTACGTCCGCGCAGTGCCGCGGCTGCTGCCTGCCCGCTGAATGCGGACCGATGCTGCGGTGAGCCACAGGGGCATAGACCGCGCGGGCGGGGATCCGGCGCGGGCGCCGTGCTCAGCGGGGCAGGGACTGGGTGACCCGCCACAGGCGGCGGGGCAGCTCGCCCTCCTCGAAGGCGTGGACCTCGTCCAGCTGCCAGCCCTCGGCGAGTGCGTCGACCAGGGCGCGGGGGAAGAAGTGCACGGCGAAGCCGCCGTGTTCGTGGATGTCGTCGCCGTGGGCGATGCCGGTGCCGTAGTGCGCGTCGCCGGTGTGGCGGACCGTGTAGACGAAGGTGCCGCCCGGCCGCAGCACGCGGCGGACCTCGCCGACCAGCGCCTGAATCTCCTCGGTCGACAGGGCCATGCACAGCAGCATGTGCGCGAAGACCGCGTCCGCCGAGGCATCCGGCAACGGCAGCGGCTCTCGTACATCATGGACCGTCGTACTCACCGAAGTCCCCAGGCCGAGCTGTTCGGCGCGGGCGTGGAGCTGCTCAAGCCCCGTGGGGCTGAAGTCGGTGGCGTGGACGGTGAAGCCCTCGCGGGCGAAGTGCAGGGCGTCGCGGCCGTGTCCGGCCCCCAACTCCAGCACCTCCTTCGCGCCTGCGGCGTGGAAGACCCCGGCCGCGTGGACGGCGGGTGCGGAGGGCTGCTCGCCATACATGCCCGGATGGGCGGCATAGGTCTGCTGCCAGTGCGCCTGCTGGGCTGCCGCCAGCTCCCGGTCGTGCTGCCGCATCCGTACTCCCATGGTCCACGCCTCCCAACGCCGGGAGCGCTGTCCAGCCTAAAGCCCGAGGCCGACAGGTGCGCTGGTCAGCAGCAGGTGCAGTCCGCCTCGCAGCCGTGGGCATCGGTGCCCGCATCTGTGGCGGGGGCGGCGCAGCAGCCCTTGCCCTGCCAGGCGTCGCGGCCCTCCTTGACCGCGACCACGGCAATGACCAGGGCCGCGATCGGGTCGGCCCAGGACCAGCCGAGCGTGGCGTTGGCGAGCAGGCCGACCAGGAGGACGGCCGACAGGTAGGTGCACAGCAGGGTCTGCTTGGAGTCGGCGACCGCGGAGGCCGAGCCCAGTTCGCGCCCCGCCCCGCGCTGGGCCGCGGACAGGAACGGCATGATCGCGAGCGACAGGGCGGCGAGCACGATGCCGGTGATTGAGCGGTCCGCCTCGCCGGTGCCGGCCAGAGCCCGTACGGCGTCCACGGACACATAGGCGGCGAGCGCGAAGAAGGAGACCGCGATGATCCGCAGCGTCCTCTTCTCCCGCGCCTCGCGCACCGCATGGTCGCGGGCGGAGAACTGCCAGGCCACCGCCACCGCCGAGGACACCTCGACGACCGAGTCGAGACCGAAGCCGACCAACGCGGCGGAGGAGGCGAGAGTGCCCGCGGTGATCGCGACCACTGCCTCGATGACGTTGTAGGTGATGGTCGCCGCGACCAACAGGCGTATGCGGCGGGCCAGCACGTCCCTCCGGGCCGGAGAAGGGCCGAGGGATATCCCGGCCGCCATCAGCAGCAGCCCTTCTCGGCCGCGTCCGGGCAGGTGCGGTCGGCCTCGACGGCGAGCACGGCGCCGCGCAGGTCGTCGAGGGCACGTCCCAGCCGGGGATCGGCCAGTTCATAGCGGGTACGCCGCCCCACCGGCACGGCGACGACCAGGCCGCAGTCACGGAGGCAGGCGAGATGGTTCGACAACCGGGTCCGGGAGATCCCCAACAGGTCAGCCAGATCGGACGGATGGGCCGGTGCCTCACGCAGGGCGAGCAGCAACCGGCAGCGGATCGGGTCGGCGAGCGCACGGCCGAAGCGGGCCAGCACCTCGACCTCCGTGGCAAGGGTCAGCATGCGATGACCGTACATGCGTCCGTGAATTCAGGAAATCCTGAACTGAGACATCATCGGACGCCGGGGAGCATCTGGGAGCCGACCTGCTCCCCAGGCCGCCCTTGACCCGACTACGCGCCGGCTTGGTACCGCCGCAACACAGGCACGGCGTACCTCTACTCACTTCCCATATGCCTTCTTCCAGCGGACCCGGTGCTGCACGTCCCCCTGACCGGCGCCATTGACACTCATCAGCGCTACCAGGGAAGTGCCGTTGTTCCACAGGCCGAGGTGGTCGCGGTGCACGGCCAAAATCCCGTGCTCCACCGCGAACGCCTCCGACGGACGGCTGAACCGGGTTGTTGTCACGAAGATGGCCACGTCGGCCTTGAAGTGCACCTTCGCGCCCAACAGGTCACGCAGTTCACGGCTGGCAATGGCACTGTTCGGGGCATACCGCTTGCACTGCACCACCATTGAACGGCCATCCGGCAGATTCCCGACCACGTCCGCTCCGTTGTCGCCGGCCCCGCCCACCCGTCGGACATCGGAGCAGCCGTCCCTGCGGCACAAGTCGGCGACCAGCTCCTCGAACTCAGTGCCGGTCATCGCATCCGCTTCAGCAAGCGTGCGGCGGCCGGCCGCAACCTTCTCCGCCTCGCGCCAGGTACGGTCTCGGCTTCGAAGTTCCCTGTCCGTACGCCACATCCGCCACGCCAATGCCCCGAAGCCGGCAAGCACGACGACCCCGAGCGCATACGGCCAGACCTTTGACCAGAACACCAGGAGCAGAATCACCAACAGGCCACCGGCCGCGAGGGCTGCCTTCTGCCGCGCCTCGCGCCGCCTTCGCGCCGCAGAGCGCCGTCCACGTCGAGCGGCCATGCACGCCCCCTCTGCCATTTCCCATGGGCAGTGTGGGCGGTGGCCTAGCGACCGGGAAGAGCACCCGTCGGCCATGGCCTGATAGAGGCATCGAGCGATGTCGGCGGAGGACGAACGCCAAGCAAGCGGGGAGCAGCACGGGATTACGGAGATCGTCGCCGCCGTGCTCGCCCGGGCTATCCAGCCGCGTAGCTGAGCTGGAACAGGTCCCCTGCGCGCTCCAGGTCCTCCTCAGAGCGGAGCCGTACTTCCAGCGATCCCGTGCCGTGGTGTCCGATCTTGGTCACGTCGCGGGTGAAGCCGGGGATGAGGTCGACCTCGATCGGCTTGGCCGCTAGGTACAACACGACCTCGCGCTGCTGCGTGCTGCCGACACACGCGAAGTTCCTCAGTCGGCGGTAGGCGCGGTACTGCTTCCGCTCGACCGGCGTCACATCGTCGCCCAGAGACATCAGGACCTCGTCGACGGCCATCCTCAACTCGGAAATGGCATCGCCACCGATGGTCGCCTGCCTCTGACGCACCGTCCGAGGCCCCATTTCCGGTGTCGTGACCGAGGCAATGGAATCCAGGGCGAGCAGGTTGTCGCCGAAGTACCGGTAGCGGACCAAGTCGATCGTGCGGCGGATCTCCCGCACGGCATGGACGTCGTAGCGGGTGAAGTCCTCCGCAATGCAGATCAGCCTCGGAGCGCTCCACAACACCTGGGCCGCAGCGGACGGCCCAAGGCGCTCACAGACCAGATGCTGGAACTCGGCCCTGTGGTCGGTCAGCCAGGAAAGATAGAACAGGCCCTGGCTAATCACGCCGGCATCCCTGCCACGCTTGTATTCGACGATGACCGGCGATCCGTTCTCGTCGATACCGAGCGAGTCGATCCGGCCCCCATGCAACGGTCCGGTGCTGTACTCACTCGCCAGGAAGCGCACCCCCCAGAAGCGCCTGCATGTTCGCCTCAACATGGTCCTGCAGCGCGCGCTCACGTACCGCCACATGCGCAGTGATCTCCACCGCGCCCCGCGCCCCAACGTCGAACAACTTCAGCCCCGACACCGTCCCCTCCTCGCCCCTCACCAGCCACAACCACCAGAAGAGGCCGGATTGTTTCCGCCAGCGGCTGCTGGCGTCAAGGAACTTCGAGACCGCGGGCGACCGGACCCGATCACCGTTTCTCTCTCCCCCCGCGTAGCTCGGCGGCCTCACCGGCACAGTGCGTGACGGCGCGGTCATGTCCGGGAGGACTCTAAGATCGGCTCTCTCTCCTGCCCGCCGCCCCCTCCTGGGGAGAATCTGGGGAGAACGAAGCCCGTTGGGGAGCGCATGGGGAGAATCGACCGCGCAAATGGGCAGCACAGCGAAAGAGCTGGAAACACTCATCACCGCAGGTCAAAGCGAGTCGCCAGATAATTTCCGCAGGTCAGCGCCCTGCGGACGACGTCTTCAAGAAGATCTCCTCCTGCGCCGCCATCCTCTTCGTCCCCACCCTCGTCGGCACGATCTACGGCATGAACTTCGACGCCATGCCGGAGCTGAACTGGGCCTTCGGCTACCCCTTCGCGATCCTGCTGATGGCGGTGGTCTGCGTGAGCCTGTACTTCATCTTCAAGCGGCGGGACTGGCTGTAGCCCCGGCAATCCTTTCCCCCCTGCCCGAGGATCCGGTCGCCTTGCGGGTGGAAGCGCTGAACCGGGAACTGGTGGAAGCACTGGGCCGGGGCCTGGGCGATGTCGGGCGTCGCGCCCGCGTCACCGGAGCACGACCGTGACGCCGCGGGACGCGAGGAGTTGGACGACCTCCTCGAAGTAGGTGAGCCCCTTCTCGGTGTCCCAGATGTGGTCCGCGAGGGCCTGGCGGGCGATGTCGGCGTCGTGCCAGATCAGGGTGAAGGGCGCGGTCGCGCCGAAGCCGCCGTGGAGGCAGTCCTTGAAGGCGTTCCACTCCCGGCCGTAGTAGCCGCCGGGGCCCGCGAGGGCCTCGGCCAGGGCGCAGTGCAGGCCGGGTGCGTCCGTGACGTGCGTACCGTCGAGGTGGTGGACGCCGCCCGTGCGGTCCGGGCCCTGCTCGCTCATGCCGGTGGCGGTCAGGTCCAGCCACGCGGATCTGCCCTGGGTGGAGAGCGGGGCCCATTGGTTGCGGGTGGTCGGGGCGCCCTGGTACCAGGTCTCCCAGATCGGGCGGGCTCGCGGGGGCGGCCTGTCCTCGCCGCCGTCGGTGAGCTCGATGTCGAGGAGGGTGCCGCCGAGGACCGACGGCCGAGCGGACTCGATGCCGAGGTACACGTCGTGGCGGTACATCACCCGGCCGGTGCGGTCCAGGGCCCACAGCCCCACCCAGTCCCGGTCCCGCTCGCGCGGTCGGCGCAGGACGGCGAGCAGGGGTTCGGCGGGCTCGCAGCCGACGAGGGTCATGGGTGTGGGCTCCGGCGCGTCGCGCGTCACGAACAGCCCGTCCACGGCCAGGCAATGACCGGCCGAGGCGAGCGTTCTCGCAGCCCCCGCGAACAGCTGGAACCGCGGTGACGTCGGCAGGGAGTGCGACCAGGCGTGCTCCTCATCGACGCCCGCTCCGACCACGACATCCACCAGGGCCGGATCGTCACGGTTCGGCTGATGCGTGAGGACGACGCAGTCGAGCAACGACCACCACTGCCACGGCCGCTCTTCGTCCCACACCTCGACGCACACGTCACCCAGCAAGGCGGTCGACTCCCCTCCCGGCGTCAGCGCGTCGCGCAACAGCCCCTCGGGAGCACACCCCCGCAGCGTCAGAACCTCGCGCGGCGGTGGCACCTCGTCCACGAACATGCCCTCGACGCCCGCGCACCGCCCCCAGAACTCGTCCTGGTCCTCCTCGCCCTGGTGGACCAGCAGATACTTCACCGGGAAGCCCCGCTCCCAGGCCGCATGATCTTCGACCCGCACTCAACCCCCGAACACCTGAACACCTTTTGCCGCCCACGATACGGCGTCGATCTCGCCCCTTCGCCGCAGCGCGTCAGTCGACGTCGAGGAGGAGGTCCCCGGTCGCCCGCCGACCGCGTCAGCCGTTCACGCGTACGGCACCACGGCGGCCTTGTCGCACGGGCGGTACGCGCGGGGCCAGGACCGCGCGTACCGCCCGGATGTCCTAGAAGGGCTTGGTCGGGAGGTACTTGCCGTCCAGCGTGATGACCGCGCGCTCGCCGCCCTCGGGGTCCGCGACCTTCCGCACGTCCAGCTTGAAGTTGATCGCGGAGATGATGCCGTCGCCGAACTGCTCGTGGACCAGGGCCTTGAGGGTGGTGCCGTAGACCTGGAGCATCTCGTAGAAGCGGTAGATCGTCGGGTCGGTCGGGATGCCGCCGGGGATGGACCCCCGGGTGGGGATGGTCCGCAGCAGCAGCACGGCGTCGTCGTCCAGGCCGAGCAGCTCGGCGACGGCCTTGGCGGCGGGCTCGGGCAGGGCGTGCTGGCCGAGGACGGCGGCGGTGACGAACGCGACGGACAGGCCCGCGGCGTCGGCGATCTGCTGCCAGGACAGGTCGCGGCGGGTCTTGGCCTCGACCGCGGCGATCGCGAGCTGCTGACGGGCGTTGGTGTCGAACTGGGCGTGCATCTTGAGAGGGTTCCTTTCGTACGGACCCATCCCCCTCTCGGTGGGGGGTGGGAAGAATGGGGTCCCGGAGGGCCGGTCAGGCCGGGCCGGGAGTGGGAGCGAAGGGGCGGGTCAGGCCGCCAGCGCCGGGCGCCCGTCGGCGGTGAGTTCCTCGACCGCGCCGGTGGCGATGTCGAAGACCCAGCCGTGCAGCCGCACACTCCCCTCGGCCAGGGCGCGGGCCACCGAGGGGTGGGTGGCCAGGTTCGCCAGCTGGGCGGCGACGTTCTCCCGGACCAGCGTGGCGAGTTCGGGTCCGTCGCCGGCGGCCGCGGTGCGGGCCCGGGCGGCATCCGCGTGGCGCAGCCACCCGGCGACGGCCGGGACGCCGCCGAGGTCGTGGCCTTCGGCGATGGCCGTCATGGCGCCGCAGGCGGAGTGCCCGCAGACGACGATGTCCCGCACGCCGAGGACGGCGACCGCGTACTCGACGCTCGCGGCGACGCCGTCGGCGCCGGGGGCGTGGGGGGCGTGGGGGGCGTGGGCGGGGACGAGGTTGCCCGCGGTGCGGATGACGAACAGTTCACCGGGGTCGGTCCGGGTGATCAGCTCGGGGACGACGCGGGCGTCGGAGCAGCTGATGAACAGCGTGCCGGGCCGGTGGGTGGTGGCCAGGTGGGCGAAGAGCCCGGCCTTGGTGGGGAAGACCTCCCGCTGGAAGCGGTCGATTCCCTGGGCGAGATGGCGCATGGCCTCGCACTCCCTTCGATCGGGTTGCCGGTGGGGCCGACGTCCTTCACTGTGCACGACCTGCACCTATAGCGTCCAAGACGTGCTATCACTGTCCGCTATTGGTCCCATCTATAGTTACGGGCATGAAGCCGGAACTGCGCCACCTGCGCTACTTGCTCGCGGTCGCCGAGCACGCCAACTTCACCCGCGCCGCCGAAGAGCTGCGCATCGCCCAGCCCACCCTGTCCCAACAGATCAAGCAGTTGGAGAAGGCCGTGGGCGTACAGCTCCTGGAGCGCACCGGCCGCACCGTGCGCCTCACCGACGCCGGGGCCACGTACGCCCACTACGCCCGGCGCGCGCTGCGGGACCTGGCGGCGGGCGAGCGCGCGGTCCTCGACGTACAGGACCTCTCCCGCGGGCACCTCCGCCTCGCCGTCACCCCCACCTTCACCGCCTACCTGACCGGCCCGCTCGTCGCCGGCTTCTGCACCCGCCACCCCGGCATCACCCTGGACGTGCGCGAGATGCCCCAGGACCGCATCGAAGCCGACCTCCTGGCCGACCGGCTCGACCTCGGCATCGCCTTCAGCGGCGCCCACCTTCCGGGCGTCGGGGCCACCGCGCTGTTCACCGAGGCCCTGAGCCTGGTCGTCGGCCACCACCACCCCGACGCCGGCACCCCCGGGCCCCTGCCGCTCACCGACCTCGGCGAACGTCAATTCGCGCTGCTCAGCGGGGACTTCGCCACCCGCAGACACATCGACAAGCACTTCGCCGACCACCACGTGCGGCTGCGCATCGCCCTGGAGGCCAACTCCATCAACGCCCTCACCGAGATCGTGGCGCGCGCCCCGCTGGCCACCGTCCTGCCCGACGCCATCGCCCACGACCACGCCCACCTCACCCCCATCCCCCTCACCCCGGTGCTCCCCTCCCGCACCGTCACCCTCCTGCGCCGCGAGAGCACCTACCAGAGCGCCGCCGCCCGCGCCTTCGCCGACCAGGCCGTCCAGTGGGCGCGGACCGTGATGTGAGCCGCCCCGCCCCTCGTCGCCCGCTCCACGGCTCGTCGGCATAGGCTCCCCGGCATGGCACTGCGACCGGTACAGGTGAACTTCAAGGCGCTCGACGACTCCGCGGTCGGACGGTTCTGGGCGGAGGCGCTCGGCTGGGGGATCTCCAGCGAGGCCCCCGGGGTGACCAACGTCGAGCCCGGCGGGGACTTCGTGTGGCCCGACGCCGCCGCCGTCTGCATCGACGTCGTGACCGTGCCCGAGGGCAAGACGGCGACGAAGAACCGGACCCACATCGATCTCGCCAGCACCTCCGCGGCCCATCAGGAGGAGCTGGTCGCGCGCCTGAAGGCCCTCGGCGCGACGCCCGCCGACGTGGGCCAGGGCGAGGTGCCGTGGACGGTCCTCGCCGACCCGGAGGGCAATGAGTTCTGCGTCCTGGAGCCCCGGGAGAGCTACCGGGACACCGGGCCGATCGCCGCGGTGGTGGTCGACTGCGCGGATCCGCGGGCCATGGCCCGGTTCTGGGGCGAGGCGATCGACTGGACCGTGCACGAGGTGACCGGCGAGCACGCCTCGCTGCGCTCCGCCAAGGGGGTCGGCCCGTATCTGGAGTTCCTCCGCTCGACCGACGGGCACACCGTGCCGGACCGCCTCCACCTCGACCTGCTGCCGTACTCCGGCGACGACCAGGAGGCGGAGGTGGCCCGGCTGCGGGCCCTCGGCGCCACCGAGATCGACCTCGGCCAGGGCGACGTCCCGTGGCGGTGCATGGCCGACCCGGAGGGGCACGAGTTCTGCGTCCTCGGGACCCGCTGACCGCCACGGCAAGCACATCGGGAGGGGGCGCGGCATGCCAGGGGTCGTGAGCGGAAGTGCTGTCGGCAGGGGCGTCGAGATGACCCGGGTGGGCGCTGGCCGGTGGCGCGTGACCCGGCCCTGGCCGCCCGCGCTGCGTCCCTATCTGCACAGCTACGCCGGGTACTGGGAGGCGACGGTCTCGCCCTTCCGGGTCCGGCTCGTCCCCACGGGCCGCGCCGTCGTGGTGATCAGCCTGGGGGCGCCGTTCGCCCAGGTCCGCCGGCTGCACCCCGCGGGCCCCGCCGAGCACGTGGTGGGCTCGCTGATAGCGGGCCTGGAGGACGGGCCCCGGGTGTGCGACCACCCCGGCGGGCAGGAGGCGATCCGGCTCGAACTGACGCCGCTGGGGGCCTACCGGCTGTTCGCCATGCCGCTGCGTGAGCTGACCAACCAGGTGGTCGAGCTCCCGCACGTCCTCGGCCCCCGGGCCGGAGAGCTGGTGGAGCGCCTCGCGGCCACCAGCGGCTGGGGAGCCCGGTTCGACCTGCTGGACGCCGCGTTACTGGCCCGCCTCGGGCGCGGCCCGGAACCCGCGCCCGAGGTGAGCCGTGCCTGGCGGCTCCTCGCCCGCTCGGGCGGTGCCCTGCCGATCGCCCGGATCACCGCCGAAGTGGGCTGGAGCCACAGCTACCTGGTCCGCCGCTTCACCCAGCAGATCGGCCTGACACCGAAGATGTCCGCCCGCGTGCTGCGCTTCCACCGCGCCGCGGGGCTGCTCGCCCGCACGGAAGCCGGCCTCGACGACGTGGCCGCCACCTGCGGTTTCTACGACCAGGCCCATCTGAACCGCGAGTTCCGCGCCCTCGCCGACATCACCCCCGGCGAGATGGCCGCCGCACGCCCGGCGGAGGGCGCCCTCCCCCTCTAGGCCCCGCCTTCAGACACTGTCTTCAGGTCCGTGCCGGGCAGGTCATATTTGTCCAAGCCAGCCCGCCCGTACGTCACTAAGGTCCCCCACTGTGATCTTCAGGCCGACGGCCTGGGTCCGGTACCGCGAGTACTGCGAGCACTTCGAGTACGGCCAGTACCGCGAGTACGTCGACGCACCGCACCATCACCTCAGGGGGACCCCGATGTCGAATCCGAATCAGCCCGCGCGCCGCGGCCGGTGGGAGCGCTACAAGGTCACGGGCCCGTTCTCGCCCCAGGACCTGGCCGGCCTGTGGGGAGCCATCGCGGGTGTCGTGCTCCTTGCCGTACTCCTCGGCTGGGCGCTCGACATGAAGGGCGGTGTGGTGATCGTCGCCGCGATCCCGTTCATCTCGTCCTGGTTCGACTCCAAGCGCGTCCTGTTCCAGTTCGACGCCGCCGGGGTGCGGGTCGGCACCGTACTTCTGCCCTGGAACGACGTCACCCAGTTCGTCGTGGCCACGCCCCCGAACAGTGAGGACGCCCTGATCGGCGTGCGCCTGCGCGAGGGCGCGACGCTGCCCGCCGGGGCGGAGGTCCCCCCGGCGCACCCGGCCATGCCGGCCCCGATGTACGTGGCCGTGCAGCGGCAGAAGCTCGACCTGGCCAAGATGGTCGCCAAGTCCCGCAAGTACGCCCCGGGGCACATCCAGATCGTGGTCGCCGAGCCGACCGGGGAGCGGGTCGCTTCCTGAGCGGAGGCCGGGCGGGGGCTAGGCCGGCTCGTCCGGGTCGTGGGTGATCAGGTCCCCCGGCTGGCACCGCAGGACCTCGCAGATCCGCGACAGGGTCGAGAAGCGGATGGCCTTGGCCCGGCCGTTCTTGAGCACGGACAGGTTCACGACGGTGATGCCGACCTGTGCGGACAGCTCGGTCAGGGTCATGCCGCGCTCGGCGAGGATCCGGTCCAGGTGGATGCGGATCGCGTGGAGTTCCTCCTCGGGCATCAGATGGTCCCTTCGAGGTCCTCTCGCATCCGTACGCCTTCCCGCATGATCTTGCCCATCACGACCGCCGCGAGTCCGGCGAGGACGAGTTCGAGCGACCCGGCCATCTCGGGCCCGGAACCCGCGACCGGCGCCATGCTCCCGACGAGCCAGGAGCGCGACCAACCGACGACGAGACTGGCGACCGGGGCGCCCAGGGCGACGACCCAGCCGAGCGTGGAGAGCCGTCGCGACACCGTATCGGTGAACGGCCCCTTGTCCACGACGGCGTCCAGGAGCCGGGAGAAGAGCAGCAGCGCGACGGAGCCGTAGAGGAGCCAGGGCAACTGGCCCCCGAGGTCCGCGGCGCGCTGCCCCGCGGAGGGGTCGTCCTGGCAGAGCCGGGTGCCGCTGCCGGACGCCTCCACGCCCTTCTCGATCGGGAGGCTGTCCGGCGCCACCTCGGTGCTGCGCCAGAAGCCCGTCTCCACGCAGACCGCCCCGTCGTCGGTCAGGTGTGTGACCGCCGTACCGATGAAGACGAGCCCAGAGAGCGCCGCGAGCAAAAGGGTCACCGAGGCCAGGGTCCTCGTGAGTCGCGTGTTCATCGCATCCCTCCCTATCGATTTTCGATATGGCCACGGTAGCGGGCCATATCGATAATCGACAAGTCGCGGCTGCGCGTCGCCCGTGATCTAGCCCCCGGCCCGGACCCCGGCAGGGCTCGTCGCGGGTGCGAGGTGGTCGTCCGCGAAGCGCGGCACCTCCTCGTTCTCGTCCCGGTTGCCGTTCTTCTCGTGGATCCACTTGCCTGCGAGGGCGGGGATCCACGCCGAGTACTCGCTCTGGGTGAGGTCGGCGGCTATCTCCGCGCCGCGCCGGTTGAGGTCGGCCGCGGGGAGGCCGAGCGTCGGATCGATGCGCTCGGACGGGGAGTTGGCCATCGTGGCGTCCCACACCTGGAGGGCGAAGGTCGTGCAGTTGCGGGCGGGCGCACCGGCCCAGCCGCCGGTCAGGAGGTACTTCCAGCTCGGCAGGAGCGTGTACTTCTCGTCGGCCTGCTCGCGCCGCTCGATCTCCCGGTCGAACGCGGCCTGCTGGGTGGCGCTGAGCGTCTTGCAGCGGGCCGCCCGGGGCGCGTACGCGCCGTCGCGGTCCTGCTTGCGGCTGGGCCGGTCCCACTCGACGAGGGGCTTGCCGGGCGCGTTGATGTCGTAGCCGGTGTAGTTGACGGACATGCCGTCCACCGGGCTGCCGTCGCCGTTGCGGCCGTCGGGATCCTCGGGCTGGAAGGAGTACGTGTCGTAGCGTGCCGTGCCGCCCCCGGCGAGCTGCCGCTGGAACGCGCCGCCGGAGTTGAAGTGCACGAGCCAGCTGTGGCCGAAGACGTGCTGGCTCACGTTGAGTTCGTACAGGAGCTTGTTCGTCTGCTCGCCGTAGGAGAGCTGTCCGTACTTGCTCTGGAAGTCGTCGGACTTCCAGAGCGCGTGGGCGCGGGTGCCCACGTCCCAGACGTAGCCGCCGGTGGTCTTGTCGGTGATCTCAGTGCTGTAGACGCAGAGCGTGTTCTCGGCGGGCGCGGCGGCCGCGCGGGGCGTCGTCGCCGACGGCTCCGCAGCGACGGCAGGGGAGGCGCAGAGCGCCGCGGCCAGGACGGTCGCGGCGCAGGTCAGGGGGAGGAAATCGCGTAAAGTCACGGCAAAGGTATACATCTGGTGAGCCGCTTGATGATCATTCCATGATCGATTTCACGCCAGCCCGCCGGGCCCGGGGCGCACCGCCCCCGCCCCCCTCCCCCGGGTTCAGCTCGCGCGGCGGGTGAGCGCGCGGCGTACCACCTTGCCGAGCACGGCCGGGCGGAACAGCAGTGCGGGCGGGGCCGACATGTTCAGTACGCGGACGAACCGGGCCCATACGTCCGGGTCGCCCACGGCGAGCGCGAAGACGTGCTCGTTGTACCAGTGGGCGAAACGGGCGGGAAGTAGCTGGTTGCCGGGGGCCCACATCAGGTCGGAGCTGGTGGCCATGGTCCACGGGACCTTGATGAGGCGGGCCGCGCCGCGCTGGTAGGCGCGGCTGAGGCCGTCGAGGCCGGAGGCGCCGCTCCGGCGGCGCAGCAGGCGGCCGAGCAGTTCCGCTTCGAGCGCGCCGACGGTGAGCCCCTGTCCGTACACGGGGTTGAACACGCAGACCGCGTCGCCCAGCGCGATCAGCCGCTCGGGCCAGCGGGGGTTCTTGTGATGCAGGCGCCACTCGTTGCCGGGGTTGGTGTAGCGGTGGATCTCGCCCTGCCGGGTGCCGCGCTTGATCTGTTCGGCGAGGCGCGGGTTGCCGAGGCTCTGGGCGAAGTCGAGGTAGCCCTCGTCGTCGGTGGGCGGCACGTGCTGGTCGAAGCCGAACAGCGAGCACATCCAGCGGTGGTGCTCCACGGCGAGGACCACTCCGCCGCGCGGGACGCCGGGTGCGAAGGCCATCTGGTACGCGACGTCGAAGTCGGGGCCGTCCTGGCGGTCCCGCGGTGGGCGTTCGTAGCACGCCGACGTGTAGGTGATCTTGGCCTTGATGACGGTCTTGTCGGACACCGGCAGGTCCGCGTCGGTGAGCCAGCGGTCGACGGAGGTGGCGCGGCCCGACGCGTCCACGACCAGGTCGGCGGTGACCTCCACGGACGCGTCGGCGCCCGCCGCGCGGTAGCACACCCGGTCCAAGCGGCCGGGGGCGCTCGCCGTCACCGTCTCGCAGTGGGTGGCCGCGAGCAGGCGCACCGGCGCGAGGGCCGAGACCCGTCGGCGCAGGCGCCGTTCGAGTTCGTCGCGGGTGAACGTCTGGATGGACACGCCGACCGGGTCGCGCGGCGCGAAGCCGGTCGGCAGCAGGAAGCTGATCCGCTCGCCGTAGTCGAGGACGGGCGCGCCCAGGTCCGCCAACTCGGCCCGCAGCCCGGGGAAGAGCCCCTCCAGGACCTCGCCGCCCTTCGCGAGCAGCGCGTGCGCGTGGTAGCCCTGTGGGATGTGCGGGTGCACCCCCGTGTCCGGCCGCACCGGGTCGCGCTCCAGGACGAGCACGTCGGCGAAGTGGTCGGCGAGAACGCGCGCGGCGACGAGCCCGGCGTACCCCCCACCGACGACAACGGCCCGCTCCCACCGGGCACCGGCCTTGGGGCTGCGCTTCTTCGTGGCCATGACCCGTCCCGTTTCTCTCGGCTCAGCGCGGCGCGGTCCGCTCGGCTCAGATCTGGTGCCACTTCACCGTGTGCCACAGGGACGATCAAGACCACCCGGGGAGCGCACGGGAGCACGCGCCGTCGGCCCGCGCCCGCCTCCCCGCGGGCGCCCGTCCCTACCTCGCCACGGCGGTGCGCACCCCCAGGACGACCAGCACCGCCCCCGCCAGCCGACTCGTCGCCCGCCGAAATCGGGTCGTGTGCACGGCCGTTCGCACCGCGGCGACCACCGACGTCCAGAAGAGCAGCCAGACGAGGACGGCACTGTGCGACAAGGCAACGATCACCAAGAAGGACGGCAGGCAGCACGACGACCCGCGACCTCACCCTGGCCCCGGGCGCGGGCGGCCGGCGCCGTGCCTTCCGCGTCGGCGAGGTCACCAAGGTCCGCTTCACGATCGAGTCGGCCCACGCGGCGTCGGCGAAGAAGCAGGCGGCCATCGCGGAGATCGAGATGTTCGGCCGCTCCGACGGCAGCAGGACCTGACCGCCGCCCCGCCCCCCGGGACCGTTCTCCGGGGCGCCCCGGCGGGGACTCCGCGCACGTCAGACCCCCCGGGCACGCCTTCTATACACTCTGTGTATAGTTCCCGCATGCCTGCTATACACAAGATGCGGAAGCCCGCGATCAGGTTGCGTCCCCGCACCGCCTTTCTCGGGCTGGCCACGCTCGCCGTGAGCGTGGCCCTGTCCGGCTGCACCAAGCTGGACACCGTGTCCCCGAGCACCGTCCGCAAGGACGCGGTGGACGCGAAGGCCGCTGATCAGGGCAAGTTCGGGACCGTGGACTGCCGCAAGGCCAAGTGCATCGCGCTGACCTTCGACGCGGGGCCCAGCGAGAACACGCCACGGCTGCTGAAGATCCTCAAGGAGAAGGCCGTGCCCGCGACCTTCTTCACGCTCGGCAAGAACCACATCGTGAAGTACCCCGAGCTGGTCAAGCAGATGGACGCCGAGGGCCACGAGGTCGCGAGCCACACGTGGTCGCACAAGATCCTCACCAAGATCGACCCCAAGGAGGCGCGCGCCGAGCTGGAGCGCCCCAACAAGGCGATCGAGAAGCTCATAGGCAAGAAGCCGACGCTCATGCGCCCGCCGCAGGGACGCACCAACGACACCGTCAACAAGATCTCCCGCGAGCTCGGGCTCTCCGAGATCCTCTGGACGGTGACCGCCAAGGACTACACCACGAACGACTCCGCCCTCATCGAGAAGCGGGTCCTCGAGCAGTCCAGCCGCGACGGGATCATCCTGCTGCACGACATCTACAAGGGCACCGTGCCCGCGGTGCCGGGCATCATCGACGCGCTGAAGCAGCGCGGGTACGTCTTCGTGACCGTGCCGCAACTGCTCGCGCCGGGCAAGGCGGAGCCGGGGAAGGTGTACCGCTAGGCCGCGAGTGCGGCGGGCTCGGTGGGCATGGACCGTGGGGTCGCGCGGTCACCACTCCACGTACAGCGCCTCCGGCGCCCGGTGCATCAGCGTCGGAAGCATCCGCACCGGCGGCCCGTCCGCGGCGAGCCGCAGGCCGGGCAAGCGCCGTGTGAACAGCTCCAGGGTCACGCGCAGCTGCTCGCGGGCGAGCTGGGCGCCGGGGCAGCCGTGCGCGCCCAGGCCGAAGGCGACGTGCCGGGAGACCGGGGTGCGGGTGATGTCGAAGACGTCGGGGCGTTCGTAGCGCCCCGCGTCGCGCCCCGCGGAGCCGAAGCCGACCAGGACCTCGGCGCCCGCCGGGAGTTCGGTGCCCGCGAGGGTGACGGCGCGGGTGGTGACCCGGCGGAAGCCCTGGAGGGCGGTGTCGTAGCGGGCCGCCTCCTCGATGGCGGCCGGGATGCGCTCCGGCTCCTCGCACACCAGCTTCCACTGCGCGGGGTGGCGCAGCAGGTGCAGCAGTGTCGTGCCGATCAGCGCCGTGGTGGTCAGGTGTCCGGCGAGCAGGAAGTTGTGCAGGTGCGCGACCAGCTCGGCGCGCTGCCCGAGGGTCAGCGTGGGGCCCACGTCGTCGGCCTCGGGGTCGCCGTCGTCCGGGTCGCCGTCGTCGGGGGCGAGCGAGGTGACCAGCTCGCTGCACAGGTCGTCGCGCGGCGCGGCGTGCCGGTCCCGTACGTAGCCCTCCAGGAGCCGCCGCAGCGCCACCGTGTCGTGGGCCGCCGCGATCTGCTCGTCCTCCGGGAGCGGCCGGAACAGCAACCGCTCGGAGCTGTGCCCGCCGCGCACGATCACCGGCACGTCCTCCGGATCGAAGCCGAGGACCCGCCCGATCACCTGCCCCGGCAGCCGTAACGCGTACGCCTCCATGACGTCCACGCGCGGCCCGCCCCGCCCGCCGGGCCCCGCCGCGGCGAGGGCGTCGACCAGGGCCGTCGCCCGCTCGGTCACGTACGGCAGCACGGCGGCCACCCTGGCCGGGGAGAGGCCGCGGACGATGGGCGCGCGCAGGCGCAGGTGCGCGGGGCCGTCGGCGGTGACGACGACGCGGCGGCAGGGGCCGCCGCCCTGGTCCTGGCCCTGGCTCAGGACGGCGAGGGCCGCGGGCGAGGGAACGGCGTCCGGGCGCACCGCGTTGGCGGAGGAGAACACGTCCGGCCTGCGCAGCACCTCACGGACGTCGGCGTCCCTGGCGACCAGCCAGGCCTGCAGCTCGGGCACATGGGTGAGCCCTTCGGCACGCCGGGCGCGCGCGTACAGCGGGTAGGGGTCGCGCATCAACTCGTCCAGCCTGGCGTGCTGTTGCCGCTCCATCCTCCTCATGGTGCCCGAGCCGCCGAGCCCCACGGAAGGGCGCGGGCCCCGTCTCGCCGGGGCTCGCGCACCCCCGCACGCTCACGCCGGGAAATCAGGGGCCGCCCGCGCCCCACACACCCTGGAAGCCGGTCCCGGGCCCGCGACCTGAACGCCGTCCCGCAGCCCCCAGAAGCCCCCACGGCCCCCTTCAGCCCCGCCGAACCCCCGCGTCAAGAGCGGGGGCGATGACGGTGAACGCCTGGTCCGTCAGGCCCGCCGGGTCCTCCGTGCCGTCGCTGCCGCTCCAGCGGTGCAGCACGGCGTCGAAGGCGCTCAGGGCCATCCCGGCGGCCAGGCGCGGGGACAGCTCGGCCGCGGCGTCGAGGCCCTCGCGACGGGCCAGTTCCGCCGCCAGGTCGTCGCGCCACTGCGCCTGCCGGGGACCGGCCTCAGGCGACCGAGCCGATCCGCCCACCCGACTTCCGCGTTCCATCATGGTGGATGGGCGTGTGCGCCCCGGTGAGCGAAACCCCACTCCCACCCCGCCGGGAGGCAACGATCTCCGCCGCGATGGACAGCGCCGTCTCCTCCGGCGTACGCGCCCCGAGGTCGAGCCCGATGGGCGACCGGAGCCGGGCCAACTCCAGCTCGGTGACACCGACTTCACGCAGCCGGCGGTTGCGGTCCTGGTGAGTGCGGCGCGACCCCATCGCGCCCACATAGGCCACCGGAAGCCGCAGCGCGCACTGCAACAGCGGCACGTCGAACTTGGCGTCGTGCGTGAGGACGCACAGCACGGTGCGGCCGTCGACCTCGGTGCGCTCCAGGTACTCGTGCGGCCACTCGACGACGATCTCGTCGGCGTCGGGGAAGCGGGCGGGCGTGGCGAAGACGGGCCGCGCGTCGCACACGGTGACGTGGTAGCCGAGGAACTTGCCGACGCGGACGAGAGCCGAGGCGAAGTCGATGGCCCCGAAGACGATCATCCGGGGCGGCGGCACGGAGGACTCGACGAGGACGGTCAGGGGCTGCCCGCAGCGGGAGCCGTCCGCGCCGATCCCGACGGTGCCGGTGCGCCCCGCGTCCAGCAGCGCGCGGGCCTCGCCCGCCACGGTCCGGTCCAGCTCGGGATGTCCGCCGAGGCCGCCTTCGTACGCGGCGGCGACGCCCGGCGTGACCTCGTCCGGGGGCCCGTCCCCGTGCGCGACCCCCGCGAGCCCGGCCCCGCCGTCCGCACGGACGAGCAGCACCCGCCCCATCAGCTCGGCGGGCCCCTCCGTGATCCGGGCGACCGCTGCCGCCTCGCCCCGGGCCGCGGCGGCGAGGGCGGCGGCGTACACCGGCCGCGCGGGCGAGTCGGCGCGGACCGGTGTGACCAGGATGTCGATGACTCCGCCGCAGGTCAGGCCCACGGCGAAGGCGTCGTCGTCGCTGTAGCCGAAGCGCTCGACGACGGTGTCGTCGTCGTCGAGCGCCTGCCGGCACAGCTCGTACACCGCTCCCTCCACACAGCCCCCGGAGACGGACCCGATCGCCGTGCCGTCGCTGTCGACGGCGAGGGCGGCGCCGGGCTGCCGGGGCGCGCTCCCGCCGACGGCCACGACGGTGGCGACGGCGAAGTCACGTCCCTGCTCGACCCACCGGTTCAGCTCTTCGGCGATGTCCAGCATGTCGGTCTCCTCAAGGGCTCCGCGGAGCCTCCCCGAGAGGCTCCCCATGGGCGTGTGCGGGGCGGGCGGTGCCTCAGTGGACGCCCATCCAGCTTTCGATGGGGCTGAGGGCGAAGTACACGATGAAGATCAGGGTCAGGCCCCACATGAAGGCCCCGATCTCCCGTGCCTTGCCCTGAGCGATCTTGATGGCGACCCAGGAGATGACACCCGCCGCGACACCGGTGGTGATGGTGTACGTGAAGGGCATCAGGACCACGGTCAGGAACACCGGGATAGCGGTGGCGCGGTCGGCCCAGTCGACGTGCCGTGCGTTCATCATCATCATCGCTCCGATGACGACGAGCGCGGCGGACGCGACCTCCTGCGGGACGATCGCGGTGACGGGCGTGAAGAACAGGCAGGCCGCGAAGAACAGGCCGGTGACGACGGAGGCGAGGCCCGTACGGGCGCCCTCGCCGACGCCGGTCGCGGACTCGACGAAGACGGTCTGGCCGGAGCCGCCCGCCACGCCGCCGATCGCGCCGCCCGCGCCGTCGATGAACAGGGCCTTGGACAGGCCCGGCATGCGGCCCTTGTCGTCGGCCAGGTTGGCCTCCGTGCCGACGCCGATGATCGTCGCCATCGCGTCGAAGAAGCCCGCGAGCACCAGGGTGAAGACGATCATGCCGACCGTCATCGCGCCGACCTCGCCCCAGCCGCCGAACTCGACGTCCCCGAAGAGCGAGAAGTCGGGCGTGGAGACCGCGCTGCCGTGCAGCTCGGGGGCGCCGTTGGCCCACTGCTTGGGGTTGATGACGTCCATCGCGTTCAGGGCGACCGCGACGACCGTGCCGGTGACGATGCCGATCAGGATGGCGCCGGGGGTGTCGCGGGCCTGCAACATGAAGATCAGGAGCAGGGTTCCGGCGAAGAGCAGGACGGGCCAGCCCTGGAGCTCACCGGCCGGGCCGAGGGTCAGCGGGGTCGCCTTGCCCTGGTGGACGAAGCCGCCCTTGACCAGGCCGATGATGGCGATGAACAGGCCGATGCCCATGGTGATGCCGTGCTTGAGCGCGAGCGGTATCGCGTTCATGATCATCTCGCGCAGCCCGGTGACGACCAGGAGCATGATCACCACGCCGTACATCACACACATGCCCATGGCCTGCGGCCAGGTCATCTCGGGCGCGACCTGCGAGGCGATGACGCCGGACACGGAGAGCCCGGCGGCCAGGGCCAGCGGCACCTTGCCGACGAAGCCCATGAGCAGGGTGGTGACGGCCGCGGCGAAGGCCGTCGCGGTGATGAGGGCCTTCTGCCCCATCGTGTCGCCCGCCGCGTCCTTGCCGGACAGGATCAGCGGGTTGAGCAGGACGATGTACGCCATCGCCATGAAGGTGGTGATGCCGCCGCGCACCTCACGCGCGACCGTCGATCCTCTGAGGGATATGTGAAAGTACCGGTCGAGCCAAGACCGTCCGGCGGGGACGCGTGAGCCGGAGCCCGCGTCCTCGGCGGTGGTCTTCGGCTCCACTGACTGCTGGGTCATGGTTGCCTACTCCCAAGGTTCACAGGGGCACCCGCCAAGCTGCGGGATTTGGGATGGTGCGTTGGCTGCACGACCCGGGGGACGGCCCGAGACGAACTTGAGGAGAGGGGGGTCCGGGGGACGAGAGTCCCCCGGACCCCCTTTTTTTCAGCGTTTTCCGCTGACTGTTCCGCTGACCCCGGAGGGCTTACGTACCGGTGAGGTGTTCTGGACGTACCGGCGTCTTGTTGAGCTCCAGACCCGTGGCCGCGCGGATCGCCGCGAGGACCGCCGGGGTCGAGGAGAGGGTGGGGGCCTCGCCGATGCCGCGTACGCCGTAGGGCGCGTGCGGGTCGGCGAGCTCCAGGTAGTCGACCGGGATGGTCGGGGTGTCGAGGATGGTCGGGAGCAGGTAGTCCGTGAAGGAGGGGTTCTTCACCTTCGCGGTCTTCGGGTCGACGATGATCTCCTCCATCACCGCGACGCCCAGGCCCTGCGTGGTGCCGCCCTGGATCTGGCCGATGACGGAGAGCGGGTTGACCGCCTTGCCGACGTCCTGGGCGCAGGCCAGCTCGATGACCTTCACGAGGCCGAGTTCGGTGTCGACCTCGACGACCGCGCGGTGCGCGGCGAAGGCGTACTGGACATGGCCGTTGCCCTGGCCGGTCCGCAGATCGAAGGCCTCGGTGGGGCGGTGCCTGAACTCCTCCTCCACCTCCACGGCCTCGTCCTCCAGGACGTCCACGAGGCTGGCGAGGGCCTCGCCGCCGTCGGTGACGACCTTGCCGCCCTCCAGGAGGAGTTCGGCGCTCGCCCAGGCCGGGTGGTACGAGCCGAACTTGCGCCGGCCGATCTCCAGGACCTTCTCGCGGACGATCTCGCAGGAGTTCTTGATGGCGCCGCCGGTCATGTACGTCTGCCGGCCCGCGGAGGTCGAGCCGGCCGAGCCCACCTGGGTGTCGGCGGGGGCGATGGTGACCTGCTGGACGCCGAGTTCGGTGCGGGCGATCTGCGCGTGGATGGTGACGCCGCCCTGGCCGACCTCGGCCGCGGCGGTGTGGACGGTGGCCACGGCCTCGCCGTTGATGACCTCGATGCGGATCTTCGCGGTCGAGTAGTCGTCGAAGCCCTCGGAGAAGCCGACGTTCTTGATGCCGACCGCGTAGCCGACGCCGCGGACGACGCCCTCGCCGTGCGTGGTGTTGGACAGACCGCCGGGCAGCGCGCGGACGTCGGCGCCTTCGCTGGACTCCCACTGGCGCTCCGGCGGCATGGGGCGGGCCTTGACCCGGCGCAGGAGTTCGGCGACGGGAGCGGGCGAGTCGACCGGCTGGCCGGTCGGCATGATGGTGCCCTGCTCCATCGCGTTCTTCTGCCGGAACTCCACCGGGTCCATGCCCAGCTTCGCGGCCAGCTTGTCCATCTGGGCCTCGTAGGCGAAGCACGCCTGGACCGCGCCGAAGCCGCGCATGGCGCCGCAGGGCGGGTTGTTGGTGTAGAGGCCGATCGCCTCGATCTCCACGTCGTCGATGACGTACGGACCGACCGAGAGGGACGAGGCGTTGCCGACGACCGAGGGGGTCGAGGACATGTAGGCGCCGCCGTCCAGGACGATCTTGCACTTCATGTGCGTGATCTTGCCGTCCTTGGTGGCGCCGTGCTCGTAAGTGAGCTTCGCCGGGTGCCGGTGGACGTGGCCGAAGAAGGACTCGTACCGGTTGTAGACCATCTTCACCGGCTTGCCCGTGCGCAGCGCGAGCACGGAGGCGAGGATCTGCATGGAGATGTCCTCGCGGCCGCCGAACGCGCCGCCGACCCCGGCCATCGTCATGCGGACCTTCTCCTCGGGCAGGCCGAGGCAGGGGGCGATCTGCTTGAGGTCCGAGTGCAGCCACTGGGTCGCCACGTACAGGTCGACGCCACCGTCCTCGGCGGGCACCGCGAGACCGGACTCCGGGCCGAGGAAGGCCTGGTCCTGCATGCCGAAGGTGTACTCGCCCTTGACGATGACGTCGGCCCTCTTGGCGGCCTCGGCGGCGTCGCCGCGGATGATCGGCTGGCGGTGCACGATGTTCGGGTGCGGGGAGTGTCCGGCGTGGTGGTCGCCGCGGTTCTCGTGGACCAGGACCGCGTCGGGAGCGGTCGCGGACGCCTCGTCCGTGATGACCGGCAGCTCGCGGTACTCGATCTTGATCTTCGCGGCGGCGCGGCGCGCGGTCTCCGGGTGGTCCGCGGCCACGAGGGCGACCGGCTCGCCGTGGTGGCGGACCTTGCCGTAGGCGAGGACGGGGGTGTCCTGGTACTCCATGCCGTAGTTCTTCGCCGCCGGCAGGTCGTCGGCCGTCAGGACGGCGTAGACGCCGGAGAGGGCCAGGGCCTCGGAGGTGTCGATGGACACGATCTCGGCGTGCGCGACCGTGGAGCGCAGGGCCTGGCCCCAGAGCATCTCCTCGTGCCACATGTCCGAGGAGTAGGCGAACTCGCCGGTGACCTTGAGGGTGCCGTCGGGGCGCAGCATCGACTCGCCGACGCCGCCCTTCGTCTGGGAGCCCTGGGTGACGTTGGCGGGAATTCCCGTGGTGGTGCCAGCCATGATCAGACCGCCTCTCCCTGACGGGCCGCGGCCAGGCGGACCGCGTCGAGGATCTTCTCGTAACCGGTGCAGCGGCAGAGGTTGCCGGAGAGCGCCTCGCGGATGTCCGCGTCGGACGGCTGGCCGTTGCGCTCCAGGAGTTCGTCGGCCGCGACCAGCAGACCGGGGGTGCAGAAACCGCACTGGACGGCGCCCGCGTCGATGAACGCCTGCTGGATCGGGGAGAGGGCTGCGCCCGGGGAGATCGCGCCCTCGCCGGTCTGCGAGTCCTGGCCCTTGGCGCGCCACTGCTGGGCGTCCTGGAGCGAGGTGCCGCAGGCGCCGGTGGCGCAGCCGCCGCCCGGGTGGGCGTTCTCGCGGTGCTTGGCGTAGTCGGCGAGGCCCTCGACGGTGGTGACCTCGCGGCCCTCCACCTGCCCGGCCGCGACCAGGCACGAACACACCGGCACGCCGTCGAGGCGGACCGTGCAGGAACCGCACTCGCCCTGCTCGCAGGCGTTCTTGGAGCCCGGCAGGCCCATGCGCTCGCGCAGCACGTACAGCAGGGACTCGCCCTCCCACACGTCGTCGGCTTCCTGTTGACGGCCGTTGACCGTGAAGTTCACGCGCATCATGCGACTCCCTCAGTGCTGCGGCCGTTGCCGCGGTACGACTCCCAGGTCCAGCCGAGCGTGCGGCGGGCCATGATCCCGACGGCGTGACGGCGGTAGTTCGCCGTGCCGCGCACGTCGTCGATCGGGTTGGCGGCGCCGGAGGCCAGCTCCGCGAACTGCTTGGCGACCGACGGGGTGATGATCTTCCTGCTGTCCCAGAAGCCGCCCTCTTCGAGCGCCGCGTTCAGGAACTCCTCGGCCGCCTTCGCCCGGATGGGCGTCGGGGCGGCGGAGCCGATGCCGGTCCGCACGGTGCGCGTCTCGGGGTGCAGCGCGATGCCGAAGGCGCACACGGCGATGACCATGGCGTTGCGCGTACCCACCTTGGAGTACTGCTGCGGTCCGTCGGCCTTCTTGATGCGCACGGCCCGGATCAGCTCGTCCGGCGCGAGGGCGTTGCGCTTCACGCCGGTGTAGAACTCGTCGATCGGGATCAGGCGGGAGCCGCGTACGGACTCCGCCTCGACCTCGCAGTCGGCGGCGAGCAGCGCCGGGTGGGCGTCCCCGGCCGGGGACGCGGTGCCGAGGTTGCCGCCGACGCCGCCGCGGTTGCGGATCTGCGGCGAGGCGACCGTGTGCGAGGCGAGCGCGAGGCCGGGCAGCTCCGCGCGCAGGTTCTCCATGATGTCCGTGTACGGGACCGAGGCGCCGAGCCGGACGGTGTCCGCACCGACCTCCCACTCCCGCAGCTCACCGATGCGGTTGAGGTCCAGCAGGTACTCCGGACGACGGTGGTCGAAGTTGATCTCGACCATGACATCGGTGCCACCCGCAATCGGCACAGCGGTGGGGTGCTCGGCCTTCGCGGCGAGCGCCTCCTCCCAGCTGGCGGGGCGAAGGAAGTCCATGAGTGGCTCTCTCTTCGTGATCGTGCCTGGCGGCCGGATCCCGCTGGGGTTCCGACCGGGGCTTACTAGGCTGACGAGCCGGGGCGATCGTTCCGGCCAACGTTCTGGCCGAGGCGGTCCTTCGCCTCTCGACTACTCGTTCATGTGCTGTTAACGCGGAGTGGGGCAAGTACACCGCCCGGTCCTCCGATGGGGTCAGTCACCGAAACCATGAAGGAGTTGGCTGGCCAAGGCGCGAGTCTTGTAGATTCGTATGAAGAACGGTCCCCGGTAACCTCGCGGATTCCCTCTAGAAACCGCGGCGCCTTCGGGACTCCGCGGCCCCGAGGTTCGTCCGGGACCTCGGCCACACGTGAAATCGAGACAGATCGGCGGCGACGACACCATGCGGCTGCGCGCACTCCTTGACACCGACGCGCTGGGCCTCAGGCTGCTCGGCGGCGAGGACGAGCTGGACCGCACCGTGCGTGGCGTGATGACCACGGACCTGCGCGACCCCAGCCGCTATCTGGCGGGCGGCGAGCTGGTGCTCACCGGTCTCGCCTGGCGCAGGGACGCCTCGGACACCGAGCCTTTCGTACGTATTCTCGCGGCCGCCGGGGTCGCCGCGCTGGCCGCGGGCGAGGCGGAGCTCGGCGCCGTCCCCGACGACCTTGTAGAGGCGTGCGCCCGCCACCGCCTGCCGCTGTTCGCGGTCAACGAGTCGGTGGCGTTCGCGACGATCACCGAGCACGTCGTACGCCAGGTGTCCGGCGAGCGCGCCGGGGACCTGGCGGCCGTGGTGGACCGCCACCGCCGCCTGATGACCTCGGGCCCGGCGGGCGGCGGCCCCGACGTGGTCCTCGACCTGCTCGGCACCGACCTGGACCTGCGGGCCTGGGTGCTCTCCCCCGCCGGACGGCCCATCGCCGGGGCGGGCACGGCGGGCCCCGCCCTGCCCGCGGCGGTCTGCGCGCGGCTCGCCGGGGAGCACCTCGCCGCCGCCCGGACGGGGCGCCGGGGCCCGCACCGGGTGACGATCGAGGGGGGCGGCGCGGAGCGCCTCGACGAGGGGCGGCGGTCGGGTGGCGGGCCGGGAGTGACGTACTCCCTGTTCCCCATTCGGTCCAGCGGCCGGGGCGCGGTCGGCGCGTCGCGGGACGTGCGCGAGACGGTCCTCTCGGACTGGCTGCTCGCCGTCGAGGCGGACGCGGGCGACTGGCCCGAGGAGCGGCTCGACCTGCTCCAGGGCGTCACCCAGCTGATCGCCGTCGAGCGGGACCGCAGGGACGCGGCGCGCACGGTCCGCCGCCGCCTCGCCCAGGAGGTCCTGGAACTGGTCCAGACGGGCGCGGCGCCCGCCGAGATCGCGGCGCGCCTGCGGGTCGCGGCGCCGGTGCTGCTCCCCGGGCTCGGGTCGGCGCCGCACTGGCAGGTCGTGGTGGCGCGGGTCGAGTGGAACGCCACCAACGCCGCCGACGGCACCGACGGCGCGGGGATCGAGGGCGGCCCGGTGGCCCAGTCGCTCCTCGAGGAGATCCTGGTCGACCCGGCGGCGGCCGGGCCCGACCCGTCCGACCGGATCGCGGTGGCCCACACCGGCGACGAGGCCATCGCGCTCGTGCCGCTGCCCGCGCTGGCCGCCGAGGCCGACGGCGCCGAGCCGGGGCTGCTCGCGGACACGCTGCTCACGGCCGTGCGGGAGCCGCTCTCCGCGGGCCTCGCGGACGACGGCCGGCTCACGATCGGCGTCAGCGCGTCCGTGCACTCGGCGGAGGGGCTGCGGGGCGCCCTGGAGGAGGCCCGGCACGCCCGCAGGGTCGCCGCGGCACGGCCGGGACGGGTGTGCGCTGCGGGCCACCAGGAGCTGGCCTCGCACGTGCTGCTGCTGCCCTTCGTGCCCGACGACGTGCGCCGCGCGTTCACCGCGCGCCTGCTGGACCCGCTGCGCGAGTACGACCGCAGGCACCGCGCCGAACTCATCCCGACGCTTGAGGCGTTCCTCGACTGCGACGGCTCCTGGACGCGCTGTGCGACCCGGCTGCACCTGCACGTCAACACACTGCGCTACCGGGTCGGGCGTATCGAGCAGTTGACGGGCCGTGACCTTTCCCGACTTGAGGACAAGCTGGACTTCTTCCTGGCCCTGCGCATGAGTTGAGGCCTCCGGGCCGGTTCTCAGGGGCCGCGGGCGCCTCCCCGGCCCCGCGGCCCCCGCCTGTCCCTCAGCTCTCGTTCCCCCTCGTTTGTGAAATCTTTCACCCATCCCCTTGGCCGAGCGCGCCGATCCGTGCTGAGATTCGCCCACGACTCAACAGCTCAATGGCGCGCTAGGGGAGGGCAACGTGGCGCATACCGCCATGTCTGGTACCGGAACGAACGCTTCGAACGATCCACTCCAGACCGCGGTATGGCGGCTGCGCTCGCGCGGCTGCTGGACCGACGCGGCGGCGCTGCTCGCCACCCGTGAGGGCGCGGACGTCGCCGTCCAGAGAACCTCGCTCCTCATCGAGCGCTGCCTGTTCACCGGCGACGGCTGGGACGAGGCCGAGGACAGCCTGCGGACGGCGGAGGCGGTCGCCGACGATGACGACGCCCGCGGCGCCGCGGCCTGCGAGCGCGGCCAACTCGCGTACGCAGCCACGGTGTTGGGCGTACGGGACCGGGCCGACGAGGCTCGCACAGCGCTCGGCAGGGCCGCCGCGCTGCTCGCTCCCGGCTCCTCCGGGCGCCCCCTCCTCGACTTCCGCCGCGGCCTGATCGCCGAGCACATCGCGGACTCCCCGCAGGCCGCCCGCGCCGCCTACCGCCGCGCCCACGCCGGCGCCACCGCCCACGACGACCCGCTGCTGCTCTCCTTCACCTGGCGCCATCTGGCCGGACTCGCCCTGCGCGAGGGCGAGTTGGCCGACGCCCGGCACGGCTTCTCGGAGTCCCTGCGCATCCGCGAGGAACTCGGCTTCCTGGTCGGCACCGCCCCGGCCCTCGCCGCCCTCGCGGACGCGGAGCCCGAACCGGAGGCGTCCCGGCTGCGCGCCGAGGCGACCCGCCTGTTCCGCCTCCTGGGCGGGGTGCCTTCGTGGCTGGCGGCACAGCTGACGCCTCCGGCACCGGCGGCTTGAGACAGCGGTGACTTGAGACAGCGGCGGCGCGGCGGCCGGGGCGGGCGTCGCCGACCGCTCGGGCGTACCCGTCCGGTGCGCCGCCGCCGGCTCAGACGTCGCCGCCCGTGAAGTGCTCGCGCACCAGGGACTGGACCACCGGGAGATCGCGGGCGACCAGGGCGTCCAGAAGGGCGATGTGTTCGGCCGCGTCGGCCACGAGGTCGGCGCGGCGGCCCGCGACCGGGCCCGTCACCAGGGGCCACTGGGAGCGGCGGTGCAGGTCGTCGGCGACCTGGACGAGCTGCTGGTTGCCGGAGAGGGCGAGCAGGGCGCCGTGGAAGGCCCGGTCCGCCTCGGCGTAGCGGGCGAGGTCGGCGCAGGCCGCGGCGGCCACGGTCGCCTCGGCCAGGGGGCGCAGCCGTGCCCACGCCTCCGCGGGCACGCTGCGGGCAAGGCGCAGCATCACCGGCACCTCGATCAGGGCCCGTACCTCCGCCAGCTCCCCCAGCTCACGCGCCCCGCGCCGGGTGACCCGGAAGCCGCGGTTGGGGACCACCTCCACCGCGCCTTCGAGCGCGAGCTGCTGCATCGCCTCGCGCACGGGCGTCGCCGAGACCCCGAAGCGCTCGCCGAGGGCCGGGGCGGAGTACACCTCGCCCGGCGCCAGCTCGCCGCCGACCAGCGCGGCACGCAGGGCGTCGAGCACCTGGCCGCGCACGGACGTGCGCCGCATGGGCTTGCGCGGGGGCGGCACCCCGAGATGGCGGGCGGGGCCCGGGGACAGGGGGTCCGGAGCGTCCGGGGCGCCCAGCGCACCTGAGGCACCTGGAGCACCCGAGCCGCCCTGGACGGCCGATATGCCCGAGATGGCGTCGCCCGACCCGTCGAGGGCGCCGTCTCCGTCCGGTCCGCCGTGCGCGCGCTCGCCCCGCGCCACCGCGTCCACCTGCCGCGCGTCGGGCTGTTCCGGCACGCGCCCGGCGGCGCGCATGGCGGTCACATCCGCCGTCCGCGCTCCCGCCCGCTCCACGCTTGCCTCCCGCACTTCCGCGCCCCGTCCGTCCGAAACGTACGAGAAGCACCATAGGCGGACACGACCGCAGTTGAAACCTCGATCATGTTGGGTAAGGTTAGGCTTACCTGTAATCGACCGTGATTCGGTGGTCCCCGCGCATGTCCGTTCCCACCCTGGAAAGCGGCGCTCGACGTACGGAGCGCGCTCAGAGCCCCGTCACCGCCGCCTACGCCCGCCTCACCGAGGTGTTCCCCGGGCTGCGCATCCAGGAGCTGGCCGAGGACGAACAGCCGCCGCGGGGCGGCGGCTGGGTGGGCGCGGCCGGACTCGCGGAGGCCGGGGCCGCGTTCGAGGAGTTCCTCGCCTGGGACGACGCGCAGGTCCTCAAGGACTACGGCCAGCAGGCCCGCCCGGACGTCGTCGCCAGCTTCGGCCTGCACCGCTACGCCTGGCCCGCCACCCTGCTGTTCACGGTGCCGTGGTTCCTCCAGCGCCGGGTGCCGAGCTACCCCGTCGGGAACGTCTTCTTCCAGCGTGCCCTCGGGAAGATCGCCGTGCGCCCGGGCGGCTTCGCCTGTCTGCCGGACGACCCGGCGGCCACGCTGCCCGGCGCCCGCGTCGTGGCGGACGAGGAGGCGCTGCGCGCCGAGCTGCGGGCGGCGGTGGCGGAGCACATGGGGCCGCTGCTCGACGGCTTCGGACCGCGCATGCGGCGCCGGGGCCGGGCGCTGTGGGCCGTCGCCACGGACGAGATCGTCGAGGGCCTCTGGTACGTGGCCCATCTCCTCGGCGAGGAGCAGCGCGCCACGACCGAGCTGGAGCAGTTGCTCCCGGGCGCCACGAAGCCGTACGTCGGCACGGCCGCGTTCCGCGAACTCACCGGGCCGAACGGGGAGAAGCTGCCCACCCGGGACCGCGCGAGCTGCTGCATGTTCTACACGCTGCGGCCCGCCGACACCTGCGTCACCTGCCCCCGTATGTGTGACGCGGACCGCGTCGCCCGGCTGACGGCCGACGCCGCGAGCTGACGCTCCGGCGGCCCCCGAACGCCGTCGCCGGGACCGCGCGAGCCCGCCCGTACGCAGCCCGCTCCCCGAACCACTCCTTCGCGCGCGTTTAATCGAACCCAGTTCCAGCGTCTCCCGCATGAGTTCGAGGTATTCGGCGCTCGGCACGGCCTTCACCACCCTCTTGGCGTCCTCTTGCCGGAAAACCGCCTTGGGCGCCGTGCGCGGTGGGCCACTATGGCGCCCGAACTCGCCCTACGCGACGCAAGGGACGCCAGATGAGACTGACCGACATATCGCTGGACTGGCTGCTGCCCGGCGGGATCCTGCTCCTGGGCATGGCAGTCGCGGTGGCGGTACTCGCGCGGGGCAGGAAGGCCCAGGCAAAGGTGACCACCAGCGACGACTCGTGGGAGCGCAACGAGGAGCGCCGCAGGCGCAAGGAAGCCGTCTACGGCACCGCCTCCTACGTCCTCCTGTTCTGCTGCGCGGCGGTCGCCGCCGCCCTCTCCTTCCACGGCCTGGTCGGCTTCGGCCGACAGAATCTGAACCTCACCGGCGGCTGGGAGTACCTGGTCCCCTTCGGCCTCGACGGCGCCGCCATGTTCTGCTCCGTCCTCGCGGTGCGCGAGGCGAGCCACGGTGACGCCGCGCTCGGCTCGCGGCTCCTGGTGTGGACGTTCGCGGGGGCCGCCGCCTGGTTCAACTGGGTGCACGCGCCGCGCGGCATCGGACACGCGGGTGCCCCGCAGTTCTTCGCCGGGATGTCCCTGTCCGCGGCCGTCCTCTTCGACCGGGCCCTGAAGCAGACCCGCCGGGCCGCGCTGCGCGAGCAGGGGCTCGTGCCGCGGCCGCTGCCGCAGATCCGCATCGTGCGGTGGCTGCGGGCGCCCCGGGAGACCTTCGGCGCGTGGTCGCTGATGCTGCTCGAAGGCGTACGCACCCTCGACGAGGCCGTCGAGGAGGTCCGCGAGGACCGGCGCGAGAAGGAGCAGGCGCGGACGCGGCGGCGGGACCAGGAGAAGCTGGAGCGGGCGCAGCTCAAGGCCATCAGCCGGGGGCATCGCGGGTACCACGGGCGCGGGGGTCGTCAGGTGGACGTCCAGGTCGGCTCCTCGGGTGGGTCCGCGCAGGTCGGCGCGGACCCTGCCATAGCGGCGCCACCGCCATCCCCGCCGCCCCAGGACGAGCTTCCCGTACGGCACCGGCCCTCCCTTCAGGCCGTGCCGAATGACCCGTCCGGCCCCATCACCGTCGATCTCACCGCCGAGGACGACACCCAGACGTTGCCCCGGCTCGACTCGCTGGAGCAGAAGCTGAAGGATCTCGAGCAGCAGTTCGGGTGACGGCTCGGCCGGGGGGCACCCCCGTATCGGCGCTCCGTGCCTCGTCCTCAATCTCCCCCAAGCTCTCAAGGAGCAGGGGGGACCCCCACGACGCGCTCTCTCCCACCCACCCGTCCGACCTTCCCCCCGGCGCAGCCCAAAAGCCCGGCATCCCCGGGCCCGAAACACCTCGCCCCACTGGGCACCTCTGAGCCCGCCCCGGCGAATTTCAGCCTGTCCGGCGTTCGAGGACGAGGCGCGGAGCGCCGATCCGGTGGGGGCCCCGCACGGGACCCCCACCCCCGGGGTCCAGGGGCGCGGCCCCGGTTTCGGGAAGGGGCGGGACTGGGGCGCCCCGCGAAGGTCAGCTCGGCCCCGCGTCCAGCTCGAACCACACCGCCTTGCCCACGCCGTGCACCCGCACCCCCCACGCGTCGGCGAGGGACTGGACGAGGAGGAGCCCACGCCCGTGGGTGTCCTCGGCGTCCTCGGGGACCTGGGGCCGGGGCCGCCGCCCCAAGAAGTCCCGGACCTCGACCCGCAGCCGCCGCGGCCCCACCGTGGCGGTGAGAATCGCGTCCCCGTCGGTATGCACGAGCGCGTTGGTGACCAGCTCACTGGCCAGCAACTCCGCCGTCTCGGCCCGCCCGGGCCGCCCCCAGTGCCGCAGCAGCTCCCGCAGCGCACCCCGCGCCTCGGGCACCGCCCGCAGATCGGCGTGCCCGAGCCTGCGCCGCAACTGCGTCCGCCCGACCCCGGGCCCAACCGGACCGGCGGATCCGACCGAACCCACGGAACCGGTAGCGGCTCCTCCTCTTAGGTGTCTCGTCATGACCCCCGCCCACCCGATGCCCACCATGACCAAGCCCCCCGACCGGTCTCCGACTCGAACACGCTCACGAGATGCTTTCCCGTCCCGCAAGGCCGCACTCATGTCCATTCGTCAATCAAAGAGACGGATGCGCCGAAGGGTTGGGGGGAAGTGAAGCCGAGTACGCCCCGACCGTCCCCCGGTCGACCCCCGTGAGCGACCACGCGAAGGAGCCGCTGTGCACGACGACCGACCGCTGGTGGAGGAGCGCCTGGAACGCGCGCTGCGGCAGTTCATCAGGCCCGCCCAGTACGCGGCACGAGTGCCCCTCGCCCTGTCCGTGTGGCACGCGCCGGGCGAGCCGGTGCCCGTGGGCGAGGCCCTCGCAGAGACGTATGAGCCGTTCGAGGCCGGATCCGACTGGGGAAAGCCCTGGTCGACGAGCTGGTTCCGGCTCGAGGGCGAGGTGCCGCGGGAGTGGGAGGGGCGGCACGTGGAGGCGGTGATCGACCCCGGGTTCACCGGGGAGGGCCCCGGCTTCCAGGCGGAGGGTCTGGTGTACGACGCCTCGGGGGTGCCGCTGAAGGGCATTCACCCGCGCAACCGTCATGTGCCGGTGGCATCCCGCGCGCGGGGCGGCGAGCCGGTGCGGCTGCTCCTGGAGGCGGCCGCCAACCCGACGGTGCTGCACGACTTCGTACCGACCCCGCTCGGCGACATCCTGACCGCGGGCGATCGGCCCATCTACCGATTCGCGGCTGCCGACCTCGCCGTACTGGACGAGGACGTCTGGCAGCTGATCCTGGACGTCGAGGTCCTCGACGAGCTGATGCGGGAGCTTGACCCGGCCAGGCCGCGGCGGCACGAGATCCTGCGGGCCATCGAGGACATGCTGGACGCGCTCGATCTGCACGACGTGGCGGGGACCGCCGCCGCGGGCCGGGCGGCGCTGGCCGACGTGCTGTCCCGGCCCGCCGCCGCGAGCGCCCACCGTGTATCGGCTGCCGGGCACGCGCATATCGACTCGGCGTGGCTGTGGCCGCTGCGCGAGACGGTGCGCAAGGCGTCCCGTACGTTCGCCAACGTGACGGCGCTCGCGCGTGACTATCCAGAGCTGGTGTTCGCCTGCTCGCAGGCGCAGCAGTACGCATGGGTGAAGGAGCACCAGCCGCACATCTGGGAGCGCATCAAGAAGGCCGTCACGGACGGCAATTGGGCCCCGGTGGGGTCGATGTGGGTGGAGTCGGACGCCAATATGCCGGGCGGTGAGGCGCTGGCGCGGCAGATCGTGCACGGGAAGCGGTTCTTCCAGGAGGAGTTCGGGGTCGAGACGGAGGAGATCTGGCTGCCGGACTCCTTCGGATACACGGCTGCTTTCCCGCAGTTGGCGAAGCTCGCGGGCGTACGGTGGTTCCTCACCCAGAAGTTGAGCTGGAACCAGTCCAACAAGATGCCGCACCACACCTTCTGGTGGGAGGGCATCGACGGGACGCGGGTCTTCACGCACTTCCCGCCGGTGGACACCTACAACTCCCAGCTGCACGGCACCGAACTCGCCCACGCCGAGCGGAACTTCGCCGACAAGGGCCGTGCGACCCGCTCCCTGGTGCCATTCGGCTGGGGCGACGGCGGCGGCGGTCCGACCCGCGAGATGCTGGAGCGGGCGCGCCGCCTGCGCTCCCTGGAGGGCTCGCCGCGCGTCGAGGTCGAGCGTCCTTCGGCGTTCTTCGCGGCGGCCGAGGAGGAGTACGGCGAGCGGGCACCGGTGTGGTCCGGGGAGCTGTATCTGGAGCTGCACCGGGCGACGTACACCTCGCAGGCGGCCACCAAGCGCGGCAACCGGCGCACCGAACACGCCTTGCGGGAAGCGGAGTTGTGGTGTGCGGCGGCCGCCGTGAAGGACGCGGCGTACGCCTATCCGTACGACGACCTGGACCGACTGTGGAAGACGGTCCTGCTGCACCAGTTCCACGACATCCTGCCCGGCTCCTCCATCGCCTGGGTGCACCGCGAGGCCCGCGACACCTACGCCCGTGTCCTCGCCGAGCTGGACTCGCTCACCGCCGAGGCGGTACGCCACCTCGGTGGCGGCGAGGCCTCGGTGCTCAACTCGTCGCCGTACGAACGCAGCGAGGTGGTCGAGCACGAGGGGCGGCTCGTGCATGTGAACGTCGGCGGGCTCGGCGTGCGCGGGCTCGCGGAGGCGACGGGGCAGGAGCGGGAGGCGGGGGCGGTGACGTCGGCGACCCGCACCGGTCAGGAGATCGTGCTGTCCAACGAGCACCTGCGGGTCACCATCGACTCCGACGGCCTGCTGGCCTCCGTCCTCGACCGGGCCGCCGACCGCGAGGTCCTCGCCCCCGGCAGCCGCGGCAACCTCCTCCAGTTGCACCCCGACCACCCCACCCACTACGACGCGTGGGACCTCGACAAGCACTACCGCCACCGGCACACCGACCTCACCCGGGCCGAGTCCGTGGAGCTGGTCGAGGACGGGCCGCTGCGGGCTTCCGTGCGGGTCGTACGGGTCTTCGGCGCCGGGTCGCGGATCACGCAGGAGCTGCGGCTCGCCGCGGGCAGCCGCCGCCTCGACGTCGTCACCGAAGTCGAGTGGCGTGAGTCGGAGAAGGTGCTCAAGGCCGCCTTCCCGCTGGACGTGCAGGCCGAACGGTCCGCCGCGGAGATCCAGTTCGGGCATGTGCAGCGGCCCACGCACGCCAACACCTCCTGGGACGCGGCGCGTTTCGAGATCTGCGCGCATCGGTGGCTGCGGGTGGCCGAGGACGGGTACGGGGTCGCGGTGCTCAACGACTCCACCTACGGGCACGATGTGACCCGTGCCCCGCACGCCGAGGGGCTCGGTACCACCGTCCGGCTCACGCTGCTGCGCGCGCCGCACAGTCCCGACCCCGACACCGATGTCGGCACCCATCACTTCAGCTACGCGTTGCTGCCCGGGGCCGAGACGGGGGACGCCGTCGCCGAGGGGCTCGCCCTGAATCTGCCGCTCCGGGTCGCGGCCGCGCCGGCGGTGGCGCCCCTCGTGCGGGTCGACCATCCCGGGGTGACCGTCGAGTCGGTCAAGCTGGCCGAGGATCGCAGTGGGGATGTGGTGGTGCGGCTGTACGAGTCCCGGGGCGGGCGGGCCCGGGCCGTCCTGACGACGTCGTTCCCCGTCACCCAGGCCGACGTCACGGACCTCCTGGAGCGCCCCCTCCACCCCGCCCCCACCTCCGGCGCGGGCCTCTCCCTCACCCTCCGCCCCTTCCAGATCCTGACCCTCCGCCTCACCCCGGCGTAGCCCTCGCGGGGGCGCCCCAGTCCCACCCCTTTCCCGAAACTGGGGGCTCCGCCCCCAGACCCCCGCTCCTCAAACGCCGGAGGGGCTGAAATACAGCAGCACATGATCTAGCCCGTCCGGCGATTGAGGACGAGGCGCGAAGCGCCGATACGGGGTCCGGGGCGGAGCCCCGGTTTCGGGAAGCCCCGATGCTCGCTAGTAGGAGTTCTGAGGGTATCGGCTGGTCAAAGCATGCAAAATCCCTGCCCGTACGCCTCTCAGGTAGCGCACGGGCAGGGGTCATGCCGGTCACTGCTGAATGTGTTCGGAGCTATCCAAGGCGCGAAGCTGAGCGAGCCGCTGCTGATACAGGGGCCCGGCCACATGCGCGGCTCGTGCCTCGCTCGGCGCGGACTGCTCAATGAGGTGATGGGCCACGGCTTTCAGATGTGCTGCCCACGCCAACACGTGTTGCTGAGCGGTCCGCCCGCACTCCTGCGGCTCGCCAGGGAGGCACAGCGGAAGATCAGGGCCGACCTTGTTCGCGGCGTGCCGGACGTACCTGGCGATTGCAGCCCACTCCTCCTCGCTCCGCTGCACGGCAGCGTGGGAAGTCTCCACTCCCCACCCGCCGAAGTTGTCTCCGTGGTCGTCCATCCGTGCACTCCTGCGGTTCTCGGAGGGTCAAACGGGTGCGCCGATCGTAGCCGTCGCCGTCCCGGCGTCGGCCTCTCTTGGATCGCAGTGCCCCACAGAGGGGACACACGGGCCGCAGGGCCCGCACATGGGGAGGAACTGAGGCGGCGTGCACGACTGGGCGCCGTCCCCGTGCACGGCAGCGATCTCCGCTGTCACCGTTGTCATCCGCACACCGCTCCAGACGTCGGCCAGCGGTGTTTGCAGCACGTTGCCCAGGAGCAGGAACCGACCCAGTACGCACGGCCACACGTCCCCGGTCGGACCGATGGCGCACTTCTCGTAGGCGCAGTGCCCACAGAGGTCAGCGATCGTCGGCACGGCTCCTTTGCTGGCCCGTCCGAACGCCCGCGTACGGTCACCGCCGACCGTTTCCACCCCCAGCGCCGCCAAGTCCCGCGCTGCCTCGTGGACGCGTTGGCCTTGGTTCACGGCGACGACTCCGCCCCGCAGCGGGATACCGAGGCTGAGCGCCTTGGCCACGTTCGCGCGGGTCCGCTTGTGCGAGCCCCGGAGCCGGGTCACCTGATCGTGCTCGCTGGCCGTGTCCGAGTAGTACGACGTGGCGAGCTTGACCCCGCACGCCTTGAACGTCTCCCACAGGTGGCCCCGGACGTGGGTCAAGTTGGAGAAGACTTCGACGGAAAGACCTACTCCGTGGGCGTGCGTGATCAGCTCTCCCAGGTGCGGGTACAGAGTCGGCTCGCCACCGATGAACTGGACGTCCTCCGCACCCATGGCGGCCAACTGGTCGATAGCGCTCGTCCAGTGTTGAGAGGTCATCGTGCCGTGTGTCCCCTTGGGGGACGAGTCGGCGTAGCAGTGATCGCAAAACTCATTGCAGAGTCCCGTGACCTCCAACCACGCGAATTTCAGACGGTTTTGGGCAGCGCTCATCGGAACACTCCTTGCTGCTGGGGTGAGGATTGAGCGACCCGCCCGGCCGACTCCGCTTCACGGGAATGAGGGCGTGCGGCCGGACAGGCGCTTGCCCTCCCCGGACAGAGCGGGGTCTAGGCAGTCGTCCAGAGAGGGAGCCTTAGGGGCGCCTGGTGCTGGATCAGGGGGTACGCAGGCGTCCTGCCGCGCGGCAGTGTCGGCAGGGGAAACGGCAGGATGGGAGTTCGCGGGCGCGGTCCTGCGGGACGTGGACGACGCCGGAGCGTTGATCTAGAGCGCCCCCATACTCGGTCCACCAGCCGGGCGGAGAGTCTGCGTACGGGCCGCTGGGGTCGTCTGCGAGGTCGCTCAACTCCGGAACCGGTACGGGGCGCGCAGCGCGCCTGTGGGTACGCCGTGCCACCGCCGTCATCGCTGCGCCGCCCTCAAGACCAGGACACGCAGTTCGTCAAGGTCGCTGGCGGGGCCGAACGTGTCCGTCTCCCACAGTTCCCCATCCAGCAGCGAAGCCAGCGTGACCGTGTCCGCCGCACCGTCCCACGCGAGCGCTTCCCCGACCCTGCCGCGTGCGTCCTTGACCAGGTCGCCCGGCGCTGGAACCCAAGGAGCCGTCACGGCAGCGACCCAACCGGGCGCGTCCAGATACGCGCCTTCCATGTCTCGTCATCGGTCGGCTTGCGCAGTCGGCCAGGCGGTGCAGCCCATTCGATCCCGCCGCCCGGAGGGACTAGGTACACGTGCCCCGCGCTCAGTCTGCGAACTTCTCCGATGCGGCCCTCTGCCGTGTCCACCGCGTACGTTCCCGTGGTGGGGGCCCATTCGTCAGCCATGGCTTCTCGCCGTCCCCTCGCGTCGTGTGTGTCACGACCATCGGACGGCAATGAGCTTCAAACAATTGGGAGTTTGGGAGTCGCCTGAGCGAAAGTCACATATCCGCAGGTAGGCGTACCACGTCGGCCAGGTCCCGCATCTCAGGGGTCAACCGCCTACGCCGACGTACCACTTTGCCGAGGATGTCCCGCGCGAACCGCTGGTTCGGCAGCCACTCAGGGGAGTTGTTCCTGATCTCGACCAGCTTCTCTACGGCACGCCCGTAGTTCCGTAGCTCCACTTCGGCATTCGCCACGTCAAGTAGGTGACGGTTCCAGTTGTTCGACGTGGGGCGGCGACCACCAACGGGGACGAGGGCGGACAGCCTCAACACCTCGTCCGGGCGTTGCGTGACCGAAGCATTCTCCGCCCGCTTCATCGCTACGGTGGCCGGCCCGAAGGCACGCAGAAAGTCCCCACCCGGCGCGTGCTCCTGTCCCAGGGCCACTGCGGCGGCATGAGCCAAGCGGAGCGCATCGGTAGCGTCTCCGGGCCGCGCGTCCCGAACGCTGGCGGCGGACAGCCGCAGTAGCGCCCAACCCCATGCACTCAGTTCGTCCGGCGTCGCTCTGGACATGCGGGGCTCAAGGTCGTCAGCCCATCGGACAGCCAGCTCACGAGCCGCTGACAGCCGTCCCTGACGGAGGAGCAGCCAGCACTGCGTGGTGACCGTCGCGGCACCCTCCAGCCTGTCGGCGGAGCCGTCCAAAGCGCGCGACAACGCCACCTCTGCGGCCTCGAACTGGCGGGTCTGGACCATGAGCCACCCGGCGAGCTGCAAGAGTCGTACGCGGACGCGCCGCCCCTCTGCGCCGAGTAGTTCAGCCTCGCGAAGCAACGGCGGGAGCACCGTGGACAGCTCCGCGAACTGGTCCCCTGAGAACAGGGGCGTCATGTCCTGCACGAGGGCCCGAACACCCGCCACGGTCGGCGGTGCATCATCCGGGCCCAATACCGGCGGCGGGCCAAGGAGCGTGGCCCGTACGCCCGCCCAGCGGTCCACCGTGTCAGCGTCCAGGTCACCGGCCTCTGTCGGGTCGCCCCGTAGGTAACTGGTGGTCGTACGCAGGGGGACGGCTAGCTTTCGGAGCGTCTCTAAGCGAGGCGTGCCGCCCCTGCCTTGCTCTAGGTTCTCGACAGTCCGGAATGACACCCGGGCCTCTTCGGCCAGCTCGCGCTGCGTGAGGTCTGCACGCTTGCGGAGTTCCCTCAAACGATCCCCGACAGTGCTCATGGTTCGCAGCGTACGCCGGAGGTGTTACGGCAGGCAGGGGATCACTTGCGTCCGGCGGGCAGCCTCGGAAACATGAAAGGCCCCCGCCCTCGCCGCCCCGAAGGATGACGAGCGCGGGGGCTCTGTGAAGCCTCAGCCGTTCAGGACGTTCGTGAGGCGTGCGGCTGCCTTGCCGCCGAACAGGGCGAGTCCGCAGTAGAAGTCGATGCGGGTGCGGTAGACGGGCTTGTCGTGGGACTCGCCGAGGTCGGTGACCTGGATGCCGCCGTTGGTCAGTCCGGAGACAACGGCATCGGCTTTAGAGGAACCGAAGCGCACGGCGTAGATGTCGCCGGTCTGCTTGCCGCCCGTGCCAGTGGTCAGCGGCAGGACGTCGGTGCCGTCAAGCTTCTGCCCTGCGTCCAGCAGCGGGATGCCGTTCCACGCAACCGTGCGCTTCCCTGCGATCTCGGCGGGAAGGAGTTCCCCGCCGCCGAGCCGACGGAACCCGGACACGATCTTCGCGCGGATCTCGGCGTTCATATAGAGCGCACCGTTAGCGCCGTTGATGCCGCGCACCTGCGCGGTCAGCGCGTCCAAGGCATCAAAGAAGTCGTAGCCGTTGGCGACGGGGCCAAGGCCCTTTGCGTCCAGCACCTGTGAGCCGAGCAGCCGCTTGCGCAAGCCGTCGAACCCGTTGGGGTTCACCTCGGTGTCGCCGTTGAAGAACTGGTCCGCGAAGTGGATGGAGGCAGCCTTGACCTTCATCGTGGTCTGAATGACCCGCTGATCGTTGATGTTTCCCCGGGTCTGCGCGATGAACTTGTCCACGTCCGCGTCACCGCCGAGGATGGCCAGCGTCTCGATTCGCTGGTTCACGGCACCGGTGCTCTCCGGGTACGCCTCGTTCACTGCCCGGAAGGAAACTCCAGGCAGCTTCGATTCCTCGTTGTACCGATAGGCGTTGCCCTCCACGTTGATGAGCGGAAGTCGGTCCAGGATAGGAGACTCCTGAACGAACGTCTCGATCACTCCGCGCCGCAGATCATCCTGTGAGAGCTTTGCGGACTCAGCCAGGGTCAAAGTCATGAGAATTCTCCTCGATGGTTAGCTGGATTCGACATATCAAGTGAGCGCCGGTCGAACGTGCGGCGCGCACGGCCCACAAGAACGCTCAAATGAGCCATGCGAAAGAATCGCCTCCCTGCCGATCAATCTCGGCGCGGCGAGGGAGTACCCCCCCTGGTCGCCGACTCAGAACCGGCGAGGACGGACACGCTCAGCAGCCCAACCACCCGGTTGATGCCTCGCGGTCTCGCGGTTGTGGCACGACGTGCACAGCGGACGCAGACGAGAGAACGCGTCCGGGTCACTGACGCCCCGAGCCGCCAGCGAACGGCGCGACTCAGGGAAGTGATCAGCCACCGTTGCGATGCGCAAGCACAGCACGCACCACGGATGCGCGTACAAGTAGCGGCACCGGATGCGCTGCCACCGCGTGTCATAGCCCCGCTCAGCCGTCGTGCCTCGCTGTCGCTGTGCCTCACGCTCGTGCGTCGGGCAGCGCCCCCCGCTCATCAGCTCGGGGCACCCGGGGACCGTGCAGGGGGTACGGGGTCGTCGGGGAATGGGGGATCACCTCCAGGAAGACGGCATAGGACGAGCCAGGCGGTTTCGAGAAGGCCACCGGATGGCACCATGGCTGCATGAGTTGGGAATGGTTGGCACCCCTCATTACCGGCGCATCAGGAATCACAGGTGTGGTCTTCACATGGCTGACTGGTTCGCAAGGTAGATCACATACGGAGCGCATGGTCGCGCAAGCGCAGCAAGCAGAACAGCGTGCGCACCTCCTCAAGGAACGAAGAGATGCCTACTTCGCGGTCATGCGGGCAGCTCATCTAGAGATGCAACGCTTGGAGTACAAGCGGACGACTCAGACCTCTAAGCTCGACGAGCTGGAGCAGTTCTGGACCGCAGACAGACGCATCGAGATGAGCACCGATGCGCTGATCGGACTCTTTACATTTGGCAGCGATGAGGCGCGAGAGTTCATCCATGAGTGGCGAGAAGCCGCTGATACCGACGATCTAGCCAAGATGAATGATCTCGCTGATAGATTCCGGGCTCTGTCGAAGTCCGAGCTGAAGATCGAGTGAAACCTAGCCGTGAAAGTCTTTCTCAAGGAATCCTCAAGATTCAACAGTTGACGGACTCGAACCGCCACTACCGCCATTTTCAGCCCCGAGACCAACCGGGCACCTACCTAGGGAAGGGTGCGCGCCTACACGACACCCCTTCTGCCCCGTGGGGGCCGGTCAAGGTTCGTACGGGGGCGGTCTTGTTAGTCGTCAGACTCGCTTTCAAGCAGCCTCCGCAATTCTTCAGCTCGCCCCAGTTTCTCCCCTCGACCAGATCGAATCTTTGCGAGGTCCCCCGAGCCGGAAAGTTCCAGAATAGCCTGCTCCAACTTCTCCAAGAGAGTATCAACGCCTACCACAAAGTCAGTGATGCGCACTGCGTCTGCGGAGGAAAATGTCCTTGCCTGCGCCTCTGAGAACTGCTCCAGGTGCTCGACGCTCGCCCTGATCATCATTTTCAGTTGATTGTAAGCATAAACGAGCTTATTGGCCTCCGCCTCCGCCAGAGAGGGGACTTGACCTAGGCAGGCATCAAATATCTCAGTGGATGCGTTGCGGCAAAAATCGGCCAGTATTGAGGCATTGACTCCAGCGGTCTTCAGCGCGTTGCGCTCATCCGGGTCCCACATTGCATTGAGCGGCTCGTAGTTGTACTTCAATTCCTGCAGCAGGATTGTTCGCAGGTTGAATACTTGTCGTCGGGATTCTCGATACCTGTCCCATTGGCCGTAGGCTAAGCCAAGGAAGAACGTGGCGAGAGGGATGATCAAGTCCACAACAACGGTCATGCTGTCACTGTTACCACTGAAAATGAGTGACGTCTATGTATTCGACAGCAGCATTCCGGCCGAAGATCGCGATCACCAGATTCGATCACGGATTTTCGGACGACCTCGCGCGGGGTTGATGGAGGCCTTTCGACGCAGTTTCATCGCAACATGTCAGCTATCCTAAACTCCGTGCTCGTCTTCAGCGCGTGGCACCCCCGGCACAGCACTTGCACGTTGCCGCTCGTGTCCGTCCCGCCCATCGCGATGGGTCGCACATGGTCCACGTCCACCGCATCCGCGGGGAAGTCGTTCAGGCACCAGTCACACCAGGCGTGACCGCGCTCCTGTATCCGCTTGCGCAACCTTGCCGCCGCATCATGGCGCCTCGCTCGGCGCCTACCGCGTGCGCGTCTGGCACGAACCGAGGGACGCGCCTGGTGCTGTGCGTCGTGAACGTCGCAGCGTCCGCGGCGAGTTGCTGTGTCGGGGCACTCAATGCATGGGGTCATGGGTCACCGCTTGGTCGTCGTTGTTGTGGAGTGCCCGCCCCCGGACTCGAACCGGGGAACTCTGCGGGTTGCTTCCGGGTCTCCCCGAGGGGGCCGGTACCGCGCACCTCTAGCCGTTGGGTCAGCGGGCATGGGAAGTCCGAGCCGGCTCGGACCGGTCTGGACGTTGTGGGGGCCGTACGGGCTTCCAACCCCGTTCGGCGCACTCGCGGACGAGTGGGTTACTGATGGGCGGTACGGCCCCCGCACGCTGTCACACGACCCCTGCGGCCACCCTTGCGGGTGCGTGGTGCACGGACAGCGCTACGCGTGAGAGTGGGCACTCGGTCCGCCGAGGTCCCCCATGGGGTGGGTGCGCGGTAGTCCCGCTCTCACTGTGTTGTGGAGTACGGCGAATTCCTGGGCGCCCCTCGGGGGGTGCGCGGGATCGCTTGCTCCCTCACTGTGTTGTAGAGGACGGCAGATTCCCGGCCCCGATCGGTGGCGGAGTGCCGTTTGAGGTACCGGGCTCTCTTTCTTTGGATTTTTTCTATGCGTTCCAAAAAAGTGGTGTAAACCGTCACTCCATCACCACCCTTCACCTCCCGCTGTCGAGCTGCCCCGGAGCAGCCGAGGGCGGGCAGCGGAAAGCCCCGGGCAGTCACGGGGACCGACCGGGGCTCTCGCGGCTAGCTGTACTGCACCGCATACAACCGGATACCTAGCCGCTCAGGGACTGTACCGGGGCAGCCGAGAGCCCCGGCAGTCGGCAGGGACCACCGGGACAGCCCCCGGACCTACGGCGCCGCTACGCGGCGACCAGTTCCCGCGCGGGCTCGGCAGGCTCGGGCTCGGGGCGCACCCGCACGGGGCTCGTGGCGGGCTCTGCATGGGTGTGTACGGGCTCGGGCTCGGGCTCGGCGAGGCGTACCGCGCTGCCCGGAGCCGGGGGCGCGTCGTTGCGCGCTTCGGCTTCCGCGTCCCCGGTGACGGTCGCAAGCTCGGCAACGGCGGGGTCCAGTTCTCCGGTGATGGTGAACTCGACGCGGCGTAGGTCGAGCCGTCGCCATCCGCCCTTGCTGCCCGGCTTGACCATCAGGCGTGCTCCCGCGGCGATGAGCATGGCGCGGCGCTCCGTGGTGTCTGCCTGGTTCCAGTCGTCGGCGTACGTGCGCCCGGTGGGGACCACCTCTCGGCGGGGCTCGCGCTTCTTCCGGGATTCCAGCTCTGCCAGACGTGTATCAAGGGCGTCCGCGCGGCGCTGCCACTCGGCTTTCGCGGCCTTGGACTTCTGGCGTCCCTTGTCCTGTTGGTGCTCGGCGAACTCTGCCGCTGTCGCGTCTATCTCGGGCTGCGGGTCGTAGCCCGGAATCTCGATGACGCGGTTGATCTGCACCTGTCCCGCAGCCTTCAGGAACTGTTCGGTCACGTAGTCGTCGACCCATACGGCGCGCACGGTGCACGGGGCGGGGCAGTGCGTCCCGTACTTGTACGACGAGCACCGGTAGGTACCGCTGGACCGGTTCAGGTACATCCGCTCACCACACCCGTTGCAGTGGACGACCCGCAGCAACAGCGCCGTGGAGTCGGTGCGCTCGGGCGCCTTCTGTTCGATCGGCTTGGGGGTGAGGAGTGCGGCGACCCGGTCGAACTCTTCGCGGCTGAAGATGGGGGAGGTGGTGGCCATGACGGGGTTGCCCGCATCGTCGCGCACGGGCTTGCCGCGGTGCATCTTCCACCCCATCAGTGCGGGGTTGGTGAGCATGCGGGCAATGGTCTGGGCGTTCCACTGCGCGGGGCGCTTGGCGGGCTTGCTCTCGGCTGTGGTGGTCTTGTTCTTCGCTCGGGCCTGGTGGGCAGCCCAGTGGGCGGACGGGGACAGCACGCCGTCCGCGTTGAGCCCGCGCGCGATGGTGAGCACACCCTTGCCGTCCATCAGCTCGGCAATGATCCGCTCAATGATCGTCACCGCGTCCGGGTCGGGTACGAGGGTCCAGCCCACTCCGCCGTGCTCGGCGGGCATCTCGGCGGGCAGGTAGCCGTATGCGGGCTTGCCGCCGCCCCGCCAGCGAAGCGGCATCTTCCGCATGGCTGCCTGTGCCCCGGTGACGCGGTCCTTGATGCTCTGCGACTCGACCTGAGCGGCAAAGGCCAGCATGAGCATCATGAGTTCGCTCATAGGGTCCATCGGGTTGCGGAAGTCGAACGTCAGACGGCCCCCGCCGATGCCCTCGGCGAACACGATGAGCTTGCGGTGTTCACGGGCCCACTTGGCAAGCTCGTGCATGTCGCCCATGTCCCGGATGGCACGGTCAAAGCGCCAGAACACCAGGGCGTCAAAGTCCTCGGAGCGCTTGAGCCATCCGCCGAGCTGCGGACGGTCGAAAGGGCCGACCAGGGACGCGGACACGTCCAGATCGACCGCTTCCCGCAGGGCGGCACCCTCGCCGAACGTGATGCCGAGGGCTGCCGCCGCTGCGTCGTCTGCCTCGCGCTGCCGCTCCGGGCTCGTCGTCTCGTCGGTACGGACGGACAGCCGGATGCAGCGGACCCCGCGAAGCGTCTCAGTGCTGGTCTGCCTTGTGCTTTCGTTCCAGTCCTCCATACCGTCTGTGGAGGACAGAGAGTTCTTTACGGCTGTGACCTGCGTAGATACCGCCATGACCCGACCACTCCAGAAGTGTCACTCTGGAGCACCGGGAAGGGGCGGGCCTGGGGCGCCCCACGCGGGTCAAGGCCGCGGCACGTTGCGCAGGTTGGAGCGGGCCATCTGCACCATGCGTCCCACCCCGCCGTCGAGGACGATCTTGCTGGCGGAGAGGGCGAAGCCGGTGACCATCTCCGAGCTGATCTTGGGCGGGATGGACAGGGCGTTGGGGTCGGTGACGATGTCGACGAGGGCGGGGCCCTTGTGGGCGAAGGCGTCCTTGAGGGCGCCCGCGAGCTGCTTGGGCTTCTCCACGCGGACGCCATAGGCGCCGGCGGCCCGGGCCACGGCGGCGAAGTCGGGGTTGTGGTTGGTGGTGCCGTACGAGGGCAGCCCCGCTACCAGCATCTCCAACTCCACCATTCCCAGGGACGAGTTGTTGAAGAGGACGACCTTCACCGGCAGGTCGTACTGGACGAGGGTCAGGAAGTCCCCCATCAGCATGGAGAAGCCGCCGTCGCCGGACATCGACACGACCTGCCGTTTGCGGTCGATGAACTGGGCGCCGATGGCCTGCGGCAGCGCGTTGGCCATCGAGCCGTGGCTGAAGGAGCCGATGATGCGCCGCTTGCCGTTCGGGGAGAGATAGCGGGCGGCCCAGACGTTGCACATGCCGGTGTCGACGGTGAAGACGGCGTCGTCGGCGGCGAGGTCGTCGAGGACGGAGGCGACGTACTCGGGGTGGATCGGGATGTGCTTCTCGACCTTGCGCGTGTACGCCTTGACGACGCCTTCGAGCGCGTCCGCGTGCTTCTTCAGCATCTTGTCGAGGAACTTGCGGTTCGACTTCGGCGAGACGCGCGGGGTGAGACAGCGCAGGGTCTCGCGCACGTCGCCCCAGACGGCGAGGTCCAGCTTCGAACGGCGGCCGAGGTTCTCGGGGCGCACGTCGACCTGGGCGATCTTGACGTCGTCGGGCAGGAAGGCGTTGTACGGGAAGTCGGTGCCGAGCAGGATGAGGAGGTCGCACTCGTGGGTGGCCTCGTACGCGGCGCCGTAGCCGAGCAGTCCGCTCATGCCGACGTCGTACGGGTTGTCGTACTGGATCCACTCCTTGCCGCGCAGGGCGTGCCCCACCGGTGACTTGATCTTCTCGGCGAACGCCATCACCTCGGCGTGCGCGCCCGCCGTGCCGCTGCCGCAGAACAGGGTGACCTTGTCGGCCTCGTCGATCATCGCGGCGAGCTTGTCGATCTCGGCGTCGCCGGGCCGCACGGAGGGCCGGGACGTCACGAGGGCGGTCTCGGCGGCCTTCTCCGGGGCGGGCTCGGAGGCGACGTCGCCGGGCAGCGACACCACGCTGACGCCGGAGCGGCCGACGGCGTGCTGGATGGCCGTCTGCACCAGGCGCGGCATCTGCTTCGGGCTGGAGATCAGTTCGCTGTAGTGGCTGCACTCGCGGAACAGCTGGTCCGGGTGGGTCTCCTGGAAGTAGCCGAGGCCGATCTCGGAGGACGGGATGTGCGAGGCCAGGGCGAGGACCGGGGCCATGGAGCGGTGCGCGTCGTAGAGGCCGTTGATGAGGTGCAGGTTGCCGGGGCCGCAGGAGCCCGCGCAGGCGGCGAGGGAGCCGGTGATCTGGGCCTCCGCGCCGGCCGCGAACGCGGCGGTCTCCTCGTGCCTGACCTGGATCCAGTCGATCGCCTTGGTGCGGCGGATCGCGTCCACGACGGGGTTCAGGCTGTCCCCGACGACTCCGTAGAGGCGTTTGACTCCGGCGCGTACGAGGATGTCGACGAACTGTTCGGCGACGTTCTGCTTGGCCATCTCTTCATGCACCCCTTCGCTCTCGTTGGGTCCATGAATTCACAGCGGCGCCGCTCACGCCTCCCAAACGGCGGCAGCGGTGCGATCGTCCGCGTATCCCTTCACCCGCACCTGGGTGTCGGCGAGGAACGCGGCGAGGCCGGGCGGGCCGCCCTCGGCCCATCTGCGGGTGAGATGGCGGGCCAGCTCCGGTTCGCCGCGCAGCGGCTCGGCGAGGCCGCCGCTGCACAGCAGGAGGGTGTCACCCGGGCGGGCGACGGAGGCCCGGAACCGGAACGGGTCGCGCGGCGGGGCGGGCGCGGGCTCGTACGGGCTCGGGGGTGTGGTGATCCCCAGGTCCATGGTGAGCCGGTCGCCGTCGGGGGTCTCGGCGGGCGGTGAGCCGAAGCCGACGACGGGCTCGCCCGCCGTGTCCGCCGTGCGGGGCTCTATGTCCTGCCACTCGCCGCCGCGGAGCCGGAACAGGCCGCCCGCGCCGACGCCGAAGAACACGCGGGTGCGGCACTCGGGGTCGGCGGGCAGCAGCAGACAGCGCAGCGTCGCCGTGTACTCGTCCGGTTCCAGGCCGAGTTCGGCGGCACGGGCGCGGAGCTTGCCGAGGCTGCGGTCGGTGAGGCGGTGCAGGCCCGACTTGAGGTCGCCGCGGCGCGCGGCGCGGATGTCCTGGGCGAGGCGGCTGTGGCTGCGGCCCACGGCGCGGCCGATCCAGGCGCAGGCGTCGGCCGCCGCCCGGTGCGCGCCCGGGGTGGCGCGGGCGCCGGTGGCCATGGCGACCAGGACGAGGGCGTCCTCGCCGGTGCCGAAGCGGGCGGTGAGCAGCGCGTCGCGGCGTGGCTCGCCCCGGAACCGGGCCGAGTCGCCGCGCACGGACGCGGCGCGCAGGGTGCTCGAGCCGTAGCGGGCCCCGTCGAGCACGGTGTCCGCGACCAGCTCGCCCAGGGCGTCCGGGTCGGCCACGGGCAGGCCCGTCGGCTCCGCCTCGTACGTCGGCGGTCCGTCCCCCACGTACGCGGGCACCCCGACCGGTACCTCCATGTCGCTCCGCGCCGCCCCGTCGCCGTCACCGGTCCCGCTCATCGGGCTCCCCTCGCTCGACGGCCGCCCGGCGGCCGTCGAGGCCCCCGCGGGCTCGGCCTGCCGCCCCGAGGGGAACGTGACCGGCTCGGCGGAGGCGACGGTGGCCGCCCAGGGGGCGGGGGCGCGGTAGGCGGGAGGGTGGCGGGGGCGGTCGGGGGGCGGTGCGGAGGGGGGTGGGGCGGGCGGTGAGGCGGGGTGCTCAGGAGGTGCGGTGCGCCCGGAGGGTGACGGAGGATCGGCGGGCTCGGGGGTGCCGAGGGGGGCGGGTGGGACTGAGGGTGTCGCGGGTGGGGTGGGTGGGGTGGGTGGGGTGGAGGAGGCCGTGGTCGCCGGGCGGCGGAAGGGCTCGGGGGGCGCGGGCCGGGTTGTCTCCGTCGCCTGGTGGCGGGGTGCCTCCGGGGCCGGGTGACGGGGTGCCTCCGGGGCCGGGTGGCGAGGCGGTTCCGGAGCCGGGGGCCGGGGCGGCTCGGGCGTCGGCGGCCGGGGCGGCTGCGGAGGTTCGGGCGTGGGGCGCCGGGGTGGCCGAGGGGCCGATGTGGTCAACCACTCCGGGAGGTCCTGGCGTTGGTCGGGGGCGGGCCCGCGCTCGGCCGGGTCGGCGTCGCGCCGCCCGGGGACGGCGTCGCTCTCCGCATGGACCGATGCGGCGTCCTGCCCCTGAGCCGACGCCGTGTCCACGGACACTTCGCCCCGTTGTCCCGGAACTCCCGGCGGTCCGGAACGTCCGGCACCGTGCGCGTCACGGCCGTCCGCGTCGGGCCCCGCGCCCGCCCCGCCGCCCTCAGCGCCCTCGGCGTCCCCGTCCGCCACCGTGTCCGACGCCGAAGCGAAGCGGTCGTCCAGAGTGTCGGCGGCCTTCGCCGGGCCCGTGTCGTCCTTCGACTCGTCGTACAACTGGCCCCACCAGTCGTCCTCCTGACCGGAACGGGCCCCGTGACCGGTGTGCCTCTCCCCCTGCTGGCTCATGCCCCTATTGTCCACCGCACAGGGCGTACGAAAACGGTGCATCAAGAAATTCCGGCCCGCGCGGGCGGGGGTGGCCCCGGGTGGCGCGCGAAGCGCCGGGCGGCCCCACCCCCCACGGGAGGACCGCCCGGCGCAGGGGGACACCTTGGCAGACCTGCGGGTGCTGCGGGGATGATGTTCGCGGCGGGTTTACGCCGTGGCCGCTTTCCGCCACGGCGACGCGAACGCGCCAGGACGATCGGGAGGCCCGGCCTGCCCGGAACGCATCGGGGAGGGACGTCGCCGCATGCTGGCTGCGATAGGTCTGGACGAGACGCACGAGGCGGCGTACCGCGCGCTGGTGTCGGTGGGCGCCGCCGACGTGCCCGACCTGGCGCGCCGACTCGCGCTGGGCGAGCCGGAGACCGAGCGGGCCCTGCGCCGCCTGGAGCGGCACGGTCTGGCCGCGCAGGCCTCGGGCCGGGCGGGCCGCTGGGTGGCGGCGCCGCCCGGGGTGGCCCTCGGCGCGCTGCTCACCCAGCACCGGCACGAGCTGGAGAAGGCCGAGCTGGCGGCGACGCTGCTCGCCGAGGAGTACCGGGCGCGGGCCGCCGAGCCCACCGTCCACGACCTGGTCGAGGTGGTGACCGGCGCGGCCGCCGTCTCCCAGCGCTTCCTCCAGCTCCAGCTCGGCGCGAGCCGCGAGGTGTGCGCGCTGGTGACGGGCAGGCCGGTGGCGGTCACGGGCGTGGAGAACGACGCGGAGGAGCAGGCCGCGAACCGGGGGGTGCGCTACCGCGTGGTCATCGAGCGCGAGGTGCTTGCCGCGCCCACGGGGCTGATGGAGGTCGCGGCGGCCATGCGGCGCGAGGAGCGGATCCGGGTCGCCGACCGCGTACCGACGAAGCTGGTCGTCGCCGACGGCACCCTCGCGATGGTGCCGCTGACGTCGCGGACGGCGGAGCCCGCCGCGCTCGTGGTGCACGCGAGCGGCCTCCTGGAGTCCCTGACGGGCCTGTTCGAGGCGGTGTGGCGGACGGCTCTCCCGCTGCGCCTGGGCGAGGGCGACGCGGTGCGCGAGGCGGGCGCGGACGGGCCGGACGGCACGGACCTGGAGGTCCTCTCGCTGCTCCTCGCGGGGATGACCGACGCCAGCGTCGCCAAACAGCTCGATCTGGGGCTGCGGACCGTGCAGCGCCGGGTCAAGCGGCTGATGGAGCTGACCGGCGTGACGACCAGGCTCCAGCTCGGCTGGCACGCGTACGAACGCGGCTGGGTGGCCCGCGAGGCGGCCGCCGGGCCCATCGCGGCGCTCCCGGCCCCGACCGCCCCGACGGGCATCGGCACGGCCCTCGGGACCGACCCCGACACGCGCTCCCAGGACTGACCCCGACCTGCGGTTTCGTACCCGCTCCTGCACTCTGGGCAGATGGGAGCGTGGGAACTCCTGCTGGTCGGCGTGGTGATGCTGCTCGGCCTGTGCGGAGTGCTGGTGCCCGGCGTACCGGGGTCCTGGCTCGTGTGGGCCGGGACCGCGTGGTGGGCGCTGCAGGACCCGAAGGGGCTCGCCTGGGGCGTCCTCGTCGGCGCGACCCTGGTGCTCCTGCTGTCCCAGGCCGTGCGCTGGCAGCTGCCGCCGCGTCGGCTGCGGGAGTCGGGGGCGACCCACCGGATGGCCGCGTACGCGGGCGGGGGCGCCCTGCTCGGCTTCTGCGTGCTGCCGGTGGTCGGCGCGCTGCCGGGGTTCGTCGGCGGGATGTATCTGGCGGAGCGGATACGGCTGGGCGGGCGGGGGGAGGCGGTGACGGCGGTGCGGACGGCGCTGCGGGCCGGGGGGTGGAGCGTGTTCGTGGAACTGTTCGCGTGCCTGCTGATCGTGGGGGCGTGGGTGGGGGCGGAGGTGTGGGGCGGCTGAGACCGCGCAGCGCCTGATGCCGCACAGTGCCTGATATCGCGCAGTGCCTGATGCGGCGCAGCGCTTGAGACCGCACAGCGTCGGATTTACATCCGACCTCTATCGACTCATTGACGTACCCCCATGCCATCTCTAGCCTCCAGCACCGAGAGAGATCCGATGACTCGGCCAGGAGGTCTCATGCCCAGCCCTTCGAGCCCTTCGAGCCCTTCGAGCCCGTCCGATCCGCCCCGCGCCTCCCGCCCCTCGCGAAGAGCCGTGCTCGCCACCGGACCCGCGCTCGGCGGGGCGGCGCTCGGCGGCGGACTGCCCGCGCAGGACCCGGCGGCCGCCCCGCGGGAGCCGCGGCGCGCGGCACCCGACCCCTGGCGCGCCGTCCTCGACGACGCGGACATGGTCTGGCAGCGGATGCCGAGCACCTGGTACGAGGGCCCGTTACTCGGCAACGGCTTCCTCGGCTCCGGGATCTACGCGGAGCCGGGCCGCGAGAAGGCGGCCGTCCGGTTCGATGTGCAGCACTCCGAGGTGCAGGACCTCCCCCGAGCTCTTAATGAGCAGGGGGCACCCCCACCCCGGAGTTCGGCTCGCTCTTCGGGCTCGCCCGGCTGCCGATCGGCCACTTCACCCTGGAGCCCGTCGGGACGCTCACCGGCGTCGACTGGCGGCTGCGGCTGCGCGACGCCGAGCTGACGGGGACGCTCACCACGGACCGGGGCACGCTCCGCGTCCGCGCGCACGTGCACAGCTCACGTTCCGTTCTCGCCGTGGAGGTGACGGCGAGCGCGGGCGAGCGCAGCTTCCGCTGGGTGTTCCACCCGGCGGAGGCGATCAGCCCGCGGGCCGCGCTCAAGCCGGTGCCGGCGGGCTACGAGGGCAATCCGCCCGCGCGGGTGGAGAGCCACGCCGGGGTGTCCGCGGCCGTGCAGCCGCTGCTCGCAGGCGGGCAGCACGTCACCGCCTGGCGGGAGCAACGGCGGGGCGGGGCAAGGGCGTTGTACGTCCATGTGGCGCACTCGCACCCGAAGTCCACGGCCCGCGACCCGGCGGTGCGCGCGGTGCGGGCCGCCGCCCGGATGCCGTACGACACGCTCGCCGCGCCGCTGCCGGGCGACGGCGTGGTCTTCCACTATCCGCTCAAGGGCCTCGGCACGGCCAAGGACGGCGACCAGGAGGCCAAGGGCGTCTGGCTCGCGGGCGCCAAGGTCACCGACGTCGGGCCCGGAGTCACGGACGGGACGACGCTGGTGGCGCAGGGTGCCATCCTGACGGAGGTCGTGACGGCCACGGCGGCGGCCGAACGGACGCTGACGCTGCCGGGCGCCGGACAGTTCGCCGTCGACGCCGGACGCGAGGCGGTGTGGTCGGCGGACCTCGCGCAGAACAAGCTGTACCGGATCGACACCACCTCCTTCACCGTCACCAAGGCCGTCGAACTCCCTTTCACGGAAGGGACGGAGGGCTTCACCGCCGTCGACCCCGCGACCGGCTCGGTGTGGGTCGGCCGACAGGACAAGGTGATGGTGTTCGACGCGGACGGCGCGGCGCGCGGCACCGTCGACGGCAAGGACCTGGCGCGGGACGTGGCCTTCGACGGCTCCCGGGCGTACGTCGCCCGGCAGGACGTCGGCGACCCGGGCGCGCCGGACTACGACGGCCGGGGTTCGCTGACGGTCCTCGACACCGGCACCCTGAAGCCGGTCGCCGAGCCGGTCGCGCTGCCCGGCAACGAGGCCCAACTCGGCTACGCGGCCGTGGCGGTGGCACCGGGCGGCGCCGAGGTGTTCGTGACGAGCCCGGCCCAGGGCCGGATCACCCGGATCGAACGGAACACCCCGCCGAAGGTCACCGCGTCGCCCGCCGACGTGACGGCCGACGACGGCGCCGAGGTCACGCTCACCGCGCGCGCCGAGGGCTCCCCCGAGCCCACCGTGCGCTGGCAGCGGAGCACGGACGGCGGCGGTTCCTGGGCCGTGGTCGAGGGCGCCACGAAACCCTCGTACACCTTCACCGCCCGCGCGCGGCAGGACGGGCACCGCTACCGCGCCGAGTTCAGCAACGACGCCGGTACGGCGCACTCGGAGCCCGCCGCCCTCAAGGCCAGCGCGAAACCGGGCGACGAGGGCTCGGCGACGGGCCCTGAAGGGCAGCGGCTCACCGCCACTCCGGTCAATGAACTCGCTTCCAAAAAACAGAAGTTGACCGTCACCGGCTCGGGCTACGACGAGAAGAAGGGCGTCTACGCGGCCCTGTGCGTCGACAACGGGCCGGGCAGGACACCGACGCCCTGCGTAGGCGGCGCGGCCACGGACGGCGGCTCGAAGGCGTCGACGGTCAACTCGACCTCGAACAACCCGCCGCCGCACGGCGCGGACCTGGCCGTCCCCTACGGCAAGGACGGCTCGTTCAAGGTCGAGTTGACCGTCGACGCCAAGGACGGCTCCGCGGACTGCCGCACCACCCGCTGCGTCCTCGCGACCCGCGCGGACCACACCCGGCCCGGCGACCGCTCGCAGGACGTCCGGGTGCCGGTGACCTTCGCCGACGGCGACGGTGACGGGCCCGGGGACGGCGGCGATGGCGGGACGGCCGAAGGCGGGTCCGACGGGGGCGACCCGGCGGGCGGCTCGGACTCCGGCGGGTCCGGGGACGCGGGCGACTCCGGCACGACGGGATCCGGCGGCTCCGACGGTTCGGGCGGTGCCGTCGGCGGCACCGGCAGCGCCGGATCGGGCGGCAGCCTGGCCTCCACCGGGCAGCCCATCGGCGGCGCGGCGGCACTCGCGGCGGCGCTGACGGCGGCGGGCCGGTACGCGATGCGACGGGCCCGCCGGGGATCCGACGGCCTGGGAGGGACGGGGTGAACTCGCCCGTCGCCCCTACGCCGTGAGCAGCCGGGCGCCTTCCCCGTGCGCTCCCACCTGTCCCGTACGCAGATGACGTACCGCGTACGAACGCCAGGGCCGCCACGCGTCGGACACCGGCTCGCCCGGCGGGGCCACGTCCGGGTCGCCGAGGGCCCGCGTCCGGATGGCCGCGGCGGCCGCGGCGTCGACACCGGCCACCGCGCGCAGTTGCCGCTCGGCGTCGTCGCGGTCGGCGCCCGCGTCCAGGCGCACCGTGCCGTCGGCGAGGGCGGCCGCGAGCGGGAGCCGTTCGGCGAGGGCCTCCGGCGCGGGGAAGACATGGGTGAGCGTGCCGCACGGCGACGGCAGCGGCGTGCCGTGCTCGACGACGAGCCGCCGCGCCTGTTCCCCGCCGACGACCGCGCGCACCGCGAACTCCTCCGGGTCGGCCGCGCCCGGCGAGCGCAGGCCGGGGCGGGCCCGGACGAGGGGGGCGAGGCGGGGGTCGGCGGACAGGCGCTCGTCGACGGCGTACGGGTCGGCGTCCAGGTCGAAGAGGCCGCGCAGGCGCTGCACGGCGGTGGTCAGGTCGCGCAGGTCGGTGAGGTGGAGGCGGGCCTCCAGCCAGCCGCAGCGGTGGCGGTCGGGGCCCTTGCGCGCGTCGCGCTCCTCGACGGCGACGATCCCGGAGGCGTACGGCAGCCGCATGGTGCGCCGGTACGTGCGGGCGCCGCGCGGCCCGCTGACGTCCTCCACGCCGGGCAGCGCCTCGTGGGCGAGCAGGTCGAAGACGGCGGCGGTCTGGTAGGGGCCGCGGTGGGCGAGGCGCAGCGGGATGCCGGCGGAGGGGGTGCCGCGGCCGCCGCCCCGCTTGGGCGCGGCGGCGCGCAGGGCGGTGGGCGTCAGCTCGTACACGGCACGGATGGTGTCGTTGAACTGCCGGACGCTGGCGAACCCAGCGGCGAACGCGATCTCAGTGACCGGCAGGTCGGTGGTCTGGAGCAGCACGCGGGCGGTGTGCGCGCGCTGGGCACGGGCGAGCGCGACCGGGCCCGCGCCCAGCTCGGCGGTGAGCTGGCGCTGGACCTGGCGGGCGCTGTAGCCGAGGCGGACGGCGAGGCCGCCGACGCCCTCGCGGTCGACGACGCCGTCCCCGATCATCCGCATGGCCCGGCCGACCACGTCGGCGCGGACGTTCCACTCGGCGGAGCCGGGCACGGCGTCGGGGCGGCAGCGGCGGCAGGCGCGGAAGCCGTTGCTCTGCGCGGCGGCGGCCGTCGGGTAGTAGCGGACGTTCTGGCGTTTGGGCGTGACCGCCGGGCAGCTCGGCCGGCAGTAGATGCCGGTCGTCTCGACGGCGAAGAAGAACTCGCCGTCGAAACGGGCGTCGCGGCTGCGGACGGCTTCGTACCTGGTGTCTTGGTCACTCACGTCATCCAGTGTGAGCCGGGGCGGGCACCGGGGCTAGCGGGAATCGGACGTCGCGCTCACGGCCCCACCGCACCAGGGGCCGAGCGGCCTCCGGTGCGGCATCGCGTCCCTGGACGGGGCGCGGGGCTCTGACACGTGCGGCTCCGCCGCGTGGGCGCGACCAGCCCCCACCGGGCTCGCGGGGCACGCCACAGCCCTGCCACGGGACTGCTCAGCGCAGCCGCCCACGTTTCGCCTCCATGGCGGCCTTCCCCTCGGCCCCCCGCCGCTTCCACTCGCGGCGCATATCGGCCCGCACCCGGGCATCGGTCTTGGCGACGATGCGCTGGTTCTCACGGATCAACTTGCGGTAGCTGTCCAGCCGCCGCTCAGGGAGTGTGCCGTCCTCCAGGGCGGCGAGCACCGCGCAGCCGGGCTCCGCGACATGCGCGCAGTCCTGGAAGCGGCACCCCTCGCCGAGTTCCTCGATCTCGGCGAAGACCTGGCCGACGCCGGTCTCCGCGTCGTAGAGGCCGACGCCCCGCAGCCCCGGCGTGTCGATGAGGACGCCGCCGCCGGGCAGGACGAGGAGGTTGCGGGTGGTGGTGGTGTGCCGGCCCTTGCCGTCGACGTCACGGATCGCCTGGACGTCCATGATGTCGGCCCCGGCGAGCGCGTTGGCGAGGGTCGACTTGCCCGCGCCGGACTGCCCGAGGAGCACCGACGTACCGCCGGAGAGGACCGCGGCGAGGACGTCGACGCCGTCGCCGTCGGCGGCGCTGACGGGCAGCACCTGCACACCGGGGGCGGTCGTCTCCACGTCCTCGACGAGGTACGACAGGGCGGTGGCGTCGGGCACGAGGTCGGCCTTGGTGAGGACGACGACGGGCTGGGCGCCGGACTCCCAGCCGAGCGCGAGGAACCGCTCGATGCGGCCGAGGTCGAGCTCGGCGGCCAGGGACACCGCGATGACGGCGTGGTCGACGTTGGCCGCGAGGATCTGCCCCTCGGACCGCTTGGACGAGGTGGACCGCACGAACGAGGTGCGGCGCGGCAGGTAGGCCCGCACATAGCGGGGGTCGCCGCCGGCCGGGTCGACGGCCGCCCAGTCGCCGGTGCAGATGACCCTCAGGGGGTCGTGCGGGGTGACGTAGGTGGTGTCGGCGCGGATGACGCCTTCCTCGGTGACGACGAGGTCGCAGCTGCCGCGGTCGACGCGGACGACGCGTCCGGGGAGCAGTCCCTGCGCCGCGTACGAGGCGAAGGCGGCGGCCCAGTCCTCGTCCCAGCCGTACGGCACGAGGGAGGACACCGCGGACTCGGTGAGAGCCGACTCGGAGGGAGCCGAGGAGGCGGAGGAAGCAGAAGACGAACGGAAAGCGGAGGAAGACAAGGGGAACCCTTCACAGGGTGGCCCCGGCCCACGCGCCGGACGGGCGCGGCGAAGGACGAGAGAGGTCAGCCGGAGACCACGGAGGTGGTGTGGATGATCGTCTGGATGCGGGCAGCACCGTTCGCAACGACAGCCATGAATCACACCTCCTGGGAACCTGCTCAGCCGACTACGGCGGTCGCGTCTCGCTTCCGCCGAGGAACGCGTTGACTGTAGCTCCAGCCTCCGGCGGGCCGCCACCTCTTTTTCCGCCCGCCCGATCCCCGACCGCTCCACACCTCACGCCAACCGAGGGCGACGCCACCCCAACAGCACCCAACTCCCCCTACATGCAGCCGAGTTGGCGCACCGATCCAGTCATGCTCTCCCCCTGACAGGCCCCCGTACCGCCGATATGCTGGTTGGCTCTCTCTCGGGCGGAGCACTTACGGGGGACGTATGACGACGCCTGAATCACCCACCACACCCCACCTGGGCATCGAACTGCCGGACCGCACCGCGACGCGGCGGCTGTGCGCCGGGGTCTACCTGGACCCCGAGTTCCGCGACGCCGTCCTGCACCGGGTGTACAACGCCCGCAAGCGCCGGGTCGCGCCGTCGTACGGCTACGACCTCGTGCCCGTCGTGACGCACGCGTGGCGTGCCTGGTGGCTGTCCACCATCGGCGACGCCGTGCTGCTCACGCTGTGCTGCGCGGCGATCCTGCTGTACCCGCTCCCGGCGCTGCTCGCCGCCGTCGCCCTCTTCGACATCGGCCTCGTGGTCGCGCTGGCCACCAACGCCCTGCGCTCCGTCCGGGCCCTGGGGCACAGATACACCAATACACCGGACCCGGACACGAACACGGACCCGGACGCATCCCAGTGGCGCAGGACTCTCGGCTACGACCTCGTCATCGCCGCCCTGGTCACCGTGGGCGTGGTCGTGGGTGTCAGGGGGAGCGCGGGCGACGGCGCCTTCCTCACGGCAGCCGTCATCGCCCTGGCCCTCTGCACCGTCCTCGCGGTGCTCGGCACACTGCGTCAGCTCGCCGTGAACCGGCTGCGCGCCCACGGCACGGATCCGCGCCGTCCGCGCGCCCGCGGCCGACTGGCGGTGATAGAGAGCCAGCAGCGGCACCCCCTGGTGGTGTACTCGGGCGCGAGCCCCTTCGTCGGCAGCGGCAGCAGCCTGCGCACCTGGTCGTTCGCGCAGCGTCTGATCGAGGCCAAGCCGTTCGGAGTCGACAAGGCCGACAGGGACATCGAGTTCGAGAAGAAGCCGTTCGCCACCCGGGAGCTGGTGGAGGAGCTGCGGCGCGCGATCACGGCCCTCGACACCGAGGAGGACCCCGAGACCCGGCTGCCGGGGCTGCGGGTACTCGACTCCCTCTTCGTGGAGGGCCGTTACGCACGCGGGTACGCGGACGACCTGGAGCCCGAGGCCCGTGCCGGGCTGGTCGACCGGGTCCTTGACCGCCCGCAGGAGACGGTCCGGCACTATCTGACGTGTCAGGTGGAGTCCTGGGGCGGTGAAGTGGTGACCACCGTCTTCGTCCATGTGTCGCTGCAAGGTCGCACGATGTACATCGAGTTCAGCAGCCGGGCGCTCGCGCCGACCCGCCTCGCCTACCAGGTCGTCGACACCATCGGCGGGACGGGCACCCTGGCGACGCTGCGCGCAGCCGTGCTGCACGGCGGCCGCATCCGGGACATCGCGCTGGCGCCGCTGCGGCTGCTGCGGGCGCCGCTGCCCCTGCTCGGCGCGCTGGGCGCGGGGAGCGACGCCACCGTGGCGCAGCTCAAGCGGGGGCGGGACATCGGCGCCGACTGCAGCGCGCGCGAGCTGGCGGCGATCGGCGCCGACGAGAACTACTTCCAGACCTTCGACGTCGTGAAGCACCTGAAGATCATCGAGCAGCGGCTCCTGTCGACCGTCGGCGACTACCTGACCGAGCGCGGTGTGGACACCTCCGAGTTCCGGCGGCGGGCCACGGCCATCCTCAACAACGGGATCATCAGCGCCGGCTCCGGCAACCAGATCGACCTGACCGACGTGGCCATGGGCGACAGCACCAGCGTCAGCAAGTGATCCCGGGAGGAACACCGTGCGGAACAACGGGATCATCAGCACCGGCTCCAACAACCGGATCAATCTCTCCGATGTCGCCATGGGCGAGGGCACCAGCCTGACGCGCTCCCCCGCGAGCGGCCCCGAAAGCGCCCAGCCCCCGCCGGGACCCGACCCGGAGACCTGGGACCTCGGCGTCGTCACCGTCCTGTCCGTGGAGACCCGCGCCCTCATCGCCGCGCTCTCCCGGCGCGGCACGCAGCGCAAGCCGGTCACCGCGCCCCGCGGACGGTTCCGCGAGTTCCGCTGGACCGACGCGGGCCGCCCGGTGCGGGTCGCCGTCACCCAGTCGCTGCGCCCGGGCCAGTTGTCGGCGGGCAGCGCGGTGACGGCTCTGCGCGCCGCGTACGCGCCGCGCTTCTTGGCCCTCGTCGGCATCGCCGGTGCCGTCGGTCCGGGCCTGGGCCTGGGGGATGTCGTCGTGGCGGAGGAAGTCGTGCACTACGAACCCCGCAAGGTGACGCCCGAGGAGATACGCCGACGCGGCCGCAGCCATCCGGTGGCCGCCGAGGTGCAGCACGCCGTCAACGACTTCTTCACGGAGCACGACGAGCCCTGGCGGCTGCCCTGGTCCGGGGAGCACCGGGCGCTGCGCGGCCTGATCGGCTCGGGCGAGGCCGTCCTCGCCGACACCGACGCGGCCGAGCGCGCCTATCTGCGCCAGTACAACGAGAAGGTCCTCGCCGTGGAGACGGAGGGCGCGGGCCTCGCCGAGGCCGTGTACGCGGGCCCCGCCGACGGCCGCGCCCCCGAGCCGTGGCTGCTGGTCCGGGGCATGTCGGACGCGGCGGGCCCCGACAAGGACGACAGCCACCACGCCGTCGCCGCCCTCAACGCGGCGGAGGTCTTCTGCGCCCTGCTCCCCCACCTGCTGTGAGACCGGGGTGAACCCGCCCCGCCCCTGCCCGTGACCCCGCAAGCCGCATCGACCCCGAACGGACGGAGGCAGGATGGCGGAGCCGGACGAGGTGACCCTCGGACGCGTACTGCTGACCGAGTACGAACAGCTGAAGGCGGAGCAGACCGGCCGGATCCGGCTGCGCGACAACCTCCTGTACGCGATGCTCGCCGCCACGGCCGCCGTCATCGCCGCCACGATGCGCACGGGCGACCATCTGGCGCTCCTGCTGCTGTTCCCGCCGATCTCGCTGCTGCTGGGCTGGACGTACCTCGTCAACGACGAGAAGATCTCCGCCATCGGCCGCCATGTGCGCGCCACGCTGGCCCCGCGCCTCGCCGAAGTCCTCGACGTGGACGAGGAGATCCTCACCTGGGAGTCGGCCCACCGCGACGACCGCCGCCGGGGCTCGCGCAAGGCCCTGCAGCTCGCCGTGGACCTGCTGGCCTTCACTCTCTCGCCGCTCGCCGCGCTGACCGCCTTCTGGGTCAACGGCCACCTCACCTGGCCGCTGCTCGCGGTCTCGGGGGCGGAGACCGCCGCCGTCGGGGTGCTCGCGTGGCAGATCGTGGTGTACGCCGACCTCGGCCGGGGCTGAGACCGGGCCCGTGGCGCCGTTCGGTCCAAACCCCGCGCCAAGAATCCAACAACCTGCCGACGCAAAGAATTGAGACAGCACCTTCCGCGGGTTGTGATGGACCCATGGAACTTCCCCACCACGAGGACGTGTCCCCCGGCACCGGCGGTCTCGCACCCCGCGCGTGGTACGCGGGCTCGGACGCCGCCGTGCTCTCACTGAACGGGAGCTGGCGGTTCCGGCTCTCCCCCCGCGCGTACGGGCTCGACGAGTCGTTCGCCGCCGCCGGGTTCGACGCCGCGGCCTGGGACGAGGTCGTCGTGCCCGGGCACTGGGTCCTCCAGGGGCACGGCGCGCCCCTCTACACCAACCAGATGTATCCCTTCCCCGTCGACCCGCCGCGGGTGCCGACGGAGAACCCGACGGGCGACCATCTGCGCGGCTTCGACCTGCCCGCGGGGTGGCCCGCGGACGGGGACGCGGTACTGCGGTTCGACGGGGTCGAGTCGTGTGCGCGGGTGTGGCTGAACGGCACGCCGCTCGGGGACTTCAAGGGGTCGCGGCTCCCGCACGAGTTCGCGGTCGGGCACCTGCTGCGGCCGGAGGGCAACGTCCTCGCCGTGCGCGTGCACCAGTGGTCGTCGGGGTCGTACCTGGAGGACCAGGACCAGTGGTGGCTGCCCGGCATCTTCCGGGACGTGACGCTCCTGCACCGGCCCGAGGGCGCGGCGCGGGACTTCTTCACGCACGCCTCGTACGACCACGAGGCGGGCACGGGCACCCTGCGGGTGGACTCCGACGTGCCGGGCCGGGTGACGGTGCCGGAGCTCGGCGTGGACATCGCGACCGGGCAGAGCGTGACCGTGCCGGTCGAGCCGTGGTCGGCGGAGCGGCCTCGTCTGTACGACGCGGAGCTGGCCACGGCGGGCGAGCGCATCCCGCTGCGGGTGGGCTTCCGGACGGTCGCCCTCACCGACGGTCTTATCACCGTCAACGGGCGGCCGTTGCTGTTCCGGGGCGTGAACCGGCACGAGTTCCACCCGGAGAAGGGCCGCGCCCTCGACCTCGCCACGATGCGCGCGGACGTCCAGCTGATGAAGCAGCACAACATCAACGCCGTCCGCACGTCCCACTACCCGCCGCACCCCGCCTTCCTCGACCTCTGCGACGAGCTGGGCCTGTGGGTGATCGACGAGTGCGACCTGGAGACGCACGGCTTCACGATGCTGGGCTGGCGCGGCAACCCCGTCGACGACGACCGCTGGACCCCGGCCCTCCTCGACCGCGCCGCCCGCACCGTCGAGCGGGACAAGAACCATCCGTCGGTGATCATCTGGTCGCTGGGCAACGAGTGCGGCACCGGCGTGGGCCTGCGCGCGATGGCCGCCTGGATCCGCGACCGCGACCCGGACCGGCTGCTGCACTACGAGGGCGACCCCTCCTGCCAGGACACCGACATGTACTCGCGGATGTACGCCGACCACGCCGAGGTCGAACGCATCGGCCGGGGCGAGGACGAAGGACCCGAGGCGCGGCGCCGACTGCCGTTCATCCTCTGTGAGTACGGGCACGCCATGGGCAACGGACCCGGTGGCCTGCGCGAGTACCAGGACCTGTTCGAGCGGTACGAGCGGCTGCAGGGCGGCTTCGTCTGGGAGTGGATCGACCACGGCCTGAAGCACCCGGAGTTCGGGCACGCCTACGGCGGCGACTTCGGCGAGGAGCTGCACGACGGGAACTTCGTCTGCGACGGCCTGTGCTTCCCCGAGCGCGTGCCGTCCCCCGGGCTCCTCGACTACAAGCAGGTCGTCCAGCCGGTGCGGTTCACCTACGACCCGGTGTCCGGCACGGTGTCGGTGACCAACCTGTACGACTTCGCGGACCTGGCGGACCTGGCGTTCGAGTGGACGTACCTCATGGACGGCCCGGCGCACCCGGTGTCGGGCCCGCTGGACGTGCCGCCCGAGCTGGGCCCCGGCGAGAGCGTCGAGCTGAAGCTGCCCGACCCGCCGCCGGCCGTGGGCGGCGCCGAGATCCGGCTGCACGTGTCGGCCATGGTCTGCGAGGAGACCAACTGGACCTCCCTCGACCATGTGGTGGCCCGCGCCGACTTCGCCGTCACCCCGCGCCCGCCCGTGCCCGTCGCAGACGGCGAACGCCCGCGCCGCCGCGGCTACGACGTGGCCCTCGGCCCCGGCCGCTTCGACGCCCGCACGGGCGAGCTGCGCGCCCTGGACGACCTCACCCTGACCGCCGCCCCGCGCCTGGACGTGTGGCGGGTGCCCACCGACAACGACGACGGCGCGCCCTGGCAGCCCGACACCCGCTACGGCCCGCTGTGGCGCGAGCTGGGCCTGGACCGCATGCAACACCGCCTGGACGACGTCGAGTCGGACGCGGCCGGGCTCACCGTCCGCACCCGGGTCGCCCCGGCCGCCCGCGACCTGGCGCTGCGCACCGTGTACCGCTGGACGTCCGACGGCACGGCCCTGCGGCTCGCGGTGGCGGTGACGCCGGAGGGCGACTGGCAGGTGCCGCTGCCCCGGCTCGGCGTCCGGCTCGGGCTGCCCGCCGCGCTCGGCCACGCGCACTGGTTCGGCGGCGGCCCGGGAGAGGCGTACCCGGACACCAAGTCGGCGTCCGTCGTGAGCCGTTGGTTTCTGCACGTGGACCGGATGCAGACGCCGTACGTCCGACCGCAGGAGAACGGCGCCCGCGCCGACGTCCGCTGGGCGGAGCTGCGCGACGGCTTCGACGGCGCCGGGGTGCGGATCACCGGCGACCCGGAGTTCTGGTTCACGGCCCGGCGCTGGAGCAGCGCGGAGCTGGACGCGGCGACCCACCGCACGGACCTGAGGCCGGGTGCCACGGTGTGGGTGCACCTCGACCACGGGCAGCGCGGCATCGGCTCGCAGTCGTGCGGCCCCGGGGTGCTGCCGCGGCACGAACTCCGCGCGGAACCGGCGGAGTTCACCTTCACCTTCGCCCTGGCCGAACGGGGGCGGTGAGAGAGGCCCGAACGGGGCGGCGCGCCCCGCGGCCACCGGGCCCCGGACCCTTCCTGACCCGGAGAAACACGGTTGCGGCCGCCTAGACTGGGAAGGACGACGACCCACGCGCCGCCCTGGGGGGAGGGAACATCCCGTGTCACAGCAGCAGTTGGGCCGCAGCCCGGTCCGGCCGGATCCCGGGCCGCCATCCCCGGGCGATTCGCGCCAGGGCCGGTTCGTGGGCTGGCTCGGCGGCTTCGGCTGCGCCGCCGCGGGGTACGCCGTGTTCCAGTCCCTGGTGGGCGTGTTGCCGCAGGAGCTGTCCGGGGACGCCGCGCGGTACGGCGTCGCGGGCGTCAGCGGCGCCGGCACGGCCCTGGCGGCCTGGCTGGCGGCGGCGCTGCTGCGCGCCCGGTCGGGCACGGACGACGACGGCGCGCCGACCGCGCCGCGCACCCCGGGCACCAGCGCGGCCGCCGCCCATGCCCCCGGCCCCCTCCCGGCGCTCGCCGCCGCGACGCACCGCACCCTGCACGCCGAACTCGCCGTCCTCGACGACCCCGACCGCGGCCTGCTCAAAGGCTGGCCGCACGCCCTCGACGAGCAGACCCTGCCGGTGCGGCCCACGCCCACCGGCACCGCGTACGGACTCCATCTCGTCCTCGAACTCGGCGTACAGGACGGCCGGTTGAACCCCTCGGAGCTGGTGGAGACGCTGTGGCGGCAGCGGCTGCCCGACGGCGGCTGGGCCGCCCGCTCCCAGGGGTCGGTGCCGCGGCCCGAGGTGACGGCCCTGGTCCTCGGCGCGCTCGCCCGCGCGGGCGCGGACCCGGCGCGGCTCGCGGACGAGGCGGCGCGCTGCGCGGCCCGCTTCACCGCGGACCTGGAGCCGTCCGGGCTCGCCCGCACGCACGTGGTGACGACGGTGCTGCGGGGCATGCTGCGCGCGGCGCCCGGCTCCCCGGCCATCGCCCGGCTGCGGGACGAGCTGGTCGACCGGACCATCACCGACCCGGCCCGTGAGCACCGCCGCTGCTGGGGCCCGGCCCTGCGCGGGCCCGCCGCGCACACCTCGCGGCCCTCGCCCGCGCACACGGCGCAGGCCGTCGTCGCCCTGGACCGCGCGGCCCGCGTCCTCGGCGAGGACGGCAACACCCGGGCCGCGCGCGAGGACGGCATCCGCTGGCTGCTCTCCTGCCCGATGCCCGGGCACGAGTCGTGCGCGGACCTGCGCAACACGCAGGAGGAGGTGCGCCGCCCGCACCCGCAGGACTCCTGGCGCCAAGAGGTCCTTTTCGTGCGGCACTTCACGGCCGCGTGGATGGTACGGGCCCTCCTCACGCCCGGGGCGTGGGAGATCGCCGTGGCCGAGGGCCGCGAGGAGGCGTGGCGGGCGCTGCTCGCGGACGCGGTCGCCGGTGTGCTGCGCCAGCAGGACGACGGCATCTGGAACTGGGACGGGCACGATCTCAGCCGTCCCCTGTGGATGACCTATCAGGGCCTTTCGGCGCTGCGGGCCCATGCCGTATGGATGTATCAGCCGGACCGCTGAGCCTGTCTTCGAACCGGCTCCGCGTCCCGGCGGGCGGGGTCGCGGAACGGACGGAAGGCGGAGTGACCGCATGGGTGGTCGGCACGTGCTGCGGGCCAGGCGGCTGATCGAGGGGTCCCTCGACGACCTCGGCGGACAGGCCGGGCGCGACGGCCCCGACGAGGCGGACCTGGTCCGGGCGGCGCGCGCGGTCGTCGCCGAACTGGGCTCCCCGGGGCGGCTCTCGGCGCTCGTGGCGGAGCTGGCGGCGGGCGTCGGCGATCCCTCGGGGTGCGCGCGGCTCTCGTACCGGCACGTCCTCGGCTTCGACAAGTTGCTGCTCGTCCCCGTCGGCACCCGGCACATGCTGCGCGCGCACGTCTGGCACCCCGGATCGCGCCGCTCGGGCCGCGAGGACATCCACAACCACCGTTCCGCGCTGGCCTCGTTCGTGGTGCGCGGCACCCTCGGCATGGAGCTGTACGAGACGGCGGGCGACGGCCCGCTGGCGGCCGCGCGCTACCGCGAGTCGCTGTCGGCGGAGGTCAGCGACTGGCTCCTGGAACCCGCGGGCAGGGCCAGGCTGCGTCTGACGCAGACCGCCGAGTACACGGCGGGCAGTGGCTACGCCCTGCCGTCGTACGCGCTGCACCGCGCGTGGTGCGCCTCGCCGGGCGCGGCGGTGACGCTGTTCCTGGAGACGGGCCCGGGCAGGCGGCGCTACACGGACGTGTTCACGGGCGGCGGCCGGGACGGGCGGGCGCAGGCGTACGTCAAGGAGCCGCTGGAGGTGGCGGAGTATCTGGCGGAGCTGCGTGCGCTCGCCGAACTGATCGGCGGGAGCGAGGAGTTGGCGCGCTCCTAGGCGGCCAACGTCGCGGCGCTCAGGGCTCGGGAGTCCCGGGTGGTCAGCGGGTGCGCAGGCGACTCAGCGCCTGGCTCACGATCTCGCGGTTGTAGTCGTCGATCTCGACCGTGTCCAGCTCGCCGGGGGTGAGCCAGCGGTGGTCCTGGTCGGGGTGGGGCAGCGTCACGTCGAAGCTGAGCGGACTGACGAGGAAGTTGTCCTGCCAGTTCTTGACCTCGTGCCCTCGGTACTGGCTGACGAAGGAGGACTCGCCGACCTTGCGCACGACCTGGCCGAGCAGTCCGGTCTCCTCCTTCAGCTCGCGCAGCACGCCGTCGCGCGGACTCTCGCCCGGTTCCAGCTTCCCGCAGGGCACCCCCCACACGCGTGGCAGGAACCGCTCCGTCTCACTGCGACGCACGAGCAGCACGCGGCCCCGGTGGGCCACGACGGCTGCCGCCAGATGGTTCTCGCCAGGGATAGCCATGACACCACCGTAGCGAGGAATCGGGGCCCGGGACAGCCACGGACACCGCCCGCGCCCCGCCCGCGCGCCCCCGGCGCGTCCGATTCCTTCAAGACCCGCGTGGAGGCGCTGCCTACGCTTTCCGGCATGAACAGCAACGACACCGCACGGACCACGAACACCCCGGACCCCGCGCCCCGCGTCACGCCCCGCCTCGACATGGTGGGGATCGTCGCCTCCGACATGGCGGCGTCCCTCGCCTTCTACCGCAGGCTCGGGCTCGACTTCCCGCCCGGCGCCGAGGACCTGCCGCACGCCGAGGCCACCGTCCCCGGCGGCCCGCGCTTCGCCCTCGACACCGAGGCCACCATCCGCTCCTTCTCCCCCGACTGGCGGCCGGGCGAGGGCGGCGGGCGCGTCGGGCTCGCCTTCCACTGCGGTACGCCGGCGGGCGTGGACGCGGTGTACGAGGAGCTGATGGCCGCCGGGTACCGCTCGGAGCTGAAGCCGTTCGACGCGGTGTGGGGGCAGCGGTACGCGACGGTGCTCGACCCCGACGGCAACGGCGCCGACCTGTTCGCCCCGCTGCCGCACTGACCCCGCCGGCCGCGCCTCCCGTCAGCCGGGGCCGAGCAGCTCGGTCAGCCGCATGCCCGTCAACTCCTTGACGTCCCGCGCGAGATGGGCCTGGTCGGCGAAGCCCGCGGTGACCGCCGTGTCCGCGTACGGCAGGCCGGCGCGGGCCAGGGCGAGCGCCCGCTGGAGCCGCAGGACGCGCGCGAGGGTCTTGGGGCCGTAGCCGAACGCGAGCAGGGAGCGGCGGTGCAGCTGCCGGGCGCCGAGGCCCGCGGCGTCGGCGGTCTCGGCGACCCCGCGGCCCGCGCTCAACGACCGTACGACCTCGGCCAGGAGCGGGTCGGGCGGCGGCCGGTCCGCCGCCCGCTCCCCGGCGACGCCCTCGAGCGCGGCCACGGGGTCCTCGGCCCCGTCCACGCGCGCGGTGAGGCGGCGCACCTCGGCGGCGCCCCAGAGGTCCGCCAACTCCACGCGCTGGTCGCGGAGCTCGTGCGCGGGGGCGCCGAGGACGGCGGGGGCCGTGCCGGGCGCGAAGCGGATGCCGACGTACCGGCCGGGCTCCCGGACCTCGGGCAGATACGCGTGCGTGTCCGGTCCCGCGACGAACAGCCGGCCCTCGGTCCACAGCAGGTCCATGCAGCCGTCGGGCAGGACCGGTGAGACCGCGGGGGCGCCGGGGGCGGCGTCCGGTGCGGCCGTCTTGGTCCACACGACGGCGCCGGGCAGCACCCCGCAGGGCCGCTCGGCGTACGCGGGCACCGGACCCTCGTCCCTGCCTGCGCCGACCGCCATGCCCCCAGGCTACGACGTGCCCGTGCGGTGTTCCTGCGGGCTGACCCCGTACTCCCGCTTGAAGGCGCTGGACAGGGCGAACGCGCTGCCGTAGCCGACCTTGCGGGCGATCGAGGCGATCGTCAGCTCGCTGTCGCGCAGCAGGTCGGCGGCGAGGGCGAGCCGCCAGCCGGTCAGATACGTCATCGGCGGCTCACCGACCAGGTCGCTGAAGCGCCGGGCGAGCGCGGCCCGCGAGACGCCCGCCTTGGCGGCGAGCGAGGCGACCGTCCAGGGGTGCGCCGGGTCGTCCTGGAGGAGCCGTAGGACCGGGCCGACGACGGGGTCGCCCATGGCCACGTACCAGGCGGGGGCGGCGGCCTCCGGGCGGGAGAACCAGGCCCGCAGGGCCGCGATGAGCAGCAGGTCCAGGAGGCGGTCGAGGACGACCTCCTGGCCCGGCTCGTCCTTGTCGATCTCCTCCGCGAGGAACGGTGTGAGCGGGCAGTCCCACACCTCCGTCGGTAGGACGAGCAGCGGCGGCAGCGCGTCGAGGAGGCGTCCGGTGATCTCGCCCCGCATCTGGTACGTCCCGATCAGCATCTGGACGTCGCCGTCGGGCTGGCCCCAGCGGCGCAGGCCGAGCATCGCGTAGTGGCCCTCGGGGGCGCCGTTCAGCGGGGCGCAGGACTGGCCGGGGCCGATCTCCCCGAAGGGCGGGGTCGCCCGGTCGCCCGTGACCAGGTAGGGGTCGGGGCCGCGGGCGATGGCCACGTCGCCGGGGCGGATCAGCCGGGGCGGCCGGTCGGGGTGCGCAGTGCCGTCCGCGTTCTCCGGGACGACCCAGGCCTCACCGGCCACCATGATCATGACCGAGACGGGGGCCCGGTCGGCGATCCGGACCGACCAGGGCGGCTCGAAACACGCGCGGAGCATGAAGGCACCGCGGGCGCGGGGGCCCTCAAGCAGACCTGCGAGTACGTCCATGGGGGCAGCGTAGACGCACGCGTATGCGGGTGAGCCGCCGGCGGATGGCTCCCGTGCGGGGACCGGCAGTTGAATGAAGCCATGACCACAAACGAGCAGAACACGCAGCACACGCAGGGCACTCCGGCGCCGCTCACGATCCTCGTCACCGGGGCGACCGGGCGGGTCGGCAGCCGGGTCGCCGAGGCCGCGCGGGCCGCGGGCCACGAGGTGCGGTCCGCTTCGCGGTCCGGCGCGGTGCGGTTCGACTGGTACGACCCTTCGACCTGGGCGGACGCCCTGCGGGGTGCCGACGCCGCGTTCCTCGCCTACCAGCCCGACGTCGGTGCGCCCGGTGCCGCCGAGGCCGTCGGCGCGTTCGCCCGGCAGGCCGTCGAGCTGGGGGTGCGCCACCTCGTCCTGCTTTCGGCGCGCGGGGAGGACCAGGCCCACGCCACGGAGGACGCCCTCGCGGTGCCCGGCGCGCGGTGGACCGTCGTGCGGGCCAGCTGGTTCGCCCAGAACCTCAGCGAAGGGCCGCTGGCCGACGCCATGCGGGAGAGCGGGGAGCTGGCGTTCCCCGGGGGTGAGGTGCTCGAGCCCTTCATCGACGTGCGGGACATCGCGGATGTCGTCCTCGCCGTGCTCGGCGCGGGTGAGCGGTATGCCGGGCGGGTTCTTGAGGTGAGTGGCGGGCGCCTGCTGTCCTTCCGGGACGCGGTCGCCGAGGTCTCCGCCGCCGTCGGGCGGGAGTTCGGATACGTGCCTGTGCCCGCCCGTGAATACGGTGCCGCCCTGCGTGAATTCGGTGTTCCCGGCGCGGAGGTCGATTTCCTCATCGACCTCTTCGAAACCAACCTGGACGGCCGCAACGCGCATATCTCCGACGGCGTCCAGGACATACTCGGCCGCGCCCCGAGGGAATTCTCGGACTTCGTCCGGGAGGCGGCTGCGGCGGAAACCTGGAAGCAGTGACGCCGACCGTGCCCCGTCCGGGGGGCACCCCCGGACGACCCGTGCGGGCAGCCCGGGGCGCCGCCGATCGCGCTGCGCGCTCGTCCTCAATCGCCGGACAGGCTGACTCCCCCACCCGACCCGCCCTCCTCACCCTCCGGGCGGGCTGACGCAGGCGGGCCTCCCGCACGGGTCGCCCGGGGGCACCCCCGAATCGGCGCTCCGCGCCTCGTCCTCAAACGCCGGACGGGCTGAATACCCCACCCGCCCTCCTTGCCTTGCGGGCGGGCAGGCAGTGCCGGGCTTTCGGCCAGCCCGTAAGAGCGTTGGGCGGGCGGGTGGGAGAAAGCCCGTCCGGCGATTGAGGACGAGGCCGCAGGCCGACCGGGGGCAGACCGTCCCACCCGCACGGGACACCCACCCCGTCCGGGCCCGTCCGGCGGTTGAGTCGGGGGGGGAGGCCGGGGCCGTCCGACGGAGCCCAGGGGCTAGTCCTCGTCCGGGTGGTCGCCGTTGCGTTTGGGGTGGTGGGTGCGGAGACGGGACGAGACGTCGTCGGGCGGCAGGAAGCGGGACCAGCGCTCGGGGAACTCCGAGGGCATGTCGGGGTCGTCGGGGTCCTCGGCGGCCCGCGCGGCCGCCGCCCGCGCGATCAGCTCGGCGGCCTTGGCCTCCCGTACCCGCTCGTTGGCCTCACGGGCGGAGGCCGTGGCGACGGACGGCCACACCCGGTCTATGGCGGCGTTGACGGCGGCGCCGACGAGCACGGCGAAGGCGGAGATCCCGATCCACAGGAGCACGGCGACGGGCGCGGCCAACGAGCCGTAGATCGTGGGCCCTTCGACGGTACTGGTGAGGTAGATGCGCAGCAGGAAGCTGCCGAGCACCCACATGCCGAGGGCGATGAGCGCCCCGGGCATGTCCTCCACCCAGGGCGACCGCACGGGCACGGACACGTGGTAGAGGGTGGTGAGGAAGATGATGGAGAGGAGGGTGACGACGGGCCAGTAGAGGATCTGGACGACCGTCGCCGAGCCCGGCACCAGCTTCACCACCGCGTCCGGCCCGGCCACCATCAGCGGCAGCGCGACGGACCCGATGACGAGGGCGACGAGGAAGAGCCCGAAGGCGAGGAGCCGGGTCTTGACGATGCCGCGGGCGCCGTCGAGTCCGTACATGACCGTGATGGTGTCGATGAAGACGTTGACGGCACGCGAACCGGACCAGAGGGCGAAGAGGAATCCTATGGAGATGACGTCGGGCCGCCCGACCTTCATGACGTCTTCGAGGATCGGCTGCGCGATCTCGCGGACGCCCTTGTCGGAGAGGATCGTCCGGGACGCTTCCAGGATGTTGTTCTCGACGCTGGTGATGGTGTCCGCGCCGGTCCACCGGTCCACGTACGCGAGCAGCCCGATGAGGCTGAGCAGCAGCGGCGGCACGGACAGCAGCGTGAAGAACGCCGCTTCCGCCGCGAGCCCGAGGACGCGGTACTCGATGCAGGAGTTGACGGTGTCCTTCAGCAGCAGCCAGGCGGTCCTGCGCTTGGAGACGTTGCGGTAGAGAGCGCGGGCCCGTTTCCAGCGACCGTGTGGCCGCCCGGGTGTTTCTTTTGCCTGGTGCACCTCCTTACCGTAGCGGCATGGCAGCCACCACCCACACAGTGACCAACCAGGCTCCGCCCCTGGTGGGATATGACGTCTTCACGTCCGACCGCGCTCTGGTGGAGGGGGTCGAACGGCATCTCGACCCGTCGCTCCTTGAGGCGACCCGCGAGGAGCTCGCCGCGCTCGGCCGCACCGCGGGTTCGGCCCAGGCGCAGGAGTGGGGGGTGCTCGCGAACGAGAATCCACCCGTTCTGCACACGCATGACCGGTATGGGAACCGGATCGACGAGGTGTCCTTCCATCCGTCCTGGCACCGGCTGCTCGGCAAGGCGGTCGGCGCGGGCCTGACGGCGGCGTGGAACCGGCCGGGCGGGCATGTGCGGCGCGCGGCGGGCTTCCTGGTGTGGACGCAGACGGAGGGCGGGCACGGCTGTCCGGTGTCGATGACGCACGCGGCGGTGCCCGCGCTGCGCGCCGACCCCGCGCTCGCCGCCGAGTGGGAGCCGCGGCTGACGTCCACGGTGTACGACGAGGGGCTGCGGCCGGCCGCGCAGAAGGCGGGCGTGCTCTTCGGGATGGGCATGACGGAGAAGCAGGGCGGCAGTGACGTACGGGCGAACACGACGCGGGCGCGGGCGCTCGCCGAGGACGGTACGTATGAACTCGTCGGGCACAAGTGGTTCTGTTCCGCGCCGATGTCGGACGGATTTCTCGTGCTCGCGCAGGCCGAGGCCGGACTCACTTGTTTTCTGGTGCCACGGGTTCTGGAGGACGGTTCCCGGAACGTATTCGGCATTCAGCGGCTGAAGGACAAACTCGGAAACAAGTCGAACGCCTCCAGCGAGGTCGAATTCGACGGGACGTGGGCGCGCCGGGTCGGGGACGAGGGGCGCGGGGTGCGCACCATCATCGAGATGGTGGCGGCGACCCGGCTCGACTGCGTCATCGGCTCCGCGGCGCTGATGCGGCAGGCGGTGGCGCAGGCCGTGCACCACGCCACGTACCGGGAGGCGTTCGGCGGCAAGCTCGTCGACAAGCCGCTGATGCGCAACGTCCTGGCCGATCTGGCCGTGGAGTCGGAGGCGGCGACGACGCTCGCGCTGCGGCTGGCGGCCGCGTACGACGACGGGAGCGAGCGGGAGCGGGCGTTCCTGCGGCTCGCGGTGCCGGCCGCGAAGTACTGGGTGACGAAGCGGTGCACACCGCTCGCCGGTGAGGCCCTGGAGTGCCTGGGCGGCAACGGGTACGTCGAGGAGTCGGGGATGCCGCGGCTCCTGCGCGAGGCGCCGCTGAACTCGATCTGGGAGGGCTCGGGCAACGTCCAGGCGCTCGACGTGCTGCGGGCGTTGCAGCGGGAGCCGCAGGCGCTGGCCGCGTTCCTGGAGGAGGTGGGCGCGGCGCGCGGGGCCGATCACCGCCTGGACGGCGCGATCAAGGGCCTGCTGACCGAGTTGGCGGACCTGAGCGGCGTCGAGGCGCGGGCGCGGCGCCTGGTGGAGCGGATGGCCCTGGTGCTCCAGGGCTCGCTGCTCGTGCGGCACGCCCCGGCGGAGGTCGCCGATGTGTTCTGCGCGTCCCGGCTCGGCGGGGACTGGGGCGCGGCGTTCGGCACGCTGCCGCACAGCCTGAACCTGGGTGCGGTGGTGGAGCGGGCGGCCGTGCGGCTCTGAGAGTTCGGGCCCGACGGGCGCTGTCACGGGGGTGGTGCTGCGCCGACACGGCACCACCCCCGGTTTTCAGGCCCCGTCGGGACGGGCGCCGCACGGGGCGGCGCACGGCCAAGTTTCAAACACCGCACGACTGTTCGCCAGAGTTGCAGAGGGTTGCAACTCTGGACGGTGTGCGGGTCCGGGATCGTACGACCTGGGTGAAGCATGTCCCTCGGCGTGCCCGGAAGGGCACGATGGATGACGTGTCCCCCTCTGTCGGCGGGCTCGGGGAGCGGGAGGAACCGGTGATGAACACGCACGCGACGTTCGACCTCGAACGGCTGACGGCCGTGAAGACCGCGCAGGCCGCACGGCTGCTGCGGGAGGTGCGCGACGCCAGGATCGCCGGGCAGCGGCCCCGTGTCGGGCCCCGCCCCGAGATCGGGGCGTCCTGGGACCGGATGCTGGCGAGCGGCGTCGACCCCGAACACGACTTCCGCTCGGGCGTGTTGAGCACGGACGAGGTGGAACGGCGGCGGCAGGCGTCGCCGCTCAGACATGTGCTTCCGGTGCTGCGCGAGGGGCTGCTCTCGGTCGCGGACGTCGCGCAGCACATCATGGTCGTCGCGGACGCCGAGGGGCGGCTGCTGTGGCGCGAGGGCAACAAGTCGGTGCTGCGGATGGCCGACGGGCACGGCTTCGAGATAGGCGCCGACTGGCGGGAGAGCATCGTCGGCACGAACGGCGTCGGCACGCCGCTGGTGGCCAGGCGCCCCGTGCAGGTCTTCTCCGCCGAGCACTTCGTGCGCACGCACCACCGCTGGACCTGTTCGGGCGCGCCGATCAGCGACCCGAGGGACGGGCGGCTGCTCGGTGTGGTCGACATCAGCGGGCCGCTCGACACCATGCACCCGGCGACGCTCGCCCTGGTCTCCTCGGTCGCCAAGCTCGCCGAGGCACGGCTGCGCGAGGCGCATCTGACGGCCCTGGACCGGCTGCGCTCGGTGGCCGCGCCGGTGCTCGCCCGGATGGCCGGGCGGGCCGTCGCGGTGGACAGCCACGGCTGGACGGCGGCGGTCACGGGGATGCCGCCGGTGGACCGGCTCGCCCTGCCCAAGTCCCTCGCCGACGGCCGCGCCCGGCTGCCCGCGCTCGGCATGTGCACGGTGGCGCCGCTGCCCGGCGGCTGGCTGCTGCGCCTCGACGACGAGGAGCGGGACGTGGCCGGGCCGGGGGCCGGGACGCGGGTGGTGGTGGACGTCGCGGCGCCGCACCGCTGGACGGTCACCGTCACCGGCAGCGCGGACTGCTGGACCCATGAACTGTCGCCCCGGCACGCCGAGTTGCTGTATCTGCTCGCCGTGCACCGCTCGGGCCGGACCGCCGCGGAGCTCGCCGCGGACCTGTTCGGCGATCCGGCGCGCACGGTGACGGTCCGCGCGGAGCTGTCCCGCGTGCGGCGCTATCTGGGCGGCCTGCTCGCCCACCGCCCGTACCGCTTCCAGGAGGACACGGACGTCCAACTGCTGCTCCCCGACGACCCCTCCCGGCTGCTCCCGCACTCCCTCGCCCCCGCGGTGCTGCGCGCGCGGGCGACGGCGGAGCCTTGACGGGGGCGCGGCCCGCTGGGTCGACTTACACGAGTCATGCGGTCCGGAACCGTCCGCTCCACGGTCCGCGCGTGCGGCTCGCGCCCGCCGGAGGATCCGCCTTGGCCCGTCGGCGCCGCCCATGATTGCCTGACCGGCATGAGCATCCCCGTCACCACCTGGTCCCTCGAACAGACCGCCCGCACCGATCTGCTCCCGGCCGCCGCCCCGGACGGCGACGTTCGGATCGTGCGGGCCGAGGTGCCCTCGCCCGAGTTCAGCCGGTTCCTGTACTCCGCCGTCGGCGGCGACATCACCTGGGTGGACCGGCTCTCCCTCAGCTACGCGCAGTGGCAGGAGCACCTGGCCCGTCCGGGCGTGGAGACGTGGGTGGCGTACGACAGGGGTACCCCCGCCGGGTACGTGGAGCTGGACCCGCAGGACGACGGCGTCGTCGAGATCCTCTACTTCGGCCTGATCCCCGCCTTCCGGGGACGGCGGATCGGCGGGCACCTCCTCTCGTACGGGACGGCCCGCGCGTGGGACCTCGCGGAGCGGTGGCCCGAGCGGGCGCCGACGAAGCGGGTGTGGGTGCACACGTGCAGCCTCGACGGGGAGCACGCGATGGACAACTATCTGCGGCGGGGGTTCCGCCTCTTCGACACGGAGGTCACGGAGCAGCCCGAGCAGGTCACGCCGGGCCCGTGGCCCGGGGCGCGGCTCGGCTGACGGGCTGTTCGCTCCCCGCCCACCCGCCCCTGCCCCGCCCGCAGGGCGGGGAATTAAGCCCGTCCGGCGCTTGAGCACGAGGCGCGGAGCGCCGAAAAGGCAGGGGAAAGGGAGCGCAGCCCCCCATGTTCCGCCCAAGATGCGAGACGTAGAAGTCCAGGATACGGACAGAGGTGGACTGCGCCGAAAGGCGCGTGCCACGCTTCCGTCATGTCTCGAGCTGGAACCGCCTTGGTGAGTCGACGTCACGTCGACCTCGGCCGCATGTCCAGCGCCATGTGTCCGGCGAGCTGAGAAACCCAGCACCGCCGCATTCCCCTGTCTGACCCCATCCCCGCGCACCGCCGCGCCTTCTGCGCGAGTGTGCAGGTCAGAGCCGTTCTCAGCCCGCTGTGAAGGACACCACCCATGGCTGCCAACCCTGAAGACACCGCGACCGCCGCCCCGCGCGCGCCCCGGCGCAAGGCGAGCCGCCACCGTGGCGAGGGCCAGTGGGCGGTCGGTCACTTCACCCCGCTCAACGGAAACGAGCAGTTCAAGAAGGACGACGACGGTCTCAATGTGCGGACACGCATTGAGACGATCTACTCCAAGCGCGGTTTCGACTCCATCGACCCGAACGACCTGCGCGGCCGGATGCGCTGGTGGGGTCTGTACACCCAGCGCAAGCCCGGGATCGACGGCGGCAAGACCGCGATCCTGGAGCCGGAGGAGCTGGACGACGAGTACTTCATGCTGCGGGTGCGCGTCGACGGCGGCCGCCTCACCACCGACCAGCTGCGCGTGATCGGCGAGATCTCGCAGGAGTTCGCGCGCGGCACCGCCGACATCACCGACCGGCAGAACATCCAGTACCACTGGATCCGCATCGAGGACATGCCGGAGATCTGGCGCCGTCTCGAGGGCGTGGGCCTGTCCACGACCGAGGCCTGCGGCGACACCCCGCGCGTCATCCTCGGCTCGCCCGTCGCGGGCATCGCCGAGGACGAGATCATCGACGGCACGCCCGCCGTCGACGAGATCCAGCGCCGCATCGTCGGCAACCCGGCCTTCTCGAACCTGCCCCGCAAGTTCAAGTCCGCGATCTCCGGCTCGCCGCTCCTGGACGTGGCGCACGAGATCAACGACATCGCGTTCGTCGGCGTCGTCCACCCCGAGCTGGGCCCCGGCTTCGACCTGTGGGTCGGCGGCGGCCTGTCCACCAACCCCAAGATCGGCCAGCGGCTCGGCGCATGGGTGCCCCTGGAGGACGTGGCGGACGTCTACGAGGGCGTCATCTCGATCTTCCGGGACTACGGCTACCGCCGCCTGCGCACCCGGGCCCGGCTGAAGTTCCTCGTCGCCGACTGGGGCGTGGCGAAGTTCCGCCAGGTCCTCGAGGACGAGTATCTGCTGCGCAAGCTGGCCGACGGCCCGGCCCCCGCCCAGCCGGTCCAGCGCTGGCGCGACCACGTCGGCGTGCACCGGCAGCAGGACGGCAGGTTCTACGTCGGCTTCGCCCCGCGCGTGGGCCGCGTCGACGGCACCGTACTGACGAAGATCGCCGACCTGGCCGCCGCGCACGGCTCGGGCCGCCTGCGGACCACCGTCGAGCAGAAGATGATCGTGCTCGACGTGGCCGAGGACCAGGTCGACTCGCTGGTCGAGGGCCTGGAGTCGCTGGACCTGACGGTCCGTCCGTCGTCGTTCCGGCGCGGCACCATGGCCTGCACCGGAATCGAGTTCTGCAAGCTCGCGATCGTCGAGACGAAGGCGCGCGGCGCCTCCCTCATCGACGAACTGGAGCGCCGCATCCCGGAGTTCGACGAGCCGATCACCATCAACATCAACGGCTGCCCGAACGCCTGCGCCCGCATCCAGGTCGCCGACATCGGCCTCAAGGGCCAGCTCGTCCTCGACGACGACGGCAACCAGGTCGAGGGCTTCCAGGTGCACCTCGGCGGCGCGCTCGGCCTGGAGGCCGGGTTCGGCCGCAAGGTGCGCGGCCTGAAGGTCACCTCCGCCGAGCTGCCGGACTACGTGGAGCGCGTGCTCAAGCGGTTCCAGGCGGAGCGCGAGGACGGCGAGCGGTTCGCCACCTGGGCGGCGCGGGCCTCCGAGGAGGCGCTGTCGTGAGCGAGCGCGCCGCCCCCTTCTACTGCCCCTACTGCGGCGACGAGGACCTGCGTCCGAGCGAGCAGGGCCACGGCGCGTGGGAATGCGCGGCGTGCAACCGCGCCTTCCAGTTGAAGTTCCTCGGGCTGCTGACCCGTGGACTTCAGCGCAACGACCCTGGAGGGGAACCGATATGACAACAGCTCAGGAGCCCGACACAGCGGCCGCGGCCGAGCTGCGGGCGCTCGCCGAGCAGGCCGGGCGCGACCTGGAGGACGCTTCCGCGCTCGACATCCTCCGCTGGGCCGCGGACACCTTCGGCGCGCGGTTCTGCGTGACGTCGTCGATGGAGGACGCGGTGGTCGCCCATCTGGCCGCGCGCGCCCGGCCCGGCGTGGACGTGGTGTTCCTCGACACCGGCTACCACTTCCCGGAGACCATCGGCACCCGCGACGCCGTCGAGGCCGTCATGGACGTGAACGTCATCACGCTCACGCCGGAGCTGACCGTGGCCGAGCAGGACGCCGCGTACGGCCCCCGGCTGCACGAGCGCGACCCGGACCTGTGCTGCGCGATGCGCAAGGTCAAGCCCCTCGAAGAGGGCCTGACCGGGTACGTCGCGTGGGCGACGGGCCTGCGTCGCGACGAGTCCCCGACCCGCGCGAACACGCCGGTCGTCGGCTGGGACGAGAAGCGCCGGAAGGTCAAGGTCTCGCCGATAGCCCGCTGGACGCAGGACGACGTGGACGCGTACGTCACCGAGCACGGCGTCCTCACCAATCCGCTGCTCATGGACGGCTACGGCTCCGTGGGCTGCGCGCCGTGCACCCGGCGCCTCCTCGACGGCGAGGACGCGCGCGCCGGACGCTGGGCGGGACGCGCCAAGACCGAATGCGGGCTGCACGGATGACGCCCCGTCAGACAGCTGCGAAAGACCCCCAGAGCTTTCAGGAGACCCACGTGACCGGAGCCACCGTCTGGCTCACGGGCCTGCCCAGCGCGGGCAAGACCACCATCGCCCACGAGCTGGCGCGCACCCTGCGCGCGGGCGGCCACCGGGTGGAGGTCCTCGACGGCGACGAGATCCGCGAGTTCCTCTCCGCGGGCCTCGGCTTCAGCCGCGAGGACCGGCACACCAACGTCCAGCGCATCGGCTTCGTCGCCGAACTCCTCGCCCGCAACGGCGTGTTGGCGCTGGTCCCGGTGATCGCTCCGTTCACGGACAGCCGCGAGGCGGTCCGCAAGCGCCACCAGGCGGGCGGCACCGCCTACTTGGAGGTGCACGTGGCCACGCCGGTGGAGGTCTGCTCCGTACGGGATGTGAAGGGCCTGTACGCCAAGCAGGCCGCGGGCGAGATATCGGGGCTCACCGGCGTCGACGACCCGTACGAGGAGCCCGAGTCGCCCGATCTGCGCATCGAGTCCCAGGACCAGACCGTGCAGGAGTCCGCGGCGGCTGTTCTCGCGCTGCTCAACGAAAGGGGTCTGTCATGACGACCGCCGCCAGCGTCAACGAGGGCACCGGGAACTCCGGTGACGCCGACGGGAGTCCGGTGAGCGACAGCCCGTACGCGCTGTCGCACCTGGACGCCCTGGAGTCCGAGGCCGTGCACATCTTCCGCGAGGTCGCGGGCGAGTTCGAGCGGCCGGTGATCCTGTTCTCCGGCGGCAAGGACTCCATCGTCATGCTGCATCTGGCGCTGAAGGCCTTCGCCCCCGCGCCGGTCCCCTTCGCACTCCTGCACGTCGACACCGGGCACAACTTTCCCGAGGTCATCGAGTACCGCGACCGGGTGGTGGCGGAGCACGGGCTGCGCCTGCACGTGGCGTCCGTGCAGGACTACATCGACCGCGGGGTGCTTCGCGAGCGTCCCGACGGCACCCGCAACCCGCTGCAGACGCTGCCGCTCACCGAGAAGATCCAGGCCGAGCGGTTCGACGCGGTCTTCGGCGGCGGGCGGCGCGACGAGGAGAAGGCGCGCGCCAAGGAGCGGGTGTTCTCGCTGCGCGACGAGTTCTCGCAGTGGGACCCGCGCCGCCAGCGCCCCGAGCTGTGGCAGCTCTACAACGGCCGGCACGCCCCCGGCGAGCACGTCCGGGTCTTCCCGCTGTCCAACTGGACCGAGCTGGACGTGTGGCAGTACATCGCCCGCGAGTCCATCGCGCTGCCGGAGATCTACTTCGCGCACGAGCGGGACGTCTTCAAGCGCTCCGGCATGTGGCTGACCGCGGGCGACTGGGGCGGCCCGAAGGACGGCGAGGACGTCGAGCGGCGCCGGGTGCGCTACCGCACGGTCGGCGACATGTCCTGCACCGGCGCCGTCGACTCCGACGCGACCACGCTCGCGGCCGTGATCACCGAGATCGCCGCGTCCCGGCTCACCGAGCGCGGCGCGACCCGCGCCGACGACAAGCTCTCCGAGGCCGCGATGGAAGACCGCAAGCGCGAGGGGTACTTCTAGCCATGACCAGCACCATCGACACCGCCGCCGGGGAACTCGCCGGTCTGTCCGCGACCACGCTGCTGCGGTTCGCCACCGCGGGCTCCGTCGACGACGGCAAGTCCACGCTCGTCGGGCGTCTCCTGCACGACTCCAAGTCGGTCCTCGCCGACCAGCTGGAGGCCGTCGAGCACGCCTCGCGCAGCCGCGGCGCCGAGGGCCCGGACCTGGCGCTGCTCACCGACGGCCTGCGGGCCGAGCGGGAGCAGGGCATCACCATCGACGTGGCGTACCGCTACTTCGCCACGCCCCGGCGTCGCTTCATCCTCGCGGACACCCCGGGCCATGTGCAGTACACCCGCAACATGGTCACCGGCGCCTCGACGGCCGACCTCGCGGTGGTCCTCGTCGACGCCCGCAACGGCGTCATCGAGCAGACCCGCAGGCACGCCGCCGTCGCGGCCCTGCTGCGCGTGCCGCACGTGGTGCTCGCCGTGAACAAGATGGACCTGGTCGCGTACGCGGAGCCGGTGTTCGCAAGGATCGCGGAGGAATTCACCGCGTACGCGGGCGAGTTGGGGGTTCCGGAGATCACCGCGATTCCGATCTCGGCGCTCGCCGGGGACAACGTGGTGGAGCCGTCGTCGAACATGGACTGGTACGGCGGCCCGACGGTCCTCGAACACCTGGAGACCGTGCCCGTCAGCCACGACCTGACGAGCTGCCACGCACGCCTTCCGGTGCAGTACGTGATCCGGCCGCAGACCGCCGAGCACCCGGACTACCGGGGGTACGCGGGCCAGATCGCCGCGGGCACCTTCCGGGTCGGCGAGTCGGTCACCGTGCTGCCGTCGGGCCGGACGTCGAAGGTCGCGGGCATCGACCTGCTCGGCAAGCCCGTGGACGTGGCGTGGACCCCGCAGTCCGTGACCGTGCTCCTGGAGGACGACATCGACGTCTCACGGGGTGATCTGATCGTCCCGAGCAGTGATACGCCGTCGACCACCCAGGACATCGCGGCGACCGTCTGCCATGTCGCGGACACCCCGCTCGTGGTGGGCCAGCGGGTGCTGCTCAAGCACACCACCCGCACGGTCAAGGCGATCGTGAAGCAGATCCCGTCCCGGCTCACGCTGGACGACCTGTCCCAGCATCCGAACCCCGGGCAGCTCGTGGCCAACGACATCGGCCGGGTCCTGGTGCGCACCGCGGAGCCGCTCGCGCTCGACGCGTACGCCGACTCGCGCCGCACCGGCTCCTTCCTGCTCATCGACCCGGCGGACGGCACGACGCTGGCCGCGGGCATGGCGGGCGAGGCCTTCGCCAAGGCAGAGGACGCCCACGGCGCCCCCGCGGACGACGAGGGCTGGGACTTCTGACCATGACCTCCATCGATGTGTACGCGACGTTCGCCAAGGAGGGCGGACGCGTCGGCAGCGGCGCGCTGGGCAGCGGGCAGGGCGGGGTCGCGCGATGTGCGCGCTGACGTACGCGCACCGCATGCGCGCCCGCACCCCCCGCCGCCCCTTCGCACGCAGACGAAGATCCGCCGACCTGCTCCCGGCCACGCCCTGAGGCTGTGACCGCCGGGCCAACGAGAGGAACACCTCCCGTGCTCGCCTCCCGCTCGTCCCGCACCGCCCGCCGCCGCGGCGCCCTCGCAGCCGCCGCCGCGCTCCCCCTGCTCGCCCTGACCCTCTCCGCCTGCGGCTACGGCTCGGACTCCGACTCCGACGACAGCGGCAAGGCCAGGATCGCCGCCAACGCGAAGAAGATCGAGGGCCTGGACACGGTGAAGATCGGGTACTTCCCGAACCTCACGCACGGCACGGCACTGGTCGGCGACCAGGAAGGCATCCTGCAGAAGGAGCTGGGCGGCACCAAGGCGACGTACGCGCAGTTCAACGCCGGTCCCTCGGAGATCGAGGCGCTGAACTCGAAGTCCATCGACATCGGCTGGATCGGCCCGTCCCCGGCGATCAACGGCTACACCAAGTCCCAGGGCAAGAACCTGCGCATCATCGGCGGTTCGGCGTCCGGCGGCGTGAAGCTCGTGGTGAACCCCGAGAAGGTCAAGTCCCTCGACGACGTCAAGGGCAAGAAGATCGCCACACCGCAGCTCGGCAACACCCAGGACGTGGCCTTCCTCAACTGGGTGAAGGAGAAGGGCTGGAAGGTCGACGCCCAGAGCGGCAGGGGCGACGTCTCCGTGGTCCGCACCGACAACAAGATCACCCCGGACGCGTACAAGTCCGGCTCGATCGACGGCGCGTGGGTGCCGGAGCCGACCGCGTCCAAGCTGGTCGCCGAGGGCGGCAAGGTGCTCCTGGACGAGTCCGACCTGTGGCCGGACAAGAAGTTCGTGATCACCAACATCATCGTGTCGCAGGAGTTCCTGAAGAAGCACCCGAAGGTCGTCGAGGCGGTCCTGCGGGGCTCGGTGAAGACCAACCAGTTCATCAAGGACAACCCCCAGAAGGCGAAGGCCGCGGCCAACGCCAAGCTGAAGCAGCTCTCCGGCAAGGCGCTGCCGACCGAGGTCATCGACCCGGCCTGGAAGTCGATCCAGTTCACCGACGACCCGCTGGCCGCGACGCTCGACACCGAGGCCGACCACGCGGTCAAGGCGGGCCTGCTGGAGAAGCCCGACCTGAAGGGCATCTACGACCTGAAGCCGCTCGGCAAGGTCCTGAAGGCGGCGGGCAGGCCCGCGGTCGACGACGCCGGACTCGGCGTCAAGTAGGCACGGAACAGAGCCTGTTCAGGTATCCCAGGAGGTGACGACCATGGCCACCACGCTCACCAAGACCACACCCGCCAAGTCCGCGGAAGGTGCCGTCGACGAGGTCGCGACGCTCGACGTCGCCGCGCGCATCGAGCACGTCTCGAAGTCCTTCGCCACCCCGGCGGGGCAGCAGCTCGTCCTCGACGACATCACGCTCGATGTCGCGCGCGGTGAGTTCGTCACCCTCCTGGGAGCCTCCGGGTGCGGCAAGTCGACGCTGCTGAACCTCGCGGCCGGACTCGACCGGCCCACCGCGGGCACCATCACCACCGACGGGCGGCCCGCCCTGATGTTCCAGGAGCACGCGCTGTTCCCGTGGCTGACCGCGGGCAAGAACATCGAACTGGCCCTCAGGCTGCGCGGCGTGCCGAAGGCGGAGCGGCGGCCCAGGGCGGAGGAACTGCTCGCCCTGGTCCGCCTGAAGGGCGCCCACGGCAAGCGGGTGCACGAGCTGTCCGGCGGCATGCGCCAGCGCGTGGCGCTGGCCCGCGCGCTCGCCCAGGACAGCCAACTCCTGCTGATGGACGAGCCGTTCGCGGCCCTCGACGCCATCACCCGGGACGTCCTGCACGACGAGCTGATGCGCGTCTGGCGCGAGACCGGTGTCTCGGTCCTGTTCGTCACGCACAACGTCCGCGAGGCGGTGCGGCTCGCCCAGCGCGTCGTGCTGCTCTCGTCGCGGCCCGGCCGGGTGGCGCGCGAGTGGCAGGTCGACATCGAGCAGCCGCGCCGCATCGAGGACACGGCCGTGGCGGAACTCTCCGTCGAGATCACCGAACAACTGCGTGGGGAGATCCGCCGCCATGGGCAGCACTGACACGACGACGCCCGCGAAGTCGGACGGCCCGGCGGACACGCACGACCTGGCCGGTCTCGAGGCGGGCCTGGACGCCCTGGACACGGTGCAGACGCGGCGCACACCGCTGCGCGAGACCCTGGTCCAGAAGGTCCTGCCGCCGATCACCGCCGTCGTCCTCGTCCTCGTGGTGTGGCAGATCCTGGTCTGGGCGAAGGTCACCGACAGCTACAAGCTGCCCGCGCCGTCGGCGGTGTGGGACGAGGTCGAGGCCTCCTGGCGGCAGGGCACCCTGCTCGAGTACATCTGGACGAGCGTCGAGCGCGGCCTGTTCGGCTTCCTGATGGCCCTCGCCATCGGCACCCCGCTCGGCCTGATCGTGGCGCGAATCCGCTTCGTGCGGGCGGCCATCGGCCCGATCCTGTCCGGCCTGCAGTCGCTGCCGTCGGTGGCGTGGGTACCGCCGGCCGTGATCTGGCTGGGGCTCAACGACTCCATGATGTACGCGGTGATCCTGCTCGGCGCGGTGCCCTCCATCGCCAACGGCCTGGTCGCGGGCGTCGACCAGATCCCGCCGCTGGTCCTGCGGGCGGGGCGCACCCTCGGCGCGCGGGGGCTGCGCGGCGCCTGGCACATCGTCATGCCCGCGGCGCTGCCCGGCTACGTGGCGGGCCTGAAGCAGGGGTGGGCGTTCTCCTGGCGCTCCCTGATGGCCGCGGAGATCATCGCGCAGTCCCCCGACCTGGGCATCGGCCTCGGCCAGCTCCTCGAAGCGGGCCGCACCAACAGCAGCATGTCCCAGGTCTTCCTCGCCATCCTGCTCATTCTGATCGTCGGCATCGCCATCGACCTGCTCATCTTCAGTCCCCTTGAGCGGTGGGTGCTGCGCAGCCGCGGCCTGCTGGTGAAGAGCTGATCCCCATGCGCCCTCCGTACCGTCCCGTCCTGCTGGTCGTCGCCCACGGCAGCCGTGATCCGCGGCATGCCGCGAGTGTGCGGGCGCTCCTGCGCACGGTGCGGGACCTGCGGCCCGGCCTTCGGGTGGAAGTCGGGTTCCTCGACTTCAACACCCCGTCCGTGCCGTCCGTCCTCGGCTCCCTCGCCGAGGAGGGGGTACGTGACGTCGTCGCGCTGCCCCTCCTCCTCACCCGCGCCTTCCACGCGAAGGCCGACATCCCGGCGGTGCTGCGGGAGGCGCCGCCGGGCCTGCGGGTGCGCCAGGCCGGGGTGCTCGGCCCCTCGCCGCTGCTCCTCACCGCGCTCGAGACGCGGTTGTACGAGGCGGGGCTCGACCCCGCCGACAAGCCCACGACCGGGGTCGTCCTGGCCTCGGCGGGCTCCACCGACCCGGAGGCGATCGCAGTGATCGCTGACATCGCGCGGGAGTGGCGGCACACCGGTTGGTGCGCCGTGCGGCCTGCGTTCGCCTCCGCGACTCTTCCCCGCACGGAGCAGGCGGTGCGCCTGCTCCGTGCCACGCCCGGGGTACGCCGGGTCGCCGTAGCGCCGTACGTCCTCGCCCCGGGCTTCCTGCCCGACCGGATCGCCCGGGGCGCGGCCGAGGCGGATGTCCTCGCGGACGTGCTGGGGGACTCCCCCCTGGTGGCCCACCTCCTCCTGGACCGCTTCGACTCGTGCCACCGCTTCGCGGCGGATCTCTCCCACCCACCCACCCGTGCGAGGAACATCACGGCCCCGCCACCCCCCGCCCTACGAGCCGCAGGCTGACCACGGCCCCAGGAAGCGCCCCGCAAGGGGCGCGGGGTACCGCGCGCGCAACCTCCACCACCCGCAGACGAAACACCACGACCGGCCCCGCAAGGGGCGCGGGGAACTGCGCGCCCAGCCCCCACCGCCCCGCAGGTGAAAACAAACCCCCACCAACCGTGACCTGATCTTGCCCAGGCCCCCGGCCAGAAACCGCTTGCGGGGACCCGTACCCCCCAATACCGTCTCGCGGATGACGTCCGAGCCGTTCTCCCTCGAACTGCGGTCCGAGCGCCTCGTGCTCTCCTCCTATGTCGCGTCCGACGAGTCGGACTTCGTGGCCCTGTTCCAGGACGAGACCGTGGGCCGCCGGTCCGGCGACCGGACGCGCAGCGCGGAGGCGGACCGGGCGCTGTTCGCGCGGCTGTTCAGCATCGTGTACGAGGAGGAGCGCTTCCCGGTGTGGGCGGTGCGGCACGACGGCCGGTACACGGGCCACGCGGAGATCAAGCCGTCGCCCGAGCCGTGGCTGGACGGGCACGAGATCGCGTACGGGCTCTCCCGGGACGGCTGGGGGCTCGGCCTCGGCACGGAGGTGGCCCGTCTGCTCACCGACCACGGCCACCGCACCATGGGCCTTGCCGAAGTGCACGCGACCGTCGACGCCCTCAACACGCCGTCCGTGACCGTGCTGAAGCGGCTCGGCTTCACGCAGGGCCGCGAGGTGCGCGAGGACGACGGGAGCACGACGCTCCAGTTCACGTCGCGGGCCTCGGACTGGCCGACGTGACCCCACGACGCGGCCCCGCGTCCCCGCGAGCTACCCCTTCTCCACCAGCGCGACCAGCTCCGCCACCGGCATCGACCCCGCCTCCCTGCGCTCCCGCGCGAACTCGTTGGCGAGGCGCCGCAACACGTCGTTCACCGGGGTCGGAACGCCGTGCAGGCGGCCCAGGAGCGCGATCTCGCCGTTGAGGTAGTCGGCCTCGATGGTGCCGGTGCCGCGGCTGAGGCTCTGCCAGGAGGAGCCGCCGCCACGGGGCGCGCCGGGGAGCGGTTCGAGGACGACGCGGTCGCCGCGGGCCTCGCGCTGCTCCTGCTCGCCGACCGCCTCGATCCCGGCGGCGGCCAGCACGGCCTCGCCCTCGGCGCGGGCGCGCTTCAGGACGGCGAGGGCGTCCTCGTCGGTGAGGGGTCCGGTGAGCGCCTCGACGGCGTTGGCGAGGTTGCCGAGGAGCTTGCCGTACTTCCAGCGCATCACGTCGGCGACGACGGGAGCGAGCAGCTTGGCGCTCTCCAGGTCGGCGGCGACGCGGCGCGCGGTGTCGTCGGTGCCCGCCGGGTAGCGGCCGAGGTGCAGGATGCCCGTGTAGGGGGCACCGGCGGCGGAGACGGTGCCGGGCTCGACGTACGTGGCGGGCAGGAACAGGCACATGCCGTACACGCGGCGGAACCGGCGCAGTGCCATCCGCTCGCTCTCGACGCCGTTCTGCGCGCAGACCAGCGGCAGCGCCTCGGCGGCGGTCGTGCCGCCCGCGACGGGCCGGGAGCCCCAGGCATCGAGGGCGGCTTCGGCGTCCTGGGTCTTCACGGCGAGGACGAGCACGTCGTCGGCGCGGAGTTCGCCGAGTTCGGCGGGGTGCTGGACGACGGGCGGCCGGTGGGTGCGGGTCCCGTCGGGTGTTCTGAGGGTGAGCCCGCGGTCCCGCAGCGCCTCGTGGTGCGCGCCGCGCGCGACCAGGACGACCTCATGACCCGCCTCGGCGAGGCGCCCGCCGACGCTGCCGCCGATGGCCCCCGCTCCGATGATGATGTAGCGCATGGCGCGAGCCTGACACAGCGAACAGGTGAACGGTCAAGATCTTTCCGTATCTTGACCTTGCCCCAGGGGCAGACTCCACGCTCCCGCCATGGACAGCGACTACCTGACCCAGAGCCCGTACACGGCTCCCGGCCCCCACCTCGACGCCCTCGTCGGCCCCGCCCCGCTCCCCCGGGACCCGGCCGCGCTCGCCGCCCTCGTGCGGGGCGTCGTCCTGCACCGGGAGGAGGGCGCCAGGTTCGGCTACGCGGTGCCCGCGGAGCGGATGCGCGAGGACGCCGAGTCCCGGTACGCCGCCGAGCTGCTGCGGATCCTCGGCGAGCGCGGCACCGCGCCGCTGACCGAGCCCCGGAAACCGGCGGAGCGGTTCGTGGGCACCTGCCGGGACTTCGCGCTGCTGCTGTGCTCGCTGCTCCGGACCACCGGCACCCCGGCGCGCCTGCGGTGCGGCTACGGCACGTACTTCCAGGCGGGGTTCCACGACAACCACTGGGTGACCGAGTTCTGGACGGCCGGGCGCGGCTGGGTGCTCGCGGACGCGCAGTTGCTTGTGGAGGTCACGTTGGGCAACCGTCTGTACGACATCGACTTCGACCCCATGGACGTACCGCGGGAGCAGTTCGTGGTGGGTGGTGAGGCGTGGCGGGCGTGCCGGGAGGGGCGGGCGGACCCGGACACGTTCGGGGTGAGCACCGTCCCGGAGATCAAGGGGCTCGGCCTGGTGCGGTCCGACGTGGTGGCGGATCTGGCGGCGCTCGGCGGTGTGGAGGCGCTGCCGTGGGACGGCTGGGGCGTGATGGAGAAGGGCGACGAGGAGGTCACGGCCGCGGACCTGGCACTCCTCGACGAGGTGGCCGCCGTGACCTCGGCCGCCGGGCGGGCCGAGGACGCCCGGCGGCCGGACGCGGTGCGCCGGCTGCTCGCCGATCCGCGCCTGGCCGTCCCGGCCGAGGTCGTCTCGCACTCCACGTACCTCGGCATGCGCACCGTCAGTCTGTCGGGGGCTCCTCGGGGGTGAACGGGGTGCCCTGATGGAACCAGAGCAGCCAGCCGTCGTCGGTGCGCCGCCACAGTGAACTGCGGTGCACCGCACGGCCGTTGGTGTCGGTGTCGAAGGTCAGGTGCACCACGCCCTCGGCGAGCTCGACGCCCCGCATGCGGCAGGTCGTGGTGGGGCGGCCGCCCGGCTCGGGCCGGGCGGTGAGCACCTTGACGATCGACTCCCGGTCCCAGCGGGCGCCGGACGCGCCGAACTCGGTGAACTCCGGGTGCAGCAGCGCGCCGAACAGCGCCGGTGAGGCCCGCACTTCGGGGTCGAGGAGGCGCAGCTCGTTCTCGATGGCGGCCTCGACGGCGGGCGAGCGGCCGGGCAGATCGGGCAGTCCTGGCGTGGCGGGCGTGTCAGGCATCGGTCAGCTCCACGAGCTTGGTGACGGTGTTCCAGTTGCGGCTGGTGGCGATGAGCCCTTTGGTGAGTGCGGGGCGCGCGAGGGCTTCGCCGAGCTTGGAGCGGCCGAGGCCGTCGGGGGCGTACAGATACAGCACGCGGTCGCCGAGGCGGAACTCCTCCGGCAGGAAGGCCGCTTGGTCGAGGGCGGCGAAGCGGGCGGCGTCGACGGGCGCGGAGAAGTAGGTGGCGTGCAGTTGCTTGCCTTCGAGCGTGTCGGCGGGGAAGGGGCAGGCGTCGGCCACGGCCTTCAGATACGCGGCGTCGCGCACCAGGACGTCCACGTGGAAGCCGAATTCCGCCGCCAGGGCCGCGGTCAGCTCGGCGGCCAGGCTCTCCTCGTCGCCGTGGTCCGCGGTGAAGACGGCGTTGCCGCTCTGCAGATACGTGGCCACGCCGCCGTGGCCGAGCCCTTCGAGGAGCGCGCGCAGGCGCGCCATGGGCACCTTCCTGCCGCCGCCCACATTGATGCCGCGCAGCAGCGCCGCGTAGATCTTCGTCGCCATGCGGACACGATAAGGCGGTCGCCGTGCCCCGTGGGGGTGGGCACGACGACCGCCGGCTTCTTCAGGGCCGTGACTACTCGACGACCTTCAGGAGCTTGTTGGGGGTGCCCTCGCTGGGGTTGGAGATCTTGTCCGGCGTGGCACCGTCGGTCAGGGCCTTGGCGACGGCGTCGGGCGTGGCGTCCTTGTGGGCGCCGAGGTAGACGGCGGCGGCGCCGACGACGTGCGGGGTCGCCATCGAGGTGCCGGAGATCGTCTTGGTGGCGTCGTCGCCGGTGTTCCAGGCGGACGTGATGTCCGAGCCCGGGGCGTAGATGTCCACGACGGAGCCGAAGTTGGAGAAGTCCGACTGCTCGTCGTCCTTGGTCGAGGAGGCGACCGTGATGGCCTCCTTGACGCGGGACGGGGAGCCCTGACCGGCGTCGCTGGACTCGTTGCCCGCGGCCACGCCGTAGGTGACACCGGCGGCGATGGACTTCTTGACTGCCTCGTCCAGGGCCTCGTCGGCGCCGCCGCCGAGGCTCATGTTGGCGACGGAGGGGCCCTGGTGGTTCTTGGTGACCCAGTCGATGCCCGCGACGACCTGCTCGGTGGTGCCGGAGCCCTGGTCGTCGAGGACGCGGACGGCGACGATCTTCGCCTTCTTGGCGACGCCGTGCGCGTCACCGGCGATGGTGCCCGCGACGTGGGTGCCGTGGCCGTTGCCGTCGTCGGCGTTGTCGTCGTTGTCGATCGCGTCGAAGCCGGAGGTGGCGCGGCCGCCGAAGTCCTTGTGGCTGACGCGGACGCCGGTGTCGATGACGTACGCGGTGACGCCCTCGCCGGCGGCGTCGGGGTAGGTGTACTTCTTGTCGCCGGCCGTGTCGGCCTGGTCGATGCGGTCCAGGCCCCACGACGGCGGGTTGTCCTGGGTGGCGTCGATGGAGAACTTCTTGCTCTGCACGACCTTGCCGACGGCCGGGTCGGCGGCGAGGCGCTTGGCCTCGGTCTCGGACAGGCTCTTGGCGGCGAAGCCGTTGACGGCCGAGGAGTAGTTGCGGCTGAGCTTGCCGCCGTACTCCTGGGCGAGGTCGGACTTGGCTTCCTTGTTGGCCTTCTCGTCGAGCAGCACGATGTAGCTGCCGTCGACGGCGCCCTTCGCGTCGGCGCCGTAGACCTTGCCCTCCGCGGGAGTCGACGCACCTGCGAACGATCCTGCGAAGACGGTCACGCCCACCGCGGTGGCGGCGGTGGCTATCGCAGCGGTGAGCTTCATCGTGCGAGCACGCTTGTGAGTTGCCATGAAGAGGGGTCTCCTCGTGGTGCGTTGTGGGGGGATGTGGGGGGATTCAAAGCTTTTCGTGCCGTGCGCAGCCATGGCTGCGGCGCCCTGGGAACTCCGAAAGAACTGAAGATCTTTGGGCGTTGGGACGAAACCTTGTCTGAATGACGCGCGCAGATCAATACCTTCATGCGCCTGTGACTTGTTCAACAAGGTTCCGTAATAACAAAAAGGGTTCGCAGTGGCAGATCGGACACGATGGAACGTATACATCCGTCTGAGGGGGTCTCGTGACCGTGGTGCGCGGTGCTTCCCGAGTGGGTGTAGGTGCCAAGTCCCCGATAGATGTAGGGGGCTTGAGTGGCCCGTCTCCTCCCTCGGTCGGGCGGCGGTTCACCTGCGGGCACGATGAGGCGGCGCGCGTACCGCCCTAGCGTCGGGAGCACGGTGGTGGCAGGGTGCCGCCGCACGACGGGGGGGGCGGGCTCCATCATGAGCAGCACAGGGACACCCGTGCGGGGCTTCGCCGCACGGGCCGGTGGCTGGAGCGCACGGCACCGCTGGGCGGCGGTCGGCATCTGGGTTCTGTTCGTCGTCCTGGCCATGGGTGCCGGTTCGGCCGTGGGCCGGGCGGAGGCGCCGGAGGGCGACCTGAAGGGCGAGACCAGCCAGGCGCAGCGGATCACCGACGACGCGGGCGTCGAGGAGCCGACCGGCGAGACGGTGCTCGTGCAGACCCGCGGCGGCGACGGCCCGAAGTCCACGGACCCGCGCTTCCGCGCCGCCGTCGACGACGTCATCAAGGCGGTACGGGGCACCGGCGAGGCCTCGGCCGTCACCTCCCCCTACACCTCCGGCACGGTCTCCAAGGACGGCCGCAGCGCGCTCGTCCAGATGGACCTGCGCGGCGACCCCGACGACTCCGCGGACCGGGTCGAGCCGGTCCTGAAGGCCGTCGAGGGCGTGGCGGACCGGCACGAGGACGCGGGGCTGCGGATCGAGCAGATCGGCGGCGCCAGCATGGAGAAGACGTTCGACGACGCCTTCGGCGACGACTTCAAGCAGGCCGAGTACTCCGCCGTGCCGGTGGCCTTCGGCATTCTGCTGATCGTGTTCGGCGCCCTGGTGGCGGCGCTGCTTCCGGTGCTGCTCGCGATATCCGCGATCGTGGCGACGATGGGCCTGATGGCGCTGGTGAGCCACGTCCAGCCGATGAGCGACGTGGCGAACTCGGTGATGCTGCTCGTCGGGCTCGCCGTGGGCGTCGACTACTGCCTGTTCTATCTGCGGCGCGAACGCGAGGAGCGGGAGAAGGGCCGCGACGCGCAGACGGCGCTGCGGATCGCGGCGGCGACCAGCGGCCGGGCCGTGGTCGTCTCCGGCATCACGGTGTGCGTGGCGATGGCGGGCATGCTCTTCACCGGCATCACCGACTTCCAGGCGATGGGCCTGGCCTCGCTGATGGTCGTCGCCGTGGCGATGGTCGGCTCGGTGACGGTCCTGCCCGCCCTGCTCTCGCTGCTCGGCGAGCGGGTGGAGAAGGGGCGCCTGCCGTTCCTGCGGCGCCGGGCGAAGGCCGGCCGGACGGACGTGGCAGAGAGCAGGCTGTGGCGGACCGTGGTCGGCGGGGTGCTGCGGCGGCCGCTGCTGTGGACGGTGGTCGCGGCGGGCGCGCTCGCGGCCATCGCGCTGCCCGCGCTCGGCATGAAGACCCAGGAGCTGACCCTGGACCAGGAGTTCGGTGACTCACTGCCGATCGTGGCGACGTACGAGCGGGTGAACGAGGCGTTCCCCGGGGGTGCGGAGCCCGCCGAGGTGGTCGTGAAGGCGGACGACATCGGCGCCCCCGCCGTCACCAGGGCCATCGCCGACTTCCGCGAGCAGGCGGTCAGTTCCGGCGCGTCGAAGGGGCCGGTGGAGGTGGCCCTGCACAAGAAGGAGAACGTGGCCGTCCTGAGCGTGCCCCTGGTCGGCGGCTCCGACCAGGACGAGGCGGCGAAGAGCCTGACGCTGATCCGCGACGAGGTGCGGCCCGCGACGCTCGGGAAGGTGGACGGCGTCGAGGCTCCCGTGACCGGCCAGGTCGCCTCCTCCAAGGACTTCAACGAACAGATCAGCTCGTCCGTGCCGCCCGTCTTCGCCTTCGTGGTGGTCTTCGCGTTCCTGCTGATGCTGCTCTCCTTCCGCTCCCTCGTCATCGCGGCCACCTCGATCGTCCTCAACCTGCTGTCGGTGGGGGCGGCCTACGGCATCCTCGTCATGGTCTTCCAGCACGGCTGGGGCGCGTCGCTCGTCGGCGCGGAGGGCGTGGGCGCGATCGTCGCGTGGCTGCCGCTGTTCCTGTTCGTGATCCTGTTCGGCCTGTCGATGGACTACCACGTGTTCGTGGTCTCGCGGATCCGGGAAGCGCGGCTCCAGGGGCGTACGACACGGGACGCGATCGCGCATGGCGTCGTCACCACCGCGGGCGTGGTCACCAGCGCCGCCGTCATCATGGTGGCGGTGTTCGCGATCTTCGGAACGCTCTCCATGCAGTCGATGAAGCAGATGGGTGTCGGTCTCGCGGCCGCCGTCCTCATCGACGCGACCGTGATCCGCGGGGTGCTCCTGCCCGCCGTGATGGCGCTGCTCGGCGAGCGGAACTGGTATCTGCCGCGCTGGCTGGACCGGCTGCCCGACCTCACCCACGACGAGTCGGCGCCCGCCGGGACCGCCCCCGCCGCGGAGCCTCAGGCGCCCCGTACGCCCACCGCGGCAGGAAGTACTGGGTGACGGGCCCCATCGCGAGCGCGTAGAGGACGGTCCCCACCCCCACGCTCCCGCCGAGCAGCCAGCCCACGGCGAGCACGGCGATCTCGATCAGGGTGCGCACGAACCGGATGGAGCGTCCGGTCAGCGCGGCCAGGCCGGTCATCAGGCCGTCCCTGGGCCCGGGACCGAAGCGGGCGCCCACGTAGACCGCGACGGAGAGCCCGTTGGCGAGGATCCCCGCGACGAGGAGGCCGATCCGGGTCCACAGGTCCAGATCCGCCGGTACGAGCCAGAGGCCGAGGTCCGACGCGTACGCCACGACGATCACGTTGGCGCCCGTGCCGAACCTCGGCCGCTGTCTGAGCGGGATCCACAGCAGCAGCACGAGCGCGCCGACCACGGCGCTGACGGTGCCGAAGCTCAGCGGGGTGTGACGCTCGACGCCCTGGTTGAGGACGCTCCAGGGACTGACGCCGAGCCCCGCCCTGACCATGACGCCGATGCTGAGTCCGTAGAGGGTGAGGCCGAGGAGGAGTTGGGGCAGGCGGCGCAGGGGGCGCTCGGTGAGGGGGAGGTAGGTGAGCGGGGGCGGGGCGGGGGTGCGGGGGCCCGGCCGCCGGTCGGTTCCGGGGGCGCTCCGGCCGCCGGAGCGGGGGTCGGGGCGGTCGGTGTCGCTGTCGGCGGGGTGCCGCATGCCGGGGTGCCTCCACAGATGGTCGGACGACTCATCGGCCCGCAAGGCCAATGACGGCGAGTCTGTAGAGTGATTGGCCCTTAATACATGGCCAATCCCGGGAGAATGGTATGGCGGAGCGGGAGACGCGGGACCAGACCCTGGGCAGCCGCCAACTCGCCGCCCTGCTCCCGGACCCGGCGGCCGCGCGGCCCGCGTACCGGCATCTGGCGCGGGCGATCGGCGCGCTGATCCTCGACGGCCGGATCGCGCTGCACGTCCGGCTCCCCGCCGAACGGGAGCTGGCCACCGCCCTCAACACCAGCAGGGCGACGGTCACGGCCGTATACGACCTGCTGCGCGAGGGCGGCTACGCACACAGCAGACAGGGTGCGGGTACGTGGACGGCGCTGCCGGAGGGCCGGGCACCGCACGGCGTCACCCGGCACCTGCGGCCCCACGACAGCGCGATCGACCTGGCGAGGGCAGCGCCCGCGCTGCCCGAGCAAGTCCTCGTCGACGCGCTCGCCGAGGTCACGCCCCGACTCGCCGAGCACACCCACACCCCCGGCTACCACCCCTACGGCCTGCCCGAGCTGCGGGCCGCCGTCGCCGAGCGGTTCACCCGGCGGGGCCTCGCCACCGTGCCGGACCAGATCCTGGTGACCTCCGGCGCGCAGCACGCGCTCACCCTCGTCCTGGGGCTGCTGTGCCGGCCCGGGGACCGGGTCCTGGTCGAGAGCCCGTCGTACCCGAACGCCTTGGAGGCGATGCGCCGGGCCCGGCTGCGCACGGTGTCGGTGCCGGTGACCGACACCGGCTGGGACGTCGAGATCATGGAGTCGACGCTGCGCCAGGCGGTGCCCCGACTCGCCTATCTGATCCCGGACTTCCACAATCCGACGGGCTGCCTGCTGCCCGCGGCGGACCGGGCGAGGCTGCTGCGGGCCGCGCACCGCTCCGGGACCTGGCTCGTCGTCGACGAGGCCCTGGCCGACCTGGCACTCGACGTGCCCGTACCCGCGCCGCTGGCCTCCCACGCCGGTCCTGACGCGGGCGGCGAGATCATCACGGTGGGCTCGATGAGCAAGACGCACTGGGGCGGCCTGCGCATCGGCTGGCTGCGGGCGCCGTCGCGGCTCGTCACCGAACTCGCCGGGCAGCGCGTCGCCACCGACATGGGCGGCTCGGTCCTGGACCAGCTCCTGGCCCTCGCCCTGCTCGACCGCGCCGGGGAGTTGCTTCCGCGCCGCCTGGAGCAACTCCGCGAGCAGCGCGCCGCCCTGGCCGCCGCCCTCACCGAGCACATCCCCCAGTGGACGTGGCGGCTGCCGTCCGGCGGCCTGTCCCTCTGGGTCGACCTGGGCGCGCCGGTCGCTTCGGCGCTCGCGGAGCGGGTGCTCGACTACGGCGTCCGGATCGAGGGCGGCGGCTGCTTCGCCCCCGACCCGGGCCTGTTCGAGCAGCGCCTGCGCATCCCGTACACCACGTCCCCGGACACCCTCCGCGAGGCCGTCCACCGCATGGCGGCCACCCTCGCCGACGGCCTGCCGCCGTCCCCGGCGGGCCGTCGGCCGCACTGGATCGCCTAGCCGGGGCCTTACGCGGCCGTCGTGACCTTGCGCTGCTCGAAGGAGTCCAGCGTCCGCGTGAAGTCGCGGGTGGAGAGCAGCAGCTTGTAGATGATGGCGAGTTCGAAGACCAGGAGCAGCGCGCCGGACACGATCGTCGCGGGGATCACCACGTCGAACAGCGGGCCGATGATGAAGACGCCCATCTGGAACTCGATGCCGCTCACCAGGTGCGTACGGATGCGGTGGCGCAGCAGGAAGGAGCGCGCCCGCAGGTACGCGGGGAACTTGCCCCTGAACTCCTGGTGCAGGTCGATGACCTGGGCCTTGCGGCGGCTCCCGCCGGCCGCGGGGGCGGGGTCGACGGAGTCGGCGTGGGCGTCGGTGTGGGCGTCGGCGTACGACTCGACGCGGGAGCCGGAGTCGGCGTGCGACTCGGCGTGGGGACCGGCGTCCGTGTACGACTCGACGCGGGAGCCGGCGTCGCCCTCGAAGGCGGCCGCTTCCGCCGACGCGTACCCGGTCCCCTCCGCCTTCGCCCGCTCCAGGTCCTGCTCCACGTCCGCCTCGGGGTTGTCCCGCAGCAGGTCCTCCATGAAGGCCAGCTCCGCGGCGTTCTCGGCCCGGCGGGCGGCCCGTACGCGCGCCTTGATCTGCTTGCGCATGGTGTGCCGGATCTTGAATATCTCCAGCGAGTTGATGTAGCGCAGGGTGTCGAGGAAGACCACGGCGACCGCGAGCCAGATATAGGTCTCGTCGTGCGTGCGCGCGTACTGACCGCCCATCAGGGCGACCCCGCACACCATCACCCGGATCCGGTCGAAGACGAAGTCGAGCCAGGCGCCGAAGACCGAACCGGTGCCGGTCAGGCGGGCGACCTTCCCGTCCATGCAGTCGAGGACGAAGCTGAAGTGGTAGATCACCGCGCCGAGCACCAGCCAGCGCCAGTCACCGAACGCGAAGCACACCGACGAGACGAGCCCGAGCACGAACGCGCCCCAGGTGATCTGGTTGGGCGTGATCCTCGTGTACCGCGCCGTCAGCCGCACCAGCGGCGTGGCGAGCGGATCCACGAGCATCACCGTCCACCACGCGTCGCGCTTCTTCTGGGTGATGCGGCGCACCTCGGCGAGCGGCGGCACATCGGGGCGCACGGACTGTCGTGACATGGGTCAACTTCCTGGCGTTCGAATGAAGTTCACCTCACGCTAGGTAGCCGTTCACGGAAGGAACAAGCGCTTACGAACGCAACCTTTGGCGGGGGTTATGGGTCACACAGACAGACCCGGTCCATGGCCCAGCCAGGATGGACGCGCGTTATGCGAGCGTTATCGAATGACCCTGCCGTTACCGAATGGCGTTGCGGAGCGTTACGTCACACCCGGTCGGCACTCCCCACGCTCATGCCGAAGTGCCACCAACTCGCCTTGAAGCACCACCAAACGGTCACCGCTCCCCGCCTCCGGCCTTCACAGCGCCGCCACGCCCGGCCCGCACAATCTCCTCCTCGATCAGGTCGGCCGCCATCTTCGTGCCGCCCTCCCCCGCCATGCCCGCGCCCACCTCGTCGAGCCTGCGGGCGACCTCGGGGTCGGCCGCCACCTCCAGGACCGCCGCGCGCAGCGACTCGGCGTCGACCTCCTCCATGGGCAGGTGCCGGGCGACCCCGAGACCCTGGAGCATGTCCGCGTTGCCGAACTGGTCGACGGCCTGCGGCACGGCGACCATCGGCGTCCCCGTGGCGAGGCCCTCCTGGCTGCCGCCCGCCCCCGCGTGCGTGATGAAGGCGTCGGCCTGCTTCAGGATCGCCAACTGCGGCACCCAGCGGTGCACTTCGACGTTGGCGGGCACGTCGCCGAGGTCGGCGATGTCGACGTGCTTGCCGATCTGGAGCACCACGTGCCAGCCGGGCAGGTCGCCGAAGGCCTCGACGCACACGCGGTAGAACCCGGGCTGCTTGGTGAAAGCCGAGCCGAGCGACACGAGCAGCACCTTCTCCGCGTCCGCCGGGCGCCGCCACTCCCCCTGCGCGGCGCGGTCACCCTGGCAGGCGCCGACGAAGGTGTGCACGCTCTCGTCGACCCGGTCGGCGTTCGGCTGCAGCGCCTTGGGGATCAGGACGAGCGAGCGCGGCGGGCGGCCGACGAACGGGTCGTGGTGCTGGGTGATCCCGTTCTCCGCCAGCCAGGCCTCAAAGCGCGCGAAGTACGCCCGGCCGCGCTCGGTCTCCCGCAGCGGCGCGTAGAGCGGCTCGCCTACCTCTTCCTCGTACCCCTCCCAGGCCACCAGGTTCGGCGAGAGGGAGATCTCGGGGACGCCCCAGCGGCGGGCGAGAACGCGCGCGGGGTAGGAGGTGATGTCGTGCAGGACGATGTCCGGCTCGTCGCCCTCGTATGCCGCGAGGAGTTGCGGCAGCGCGTTGATGGCGTCGTCCAGGAACGGCTCGATGTTGTCGATCAGGGTGTCGCCCCAGACCTCCGGGTCGGCGTCGGGGCCCGGGAGCGTGGTGGTGTAGAGCACGGGCTCGGCCCCGGTCTCGGCGACCTTCTCCTCGAAGGCGTGCGGGATCGCGTACGTGACGCGGTGGCCGCGGGCGACGAGTTCCCGGATCACTTCGAGGCTCGGGTTCACGTGCCCGTGGGCGGCGATGGAGAACATGGCGATATGGGCACGCTGCGGTGTGGTCATGCCCCGACCTTAAACGAGACGATACGTCTCGTGCAACCCCTTTTCCCCGCACGGTCGGTACCGCACGGCCTCGCGGCTCACCTCTCGAGCGCCCCCGCGTTGTACCGCAGCAGATACTCCGCGAAGCGCTCCAGATCCGGCCCGCTCCAGCCCGCTAGCCGCTCACGGAACGCCACCCGGCGGCTGTCGGTGACCTGCTGGAGCAACCCCGTGCCGCGCCCGGTCAGGTGCAGCACCTGCACGCGGTGGTCGTCCGGATCGAGGCGCCGCTCCACCAGGCCCGCCTTCTCCAGGGCCCCCATCTGCCTGCTGATCGTCGACTTGTCCAGCGTGTAGTACGCCGCGAGGTCCGTCGCCCGGCAGCCGCCCCGGTCCTCCAGGTGGCTCAGGAGCGTGAAGGACACCAGGGACAGCTCGGGGTGCTTCCGGGCGGCACTGGCCCGAGCTGCAGAACGGCTTCTACGGCTCGCTGCACTCCTTCTGGAACGGCGCGGGCTTCGTCGAGGGCGTCCGGGGCCCGCTGCACTTCGACGGCCTCGGCCTCGGCAGGGCCGTCTGGACGCTGGTCGCGTGGCTGGTGGCGGGGCTCGCGCTCACCGCGGTGGCGGCGCTGCGGGAGCGCGGGCAGCGCGCGGCCGCGGCGGCCGACCGCGCCCCGCCGCCGTCGCGGCCGGGGGAGGCCGCGGAGGAGGAGACGGAGGAGTCGGTCGGTGTGTGAAGAGCGGTACGCGGGCACGGGGGCGCCGTCTGTGCGTGGCGCCCCCGTGCCCGCGTACCGCGATCGTCAGCGCTGGTAGCGCTTCAGGACCAAGTTGCCGTCCTTCACGAGGCGTTCGCGCAGCTCGTCCAGGCCGATCGCACCGCTGTAGTACTCCTGGAGCGCGGGGGTCGCGATCTTGTCCTTCCACTCCGGGTAGCCGCGCACGGACTGGGCGGGGGCGGGCCGCAGATGCCCCGCGAGGGCCGTGCCGGTCGCCCAGTCGTCCTTCTTGGTGCGCAGCGCCGGGTCCTTCAGGGCTTCCTTGCCGGTGGGCAGCATCCAGTCGCCGCGCGCGAGCCGCACCATGTTCGCGGGCCGCAGGAAGAAGTCGATGAACGCGGCGGCCTCCTTCTTGTGCGGGCTGTCCTCGGCGACCGAGAGGGTCTGCGGGCTGACGCCCTGCGCGAGCCCGTCCGCCCCCGCGGGCGCGGGCAGGACCTGCCAGTCGAAGCCCTTGGGCGCCTGCTGGGAGACCTGCTGACGGTAGGAGAACCCGAGCGGCACCATCGCGTACTTGCCGCCGAAGAAGCCGGGCAGCGTGTCCGAGCCGCCCATGCCGAGCGTGCCGCCCGACGCGCTGCCGTCGACATTGACCTGGTCGTGGACGGTGCGCGGCATGACCTCGTCGGCCTTCTCGAAGCGGATCTCGGCCTTGCCGTCGGCGCGCCGGTGGAACAGCTGCCCGCCGGTCGACAGGGACAGGTTGAGCGTCGCCGACACGGGGTCCTTCAGCGGCCAGGCGACGCCGAACTTGCCGTCGCCGTCGCCGAGTTGCTTCGTCACCGACCGGAACTCCGACCAGCTCCACGGCTTCTCGGGGGTCGGGATCCGCACGCCGGACTCCTTGAGCCACTTCGCGTTGGCGATCAGGACGCGCGGCTCCTGGAGGAACGGCACTCCGTAGACCTTGCCGCCGAAGGTCGCCGTGTCCCAACCGGCCTGCGGGATGTCCGACTTCAGGCGCTCGGGCAGGAGGCCGCCGAGGTCCGCGAGATAGCCGCCGTAGGCGAAGTCCGCGAGGTCGTCGGAGGCGTCATGGATGATGTCCGGCGCCTCGCCGCCCTCGAAGGAGGTGAGCAGCTGGTCGTGGATGCTCGTCCAACTGCCCTGTACGTACTCGACCTTGACGTCGGGGTGGGTGGCGTTCCACTCCTTCACCAGCTCCTTGTTGACTTCGACGGACTCCTGCTGCCAGGCGAGGGACTGGAAGCGCAGCGTGATCCGGCCGTCCGACTCGCCGTCGCCGTCGTCGGAGCACCCGGCGAGCAGCAGGACGAGCGCGGCGGCCGCGGCGCCGAGCGCGCGTGCGCGTACCGCCATCAGCTCTTCACCGCCCCCGCCAGCATGCCGCCGGTGATCCGCTTCTGGATGATCGCGAAGACCACGAGCGAGGGGAGCGTCGCGAGGAACGCGGCGGCGGCGAGCGGGCCGAGGTCGGCCGCGCCCTCCGCGCCGAGGAAGTGCGTGAGGACGACCGGCAACGTCTGTTTCTCCGGGGTCTTGAGCAGGACGAGCGCGAAGAAGAACTCGTTCCACGCGGTGATGAAGGCGAACAGGCCCGTCGCCACGATGCCCGGCGCGAGCAGCGGCGCGGTCACGGAGACCAGCGTGCGCAGCTTGCTCGCGCCGTCGACGGCGGCGGCCTCCTCCAGCTCGGTCGGCACCGCGCGGACGTACCCGACGAGCATCCACAGGGCGAACGGAAGCGCCCACACCACGTACACCATGATCAGCCCGAGCAGCGAGTCGATCAGGTGCAGGTTCTTCAGGACCAGGAACAGCGGGATGATCACCAGGACGAACGGGAACGCCTGGCTGACCACGACCCAGCCCGTCGCGGCCCGCGCGAGCAGCGTGCGGTGCCGCGCCATGACGTACGCCATCGGGGTCGCGATGACGACGGCGACGACCGAGGCGCTCAGGGCCGCGATCAGTGAGTTCCCCGCCGCTTCGAGCAGGGGCTGTTCGTCGAAGGCCTGGCGGTAGTTGGCGAGGGTGGGGTCCTTCGGGATCCAGGTGGGGTGCAGGCTGCCCAGTTCGCGCGCCGGTTTGAAGGACGTGGAGATCAGCCACAGGAACGGGAAGGCGAGGAAGACCAGATACGCGAGGAGCGCGAGGTACTGTCCCGCCCGCGCGGGCCTGCTGGTACGTCGGGTCACCGCTGGTCGCCCCCTCTCAGCCGGCCCACGAGATACACGGCGAGCAGCACCGAGATGAGCGCGACCATCACACAGCCCATCGCCGCCGCGTAGCCGAACTGGCCGTAGCGGAAGGCCTCTTCGTACGCGAACAGCATCGGAAGCCGGGTGCGCCCGCCGGGGCCGCCGTTGGTCAGCACGTAGACCAGCGCGAAGGAGTTGAAGTTCCAGATGAAGTTGAGGGCCGTGATGGCGAGGGCGATCGGCTTCAGGGCGGGCCAGGTGACGGTGCGGAAGCGGCGCCAGGCGCCCGCGCCGTCCACCTCGGCGGCCTCGTGGAGTTCGCGCGGCACGTTCTGCAGCCCGGCGAGCAGCGCGACCGTCGTCTGCGGCATGCCCGCCCAGACACCGACGACGATGACGGCGGGCAGCGCGGTACCGATGCCCGTCAACCAGTCGCGGCCGTCCCCGAAGCCGAGATCGCGCAGGGTCTCGTTCAGGATTCCCGCATCAGGGTTGTAGACGAGGCGCCACATGATGCCGACGACGACCTCCGGCATCGCCCACGGGATGATCGCGAGCGATCGGGCCAGCCAGCGGAAGCGCAGGTTCTGACTGAGCAGCAGCGCGAGGCCGAGCGCGAGCACGAACTGCGGCACGGTCACGCCGACGGCCCACAGCAGGCCGATCCGGAACGAGTCCCAGAACAGGGTGTCGTGCAGCAGGTCCTGGAAGTTGAGCAGTCCGATCCACTCGGTGGGCTCGGTGCGGCCCGACTGGGAGTCGGTGAAGGCCAGCGAGATGCCGTAGAGCAGCGGGCCGACGCTGAGGACGAGGATCGGGAGCAGCGCGGGCAGGACCAGGAACCAGGCCCCGCGGTCCATCACCTCGGCGCGCGCCGCGCCTGTGCCCCTGTCCCCGTCGTCCCCGGTGCGTCTGCGACGGCCCCACCACCACCGGCCCCCGCCGGAGCCGCTGCTGCCGGACCGCTCGCTCGCGGTCGCCAATGTCACGGAATCGGCTCCTTTGGGCGGCTGATTGGGTTTTGGCCGCCCAGGCGGCCCCCGTCATCGTGCTGATGTGACCTTGATACGTCAAGCGACCGCGCACGCCGGAAGTCCGGTCTGGCCTGTGCGAATGCGAGACTTGCGCGGCGGCTGGACACTTCCGGCCGCGGGCGAGGCACCGGGTGCGGGAGGCAATGGATGGACGAGGCACGGGCACGGGACGTACTGAACTCGGCGGGGCTCGCGGGTGGCCCCGGGGTCCACGCCGAGTTGCTCGCCCTCGGCGAGAACGCGGTGTTCGCCGTGGGCGACCTCGTCGTGAAGGTCGGCCGGGACGCGCCGGAACTCCTCGACCGGGCGCGGCGGGAGCTGGCTGTCGCCGAGTGGCTGCGGGCGTCCGGGGTGCCGGCCGTGCGGGCCGCCGAGCCCAAGCCGTGGTTCGTCTCCGGGCATCCGCTGACGCTGTGGCACCGCCTGCCCGCGGCCGTACGGCCCGCCGGGCCCGCCGACCTCGCCGAACTCCTCCGCCTCGTCCACGCCCTGCCCGCCCCCTCCTTCCGGCTGCCCCGGCGGGAGCTGCTCGGCGGGGTCGAGCGGTGGCTGCGGCTCGCCGGGGACGCGATCGACGCGGAGGACGCGGAGTATCTGCGGGCGCGGCGGGACGGGTTCGCGGCGGCCGTGGTCGCGCTCGTGCCGCACCTCACGCCCGGGCCCCTGCACGGGGACGCGCTGCCGCGCAACGTCCTCGTCGGTCCCGAGGGGCCCGTCCTCGTGGACCTGGAGACCTTCTCCTCCGACCTGCGCGAGCACGACCTCGTCGTCATGGCCCTTTCCCGGGACCGGTACGGGCTCGGGGCCGAGGCCTATGACGAGTTCATCCGGGTCTACGGGTGGGATGTGCGGGAGTGGGAGGGGTGTTCCGTGTTGCGTGGGGCACGGGAGACGGCGAGTTGCGCGTGGGTCGCGCAGCACGCGCCCGCCAACCCGCGGGCGTTGGCCGAATTCCGCCGACGCGTGGCGTCCCTCCGGGACGGGGATCCGACGGTGCGCTGGCATCCGTTCTAAGGGGTGCGCGGGGGTGGCCCTGCCGGGGGCTCTCCCCAACCCCGCCCCTTCCCGAAACCGGAGGCTGCGCCCCCGGACCCCCGCTTGTCGCCGCTCCGCGGCTCGTCCTCAAGCGCCGGACGGGCTGAGAAGTTCGCCGGGGCGGGCTGGAAGGTGCCGCGGGGCGGGCTCAGAGGTGCCCAGCGGGGCGAGGCGTTTCGGGCCAGGGGGTGCCGGGCTTTTGGGTGGCCCTGGGGGAGGTTGGGCGGGTGGGTGGGAGAGAGCCCGTCGTGGGGTCCCCCTGCTCCTTAAGAGCTTGGGGGAGATTGAGGACGAGGCGCGGAGCGGCGATGGCGGAGGTGCCCCCGGCTCACCCGCAGGGTCAGCCCGCCCGCAGGGCGACGTCCTCCCGCAACGGCCAAGTCCCGTCCACCACAGCGGCAGCGTCCCCCTTGCGGCGCAAGAAGGCTTGGAAGTCTGCCGCCCACTCGGCGTACCAGTGGACCTGCTGACGGTGCAGTTCGGCCGCGCCGAGGTCGGCGACCTTGGTGTGGCGAGCGGCTATCGCGTGGGCCAGGCGGGCGGCGGCGAGGGCGTCGGCGGAGGCGTCGTGGGCGGAGTCCAGGACGATGCCGTACTCGGTGCAGACCGCCGCGAGGTTGCGCTTGCCGCGCCGATAGCGGTCGACGGAGCGGTCGATGGTGTACGGGTCGACGACGGGCGCGGGCTCCGCGCCGCCGAGCCGGTCCCGCAGGGACGGCAGCCCGTGCCGCCGCAGCTCGGCGGCGAGCAGGCTCAGGTCGAACGCGGCGTTGTAGGCCACGACGGGCACGCCCGTCTGCCAGTACGACACCAGGACCGCGGCTATCGCGTCGGCGACCTCGGCGCCGGGCCTGCCCTCGGCGGCGGCCTTCTCGTCGGTGATCCCGTGCACGGCCACCGCGTCCCGCGGGATCGGCACGCCGGGGTCCGCGAGCCACTCGCGGCAGCCCAGCTCCTGCCCGGCCCTGACCTCGATCACCGCCCCCGTGACGATGCGCGCCTCCAGCGGATCGGTGCCCGTCGTCTCCAGGTCGAAGCCGATCAGCAGCTCCTGGTGCCAGCCCATGGCCGCCCCCTTCGTCGTGGTGCTTTCCCCCAGTGGTCCCCACGATCCCATGCGCCACTGACAATCAGATGGCCGGATTCCGCTTATTGCCGCTGGGCTCCCGCCCGGTCCGCTGCGGCCGCCCCGCCCGGGCCCCTCACGACACCGGTCGCGAGTCCGCCCACGCCGTCTCGAACTCCTCCCGGTATGTCGCGAAAAGACCGTGCTCGCCGTGGTCGCCCGGCTTCACCACCCTGCCGCCGCCGCGCAGCACGAGCACGGGCACCTCCATGCCGCGGGTGCGGCGCAGATAGGACTGGACGACGGCGATGCCGTCGGCACCGTCGCCGTCGACGAGGTAGGCCGTGAACCGGGGGGTCTCGTCGAAGACCTGGATCTCGAAGGCGCCGGGGTCCCGCAGCCGGGACCGCACCCGCCGCATGTGCAGGATGTTCGTCTCGACGGAGCGGCTGAGCTCGCCCCGCTTGAGTCCGAGTTCCCGCTCGCGCCGCTTGACCGCGCTGCTCGCGGGGTTCAGGAACAGCAGCCGCACCCGGCAGCCGGACTCGGCGAGCCGGATCAGACGGCGCCCGGAGAAGTTCTGGACCAGCAGGTTCAGGCCTATCCCGATGGCGTCGACGCGCCGGGCCTCGCCGAACAGGTCCTCGGCGGGGAACTGGCGGAGCAGCCGCACCCGGTCGGTGTGCACCCCGACCACGTCCGCGTACCGGTCGCCGACCAGCTCCTCGACGGCGTCGACGGGCAGGCGCCGCGCGGAGGGGGTGTCGGAGCCCGCGCCGAGGATCTCGAGGAGCCGGGCCGAGGCGCGTTCGGCCTGGGCCAGGACGGTCGGTGACAGGGCGCGGTTGCGGGAGACGACGTTGCGGGAGACCTCCAGCTCGTCCAGGGCGAGTTCGACCTCGCGCCGGTCGTCCAGGTAGGGCTCGAAGCACGGCCAGTGCTGGACCATCAGCTCCCGCAACTGCGGCAGCGTCAGGAAACTGAGGACGTTGTCGTCCGCCGGGTCCAGGAGATAGCCCTTGCGGCGGCTCACCTCACGGACGGCGACCGCGCGCTGCACCCACTCCTGGCCCGCGGGGCCCGCCGCGGCGACGACCCAGTCGTCGGCGTGGACGGGTTCGTAGACGGGGCGCAGAACAGCGGCCACGACCGCGCGCAGCCGCTGTTCCACGAGGTTCAGCCAGATGTAGGCCCGCCCGGCCCGCTGCGCGCGCGTACGCACCTCGCGCCAGGCGTCGGCGCCCCAGTCCAGCTCGGGGCCGATCTGCGATGCCATGTCCACCGGACGTGCCAAGGACACGGCCGACGGCGGGACATTGGCGGAGCCCTCCTCGTGACCCTCGTCACCAGGGGGCAGTTCCCGCCCACCCGAGCTCACCCACGCACCGCCTTCCGCTCCCCCCGGACTCTCCCCAGTCAACGATCAAGGAAGGGTACTCCGGGAGCGGCGGGCGGTGCAGCCGGATGGAGCGGGCACTTTCGTCAATTGCCGATCGGGATCTGTCCGTTGTGACCCGCGAGGTCCTGCGGCGTGAGCGGGTTCATGGCCGTGACGTCGCGCGGGGCCAGCGCGAAGCCCTGCCAGTGGACCGGCATGGGCTGCTGGTCCTCGTCCCGCGCGATGTGGTGGAAGCCGATGTTGACCCAGGTGATGGGGTGCTTGAGGGTCTCACCGTTCGACCACTGGTCGACACTCTTGGGGTACCCGTTCGGGCAGCCTATGTTGGCGCTCGCGTACTGCTCGCACTTCTTGTACTCGGTGAAGTACACGTCGTGCTTGGTGTAGGGCCGTCCGATGTGCTTGTTGCTGGCCCCGGGGACGATCTCGTACGAGCGCGGGTGCTTGTCCTTGTTCTTGCCCGTGGCGCTGACCACGCGCCACCAGCGCATGTCCTTGCGGTCACCGGTGAGTTCCTTGGTGACGGGCGTGCGGGTCGTCTTCGTGGTCGGGCTGCCGCCGCCGGTCGACGGGGTGACCTTGGAGTCGTACTGCTCGACCTTGGACTTCGGGGAGCCGTCGAGGCCGAAGTTCAGGCGCCAGAAGACGTTGTGCGAGTGGCTCTCGGCCTTGGCCTGGTCGCCCTTGCCGATGGGCCAGCCGCGGCCGTCACCGCCGTCGAAGTCGTACGGCGAGAGGCTGCCGGTCGCGCCCACGTTGGAGGTGATGGTGCCGTCCGAGGAGAAGCGCCACTCGGTGATGTACTCGTACCAGGAGGCCTTGTTGACGGTGTAGACGAGCAGGTCCTTGCCCTGGGCGGTGTAGACCTTGCCGTTGCCGCCGGTGGACTGGTCGTGGGTGAGGCGGTACGCGTGCCCACGCGCGCGCGTGGTGGTGCACAGGCCCTTGACGTTGCCCCGGTCGGGCACCTTGACGGTCTTGATGGTGCCGCCGGGGCACTCGCCGGGCTTCAGTGCCTGCAGGGCCTGGCCGAAGTCGGTGTCCGTGACGTCCTGGAACTCGGCGTCGCCGTCGTCGTAGGGCACGTGGATCTGGGCGAGGCGGGCGCTGGTGAGGACCGGGATGGGCTTGGGCTCGCCCTTGGGCTGGTAGCTGACCTTGTCGAGGATCAGCCCGGAGTACGTGTTGTAGTGCCAGCACATCCGCCAGGTCGTACCGCCGTCGACGGTCTGCTCGATCTTGTAGGCGGCACTGCAGTCCGCCGCGGGGGCGGCGGGGGCCTTGGGAGCGGCGGCCGCCGGTCCCGCGGGGCCCGCGGCGGCGAGGCCGGCCCCGATCAGCGCGGAGACCGCGAGGGCCGTGCCGGCCCTCCTGCGGGCGCGCGAAAGTCTGTTGCCGTGAGAGGCGTCCATACGGAAATGACTCCTTCAGGAGGAGAAGTGTGTGGGTGCCGTGTCCCGCCGGCCGGCGGGTGCGGGCTGCGGTCTGCCGGGCGGGTCAGCCCAGGCGGCCCACGTCGCGCGAGCTGAGGTCCACGACGAACGCTCGGGTGTCGATCCACGGGCCGCGCTTGACCTTCGCGACGACCTGGAAGCACCGGTGCTTGCCGCACTCGGAGAGCTCCGCCGGGATCCGCAGATTCGTCTGCTTGCTGAAGATGAAGCCGCTCAGGTCGAGGTCGCCGGGGCCGCTGAGGTCCTTGCCGGTGGCCTTCTTGTAGTCCTGCTTCAGGCCCTTGCCGAGCGGGTCGGCGATCAGCAGCTGGGTGGCCTCGTTCAGCTCGTCCTTGGTGGGCGGCGGCTGCACGTTGTGCGCGGAGTTCGTGGACTCCACCTTGCCGGTCTCCAGATTGACCGTCTTGGTGATCGCCGCGTCCTTCTTGTAGTCGTAGTACACGATCTGCGCGCGGCGCGCGGCGTCGGCGCCCTCGGCCGGGTCGTTCTCGGCGAGGTTCGTGGAGAGCCGCTGCGGCCCGCGGTCGCCCTCCACGTCCCGTGCGCTGGAGCGCAGCCCGTTGCTGTCCAGGGCCGCCTTCTCCGCGCGCTTGGTCTCGGCGTCGGTCAGCGGGTCGCTGCCTATGCCCTTGTCGCCCTCGTCGGGTGCGTCCTCGACGACTCCGTCGGGCGCGATCGCGTCCTGGCGCGCCGAACCCGCCGCCGTGCTGCGGTCCCCCCTGTCTCCCGCTCCGGCCCCCTCCGGCAGCGTGACGACGACCATCGCGGCGGTCGCGACGACGGCGAGCGCGCCGCCCGTCACGACCTTCCCCAGATGGCGTCTGACTAGTTCGCCCATATCCTCCCCCTTTTCTCTCGTACAGCCCCATTTTTAGGGCATGTCGAGTATGTGGTCAGTCGGTTAGACGGGCTCAACTCCCGTGCGGTTGCCCCACTTTCGAGCAGAGTCTGGGCGAACTCCGGTCATGAGGCGGGGGCGATCGTGGAAGAGTCATAGGCATGCAGGTCTGGCCAGGGCAGGCGTACCCGCTCGGCGCCACGTACGACGGCGCCGGCACCAACTTCGCGGTCTTCTCCGAGGCCGCCGACCGATTGGAGCTGTGTCTGCTGCACGACGACGGCTCGGAGACCGCCGTCGAGCTGCGCGAGTCCGACGCCTTCGTGCGCCACGCCTATCTGCCCGGGGTCATGCCGGGCCAGCGGTACGGCTTTCGCGCGCACGGCCCCTTCGACCCCGCGCGCGGGCTGCGGCTCAACTCGGCGAAGCTGCTCCTCGACCCGTACGCGCACGCGGTGAGCGGCTCCGTCGACTGGGGCGAGGAGGTGTACGGCTACCACTTCGGGTCCCCCGACGAGCGCAACGACCTGGACTCGGCGCCGCACATGATGACGTCCGTGGTGGTCAACCCGTACTTCGACTGGGGCGACGACCGCCCGCCGCGCACTCCGTACAACGAAACCGTCATCTACGAAGCCCACGTCAAGGGCCTCACGATGCTGCACCCCGAGCTGCCCGACGAACTGCGCGGTACGTACGCGGGGCTCGCGCACCCGGCGGTCATCGAGCATCTGACGGCGCTCGGCGTCACCGCCCTGGAGCTGATGCCGGTCCACCAGTTCGTGAACGACCACCGGCTCGTCGATTTGGGCCTGAACAACTACTGGGGCTACAACACCATCGGCTTCTTCGCGCCCCACAACGCCTACGCCTCCTGGGGCGACCGGGGCGAGCAGGTCCTGGAGTTCAAGTCGGCGGTGCGGGCGCTGCACGCGGCCGGGATCGAGGTGATCCTGGACGTGGTCTACAACCACACCGCCGAGGGCAACCACCTGGGCCCTACGTTGTCCTTCCGGGGCCTGGACAACGCCTCGTACTACCGCCTCACCGACGATCCCCGCTACTACATGGACACCACGGGGACCGGCAACTCGCTCCTGATGCGCAACCCCCACGTCCTCCAGCTGATCATGGACTCGCTGCGGCACTGGGTCACCGAGATGCATGTGGACGGCTTCCGCTTCGACCTCGCGGCGACGCTCGCGCGGCAGTTCCACGAGGTGGACCGGCTGTCGTCGTTCTTCGACCTGGTGCAGCAGGACCCCGTGGTCAGCCAGGTGAAGCTGATCGCCGAGCCCTGGGACGTCGGCGAGGGCGGCTATCAGGTGGGCAACTTCCCGCCGCTGTGGACGGAGTGGAACGGCAAGTACCGCGACACGGTGCGGGACATGTGGCGCGGTGAGCCGCGCACGCTCGCGGAGTTCGCGTCCCGGCTCACCGGCTCCTCCGACCTGTACCAGGACGACGGGCGGCGGCCGCTGGCCTCGATCAACTTCGTCACCTGCCACGACGGGTTCACACTGCACGACCTGGTCGCGTACAACGACAAGCACAACGACACCAACGGCGAGGACAACCAGGACGGCGAGAGCCACAACCGGTCCTGGAACTGCGGCGTCGAGGGCGAGACCGACGACCCCGACGTCCTCGCGCTGCGCGCCCGCCAGATCCGCAACTTCGTCGCCACCCTGATGCTGTCCCAGGGCGTGCCGATGCTCAGCCACGGCGACGAGTTCGCCCGCACCCAGGGCGGCAACAACAACGCCTACTGCCAGGACAACGAGGTCGCCTGGGTGCGCTGGCCCGACGGCGACAGCACGCTGCTCGCGTTCACGCGCGCCATGACGTGGCTGCGCCGCGACCACGCCGTCCTGCGCAGGCGCCGCTTCTTCCACGGCCGCCCGGTGGAGGGCACCCACGACGAGCTGTCCGACATCTCCTGGTTCACGCCCGAGGGCGAGGAGATGACGCAGGACGACTGGGACGCGGCACAGGCGCGTGCCCTGACGGTGTTCCTCAACGGCAACGCGATCTCCGAGCCCGGGGAGCGCGGCGAACGCATCACCGACGACTCGTTCCTGCTGCTGTTCAACGCCTCCGCCGAACCCCTCGACTTCGTGGTGCCGGTGAACCAGGGGGCGCAGTGGCAGGTGGTGGTCGACACCGCCCGTGAGGACGGCGTACCGCCGGGTACGGGCGGGAAGGTGCGGGCGGGCGAGCGGGTGACGCTGGTCGACCGGAGCCTTGTGGTGTTGCAGCGGCCGGTTTGAGGCGGCGCGCAGGGGGCTGTCCGGGATGCGGGGGCTGCTGTCGCGCGGGGGCCGTCCGGTGTGAGGGCGGCTTTCGTCGTACGGGTCGCTCCTACGCCCGGGCACCGGCGTCCAGTACGCGCGCGTGCCCGTCCCCGTCCCCACCTCCGGCTGCCCCCTCGCCCCTCCCCGGGCGGGCGAGCAGCGCCACCGCGAAAGCCACCACCGCGGCCGCGCTGCCGAGGGCGAACGCGGCGCCCGCCCCGTGTGTCTCGGCGAGGCGGCCGGCCACCGCGAGCGTGACGGCCTGGCCGCCGACGAAGGCGCTCGCCGCGAACGTCATGCCCTCGGCGAGCCGCGCCTGCGGCATGGTGCGTTCGGTGAGGGCGAAGCCGGTGATGAGGTTCGGGGCGTACACGGCGCCGAAGACGGTCACGACGGCGTACAGGGCCGCCATGCTGTGCGTCCAGACCAGCGGCAGCGAGAGCAGCGCCGCCGCGGCCGTCGCCACCCGCCAGCGCGCGTGCAGCCCGAACCGGTCCGGCAGCGCGGCCGTCGCGAGCCCGGTGACGGCGCTCATCACGCCCATCGCCGCGTAGACCAGACCCGCCTGGCCGGGCGCGCCCGACTCCTCGGTGAGCGCGGTGATCCCGGCCCCGCAGGCGCCGAGCAGCACGCCGAGGAAGACCAGGCCGATCCGGACGACGTACACCTCGCGCGGCAGGGGCGGGCGGCGGCCAGGGGCGCTACGGGCGGTCGGTCCGCCCGGCGGGACCGCGCGGGCCGTCGGGTGCAGCGCGAACCCGGTGCCGCAGACGGCGACCAGGACGGCCGCGACACCGAAGGCGTACGCGGGGTGGCCTGCCAGGGCCGCGAGGCCGACGAGGGCGGGGCCGAGGACGAAGGACAGCTCGTCCATCGTGGACTCCAGGGACAGCGCGGTGCCGACGAGCCGCGCGTCACCGCCCGCCTTCCGGACGAGCCGCACGACGCGGGCCCGGGCGAGCGGCCCGATGCCGGGCACGCTGGCGCCCGCGAGGACGCCCAGGAGGAGCAGCGCGGGGGTGGGAAGCCCCAGGAGCGCGCCGAGCGTGTAGGCGGCCACGCAGAGGGCGTTGAGCGCGGCGAACGCGAGGACCACGGGCCGCTGCCCCCGCCGGTCCGCGAGCCGCCCGACGAACGGCCCCGCGCCCACCTGCCCGAGCGCCAGCGCACACGCGACGGCTCCCCCGGTGGCGATCGACCCACTGGTCCGGCTGACCAGCAGCACACTCCCGAACTGGATCACGGCCACGGGCAACCGCCCCAGGAACGACACCACGGGGAGCACGGCCCCGGTGACGGCGAGCACCTGCCGGTAGGCGTCGAGGGTGGCTCGGAGGGAGGGGGCGGCGCCCGGCGCGGGGGCGGTCGGGGCGGGAGCGGTCGGAGCGGGGGCGGTGCTGGTGTCGGTGTCCCTTTCGGCCATCGTTGGACGCTAACCGCGCTCCCGCGCGAGCGCGCATGCGTCGAAGGCACGAAAGGCGGTGGGGCGGGTACGTACGTTCGCATGACGTCAGCGCGCTCTGTGCCTGTGGTTCCGCCGCCGCCCACCGCCACGTACCGGCTGCAGTTGCAGCCCGACTTCCCGTTCGCGGCCGCCGCGCGTGCGGTGCCGTATGTGGCCTCGCTCGGGGTCTCTCATCTGCATCTGTCACCGGTCCTGGAGGCGGTGCCCGGGTCGACGCACGGGTACGACGTCGTGGACCACGCGCGCGTGCGTGCGGAGCTGGGCGGGGAGGACGGGCTGCGGGCGCTCGCGCGGACGGCCCGGGACGCGGGGCTCGGCCTGGTCGTGGACATCGTGCCGAATCACATGGCGGCGGTGCCGCGGCACAACCGGGCGCTGTGGGAGGTCCTGCGCGAGGGTCCGGGCTCTCCGTACGCGCGCTGGTTCGACATCGACTGGGAGGCGGGCGGCGGCAAGGTGCTGTTGCCCGTGCTCGGGCACCGGCTCGGCCACGAGCTGGAGCACCTGCGCGTGGAGAGCGGCGTCCTGCGCTACCACGACCATGAGTTCCCGCTGCGGGAGGGCACGCAGGGGCTGCCGCTCGCGCGGCTTCTCGACGCCCAGTGGTACCGCCTGGCCTGGTGGCGCCTTGCCCGCACGGAGATCAACTACCGGCGGTTCTTCACCATTTCGGACCTCATCGCCGTCCGCGTGGAGGACCCCGAGGTGTTCGACGCGACGCACGCGACGGTCCTGCGGCTCCTGGACGAGGGCGTCGTGGACGGCCTGCGCGTGGACCACCCCGACGGCCTCGCCGACCCCGGCGCGTACCTCCAGCGGCTGCACGAGGCGACGGGCGGGCGCTGGACGGCCGTCGAGAAGATCCTGGCCGACGGGGAGCGGCTGCCCGCCGCCTGGCCCGTGGCGGGCACCACGGGCTACGACGCGCTACGGCACGTCGACGGGGTCCTCACGGACGAGGCGGGCGCCGCCGAACTCCTCGGCCAGTACCGCAGGTTCGCCGCGCCGCCCGCCGACCGCGGCGGCGACTGGACGGCGACGCTGCGGCGCGCCGCGTACAAGGTCGTGACGCGCGAGCTGGCCGCCGAGGTCGACCGTCTCACGCGCGAGGCGGTGGCGCTGTGCGCGGCGGACCCCGCGCTGCGGGACCACGCGCCGTGGGCCCTGCGGACGGCGCTGCGGGAACTCTTCGTACGGCTTGAGGTCTACCGTCCGTACGCCACCGGGGGCGCCGATCCCGAGACGGTCCTGACGGCCGGGGCGGCGCGGGAGGCCAAGCGGGTGTTCGCCGTCCCCGAGGAGGCGGAGGCCGTGGACGCCGTGCGGGACCTGGTGCTCGGCAGGGCGCCGGGCGACGGGGCGCGCGAGGCCTTCCGGGCGCGGTTCGCGCAGACGGCCGCCGCGCTGCGGGCCAAGTCGGTGGAGGACACGGCGTTCTACCGGCACGCGCCGCTCCTGTCGGCCGCCGAGGTGGGCGGCTCGCCCGCGCGGCCCGCCGTGGGCGTGGTGGAGTTCCACGCGTACTGCGCGCGCGTGCAGCGCGACTGGCCGTACTCGGGCACGGTGATGACGACGCACGACTCCAAGCGCAGCGCGGACGTGCGGGCGGCCGTGAGCGTCCTGTCGCAGGCGCCCGCGCGGTGGGCGGCGCTGCTCGCGGAGGTGACGCGGCGGACCGCGCGGGCGGGCGGCATGCGGGCGCCCGACCCCCAACTGGCGTGGGCCGCCTGGCAGACGGCGGTGGGGTTCGCGCCGTCCGCGCTCACCGCGCGGGCCGCGGCGGAGGCCGGGCCGTACGGACAGCGGCTCCAGGAGGCGCTGTTGAAGCACGTCCGGGAGGCCGGGCTGCACACGAGCTGGACGGAGCCCGACGAGGCGTACGAGGGGGCGGTGTCGGCGTTCCTGGAGGCCGGGCCGTGCGGGCCGCCGCTGCACGCGGTGACCGAGTTCGCGGCGGAGCTGGCACCGCACGTGCGGGCCAACGTGCTCGGCGGGGCGCTGCTGCACCTGACGATGCCCGGGGTGCCCGACCTCTACCAGGGCACCGAGCGCGACTACCGGGCCCTGGTGGACCCGGACAACCGGCACCCCGTGTCGTTCGGCGACCCCCTCGACGGTTCTGGCGACCCCTTCGGCGGTTCCGTGGACCCCTTGGATCCGTCGCTTCCGGAGAGTCCGGAGAAGGGCGAGGAGGGCGAGGAGGGCGTGCGGGGCCTGTCCGCCGAGAAGCTCGCCGTGACCGTCGCGGCGCTGCGGCTGCGGGCCCGGCGACCGGAGCTGTTCGGCGGCGCGGGCACGTACGAACCGCTGGCCGCGACGGGTCCCGGTGCCGGGCACTGCCTGGCCCACGCGCGCTCCGGGGGCGTCGTGGCGGCCGTGACGCGCCTGTCGCTGCGGCTCGCCGACGCGGGCGGCTGGGAGGACACCGCGCTGCCGCTCCCCGAGGGCGACTGGGCCGATCTGCTCGTACCGGGGCGGCGGTTCAGCGGGCACGCGCGCGTGGCGGAGCTGTTCGCGGAGCTGCCGGTGGCGCTCCTGGAGCGCACCGGGGAAGCGCCACGGACGGGGCGGTGACGAGGCGGAGGCGTGCCCTTCTTGCGCGGGCCCTGGGGAGCCCGGGCCCGAAGTGCTTGACACCTGAACCGTCGCGTGGCGTACTGCGGATTGCGTCAGCGGACGGACCAGCGGGGGTGAGTCAACTGGCGGAAAACCGCTATCCCACTGTTCCCGAACTCGTCCTGTCCGTTCGGGAGCTTGCGGCCCACCGTCCCGAGCTGAGCACGCTGCGCCAAGTCGGCACCTCACGCGGCGGCCGTCCCCTGCACCTGCTGTCCGTGGGCCGTTCCCCGCACGCGGTCCTGGTGGTCGCGGGCGCCCACGCCAACGAACCCACCGGCGGCTCGACCCTCCTCGCGCTCGCCGAACAGTCCCTGCTCGACCGGGAGTTGCGGGCAGACACCTCCTGGCACTTCCTGCTGTGCGCGGACCCGGACGGCGCGAGCCTGCACCGGACCCCGGCGCCGCGCAGCCTCCTCGACTACCACCGGCACTTCTTCCGCCCGGCGGGCCCGGAGCAGCCCGAGTGGTCCCCTTCGGTGCTCCCGCCCGACCGGCTGCCGCCGGAGACGCGCGCCCTGACCGGCGTCATCGACGAACTGCGGCCCTACTTGCAGGTGTCCCTGCACTGCACGGACCTCGGCGGCAGCTGGGTGCAGCTGACCCGGGACATCCCGGGGCTCGCCGAGCCGTTCGCCAAGTCGGCGGCCCGCCACGGCATCCCGGTGGAGACGGGCGCGTCGGACGCGGCCGGGTGGCCGGTGTCCGGGCCCGGCGTGCATGTGCTGCCGGGGCCGGGGTCGGCGGCGGCGTACCCGAGCCTGCCGGAGGACGCCCGGCACACGACGTGGCACCACGCGCACCGCTACGGCGGTACGACGGCCATCGTGGAGGTGCCGATGTGGGCGAGCGACACGGTGGGCGACGTCGCGGCGCACCCGGCGCCGCGGACGGCGATGCGGTCCTTCGCGTCCCGGCTGCGGCACGACGCGCACCTGGTGGAGGAGGTGCTCGGGGACGCGCTGCCCCGGCTGGCACGCGCGGAGGGGCCGCTGCTGCGGGCGGCCAAGTGGGCGCTCGGCCTGGTGCCGGGGCTCGCCGACGACTGGGGGCGGCTGCCGCCCGCGGGCACGTCCATGGCGTACATCGGGAGCGTCGACGCCTTCGGGCGGCGGCTGCCGCTGCGGGCGGCGGCGATGCTGCTGCGGGTGCTCAACAGCGCGGGCGACCGGGCCGCGCCGCGTCTGGACCACCTCGTCACGCAGTGGAGCGAGACGTTCGCCGAGCGGTTCGGGGCGCGGTGGGTGCCGCTGGAGCACCAGGTGGAGCACCAGGCGAGGACGGCGGTGGAGGCGGCGCGGCACGCGCGCGAAGCGCTCGACTGACGGGGGGGTGCGGGGGGGGGCGGGGGCGGCTTGGGTGGTGATGCGTCGGACGCGGCTTGGGCGCGGCCGCCGGAAGACGGCCCAAGTGGGGCCACCGGGCTCGGACTGGGCGCGGGCACCGGGGCAGCCCGGGTGGGCCGCCGGGCGCGGACCGGGTGCCGGCGCCGGGGGCGGTCCGGGTGCCGGCGCCGGAGGCGGTCCGGATGCGAGGCCGGGCACGGCCCGGGTGCCGTGGACGGTCTCGCTCAGGCCGTCGCGAGGCAGAACGACAGGCTCCCGAAGGACACCTGGTCCCCGGCCTGGACGACGGCGGCGCCGATCACGCGGCGGCCGTTCACCGATGTGCCGTTGGTCGAGCCGAGGTCGCGCAGGACCCACATGCCGCCCTGCGCGGACAGTTCGGCGTGCAGCCGGGAGACCGTGTCGTGGCTGAGCCGCAGGCCGTTCGCCGGGTCGCGGCCGATCCGCAGCGGGTACGCGCCGGGAGCCGGGAGCAGCAGCTTCGGCAGCCGCTCGGACTGCCAGGCCCTGCGCAGCTTCACCGTGAACCCTGACACCGCGCCCACGGAGCCGAGCACGAGCTTCGACCAGCGGCTCTCGGTGCGCAGGTCGGCGGTGAGCGCGGCCAGTTCGTCCCGGCGCCGGGCGGCGAGGGCCAGCTCCATGCGCCGTACGAACGTGTCGTGCGAGAGCCGGCCGAGCGCCGCGCCCTCTCTGAGCACCTCGAGGGCCCGCTCCCGCTCGGCGTCGGTCAGCCGCACCGGGTTGGTACCGGACTCGGAGGGCAGCGAAGAAGGCGAGGTCACGTCGGCAATTGTCGGCCAGGCCACGGCGGGTGTCCAGAAAAGGGCGGGCAAGGGCCGGGCAGGGTCCGGGGACGCGCGCCTCCGGCCGTGCGGCCCGAGCCGTGCGCACCGCGCGCGGCCCCGCCCCGGGCGCACCTGCTGCCCCGGCCCCGGCCCCGGCCCCGGCCCCAACAGCCTTACGGGTTACGGCGGCTGGACGACAGCGCCGCCCCCTGGGCCAGAATGGGCGAATGGTGGGCGATCTTCCGCAAGTGGCGAACAGTTTCGTGGGCCGTGCGACCGATCTGGACCGCGTGGCCGCCGCGCTCGTGGCGCACCCCGTGACCACCATCACCGGCATGGCGGGCGTGGGCAAGACCCGCCTGGCCGTCGAGAGCCTGCGGCGGATCGCCGCGGACCGGCCGGACGCGCTCGGCGAGACGCGCTGGGCCGACCTCGGCGGGCTCCCGCACGAGCGGCAGCTGATCGCGACCCTCGCGCACGCCGTGGGGTTCGCCGACCACACCACCGGCGTGGCCCTGGACGCGCTCATCACCTGGCTGTCCGGACGCCGCTTCCTGCTCGTCCTCGACTCCTGCGAGCACCTGGTCGCCGCGTGCGCCGACGTGGTCGGCGCACTCCTCGCCGCCTGCCCCGACCTGAGGATCCTCGCCACGAGCAGGCAACGCCTCGGCTTACCCGGCGAGCGCGTCCTGCGGATCGCTCCCCTGCCGACGGACGGTGACGCGCTCACCCTGTTCCTGGACCGGGCCCTGGTCGTGGCCCCCGCCCTGAGCCTGCGGACCCCGCGCCAGGACGACAGCGCCCGGGAGATCTGCGCGCTGCTCGACGGCATCCCCCTGGCCCTCGAACTCGCCTCGGCCCAGCTGATGCACACCACGCTGCACGAACTGGGCGAGCGCCTGAGTTCGCGCCGCGCCGGGCTGATGTCGCCGACCTGGCCCGCGCGCCACCGCTCGCTGCGCCTGGCCATCGGCTGGAGCCACGAGCTGTGCGAACCGCTGGAGCGGCTGCTGTGGGCCAGGCTCTCGGTGTTCCCCGGCTCCTTCGACAGCCGCGCGGCACGGGGCGTGTGCGCGGGCGGGCCGCTGTCCGCGGCGGCCGTGGACACCGCGCTCGCGGGCCTCACCGCCAAGTCGGTGGTCGGCAGGGAGGACGACGACCGCTACCGGCTGCCGCGGACCGTGCGGGACTACGGCGCGATGTGGCTGGAGGAGCTCCAGGAGACCGAGGCGACGGCCGCCCGCCACGCCGGGTACTTCCTGGCCCGCGCCCGGTCCGCGGACCGGGGCTGGGCCGGGCCCGGGCAGTCGCTGTGGTACCGCAGGATCGGGGCGGCGCACATCGACCTGTGCGCGGCCCTGGACCACCTCTGCGACCACGACCCCCTCGCCGCCGTGGAACTCGCCGCCCTGGTCGGCTTCTTCTGGGTCTGCTGCGGGCATCTGCGGGAGGCGCGCGCGTATCTGGAGCAGGTGCTGTCCCTGAGCCCGGGGTTCAGCAGGTCGGGCGAGCGGGCGCAGTGGGCGCTCGGGGTCGTCAAGGCCCTTCAGGGCGACCTCGACGGGGCGGCGGCCATCGGCCACCGGTGCGCGCGGGGCGCCGAGCGCCTCGACGACGCCGAGGCCAGGCTGGCCGCCGCCTATCTGATCGGCCTGACCCGGCTGCTCGGCGGGGAGCCTGAGCGGGCCAAGGAGGTGGCCGACGACGCCCTCGCGGCGGCAGGGGCGCCGCGGCCCTTCGCATCAGCGTCCACGCTCCGCTGCCACCTGGTGCGGGTGTTCGCGCTCACCGCGCTCGGCAGCCTCGACCTGGCCCACAGCGAGGCCGCGGCGCTGCGGGCGCTCTGCGCTGCGCACGGCGAGCGCTGGACGCGCGCGTACATCGATCAGCAGCTCGCCCTCATCGCGCTGGCGCGGGGGCGGCCCGTGCCCGCGGCGGAGCACGCCCGCGCCATGCTGACCGGCATGCGCCACCTGGGCGACACCTTCGGCATCGCCCTCGGCATGGACGTCCTGGCCGCCGCTGCCGCCGCCCGCGGCCTCGGCGAACCGGCCGCCCTCGCCTCCGGGGCCGGGCAGACGTACTGGGCCGCCGTGGGACACGCGCAGCGCGGCACTCCCGAACTGGGCGAGATGCGGCGCGCCTGCCGGGCGGCGGCCGTCGCGTCCATCGGCGAGTACGCGTTCCAGCTGGCGTTCCGCCGGGGCGCGGAGGGGGATCCGGACGCCGTGCTCAGGCTCGCGGTGTCGGGCCACCTGTTGGAGAAGGCGTGACCTGACGGATCGTGGCCCGTACGGTCCGACGGGTCGTGCCGTACGGGCCACGGGTCCGACGGGTCCGACGGGTCCGACGGGTCCGACGGGTCCGACGGGTCCGACGGGTCCGACGGGTATACGCAAGTTCATGGGCATGGTCGACCGACGAGGGGACTGCCGGTGAGGTTCGAGGTGTGGGCGCCGCGCGCGGAGCGGGTGGAGCTGGTCCTGGACGGCGCCACGCGCGCGTTGGCGCGCGACAAGGAGCGCCCGGGGTGGTGGGCGGTGGAGGCGGCGGCGGCCGAGGGCACGCGCTACGGCTACTCCCTGGACGGCGGCCCCGCCCGGCCCGACCCCCGCTCGGCGCGCCAGCCCGACGGCCCCGACGGGCTGAGCGCGGTCGTGGACCACGACCGGTACGCGTGGCGGACGCCGTGGGCGGGGCGCGGCCTGCGCGCCGCGGTGCTCTACGAGCTGCACGTGGGCACGTACACCCCCGAAGGCACCCTGGACGCGGCCGCGGAGCGTCTCGGCCACCTCGCCGGACTCGGCGTCACGCACGTCGAGTTGATGCCGCTGTGCCCGTTCCCGGGGCGGCACGGCTGGGGCTACGAGGGCGTGTCGCCGTGGGCCGTGCACGAGCCGTACGGCGGCCCCGAGGCGCTGAAACGGTTCGTCGACGCGGCGCACGCGCACGGCCTCGGCGTCGTCCTCGACGTGGTGCACAACCACCTGGGCCCGTCCGGCAACCATCTGCCCGCGTACGGGCCCTACTTCACGGACACCCACCAGACGCCGTGGGGCGCCGCCGTGAACCTGGACGCGCCGGGGTCGGACGAGGTGCGGGCGTATCTGGTGGGCAGCGCGCTGGCCTGGCTGCGGGAGTACCGGATCGACGGGCTGCGCCTGGACGCCGTGCACGCGCTGCGGGACACCCGCGCCCTGCACTTCCTGGAGGAGCTCGCGGCGGCCGTGGACGGCCTCGCGGACGAACTGGGCAGGCCGCTCGCCCTGGTCGGCGAGTCCGACCTGAACGACCCGCGCGTGATCACCCCGCGCGCGGCCGGCGGCCTCGGCCTGCACGCGCAGTGGAACGACGACTTCCACCACGCCCTGCACACCGCCCTCAGCGGCGAGTCCCAGGGCTACTACGCGGACTTCGCGGCCGCGCCCCTGGCGGCGCTCGCCAAGACGCTGACGCACGGCTTCTTCCACGACGGTACGTTCTCGACGTTCCGGGAACGCGGTCACGGGCGCCCGGTCGACCGCGCCCGCACGCCCGCGTACCGACTCCTCGGCTACACGCAGACGCACGACCAGATCGGCAACCGTGCCCAGGGGGACCGGCTCTCCGCCGCCCTGTCCCCCGGGCTGCTCGCGTGCGGGGCGGCGCTCACGCTCACCGGTCCGTTCACGCCGATGCTGTTCATGGGCGAGGAGTGGGCGGCCGGGACGCCCTGGCAGTTCTTCACCGACCACACGGACCCGGAGCTCGCGGAGGCCGTCCGCCGGGGCAGACGGCGGGAGTTCGCCGCGCACGGCTGGTCGGAGGACCAGATCCCGGACCCGCAGGACCCGAAGACCCGCGAGCGCTCCTGCCTCGACTGGTCGGAGCCGCAGCGCGAGCCGCACGCGCGCGTGCTCGCGTGGTACCGCGAGCTGATCGCGCTGCGCCACGCCCGCGCGGACCTGACGGACCCGGATCTGGCGGCGGTCCGGGTGGCCTACGACGAGCAGGCGCGCTGGTTCGCGGTGCGGCGCGGGGATCTGCGGGTCGCCGTGAACCTGTCCGGGGAGGCGGCCACGGTCCCGCTGGGCGTGCCGCACGCGCGCGTGCTCGCCGCCTGGGGCACGGTCGCGGCGCCGGGGGCGGACGGGGTGCTGCGGCTGCCGCCGGAGTCGTGCGCGGTACTCGGCCTCGCGTAGGTGCGTGGCGGGGGCCCGCGCGGCGGCACGTGGGACTGGAACGGCCGTCGCGCGGGGCCCTTGACTTCAAGGGCACTTCAACTTTTAGTCTGCGCCGGACACAGGAGGAGATCGCATGGAACAGCGGTACCTGGGCGGGACCGGGCTGCGGGTGAGCGAGCTGTGCTTCGGCGCCATGATGTTCGGCGGCGGCGAGAGCGGCGCGGACGAGGCGACGGCGCACCGGATGCTGGACGCGTTCACGGCGGCGGGCGGCACGTTCATCGACACGGCGGACGTGTACGGCGGCGGGGTCTCGGAGGAGGTGCTCGGCCGCTGGCTCAAGGGCCGCCGCCGCGACGACCTCGTCATCGCCACCAAGGTGTTCCTGCCGATGGGCGAGGGCCCGAACGCGCGCGGCCTCAGCCGCAAGCACATCCTGTCGGCCGTCGACGCGAGCCTGCGCCGCCTGGGCACCGACTACATCGACCTCTACCAGACGCACGTGTGGGACGCGCGCACGCCGCTGGAGGAGACGCTGTCCACGCTCGACGGCCTGGTGCGGGCCGGGAAGGTCCGCTACCTGGGCACGAGCAACGTCAGCCCGGCCCAGCTCCAGAAGACCCTGGACGTGTCCCGCGCGCGCGGCTGGGAGCCGTACGTCTGCCTCCAGCCGCGCTACAACCTGCTCGCCCGCGAGGTGGAGTGGGAGCTGCTGCCGCTGAGCGCGGCGGAGGGCGTCGGCGTGATTCCCTACAGCCCGCTCCAGGCCGGCTGGCTCTCGGGGAAGTTCCGGCGCGGCATGGCCGCGCCGCCCGCGGGGGCCCGTGGCAGCGGGGACTGGGAGGGGCGTGCCACCGAGGAGACCTGGCGGGTCGTGGACGCCGTCCTCGCCGTCGCCGAGGAGACCGGCCGCACGCCCGCGCAGGTGGCGCTGCGCTGGCTGCTCCAGCGGCCGGGCGTGACCGCGCCGATCGTCGGCGCCCGCTCGGTGGAGCAGCTGACGGACAACCTGGGCGCGGCCGGCTGGACGCTGACGGCGGCGCAGGACCGGCGCCTGACGGAGGCGAGCGCGCGGCCGCTGCCGTATCCGTACGACCTGCTGGCGCACTTCACGGACGAGCGGCCGCACGGCTGAGCGCCTGCTCTTGAACCCCCTTCGCCCGCGCGGAGCGGTCCGCGCGGGCGTCAGGCGTCAGTCGACGACGGCCAGTTCGCGCGCGGTGGCGTTGAGGCGGCGGCCGCCGCCCTCCGTGACCGTGACGATGTCCTCGATGCGGACGCCGAAGCGGCCCGGCAGGTAGATGCCGGGTTCCACGGAGAAGCACATGCCCGGGACGAGCGGCTGCTCCTCGCCCTCGATCATGTAGGGCGGCTCGTGCGTGGTGACGCCGATGCCGTGGCCGGTGCGGTGGATGAAGTACTCGCCGTACCCGGCCTCGGTGATCACCGCGCGCGCCACCCGGTCGACGTCCTGGCAGGCGATGCCCGGTTCGACCGCGCGGCAGGCGGCGTCCTGGGCCTCGCGGACCACGTCGTGGACGCGCTGCTCCTCGGCCGACGGCTCGCCGACGTGCACGGTGCGGGAGGTGTCGGAGCCGTAGCCGTGCCGCAGACCGCCGAAGTCGAGGACGACCATGTCGCCGCGCTCGATGACGCGGTCGCCCGCCTCGTGGTGCGGGCTCGCGCCGTTGGGCCCGGAGCCGACGACGGTGAAGTCGACCTGCTCGTGCCCGAACTGCCGCAGCAGGTCCGCGAGATCACCGGCGACGTCGGTCTCCTTGCGGCCCGCGAAGGCCACCTTCTTGATCTCCTCGTACGTGGCGTCGGCGGCGGCCCCGGCCGCGGCGAGCCGCTCCAGCTCGGCGGCGTCCTTGACGGCGCGGAGCATCGGCAGGGCCTCGGTGAGGGCGGTGTAGGAGCTGTCGGGCAACTGCCGCTGCAGGCCGAGGAGATGCAGGGCCCAGGCGTTGTCGCTCACGCCGAAGCGGCCGCGCGCGTCGAGCAGCGGCGCGGTCACGTCGTAGGGGTCCATGCCGTCGGTCCAGTCCCGCAGGGTCAGCGCGGGGGCGCCGGTCGCGCGCGCGGCGTCCGGCGCCTCCAGCTTCGGCACGACGAGGACCGGGTCCTGGCCGGGGGCGATGACGAGCAGGGTGAGGCGCTCGGTGTCGGCGGGCACGCGGTAGCCGGTGAGCCAGACCAGGTCCGGTCCGGGCGCGACGAGGACGCCCGCGAGGCCCGCGTCGGCGGCGGCGCGGGCGGCGCGGTCCATCCGGGCGCGGTAGTCGTCGGCGGTGAACGGCGCGGGCGTGACCGGGGTCATCGGGCCTCCTGGGCTGGGTGCGGGATCTCCCCCAGCATCCTGCACGGCCGCCCCGCGCCCCGCGACCGGGTGACGCTTCGGAACCCGCGCCGCCTCAGCCCTCGACCGCGAGCCGCACGCCGAGCAGCACGAGGACCCCGCCGGACACCTGCTCCAGCCTGCGCCGCACCGCGGCCCGCGAGAGCACCGCCTTCATCCGGCCGACGCACCACACGTACAGGCCGTAGTAGCCGACTTCGTAGACCGCCCACAGCGCGGCGAGGCCGATCATGACGGGCAGTTGGGGCGCGCCCGACGGCACGAACTGCGGCAGGAAGGACATCGCGAAGACGGCGGCCTTGGGGTTGGCGAGGTTGAGCAGCAGTCCGCTCCGGTAGGCCGCCCATGAGGACTGCGCCTTGACCGGAGCGTCGGCGTCCTCGGCGGCCCCGTCGCCCGCCTTCTCCTTGCGCGCGTTCCACAGCGTCTGGGCGCCGAGGAAGAGCAGCACCCCGGCGCCGACGACGCGCATGACGTCGTACGCCAACTCCGACGCCGCGACCAGCGCGGTCAGGCCGCAGGCCGCGGCGAGACCCCAGATGAAGATGCCGGTCTCGTTGCCGAGCACCGTCATGAACCCGGCCCGTCTGCTGCGCAGCGACTGCTTGACGATCAGGACCGTGCTCGGCCCTGGCGAGGCGGCGATCAGCGTGCAGGCGCCGAGGAATGCGATCAGGGTAGTCAGCATGGCGCCCATCATGGGCGGCCCGGTCCCCCCATGCCACCGGTTTGCGATTGGCCGTTCTCCCATCGGCCCGACTAATGCTTGAATCCACTCCAGCCATTAGATCATTTCGGTGCGGAGGGGCGTACGACATGCTGGTACTGGCGCAGATCAGTGACCTTCACCTGGACGGGACGGCGCGTGCGACGGAGCGGGCCGAGCGCGTGCTGGACCATCTGCGGGCGCTGCCGGGGCCGTTGGACGCGCTCCTGGTGACCGGCGACATCGCCGACCACGGCGAGGAGTCCGAGTACAAGGAGGCCGCGCGCCTCCTTTTCACCGACGCTCCCTGGCCGGTCCTGACCTGCCCCGGCAACCACGACGTGCGCGGCCCCTACCGGACGGCGCTGCTCGGCGAGAGCGCGCCGTCCGACGCGCCGGTGAACCGCGCCCACCGCGTCGGCGGCACCGAGATCCTGATGGTCGACTCCAGCCTGCCCGGCAGCGACGAGGGGCAGTTGGACGAGGAGACATACGCGTGGCTCGAGGACCGGCTCGCCGGACTCGACGACGGTACGCCGGTCCTGCTGTCCTTCCACCACCACCCCGTCCGGATGCACCACCCGCGCCTGGACACCTGGCGGCTGCGCCGGCCGGAGCCCCTCGCGGCCCTGGTGGAGCGGCATCCCGAGATCGTGGGTCTGATCATCGGGCACGCGCACACCCCGGCGGCGACCACCTTCGCGGGGCGGCCGCTGATCGTCGGCCCCGGCGTGGTCTCGACGCTGCGGCTGCCGTGGGAAGGCGAGGGCCTGGTCGACCTGGACGCCCCCGTCGGGCTCGCCTTCCACGTCCTGGACGACGAGCGGCGGCTGACCACGCACTTCAGGGTGGTCGCGTAAGGGGTCGTCGTCACGTCACCAGGCCCGGACGGACCGACAACACCCTCCGTGTGCCGCTCGCGTGACGGACCGTCAGCGTGACGTTCCTGCCCGGCCTGACCCCCGCCACGGCCTTCGCCAGATCACCGGCCGAGGCGATCCGGCCGCCGCCGAACGCGAGCAGGACGTCACCGCGTACGAGACCCGCCGCGTGGCCGGGGCCCGGCTGGTGCACCCCGATGAGCAGCGCGCCGCCTCCGCCCGGGGCGTCGACCGCCTCGACGCCGAGGGCGGGGCGCGGGGACCCCGATCCGACGGCGGCGCCCTTGCCGGAGGAGGTCTTCTTCGGGGACGCGTCCGGGGGCGTCTTCGGGGAGGGCTTCGGGGGCGCCTTCGGCGACGTGGCGTGGTCCGCCCCGGTCCCCGCCCCTGCCCCTGCCCCCGAGGCCGTCACCGGTGCCGCGCCCATGGCCGCGCCCTGCTCGCCCGCCTGACGCTGCATCTCCGCGAGCTTGCTCATGCCGATGACCGTGGCGCCCACGGTGCCGAGGCCGATGCCCGAGAGCAGCAGGACCCCGGCGCAGAACAGGCCGAACAGGAGTGAGAAGAGCCGTCTGCCGCGGCGGCGGGCGGCGTGCGGACGGTGGCCCTTGCGGGGTGCGGCGGACCGTCCGGGTTTCCCGGGCGCGCCGGACGCGGGGGCTGTGACGGATTCTTGGCCGGGGCCGGGCTCGTCTCCCGGCAGCGGCTTGGGACGCAACGCGGTCTGTTCCATGGCTCGCCTCCGGCCACAGCCCTACCCGGCGTGACCCCGCGCGACGATTCACGAACGGGTGACGTCCAGGCGTGCGGCGAACGCCTCGGCGGGGCCGTGCGGGGCCCCGGCGTGCAGCAGTTCGGTGCGGTGGACGACGCGCGGCTCGGTGAGCGGCACGGCGACGGTGCCGGGTGCGGTGGCGGCCGACTCCGGGAGCAGTACGAGGCCGTGGCCGGCGGCGACGAGGGCGGTGAGGGTGCGGACGTCGGTGCCTTCGTAGCGCAGGGCCGGGCGGAAGCCGCCGGTGCCGTGGGCCGCCCGCAGCTGGTCCAGGGGCAGGCCCGCGCCGGGCGCGTCCAGCCAGCGGGCGTCGGCGAGGTCGCCCAGGCGCAGTCCGGTGCGGCGGGCCAGCGGGTGGTCGGCGGGCAGCAGGACGCGGACGGGTTCCTCGCCGACGCCGCGGACGCCGAGCGGGGCCACGTCGGCGAGGCGCAGCGGGTCGCTGGGCGCGGCCAGGCCGTCGACGAGCCCGAGGGGGGCGGCGCCCGTGGCGACGGCCTCGGGGATGTCCGCGCGCGGCAGGACGCGCAGGGTGATGCCGGTCGGCGGGAGCGCCCGGAGCACATGGGGCGTCAGGGCCGTCGGCGCGGCGACGAGCCTGAGGCCCTCGTCGACCGCGCCCGCGAGGGCCGTGACCTCCGCGCGGGCCGCGTCGAGGCGCAGCAGCAGCGGGCCCGCGTGCTCCAGGAGCCGCTCGCCCGCGCGGGTGGGCGCGACGGGGCGGCGGCTCAGGAGCGGGGTGCCGAGGTCCTGTTCCAGGGCTGCGATGTGCTGGGAGACGGCGGACTGGGTGTAGCCGAGTTCGCGGGCTGCGGCGGAGAACGAGGCCAGGCGGGCGACGACGACGTACGTACGCAGGAGGTGCGGGTCCATGCCGTTCAGGATCACCCACCTGCATCAGCGTTGCTTATGGAGGGTGCAGCTTTCATCGTTGGACGTGAACGGGCGGGGCCGCCCAGGATGAGGGTCATGACCGGAACACCGGCCCCCGTGGCCCGAATCGCCCTGATCGCCGACCGCTCGCCGTCCGTCCTCGCCCACACCCGCGTCCCGCTCCTGCTGTCCGCGCTCGCCGCCCGCGACGGGCTCCTCCTCGACGCCTACTGGATCCCGACGCGGGACGCCGAGGAGCCGGACGCGGTGCGCGGCTTCGACGCGGTGTGGGTCCTTCCGGGCAGTCCGTACCGCAGCGAGGCGGGCGCGCTGGCCGCGATCCGCGCCGCCCGCGAGGACGGCGTGCCGTTCCTCGGCACGTGCGGCGGCTTCCAGCACGCGCTCCTGGAGTTCGCGAGGAACGCCTGCGGCCTGACCGAGGTCGCACACGCCGAGAACGACCCGGACGCCGAGGACCTGATGTTCACGCCGCTGGCCTGCTCGCTCGTCGGCCACGAGGGCATGGTGCGGCTCACGCCAGGCTCCCTGGCCGAGTCGCTGCTCGGCGCCGACCGCTCCCTGGAGCGCTTCCACTGCCTGTACGGCCCCGACGGCAGCGCCCACCTGCCCACCCTGGAGGCCCACGGCCTGCGCTTCAGCGGCAGGGACGAGCAGGGCCAGGTCCGGGTCGTCGAACTTCCCGGCCACCCCTTCTTCCTGGCCTCGCTCTTCCAGCCGGAGCAGTACGGCGACGGCTCGCGCGCGCATCCGTTCGTGCGGGGGCTCGCCCGGGCGGCGGTGGCGCACGCTGCGGGGACGCGGGGGCGGGAGGCGCGGGTGCCGGAGGGGCAGGGGGCGCGGACCGCCTGAGCCCACGTCCCCGGCCGCCCCGGCCGCCCGGGGTAGTGGCGTCGCTCTCAGTGGCCGCTCCCGTGGCCGCCGTCGTGGCCACCGTGACCGCCGCCGTGGTCGAACTTCAGCGCCTCCTTCGGCATCACGACGAAGGGCCGCATCATCCCCATGTCCTCGTGTTCGAGGAGGTGGCAGTGGTACATGAACCGGCCGTACGCCCCGTCGAACTTGCCGATGACGCGCAGGAGTTGACCGCCGGGCACCCGGAAGACGTCCTTCCAGCCGCGCTCGTTCGGGGCCAGGGGGATCCGCGCGTCCGGGTCGTGGGCGATCGGGGCGCGGGTGCCGCCGATCCTGACGTCGAAGCCCGAGGCGTCGTACGCGTCACGGCCGAGGAGCTGGAAGTCGGCCAGGTGGATGTGCATCGGGTGGGTCACGTTCGGGTTCACCGCGAGGTTGAGGAAGCTCCACTGCTCGTACGCGCCCTCGCCGATGGTGAAGCCGAGGCCGTCGTTGAACGTGCGTGCGATGCGCCGGTACGTCTTCAACACGCCGTCCGGTCCGCGCAGTTGGATGATGCCTTCGGTGGGGATCTGGATGGACCCCGGGTCCTTCACCTCCACCATCTCCCACATCTCCGGGTGGCCGCCGCCGCCCTTCGTGGCGGGCGGGGTGAGCACGACGAGCCGGTGGCCGTGCGGCACGCCGTGGCCGATGGCCCTGAAGGAGCCGGACAGGACCTCGGGCAGCCGGAAGGTCTCCGGGGTGCCGCCACCCCTGCCGACGCGGAACTCCATGACGTGCGGATACGCCACGTCACCCGCCGGGTCGGGCACGCCGGGCGCCGCGTTCGGCCCCTTGTTGACCAGACGCAGCCGCTTGCCCGCGAGCGTCCTGAAGTCGACGAGCAGGTCGAAGCGCTCGGCGGGCGCGACGGTCAGCGCGGGCAGCGCCGCGTCGAAGTCGACGGGCACGGGCCGGGGCAGCAGGCCGCCGTCGCTGCCGATCTGGTGCAGCACGCCGGGCACCGGTTCGTTGTCCTCGTCGACGAGGACCAGGTCGTACGTCCGGGCGTTCGAGGCGTTGACCAGGCGGAGGCGGTACCAGCCCGGGGCCACGTCCGCGTACGGCCAGATGCGGCCGTTGACCGTGGTGTACGGGCCGGTGAAGGGCAGGGATACCGGCTTTCCCGTCTCCGCGTTCTTCGGGTCGACGATGGTGGTCTTGTGCAGCAGACGGCCGGTGAGGCGGCCGTCCTCGTCGGTGTCCACGTTCCGGTCGGCGAGGAGCAGGGGGATCTCCCGCTTGCCGGACGGGAGTTGGAGCGCGTCCTCCTCGTCGTCCCGGACCAGATACGTGCCGTAGAGACCCGCGTACACGTTCCACCGGGTGATGTTCATGGCGTGGTCGTGATACCACCACTGGACCGCCTGGTGGTCGTTCGGATACTCCGACAGCTGGGCGTCTCCGTACCCCACGGCGTTGTCCGCCCAGCCGTCGTTCCCACCGCCCGTCTGCGCGCCGTGCACGTGCGTGACGGTCCAGGCGGGCAGCGCCGCCACGTTCTTGTCCGGCTCGACGCCGTCGCGGCCCGGGCGGGTGCTCGGCGGCGGCGACGTGCGCGGGGCCTCGACGGCCGTGACGGGGAACTCGCTGCCCTTGGGCACGCGGTTCGTCCAGGCGATCCGCACGCGCTCGCCGCGGCGCACCTCGATGGTGGGTCCCGGCACGCACCCTTCGTACCCCCACATGAGCGTGGGCGGCAGCTGGGGGTGCAGGCGCACCCAGGTGGGGCGGACGGCGATCTCCGTCTCCTCCAGGACGTCGCCTCCCGCCGGGCGCAGGACGGGCGGGACGGTCAACGGCGCCATGAACGGCGTGAGTTCGCGGGCTTCGAGGGCGCGCGTGGCGGCGTCGCGGTCGGCCGCTCGCACGTCCGCGTCCCGGTCGGCTCCGGTGCGGGTCCGCGATTCGGTCTGTGTTGCGGCCCGAGTTTCGGTCTGCGTTCCGGTCTGCGTTCCGGTCCGAGTTGCGGGCTGGTTCTCGGTTCGAGTTGCGGTCTGAGTGTCAGTCACGTCGGTCAAGGTCGAACACCCCCGTGCTCAGCTGTCTCCAGTGATGCGGCTGACTCGGCCGTTCTTCAGCCTTCACCTCAGAAGACTCACGGCATGCGGTGAAAGTTCCATGAATCCCGCATTCCGGAATAACGGCGCATGACGGGTGCATGGCGGATGCACAGAGGGGGCCTGACGGCTGCGTGGTGGCGCGCCGAGAGGTGGTGCGGGTGGGGGTTCCCGTACCTCTGGTGCGGGAGAGAGATCGCGGTTTCCCGGTGCGGGGGCGACCGGCCCCTCTAGGCTGCGGTCCCGGGACCCGGGCCCGTATCCACCGCCGGCCCCGGCCCCGTCCGCCGCCGCCGGAAGGAGAACGCGCCCCATGCCCGACGCCCTGCCGCTGCGCGCGGAGCTGCTGCTCGACCAGGAGGCCCCGGAAGCCCTCGGCCAGGACCTGGTCGCGGCGCTCGACGGACTCGGCGTCCGCACGGCCCGCGTCCGCCGGGCCGTCGACCACCGCGGCGCGGGCGACCTCCCGTGGCTCCTCCTCGCCTCCCTGCCCCTCCAGGCCTTCCTCAGCGGCCTGGGCGCGGAGGCGGTGCGGGACGCGTACGCGTCGTTCAAGGGCGTGGTGCGGCGCGGGGCGGACCGAGAGGCGGTGGGTGACGGCGGGGCGCCGCGCCCCCTGGTGCTCCAGGACGACCGGAGCGGTCTGAGCGTCGTCCTGGAACCGGACCTGCCCCCTGAGGCGTATGAGCAGTTGCTGGGCCTCGACCTGACGAAGTTCCGGGTGGGGCCACTGCACTACGATCGCCAACTCGGCCGTTGGCGCTCCGAGTTGGACGAGGCCGCGGGCTGAAGAGCCCGTCACCGGCTGCTGAACGGGGGCTTGTGGGAGTGGAGCCACGGACGGAGTCGGCACTCGCCGATGCGGAGAGGGCTTGCGTGGAGGGGGAGGCTCGCCTGGGGCGGCGAGGGGAGGGAGTGGGCGCCGAGGGCGGCTCGGTGGCGCGGCCCTACGACGGGGCGGGGTCCGAGGCCAGGGGCGAGAGGGGTTCGGCGGCTGAGGGTGCCGAGGTCGCTGCGGGGGCCGACGGCCGTGCGGGCGCTGACGGCCGTGCGGGCACGGACAGCCGTGCGGGCACGGACAGCCGTGCGGGCACGGACAGCCGTGCGGGCACGGACAGCCATGCGGGCACGGACAGCCATGCAGGCCCTGGCGGCCGCGCGGACGCGGACAGCCGGGCGGGCGCTGAAAGCCGGGCGGAACCTGACGGCTGTGCGGACACCGACAGCCACGCGGGCCCTCGCGGCCGCACGGACACCGACAGCCACGTGGGCCCCGGCGGCCGCGCGGGCGCTGACGCCTGTGCGGCCGAGCAGTCTTTCCGGCTCGCTCTGTCGCTCGCCCCCGACTCCCGCCTCGCCGCGCGGGCCCACGTGGGCCTCGGGCGCGTACGCCTGGCCGCCGGGGAACTCGACGACGCCCTCGCCCAGTTCCACCTCGCCCACGACACGGCGCCCGACGAAGCCACGCCCCTGTTCTGGCTCGGCTGCGCCCTGGCCCACCAGGGCCAACTCGACGACGCCGAGGCCCATTTCACCCGCTCCCTCGCGTGCGCGGCGCCGCACCCGCGCGCCCTCGTCCAGCGCGCCTACGTACGCGTCGCGTCGGGGAACCGGGAAGGAGCGCGCGCCGACCTTCGCGCGGTGGAGCGGGGTGGGGTCCTTGACGACGAGGCGAGGTGGGTGGCGGCGGTTCTGTCGGGGGTGCGGGGCGGCGCGGCGGGGGCGTCGGAGGGCAGCGCGGTGGGGGTGCGGGGCAGCAGGGCGGCGGTGCAGGGCAGCCCGGCGGCCTCGCAGAGCAGCCCGGCGGAGGCGCAGAGCAGCCCGGCGGAGGCGCAGAGCAGCCCGGCGGAGGCGGGAACCACCCCCTCCGGCACCGCCGAGGCGAGCGCCGACCCGGCTAGCACCCCCGAACCCGGATACGGCGCACCGCACATCGCCACCCTGCTCCGCAAGGCCGGGCTCGCAGCGCTCGACGGCGCCGAACCGGACTGGCCGCGAGCCGCCGCGCTGTTCGGCGCGGCGTGGGACATCCAGCCGGACGCGGGGCGCTTCGCGGCGCTGTACGGCGTCGCCCTGGCCGTGGGCGGACTGCGGAGCCACGCCGTCGACGTCCTCGACACCGCCGTCCGGCGCGACCCCGCAGACCACCGCGTCACCCACGCCCTCGCGATCGCCCTCCTCAACTCCCCGGCGAGCGCCCCCGCGAACGCTCCAGCGAATGCCCCGGCGGACGCCTCGGCGAAGGAGCCCCTCACCGGCGGCTCGCGCACGACGGACTCCCCCAGGCCCTCCGCAGCCCCGGCCCCCGCAGCTCCACCGATGCCCCCAGCGCCCGCGACGACCTCGGCAACCCCGACAGCCCCACCCTGCGAGCGCGCCATCGCAGCCTGGGGCACCCTGCTCTACGACGCCTCCTTCTGGGACCGCGTGCGGCTCGCGGCCGGGCGGCGGTACGGCGTGGACGTGGGCGCCGACCTCGTGCCCGACCTCCGTACCGGGCTGCGTGACCGCGTGGCGCGGTACCTGCCCGACGAGGGCGACAGCGGCAGCCGCGTACCCCCGGACGCACTCCTCCAGCGCGAGGCCGACGCCGCGCGGCTCCTCGACGAGGCCGGAGGGTTCCCCGGGCCCTGGCGCACCCCGCTGCGCTGCGGCCCGCTGGCGATCGCCGCACTCGGCCAGGTACGGGAGTTCGGCGCCTTCACCGCTGCCGGGAGCCGCCACGCCCTCGCCGCAGGCACGGCCACCGCCGCCGGGGCCGAGGCGGGAGCCGACGCCGCCACGGGCCCAGACCCAGGCACGGGAGCCGACACAGGCACCGCCGCCGCCACCGCCGCCGGGGCCGAGGCGGGCAGCGACCCGGGCACGAGAACCGGCACCGCCGCCGACCCGGGCACGGGAACCGACACCGACCTCAGCCCCGCCCACCCCACCCTCATCCACCCCTTCTCCGAACTCGGCTTCGCCCAACTTCAGTTGACCGCCGGGCTCCCCGGCGACGCCCTCGTCGCCCTCGCCGAGCTGCGCTGTCGCGACTGCCGTGCGCGGGGCCGTGCGGCGGGCTCGGCCGCGGCGCCTGTCTGCGAACCGGACTGTGCCCGCTTCGACGGGCTCAACCCCGGGTACGCGGGCCTCCCCGACCGCCACCGGCGGCTCGCCCGGGACGCCCGGGAGCTGGCCCTGCACGCCCGCGTCACCCTCGGCAGGGACCACCTCACCGCCGACCGCCCCGACTTCGGCGCCGCCGCCGCGTGCTGGCGCCGCGCTCTCGTCCACAGCAGACAGCTGGAGCGCTACCGGCACACACAGGCGGCCGTCGTCGGCCTCGCCCTCGCCGCCGCCAAGGACGCCCACCGCGCCGGGCACCTGACCCGCGCCGCGAGCACCCTGGAGACGGCACGCTCCGTCATCGGCGCCAACGAACGCCCGCGCTTGGACGGCCAGTTGGCCCGCGTACTCGCCGACCGCGGCATCCGCGAGGCCAAGCGTGAGGACGCCGACCTGGAGGCGTCCGCGACGGACCTGCGGCGCTCCGTGGCGATCGGCCCGCGACTGCGGCGGACGCAGCTCAGCCTCGGTATCGTCCTGCGCGGCCTGGCCCTGCACCGGTGGGGCTCGGGCAGCCTGTCCGGCGCGCGCACCGCCCTGGAGGAGGCCGTCGGGCAACTGACCTCCGCGCTCGCCCACTTCCCCGACGACCCGGAGATCACCGAGGAGCGGAACCTGGCTCAGGGCGAACTCGACTTCGTACGCGAACAGTTCGACGAGAGCTGGAGGTGAGCGACGGCAGTGCTCCAGTACGAGGAATTGCGCATCCGGGTCCGCCCGTTCGGCCCGTCCCACTGCCTCGTGGCCGTCAGCGGTCCCGCCTGCGCCCTCGGCGTGATCGCCGTGGACGGCGCACCGGCGGGGTTCCGGGCCCGCTGGGACCGGCTCGTCGCCGCCGACCTCGGCCTCGCCCCCATGGGCGAGCGGCACACGGCCGAGCAGCTGCGGGAACTCGGCCGGGATGTGTACGAGTTGCTGTTCGGCGGCGGCGACAGGGGAGGTGAGGGCCGACCCGGCGAGGGCGAGGTCGGGGTCGCCGAGGTCGGGACCCGCCTGGCCGCCGCCCTCGAACTCGCCCAGCGCCTGCGCCCGCCGCGCGGCCTGCGGCTCCGCTTCGACCTGCCCCCGCACCTGCGGGAACTGCCGCTCGAAGCGCTGTGCGCGCCCGCCGGACTGCCGCAGCAGTCCCTCGCCCTCGGCCCCGGCTACTCCCTGGCCCGCTCGCTGCCCGGCGGGCCCCTCGGCCGCCGCCTGCCCGACCCGGCGGACGAGCCCAGCCTGATCCGCCTCGTCGTCGCCTGCGCCTCCCCACCCGGGGCGGGCCCCGCGCTGCGCGTGGACACCGAAGTGGCCGCGCTGCGCCATGAGTTGCCCGAGGTGTCCGTCCGTACCACGGTCGTCGAGCGGGCGACCCGCGAGCGCCTGGAATCGGCGCTCGGCGCGCACGGCGACCTGCCGACGGCCGTGCTCCTCATCGCCCACGGGACGTACGACGAGGACCTCGGCAAGGGCGTCGTCCAGTTGGAGACGGAGCGCGGCGGCGCGGACCCGGTCCCCGCCGACCTCCTGAGCGGCATCCTCCTCAAGGCGCCACGGCTGCGCCTCGCCGTCCTCAACCTCTGCTCCGGGGCGGACAGTTCGGGCCCCGACGGCGTGCACACCGAGCCGTTCTCGGGGCTCGCGCAGGCGCTGATCGGCGGGGGCGTGCCCGCCGTCGTCGCCATGCGCGGCCGCGTCAGCGACGCGTCGGCGGGGCGCTTCAGCCCGGAGCTCCTGAAGGGGCTCGCGGCGAACCGGACCGTCGACGAGTCGATGGCCGCCGCGCGCCGTCGCATCTCCCATCTGCCGCGGCACACCGCCGTCGAGTGGGCGACGCCCGCGCTGTTCCTGCACGCGGGGTACCGGCACGGGTGGCTGTTCAAGGCGCGGGAGGTACGCGACGACGACAGCGCGGCGCCCGACCCGCTGCGCGAGGGCGCGGACGCCCTGCGCGCGTTCCAGCGGCCCGTCGGGCACGTCGGCGCGGCGACACTGATCGACGCGGCGCGGTTCGAGCGCGACCGGGGCGAGTGGGCGCAGGTGCTGCGGATCCTGCGGACACCCACGCGGCAGTACGAGGACGAGCAGCGGCAGTTGCGGGACGAGGCGGCGTTCGAGCTGGCCTGGCCCGAGCTGGAAGCGCTCTGCGGGGTGCTCGCCGCCGGGCGGGACGGGGCGGACGCGGCGCGGCGGCTCGCCGCGGTCCGCGACGCCCTGCCGTGCCCGCTGCCCACCGCGCTCGTCGACCGCGCGGACCGGCTGCGCCACGCCGCCGACCTGGCCGACCGGGCCCGGGCCGCGGAGGCCGCCGCCGACTGGCCCACCGCGATCGCCCTCTACGAACAGATCCTCGCCACCACCCCCGACGCCACCACTCCCCGCACCCGCCTCACCGCGGCCCGCACCCGCCTCCGCCTGGCCACGGCCCTCACGACGGCCACCCGCGCCCACCATGACACGGACTGGCCCCAGGCCGCCCACGCCTACGCCGAGGCCCTGGCCCTCGCCCCCGGCGACCCGACACTCACCGCACGCGCGGCATACGTGCGGGGCCGGATCGCGGAGGGTGCCGGGGACTGGCGGGGAGCGGTGGAGGAATTCGGGATCTGTACGGGGGCCGGCGGGGGCGCCTTGGGCGGGGGCGCCCTGAACGGTGGGGATGCTGGGGACGAAGTGGTGGCCGGGGGCGGCGTGGCCGTTGGGGAAGGGGCGGCTGCCGGGGAGGGGGTGGGTGCCGGGTGCGGCTTGCGGACTGAGGGCGGCGCGGCCCCGGGCAGCAGGGCAGTGGGCGCCGGGGAGAACACGACCCCCGGATACAGCGCAGCCACCGAGGCCAACGCACCCACCGGGAACGGCACGGCGACCGCCACGGCGAGTGCTGCCACCCAGAACGGGGCGACCACGGCCGACCGCACGCCCCCCGCAGAACGCGCGACCGCCACTCCCCCCGGTCCGCCGACAGCCCCGCCCGCGCCCCACGGCGACCGTGCCGACAGCCCCGCCCTCCCGGGCCCGGCCCGCACCAACCCCTCCGGCACGCCGGGGGCCCCGGACCTCTCCGACGCCCCCGTTCGGCACGCCTACGCGCGCGGGCGGGCGGCGGCCGACGCGGGCGACTGGGCGACGGCGGCCGACGCCTTCGGCACGTGCAGGGAGGCGGCAGCCGGGGGCGGGGTGACGGGGCACAGCGACGTCACCCTCCGCTGGGCCTACGCCCAAGGCCGTCGCTGCCAGGAGCTGCGGGACTGGGGCGGTGCCGTGGCCCACCTCGCCGCCCTCCCCGCCGAGTTCGTCGACGTACAGGACCAACTCCACTACTCCCGAGGCATGTTCGCCGACGCACACGGCGAGTGGGAGGGCGTCATCGACGGGTTCGGCGGACTGCCGGACGAGTACGCCGACGGCGAGGTGAAGGTGCGCCGCCTCTACGCCCGAGCCCGCGCCGCCGCCGACCGGCGCGGGGACTGGGCCGCCGCCTCCGGGCTCCTGGCCGACCTCCCCGACTCCGCCCGCGACGGCACCGTCGCCCCGCTGCGCCGCAAGGCGGAGGGCCGCCGCGCGGAGGCCAGGGGCGACTGGGCGGCGGCCTGCGCCATCTACGCCCGCGCGTTCACCGGCGGCGCCCCCGGCGGCACCCCGCCGCCACCCCGCACCCCCTTGGCACCGCACACTCCCGAGCCCGCAGGCACCGCCACTCCGGACACCCCCGCCACCGCCGCCTCCACCTCCACGCCGGCCACTCCCCCCGCCAACGCCGAGCTGAACTCCCTGGCCCCCACCGCCATCCCGAACTCCCACACCGTCAACGCCACCCCGAACTCCCACACCGTCAACGCCACCCCGAACGCCTTCACCCCCACCACCAACCCGAACTCCCACACCGCCAACGCCAACCCGAACTCCCACACCACCATCGCCACCCCCACCCCCCTCACCCCCACCACCCGAGAATCCCTCCACCTCCACCTCTACGCGCTCGCCCGCACCCACGAGCTGTCCTCCCGCTGGGCCGACGCCCTGCACGCGCTGCTCGTGCTGCCCGACGCGTGGGCCGACGTCGCGCTGCGGCGGCGGTACGCGCGGGCCCGGGTGGCAGAGGAAGCGGTCGAGGCGGCGGGTGAGGAGCCGGGGACGGCCGCCGCGTGGCGGGCGGTCGCCGCCGCGTACGACCTGCTCGGCGAGGAGAGCGGAGCGGGCGGTACGTGTGGCGCGGGCGGTGTGGGCGGTGCCGGTGCGGGGCGTGATCACGCCGCACGCGCGGAGTACGCCCGCGTCCGCGCCGCCGAGGCCGACGGCGAGTGGGCCGCCGTCGTGACGGCCGCCCGGGCGCTGGGCGCGTATCGGGACGCGCCCGCCGTCGCCGCGTACGCCCGGGGCCGCATCGCGGACGCGCACCAGGAGTGGCGGCGGGCCGCCGAGGCCTTCGAGGAGTGCCCGGGGCACGGGGACGCGGACGCCCATCTGGCGTACGCCCGGGGAAGGTCGCTTGAGGCGGAGGGCCGGTGGAGCGAGGCCGTCGAGGCGTACGGGCGGGCGGCGGACCGGCTCGACCGGGCCGATGTGCGCCGCCGCAGGCTGCGGCGGCTCATCGAGTTGCTGCCGTGGGCCGACGGCCCCACCCGGAGCCCGCTGGCCGCGGACCCGTTCGCGCTGCGCGACGAGACGTACCCCTACCGGGCGCTGCGCGCGGCGGGCGTGCACCCGGGTGTGTCCATGGCCGCGGTGAGCGACGCCTCGTACACGCTCCTGGAGCGCGGCGGGATGACGTGGTCGGAGCGGGTCGCGTGGGACAGGCTGCGGCTGCCGGGCAGACGGCTGCAGGTGGACGCGCTGCTGTACCGGTGGCAGGAGCCGGACGGGCTGCGGGCCGCGCTCGCCACGCTGTCACCGGACGACGAGCACGCGGGTCCTGGCTTCGTGGACGTGCTGTGCGAGCGGTTCCCGGGCGACGCCCCGCTGCTTCTGCTGCTCGCGCGGGGGCGCGACGCGGCCACCGCCGAGTGGGAGCGGCGGCTCGCGGCCGCGCCGGGCGACATGGCGGCCGTGCACGGGCTAGCCGCGGCCCGGCTGTGGCAGGCGCAGGATCTGGAGCAGAGCGGGGCGTGGGAACACGCCGTGCGGACCTGGGAGTTGGCGCTCGCCTACTGGGCCACGCTGTTGAGCGACGACGTGTACTGGGACGGCTGGCGGGCCGAGCGGGCCGCCTGCTACGAGCGGGAGCTGACCCATGAGGAGATGACACGGCTGCGCTGGGAGCTGAGCCGCCATCTGTTCGGCCTGCTTTCGGCGTACGAGCAGCGGCACACCGAGCAGGACCGGCCGCAACAGGCCGCCTGGTACGAGGAGTTGGCGGAGTTCCTGGAGGCGGAGCTGGCGGGCGCGCGGGTCCTCAAGGACGTCGGCGGCCTGCCCGGCGTGCCGGGGGCGCGCGCCGCCCTCGCCTGCGGCCCGCGCTATCTGCGTCTCCTGGAACTGCAACTGCCGCTCGCCGAGCTCGCCGCGGACCTGGACGCCGCCGCGAAGGACGGCAAGGACCCGGGCGAGTACGCGGTGCGCGAGCTGCGCTGGGCGTTCTCGGACCTGGCGCGGGCCCTCACACTGTGCGCGGTGCACAAGTTCGAGCCCGCCCTGCGCGCCCTGCCCGCGTTCCCGACCCTGACGACGCTCCCCGACGACTGCGCGGGCCCCGCCGCCGCGCCCGACCCACGCCGCCACATCGAGGGGTGCGCGTACTGCCAGGAGTTCCTGCGCAGGGACCCGGCGTACGTCCATCTGCCGCACCGGCACGCCCGGTTGCTGCAGGACGGGGTGGAACTGGCCGTCCGGGTGCGCCTGGAGCTGTCGCGCACGGCGCTCGCCGACGGTGAGTGCGGGCTCGGCCGGGCCCTGGAGCAGTGGGAGCGCCTGGTGCGGGTGGCGCGCCGCGCGGGGATGACGGCGCGGGCGAAGAAGGCGCTGGTGCGGACCGTGCTCGGGCGGGTGGAGGCACTGCTCGACGAGGACCGGGCGCGCCGTGGCGACGTCCTGGACGAGGCCATCACGCTCGTCGAGTCGGTGCCACCGGTGCTGCACCCGCTGGAGCGCGAGGTGCGCGACCAGCTCGACGGGCGGCTCTCGTCGCTGTACTCGATGCGGGGCGTGTGGCGCGGCTACACCCGCACCAAGCACGGCATGCGCTCCGACGTGTACGGCGCGGAGGCCGACCTGCGCCGCGCCCTCGCCCTGAACCCGGCGTCCAACCACGCGCGCGACAACCTGGCCCGCGCCCTCGTCTTCACCCTGGACGCCCGTACCGACGAACTCCCGGCCAGACTCCGCCTGTTGCACGAGGCGCTCGGCCTGCTCGACGTGGGCCTCGGCCAGGCCCTCACCCACAACTACCGCGAGACCCTGGGCGAGAGCCTGGAGGAGCTCGACCGGCTGCTGGCCACGGACCTGGGCGTCGTGGGCGTGGGCGAGCTGATGCGCAGCGACGGCGCGGAGCCGCCCCCCGACGAGAACGACCTGGCGTCCTGGGCGGCCGCCCTGACCGACCGGGCGGAGGCCGAACTCGCCCGCGGCGACGTCCGCAGGGCCCTGCACCACCTGATCCGCGCCACCCGCGCCGACGTCATGGACGCCAGGGTCCGGCGGGCGCTGCTCGACGCGGTGAGCCGCTGGCTGACCGCCCTGACCACCGAAGGAGGCGACCCCTCGTGATCAAGGATCCCGACAGCGCACCGAGCCCCTACGACGTCCTCGCCGAGGCCGGTGTGACTCCGTGGACCTCGCACGCGGACCTGCGGGACGTGCCGTTCGAGCTGCTCGCCCGGCGCCTGATGACACCGTTCACGCAGGCGGCCTGGGACGAGCTGCGCACCGTACCGGGGCGGCTGCTCGTCGATCTGTTCCGGTACGACGTGGACCTGGCCGCCGAGCTCCCGTGCGCCGTCGCCGAGATCGACCGGCTGCTCGCGGAGCCGGGCGGTCCCGGCACCGGCGATCCCCTGTCCGATGAGGCCGCCGCCTGCCTCCTCACCGACCTCGTCCGCTTCGACGTGTGACCGCCCGATCCGACCGCCCGAAAGGAGGCGCGCATGAACCCGATGGACCCGCCGGGCCCCCCGCGCCCGGACCCCGACGACCCGCTCGGTCACGACGACCCGTACGGGGCCGCCGCCCTGGCCGCGTACGAGGGGTCCAGGGCGCTGGCCGCCCGGGACGCCGCGCACCGGGCGCACACCGAGCGGCTGCTCCTGGTGTGCGCCGACACGCTGGACGCCTGCGGACGGCTGCTCGCCGAAGGGCCGGGCGCCGCGGACCCGGCGGCGTACCACCGCAGCCTCGAACTCGTCGTGCGGCAACTGGAGTCGGCCGTAGCCGACGAGGGCCTTGAGGTGTTCGGGCGCGCCGGGGAGCGCGCGGACCCGGCGACGCACCACGTCGTCGAGGTGCGCGCCGCTCCGGACGGGACGGTGGACGACGAGGTCCTTGAGGTCGTGCGACGCGGGTATCGATACCGGGGTCAGGTGCTGCGCGCCGCCCGGGTCGTGGTCGCGGCGGCGGACAGCGGCACCGACGGCGGGGCAGGCAGGGCACCACGGGAAGGGACCACGCACGGATGAAGGCCATCGGGATCGACCTCGGCACGACGAACAGCGCCGTCGCCGCCCACGATCCGCACCGCGGCGACATCGCGGTGCTCACCAACAGCAAGGGCGACCGCCTGACCCCGTCCGTCGTCGGCCTGGTGCGGCGCGACGGCAAGGAGCAGACGATCGTCGGCGAGGACGCCCTGAACTGGGCGGTGCGCCAGCCCACGGACACCATCGTGTCGGTGAAGCGCCTGATGGGCCGGGACTTCGCGGACACCTCGGTGGCCGAGGCCCGCGACCGGCTCAGCTACGGGATCGTGGCCGGGCCCGACGACGACCCGCGCGCCCATGTGATGCTCGGCGGCCGCACCCGGACGCCCGCCGAGATCTCCAGCGTCATCCTCGACAAGCTGGTGCGGGACGCGGCGCGCACCCTCGGCGAGCAGGTCACGCACGCGGTGATCACGGTGCCCGCGTACTTCCGGGACGCGCAGCGGGCGGCGACGCGGGAGGCCGCGGAGCGCGCGGGCCTGGTGGTGAAGAAGATCGTCGACGAGCCGACGGCCGCCGCGGTCGCCTTCGGCCTGCACAAGCCGGACGGCGCCCGCAGCCGCGTCCTGGTCTACGACCTGGGCGGCGGCACCTTCGACATCTCCGTCCTGAACACGGTCAAGGACCGCGACGGGCACAGCCAGTTCCAGGTGCTTCGCTCCGCGGGGGACATCTGGCTGGGCGGCGACGACTTCGACCTGGTGATCGTGGAGCGCATCATCGCCTGGATGCGCGCGGAGCGGGGCGTCGACCCGGTGGCCGACAAGGAGTTCCTGTTCCAGGCGAAGAAGGCGGCGGAGGCGGCCAAGCGGGAGCTGAACGAGCTGCCGGAGACGTACATCGTGATCCCGGCCGCGTACCGCGGCCCCGAGGGGATCGTCGACGTCGAGATGGCGCTCACCCGCGACGAGTTCCAGGCGATGATCGCACCCCTGGTGGCCCGCACCATGGACCTGGTCAAGGAGACCCTGTCGGGCTTCGAGCTGACGCCCGGCGACATCTCCGACGTGCTGCTCGTCGGCGGCGGCACGCTGACCCGCCCGGTGTACGAGGCGGTGGAGGCGTTCTTCGGCGCCGACAAGGTGCGCCGCAACATCAACCCGATGGAGTGCGTGGCCTACGGCGCGGGTGTGCTCGCGCAGACCCTCGACGGCGTGGAGTGCCCCGCCCCGAAGTGCGCCCGGACGAACGAGTACACCGCCGAGACCTGCGTGGACTGCGGGCAGAGCCTGGTCAACGGGCGGCCGGTGGGCTCCACGGGCCTGTTCGAGTCGACGCCCATGGCCATGGGGATCGCCGCCGTGAAGGGCGCGCAGCGGGACGTGTTCGTCGAGATCATCCCGGCGGGCTCCCCCTATCCGCTGCCCGAGCCGCGCCAGCGCACGTTCCACGCGACGGACAGCAGGCTGATCCGGGTGCCGGTGTACGAGGGCGACAGCCATGTGGCGAGCGAGAACCACGAACAGGGCGTGGTGGAGTTCGAGCTGCCGCAGGAGATCGAGATCAACTGCCATGTGGACGTGTCGTTCAACTACTCGGCGGACCGCATCATCACCGTACGGATCTCCGTGCGCGGCACGGACATGGTCCTGGAGGCGACACCCAGGCGCGAGAAGCCCCGCACCCCGCCGCCCGAGACCGAGCAGGAGGTGGACAGCGCGGTGCTGCGCGAGGAGCTGGGGCTCGCCGTGCGGGAGGCCCAGCGCTTCCTCAAGCAGTACGGCACGTACATCGAGCAGACGCAGGAGATGAAGGCGCGCCGTGACGTCGCGCAGGCGCAGCGGGCCGTGGAGATGGGCGACAGCCGCGAGTACAAGCGCCTCACCGAGCTGCTGCTCGACGACATGTACCACCAGTGCGGGCTCGCCAGTCAGTTCCGGCAGGCCGAACTGGCCTCGGACGGCGCCCCGTTGGAGACGGTCAACGCGATCAGTGACGCCGTCGAGCAGGTCAAGGCGGCCCATCGGCAGGGCAACCGCATCCAGACCGCCGAGCAGGCCAAGAACCTGCGCAGCATGATCGCCGTCGCCTATTCGGAGCGCGCGGTGCCGACCCTGCCCAGCAAGAAGGACTACGGAGGCATCCTCCAGGTCCCCGACGACACGGCCGGCGGATGACGGCAGCCAGGGCCGGGGCGGACCGCGTCAGCCTCGGCGTGGACTTCGGCGCCACCGGGGTGCGGGCGCTGTTCGCCGGGTCCGGACAGCAGGTGCGCCGCCTCGACCTGCCCGCGGCCGGACCCCCGTGGCTGGGGTGCGCCCCGGCCGGGGCGGGCGTCCTTCCGGTGACGTTCCCGAGCCTGAAGTCCCTTGTGGGCAGCGGGCGTTCCGTGCCGTGGCGGGGGGAGGCCGCCGACGTGGACGCGGTCGTGGTGCGGCTCTTTCGGGCGCTGCGCGAGCGCGTCGAGGAGCAGGCGGACGCGGGCGTCGCGCAGACCGTCGTCAGCGTGCCCGCGTCCTTCCAGTCGGCGCAGCGCCAGGCCCTGCGGGACGCGGCCAGCGAGGCCGGGCTCACGCCCGTGCGGCTGATCAGCGACTCGATGGCCGCGGTCATGGGGCACACCACGGACCGCGACAGCGGCACGTTCCTCGTGTACGGCATGGGGTACGAGGGGTTCGAACTCGGCCTGGTACGGGGCGTGCGCGGGCACTGCCGCGCCCTCGGCTACGACGGCTCGGGCACCTCCGGGGGCCGCGCCTTCGACGAGGCCACCCTGAAGTCCGCGGTGCGGCTGCTGCGGGCGCACCGCGGGCCCGCGTCGGTGACGGGCGCCCCGGCCGAGGTGTGGCTCGGCCTGCGCGAGCGGGCGCAGCGGGCCCGGGAGGCGCTGACCGGTCCGGCCGCCGGCGGCGGATCAGCGGTCACGGACTTCGCGGCGCTCACCCTCGACCTGGGCACCGGGCCCGCCCTGCGCATGGGCATCACCCGGCCGAACCTGGACACGTTCCTGGAGCCGCACGTGCGCCGGACCGTGCGGCGCGCCCAGGCCCTGCTCGACGAGTCCGCGGTGCCGCGCGGTGACGTGGACACCCTGCTCCTGGTCGGCGGCGGCACGCTGATGGAACAGGTGCGTGCGGGCGTCGCGGGCCTCGGCCGGCGCACCGCCCACGGACCCCCGGAGTTGCTCGCCCTCGGCGCGCTCAAGCACGCGGTGCGGCTCGGGGGCGGCAGCGCCCCGTCGTCCCGCTCGACGGCCCTGGAGGAGGGCCTCCTCGAGCCCGCCGACCCGACCCGCGACACCCTCGCCGACGCCCCCGCCCTCACCGCGAGCCTCTTCCCCCTCGACGCCCCGTCCGACTCCCCCGCCGACGGCACCCCGGCCGCGCCGCGCCAGGACGTCGCCCGCGCCCGGGACCTGGCCCGGCAGGGGCGCAGGCAGGAGGCGGTGGCGCTGCTCCGGGACATCGTGACGGAGGCGCGGGAACTGCTCGCGGGGCTGGAGGCGGGGCTGGGCACGAGGGTGGGGGCGAGGGCCGGCGGGGAGGTGGACGCGGAGGCGGTCACGTCCACGGGTGCGGACGCGGTCACGGTTCCGGGCACGGGAGCGGATACGGGAGCGGGCGCGGGCACGGGAACAGGTGCGGGCTCCGGCACGGGTACCGGGGACAGCCGGGCGGAGGGCGCCGGTGGGACGGAGCAGGAAGAGCGGCAAGAGCGGCCGGACACCGAGGCCCGTGTCGTACGACAGCGCCCCACCCGCGACACCGAACGCCAACTCGCCCGCGCGCGCCTCCTGTTGGAGCATCGCCGGTACGAGCACGCCGTGCAGGCATCCCACCAGGCCTGGCAGGAGGCCACCGCGCACACGGACCGCGCCGACGTGCTGGACGCGATGATCGACGTGCACTGCGCGGCGGCGATGGCCGACATGTCGCCGGACCACTTCGCGGACGCCGAGCGGTGGCTGCGGTGCGCGTACGGCCACGATCCGACGAACGAGCGGGTGCGGGGGCTGCTCGCGCGGCGCACCTTCCGGCACGCGGAGGAACTGCACCGGATCGGTGCGCGGGATGAGGCGATTGAGGCCCTTGGCAAGTGCCTCATGTGGGACCGTGAACACCCCGGAGCCGAGGCGCTGTCGCGCCTGCTCGGCCGTGACGGCAGGAACCGGCACGGCCGGGGGGACGTCCTCGACTGACGAGGCCTCCCGGGCGCGGCGCCCAGGCGCCCATGCCACCGGCCCGGGACGGCCCCTTCAAGCCACTCCGAGACAGGGAGTACGCGTTTGACGCCCGCGGAACTGCTGGACAAGCAGGATCTCATCAAGCAGCTTCAGGACCTCGCGGGCAGGCCGGCGCTCAGCCCGCGTGCCGCCGAACTCCAGGCGCTCGCCGATGACTTGACGCACAGCAACCGGCTCGACAAGTGGGCCGAGCTGGACCTCGTACACGCCTATGTGCGCCCCGAGACCGTCACCGCGTCCGGCTCCCGGCCGTCGGCGCGCCGCGACGGCGTGCTGGAGGCCGCGCTCGGCGTCCTCGTCTTCATCCCGCTGCTGATCACCTGGTTCGGCCTGCGGGACGCCGTGCGCGCGTACGGGGAACTCGCCGAGGAGAACCGCAAGGAGGCGACTCGGCCCTTCCTTCAGTTGTGGCAGTCCGGCTTCGGCGGGCATCTGTCGCCGCTCGGGCGCTTCGAGAACGTGGCGCTGACGGCCGTGGTGCTGATCGCCCTGCTCGTGCTGCTCTCGGTCGTGCACGCGCGCGTGCGCTGGCGCGCCGACAAGGAGGAGGTGGACCAGGAGGCGGAGCGGGAGCGGCTGCTCGCCCGGCTCGCGTCCGTGCTCACCCGGATCCAGTTGCTGCTCACCCAGCATCGCAGCGCCTCTCCCACCCAGTTCGCCGCCGAACTGACCGAGGCCGCGCGGCAGATGAACTCCCTCGCCGCCAAGGCCGAGAAGAACCACAAGGAGCTGACCGCCGCGGCCGGTGCGGTGGCGACCGCGACGACATCCATGCAGGACGCCGCGACCAGGCTGACCAAGGAGGTGCCGAAGCTGGGCGCGGCGGCGAACCGCATGGAGACCACGCTGCGCGACGTCCAGGCGGCGACGGTCCAGGCGGGCGCCGCGAACACCGCGGCGGCCGACGTCATCGCCGAGCGCGTGAAGGCGGCGGGCACGACGGTCGAGACCTCCCTCCAGGCCCTGGTCACCGCCCAGCGGGCGCTCGTGGCCAAAACGGAGTCGGTCGCCCGCGCCACCGAACAGGCCTCCCAGGCCCTGGTCACGAGCACCGGCCGCACGAGCGACGCGATGGACGGCATACGCGAGGCCACGGAGCGCTGGGACGCGGCGGCGGCCCACTGGCAGGACGCGGCGGCCCGGGTGGAGTCGGGCGTGCGGTCCGCGGCGGGCTCCGCCACGGTTTCCCCGGCGGGGGCGCCCGTACGCAACGGGGCGGGGCGTCCGACGGCGGATCTGTACGGGGCGTCGACGCCGGACCCGTACGGGGCACCGCTCGCGGGCGGCCACGGGCAGCCCGACACGGAGCCGTACGGCACGCCGCTGCCCTCGTACGACGCGTCGACGGGCCCGTACGGCACGCCGACACCGCGGCCGGGCAGCACGAACGGGGCGCCCGTGCCCGGGCCTCGGGTGACCGAGGGCGCCCATACGCCGACAGCGGCCGCAGCACCAGCACCAGCACCAGCACCAGCACCAGCCACGGCACCGCACGAAGACACCACCCCGCAGGACGCGCCACGCGACTCCACCCCGCAGGACACCGCGTCGGACGTCGCCTCGAACCGCACCCGCGCCCTGCGTCCGCCCACCCGGCGCCCGTCCGCTCCCCCGCCGTCCGGAGGTGACGCGTGAGCCCGTCCCGACGGCGGGGCCGGGGCACGGGCAGCCGGGTCGCGGGCGTCGTCCTCGCGGGCTGGCTCTTCGCGGACCTCCTCCTGGTACTCGCCCTGGTGTCGATGGCCGACCGGCCCGACCCGCTCGCCGCGCGCCCGAAGCCGTCGAACAGCGCGGGCGGGACGAAGAAGCCGGAACCGAAGCCCACGGGGCCGCGTTCGGTGGAGCGCAGGCCCGAGGAGTTCAAGGTCAAGGGCACGGACAAGGACGCCATCGTGGCGCAGATCGGCCGGTCGACGAAGAAGTGGCAGGGCCGTACGGCCGCGCTCGTGCTGACCTTCGGTGGCGACCGGAACGGCACGGCTTACGCCCACCGCGTCAACTCGCTGCTCAGCAAGGGCCGTCCGGAGATGTTCACCCGCAAGACGGCGACGGACGACTTCCACGATCTGAGCAGCAGCCCGTCGACCGCCGTGGTCCGGGTGTACTTCTTCACGGCGCCGGGAGGCTGACCGGTGGCGACGACCTGGCGGCCCGGCGTCCGGGGCACCGACGGCGCGCCCCCGCCGCTGCCCGTGCTCCCCCAGTTCCCCGGCATGCGGGGCTATCGCCGCCTCCGCGCCAGCATCACGGACTTGGGGTTCCGGCACGCCGCCGAGCTGCTGCGGGAGCCGGGCCGGCAGCGGGCGGCGAGCGGTGTCTTCGGCACCCTGCCCACGGCGGAGACCGACGACGGCTTCCGTGTCCTCGACGGCCTGTGGTTCCCCGGCCGCGGCGGCCTGTGGCAGCGTGTGGACGTGCCGTTCGTGCGGCGGGCACGGGAGGCCTGGCAGACGTCGGCCGACCCGCGCGCGCTGACGGCGGCGGCGGTCACGGACGTCCTGGAGACCCTGGCGCGCGACAACCCGATGGGCCTGCGGCACGTCGTCCTGTGGGAGCTGTGCTGTCTGCTGAAGGACGGCGGCGACGGCAAGGGCGGCGGGCGCGGCGGCGGTACGTACGCGGCGACGACCGCCGACGACGTCGCCGCGCTCGGCGTGCACCGCAGCGAGGCCCGTCTCCTGGCCGCCGCCGTGGACGCCGCGTTCCCGGCCGCCGGGGAGGCACGGCGCGCGGCGGAGGAGTTCAACGACGTCTGGCCGAGCGCCCGCCTTCGCCGGGCCGAGCGCCTCGCGGACCTCCTTCCGACCGCGCCGGACGACCACGTCCTGGCCGCGCTGCTCGGCACCCTGCGGGCCCGCTCCGCGAAGGTGCGGTTCCGCGCGTACGCGGCCCGCAGGACGCAGGAGGGCGGCGACCCGCGGGCGGCGGCCACCACGTGGCTTGCCGCGCTGCGGCAGGCCACGGACGCGCCGGAGCTGCGGGCGGGCCTGCTCCGGTCGGCCACCGCGCTGGCCGACGCGCCCTCCACCCCCGAGCAGGCCGCGGTCCGGGCGTGGACGGAGGACCGCCGCGTCGGCCTGAGTTGGCGTACGCCGCACCTACCGGGAACGCGCTCCGCCGCCCCCGTGACGTACACCGTCCTGCGCTTCCACGACGGAGCCCCGGAGGCCACCACCGAGATCGCGAAGGTCGACGTGACCGGCCCGGAGGGGCGGCTGTTGACGGCCCACGACCCGGCCGCGCCGCTGGGCCGCGTCCTGCGCTACGCCGTGCTGCCGCTGCGCGGCGACCGCGTCGCCGGCGTGCCGCACGTCACCGCGCCGGTCCTCGTCACCCCGGACATCGAGCTGCTGCTGACCAAGCCCGTGCCGGGCGGCGTCCAGGTGCACTGGCAGCCGCCCCCGGCGGCCGTCGACATCGAGGTGCTGCGCTACGACGTGCCGGACGTCGGCGCGGCGCACGGACCGACCGTCGTGCCCTGCGGACGCCGGGGCCTGGTGGACGACGCGCTGCCCCCGGGGATCTACACGTACCAGGTGAGCTGCGGCTACCCAGGGCCTGACGGCACCGTCGTCCGGTCGCCCGGGGTGCACGTCATGGCCCGCGCCGACGAGTGGCCGACCCCTGTGGAGGAGCTGACCGGCGAGCTCGCCGGGGACCGCGTGCTGCTCGGGTGGCGCGCGCCCAGGCGCGGCTGGAGCACGCTCGTGCCGTGGCCGGGTGGTCCGGTCGAGCCGGGCACGGACGTGTCGGAGCGGTTCGCCCGCCTGACCGCCGACGCCACGCCCGGCGGGGGCACGCCGGACCTGTCGGAGCTGCGCCTGCGCGGGGAGGACCCACGGGACCTGCTGCTCGAAGTGAACCCGCCCTCGGTGGGGCGGCTGCGGATGACGGCGGTGAGCGTGCTGGGCGAGCGCGCGGTGGCCGGTTCCAGTGTCGTCATCGAAAGTCCGGCCCCGGTCAAGGACTTGACGGTGGTACGGCTCGCTCCCGGGCGCGCCAACGCGTGGTTCAGCTGGCCGGAGCCCGCCGTGCTCGTCGAGGTCGGCTGGCACGACGGCACGCGCGGCGACTCCCGTCGTGTGCCGCGCAGCACATACATGACGAAGCTCGGCGCGGTCGAGTTGTCCGTGCCGGACACCGCCTGCACCGTCACGGTCACCCCGCTGACCCGCCCGGACGCCATCGTGATTCCGGCGCCGCCCGCGCACGCCGACCTGCCCGCGGCGCACCTGCCGCCGCCCCCGCCGGAGCCCCCGCTGTGGCGGAAGTGGTGGCGCCGCTGGCTGCGCACCCGTGGCCGCCAGGGCTGAAATCCCGCCCGCCACCGGCACCCGGCCGGACCCACCGCTCCCCTGCCTCGTCGGAGCGCCCGGAGCCTCGGAGTACCCAGGGCCCCGGAATCCCGGAGTCTTCGGAGCCCGGGAGTCCCCAGAACCCCGGACTCCCCGCCCCCTACTCCTTGACCTCCGCCTCCACCCCGCCCCCGAACTCCAGGAGCAGCCCCGACTGCAGCGCGATGGTGCGGCCCGGCTCCACCTCGCGTACCGAACCGTCGTCCTTGCGGACCGTCCACACGTTCTGGGTGCGGTTGGTCAGGCCGTACCGGCCGCGCTGCTTGGGATGTTCTGTGACCTCGCCGACGACGGCGCGGAAGTCGTGCCGGTCGGGGTCGCCGTCCAGGTGGTGGGCGTACACGCGGGCGCTCGGGTCGAGGCGGATGCCGCGGCGGGTGCGCAGGGTGGTGCCGGTGGCGGTGACCAGTTCCAGGCGGGGCGGGAGCTGGAGGGGCCGACCGCACTTCCAGCATTCCGGCGGCGCGCCGTCGGGCTGGGTCAGGTTCTGCCTGCCGCACACGCGGCACTGGGTGATGGCGTCGAGGACCTGGCTGAGCGCGTCCCGCCACTGCGTCTCGCGGACCCGCTTCGCGGGCGCCTTCAGGCCGTCGGTGAACGTCTGCACGAACAGGTCCCGCAGGATCTGCGGCAGCGCCGCCCAGGTCGCGATGACGGTCGGCTGCTCACCGGCGACGGGACGGTTGCGGGTGTCCGCCGGGTCGTACACGAACACCGGGTCCGTGCCGTACAGCTTGCGCTTGGCGGCCTCGCCCATGCAGTGGATGCGCATGGCGAGCGCCCCGTTGAAGGGGTGCTCGTTCATCAGGAGCAGGAAGAGCAGCACGGCCAGGGAGTGCAGGTCGGTCTGGGTGCCGGGCTGCGCGCCCCGGTCGCCGCGCACCAGCTCCGGCGCCATGAAGTCCATGGTCCCGGCGACCCCCGCGGTGCCGCCCTCGACGACCGCGTTGTCGTTGTCGCAGACCAGGACGTCGCCGGTGCGCGGGTCGAAGAAGATGTTGCCCCAGTTGATGTCGCGGTAGGCGATGCCCTTGGAGTGCAGCGCGCGGTACGCCTCGACGGTGTGCAGGGCGACCGTCACCAGCGTGCGCATCGTCGCCTCCTTCACGGACGGGTCGCGCCGGAACAGCGCCGGCAGGTCCTGGAAGCGCGCGGGGCGTACGTCCATCAGATAGCCGAAGCCGGGCTCCTTGCCGTCGGGGTCCATGACGATGGACCGCGGCCACAGGAAGCGGTCGTCGTCCCAGCCCTTCTCGATGAGCCCTTCCAGGATGTGCCGCTGGCGGGCGTCGGCGAGCTGCGGGTAGTACCACTTCACGGCGCGGTCGCCGCGGACCGTGGACACGCGGTACACCTCGCCCTGGCCGCCGGATCCGAAGAGCTCCCCGACCGTGACCTGTTCGCCGGCCTCGGTCACCAGCTTCTTGCCGGTGGCGAGCATGCCGTTGCTCATGCGGTCCCCGTTCCTTCCGTCATGCCGTTGTCGTTCCTTCCGGTGCCGTGCCGGGCGCGTCGGCGGACGCCGTGCCGGGCGCGCCGCGCTCCGCGCTCGCCGTCCCCGTCGCGAAGGCCGCCACGAGCGTCGTGTCGTCCCCCGAGTACTTCGCCGCCCGCGCCAGCCAGTCCTCCAGTTGCCCCTGTACGGCGGCGACGCCCTGTCCGACGGCGCGTTCGCACACGCCGGTGGCGAAGTCCAGGAAGCCCTGGTGGTCGGCGAAGCTCTTGGAGAGCCCGTCGGTGGACAGGAGCACGGCCGGCGGCGGGCCGCCGGTGAGGGGCTGCCAGTGGGTGCGGGTCTTGCGCCAGGGCTCCGGCTCGCACAGCGAGTCGGTCTCGTCGCCCATGTCGGGCCCGGTGGACAGCGGTGTGTGCGGTACGCCGCCGTCGTCGACGAGCACGATGTCCCCGTCGCCCAACTGCCAGCACAGCAGCATGTGCGGGGTCAGGACGGCGCCGAGCAGGGTGCTGCCGTACGCGGAGAGGTCCCAGGTGCCCGCCGGCCCTTCCCGGTCGCGGCGGGCGCGGGCCGCGGCGCGCCGGGCGGGCCCGGCTCCGTGCGCGGGCGAGCTGGCGTCGTGCACCAGGGCCCGTTGCTGCCAGCGGTGCCCGACGGCCCGCGGCAGCAGCCTGGCCTCGGCGCGCAGCCCCGGCCAGTTCGCCGCGTCGGCGCCGAGCCGCACCGCCTCGTGCGCGAAGACCTCCGCGCAGGCCGTGAACTCCTCGACGGCCCAGCGGGCGCCCTGGTCGCTGCGGAAGTGCGCGGCGGAGCCGTGGCCGTCGGCGACCGTCAGGACGACGGCGCGGCCGCCCGCGGTGGCCTTGGCGGCGCACCGGTCCTGGCTGTACTTCTTGGCGACGCCCTTGACGGCGCCGCGGAGCAGCTCCCAGTCCGCTGCCCGGTCGAGCGGCGCACGGACCGCGGTCACCAGATCTCGTCTTCGTCGCCGCCCTTGGTCAGCGGCGGGCCCAGCGGCGCCGCGGGCTTGGCGTCCTCGACCTTGGGGGTGGAGGCGTCCTTCACGACGGCGGTGGACATCCAGCGGATGGCGGCGGCGAGCTGACGCGGGTTCTTGGCCTGCAGCGGCTCAAGTTCGGGGTTGGCGAGGAACTCCTTCAGCATGCTCTTGTCCGCGTCGTCCCCGATGGCGACGGCGACGCGCACGGCCCGCTTGCCCCAGGGCGTGCTGTCGATGGCGCGCAGGCCCGCCCGCCAGTCGTCGGTGGGCTGGCCGTCGGAGGCGAGGGCGAGCACCGGGGGCAGGGCGCGCTGCGGCATCGGCGGAGTCTCCAGGGCCCCCGCGGCCAGCTTGAAGGCGGCGCCCATGTCGGTGCCGCCGTAGGTGTGCACGTCCTCCCAGGAGAAGCTGTCGACCGGGGTCGGCTCGCCGACGTGCCAGCTCGCGCCGCTGGCGAACGAGATGGCCCGCACGAGCAGCGAGGCCGCGGGGTTGGCGTCGGCGGCCTGCCGCATCTCCGGGATGGCCTCGCGGATGGCGAAGTTCAGCTGCCCGATCTTGCCGTTCACGCTCATGGAGCCCGAGCAGTCGAGCATCCAGATGAAGTGCACGGGGCGGCTCGCCATGGAGCCGCCGGGGAAGTTGTCGGCGGTCTCGCTGGACTCACCGGTGACGATGGTGCTGTTCGTTCGGCTCACGCTGGTCCTCTCCAGGTGGATCGGGGTGGATCAGGTCGGGTGCTGACGGTCTCGTCGGTCTCGTCGGTGCTGACGGTCCCGGTACGCCTCGTCGGTGCTGACGGTTCCTCAGTACGAGGTGACGTACGGGGAACGAGGCGCGGTTGCGGGAAGGGGCGGGCGGACGGGGCGGCGGCTACCCGGAGCGGAAGCCGTGGCGCCAGGCGTTCCACTCCCGCAGCCGGGCCTCGCCCTGGCGGTGGGCGATGATGGTGGCCACCTCGCTGAGGCGCCGCTCGTCGAGGCGGGCCACGACGGGCGCGAGGATCTCGTGGAGGAGTTCCTGGGCGACCTGCCGCCAGTCGCGGCTGACGCCGGGGCGTCGCGTGGGCCGCCACAGGTCGTAGTACGCGCTGATGTCCTCCGGTAGCCGTGGCAGGTCCCGTTCGAGCTGATCGCGTCTGCGGTCGTCGAGCATCAACTGTCGGTAGGGATCTAGGAGTTCGGGCCCGGAGGAGATCAGGTAGCCGTACACGGGCGGGCGGGCGAGCTGCTGGGCCTCGGCGTGGACGAGGGCGACCGCGACGAACTCGCCCACGCCCCGGCGCACGGTGACGGCCAGCGGTGCCGCGTCGGCGTGCAGGGTGCGCAGCCGGTGGACGCTCTGCGGCAGGGCGATCCGGCGGTCGGCCAGGTCCTGGGCGAGGACGAGGAGTTGGGCGGTGGCGCGCTGGTAGCGGTTCAGGCCGCGGTCGTGGAGCAGGTCGCGGGCGAACGTGACGGTCTCCCGGTCGAACCGGTCGGGTGCCGTGACGACGCCCGTGATGTGCCTGCCGAGGCCCGCCTGGACGAGCAGCGGCACGGTGCAGGTGCGGGCGAGCCAGGGGAGTTCGGCGGGCGCGGGGTCGGCGCCGCGCCACACCAGCCGCCACACCTGCCGCAGCGTCGCCGCGTCGCTCACCCGGCGCCCCGGCAGGGTCTCGGCGAGCTTGCCGAACAGCTCGGCGCCGCGCAGCCCGTTGCCGGGGCCGCTCCACTGGGCGGCGGCCGCGGCCAGGCGCAGCGGCGGCGGCGAGTTGTCGTCGAGGTTGCGGCGCAGCCAGTCGCCCTGCGGCGAGGCGGCGAGTTCCCGCAGCAGGTCGAGCCGCCCCATGCCGACGTCGGAGCCGAGCAGTTTCAGGACCCGCCGGGTCAGGGGGGCGTAGTCGACGGCGTCGAGGACGTGCACGGCCTGTTCGCGGTGGGTGCCCTCGGTGGTGCGCAGGGCGCGGGCGAGCCGCTTCAGCGCCGCGTCGATGCCGCGCCCGCCGTCGGCGGCGACCGCGAGCGCGAGCCGCAGCGGTTCCACCCAGGCCTCCGCGGGCTCCCGCAGGGCCCGCCACAGCGCCTCGTCGGCGTCCCCGCCGTACTCGGCCCGCAGCGTCCTCTTGGCGTGGGCACTGAGCGGCAACTCGTCGCAGGTTGCGGCCAGTTCCGCGGGAAGCTCGCGCGGGTCGGCGCCACCGAGGCGGTGCCGGGCCAGGGCGAGCGCGAGGGGCTCGGCGGCGTCCGGGGCGTGGGCGTGCAGCTCTCGGCAGAGGGCGGTGAGGCGGGTGGGGTCGACGGGAGGGGGGAGGTCGGTGGGAGGGGTCGCCAGGCCGTCGGCGGGGGCGGAGGCGGGCGTGGAGGCGGGTGCGGTGGCGGGGATGCCCGGTTCCGGTGCGGCGTCGCCGGTGCCGCGCGCCGAAGAGCCTTCGCCTGGACGACTCGCGGACGCACCCTCGCGGGCACGACCTGCCGACGCGCCCTCGCCGGTACGACTCGCCGAAGGGCCCCTGCCCGTACCACCCGAAGAAGGACCCCCGCCGCTGACGCGCACCGCCTCCACCAGCGCGGCCATCGCGTCCCGCCGCGCGCTGCCCGTCAGCTCGGCGAGGTCTCCGCCGGACAGCAGGCCCGCGCGGAGCAGGGCGGGCACGAGCCGGGTCGGCGAGAAGGCTTCGGAGTCGGGGTGGGAGCCGGTGCCGGAGTCGGAGTCGGCCGGGTCGTCGCGGCCGTCGGGGGCGGCGGTCGTGTCGGCGGTGGCGGCCGTGGCGGTCACGGCGGAGGTGGCGGCGGACGTGTCGACGATGGTGGCAGTCGTATGAGCGGCGGCGGTCGTGTCGACGGTGGCGGCGGCTCCGGCCGCGGGCCGGGGCAGCGGTACGCCCGCGATCCACAGCCGGGCCGTCCAGGTGGCCCAGATGTCGGTGGCGGGCGGACTGCCTGGGCCGTCGAGGCCGTCGTGGACGCGGTAGAGGTGGTCGAGGGTGGTGACGTCGAAGCGGTCGAAGTCGGCGTCGGGGCCGATGCCGATGATGTGCTGCGGGGCCCGGCCGGGGTCGGCGGCCCGGGTGGTGAACGTCAGCGAGGGGACGTACGCGGGCGGCAGCGAGGCGCAGGCCAGCGCGATCCAGCGGGCGACGGTGTCCGGGCTCTCCTCGGCCACGACGAGCTGGCGTCCGGCCGGGTCGTCGAAGAGGCGGCGCACGTCGGCGAGGAAGGGGGCGACGCGGGGTTCGTGCGCGCGGGCGAACGCGGCCAGCTCGGCGGGGCCGAACGGGCCGCCGGGGCCCAGGAGTTCATCGGAGTCGGCGTCGGCGTCCCCGTCGGCCGGGGGGTCGGCGGCGAGGGCCGACCCGGCCGCGAGCAGCGTGACCGGCCACTCCTCGGCGAAGTGTGCCGCGTCGGCCCCGGTGAGGTGGATGGCAAGCACCCCGCGTTCGGTACCGCCGGTGCGGCACAGCAGGCCGGCGCCGTCGGGCAGCCTGCTGAAGCTGAACCGCGCCTCGCGCCCGAGCCCGTCCGCGCCCCGCCCGCACCCGGCGCCGACGGCGAGCGCCACCCACTCGGCGACTTCCACGTCGTCCGTCGAGGCCGCGTCCGTATCCGCGTCCGAACCCGCCGTGGCCGTCGCCGGGGCTCCCTGGTCGGGCAGTTCGCCGGACCGCGAGCCGGACTCCGAGCCGGACGCCTGCGCGGGCACCAGCCCCGAGGCACCCCCGGAAGCCGAACCCACGGCAGACGCCGACGCGCGCGCAGCCGTCGAAGCGCCCTCCGGTGCGGCGGACGCGGCCCCAGGGCCGGGCCCGGAGCCGCACCCGGAGCCGGGCGGGACAGGGACAGGGACAGGAACCAGCCGGACGGCGCCGGTGACCGACTCCTCGTCGAGCCGGTAGTTGAGGTGGCGGATGGCCATGCCACATTGTGACCATCAGCGCGCACCGCCCGCAGGAAGTCAGCCAACTTCCCACGCCCACCGGGAGTTTCGCCCCGCCGCTCCCGGCCCGTGGGGCACGACGGCGCTCTTGCGCGGCCCGCCGGTCCCGGCCATGGTGACCGTCGTGACCGCCTTCATGCTTCCTCATCAGCTGGTCGGCGAAGGACCCCACAAGGTGCTGGCCGTGCACGGCTGGTTCGCGGACCGCTCGGCGTACGCGCCGCTGCTCGCCGACCTCGACACCGACGCCTTCCAGTACGCCCTGGTGGATCTGCGGGGGTACGGCGAGGCCAAGGACGCCGTCGGCTCGTACACCACCGCGGAAGGGGCCGCCGACCTCGTCGATCTGGCCGACCGGCTCGGGTGGGAGCGGTTCTCGCTGGTGGGGCACTCGATGGGCGGGAGCGTGGCGCAGCGCGTGGTGGCGCTCGCGCCGCACCGGGTGCGGCGGATCGTGGGCATCTCGCCGGTGCCCGCGTCGGGCCTGCCGCTGCCGCCCGAGCAGGGCGAGCTGTTCGCGTCGGCCGCGCACCGGCCGGAGAACCGGCGCGCCATCATCGACGTGACGACGGGCGGGGGCCGTCCGGACGCCTGGCTCGACCGCATGGTCGCCCGGTCCCTCGCGTGCAGCGACGCCAAGGCGTTCCGGGCCTGGCTCGATTCATGGACGGGCGACGACTTCCACGCGCGCCTCGACAACTGCCAGGTGCCCGCGCTCGCCGTCACCGGCGCCCTCGACCCGGCCCTGTCGGCGGACCTGATGCGGCGGACCTGGCTGACCTGGTTCGCGCGCGGCGAGCTGGTGGACCTGCCGGGCGCCGGGCACTACGCGATGGACGAGGCGCCCCTCGACCTGATCCGCGCGGTGGAGGACTTCCTGCGGGCCGACGACGACGCGGCACAGGCCGCGGCCGGCGCCCCCGGCGCATGACCCCACCGCCCGGTCCCGCCGCCGCGCTCCCCGACGTCTTCGACCCGCGCCTGTACGCCGAGGGCGTGCCCTACGACCGCTACCGCGTCCTGCGCGACCACCACCCCGTCGCCCGGCAGGAGGAACCGGCCGTGCTCGGCTGGCCCGCGGGGCCCGGGTTCTGGGCGGTGACGCGGCACGCGGACGTGACGGCGGTCCTCAAGGACGCGGCGACGTACTCCTCGTACGTCGGTGCCACCCAGATCCGCGACCCCGACCCGGACGACCTGCCGTTCATCCGCCGCATGATGCTCAATCAGGATCCGCCCGGACACGGCAGGCTGCGCACGCTCGTGAGCCGCGCCTTCACGCCACGCCGGATCGCCCGCTTCGAGGGGCGGGCGCGGGAGCGGGCCCGGACGCTCCTCGGGCGGGCGGTGGCCGGGGCCCGCGCCGGGGACGGCGGCTTCGACCTCGTCCCCGCGGTCACCGACGACTACGCGCTCCTGAACCTCGCGGACCTGCTCGGTGTGCCGGAGAGCGACCGGGGGCTGCTGCTCCACTGGACGCGGCGGGTCATCGGCTACCAGGACCCGGACGAGGCGGGCGAGCCAGTGCTCGGCCCTGACGGGCGGCCGGTGAATCCCCGGTCACCGGCGATGCTGGCGGACATGTTCGCGTACGCCGGTGAACTCGCCGCGCACAAGCGGCGCCACCCCGGGGACGACATCCTCACGGCGCTCGCCACCACGCCCCAACTGGCCGCGGGCGAGCTGGAGATGTTCTTCTTCCTGCTCACCGTCGCGGGCAACGACACGGTGCGCGGCGCCGCGCCCGGCGGGGTGCTCGCCCTCGTCGAGCACCCGGACCAGCTCGCCGCGCTGCGGGCGGGGGCGGCCCCGGTGCCCGGCGCGGTGGAGGAGCTGCTGCGCTGGCATCCGCCGGTGCTCAGCTTCCGGCGGACGGCGGCCCGCGACACCGAGCTGGCCGGGCGGCCGGTCCGGTGCGGCGACAAGGTCGTCGTCTTCCACGCCTCGGCCAACCGCGACGAGCGCGTCTTCGCCGAGCCCGACCGGCTCGACCTGCGGCGCGCGCCGAACCCGCACGTGTCGTTCGGCGGCGGCCCGCACGTCTGCCTGGGCGCGCACTTCGCACGGCTGCAACTCGCCGTCTTCTACGAGGAGTTCCTCGCCGCCGTGCCGGAGCCGTGCCTCGCCGGGCCACCGGTCCGGCTGGTCTCGCACTTCATCAACAGCCTCAAGTCGCTGCCCCTGCGGGTGGTGGACTGAGGGCGCCCCGCACCTCGTCGGATACCGTTCGGGAAAGATCATCCCCAGCACGGAAGCGAGCATCCGGCCATGTACGCGGCAGCCGAAGACGACTACCACGACGATGTGTTCCCGGTCGTCCCGGCGCCGCAGGACGGCACCCGCTGGCAGGCGCCCGCCGACCTGGAGGAGCACCTGTACGAGCTGATCGAGGCGGAGGACGGCTACGGCTATCTGCGGGCGCTCGCCGTCGAGGGCCTGTACCGCCCGGTGCCGCTCACCGACCTCGCGGCGGCGCCGGACGCCCCGCCGCTGTTCAGCGTGGACGTCCCCGACGGCCGCAGGGTGGCGCAGGTGTACACGGCCGGTCTGCTGCCGCGCCCGCACCCCGACGTCGTGTACGAGTACGTGACGCTCGGCACCCTCGCGCGCCAGTGGCCCGAGGACATCGACGTGATGGTGGTCAACACCCAGACGCCGTGCGAGCAGTACTACCTCACCACGGACGAGGAGCGGCAGGTCTGGGCCGACCTGCACGACGAGCACCACCGCCCGGGGCGGATCGACGACCGCGTGGACACCCGCCGCACCGGCGCCCCGGACGGCCCGGTCCTGCACGGCCTGGCCTGCGGCGCCCACCTGTGCTTCGCCAACGGCGCGCCCTGGAACACCCTCGACTGGCACGGCGCGGGCTACACCAACGAGGTGGCGCGCCTGGAGGAGTGGTGGGGCGTGCGGGACCGCGAGGAGTGGCACGGCGTGCAGGAGCGCCTCCTGAACCGTGAAGTCAGCCCCTGGTACTGGGACTTCGTCCTCGGCGCCCGCACCGCCGTGCTCGCCGAGCAGGGTCCGCCGCTGGACGCGGAGCTGTGGCGCCGCTGCGTCGAGGTGACCCTGCGCAACCGCGTCGTGGAGACCGGCGGGCCCGACGTCCCGCACCGCCCGGGCGACGACCCGGAGCTCGACCAGTTCGTCGACGCGCTGCGCGCCCTGGTCGGCAAGGTCCTGCGTTACGAGGCCCGCTTCCGCGCCGACGGCCTGCTGCCGCCGGACGGCCATGTCGCCACCGTCGCGGCCTGGGACCTCGGCCGCGCCTCCAAGATGGCCCGCTGGGGCCGCGGCGCCCGCTACGCCACCCACACCGAACTGGTCACCGCCCTCGAACGCGTCGCGCACGGGACCCGCTCGGCGTACGCGTCCTGGGAGGAGTTCTCCGCGGGCTACATCCTGGGCCGCTGTCTGCACTTCGACGAGGAGGAGTTCGGCACGTGGTACACGTCGGTGCTGCGGGCGCACCGGGCGCTGACGACGGACCCGGACAGCCCTTGGCTGCGGGTGCCGTTCCCGGGCTGACGGTCACCCCCTGACCGGCACCCCGAGGGTCGCCTTTCGGCCGCCTCCGACGCGCCCCCGGCCGCACCGCGGATACCGCTCGCTTGTACGGAAAGAATGCCCTACCGGGGCCGGTTCGCATGGAGCCGGTGCGCGGGGTGGAGGGGGTGCTCGGTGCGGGGGCAGGAGCAGGGCGGCCAGAACGAGTTGAGCGGGACGGTGCACGGCGCGGCCGTACAGGCACAGACCGTGTACGGCGGCATCCACATCCAGTCGCCCAGGCCCCCGCACCCGCCGCCCTGGCAGCTGCCGCCCGCCGCCCGCATCACCGACCGCACCGCCGAACTCGGCCTGCTCGAACGCCAGCGGCGCCGGGCCGGGCACGCGGGCCACCACACGCTGGTCGCGGTCAGCGGCCTCGGCGGCGTCGGCAAGACCGCGCTCGCCCTCGCCTGGCTGCACGCGCTGCGCCCGGACTTCCCCGGCGGCCAGCTGTACGCGGACCTGGGCGCCCAGTCGCCCGGCGGTCCCGCCGACCCGGGCGAGGTCATCGGCCGGTTCCTGCGCGCGCTCGGCGTACCGGCCGCGCAGGTCCCCGCGGGGCTCGCCGAACGGGGCGCGCTGTACCGCTCGTTGACGGCGGAGCTGCGGCTCGTGGTGCTCCTGGACGACGCCGCGTCCGCCGCGCAGGTCCGGCCGCTGCTCCCGGGCGGCACCGGCGTGACCGTCGTGACCAGCCGCTGGCGGATGCCGGGGCTGACCGTCGACGGCTGTCACTCCGTGCAGCTGGAGCCGCTGGGCGTGGACGAGGCCGTGGAGCTGCTCGCCGCCACGCTCGCCGACGACCGCGTGGACGCGCAGCCCGAACAGGCCCGCGCCCTCGTCGAGTTGTGCGCGGGGCTGCCGCTGGCGGTGCGGGTCGCCGGGGCTCGGCTCGCGTCCCGGCCCCGGCGCGGGATCACCACGATGGTGCGGGCGCTCACCGAGGAGCACGACCGGCTGGAGGGGTTGGCGATCGACGGCGACCACAACGTGCGGGCGGCCCTCGACCTCACGTACCAGGAGCTGCCGCCGGAGGCCGCGCGGCTCTACCGGCTGCTCGGACTGCACCCGGGCACGGAGTTCGGGGACGCGGTGGCGATCGCCGCGCTGGCCGGGGCCGACCCGGCGCCCACCGGCGCGGGGACACCGCCCGGGCCCGCGCGGACCGCACCGGCGGCCGCCTTCCCCGGCGCCGACCGGACCCGCGCGCTCCTCGACCTGCTGCACGAGGCGAACCTGCTCACCGACGCCGAGGAGGACCGCCACCGCTTCCACGACCTCGTCCGGCTGCACGCGGCGGCGAAGGCCGTGCAGGACGAGCCGCCGTGGGAGCGCGCGGCGGCGCTGCGCCGGATCGCCGACCACTATCTCGCCACGGCGACCGCCGCGGAGTGGGCCGTCGACCCGCAGCACCGCACCCTGCCCCGCGACCACGGCCCCGGGCCGGTGCTCACGGAGGAGTTCGGCGCGGGCGCGGAGGCGGCCCTCGACTGGCAGGAGCGCGAACTGCCCAACCTGATGGCGGTGCTGCGCCTCGCCCGCACCGTCTTCCCCACGGTCACCTGGCAGCTCGCCGACGCCCTGTGGCCCCTCTTCCTGCGCCGCAAGTTCTACGCGGAGTGGCGGGCCGCGCACGACGAGGGCCTCGCCGCGGCCGAGGGGCTCGGCGACACGGCGGCGCAGTGCCGGATGCTCACCTCCGGCGGCGTGGGCGAGCTGGGCATGGGCTGCCACGAGCGGGCCCTGGCGATGTTCGAGCGCGCGGCCCGCCAGTTCCGGGCCGACGGCGACGCGCTGGGGCACGCCCGGACGCTCAACTACCGGGGTCTGGCCCACCAGCGTCTGGGGCGGCTCGACGAGGCGGCCCGGTACTTCGCCCGGGCCGCGGAGACCCTGCCGGGCGTCGGCGACGTCCGCGCGGGCGGCCTGGCCCGCCTGAACCTCGCCGACGTGGCCCTCACCCGGCGCCGCCCCACCGAGGCGGCCCGGCACGCGACGGCCGCGCACGCGACGCTGCGGGACGCGGGCGACACGTACAACGCGGCCCGCGCGTCCGTCCTCCTCGGCCGCGCCCACCTGGCCCGCGAGGAACCCGACCTGGCCGAGACCCACCTGACCCCCGCCCTCACCACCCTGCGCGCCATGTCGGCCGCCTACGAGACGGCCCGCGCCCTGCACGCCCTGGCCGAACTCGCCGAACACCGCGGCGACCCGACCACGGCCCGCACCCGCTACGCCGAAGCCCTCGCCCTCTACGGCACGGCGGGCCGCGCCACGTCCCCCGACGCAACAACAGCCAGGTCCCACCTGGACTCCCTCCGGAACCAGTGACCGCCCCCCCTGCCGGGGACACAGCACCCCACCCTGTCCCCCCTACAACTCGAGAACCAGAACCCCAGCACCCCAGAACCCCAGCACCGCAGCACCGCAGCACCGCAGCACCGCAGCACCGCAGCACCGCAGCACCGCAGCACCGCAGCCGCCAACGGCGAGTACCCCGACAGGAGGCGGTCACCTCCTGGTCAACTGGAAACGGGCGGCCGGGAAACACCCGCCGCGGTAGCGGCGCGAAACCACCCCCCACCCGCAGCCGCAAGAACCGCATGCGCCAACGAAGCCCAGACCGGCCAAGGCAGCACCCCCACCCCCTGGGCCGCGCACACCAGCGCATCGCACGACCCGACCCGCAGGGAGCACACGTCCCCGTCGTACACGGCCACGACCAACGCCCCCGGGTACCGGGAAGCGACCCGCACCGCACGTCCCGGCGCGGCCGACGCCTCGTGGAGCACGTCCCCGGCCCGCGCCCAGTCCCCCGGCGCGGGCAGCGCCACGCGCACGTGCTCGTCCACGAAGTCCACGCCGCGTTCCGGCCACCGCAGGGCCACCCGGACACGCTCGACACGGCTCACCACGACCGTGGCCGTCACGCGGGCCGTCAGCGCCATGCCGCGACGCTCCCCGGCTCGTCGTACGACAGGACGCGGGGCAGCCGGGCCGGTTCCGTGGCCGGGAGGGCTCCGGGTGGGCGCAGGTGGAGTTTGCGGTAGAGCAGGGCGCGCATCTTGCGCGCGAAGCGGCCGGGCTCGGAGCTGATGCGGGCGGCGACCCGCTCGTGCAGGTCCGCGCGGTACGTGGCGGCGGCGCGCGCGAGTTGGCGGCGTACCGGCTTGCCGTCGTGCAGCCGGGGCGCGAACGAGCCGAGTTCGGCCATCGGCGAGCCCGGGTCCACGTCGGCGTCGGGCAGGCAGGCGAGCAGCACCGGCCGCCCCGTCATGGCGCCGTACAACGACACGGAGCCGTGGTCGCCCACGACGAAGTCGGCGGCGACGAGCGCGCCGACCCAGTCGGCGCGGTGGCTGACGACGCCGAGCCCGTCCCGGCTGAGCCCCGCGAACCAGCTGCGGACCTGCCATTCGCTGTGGGAGTGCCACACGTGCGGGTGCAGCAGCGCCGCCACCCGGTAGTCCGCGGGCGGCAGTTCGGCCATCAGGCGCTCGATCAGCTCCCGGCCGCAGGAGCCGAGGAGCGAACCCGGGCCCCAGGTGGAGCAGACGAGGACGAGCCGCTGCCCCGCGCCGGTCCGCAGTGCCTGCCGGTACAGCGCCCGCGCGGGCCTGCTCGCGGTGACACGGTCGAAGCAGGGGTCGCCGACGACCTCGGCGACCGGCACCGCCTCCGGGCACTCGCGGCCGAGCCGCTCCAGCTCCTCCCGGTGGGCGAGGACGATCGCCTCGGGGATCACCGACCCGTCCCGTACGAGCCGCTGCCTGCTCAGCCCGTACACGCCCCGCGCGGCGACGGCCCCGCCCCGCCGGGCCCGCACGATCTTGTTGTGCCCGGCGCCGTGCGGCAGCACGACCACCGGCGCGTGCAGTTCGTGCAGGCCCCCGTGGCCCGCCGCGAGCGCGAGGTCGAAGACCGTCTGCACGGCCTGGCTCCACGGCAGCACCAGGGCGCGCAGCTCGTCCAGGAAGTCGGCCACCCCGCCACTGAACACGTCGGGAGCCGCGGTGAAGAACACCTGCACCCGCCAGTCGCCCTCCAGGAGGCGTACCGCGTCGAGGAGCCGCCGCCCCGACGTCACCGTGTGCACCACGGCGAGTACGCGTCGCCGGACGGGTCGGGTGGCCCAGCGCTCCACGTCCGGGCGCACGGGCACGGGTTGCCCGTGCGCCTCCAGCATCGTCACACTCATGGTCGTCTCCCCCGTCTCCCCGCCGTCGGACCGGCGGTGTCGCTCGGACGCGCCCAGCGTGCCCCGGGGGACTGGATGGCCGCCTTGCAGGAATCCTGCAGTCCGAGTGCCGCTCGCCGAGGGCATACGCCAGTGCTCCGGCTCGCACCGGCGCACACCACTCGCACCTCAACTCCCTTGTTTGACACGCCTGTTGAGATTCACCGGGCCGGGCGGGGGAATGTTCCGCCCATGGACACGCGTGCGGGACGGCCGACAGCGGCGGCGCGGTGTGCCCGCCGGGCGTGCGCCCATCGGGGGTGACGGTGGACTTACGGGCCCTCGGGCCGCTCGAACTCTGGCAGGACGGCGTGCGCTGCGAGCTGGGGTCGCCGAAGGAGCGCTGCGTGCTCGCGGTCCTCGTGCACGCCCACGGCGAGCCGGTCTCCCTCGACACCCTGATGGACCGCGTGTGGGACGACGAGCCGCCCCGCACGGCCCAGGACACCTTGCAGAGCTATCTGTCGCGGCTGCGTTCGCGGCTCACCCGGGCGGCGGGCGAACAGGCCTGCCTGGAGCGGTACGCGCCCCGCCTGTACCGATTACGGGTCGCGTCGGACGCCGTGGACCTGCTGCGCTACCGGCGGCTGCGCGCCGAGGCCGCGGTGACCGCCCGGCAGGGCGACAGCGGGCGCGCCGTCGACCTGCTCCGCACCGCCGAGTCGCTGTGGCGGGGCGAGCCGTTGACGGAGTTCACCGGCGCCTGGGCGCGCTCCGCGCGTGCCCGCCTCCTTGAGGACCACCGCCGGGTGCGCGAGGAACGCATCCGCCTGGAGCTCGACCTCGGCCGGCACGCCGACCTCATCGGCGAACTGCGCGAGCTGGCCGCCCAGAACCCCCTGGCGCAACGGGTCATCGCCGCCCTGATGCTGGCCCTGTACCGCTCGGGCCGCGACGACGAGGCCCTCGGCCTGTACCGCGCCACCCGGGCCCGCCTGCACAGCGGCCAGGGCATCGAACCCTGCGCCGAACTCCAGGAGCTGCACCTGCGCATCCTGGAGCAGGACCGCGTCCTGATGACGACCACGCCGGATGCGCGCGGGCACGCGCTGTCCACCGTGTCCGCCCTGGCCGCGGGGCCCACGCCGGCCGCCGGTCCCGTCACGGACACCGACAGGGCGCGGGTCGGTGAGCCTCGCGCGCCCACCTCGCCCCACGACGCCCCGGAGGAGGCCGCGCCGGACCACGGCGGCCGGGTCGGCGGCAACGGCCCCCGCAGCAACCTTCCCCGCGACATCCGGGACTTCACCGGCCGGTCGAGTGAACTACGCCTCTTGCTCGGCGAGTTGAGCGACCACGGACCCGCCGACCCCGGCGACCCCACCGTCGACCCCACCACCCTCACCGCCCCGGCCCCCCGCACCTCCCTCCCCCTCACCGTCATCCACGGCATGCCCGGCGTCGGCAAGACCGCGCTCGCGCTGCACGCCGCGCACCGCCTGCACACGGCCTGCCCGGACGGCCAGTTCTACGTCGACCTGCGCGGGTACGGCGCGCTGCCCCCGTACGACCCGGCCGAGGCGCTGGCCGTCCTGCTGCACGCGGCCGGGTTCACGGGCGAGTTGCCCGGTTCGCTGGACGCGCGCGTGACGCGCTGGCGGGAGTGGACGGCGCGGCGGCGCGTCCTCGTCGTCCTCGACAACGCCCGCGACGCCGAGCAGGTCCGCCCGCTGCTGCCCGGCGCCGCGTCCTGCCGTGTCCTTGTGACCAGCAGGAACCGGCTCACCGGGCTGGCCGGTGCGACACCGCTGCACTTGGAGGTGCTGTCCACGGCGGAGGCCGCGACGCTGTTCACGCGCGCCGCCGGGGCGGGCCGACTGCCCGCCGACCCCTCCGCGCTCACGCGGACCGTCGCCGCCTGCGGCCGCCACCCGCTCGCGCTCCAGCTCCTCGCGAGCCAGTTCCGGCACCGGGACTCCTGGAGCCTGGACCACCTCACGGACCGGCTCGTCCAGGCGGCCGACCCGCTCGACGAGTTCGACAGCGACGCGGTGGCGTCGGCCTTCGCCCTCTCGTACACCGAACTGCCCCCGCAGGCGGCCAGGTTGCTGCGCCGTCTCGCGCTGCACCCGGGCCCGGACATCACCCTGCGCGCGGCGACGGCGCTCGCGGCGGAGCACACCGGCCCGGCGCGCGGGGCCGGGAAGGCCGCCCCCGACCCGCCCCTGGAGACGGCCCGCACCCGCAAGATCCTCGATCAGCTCCTGGACCGCAACCTCGTCGAGGAGCCGATGGCCGACCGCTACCGGCTGCACGACCTCACCCGCGCCTTCGGCCTGCGGATGTGCACCCGCGACGAGCCGCACTCCGCCCGGCGCGCGGCGCTCGCGCGGCTGCTCAACTGCTATCTGACGGGGGCCTACCGCGCGGCCGTCCGCGTCGACCCGCACCGCCGCGTCCTGCCACCGGGGCCACATCTGACCTGCCCGTACGCGCCGGACTTCGGCGGCGCCGACGCGGCCGACGGCGCGGACGAGGCCGCGGCCTGGCTGAGTGTGGAGCGCGGCAATCTGCTCGCCCTGGCCCGCGCGGCCGCCGCCCAGTCTCCGGAGCACGCGGTGCTGTTCCCGCACGTCCTGGCCAAGTCGCTGCGCCTGTGGGGGACGTGGGACCTGGCGGCGGAGCTGTTCGAGGCGGCGGTGGCCGCGGCGCGGCTGCGCGAGGACCGGGTGGCGCTGCCCCGCACCCTGGTCGAGCACGCCGACGTACTGACGCAGAAGGACCATGCCAAGGCCCTGCACCGGGCGACCGAGGCGCTGTTGCTCTTTCAGGACTTGAACGATGTGCGCGGCCGTGCGGACGCCCTGTTCCAGTCCGGCCGGGCCCACTTCGCCGCGGGCCGCGGCGGTCTGTGCCTGCGGGTGCTGCGGGCGGCGCACACGCTGTACGAGCGGGTGGACGACGCGGGCGGCCGGGCGGACGTGGCCAACATGATGGGGGTGGCGCTGCACGCGGCGGGCCGCCACCGGGAGGCCCTCGAGCAGTTCCGCACGATGCTGGGCATCCACGAGGAGACCGGCTCCCTCTACGGGCAGTTGCGGGCGCTGAACAACGTGGGCGAGGTGTACCGCCTCGACGGCCGCCACGACGAGGCCCGCGCCCACTTCGAGCGCTCCCTGCGCCTGGCCCACCGCGTCGGGGGCAGGCAGGAGCGCGCGAACCTGCTCACGAACCTGGGCAGCGTCTGCGAGGCCACCGGCCAGGTGGAGCAGGCCCTCACGTACTTCCGCCGCGCCCTGACCAGTTACCGCGCGGCAGGCGACGCGCGCGGCGAGTCGGACACCCTGATCAGCCTGGGTTCGGCGTACACCGGCAACCGGCGGCCCGGCGAGGCGCTGTGGCACTTCGCGGAGGCGGAGCGCATCGCCCGCAGCATCGGCAGCCCCTTCGACCTGCAGGCCGCGCTCCTCGGCACCGGCACGGCGCTGCGCCTGCTCGGCCGCTACGAGGCGGCGCTCGACGCGCTCCGCGAGGCGCTGCGCCTGGCCCGTGAGGTCGGCAGCCCGCTGGCGACGGCCCGGTCCCTGGACGGCCTGGCCCGCACGGCCCCGCACACGCAGGACGCGCCCTCCGCACGGGGTTTCGCGGAGGACGCGCTGGAGTTGTACGAGCGGCTCGGCTGTGCGGGGCGGGCGCGGGATCTCCGCCTCGCCCTCGGGGAGCCCGGGGTGATCAGCCCCGCCACACCCACATGAAGATGCTCTCTTCGCCGGGCAGCGGGGCGGAGAGGTCGTGCCGGTTCGAGCGTCGTGCAGGGATCACGTGCGGCTCCGTGTTTCTCGTCCTTGAATGAACGTTCGCCCCCGAGTTGACGCACACATTAGCGAGTTGAACGCAGAACCGGAACGCGATATTCGAACCCATCCCACGGCGCACAGGAGCGCACTACCGGCGCACGAACTCACTCCGGAAGCACGCCCCTCACGAATCCCCTCTCTTTCACGGGCTCACCCGCGCAACGGCCGCCCCACCACGGTCCCCGGCGGCACGTCCACGTCCTTCGCCCGGTCCCCCGGCGGCAGTTGGTCGGCGTATCCGGCCTCGCCCCACACCAACCGCTTGAACTGCTCCGGCGTCAACAGGCCCTGCCACGGCTCCCCTCGGGGGCAGAACACGGACTCACAGCCGCGGCAGTAGTGCGCGGGGTCCCAGAGCGCGGCGGCGCGCGGCGCACCGGCCCGCTCGGCGGCCTTCTCGCGTCCGTCGCCGCGCACCACGGCGAGCGTGCCGATGAACAGAAGCACGGCCAGGGTGATCCCGCCCCAGACGTACAACGGCTTCTCCGGGTCCGTGCCCATCCACGACCAGGCGAGGGAGAGGCCGACGAGCACCATGCCCTCGGCGAAGTGCAGCAGTCCGTCGCCGGACTTGTCGGGCCCCTTGGCGAGCCGGGTCGCCAGTTCCTCACGGGCGGCTCCCTCGCCGCCCGCGGCCTCCCGCACCGCGGCGACGTCCGCGCCGCCGCAGCCGGGACACCTCACTCCAACCGGCCCGCGGGCCCCCGTGGTCGACATGCCCTCACGCTAGTCGCGGACCACGGAACCGCTGAGCCGTGATCCGGTCAGCTCTCGTCGGGGGTGAGGCGCAGCGAGATGGAGTTGATGCAGTACCGCTGGTCCGTCGGTGTCGGGTAGCCCTCGCCCTCGAAGACGTGCCCGAGGTGCGAGCCGCACCGGGCGCAGCGCACCTCGGTGCGGACCATGCCGTGCGAGGTGTCCTGGATCAGCTCGACGGCCTCGGCGTCCCGCGGGTCGTAGAAGCTCGGCCAGCCGCAGTGCGACTCGAACTTCTCGTTCGACGTGAACAGCTCCGCGCCGCAGGCCCGGCAGGAGTAGACACCCTTGGTCCTGGTGTCGGTGTACTCGCCCCTGAACGCGGGCTCCGTGCCGGCCTGACGAAGGACCTGGTACTCGGCGGGGGTCAGCTCCGCGCGCCACTGCTCGTCGGGCTTCTCGACGTCGTACGACATGGGTCGCATCCCCTTCGTGGACATTCCGGCCCGCCGCGGCGGACCGGCTACTTCGACAGCTCGGCCAGGATCAGCGGGCCGAGGTCGGTGACGTCGCCCGCTCCCATGGTGAGAACGAGATCGCCGGGCCGCGCCATTCCCGCGATCACCGCGGGCGCCGCCGCCTTGTCGCGCACGGCCGTCACGTCGGCGCCCGCCGCGCGCGCGGCGTCGATGATGAGGTCGCTGGTCACGCCGGGGATCGGGTCCTCGCGGGCCGGGTAGATGTCCAGGACCACGGAGGCGTCGGCGAGCGCCAGGGCCGCGCCCATCTCCGTGCCGAGCTCCTGGGTGCGGGAGAACAGGTGCGGCTGGAAGAGCACCAGGAGGCGGGCGTCGGCGGCGGCGCCGCGCATGGCCTCCAGGTCGGCGGTCATCTCCGTCGGGTGGTGCGCGTAGGAGTCGACGACCTGCACTCCGGCGGTCTCGCCCTTGAGCTGGAGGCGGCGCTTCACGCCCGTGTACGAGGCCAGGGCGGGGGCCAGCTCGGCGGCCGGGATGCCGAGGGCCACGCCCGCGGCGAGGGCGGCGACGGCGTTGTGCGCGTAGTGCCGGCCGGGCACGGAGACGGAGAAGCCCAGCTCGGTGCCGTCGATGACGGCGGTCACGTCGCTCTTGAGGCCCTGCGGGGTCACGTCGGTGATCCGCACGTCGGCGTCGGCGGACTCGCCGTAGGTGACGACCCGCAGGTCGGGCTTGCGCTTGACGACGCGCCGGGTCAGCTCCCTGGCGCCCTCGTGGTCCGCCGCGATCACGAGCGTCCCGCCGGGCACGATCCGGTCGGCGAAGGTCTCGAAGGACTCGTAGATCTCGTCCATCGAGGCGTAGTTGGCGTGGTGGTCCAGCTCCACGTTGAGGACGATGGCGACCTCGGGCGCGTACTTGTGGAAGCTGCGGTCGCTCTCGTCGGCCTCCGCGACGAAGATCTCGCCGCTGCCGTGGTCGGCGTTGGAGCCGGGCGCGTCCAGGTCGCCGCCGATCGCGTACGAGGGGTGCAGGCCGAGCGCGGCGAGGCTCACCGCGAGCATCGACGTGGTGGTGGTCTTGCCGTGGGTGCCCGCGACGGCGATCGGGCGCAGGCCGTCCATCAGGGAGGCCAGCGCGTCCGAGCGGTGCACCACGGGGATGCCGAGCTCGGCGGCGCGGGCCAGCTCCGGGTTGTCGGCGCGGATCGCGGAGGAGACGACGACACAGGTCGCGTCGTCGGCCAGGTGACCGGCGGCGTGGCCGATGTGCACCCGGGCACCGAGGGCGCGCAGGGCCTCCGCGGTGGCGGAGTCCTTGGCGTCGCTGCCCGCGACCTTCGCGCCGCGCTGGGCGAGGATCTTCGCGATGCCCGACATTCCGGCGCCGCCGATGCCGATGAAGTGCGGTCGGTCCATGGCGGTGGGCATCGAGTTCTCTCCGAAGGGTGGGACGGTCACGTGCGCGGGGCAAGCCTACTGGGCTCCGTCGCCCCTGGCCGATCGGCCCGCGGCCTCGTCCTCAAGCCCGCAAAGAGCGGGGGTACCGCCGCGGCGGTACCACGAAACAGCCCGTCCGGCGCTTGAGGACGAGCGCGCGGCGCGATCACCCCGGCTACGGCCCGGCGACGAACGTCACGTGCTGTGCGCGAACAGCTTGAGGACCGGTACGCCCACCTTGTGGCGGGCCCGGGAGGCCCAGTCGCGGTGGAAGAACTCCTCGACCAGGTGCGGCTCGGTCAGCACGATGACCTCGTCCGCGCCCGCGGCGTCGACCAGTTCCTGGAGCGCGTCCAGGGGGTGGGCCTCGATCAGACGGCCCGTCGCCTCGCTGCCCGCCGCCCGCAGCGCCAGGAGGGACACCTGGAGCGCCTGCTGGGCCGGGGCCACCGCGTCCTTGCCCTCGGGCACCTCGCCCTCGCGGACGGCCTCGTCGAGCTCGCCGAGGGCGACGTCGTCGATGGCCCGAAGCAGCCGGTCCGCCTGGTCGCCGCGGGGTTGGAGCAGTACGTGGAAGGTGACCGGCTCGTCGCTGTGCAAGGTGGTGACGAACTCCACGTCGGCGGACGTCAGGGCCTTCTCGATCATCAATACGCTTGTGAACACGGCAGGCGCCCTTCTCCTCCGTGGGCCGTGCTTCCGGCCCCCTGCGGAAACCATCCTGCCCCCGCCTGAGCGGGGGCTGCGAGATTTAGTGTGCCCCGCGAAAACGAAACGGAACGGAATATTCCGCCGATTGTCAGGAGCCCCGGCGGTATCGGGTGAACAGGAACCCGGCCTCCTCCAGAACGGACGCCAGTACGAATTCCTGGGGCACCGCGAGTCCGGGTCCGCCCGCGATGCGCTGGGCGTCGCCCGCGGTCAGCATCGGCGACAGCGTCAGGCACAGCTCGTCGAGCGCGCCCGCCGCCACGAACTGGCCGAGCATCCTCGGCCCGCCCTCGGTGAGCAGCCGGGTGAGACCCCGCTCGCCGAGTTCCCGCACGACCCGCGCGGGGTCCGCCCCGGCCCCCTCGCCCGCGATCACCACGTCCGCGCCGGCCTTGCGGGCCGCGGCCACCCGGTCGGCGGCCGCGGCGGCGCCGGTGACCACCAGCGTGGGGGTGAGCGGGGCGGTGAACAGGGGCAGCGTGAAGTCCAGGTCGAGGCTCGCGCTGACGACCGCGACCGCCGGGGCCGGGGTCTGCCCGGCCGCCGCCCTGCGGGCCGCGAAGGCGTCCCGGGCGCGGGCGGGCCGGTAGCCCTCCTGCCGTACCGTTTCCGCACCGACCACGACCACGTCGGCGAGCCCGCGCAGGGTGCCGAAGATCCGCATGTCGGTGGCGTTGGAGATGGGCTGGGAACGGCCCTCGTGCTGGGCGGCGCCGTCCAGCGTCGAGACCATGTTGGCGCGCAGCCAGGGGCCGGTCCCCGCGGGGTAGGCGTACGCGTCGGCCAGCTCGTCCAGGGACCACTCGCGGTCCTCGGGCGCCCGGTCCCGGGCGGCCGCCGGAGCGCTCCCGTCCGGGTTCGGCTCTACTGTGTGGTCGGTCACAGGGAACAGGCGTCGCATGCCGGGCAGTCTTACACGGCCCCGCGACGGCTCTACAGTGGAGAATCGTGTCAGCAACCTCCCCTGCCGCCGGGCAGAGCCCCATAGCCGAAGCGGGCCCCGTGTCCCTGTGCGCCCGCGAGCCACAGGTGCCCGCGGACCGTCTCGTCGCCGAGATGGTGCCGCCGCCGCGCTTCGACGCGGTCCGCTTCGATACGTACGTCCCGGACCCGGGACAGCCCAGCCAGAGCGAGGCCGTGCGGGTCCTCAGCTCCTTCGCGGGCGGGCTCGGCGGGGCGCACGCGACCGGATCGGGCAAGCGGCGCTGGTTCTCCCGGGCGAAGCAGACGGCTCCCAGCGGGCCCCGGGGCGTCTATCTGGACGGCGGCTACGGCGTCGGCAAGACCCACCTGCTCGCCTCCCTGTGGCACGCCACCCCTGCGGAGCCCGCGCTCAAGGCCTTCGGCACGTTCGTGGAGCTGACCAACCTCGTCGGGGCGCTCGGCTTCCAGCAGACGGTGCGCACGCTCAGCGGCCACCGCCTGCTGTGCATCGACGAGTTCGAGCTGGACGACCCGGGCGACACCGTCCTGGTGTCGTCGCTGCTCGGCAAGCTCGTCGAGGCGGGTGTGGCGCTCGCCGCGACCTCCAACACGCTGCCCGGCAAGCTGGGCGAGGGCCGGTTCGCCGCCGCCGACTTCCTGCGCGAGATCCAGGGCCTCTCGGCCCACTTCAAGGCCTTGCGCATCGACGGCGAGGACTACCGCCACCGGGGTCTGCCCGAGGCCCCCACGCCGTACTCCGACGAACAGGTCACCAAGGCCGCGTACGCGACCGACGGCGCCAGCCTCGACGACTTCCCGCACCTGCTCGGCCACCTCGCGCACGTCCACCCGAGCCGGTACGGGGCCCTCACCGACGGCGTCACGGCCGTCTGCCTCACGGACGTCACGCCGGTGCCCGACCAGTCGACGGCACTGCGCCTGGTCGTCCTCGCCGACCGGCTCTACGACCGGGAGGTGCCGGTGCTCGCCTCCGGTGTCCCGTTCGACGGGCTCTTCAGCGAGGAGATGCTGAACGGCGGCTACCGGAAGAAGTACTTCCGGGCGATCTCGCGGCTGACGGCGCTGGCGCGGGACGCGAAGGGACTCGTACGGGACTGACCGGCCGTCCCGGCGACGGTTGATCGCGCGGGTGTCCAAACCCTCGTGCGCGGGCCCTGTGCGTGCTACACACGTGCGGGTCATGTTCCTGTCCGCCAGCAGGAGGTTGCCCCATGTCAGACGCCAAGCTGTCCGCGACCAGACGCCAAGTGCTCGCCGGCACCGGAGCCCTGGGGGCGTCCATCGCCTTCACCGGCGCCCTGTCGGAGCTGTTCGCGGGCACGGCCACCGCGGCCACCCAGGGCCGGACGGGCTACGGCCCGCTCGTGCCCGACCCCGACGGCTTGCTCGATCTGCCGAAAGGATTCCGCTACCGGGTGCTCTCCCGCGAGGGCGACGAACTGCGCTCGGGTGAGGGCAAGGTCCCCAGCAACCACGACGGGATGGCCGCGTTCCGGGGCCGCCGCGGCGGGGTCCACCTCGTCCGCAACCACGAGAACCGCGTCACCGCGAAGCTCGGCGTCCCGACGGTCAAGGGCCTGACGTACGACCCGATGGCCAAGGGCGGCTGTACGGCGCTCGGGCTCGACCGGCACGGCCGGGTGGTCGACGAGCGCGTCGCCATCGCCGGTACGGCCGTCAACTGCGCGGGCGGCCCGACTCCCTGGGGCACCTGGCTGACCTGCGAGGAAACCGAGGACAAGGCCGGTACGAACGGCTACACCAAGGACCACGGCTTCATCTTCGAGGTCGACCCGGTGGATCCGCGGCGCTCGGGAGCCGTGCCGCTGACCGCCATGGGCCGCTTCCAGCACGAGGCGGTCGCCGTCGACCCGTGGCGCGGCATCGTCTACGAGACGGAGGACGCCTTCCAGAAGCCGTTCGGCCTGTTCTACCGCTTCCTGCCGAACAAGCCCGAGGGCGGCAGGGGCTCGCTGCGCGCGGGCGGACGGCTCCAGGCGATGCGCGTGCCCGGCGTACCGGACCTGTCCGCGATCCAGGAGACCGGCGCCGCCTTCGACGGCGTCGAATGGGCCGACGTACCCGACCCGCTGGCCGCCCGGACGCCCATCCGCAACCAGGACTTCGGCCCGAAGGGCATCACGCACGCCCAGAAGCTGGAGGGCTGCTACTGGGGCGGGCGCTGCGTGTACTTCGTCTCCAGCTTCGCGCGCAGCGCGGAGGGCTCCGCCGCCGACCACTTCGGCCAGGTCTGGCGCTACGACCCGGCGCGCCGCCGCCTCACCCTCGTGATCGTCTTCGGCCCCGACACCGACATCCAGCTCCCCGGCGAGTCCCCGGACAACATCTGCCTCGCGCCCAGCGGCGGCCTGATGGTGTGCGAGGACGGCGGCGGCATCCAGCACGTGTACGGCGTGACGCGCGGCGGCAAGGTGTACGCGATGGCGCGCAACGCCCAGAACATCGGCACCCCCGAAGAGCCCGAGTGGGGCGAGTTCGCGGGTGTCGCCTTCTCCCCCGACCACGACACGATGTACGTGAACTGCTACACGCCCGGCACCACGTTCGCCGTGACCGGCCCCTGGCACAGGTAGCGCCGCCGCCTGCCCCGGCGCACGATCGGGGCAGGCGACCGGAAGAGGTGCGGGCTGTGGCCAAGGGCAAGGGCAAGGGCAAGGGCAAAGGCAGGAAGGACGGGGGCAAGAAGGGCGCGAAGGGTGCCCAGGGGCGGGGCGGGAAGGGCAAGGGCGCCGTCGCGGAGCCCACGCTCCGGCTCAGTGACCTGCTGCGCGTCCCCGAGGGTGAGCCCTGCGACCTCGCGGCGCTGGACGCGGCCGCGACCCCCGCGGGCCCGGCGGACAAGGAGGCCGGGCTCGCGGCGACCGCACGGATGGGTGAACATCTCGCGGACCTCCAGGAGCGCCTGTACGCGGCGAGCACGAAGGGCGACCCGCGCCGGGTGCTCCTGGTCCTCCAGGGCATGGACACCAGCGGCAAGGGCGGCACGATCAAGCATGTCGTCGGCCTGTTCAACCCCTCGGGCTGCCGCATCCGGGCGTTCAAGGCGCCGACGCCCGAGGAGCGCGCGCACCCGTTCCTGTGGCGGATCCGCAAGGTCCTGCCCGAAGCGGGCGAGCTGGGCATCTTCGACCGCTCGCACTACGAGGACGTCCTCATCGCCCGCGTCCGCGAACTGGTGCCGCGCGCCCAGGTGACCCGCCGCTACGCCCAGATCAACCGCTTCGAGCAGTCCCTCGCCGACGACGGCGTCACGCTCGTGAAGTGCTTCCTGCACATCTCGTACGAGGAGCAGGGGCGCCGTCTCGCGGCCCGCCTCGACACCCCCGAGAAGCACTGGAAGTTCAACCCGGCCGACATCGACGAGCGGGCGGTGTGGCCGGCCTACCAGGAGGCGTACGAGCTGGCCCTGGAGCGCTGTTCGACGTCGGCGGCGCCGTGGTTCGTGGTCCCCGCGGACCGCAAGTGGTACCGGAACTGGGCGATCAGCACACTGCTGCGCGAGCACCTGGAGGCGCTGGACCCGCAGTACCCGAAGGCGGACTTCGACGTGGCGGAGTGCAAGGCGCGGCTGCTGAGCGAAGGCTGACTCTCCGGTTCAGGCGGCGGGGGCGAGCCGCCACAGGGAGGTGACCTCGGCGGCGCGGGCGGCGTGCAGGGGGTCCGTGGTGTCGCTCGCGCGGGGGTGGCGGGGCTTGGCGTCGAGGCGGTCGACGACGCGCAGCCCGGCCGCGTCGAAGGCGCCGACCAGTTCGTCACGGCTCCGCAGGCCCAGGTGTTCGGCGAGGTCGGAGAGGATCAGCCAGCCCTCGCCGCCCGGCTCCAGGTGCTCGGCGAGCCCGTCGAGGAAGGCGAGCAGCATGGCGCTGCCCGGGTCGTACACGCCCTGTTCCACGCTGGAGGTGGGGCGGGCCGGGAGCCACGGCGGGTTGCAGACGACGAGGGCGGCGCGGCCCGCCGGGTAGAGGTCCCCGCTGTCGGTGACGTCCACGCGGTCGCCGATGCCGAGCCGTTCGACGTTGTCCCGCGCGCAGGCGAGCGCGCGGGGGCTGCTGTCGGTGGCGACGATCCGGTCGAGGCCGCGGTGCGCGAGGACGGCGGCGAGCACGCCGGTTCCGGTGCCGAGGTCGAAGGCGACCGCGGGGGCGCTCCGGGCCGCGGCGGGCAGCGGGGCGTCGCCGACGAGGTCGACGTACTCGCCCCTGACCGGGGAGAACACGCCGTAGTGCGGGTGGATGCGGGCGTCGAGCGCCGGGATCGGCACGCCCTTGCGGCGCCATTCGTGGGCGCCGATCACGCCGAGCAGTTCACGCAGCGACACGACGGTGCGGTGCCGGGGCGGGCCGTAGGCCTCGGTGCAGGCGGCCCGGACGTCGGGGGCGCGGCGCAGGGCGAGCCCGTGGTCGTCCTCGAGCACGACGAGCAGCATGCCGAGCACCCTGGCACGGTGGCCGCGGGCCTGCCGGTGCCGGTGGAACGTCTCGGCCGGGGTGGCCCCCGGCTTCGGCGTCAGCCGGTCGAGCCGCCGCCCGAGGGCGCGCAGCAACTGCCGGGCGCCCTGGTAGTCCCCGCGCCACAGCAGCGCGGTGCCCTCGCACACCAGGCGGTAGGCGGCGTCGGCCTTCATCCGGTCGTCGGCGACGACGACGCGCCGGGGAGCGGGGAGGCCGCTCTCGGAGTGCCAGGGGGTGGTGTGGGTGAGGGGGGCGGGGGCGGGGTTGTCCGGCGTCCCGGGGCGGGGAGCGCCGTCGCGGTCGTGGCCGCCGTCCACGTGACCGCCGTCGCCGTGGTCCGCCTCATGTCCCGGCCCGCGCCCTGATCGGCGCCCCGGCCGGGTTCTGGTCGGCCGGATGTCCTCGGTCCAGGTGATGTCGGTGTGGTCGGACATCGACGGCTCGTCAACTCCTCGTGGTCGCGGGTGCGCGGGGCCCGGGGCCGCGGAGCGACCGGGAAGCGTCAGGGGAAGTCAGGACCTCAGGACGATTCCACAGCGGCCGCCCCCTGGCAAACCCGGACTTCCCACGCGAACACCGTCCGCCGCCCCGCCCGCACGCCTCACTGCGAGCTCGCCCCGCCGCAGGTCACGGCCTCGCCCCGGTCCCGTTCCGCCGCACTGCGCAGGACACAGAACTCATTGCCCTCCGGGTCCGTGAAGACGACCCACCCCGTGCCGTCGGGCTCGCGCCGGTCGGCGAGCACGACCGCGCCGACGCCCTGGAGCCGCGCGACCTCCTCGTCCCGCGGGCCGTCCGGCTGGAGGCACACGTGCACACGGTTCTTCACGGTCTTGGGCTCGGGGACGTTCTCGAAGTACAGGTGCAGGCCCGTGGGCAGCGCGATCACGGCGACAGGGTCGCCCGGCCGGTCCTCCTGGTCCAGCGGATGCCCCACCACCTCGCTCCAGAACCGCGCGAGTCCGTACGCGTCCACGCAGCCGAAGGCGACGTTGTAGAGGGAGGCGGGCACGGGGCACGTCCTTTCGTACGATCACGAGCCGGGCCCGCATTGTCTCCCGTGAGTTCTCCCGCCCCCGCCAGGCCTCCGGGAAGCTTCGGCCGGACACTCCTCGGGGCAGGCCCCACCTACCCGATAAATCCTATTTGCACAGTTATCTTCGCGGCATGATCACTCGCGCACAGCAGCGGGCCGCCCGCGTCTCCCTGGCCGCCCTCACCGCCGCCGCACTGACCGCCCTCAGCGCCTGCGCCGCGCCTGCCCCACGCCCCCACAAACCTGCTCCCCACCACACCGCCCCCGCCGAGAAGGCCGCCCCGCCCACCCTCGCCCCGGGCCCCCAGGGCCTCACCCCGGTCTTCACGAACGCCCCCCGCGTCCGGCAGGGGTCACCCACCGTCGCCCTCACCTTCGACGCCGACATGACGGCCGGTCAGGGCCCCCGCGCCCGGGCGGGCGAGCGCTTCGACAACCCGGCCCTGGTCAGCACCCTGCGCCGCCTCGAGGTCCCGGCGACCTTCTTCATGACGGGCCGGTGGGCCGAGGAGTACCCGGCGCAGGCCAAGGCCATCGGCCGCGACCCCCTCTTCGAGGTCGCCAACCACTCGTACAGCCACCACTCCTTCACCTCCGACTGCTACGGCCTGCCCACCGTCGCCCCGCACCGCATGCGCGCCGACGTGGAGCGCGCCTTCACCGCCTTCCGCAGGGCGGGCGTCGAGCGCCCGGTGCCGTACTTCCGCTTCCCCGGCGGTTGTTACGACCAGCGGGCGCTGCGCGCGCTCGCCCCGGCCGGGGTCACCGCCGTGCAGTGGGACGTGGTGGGCGGCGACGCGTTCGCCACGGACCCCGCCGCGGTGGCCCGGCAGGTGCTCGACGGGGTGCGGCCCGGCTCGGTGGTCGTCCTGCACTGCACCCGCAGCGCCGCCCCCGCGACGGAGCGCGCCCTGCGCACGATCGTCCCGAAGCTGCGTGAGCGCGGGTTCCGCTTCGTCCGGGTCTCGGAGCAGATCGGGGCCGCGCGGAGCCAGGGCCTTTCCGCGGGTGGCTCCGTGGCCTGATAGCGCTCTTCCTGGACCGTCGGCGGCGGCACTAGCGTGAAGCGCTGTCCGATGCGGCGTGCGCGGCCGAGCCCGGGGAGCGGCATGGCAGACAACCAGTTCGTGAAGGCCCTCGCGACGGATGCCGACTTCCACGGGAATGTCCTCAGGGCCCCCGTTCCGGTCCTTGTGGTGTTCCGCGCCTCGTGGAACGGACCGTGCAAGCAGATGGCTCCGGTCGCGGAGAAGATCGCGGAGGACTTCCAGACCAAGATCAAGGTCGTCTCGGTCGACATCGACGACTGTCCCGAGACGGCGCGCCGGTACAGCGTCCGGTCCGTGCCGATGGCGGTGGCCTTCGACCAGGGCGAGAAGACCGGCTCGCACACCGGTCTGACCACACGTGAGACGCTCCTCCGTCTCATGGGCCTCGGCTGACGCGTCCGTCTCACAGCCTCGGCTGACGCGCCCGTCTCACAGCCTCGGCTGACGCGCCCGTCTCACGGGCCGCCGCCGACGCGGCACCTGGAGGCTGTCCGGCGGGAGCTTGTGGTGCCCCGGGGGGGGATGTCGCCCGGCCCCCGGACAGAACCTAGGCTCGCCACCATGGCGGACGACGACGAGTACTGCGCCCAGGCCCCCGCGACCGGCCCCCGCCCGGCGGAGGGCCCACCGTTCGCGGAGTGCGTGCTGTGCCGCAGGCCCACGGAGTACCCGGAGTCCCACCGCGGCAGCACCCTGTGCCCGGTCTGCGAGTGGCAGGAGGCCCAGCGGACGGCCTGCTCGGGCTGAGCGGGGGCGGTTGTCCGGGCCGGGCGCGGCCGGGCCTCACCCCCGCCGCGAGCAGACCCCGCACGCCACCCCCACCGCGGCCAGCGCCCCCGCGAACGCCCCCACCGGCACCGGCACCACCCCGTCCCGCGAGCCGCTGACCAGCTCCGTCAGCGCCATCCTGGCCGGTGAGCCCGCCGTCACCAGGGCGACGAGCACGCCGAACAGGAGCGCCGGGACGGCCCGTCCTGGCGAGCGCAGCAGCGGTCGGCTGGTGAGGGCGCCGACGGCCGTGCCGAGCAACGCGCTGACGAGCATCGCGAGCAGCCCCGCCCCGGGCCGCGGGGCCCCGCGCCACCGCCGTCTGGTGGTCGGTGCTCGCCGCGTCGCTCATGACGGCGACGGCCGCCGTGCCGAGCACGGCCGTGGCGAGGAAGGCGGTGAGCAGACAGGCGAGGTGCGCCCGCCGGGCGCCTCCCGCCGCCGCTGCGCAGTCGCGGGCCGCGGGCGGTTCGTTGTCCTCGCGCACGGCCGCGCGCGAGGGCTCTGGGGGCCGCGGGACCGCGCCAGGGCTCCGCGGGACCGCGCCGGGGCCGCGATCACCGCCCTGGCAGACTGGACGGGTGACCAGCAACGCGCCCCGCCCCGAAGACTCCCCGAACACGCGGGCTTCCCAGGACTCGCAGGGTTCCCGGAACCCGCAAGGCGCCCAGGACACCCCGGCCGCCGGGGACTCCGCTCCCGTCAGCCCTTTCCGCGTCGCACGCACGCCGCGCGACGAGGCCCCGCAGTTCGTGCTGCCCCTGGTGGCCAGGATCGAGCGGGCCGCGCCTCCGGCCCGTACGGACGCGCTGGAGACGGCGGCCCGGGCGGTCCTGACGATCCTGAGCGACGAGCGGGCGCTCGGCGAGGGGGCGTGGGCACGGGCGATGCGGGACTGGCAGGACGCCCGCATCCGCAAGGTGGTGCGCAGGGCGCGCGGCGCGGAGTGGCGGCGGGCGGAGGCGCTGCCCGGCATCACGGTGACGGGCAAGTCGGCCGAGGTGCGCGTCTATCCGCCGGTGCCGTTGGACGGCTGGCCCAAGGACCTGGCCCGCCTCCAGGTCTCCGGCACGGATCTGGACGACCCGGAGCCCCCGCGGGACCCCGACCCGTCCACCCCCGTGCTCTGGCTGAACCCCGACATCACCATGTCGGCGGGCAAGGCGATGGCCCAGGCGGGCCACGGCGCCCAGTTGGCCTGGTGGGACCTCTCCGCCGCGGACCGCACGGCCTGGCGCGAGGCGGGCTTCCCCCTGTCCGTCCGCACCGCCCCCGCGTCCCACTGGCCCGAACTGACCACGAGCGGCCTCCCCGTGGTCCGCGACGCGGGCTTCACGGAAATCGCCCCCGGCTCCTGCACGGTGGTGGCGGACCACCCGGCGCTGCGGCGGCCCTGAAGCCCCGCCCCGGCTCCGCGTGCGGCGAGCTGGCGCGTCAGACCGGGTCAGGCGTCGTCCCGCAACTGCTCGAAGGACCGCCGTTCGTCGGCGACGAGGTCGGCGAACGAGCGGCGACGCTCGCGCAGGCCCGGGTACCAACTGGCCCAGATGTCGGCGGCCCACTCCCCGTCGGGCGAGACGTCACCGGGGTCGAGCAGCCAGAACTGGGCGTCGCCGAAGTCCGACACCAGCAACACCCGGTCCATGTAGGCGGCTTCCTCGGGTCCGCCCTCGCGGATGATCGCCCAGGTCGAGGGAGCCGCCTCGCGCAGCAGGCCCACCGTCCCGGTGGTTCTCATCTCGTACATGAACGGACCCAGGTGGCTGAAGCCGTTGGACGCGCCCAGGAACGCGCGGTAGCTGGGCGGCAGTCGAACACCGAGCCGCTCCTCCGCGGCCGCCAACTGCTCCTCGGTCGCACCCGCCTGCCCGAGCCACCCGGCAGCCCGCTGAGCGTCGCTGATCTCCCGCGACGCGTCGCTCTCGTTCGCCCGCAGGATGTCGGTGCTGTAGGAGGCGAGGTAGCCCCGCCAGTACTCGACGTCCGCCCATCGCGGGGCTTCAGCGTCTGTCGCGTGTGCCATCGGCCTCCTCACCTCCACAGAAGATCCTCGCCCGGCCCGCGCCACGGGCCGGGCCGTCCCGTCACCCCTGCAGCGCCCCCTCCACCGGCCACGCCCGCAGCGTCGCGTCCAACCGGTCGTACGCCTCGTCGAACCACTCGTCCGTGAGCGTGACCGTCGCCGTGACCGCGGTCCGGGACATCGTGTGGTCGGTGATCGTGACGTGGGCGTGCTCGCCGTCCGGGTCGAGTTCGACGAGGAGTTCGGGGGCGCGGCCGCCCTCGCGCCAGGTGGTGTCGTCGCCGCCGTCCAGGGCGTCGAGGGTCTCGCGCCACTGGGTGAGGTCCTCCGGGGACACCGACGTGGCGAGCGTCCCCCGGACGAAGGCGGTGTCGACGAGGATCTCGCCGACGAGTTCGTCGACTCCGGGGCGCCCCGGGGCGGGGCGCTTTCCGGTGATCCTGACGACGACGCTGTTGTCCTCGCCCTCCAGGCGGATCAGGTCGATCGGCTCCGCAGGCGCCATGGCCCCTCCCAATTCCCCGTGTGCACCGCCCGGTACGGCTCCCCCGCGCACTCCGACACGTTCCCCGTGCGCGCGAACCGCCCCCGCGGTGTTCAGTTGGCGATCGTGTGCCGGACCGGGTCGTTCCACACGGACCCGGCCCCTGTCCTTCCGGACCCTAGTCGACGGCACTGACAACACCGAGGCCGCGCGCCACCCGCCCACGCACCCCCGCCACGTGACCCCCGTCACAGAACCTTCACGTCGCTGAACACCGGCCCCACCCCTCCCGTACCTTCCCGTACCACCAAGTGGCCCGGCCCCCGGCCGGGATGCGGCTCGGGAGGCACTTTGCAGCGCATCAGGCACATGGGGCGTATCAACGGCACGGCCCTGATCATCGCGGCCCTCGTCGTCACCGTGGGCGCCCTCGCCTTCCCGGTGTGGTCCTACGCCGACCGCTCGGGCACGGGCGAGGCGAACCTCAACGCCGGGAGCGTGTCGACCCGTTGGGGCCCGCTGTCCGCCACCGACCGGGACTTCCTGGTGAAGGTGCGCCTCGCCGGGCTCTGGGAGATACCCGCAGGACAGCAGGCCGTGGAGCGAGCGCCGAGCAAGGCCGTCAAGGAGGCGGGCGACCATCTGATCGTCGGCCACACCGACCTCGACGAGCGGGTGCGCGGCATCGCCTCGCAGCTCGGCGTGGAGCTGCCGAACCAGCCCACCGCCCAGCAGCAGGGCTGGCTCCGGGAGTTGACCGCGGCGACCGGCGAGGACTACCAGCGCAAGTTCGCCAACCGGCTGCGCGTCGCGCACGGCAAGGTCTTCAGCCTCGTCGCCCAGGTGCGCGACACCACCCGCAACTCCCTGGTGCGCCAGCTCGCGTCCGACGCCAACCAGACCGTCCTCGACCACATCACGATGCTCGAAGGCACCGGCTACGTCGACTTCGACGCCATCGCGAACGACACCGCGGGCAAGTCGACCGCGAGCCCGACCGGGCCCCCGCCGCCCGACGGCAACACTCCCCCGCAGCCCGACCCCGCAGCCCCCACCGGCGACGTCTCCGGCACCTCACGGCCCTCCCCCGGCGCTCCGGGCACCGTCAACACCGATCGGCCCGAACCTCAAATGTAGCTCTGAAACACCTGATCAGAGGGTTCGCCCCGGCCTGGCGCGGTCATGACTACGGCTACGTGAACGACCGGGGAGGACCAGCGGCAAGGAGGGGGAACGACGATGACCGCACGGGGGACGACGACGGTACGAGCGGTACAGGAGACAGCGGCGGGCGAAGCCGCCACCGCACGAGGCACGACTGCACGAACGACCGCACGAACGACCGCGCGAGGCACGATGGCTCAGCTGGGGACCGGCATCGGATGGCGTCCGGAGATCGCCGACGCCGTCGAGCGCATGCCCGGCATCGACTGGGTCGAGGCCGTCGCCGAGAACGTGTGCCCGGGCCACCTGCCCGACTCCCTGCTGCGGCTGCGCGAGCGAGGCGTGACGGTCGTGCCGCACGGCGTCTCGCTCGGCCTCGGCGGCGCCGAGCGCCCGGACGAGGCCCGGCTCACCGCCCTCGCAGAGCGCGCGCAGGCACTCGGCTCACCGCTCGTCACCGAGCACATCGCGTTCGTACGGGCCGGAGGCGCCCTCACCGCGTCGCCGCACCTCGAAGCGGGGCACCTGCTGCCCGTGCCGCGCACCCGGGACGCGCTCGCCGTGCTGTGCGAGAACGTCCGCATCGCCCAGGACGCGCTGCCCGTGCCGCTCGCCGTCGAGAACATCGCCGCCCTCATCTCCTGGCCCGGCGAGGAGATGACGGAGGGGCAGTTCCTCTACGAGCTGGTGGAGCGGACCGGCGTCCGGCTGCTCATCGACGTCGCCAATCTGCACACCAACCACGTCAACCGGGGCGAGGACCCGGCCCGCGCCCTGGACGAGCTGCCGGTGGAGGCCATCGCGTACGTCCATGTGGCGGGCGGCTTCGAGCGGGACGGCGTGTGGCACGACAGCCACGCCCACCCCGTGCCGCGGCCCGTCCTCGACATCCTCGCCGACCTCGCCGCGCGCACCCGGCCGCCGGGGGTGCTCCTGGAGCGGGACGAGAACTTCCCCGAGGAGGGCGAGCTGGAGCGGGAGTTGACGGCGATCCGGGAGACGGTGTCGACGGCCACGGTCACGGGCACCGCCCAGGCCACGGCCACGAGGTCGGCGATGCCCCCGGCACCGGACCCGGCCGACGGCCCCACGCCCACCGCGTCCCCCAAGCCCCCCAAGCCCGAACCGACCACCACGCCCGCCACCCCCGAAGCCCGCCAGCGCGTGGCCCTCGCCCAGGCCGCCCTCCTCTCCGCCCTCGTCGCGGGCACCCCCGCGCCGGAGGGCTTCGACGGGGCCCGGCTGCGGGTGCAGAGCCGCGCGCTCGGCGCCAAGCGGGCGGACGTCGTGGCGAAGGTCGCGCCGGAACTGCCGTGGATCGTCGGCGACGCGTACCGCGCGGAGTTCCTCGACTACGCCCGCACCCGCCCCATGACGGGCGGCTACCGCCAGGACGCGCTCGACTTCGCCGAGCACCTGCTGCTCGCCGGGCGACCCGAGGACGCGGCGGCGCGCGGCGAGCTGACGGCCTGGTGGCTGGAGCGCTCGGGGCCGAAGCCGCTCGACGGGCGCCCCCTCACCCGCTGGCTGCGGACGCGGGCGGCCCGGCTCGCGCTGCGCAGGGCGCGGCGGACCGCCCCCGGCCACGAGGGCGTGGACGCCGATCCCGCCCCGGCGACGTAACGGGATCTCGCGGCCTCGTACAGCCGTTGGCGTACTCCGTTCGGTATGCGGAACGCCTCCCCCGCGCCGCGCACTAGCGTGCGGTGGCGCGACAGGAGGCGTCATGCGTTCCCGAATCATCAGCGGCACCGGTCTCGTTCTCACCGGTCTCGTGGCCACGCTGGCCGCGCTGGTCTATCCCGTGTGGTCGTACGAGGACCGCTCGGGCACCGGCCTCGACGCACTCACCTCGCAGACCGTGTCGACGGACTACGGGCCGCTGTCCGCGCTCGACCGGGACTTCATCACGAAGGTGCGGCTCGCGGGCCTGTGGGAACTGCCCGCGGGCCAGCAGGCCGGGGAGCGCGGCACCACGCGGGCCGTGCACATCGCGGGCAAGCACCTGGTCGAGGGGCACACGTTCCTGGACGCGCGGGTGCGCGAGGTGGCGGCGGCGCTGCGGCTCGAACTGCCCAGCCAGCCCAGCGGCCAGCAGCGGCGCTGGCTGGCGGAGCTGAGCGCGGAGCGCGGCACGGCGTACGACGTGAAGTTCGCGAACGTCCTGCGGCGCGCCCACGGCAAGGTCTTCGCGCTCGTGGCGGAGGTCCGCGCCACCACCCGCAACTCCCAGGTGCGGGCGCTCGCCGACGACGCGAACACCACGGTCCTCGACCACATCAAGGTCCTGGAGGGCACGGGTCTGGTCGACTTCGACGGCCTGGCCCGCGACGCCGCCACGTCCACGCCGCAGCCCCCGGCCCGCTCCCCCGCGCCCCCGGGCCCCCAGGACTCCCCGCCCCCGGCGGCACCGGTGTCCCCGACTCCCACGTACTCCCTGCCCCCCGCGGTCTCGCGGCCCGCGCCCGGCCCGCGCGACTGAGGCGGGACGGGTCGGCCGGGTCGGCGGGCGGCCGGGTCGGCGGGCGGCCGGGTCGGCGGGCGGCCGGTTCGGCGGATCAGCGGGGCGCGGGCTCGGGTGTCCATATCCTGGAATACCGGTAGCGGCGTCACACGTCCTTCACATAGAAAACCGGCATGTTCTGGGTTCCGCTGCTGCTCCTCGCCTGTGCTCTCGCCTCGCTGTCCTGCGGCCGGCTCTGCGTGGCAGCGGTGCGCGCCGCGGCCAGTGAGGCGCGCGGGGCGCACGAGGGGCGGCATCTGACGCTGTACGAGGCGGCGTTCCTGTCGGGCGGGCCCGGGCGGGTCGTCGACGTGGCGCTCCTTTCGATGGCGCGGGGGCGGCGGCTGCTGCTCGCGCACACGGGGTGGGCGACCGTGGTGGATCCGGTGGCCGGGGACGACCTGGAGCGGTCGGTGCTCGGGGCGATCGGTCCGGCCGGGCAGTCGCGGATCGCGCCGGTGCGCAGGGCCGCGGCGGCCGGGGACGGGGTGCGGGCACTCGCGGACCGGCTGGTCACGGCGGGCCTCGCGGTGCCGGACGGGATGTGGTCGGGGATCGCGGGCGCGGCGCGGCAGGTGCGGGCGGCCGCGGTCGCCGTCGTCGCCCTCGGGGCGTGCGCGACGCTGCTTCCGGCCCAGGGGCACGAGGGCGGGCTGCCGGTCGCGGTGTGGTTCGCGCTGCCGTTCTTCCTCACGGTGAGCTGTCTGGCCATCGCCCGCTTCGAGGTGCCGACCACGCGCTGGGCGTCCCCGGCGGGGCGGCGGCTGCTCGGCGCGCTGCCCTCGCGGGACGACCTGACGTCGGTGGCCGTGCGCGGCCTGCGCGCCCTGGAGGACCCGGCCCTGCGCGCCGCGCTCTCGCACCGGGACCCGAACCTCGACGGGTACCGCGAGACCCGGCCGTAGGGCCCCGCCCCGCCCCCCGAGGGGCCATTGGGGCGCGACTCGCGACGCCCGCGGGCCGGTGCTGGACATTGCCACTCTTCGAACTGAATATCCCTTTTGTTGTGATTTTGCGATTTACGCAATCACTTGGGCCCGCGCCGCGAAAGGGACACAGAACAGCGATGAGAGCACCAGCAGCAGCCGCCCTGTACAGAACCGTCGGAACCATCGGCTCCCTCGTCCTGACCGCCCTCGCCGCGGCCCCCGCGAGCAGCGCCGCCACCCCCGCCAACGCCACCCCCTCCCCCGAGACCCTCGGCACCGCGCTCGCCGCCCAGCGCGCCCAGACCACCGGCATCGACTTCGGCGCCTGCCCGCGGGCGGAGAACCTGCCGCCGTCCGTGGAGTGCGGCACGGTCACCGTCCCCCTCGACTACGCCCACCCCGACGGCAAGCAGATCCGGCTGACCGTCAGCCGCGTCGAGGCCACCGGGAAGTCGGGCCGGGCCGTGGTGTCGCGGCAGGGCGCGCTGGTCTTCAACCCGGGCGGCCCCGGCGCGTCGGGGATGTACTTCCCGATGGTCGGCCCGATGCCGGAGTGGCGGCGCATCGCGGCGGCGTACGACCTCGTCGGCTACGCGCCGCGCGGCGTCGGCCGCTCCGCGCCGCTGTCCTGCCAGGACCCGAAGCAGTTCGCCAAGGCGCCCACCAACTCTCCGACGCACCCCGACGCCTCGTACAAGGCGGAGCGCGTCGCGCAGGCGAAAGCGTACGCACGCGGCTGCGCCCGGCACGCGGGCCCGGACCTGCGCCACTACACGACCCTGAACAACGCCCGCGACCTGGACGTGCTGCGCGCGGCCCTCGGCGAGCGGAAGCTGACGTTCATGGGCGCCTCGTACGGCACCTACATCGGCTCCGTCTACGCGACGCTGTTCCCCGGACACGTGCGCCGCATGGTCTTCGACTCGGCGGTCAACCCGGCCCCCGACCAGATCTGGTACGCCAACAACCTCGACCAGTCCTTCGCCTTCGAGCGGCGCTGGGCGGACTTCCGCACCTGGATCGCCAAGCACCACAAGACGTACGGCCTGGGCACGACGGCGCGGGAGGTGCAGCGCTCCTACGAGACGGTCCGCGCCGAACTGACGCACAAGCCCGCCGGCGGCAAGGTCGGCTCGTCGCAACTGCGGGCGGCGTTCCTGCGGGCCGCGTACTACGACGACTACTGGCCGATGCGGGCGACGGCCCTGTCGCAGTATCTGAAGGGCAACCCGAAGCCGCTGATCGACCAGGCCGCGCCGCACCCGGCGGCGGCCGTCGAGGACGAGAACGGCAACGCCGTCTACACGGCCGTCGAGTGCAACGACGCCGCCTGGCCCACGGACTTCCCCACCTGGGACCGCGACAACTCCGCCCTCGCGCGCCTCGCGCCGTTCGAGACCTGGGACAACGCCTGGATGAACCTGCCGTGCGCCTACTGGCCCGCGCCGCGCCAGCAGGCCCTCGACGTGCGCACCGCCGCGGGCGCCCTGCCGCCGACCCTGATCCTGGCCGCCGAGCGGGACGCGGCGACGCCGTACGAGGGCGCTCTGGAGCTGCACCACCGGCTCGCGGGCTCGGTCCTCGTGACCGAGAAGGGCGCGGGCACGCACGGCATCGCGGGCGGCCCGAACCCTTGCGTCAACAGCCACGTGGACGCGTATCTCCTGGAGGGCGAGCTCCCGGTGCGACGCGCGTCGTGCGCGCCGCACCCGGAGCCGAAGCCGCTGTCGGGAGCGCGGGCGGCGGGCTTCCCCAAGCCGCTCTAGACGTCAGAGCGCGCCGAGGCGCTCCAGCGGGAACGGCGGCTGTGCCAGCGGGCGCACCGCGAGGCGCGTCAGCGGCAGGACGTTGTCGTCACCCGCGGTGCGATTCGCGTGCAGGACGCCGCAGTGGGTGCAGCGGTGGACGAGGACCCACTCGCCGTCTCCTCGCACGGAGATGGCGAGGGGTTCCATCCTGGCTCCGCAGTCCGCCGCCCGGTCGCCGGGGGTGTCGTCGAGGTGACGGCTCCACAGGCAGTTCGGACAGTGGTTGCGGTGGTCGGTGCCGGGTGCGGTCATCGATACGTCGAGGCCGCACTGCGAGCAGCGGAAGGACTGGGCGCGTGCTTCAGTGCGCGCCCGCCGAGAGGTGTTGCGTGACATGGGAGAGAGGACTCCTGAGCGATGCGGAATGGGGTGAACTCGAGAGATTCCGCAGGGCCCTGGGCATACAACACCGGCTTTCCGTCTGGGAGGTTCGACTGGAGGACCGACCTCTCAGTCAGAGGTTCGACCTCTCGATGAAACCCCCGCGGGGCGGGCGCGGCAACCGAATTTCGGCTCAGGCCAGACCCGCCACCAGGTCCGCCACGGACTTGCGGCGGCCGGTGAAGAACGGCACCTCCTCGCGGACGTGCATGCGGGCCTCGGAGGCGCGCAGGTGCCGCATGAGGTCGACGATGCGGTACAGCTCGTCGGCCTCGAAGGCCAGCAGCCATTCGTAGTCGCCGAGGGAGAACGAGGCGACCGTGTTGGCGCGCACGTCGGGGTAGCCGCGGGCCATCATGCCGTGGTCCTTGAGCATGCGGCGACGGTCCTCGTCGGGCAGCAGGTACCAGTCGTAGGAGCGCACGAAGGGGTAGACGCTCACATAGTTGCGGGGCGTCTCGTCGGCCAGGAACGCCGGGATGTGCGACTTGTTGAACTCGGCGGGGCGGTGCAGCGCCATGTTGGACCAGACCGGCTCCAGGGCGCGGCCGAGCTTGGTGCGCCGGAAGAGGTTGTACGCCTCCTGGAGCTCGTCGGCGGTCTCCGCGTGCCACCAGATCATGACGTCGGCGTCGGCGCGCAGGCCGGAGACGTCGTAGGTGCCGCGGACGGTGATGTCACGGGCCGCGAGCTTGTCGAACAGCTCCTGGACCTCGTCCGCGTAGCCGAGGCGGCTCTCGGGCAGGACGTCGCGGAGCTTGAAGACGGACCACAGGGTGTAGCGGATGACCTCGTTGAGGTCCTTGGCCTTCTTGCCGGCGTTCGGGATCTTGGCGGGGGCGTCGTCACTCATGCGGCTATTCTCCCGCGCCGCCGTGCAGGCTCTGCACCGGGTTGGCGGTGAGCTCCCGCACTCCGGAAAGGTCCCCGGTGAGCTGGTCCACGGCCGCGTTCGCGCCGGCGATACAGGCGGGGATGCCCACTCCGTCGTACGCCGCCCCGCAGACCGCGAGGCCCGGCACCCGGCCCACGTGCTCGCGGACGCGGGCCACGCGCGCGTGGTGGCCGACGGGGTACTGCGGCAGTCCGCTGTCCCAGCGCGTGACGGCCGAGGCGACGGGCGCCGCGTCGAGGCCGGTGGCCGCGCGCAGGTCCGCCCGCGAGACGTCGACCAGCTCGTCGTCCGGGCGGCCCAGGTCCTTCTCGTCGCCGTGGCGCCCCACCGAAGTGCGCAGCACGAACAGCTCCGGGTCCTGCTCCGCGATCCACCCCCACTTCTGGCTCGCGAACGTGGACGCCTTGATCGTCCGCCCGTCCACGGGCGGCACCAGGAACCCGCTCCCGTCGGGCAGCGCGCCCACGTCGGCCCGGCGGTAGGCGAGGGTGACCAGCGCCATGGAGGCGTACTCGACGGCGCGCAACTCGGCCGCGGCCCCGGGGACGTCGTGCTCCAGGAGGCGGGCGGCGTGCGGGGCGGGCACGGCGAGGACGACGGCGTCGGCCTCCAGGTCCCAGTCCTCGACGTACACCTCCCAGCCGTCCTCGACCCGGCGCAGCCCGTGCGCCGCGCAGCCCAGCAGGATCTCGCCGCCGCGCGCCCGCACCGACTCGGCGACGGCGAGCGGCAGTTGGCCGACGCCGCCGTCGATGCCCATGAAGACGGGGCCGGTCCGCTGGTTCCCGGCGGCCCGCGCCTGGAGGTCGCGGACGCCCTCGGTGAGGGAGGTGTGGGTGCGGGCGGCCTCGAAGAGCTGCGGGACGGCGGAGCGCATCGAGATGCGGTACGCGTCCCCGGCGTACACCCCGCCGAGCAGCGGCTCCACCAGGCGGTCCACGACCTCGCGGCCGACCCGCCCGGCGACGTACTCCCCGACCGCGACGTCCTCGCCGACCTCGGTGGGCGGCAGTTCGCGGTCCCGCTCGACGCGGCGCAGGCCCTCGTCGGAGAGCACCCCGGCGACGGCGGAGGCGTCACCGGGCACGCCCATGACGTGGCCCTTGGGCATGGGGCGCAGCGCCCCGCGGGTCCAGATCGCGGCACTCGCCGTCGCCGGTGGCTGAAGCCGTTCGCCGAGGCCGACCTCGCGGGCGAGGCCGACCGCCTCGGGCCTGCGGGCCAGCATCGACTCGGCACCGAGGTCGATGCGCACGCCCGCGATCTCGCCCGCGCGCAGCTTGCCGCCGAGCCGGTCGGACGCCTCCAGGACGGTGACGCGCGCTCCGGCGTCGAGGAGCCGGTGCGCGGCGGCGAGGCCCGCGATGCCGCCGCCGATGACGACGACGTGACCGAGGCCGCCCGGCGGACCGCCGGGGACGGAGGAATCCTGGCTCGTCCGGGTACTGGTCCGTGTGTCCGCTGCGCGCATGCCCCCACTCTCTCAGAGCCGATCAGAACCGTTTTCGGGCACCTGCGCCCTTCCGGGCCGGGGGCCCGCGCGGCCTTCCGGGCCGGGGGCCCGCGCGGCCTTCCGGGCCGGGGGCCCGCGCGGCCTTCCGGACCGGGAGCCCGCACGGCCTTCCAGACCGGGAGCCCGCACAGCCTTCCAGACCGAGGACCCCGCGCCCTTCCGAACCCGGTCCACACGCCCCTCCGGTCGGAGTGCTCGCACCGCTTTCCAGACCGAGGGCCCCGCGCCCTTCCAGACCGGGAGCCCACGCGCCCTTCCGAACCCGGCAACCGGCACCCGGCACCCGGCACCCGGCACCCGGCACCCGGCACCCGGCACCCGCACAACCTTCCGGACCGAAGACCCCACGCCCTTCCGAACCCGGCGCCCACACGCCCCTCCGGTCGGAGTGCTCGCACCGCCTTCCGAACCCCGGCCCCCACGCGCCCTTCCGAACCCCGGTGCCCGCACACCCTTCCTGGCCGGGTGCCCGCGCCGCCTTCCGGACCAGGGACCCACACACCCTTCCGGGCCGGTGACCCACGCGCCCCTCCGGCCCCGGCCCCCGCACGGCCCCCGGCACAGGCGCCCCCTCGCCCTCCGGTTCACGCCCCCGCGCTCTTGCGGACGAGTCCCGTCCGTGACCGCGCCGGAACCTCATCGGGACCACCCGGACCGAACACCGCGACCGGTCCCTGCGTCGTAGGAGCACACTCACCACGATCTCGGGGGTACGTCGATGTACACGTCCAGCACGTCAGGGTCATCCGGTACGGGCGGTGGGCCCGCGCCCGCCGACGCGCCACCGGTTCCGGGTGCGCCGACGCCGCCCGGCCGGGCGGGGCGCGGGCGCGCGGTGCGGCGGGGCCCGCTCACCGGGCTCGCCGCGGTGCTCCTCACGGTGACGCTCGCGCTCGCGGGGTGCGGCGCGGGCGGTGACAACGACGGTGCCAAGGGCAGCGACTCCGGCGGCGACCGGGCCGCGGGGGCCCAGGCCAGCCAGGGGCCCGGCGACGACAGCGATGCCCTGGCCGACGAGAGCGGGGCGCGGGGCGACGCCGAGGCGGGCGGCGACCGTGCCGGGAGCGGGAAGAAGCGCGGCGACGCCCGGAACCCGTCCGGGCCGCTGCGGCGCGCCGACACCCACATCATCCGCACCGCCTCGCTGACCGTGCGCGTCAAGGACGTGCCGCGGGCCCTGGAGCGGGCGCGGACGGCGGCCGAGGGCGCGGGCGGTCTCGTCGGCGACGAGTCCACGGACCGCGACGGGCGCGGCCACGACCGTTCCCGCGTCGTGCTCCGCGTCCCGCAGGACCGCTACGAGCAGGTCCTTTCCGACCTCGCGGGCACGGGGAAGCTGATCAGCCGCAACGCCAAGGCCGAGGACGTCACCGAGGAGGTCGTGGACGTCGAGAGCCGGATCCGGACGCAGCGGGCGAGCGTGGCACGGGTGCGGACGCTGATGGACAAGGCCACGAAGATCAGCGACATCGTCTCGCTGGAGGGCGAGTTGAGCGGCCGTCAGGCTGACCTGGAGGCGCTGCTCGCACGGCAGTCCTCGCTGAAGGACCGCACGACGATGGCCACCATCACGCTCACGCTCACCGAGTCGCCGGACTCCGGTGCGGACGGCAAGGATGACGACGACCCGACGTTCGCGGGCGCGCTGTCCGGCGGCTGGGGCGCGTTCGTGACGATGCTGGGGTGGCTGGCGGTCGCCCTGGCGGCGGCCCTGCCGTTCGCGGCGGTCGCGGCGCTGCTGGTGCTGCTGTGGCTGCGGGTGGTGCGGCCGCGGATGGGGCGGCGGGCGGTGGCGCTGCCCGCGGGGGGCCCGGGCGGCAGCGGCACGAGCGGCTCCGGCGGCAGCGGCACGAGCGGCTCCGGCGGCAGGAACCCGGGCGGTACGAGCGGCCCGAAGCCTCCCGAGGCGTCGGGCGGTTCCTGACCTGCGCGGGGCGGGGACGGGGTCCCGGTGCCGTGCCGGGGGCGGCACCGGGGCCCGAACTGCCCCCGCCCCGTAGCGTGTCCGCATGAGTGAACGACTGGTGGTCATCGGAGGGGACGCGGCCGGGATGTCGGCCGCGTCGCAGGCACGCAGGCTGAAGTCGCCGCGGGAGCTGGAGATCGTCGCCTTCGAGCGGGGCAACTTCACCTCGTTCTCGGCGTGCGGGATCCCCTACTGGGTGGGCGGCGACGTCGCCGAGCGGGACGACTTGATCGCGCGGACGCCCGAGGAGCACCGGGAACGCTCCATCGACCTGCGGATGCGTACCGAGGTCGTCGAGATCGACGCGCGGGAGCGGCGGGTGCGCGCGCGGGACCTCGCATCGGGCGCCGAGGAGTGGACCGCGTACGACAAGCTCGTGATCGCCACCGGCGCCCGGCCGCTGCGCCCGGACCTGCCCGGCATCGACGCCCCGGGCGTGCACGGCGTGCAGACCCTGGACGACGGACAGGCACTCCTCGACACGCTCACCGGGACGTCCGGCCGCCGGGCCGTGGTGATCGGCGCGGGCTACATCGGCGTGGAGATGGCGGAGGCGCTGCTCGGGCGGGGCTACGAGGTCACGGTCGTCAACCGCGGCCGGGAGCCGATGTCCACGCTCGACCCGGACATGGGCCGCCTCGTGCACGAGGCGATGACCGGCATGGGCATCACGATGGTGAACGACGCCGAGGTCACCAAGATCCTCACCGGGGACGACGGCCGGGCCAGGGCCGTGGCCACGGAGGACCGTGAATTCCCCGCGGACGTGGTGGTGCTCGGGATCGGCGTACGCCCCGAGACCGCCCTCGCACGCGCCGCCGGGCTGCCGCTCGGGGAGCACGGCGGGCTGCTCACCGACCCGGCGATGCGGGTGCGGGGGCCGGTCGCGGACGGAGCGATCTGGGCGGGCGGCGACTGTGTGGAGGTCCTCGACCTGGTCTCGGGCCGGGAGCGGCACATCGCGCTCGGCACGCACGCGAACAAGCACGGGCAGATCATCGGGTCGAACGTGGGCGGCGGGTACGCCACGTTCCCGGGCGTCGTCGGCACGGCCGTGAGCAAGGTCTGCGACCTGGAGATCGCGCGCACGGGCCTGCGGGAGAAGGACGCGCGGGCGGCGGGCCTGCAGTACGTGGCGGTGACCATCGAGTCGACGAGCCGGGCCGGGTACTACCCCGGAGCGGCCCTGATGACGGTGAAGATGCTGGCCGAGCGGCGCACGGGCAGGCTGCTCGGCGTCCAGATCGTGGGCCGCGAGGGCGCCGCCAAGCGGGTCGACGTGGCGGCCGTGGCGCTGACGGCACGCATGACGGTGGAGCAGATGACGACGCTCGACCTCGGGTACGCGCCGCCGTTCTCGCCCGTGTGGGACCCGGTCCTGGTGGCGGCGCGCAAGGCGGTGTCGGCGGTGCGGGCGGGCGGGGTCTGAGGGGCGGTGTCGGGAGCGCCGGGAGTGCGGCGGGGGCGGCACCCGGGGCGGACGTGTCCGCCGTCCGGCCGCGCCCTGCCGCTGGCGCGGTCCGCACCCTTGCGGCGGCGGGTTCCGGGGGTACGGCGGGACTGCGCCCGGCGGCGCGGGACGCGGGGCCTGATACCCACGGTGGACCGGTCCCCCGGAACGCGTCTGCCGTGCAGGTCAGAACGCGCTTTCCGGCATTCCGCCGCGGTGTTCGGCAAGCCCTGAGGCGTGGCTGATTCCCTTCATTGGTCCGGTCCACTGCAAAAACCCGAGCACGCCGGGCGCACGCCCCATACATGCATGCTCCACGTACTACGGCGGCGAGGCAGCCCGAACCCCGCTGAGCGGCCACGCCGTCATCGCCACCGGACACGCGGCGGCACCGCGCTCCTTCCCACGCGCCCCATCCGCCCCGCCCCACACCTCCCAGCAGCTGCCCGCTCTTTTCCGCCACTTTTCACAGAATCGGCACAGGCCCCACGGGCGGGCCGCACTATGTGACGCGTCAGAGCGGAACGAACACACACGGCAACGTGCGTTCGGTTCGCTGGGGGACTCGGGCTTCCGGACCTCGGTCCGGTGGCCCGCGGCGAGGCCCGCGGGCCGCATTCCCACTTGTCGGGGGGCAGGTGGGAGGGCGGCTGCGGATGGGGGGACTCCCTCCCGGGGCCAAGGGGGGCGTCGCGCGCGGCGTCGGGCTCCGGGAGGGAGTGAGGTCCCGCCCTTCAGGCCGTACGCGTGTGGACGTACTCCACGAGCCGGGTGAGGGCGTCGGGGTCGGTGGTGGGGAGCACGCCGTGGCCGAGGTTGAAGACGTGCCCCTCCAGCCCGGCGGCCGCGGCGAGCACCTCGTCGGCCTTCGCCTCGACGGCCTCACGGGAGGAGAAGAGGACAGCGGGGTCGATGTTGCCCTGGAGCGCCTTGCCGGGACCCACGCGCCGAGCGGCCTCGTCCAGCGGCACGCGCCAGTCGACGCCGACGACATCGGCCCCGGCCTCGCCGAGCAGGCCGAGCAGCTCACCCGTGCCGACGCCGAAGTGGATGCGCGGCACGCCGTATCCCGCCACGGCCTCGAAGACCTTGGTGGACGCGGGCATCACGGAGCGGCGGTAGTCGGCGGGGGCGAGCGCGCCCACCCAGGAGTCGAAGAGCTGCACGGCGCTCGCGCCGGCCTCGATCTGCACCTTCAGGAAGGCGCCGGTGATCTCCGCGAGCCGGTCGAGCAGGTCGGCCCACAGCTGCGGGTCGCCGTACATCATGGCCTTGGTGTGCTCGTGGTTACGGCTCGGACCGCCCTCGACGAGGTAGCTCGCGAGGGTGAAAGGCGCACCGGCGAATCCGATGAGCGGCGTCTCACCCAGTTCGCGGGTCAGCATCCCGATGGCCTCGGTGACGTACGAGACGTCCTCGGGCGTGAGGTCGCGCAGCCGTGCGAGGTCGGCGCGGGAGCGGATCGGCTGCTCGACGACGGGCCCGACGCCCGGCTTGATGTCGAGGTCGATGCCGATGGCCTTGAGCGGGACGACGATGTCGCTGAAGTAGATCGCGGCGTCCACGCCGTGGCGGCGCACCGGCTGCAGCGTGATCTCCGTGACGAGCTCCGGCATCATGCAGGACTCCAGCATGGCCGTGCCCTCACGGACCTTGCGGTACTCGGGCAGTGAGCGCCCGGCCTGCCGCATGAACCAGACCGGCGCATGCGGCACGGGCTCCCGCCGACACGCCTTCAGGAATGCGGAGTCGTACGTAGCTGCGTTCTGCCGGCCCGTGGCCTCGTCATTGACACTCACCCCCAAAGTCTCGCACGCGCCCCGAGCCCCAGAACGCCGGGTCAGCCGACGGAACTCCCCCACGGCGGCACGAAGAAAGCCCGCAGCCGGACGCACCCAGCCCGTCCGGCGTTTGTGGACGAGCGCGCAGCGCGACGGGCCAGCACCCCCACGGCGAGAAGGAAAAAACCCAGACCCGGAAGGAATCAGCCCGTCCGGCGCTTGAGGACGAGCGCGCAGCGCGACAGGCGGACCCCGACCCGAGCCGGGGTCAAGGAGTGAGCAAAGCGCGCCCCGAGAGGGGCGCCTCCCTGCACGGAGGCGCCGTTCCCCTTAATCTTCCCCGCATGGCTGCGGCTCAAGGACAACGGTCGGACGACGCGGGCGAGATGGACGGCGCGCAGGGGGTGGTGGCGGACGCGGGTCCACCGCCGTTCCGCGCTGCCGTCGACGCGCTGCGCGGGGCACGGCTGCGGCCGCAGATCGAGGTCGAACAGACCCGGTCGCCGAAGCGGCTCGCTCCGTACGCGTACGCGCTGGAGGCGGCCGTCGTCGACGGCGAAGAGGACCTGGCGGACGGCAGGCTGGTGCTGCTGCACGACCCGGACGGGCACGACGCCTGGCAGGGGACGTTCCGGCTCGTGACGCTGGTGCGGGCGGAGCTGGAGCCGGAGATGGCTGCGGACCCGCTGCTCCCGGAGGTGTGCTGGACCTGGCTGACCGGGGCGCTGGCCGCCCGGGGCCTGGCGTGCGGGGAGCCGAGTGGGACGGTGACGCGGGCGGGCTCGCACTACTTCGGCGGTCTCGCCGAGCGCCCGCCCGCCTCCCAGATCGAGATCCGCGCGTCCTGGACGCCACGCGAGTCGGCTACCGGAGTGCCGGACACGGCAGCGCACCTGGCGGCGTGGTGCGACCTGCTGTGCCAGATCGCGGGGCTGCCGCCGGTGGCTGCCGCCGACGGCTCGGTGGTGTCGCTGCCGCAGCGGCGGGGGCCCCGTTCCACCTGAGGGCGCGGCAGGGTGGTGCCCCCGGCGTCGCGGCGATGACCCCCGGCGTTGACGCGGCCGGGGGCCGAGCACGGGCGACGGGAACGGCACGCCTGGTGAGAGGGGTTGATCGTCGGATGATCGATCACGCGTCCGAATCGCCCGAATTTGTTACTCACCAAATCGTGATCATCCCCTAAAGGCGGGTGCCATTGGTGCCGAAGAGGTCTGTGACCTTGAAACGTACGGTTCGTCCCGGCTTCATCCCCGAGCCGGTTCCGACCCGCCACCCCAGGAGGCCTGGTGTCCGTTCTCCTCGAGCAGCCCGCAAGCCTGGTCGCCTACCGCCCGAACAAGCCGACCGCCATGGTCGTCGTGGCCGACCCCCGCGTCCGCTCCACCGTGACCCGCCACCTGTGGGCCCTCGGTGTTCGTGACGTCATCGAAGCCTCGTCCATCGCGGAGGCTCGTCCCCGCATCGGCAACCCCCGCGACATCTGCGTCGCCGACGTCCACCTTCCCGACGGCTCCGGCCTGACCCTCCTGTCCGAGACCCGCGCCGCGGGCTGGCCCAACGGACTCGCGCTCTCCGCCGCCGACGACATCGGCGCCGTGCGCAACGCCCTCGCGGGCGGCGTCAAGGGCTACGTCGTCACCGGCACCCGTACCAACGTGGGTCTGCCCACCCGTCCCGGCGCCGCCCCCATCGGCTCCGCCGCCGCCCGTATGCACCGGCGCCCGCCGGGCACCCCGAGCCACCCGGGCGGCTACCGCGAGCTGTCGGGCCGCGAGGTGGAGGTTCTCCGCCTGGTGGCCGAGGGGCAGTCCAACAAGGCCATCGGCGTCTCGATGGGCCTGTCCGCACTGACCGTCAAGAGCCACCTCGCCCGCATCGCACGCAAGCTCGGCACCGGCGACCGGGCGGGCATGGTCGCGGTGGCCCTGCGCACGGGAATCATCCACTGACCGATTTACAGCCCCTCGCCGCCCGTCGACGTAACGTTCCGTCGACGGGCGCCGTGCGTTCACAGATACCCTTGACAGGTGACCGACGCCCAAGAGACCGCAGCAGACAGTTCACTGCGAACCACCGGAGGCGCTCCTCCGGACGAAGGCGTCACAGGCGTCTCCGTCGAAGGGACACCCACCCCTCTCCTCGAACCGCGTGACGGCATTCCGCCCGTCGTCGCCGACGACGCGACGCTCGCGCAGGTCATCGCGGCATTTGCCGCCGGTACGGGACCGGTGGCCGTGGACGCCGAGCGGGCGTCCGGCTACCGCTACGGCCAGCGCGCCTACCTGGTCCAACTGCGCCGCGAGGGCGCGGGCACCGCGCTGGTCGACCCCGTCGCCTGCCCCGACCTGTCCGGGCTCGGCGAGGCGCTCGCCGGCACCGAGTGGGTGCTGCACGCCGCCACCCAGGACCTGCCGTGCCTGCGGGAAATAGGCATGGTCCCGTCCAGCATCTTCGACACGGAGCTCGCCGGACGGCTCGCCGGATTCCCCCGGGTCGGGCTCGGCGCCATGGTCGAGAGCGTCCTCGGGTACGTCCTGGAGAAGGGCCACTCCGCCGTCGACTGGTCGACCCGTCCCCTCCCCGAGCCCTGGCTGCGCTATGCCGCGCTCGACGTGGAGCTGCTCGTCGACCTGCGTGACGCCCTGGAGAAGGAGCTGGACCGGCAGGGGAAGCTGGAGTGGGCCCGCGAGGAGTTCGACGCCATCGCCTCCGCGCCGCCCGCGCCGCCCCGCAAGGATCCCTGGCGGCGCACGTCCGGCATGCACAAGGTCCGGCGGCGGCGTCAGATGGCTGTCGTACGGGAACTGTGGGTGACCCGGGACCGGATCGCGCAGCGCCGTGACGTCTCACCCGGCAAGGTGCTCAGTGACGGTGCGATCGTGGAGGCGGCTCTGGCCCTGCCCCCGAATGTGCACGCGCTCACCGCGCTGCCCGGGTTCGGGCACCGGATGGGGCGGCGCCAGCTCGAGCAGTGGCAGGCCGGGGTCGATCGGGCCCGGGCCCTGCCGGACTCCGAGCTGCCGCAGCCCGGGCAGGCGGTGACGGGGCCGCCGCCGCCCCGCTCCTGGGCCGACCGGGATCCGGCCGCCGCCGCGCGCCTCTCCGCGGCCCGCGCGGCCGTCTCCGCGCTCGCCGAGCGCCTGAACATGCCCCAGGAGAACCTGATCACCCCCGACACGGTCCGCCGCGTCTGCTGGGAGCCCCCGTCCGACCTCACCCCCGACGCGGTCTCCTCGGCCCTGGCCACCCACGGCGCCCGCCCCTGGCAAATCGCCCAGGTAACCCCCACCCTCACCACAGCCCTCACAACCCCGGCCCCGTAACACCCCGGGCCCAGCCCCCCTGCCCGACCGCACCACCAGAGGCGCCCTCCCCCACCGAGGGCGCCTCACCCTTACCCCGGGGCGCCAACCCCCCGCCGCTGCGCGGCGGCCCCTCCCACCCGCCCACCCATCAACTCGCAGGCGGCTTCCGGGCCGACAGACCGGGGCGCCGGGCCGAGCGCCAGCTTCGACCCGCACGGGGCCGCACCGGACCGAGCGACGACTCCGAGCCCGCACACCGTAGCGACGGGCCGGGCGACGGCCCCAGGCCCACGGCAACAGGCAGACCGGAAAGGTCCAAGCCGCGCACCGTGGCGACGGGCCGAGCGACGGCTTGAGGTCCACGCGCCGTAAACGCAGGCCGACCGGCAGCCTCCGGGGCCAGCGCGGCCTGGCGGCGGGCCGAGTGCTGGCCTCGGGTCGCCCCACTCGCTGTGGCGACAGGCCACGCGGCGGCTCGGGGGACACCGCACAGCGTCGCATCGACATGCGTCCTCCTCCCCCTCCCCCACACACCCTGTGTCATCGCGGGGGGGGGGAGACGCGTCGCAAGCCGTCGCCCATTACCTCCGCACCCAACGCCCACCTTCGGCGGTGCGCCTGGGACGACCGTGAACGGGTGGGCGGGTGGGGAAAACCGCCGCGCAGCGGCGGACAGATGCAGCCGACCACCGGCGGACACCCCAGCAACGGACCTCGGCCCCAGCACACCGCACCGCACCGGCGCGGGCCAAGGGCAAGCGGGCTTCCCGGCGGTGCGGCTGGGACGGCGGTCACGGGTGGGCGGGTGGGGGGAACCCGCCGCGGAGCGGTGGGACGGAGGCAGGCGCCGGGCTGCGCACCGCATGTGATGCGCGCCTCCCCGGACCAACCCTTGGCCTCATAGTTACCGACAAGTAGCATGACCGGAGGAAGCGCGCCGCAGGCGCACCGCACCCTGGAGGAGAGCCATCGTGCCTCGTACCGTCAGGGACGTCGTCTTCGTCGACGGCGTCCGCACCCCGTTCGGCAAGGCGGGCCCCAAGGGCATTTACCACGAGACCCGCGCCGACGACCTCATCGTGAAGGCCATCCGGGAGCTGCTGCGCCGCAACCCGGCCCTGGACCCGGCCAAGATCGACGAGGTCGCGGTGGCCGCCACCACGCAGATCGGCGACCAGGGGCTCACGATCGGCCGCACGGCGGGCATCCTCGCGGGGCTCCCGCAGTCCGTGCCGGGTTACTCGATCGACCGCATGTGCGCCGGCGCCCTGACGGCTGTGACGACGACCGCGGGATCGATCGCGTTCGGCGCGTACGACGCGGTGATCGCGGGCGGCGTCGAGCACATGGGCCGCCACCCCATGGGTGAGGGCGTCGACCCGAACCCCCGGTTCGTGAGCGAGAAGCTCGTCGACGAGTCCGCCCTGTTCATGGGCATGACCGCCGAGAACCTGCACGACCGCTACCCCTCCATCACCAAGCGGCGCGCCGACGAGTACGCGGTGCGCTCGCAGGAGAAGGCCGCCAAGGCGTACGCCAACGGCAAGATCCAGCAGGACCTGGTGCCGATCTCCGTACGCCGCACCAACGAGGAGGCGGGCGAGACCGGCTGGGGACTGGCCACCCAGGACGAGCCCATGCGTCCGGGCACGACGCTGGAGAATCTGGCCGGGCTGAAGACGCCGTTCCGTACGCACGGCCGCGTCACCGCGGGCAACGCCGCCGGTCTCAACGACGGCGCCACGGCCTCGATCATCGCCTCCGAGGACTTCGCCCGGGAGAACGGCCTTCCGGTCAAGATGCGGCTCGTGTCGTACTCCTTCGCGGGAGTTGAGCCCGAGGTCATGGGCTACGGCCCGATCCCGGCCACCGAGAAGGCGCTCGCCCAGGCGGGCCTGAGCATCTCCGACATCGGCCTCTTCGAGATCAACGAGGCCTTCGCCGTCCAGGTCCTCGCCTTCCTGGAGCACTACGGCATCGCCGACGACGACACCCGTGTCAACCAGTACGGCGGCGCCATCGCCTTCGGCCACCCGCTCGCCTCGTCCGGTGTCCGCCTGATGACGCAGCTGGCCCGGCAGTTCGAGGAGCAGCCGGAGGTCCGCTACGGCCTGACCACCATGTGCGTCGGCTTCGGCATGGGCGCCACGGTCATCTGGGAGAACCCGCACCACAAGGACGCCGGAGGCGACAAGTGAGCACCACCACCACTGAGCTGTTGAAGGGTGCGGCGGAGCTGTTCCCGGACGAGGTCGTGACGCAGGCTCACGTACGTCACCTCGATCTGCCCGCGGGCGCCGGGCGGTTCGCCCTCATCACCCTCGACAACGGCTTCGACCACACCAAGCCGACCACCTTCGGCCCGGGCTCGCTCGCGAACCTGAACGCCGCGATCGACCAGGTCGAGAAGGAGGCGGCCGAGGGCACCATCGTCGGCGTCGGCATCACCGGCAAGCCGTTCATCTTCGCTGTCGGCGCCGACCTCAAGGGCGTCGAGATCCTGAAGCGGCACGAGGACGCGCTGGCCATCGGCAAGGGCGGCCACGACGTCTTCAAGCGCCTCTCGGGCCTGGCCGTGCCGACGTTCGCGTACTACAACGGCGCGGCGATGGGCGGCGGCGTCGAGGTCGGTCTGCACTGCGCGTACCGCACCGTCTCCAAGGCGCTGCCCGCGTTCTCGCTGCCCGAGGTCTTCCTGGGGCTCGTCCCGGGCTGGGGCGGCTGCACGCTGCTGCCGAACCTGATCGGCGCGGACCGAGCGGTTTCGGTCATCATCGAGAACTCGCTGAACCAGAACAAGCAGCTCAAGGGCAAGCAGGTCTTCGAACTCGGCATCGCGGACGCGCTGTTCGAGGGCGCGGACTTCCTGGAGCAGTCGCTGGTGTGGACGGCCTCCGTCCTCAACGGCACCGTCAAGGTTGAGCGTCCGGAAATCGACCGCGGCGAGGGCTGGGACGCGGCGGTCGCCCGCGGCCGCGCCATCGCCGACTCCAAGGTGCACGGCGCCGCCCCGGCCGCGTACCGCGCCCTGGAGATCGTCGCCGCAGCCAAGGATGGCGACGTCCAGAAGGGCTTCGACGCCGAGGACAAGGCGCTCGCCGACCTCATCATGGGCGGTGAACTGCGCAGCGGCATCTACGCGTTCAACCTGGTGCAGAAGCGCGGCAAGCGTCCCGCGGGCGCGCCGGACAAGAACCTGGCGCGGCCGGTCACCAAGGTCGGTGTCGTCGGCGCGGGCCTGATGGCCTCGCAGCTGGCGCTGCTGTTCCTGCGCCGTCTCGAGGTGCCGGTCGTCCTGACCGACATCGACCAGGAGCGCGTCGACAAGGGTGTGGGCTACGTCCACGCCGAGATCGACAAGCTGCTCGGCAAGGGCCGTATCAACCAGGACAAGGCCAACCGCCTCAAGGCCCTGGTCACAGGCGTTCTGGACAAGGCCGAGGGCTTCGCCGACGCCGACTTCATCATCGAGGCCGTCTTCGAGGAGATCGGCGTCAAGCAGCAGGTGTTCGCCGAGGTGGAGGCGGTCGCTCCGGCGCACGCGATCCTCGCCACGAACACGTCCTCGCTGTCGGTGACGGAGATGGCGTCGAAGCTGAAGCACCCCGAGCGGGTCGTCGGCTTCCACTTCTTCAACCCGGTCGCGATCCTGCCGCTCCTGGAGATCGTGCGCGGCGAGCAGACCGACGACGCCTCGCTGGCCACGGCCTTCGGTGTCGCCAAGAAGCTGAAGAAGACCGCGGTCCTGGTGAAGGACGCCCCGGCGTTCGTCGTGAACCGCATCCTCACCCGCTTCATGGGCGAGATCCAGAACGTCATCGACGAGGGCACCCCGGTGCCGGTCGCCGAGAAGGCCGTCGAGCCGCTCGGCCTGCCGATGTCGCCGCTGGTCCTCCTGGAGCTGGTCGGCCCGGCCATCGGACTGCACGTCTCGGAGACGCTGAACCGCGCCTTCCCGGACCGCTTCACCGTGTCGCCGAACCTGAAGGCGGTCGTCGAGGCCGGCAAGCGCGGCTTCTACGTGTACGACAGCGGCAAGCCGGAGCTGGACCCGGAGGTCGCCGCGCTCCTGAAGCAGGGCGACTCCGTGCTGACCGAGGAGCAGGTGCGGGCCCGCGTGCTCGACGCCGTCGCCCAGGAGATCGGGCTCATGCTCGACGAGGGTGTCGTCGCCGAGGCGCAGGACATCGACCTGTGCCTGATCACCGGCGCGGGCTGGCCCTTCCACCTGGGCGGCGTCACGCCGTACCTGGACCGTGAGGGTGTCAGCGAGCGCGTGAACGGCAAGCGGTTCCTGGCGCAGGGTCTCGCGAGCGTCCCCGCGTAACAAGGATTGCCTCAGTGCCCGGTACGCCGACTGGTGTGCCGGGCACTGCCGTGTCCGGATCCGCTACGCGCAGACCGCCTGCTCCCACGCCTTGAGGGCGAGGCCCGGCTCGTCCTTGCGGTGGGTCAGGCGCAGCGCCCCGGTGCCGGGCACGAAGGTCGCCGCGATCACCCGGCCCGCGGCGTCGGTGGCGAGGGCGACCCGCGCGTCCACCGGCAGGGCGGGGCCCGACTCGGCCCACCAGGCGCCCGCCGACTCCAGCTCGGTCGGGTAGGCGGCGAAGGCGACGCGGCCGCTCTCGGCGCGCTGGGCCAGCAACGTGCAGTCGTGGCCGTCGAGTTCGCAGCGCATGGCCGAGACCGGCCCCGGGCCCGCGGCCGTGAGGAGGCGTACGGGCTCGTCGGCCGCGGTGCCTCGCCAGGCGCACAGCTCGCCGTCCTCGTCCGTGAAGAACAGGGTGGTGTGTTCGGCGGAGGTGGCGAGGGCGCGCAGGGTGCCGGGGCGGGCCCTGACCGGCAGCGGCTCCTCGTCCAGGGCGGGGACGGCGCCCGGCGAGGCCTGGCGCCAGCACAGGATGCTGTCCTGGGTGGCCGCGTACGCCGTGACCAGGCCGGATTCACCCGTCACGACGGCGAGCGGGCCGCGCACCCCTTGGCCCTTGAGGTCGCGCCAGGGACCCCAGCCGCCCTTCTCCTTCTGACCGCGCATGCTGACCCCGCCGCCCCGGTTGGGCACGAACACATGGGCACGGCCCTGGGCGTCGACGGTGACGGCGGGGACGCCGGTGCTCTGGCCCTTCTTGTTGGGGTGGCCGAGGGGGTTCCAGTCGAGGGCGGTGAGATGTGGCTGGAAGTGCGTGGAGTGCACGAGGCCGGACTCGCCGGAGACCGTGGGGCGCCACGACACCAGGTGGGCGTAGCTGTCGGCGCCCTGGGCGACGGCGAGGACGGGGTGGACGCGCTGGTCGCCGCCGACGACGCGGGGCGCGGTCCAGGGTTCGCCGGGGTGGCGTTGGGTGCGGCAGACCACGGCGTCGCTCTCGCAGGCGTAGACGGCGAGCCTGCCGTCGCGTGCGCGTATGAGCCAGTCGCCGTTCACGGTCGGTGGGGTGGGGGCTGGGGGCATGCGGCGGTTTCCGTGGCCAGGGACGTCGGGTCACAGCAACTCTAATGGGCGAGGTGGGGGTGGGTGCACGCGGGCGTGCGAGGCTTGGCCGCATGGACCTTGTGACCCTCGTCGTGGACGCCGCCAATGTCGTGGGCTCCGTGCCGGACGGCTGGTGGCGGGACCGGCGGGGCGCGGCGGAGCGGCTGCGGGACCGTCTGGTGCCGTTCGCCGCGGCGGGCCTGCCCGAACTGCCGGGGCCCCTCGACGTCGTCCTCGTCGTGGAAGGACAGGCCCGAGGCGTCGGGTCCGTCCCCGGCGTACGGGTCGACTCCGCCCCCGGCAGCGGCGACGACCGGATCGTGGAACTGGTCGCGGAGATCCCGGGCCGCCGCGTGGTGGTGACCGCGGACCGCGAACTGCGCCGCCGGGTGAGCGCGCTGGGGGCGGAGTGCGTGGGGCCGCGGACGGTGCGGAACTAGGGCCCGCCCGCCCCGGCGCTCAGGCCCGCTCCGGTGCTCAGTACCAGGCCCCGCACCACACCTGCGCGCCCGCGCCGTCGACCGTGCAGACCCGGACCTTCAGGTCCTTGATCTTGACTGCCGGGTCGGTGTGCAGGCTGGTGTGGCGGCCGCTGTCGCTGGCGTCCTTGACCGTGTTGAGGGTGCGGGTGGCGGGCTTCCAGGTGGTGCCGTCGAGCCAGGAGTAACCGGCCTGCAGGATGGCGTCGTTGCCGTCCTTCTTGAGGTCCCACGTGTTTCCGTAGACGCCGCCCTTGCCGGTCTCCCAGTCCACGCGGAGGACGGCGCGGGCGCCCTGGGAGCCGTCGTACGGGGTGACGAACGAGCGGGACTCGGCGTAGTGGACCTCGCCGTCGGTCCAGTGCTCGGGCGCGGCCGTCGCGGGCGCGGCGAGGGCGGTGGTGGCGAGCGCGGCTCCGGCGAGCGGCAGCAGGACGCGCGCGGGCACCTTGGCGATCTTCATGAACTCCCCCTTCTGCGGCCCGCGTTGTGGGGCCGTCGGCGATCGGGCGGCCCAGACAAACACGCCGCCCCGCGGCTTGTCATCAGCGATAGGGGCTCTCGCTCCTGTCGCGGGTGGCGTTCTCGCCAGGTAGGGGGTGAGGAGGGGTACGACGCTCCCGCGCGGGCCTGGCCGGGCCCGCGCGGGAGCCGGCCGGCTAGAGGCGCTTGGCGCTGCGCAGCGCCTTGGCGTAGTAGCCGTTGCCGTCGAGGCGGGACGTGCCGCCCTTGTCGCCGATGGTGGGGCCGTTGACCTCTTCGCGGCTGGAGATGAATATCTTGTGGCCCTCGGCGTCGTGGCCGAGGAAGATCCCCACGTGGTCGAGACGCTCCTTGGTGCGGGCGTCGAGCTTGAAGAAGACCAGGTCGCCGGGCTGGACCACGTCGATCGTCTTCGGGCGGTCGGTGGCGCCCACGCCCTTGAGCGGGATGACGGGCGCGCCGAGCTTGCCGCGGGCCATGCCGTTGGCGGTGCGGGGCAGGCCGTCGCCGGTGGTGTCGCTGGCCATCAGCGGGAAGCGGGCCCGGTAGCCGAAGACGGTCCGGATGAAGCCGGAGCAGTCGATGGCGCGGGCCCGCTTGGCCTCGGGCTGGATCGTGGTGCCGTCGCGGAAGGTGTACGGGATGCCGAGGTAGTCGTAGAAGTCGGACTGCTCCTCGCGCAGGTCGTTGCCCTCGCTGCCGGCCGGGTTCAGGGGCCCGAAGCTGGCGTCACCGGCGTAGGAGATGCCCTCGTCGTCCTTCTTGACGGGCGCGCCCTCGACGTACTGGAACGCCATCGCGAAGATGTCGTCCTCCTCGCTGCCGGCGAACTCCTTGAACCAGTCCTTGAACCACTTCTCCTTCTCCGCGCCCTTGCGCCACACCTCCGGCATCAGCCGCACCCAGTCGTCGGTGACGACCTTCGACTTGGTGTTGCTGGGCTCGGCGAAGGTGCGGCTCGGCCCGGACAGGGTCGCCGTGCGGGCGCCGTCGGTGAACGAGGCGAGGACCTTGCCGTCCTCGGTGCGCAGGACGGAGCGGTCGGGGTTGCGCAGCCGCTCCCACTTCTGCTTCCCGTCGGCCTGGCCGGTGCCGTTGGTCAGGTCCGGGGTGTCGGTGACGGCCTGCACCGTCGGCGTCTTGTCCTTCTCGTCCTTGCGCAGTTCGACGGTCAGGTAGGTGCTGCCCGCGAGCAGGGCGAGGACGGTGACGGCGTGGACTGCGGGGCGCTTCTTCTTGGGCGGCATGTGTGGCTCCGGTTATTCAGGCGGAGGGCATGAAGCCGAGGAGGATCCCGGCCGTGAGGACGACATAGGCCATGAGGGTCACCGATCCCGTGGCGAGCAGGGTGGGGCCCTTGGGCTGACGGACCAGCTGGTAGGCGATCAGGCCCGGCACGATGAAGCCGAGGGTCTGGTTGCTGTACATCAGCGGGAACTCGATCGAGAGCACGATCATCACGGTGGCCTGGAGCACCACGCCGGTGAGCACGACCGCGGCGAACAGGCGCTTGCCGTAGAGGATCACGAACTTCTGCATCAGCAGGGTGCAGACGTACGTCAGGACGGTGACGCCGACCACCATGGCGGCGCGCTGGAGGTCCTCGACGAGGGTCAGCGCGAGCCAGCCCGGCGTGATCATGCCGCCGGGCGACAGGTTGGTCGTCAGATAGCAGACGAGCGAGAACAGCAGCCCGAGCGCGATGCCGACCGCGGCGATCTCGGGGGTGAGGACGGACGGGATCAACGCTGCTCTCCTGGGCTGTGCCACTGCTGGGTTTCATCCGCGGCGGGCGGGGCGGGCGGGACGCGCGGCTCGAACAGGCCGCGGGGGGCGGGAGGTTGGGACGGGTCCTGCGGGTGCGCCGCGTGCGGCGCGCGGTAGGACTCGTGCGGCGCGTACTGCTCGTGCGCGCCCTGGGGCTGGTGCGGGGCGTGCTGGTGGTGCTGGCCCTGCGCGGGCTGCTGGCCGTGCCGGCTCTGCTGAGCGTGGTGCGGATGCGCGGCCTGCGGGTCGTGCTGCGGGTGCTGGCCGTGCTGACCCTGCTGGCCGTGGTGCGTGTGCGGGGCCTGCTGGTGCTGCTGGCCGTACGCGTCGTAGGTGACCGACGTGTCGTACGACGCCTGCTGTGCCGCGTACGGTTCCTGCGCCGCGTACTGCCCCTGGCCCTGCTGGTACGCACCCTGCCCCGCGTAGGGGTCCTGGGCGGCCTGGCCGTCGTACTGCGGGTAGGACTGCTGTGCGGTGCGCTGCACGGGGACGTGCGGCACCGGGACCATCCGGTGCGAGCCCGTGTTCGTGTACCGCGACTCGTACGCCTCCGGGTAGTGCTGGTACGGGTCGATGTGCGGCTCGTACAGCTGGTGGCTGCCGGTGGTCTCGTTGGCGGATTCGCCCGCCGGGGCCGCCGGGGTCGCCGGGTCCTCGCTCTCGTCGGCGGGGAGCTCGGCGAGGTGCTCCAGGAGCAGTTCGCCCTGGCCGTGGATGTTGCCGATGGCCACGAGCGAGGAGTCGGCGCCGAGCTGCCCGAGCAGCTGGCCCATGAACTCCTCCGGGTCGCGCCGGTCGCCGCCGAGGTCCACCGCGCGCGAGCGCCAGTCGGCGGGGATGGCGTCGATGGCGGACTTGGCGGGGTGGCCGATGACGAAGACCTTGTCCGGCTGCAGGTCCGGGATGATCTCGCCCATCTGGCCGTTGCGCTCGACGCGGTCGGGGCGGCAGTTGATGACGACGTTCAGGGGCCGGTGGATGGCGCCGAGGTCGAGCAGCTGGTTGATGTTCATCAGCGTCGACTCGGGGTCGTTGGCCGCGAAGACGTTGGCGAAGCGGAGCTTCTTGCCCTCTTCGGTGACGTACCGCTCGACGGAGAGGACACCGGGGTCCGGCGGCGCGTCGTACATGCCCTGGAGGGCGACCTCGCGGCCGACGCCGAGGAGTTCGGCGACCTTCAGCGCGATCGACACGTTCTCCTTGAAGGTGAACCAGCTGAAGCCTCGCAGCTCCTCGTCGCTGACCGTCTCCGGGTCGGCGTAGATCAGCTCGCAGTTCCGGGCGTCGGCCTCCTCCTTGAGGATCGCGAAGCGGTCCTTCTCGGCGGTCACGCAGATGCCGTTCTCCGGCATCGAGCGGGACAGGGAGCGCGCCACGTCGTCCAGGGTCGGGCCCATCTCGGCGAGGTGGTCCTCGCGGACGTTGCAGAGCACGCCGATGGTGGAGCGGATCAGCTTGGACTGGTTGATCTCCTGGAGCGCCGGCATGACCGCCATGCACTCGATGACCAGCGCGTCCGGGTTGTACGCGGCGGCGCGCCGCACGATGCCGATCTGCTCGACGACGTTGGCGATGCCGAACTTGCGGTAGACCGGCTCCTCGGTGGCGTCCGGGTGGATGAACCGGGCCGCGGTGCCGGTGGTCTTGGCGACCGTGGTGAGGTCGCCGCCGCGCAGGGCGCCCGCGCACAGGCGGGTGATGGAGCTCTTGCCGCGGATGCCGTTGACCAGCACCCGCGACGGTATGTGTTCCAGGTTGGTGAAGTGCCGTCGCTGCTCGATCACGCCCGCGACCAGCAGGACGGCGCAGCACACCACCAGGACGGTGTAGAGGAAGAGCACAGCGGTTCAGTTCCTTCCGGCGAGGCCGGCACTCGCGCCGTCCCGCTTGCGCTGCGTGCCCGACGGCAGCTGCTGCCTGATCAGTTCGAGGCTGCGCGTGACGGCGCCGACCTCGTCGTGATGGACCGGGTACAGGACGGTCTTGCGGTCGCCGTCGGCCAGGGCCTCGGCCTGGTCGGCGAGCTTGCGCAGCGGCCGCACCACGATGATGTGCAGCCAGCCGAGGCAGGCCGCCGCCGCCGTGAGGCCGAGCATGCCCGCGAGGACCGTGCGGTTCTGCAGGGTGTACTCGGGGATCTCGAGGTTCGACGCGGGCTGCCAGCTGACCACGGACCAGCCCAGTTGCTCGGCCGCGCCGCCGCCGGCGAACGGGGCGGCGGCCGCGATCTGGATGTCGCCGCCGTCGCGGTACAGCACGCCGCTGGGGCGCGGCTTGCCGCCGACCTTCTGGCCGGTGCCCTCGACGAGCCCGTTGAGGCGGCCGCTGGGCAGCCCCTGGAACTCGCGGTAGCCGTTGTTGCCGCCGAGCACCCGGCGCTTGGCGTCGACGACGCGGACCTCGCCGAGGCCGGGGCGCTTGAGCAGCGAGTTCAGGAACTCGATGCGGAACTCGCCCACCACGGCGGCGCCTTGGCGGCCCGGCACCTCGGCGGTGCCGATGATGACCGGCTCCTTGCCGTCGTCGTCGATCACCCGGACCGCGTCGTCGGACGGCTTCTCGCCGGAGGGGCTGCGCGGGTCGTCGCCCGCCTTGGAAAGCACCTTGCCGTCCTTGTCGAGGACGTACAGCGAGCGGTAGCGGGAGTGCTGGTTGCGGGTGCTCTCCAGGACCTTGTCCATGTCCGAGGGGTCGGTGCGGGCACCGATGAGGGACGCGAGCGAGGTGAGGTCGGCGTGGCCCTCGTTGAGGGCACGGCGGACCCGGTCGGAGAGGGTGTCGGTGCGCTCGCGCTGGTCGTTGACCATCTGCTGCGGCACCTGGACGGTGTCCCCGGCGCGGTTGAGGAGCAACAGCAGCGGCGCCGACCAGACGAGCAGCAGCACACCGGCGACGGCGAGCAGGGTCCGGCTGCCGAGCCCCTTGCGCTTGGCCGGGGTGGCCTTGGCCGCCGGTTCGCCGTTCAGCTGGCGGCGCAGCCGTTCCAGGGCGCCGCCGATGCGGGCGGCCTCGCCGTGCTTGGGCACGGACACGGGTCGGCCGAGGTCGCCGCGGGTGAGTCTGCGGCTCTCCAGGAACAGCCGGATGAGCGGGCGCTGCACGGTGCGCAGGAGCAGGAAGACGGTGAGGCCGCCGATGACGAGGAGCGCGCCCGCGGCGAACAGGCCGAGGGCGGAGCCCTTGGTGCGCTTGGCGTCCTCGGCGACCGGGATCATGGAGACGACGCTGAGGCCGAGGCGGGTGGCCACGGTGGACTCGCCCGCCTCCGGTGCGGCGAGCGAGGCGTAACCGGCGATGGACCGCTCACCGAGGTGGCGGTCGCCGACCAGGTGGCCGCTGACACCGAGATAGCCGCCGGAGCCGGGCTCCTTGGCCAGGATCGGGTGGCTGCGGGACTTCTTCGCGGCGGTCTCCGCGAACGCCTTGAGCTGCTTCTCGGAGGCCTTGACCTCCGCCCGTTCCTCGTCGGTGCTGACCTGCTCGGGCGCGGGGATGCCGTCGGTGCTCAGCACCTTGCCGTCGTCGCCGACGACGGCGATGGAGCGGAAGTTGCCGAGGCTGATGCCGGGGAAGCGCAGGCTGCTCGATGCGACCAGGAGCTGCTGCGGCTGTCCCTTCCAGGCGAGGACGGCGAAGGCGAGCAGACGGGTCTCGCCGCTCTCCAGGCGCACCATGCGGGGCGCGAGGCCGTCGTCGTCGGAGAGCTTCGCGCGGTCGATCGCGGCCAGCGGCACGTTCTCGCCGCGGGCGGCGAGGAGCTTGCCCGAGCGGACCTCCATGACCGCGGTGCCCATCCACTTCTGGTACACGCTGCTGATCTTGTCGAGCACGGCGTCGGCGGGCACCGGGTCGGCCGCGTTGAACAGATCCGCGGTCCGGGTGAGGTCGGTGACGCTCTCGTCGATCGAGGCGCGCAGGGCGATGGCGCCGTCCTCGGCGAAGTGCTGCTGGGACGACTTGACTGCCTTGGGGACGGCTTCCTGGCCGACACGGCCAAGAGTGAGGGCGGTGACGCCCGCCAGGGCAAGGAGCAGGACCGACAGCACGGCGATCGGGGGGCGGATGCCTCCGATCAATGACATGTCGGTCCTTCGGCGGACCTTGTGCCGCCGCTTCGTGGGCGAAGCGGCCAAGGGGGTGCTCCTCTCCTGGAGTGACACAACGAGTGACACTGATGTGACACGGGGTGTGGGTGTCGCGCCGCGGCGCGCGCGGGCGCACGGGTGCGATCTGGAATGTCATGACCCATGACGGGCCCGGATGGATGTACGAGCGTAGCGAGATGTGAGCTACATCAAAGATCCACTTCCGGCATCCTCCACAAGGATGCCGGGCGGTTCACCTGGAGTTCCGCGGAACTTCTCAGTCCGGCAACTTCTCCAGAGGCTTGAGGCCGTCCTTGCTCGCGCCGCGGTTGAGCAGCGTGCCCTGGGTGCGCTCGAACGCGAGGCGGTAGCGGGCGCGTTGCTGGGTGGTGAGGCCCTTGTCCTCGCGCAGCGCGGTGGCCACGTCGAGCAGGCGGTGGTCCTTGACCGCGCCCTTGGGCAGCGCTCCGCCGTCCTCGTCGGGCTCCGGCGGGATCTCCGTGAAGGTCGGCACGTACTTGGCGTCGACGTCCCAGTCGTCGCCGTTCTTGCGGAACTCGAACCAGCCGATGACGCCTTCCTCGGTCAGTCCGCTGGGCGCGTCGTGCCGGGCGATCTGGTTGCCGAGTCCGTACGCGATCCAGGTGCCGTCGACCTTCTCCATCGGCTGCACGACGTGCGCGTGGTGGCCGATCACGAGGTTGATCCCGGTCTCCTTGGCGATCCTGCGGCCGAGTTCGACCTGCTGGGCGGCGGCGTTGGGCTGGTGCTCCTTGCCCCAGTGGATGCTCAGGATCACGACGTCGGCGCCCGCGGCGCGGGCCTTCTTCTCGGCGGCGGCGATCCGGTCGAAGTCGGTGAGGTTGGCGAGCCAGGGCTTGTCCTTGGGCACCTCACGGCCGTTGAAACCGAGGGCGAAGGCGATCTGGGCGACCTTGACGCCCTTCACCTTGGTGATGAGGGGCTTGTCGGCCTCGGCCTTGGTGCGGGCGGTGCCGGTGTGGCGCAGGCCCGCCTTGTCGAGGGCGTCGAGGGTGCGGGTGACGCCTTCGGGGCCGTGGTCGAGGCTGTGGTTGGAGACGCTGGAGCACTGGTCGTAGCCGACGTTCTTGACGGCGGTGGTGATCTGCGGCGGGACCACGAAGTCCGGGAAGCCCTGGAACGGGCCGCCGGGGGCGCCCACGACCGGCTCGAAGTGGCAGATGCCGAGGTCGGCCTTGCTGATCACCGGCTTGATGCCGGCCATCATCGGGTCGAAGTCGATGCCCTTCTCACCCTTGCCCGTCACCTTGCCGTCCTTGCGGGCCTGCTCGGTGAGTTCGGGGTGGATGAGGATGTCGCCCGCGGCGGCGACGGTGAAGGTGGGCTCGCCGTCGGCGGCGTCGCCGTCGTCGCCGAAAGGACCGCAGGCGGTGCCCGCGAGCAGGACGAGCGAGGCGGCGCAGGTCGCTATGAGCCTGCGAGAAGGACGTGTCATCACGAGGCTATCTTTATACAACCATGACTCACCCTCCAATTCGGTCGATAACAAACGCAAAGCGGCGCAGGGGTCTTGTGGCGCTTGCCATCGTCCTGGCGAGCGTGTTGTGCCTCACACAGTGCTCCTCGGCGTCGGACAGCGAGAAGCCGCGCTCCGCGTGGGCCGACCGCTCCCCGGACCGCCGCCCGTCGGCCGACCGCTCCCCGGAGGGCCGGGAGCCGTCCGCGACGCCGTCCCCCTCGGCCACGTCGTCGCCGCCCGGCGGCCGCGTCCGGGCCGACCTGGAGCGCCGGGTCACCGCGTACACCTCGGGCTTCTCCGAGGACAGCGGCTACCGCCGCCCCTCCGCCAGGGACCGGCGCACCGTCGCCGAGGGCGTGGCCCTGCTCCTGGACCGGCACCGCTCCCGGGCCGAACGCCGCCTGGCCGACGTCGACTTCCGGGTACGCACGGTCACCGACACCGAGTCCGGGCGGCGCTACGCCGAGGTGTCCGACCTGTCCGAGGACGCCTCCGCGCCGCGCGGCTGGGGCCGGGTCTACGTGGACGTCGACTCCCCGATCCGCTGGTCCGTGCAGGTCCCCCACCCCGTCGCCGACCGCCACACCGAACGGCTCGGCGCCGCGCTTCTGAGCCGCTCCCCCGGCGGAGTCATGGTCATTGCGGGGGCACATCGCAAAGCCGGGCGCGACGACGAGGCAGACGTGGCACACCGGCGGAAGAGTGTATTCCACGCCATCTGCGACGAGTTGGCGAAGCGCGGCGTGCCCGGCATCCAGGTGCACGGGATGGCGGACGACTCCGCCCCCAAGTACGACGTGGTCGCCTCCACGGGCAAGGGCCGCGAGGCCGTCGCCGAGGGCCGGGACCTGGCGGACGCGCTGCGCCGCCGCGGCTACGACGTGTGCCGCGCCTGGGCCCGCTCCTGCCCCCTCGAAGGCCGCAAGAACGTCCAGGGCCGGGGCGCCGCCGCACAGGACACGGAGTTCCTGCACGTCGAGTTCGGCGCCCGGATCCGCGATCGCGAGCGGCACCTGCGGGCGGCGGTCTCGGCGATGGCGTCGGTGACGCGGGACTGGCGGCGGATGTAGCCCTGGTGCCCCTGAGGGCACCCAGGAGCCCTCAGGGGCACCCGGGCCCGCCCGGGCCGCCAGGACCGCGACTCTCCCCTCACCGCTCCCCCAGGCCGCGAAGAGCGAGCAAACCCACGGGGAAGGCGAAGACTGCCCCGGCCGCCCGCTCCGAGGGCGGGATTTGCAGGGCGAGTGTGCCCGAAAGGGCAGCGGCGCGAGGGACCCGACCGGCACGGCCGGGACAGCGTCCGGCCCCGTGCGCTCCCCTCCGAAGGGACCGCACGGGGCCGGACGACCGACGGCTACGACTCCTTGCCGTCGCGGCCCGGCGGCCGCAGCACCTCGCCCACCGCCGTCTCCTGCTGCCGTCCCAGGCGGCTGTGCGAGCGGCTGTAGAGGAAGTAGACGACGACGCCGAGCGCCATCCACCCGGCGAACCGGACCCAGGTCTCGGCGGGCAGGTTGAGCATCAGCCACAGCGAGGCGCCGACGGACAGGATCGGCAGGAACGGCACCCACGGCGTGCGGAAGGAGCGGTGCAGATCGGGGCGCGTCCTGCGGAGGATGATCACGCTGATCGCGACGATCACGAAGGCGAACAGGGTGCCGATGTTCACCAGCTCGGCGAGCTCGCTCAGCGGGGTGAACCCGGCGAGCACCGCGATGATCACGCCGAGCAGGATGGTCGGCCGGTACGGGGTCTTGAAGCGCGGGTGGACGCGGGAGAAGAAGCGCGGCAGGAGTCCGTCGCGGCTCATCGCGAAGAACACCCGGGTCTGGCCGAGCAGCAGGATCATGCAGACCGTGGTCAGGCCGACGGCCGCGCCGAAGCTGATGAAGCCCGCGTACCAGGGGTGTCCGGTGGCCTTGAAGGCGTCGGCGAGCGGGGCGTCCACGGAGAGTTCGCTGTAGTGCTGCATGCCGGTGACGACGATCGACACGGCCACGTAGAGCGTGGTGCAGATGAGCAGCGAGCCGAGGATGCCGCGCGGCATGTCCCGCTGCGGGTTCTTGGTCTCCTCGGCGGCGGTGGCCACGATGTCGAAGCCGATGAAGGCGAAGAAGACGACGGAGGCGGCGGTGAAGATGCCCATCACGCCGAAGTTGCCCGGAGCCCAGCCGAACATCAGCTGGATCAGCGGGGAGTGCAGTCCGCTGCCCGCCTCCACCTCCTGGGCCTTCGGGATGAACGGGTCGTAGTTCTCACCCTTGATGAAGAAGGCTCCCGCGACGATCACGACGAGGACGACGATCACCTTGATCGCGACGACGAGGGAGGTGATCCGCGCGGAGAGCTTCATGCCGAGGACCAGGATGAAGGTGAGCACCAGGACCAGCGCGGCGGCCAGGATGTCGAAGCCGAAGCCGTCGGCGCCGTCCCGGCCGCTGAGCGCCTCCGGCAGCTGCCAGCCCGCGTTGTCGAGCAGCGAGGCGACGTAGCCGGACCAGCCGACGGCGACCACCGCCGTGCCGAGCGCGAACTCCAGGACGAGGTCCCAGCCGATGATCCAGGCGGGCAGCTCGCCGAGGGAGGCGTACGAGAACGTGTACGCGGACCCCGCCACCGGGAGCGTGGAGGCGAACTCGGCGTAGCAGAGCGCCGCGAGGGCGCAGACGACCCCGGCGACCACGAAGGCCAGGGCGACCGAGGGACCGGCGTTGTTCTTGGCGACCGTACCGGTGAGGACAAAGATGCCGGTGCCGATGATGACACCGACGCCGAAGACGGTCAGGTCCAGCGCGGACAAGGATTTCTTGAGCGCGTGTTCTGGTTCCTCGGTGTCGAGGATGGACTGCTCGACCTTCTTCGTCCGGAAGAGGGTGCTGCTCACGGCGTACCTCCCACGCTTGTCGTCCTCGACATGATCGAGAGGGCACGTTCTGCTCATGCCCCGACGCGGGTGGATTCACGCAAATGGGCCGGTTTCACCACTCTTCACGGTGGCGAAACCGGCCCATCCGGACACATCGGTCGTTTACTTCGACCTCGTACGTCAGTCGCCCACGCCGCGAACGTCAGTCACGCGCGGGCTCCACGGTGTCCACGGACGTGGCGTTGCGCTCGAACCGGCCGTCCAGCTTGGCGACCAGACCCGTCACCTGGCGGGCGATGTCCGGGGCCGTCAGGCCGATCTCCGCCATGACCTCCTTGCGCGACGCGTGGTCGAGGAAGCGCGGCGGGATGCCGAAGTCGCGCAGCGGCACGTCCACGCCCGCGTCCCGCAGGGCCTGGGCGATGGCCGAGCCGACGCCGCCCGCGCGGGAGTTGTCCTCGACGGTGACGACGACGCGGTGCTGCTCGGCGAGCGGCGCCATCGCCTCGTCGACCGGCTTGACCCAGCGGGGGTCGACGACGGTGGTGGAGATGCCCTGCTTGTCGAGCAGGTCGGCGATCTCCAGGCACATCGGCGCCAGCGCGCCCACGGAGACGAGCAGCACGTCGGGCCGGTCGGTGCCCGCCTTGCGCAGCACGTCCATGCCGCCGACCTTGCCGACCGCCTGCACGGCGGGGCCGACGGCGCCCTTGGAGTAGCGCACGACGGTCGGCGCGTCGTCGACCTCGACGGCCTCGCGGAGCTGGAGGCGGACCTGGTCGGCGTCGCGGGGCGCGGCGATGCGCAGGGTCGGCACGCACTGGAGGATCGACATGTCCCACATGCCGTTGTGCGAGGCACCGTCCGTGCCGGTCACGCCGGCGCGGTCCAGGACGAAGGTGACACCGCACTTGTGCAGGGCCACGTCCATCAGGAGCTGGTCGAAGGCGCGGTTGAGGAAGGTCGCGTACACGGCGAAGACGGGGTGGACGCCGCCGGAGGCGAGGCCCGCGGCGCTGACGGCGGCGTGCTGCTCGGCGATGCCGACGTCGTAGACCCGGTCGGGGAAGGCCTTGGCGAACTTCTGCAGGCCGACGGGCTGGAGCATGGCCGCGGTGATGGCGACGATGTCGTCCCGCTCGTGGCCGAGCTTGACCATCTCCTCGCCGAAGACGGACGTCCAGTCCATGCCGCCCGCGGCGATCGGAAGGCCGGTGTCGGGGTGGATCGGGCCGATGCCGTGGAAGTGGTCGGCCTCGTCCTCCTCGGCGGGTTTGTAGCCGCGGCCCTTCTCGGTGATGCAGTGCACGATGACCGGGCCGCCGAAGCGCTTGGCGCGCTGCAGGGCGGACTCCAGGGCCTCGATGTCGTGGCCGTCGATGGGGCCGACGTACTTCAGGCCGAGGTCCTCGAACATGCCCTGCGGGGCGATGAAGTCCTTCAGGCCCTTCTTGGCGCCGTGCAGGGTCTCGTACAGCGGCTTGCCGACGACCGGCGTGCGCTCCAGGAGGTCCTTGCCGCGGGCCAGGAAGCGTTCGTAGCCGTCGGTGGTGCGCAGGGTGGCCAGGTGGTTGGCGAGGCCGCCGATGGTGGGGGCGTAGGAACGCTCGTTGTCGTTGACGACGATGACGAGCGGGCGGTCCTTGGCGGCCGCGATGTTGTTCAGCGCTTCCCAGGCCATGCCGCCGGTGAGGGCGCCGTCACCGATGACGGCGACGACGTGGTCGTCCTTGCCGCGCACCTCGTTGGCCTTGGCGAGGCCGTCGGCCCAGCCGAGGACGGTGGAGGCGTGGCTGTTCTCGATCACGTCGTGGTCGGACTCGGCGCGCGAGGGGTAGCCGGACAGGCCGCCCTTGGCGCGCAGCTTGGCGAAGTCCTGGCGGCCGGTGAGCAGCTTGTGGACGTAGGCCTGGTGGCCGGTGTCCCACAGGACCTTGTCCTTCGGCGACTCGAAGACGCGGTGCAGGGCGATGGTCAGCTCGACGACACCGAGGTTGGGGCCGAGGTGACCGCCGGTCTTGGAGACAGCGTCGACGAGGAAGCCGCGGATCTCGTTCGCCAGCTGGTTGAGCTGTTCCGGGCCGAGCAGGTCCAGATCGCGCGGTCCCGTGATGCGGGTCAGCAGCGGCACCCGTGCCTCCTTGCAGTAGAGCGTGTAGCGCTGTTCGAGCATTGCCGGGCCTGTCGAGTCTAATGTTCCGCCGCTGACGGCGTAGTCCGGGCCGGGGGTCCCGCGTCACGCGATCGGCTGTAAATCGACTGGTACGACCGGGGGCGGCCCGGAAATCCGCCCCTTCAGACGGGAACACATGTCCCTATTCGGTGACATGCCCGTGCCCGGTACCGGAATGACCGGTACCGGGCACGGACACGCGTGATCAAGCGTGGACCTGCGCGGTCAGGCGCGACCCGCGGACTTCTGGGTCTTGCGCGAGACCGAGTCGATCACGACGGCGGCGAGCAGCACCGCGCCGGTGATCATGTACTGGATCTCGTTGGGCATGCCCTCCAGGTTCAGGCCCTGCTGGATCGACTGGATCACCAGCATGCCGAGCATGGCGGACCAGATCTTGCCGCGGCCGCCGAAGAGGCTGGTGCCGCCGATGACGGCCGCCGCGATCACCATCATCAGGGTGTTGCCGGCGCCGAGGCTCTTGGTCGCGCCGCCGGAGAGGCTCGCGATGAAGAGCCCGCCGAAGGCGGCGAGCATGCCGGAGATGGCGAACACGGTGATCCGCACCCGGTCGACGTTGATGCCCGCGCGGCGCGCCGCCTCCGCGTTGCCGCCGACCGCGAAGACCTGGCGGCCGAAGGTGGTGCGGCGGGCCACGAAGTCAGCGATGACGAGCACGGCGAGGAAGAGCACCAGGGCCAGCGGCAGCCCGCGGGCGCCCTCCGGCTCGTTCAGGAAGTACGCGGCGACGAAGGCGAGGACCGCGAGCAGGCCGGTGCGCAGCAGGATCTCGCTGAGCGGCCGCGAGGGCAGCTCCGCGTTCTTGCGGCGGCGGGCGTCCAGGTACTGGGAGGCCCCGTAGGCGAGCACGGCGATCAGCGCGAGGCCGTACGCGGCGGCCTTGTCGGCGAAGAAGTGCGTGGTCAGGTCCTCGACGACGGAACCGGTGGGCGTGTTGATGCTGCCCTCCTTGCCCATCAGCCAGATCTGCAGACCGCTCCAGCCGAGGAAGCCCGCCAGGGTGACCACGAAGGCCGGTACGCCGATCTTGGCGAAGAAGAAGCCGTGCAGCGCGCCGATCACCAGGCCGGAGCCGATGGCCACGACCACCGACAGCCAGTCGCCCCACCCGTGGGTGACGCTCAGGACCGCCCAGACGGCGGCACCCACACCGGCGACGGAGCCGACGGACAGGTCGATCTCGCCGAGCAGCAGCACGAAGACGATGCCGACCGACATGATGCCGACGCCGGAGGTGAACACCGCGATGTTGGCGAGGCTGCTCGCGGACAGGAACTTGTCGTTCTGGAGCTGGAAGACCAGGGCGATGACGATGAGGCCGACGACGACGGGCAGCGAGCCCAGCTCACCGCCGCGGACCTTGCGGACGAACTCCGTCCAGTAGCCGGCGAAGCCCTGCTCGCGCACGAGCAGGCGCGGGTCGACGGCCGCAGCGGGGGTCGCGGACGGCTCGGCGTCCACGATGCCGCCGGTGGCCGCCTTGGCCTTCTCGGTGTCGGGGGTCTTGGCGAGGTCGCTCACTTCGCGCCCTCCTTCGTTGCCGTGGCCGTGCGCGCCCTGCGGCGGGTGACGGCGTTGTCCGTGGCGCCGGTGATGGCGGCGATGACTTCCTCGGGCGAGGTGTCGGCGACCCGGAAGACGCCGTTGTTGCGGCCGAGGCGGAGCACCGCGACCCGGTCGGCGACGGCCTGCACGTCGGCCATGTTGTGGCTGATGAGGATCACGCCGTGGCCACGCTCGCGCAGCCGCTCCACCAGGTCCAGGACCTGGGCGGTCTGCTCGACGCCGAGGGCGGCGGTGGGCTCGTCGAGGATGACGACCTTGGGGTCGCCGACCAGCGCGCGGGCGATGGCGACGACCTGCCGCTGGCCGCCGGAGAGGGCGGCGACGGGGATGCGGACGCTGGGGATGCGGATGGACAGCGTGTCCAGGAGGACCCGGGCGCGCTTCTCCATCTTGATCTCGTCCAGGACGCTGGCGCTCTTCAGCTCGCTGCCGAGGAAGAGGTTGGCGACGACGTCGAGGTTGTCGCAGAGAGCGAGGTCCTGGTAGACGGTGGCCACGCCGAGGTGCTGGGCGTCGTGGGGCCGGCCGATGCGGACCTCCCTGCCCTCCCACTCGATGGCGCCCTCGTCGATGGGGTGGACCCCGGAAATGGTCTTGACGAGCGTGGACTTGCCGGCGCCGTTGTCGCCGACGAGGGCGACCACCTCACCGGCGTGGATCTCGAGGTCTACGTCCGTGAGCGCCTGGACGGCGCCGAACCGCTTGGAGACCCCGCGCAACGCCAGCACGGGCGTAGCGGACACGTGAATCATCTCCTTCGCCGCCTTCAGGGGCGGGGATGGTGGTGCGCGCGGGCGGCACGGACCCCGTGCGGGGGAACACGGGTGCGTGCGGCACGCAGGACAAGGTGCCCGGTGCCCGCCCTCCGACTGCGGGGCGGAATGAAGCGGGCGGGCACCGGACCGCTGGGGAAGGTGTCTCGCGGCTCGCGGGCCGCGTCAACACCTGGAACCTGACCGGGAGTTACTTGATCCCGGCCTCGTCGCAGGCCTTCTTGAACTGCTTGGTGCAGATGTCGCTGGCCTTGTACACCTTGTCCTTGACGATGGTGCCCGCCACCTCGTCCTTGGTGATCGCCTGGGCGTCGTACAGCTTGGCGGGGATGCCCTTGTAGTCGCCGCTGAGCGAGTTGACCTTGCGGTCGGTCAGGTCGTCGATCTTCTTGTCCTTGAGCAGCCGCACCGCGATCTCGGCGGTGGTCTCGGCCTCCGGCTTGATCTGCTTGTAGATCGTGAAGGCCTGGTCGCCGCTCAGCAGGCGCTGGACGCCGGCGAGCTCCGCGTCCTGGCCGCCGACGGGGACGTCGATGCCGCGCTGCTTGAGGGCGGTGATGATGCCGCCCGCCATGCCGTCGTTGGCGGAGTAGACGCCGTCGATGCCGTCCTTGCCGAGCTTGTCGATGGCGGCGGCCATCTTCTTGTTCGCCTCGTCCGGGGACCAGTCCGGGATGTCCTGCTCGTAGGCGACCTTCTTGACGTTCTTGTCGAGCACCGAGTGGGCGCCCTTCTTGAAGAAGGGGGCGTTCGGGTCGGTCGGGGAGCCGTTGATCATGACGACATTGGCGTCCTTGGCGTCGGAGCCCAGCGCCTTGACGAGCGCGCCGCCCTGGAGGCGGCCGATCTTCTCGTTGTCGTAGCTGACGTAGGCGGCCAGCGGACCCTCGGCGAGCCGGTCGTACGCGACGACCTGCACGCCTTCCTTCTTGGCGCGCTCGATCCAGCCCTTGGTGGACTTGTAGTCCACCGAGTCCAGGATGATCACCTTGACGCCCTGCGTGATCAGCGCGTCGAACTGCTTCTTCTGGGTCTCGATGTCCTGCGCGGCGTTGTTGTACTTGACCTCGCAGTCGCTGCACAGCGACTTGATCTTCGCCTCCATGATGGGGCGGTCGAAGGTCTCGTAGCGGGTGGTCTTGTTCTCCGGAAGGAGCAGGCCGATGGTCTTGCCGTCGCCGCCGCTGCCCTTGTCGTCGCCGTCACCGGCCTCGCCGCACGCGGCCAAGGCCAGCGCCATGGAAACGGTGACGGTGCCTATGCCGACGCGGCGCGTCAATGCGTTCATTTGGGGGTGCCTCCCTGACGTGGCCGCGTCGCTGCGGCCGAGGTGGCTCGAAGTCAACTCGGCCGCCCGACACGCGTCAAGGAGTAAATCCTTAACGAGATGACAACGGTGCCATGCGTTATCTAAGTGAAGGCGGGTGTGGCCGTGGGGAGGCTCTCGTCCAAAAGGGTTGAATCCCCCATCTCGCTGAGCGCGAGGGCGAGCGCCCCCAGGACCTCGGCGCGCGAGCCAAGTGCCCCTGGAAGAACGGAGAGTTGACGGGCCGCGCTGGGGATGGCGTAGCGCCCCACGGACTCCCTGATCGGCGCGAGCACCAGCTCCCCGGCCTCGGCGAGGGCACCGCCGAGGACGACCCTGCTGGGGTTGAGGAGGTTGCACAGGTTCGCGACACCGCTGCCGATGTGCCGGCCGACGTCGGAGATCACCCGGCGGCAGCCCGGGTCCCCGTCGCGGGCGAGGGCGACCACGCGCTCCATGGTCAGATCGGTGCCGTGGCTGGACTGGAGCAACGGCAGGACGTACCGGGCGGCGGCGAAGGTCTCCAGGCAGCCGCGGTTGCCGCAGCGGCAGACGGGGCCGGACTCGTCCAGGGTGATGTGCCCGATTTCTCCCGCTGTGCCGCCCGGCCCCCGGTAGATCCGGCCGCTGATCACCAGACCGGCGCCGACGCCGCTCGCGACCTTGATGTACGCGAGGTCCTTGACCCCGCGGCCGCTGCCCCAGACCAGTTCGCCGAGCGCGCCCAGGTTGGCGTCGTTGTCGACGTGCACGGGCACCCCGAGCCGCTCGTTCAGCTCCTCGGCGGGCTTGGTGCCCGCCCAGCCCGGCAGGATCGCGGTGGAGCCGAGCGTGCCGGACTCCACGTCGATGGGCCCGGGCACGCCGAGGCCGACGCCCGCGACCTTGGCGCGGTCCACGCCGGTCGCCTCGATCAGCTTGCCGACGAGCCGCTCGGCCCGGTCGAAGCCCTGCGCGGCGGAGGCGTCCACGTCCAGCGGCTCGGCCTCCTCGGCGAGCACCTTGTGGGCGAGGTTGCCGAGGGCGACGCGCAGGTGGGTGTGGCCGAAGTCGATGCCGATGACCATGCCCGCGTCACCGCTGAGGGAGACGCTGCGGGCCCGGCGGCCGCCCGCCGAGGTGGGGGTGACCTCGACGGTGCCGCCGTCCTTCAGCTCCCGGACGATGTTCGACACCGTCGCGGCGGACAGGCCCGTCGTCCTGGCGATCTCCGCCTGCGTGAGCGATCCGGCGAGCCGTACCGCGCGTACGACCCGCTCGAGATTTGCTCGGTGCAGTGACGACTGCGACCCCGGAGTCTCCATCGACTCATCCACTCCCGCCTATGGCGGGCGGCGCCGGCGCCGCCCGTACAAGTTGTGAACTCCAAGCTCTGCTGAAGGGGTTACCGCAGTCAAGTCCTTGACGGAAATCCAGTAGGTCACACCACACACACGAAACGCCCCGCGTGCGGGGCGTTCCCTGTGCTTGATCGCGTTCGACTACTTGATCGTGGCCGCCGTGAGGCCGGACTGCACCTGCCGCTGGAAGGACAGATAGACCACCAGGACCGGGATCATGGAGATCGTCATGCCCGCGTACAGGGCGGGCAGGTCGGTCTCGTAGTTCCCCTGGTTCATCAGGCTGACCAGGCCCTGGGCGAGCATCGAGCGATCCGGGTCGGAGCCGCTCTGCTTCTGCATCAGGGTCAGCGGCAGGATGTACTGGTTCCACTGTCCGAGGACGTTGAAGATCCCGACGCTGATCAGTCCGGGCTTCGCCATCGGCACCATGATCTGGAAGAACACCCGGGTGTGCGAGGCGCCGTCGATCACGGCGGCCTCGTGCACGGCCGTGGGCAGGGTGCGGAAGAACGAGTGCAGATAGAACACGGTGAACGGCAGCGAGTAGGCGACGTACACCAGGATCAGCCCTTGGTACGTGTTGAGCATGCCGAGCCGGTCGACCATGAAGTACAGCGGTACGAGCGCCAGGAACACCGGGAACATCGACCCGGCGACGAAGAAGTAGTACACGAACCGGTTGCCGACGAAGTCGTAGCGGGCGAGCACGTAGGCCGCCATCGCGCCGAGCAGCATGGTGAGCGGGACGGAGATGACCATCACGATCACGGTGTTCAGGAGATAGTCGCCGACGCCCTTCTCCCAGCCGCGCTGGAAGGCGTCGAAGGTCCACTCGGTGGGCCAGGTCCAGGCGCTGGACTTGATCTGGGAGTCGGTCTTGAAGTTGCCGAGCAGGATCCAGAACAGCGGCAGGACGATCATGACCGCCCACAGCACCAGGAAGCCGTGCGAGAAGGCGTTGAGGGTCCTGCCCTCCATGCCGTCCTTGCCGGGGCCGCGGCCGCCGCCGCGCTGGCCCGGCACCTTGACCTTGGTGACCGGTGACTGAGTCGCAGGAGCCGTCATCGCTCGCGCCTCCTTAGAACTCGATGCGGTCACGACGGCTGAGCCGCAGCGTGACGATGGACACGATCAGGGTGAGCAGCAGCATCACCACACCCATGGCGCAGGCGTATCCGCTCTTGCTGTACGTCTGGAAGTTGCGCATGAGGTACGTCGAGATGACCTCACTGCTGTGGTCGGGGCCACCGCCGAAGTCCTGTGACGTGAGGGTGGAGATGAGCAGGAACGCGTCCATGGACAGAATGGCGAGGAACACCCAGGCCGTCTGGATGGTCTCCCAGAGCAGCGGCAGGGTGACCCGGAAGAAGGTCTGGAACCGTCCGGCGCCGTCGAGGAGCGCCGCCTCGTAGATGTCCTTGGGGATGGACTGCATGGCGGCCGAGAACAGCACCATGTAGAAGCCCGCCCCGGCCCAGACCATCACGAAGACGATGCACCAGAGCACCAGGTCGGGGTCGTTGAGCCACTCCGTGGGGTTGTTCTTGTCGCCGAGGCCGACCGCCTGCAGCGTGCCGTTGATGAGGCCCGAGTCGTCGCCGCGGTAGACCGCCTTGAACAGGATGGCGAGGATCGCGATGGACAGGACCTGCGGGAAGAAGAAGATGACGCGGTAGAAGGCGGAACCCTTGACACCGGACACACCGCCGGCTCCGCCGCGCCCGCCGACATTCACCATGAAGGCGAAGAACAGCGAGAGCAGAATCGTCAGGGTCGGCACCAGGACAAGGAGCAGGGCATTGTGCTGCAGCGCCTTGATGAAGACGTCGTCGTTCGCGAGGTCCTTGTAGTTGTCGAGGCCGACGAAATTGAAGTTCTGGGAGGCGCCGCTCCAGTCGGTGAAGGAGTAACTGATGGTCTGGAGATAGGGCCAGATCACCAGCAATACATAGAGCCCGACGGGAAGAATGAGGAACCCCGCGATGAACGGGTACTTTTTCCGATGCATAACACCCTGCTCCTGGCCTTGCCGTGACCGTGCCGAGGCGACGCCGCACCCCCGGCCGGGCCTTGGGCGGCGCCGGGCCCGGCCGTGCCGCCCGGCCCCGGCCGGCGGCTGACGACGACTACTTCCGCTTCGTGTCCGGGTTCTTCTCTGCTTCCTTGTCGACCGCCGCCTGGCAGCGCTCGAGCCACTTCTTGGGCGTGATGCGCTTGGCCATCAGCTCGCCGGTGGCGTTCTGGATGGCGACGTCCAGCTCGCCGTACCACTCCGAGTAGCGGAAGTTGAAGCGCTCGTCGACCGGACAGGCGTCGACGGCGGCGAGCGCGGTCTTGATGCCCGGGCGCAGCTGCACGCTCTTGTCGACGTACTCGGGGCCGATCACGGACAGCGAACTGGCCTCCTTGGCGAAGGCGGTGGCGCCCTCCTTGGAGAGCATCCGGCGCAGGAACTCAAGGCCGCCGGGGACGTTCTTCGCCTTGGACGGCACGATGAAGGGCTCGTCCGCGCCGGTGCGCAGGGCGTGCAGCTTCATCTTGGAGTCGGGCAGCAGGGGCAGCGGCAGGAACGTCATCTCGAAGTCGTCGGGCGTCTGCTTGGCCTGCTCGTTCTCCAGCCAGGAGCCCGAGGGGATGAAGACGGCCTTGTACTCGTTCCACTTGGTCTGGGCCTCGGTGTGCTCCAGGGAGTTGGTGCCCGGCATCAGCAGGCCCTTCTCCACGATCTCGTACACCGCCTCGATGGCGCGCTCGGCGGCCGGGTTGCCGACGAAGGCCTTCTTGTCGAGGTTGTCGATCGCCTTCACGGCGTCCATGCCGCCGGTCTTGGCGATCAGGTCCATGATCACGATGTTCATGTAGTACGGGTACTTGCCCTGGTGGGCGAGGCCGCCGATGCCCTTGGACTTGGCGTCCTTCATGATGTCGAGCATCTGGTCCCAGGTCTTGGGCACCTTCCAACCGTGCTTCTTGAACAGCTTGTTGGAGTACCAGAGGCCCCAGGTGGCGTACACGTAGAACAGCGCGTGGAACTTGCCGCCGAAGGTGCCCTGCTCGATGGTGCCGGGCAGCATGATGTCGCGGATCTTCTTGCTCGGGTCGTCGATGGACGGCGCGTCGAGCAGCTGCGTGAGGTCGGTCAGGTGACCTTCCTTGTGCAGGGTGTCCAGCTTCATCTTCTTGGAGCCGGAGTCGTCGACGACGTCCGGCGGGTTGCCCTTGTTGAAGCGGGGCTGGAGCTTGCCGGTGACGTCCTGCTCGCCGCTGTGCGCGACCGAGCCGCCGTACTTCTTCTCGTACGAGGCCTCCCACGCCTTGGCGTAGGCGTCGCCGTAGCCGCCCTTGAAGATGAAGACGTCGAGGTCGTTGTCCTTGGCGACGCCGAAGGGGTTGCTCTTGGTCTTCTTGACGGTCTTGGCCTTGTCGTTGTCACCGCCGCCGCCGGACGCGCAGGCCGACAGGAAGCCCATCGTCGGGACGGAGATGATGCCGAGCGCGGCCGCACGCTTGATCAGATCGCGTCGGCCGACGCCGTCGCTGCCGGGCCTGCCGGAGGTCCCAGGGGTGGATCCCATGCTCAAGTCCTCGCCTTCTTCCAGGACTCAGGCGGTGAACCGGATCCTCCCCGGCACCGCGGAGTTGTGAAGCTGGGGTTGTGCGATGGTGCGGGATGTGTCCGACGCCGGTGGAAACGGCCGCCGCGACAGGTCGGTCCGGGACGGCCCAGGGAACTCGGACGCCGACAGGTATAGTCCACTTACAGTCGGCCAAGCAAGATCGAATGCAGGTTTGGACTGCAGGCTTTTCCGAGTTGAGACCTCGCGGAGACCGGCCGCATCTCCGGTTCGGATACACCTGTCCCGCCGCCCGTCGGAAGCATTCGGGTACGGCACAGGGGGCCGGTGGAGCGTCCGGCGCGGCGGCCTCACGCGCGCCATAAAAGTCCGTACCAATGAGGAATCCCACCGGCTATTTCCCCGCCCTCCTCGACCCCGGAACGGCGCCCCGTCATTTGTGGGCACTTCGGCGAACTTCGCTCACACAAGGGCCGATTCGGGCACCATGAGTGGTCTGCCGCTGGCCATCAGTCACGGTGGCTGATTCATCGCGGCGCATGGGGGGGCTCATGCTGCTGACCGACAACCCGATCCCGAACGCGGACGGGGACCACTTCGGATTCCGGACCCACGCCGCCGTGCTCTGCGCGGCGATCACCGCCACCGAGGACCTGCCGCTGACCGTCGGGGTCTTCGGCCCCTGGGGCATGGGCAAGTCGAGCTTCATGAAGGTCTGCCAGGACCTGCTGGACCAGCGCGACATCCCGACCGTGTGGTTCAACCCATGGAAGTACGACCAGAAGGACGAGATCTGGCACGCCCTGATCCAGAGCGTGCTCACCGAGATCGCCCAGGACCTGGAGGAGCGGCGGCTGAAGGGCGACCTGGCCCTGCGCGAGCGGATGGCGGGCGCCCTGGAGACCATCCGGCGGCTCAGCCAGGCCGCCGCCTGGCTCCTCGCCCGCCGCGCCGCGGGACCGCTCACCGCGGGCGCCCTCACCGCCGACGACGTGAACGCCGCGCAGACCGCGCTCACCGAACCGGGCACGGAGACCTATCTGCACGTCAACCGCTTCGAGCAGGACTTCAAGGACGTGGTCCACACCTACACCGACGGCGGGCGTCTGGTGCTGTTCATCGACGACCTGGACCGGTGCAGCCCGGACGCGGCGATCACCGTCCTGGACTCCCTCAAGCTGTTCCTCGGTGAGGGGTCCTGCGTGTTCGTGCTCGCCATGGACTACCAGGTCGTCGCGGAGGCCGCCGCCCGGCGGTTCCACAGCGAGGACCCGGACGAGGCCCGGGGCCGGCAGTATCTGGAAAAGCTCATCCACTTCCCGTACCACCTGCCGGGGGTCTCCTTCGAGGCCATCGTCCGGCACCTCCAGGACAAGATCGCCGACACGCAGCTCGCGGGCTCGCGGGAGCTGTGGGAGCTGGTCGAGGTCGCCTTCGAGGCCAACCCGCGCCGCGTCCGCCGCTTCGTCAACGGCCTGAACCTGACGGCGATGACCCTGCGCCTCAACCCGTCGGACCCGCCCTCGCGCAGACTGCTCCTGCACGCGGGCACCCTCCTCGCCCTGCACATGAAGCACCCCGGCTTCTTCGCGGCACTCAAGTCCGACCCCGGCGTCTGGCGGCGCTTCGACGACAACGAGTTCTTCAAGACGGACCTGAGCGGCCAGGACGCGGTGCTCTCCAACATGAACCCGGGGGTGCGGCGGCTCCTCGCGAGGGTGTCGTTCCGGCGCGAGGGCTACGAGTTCCCCGACCCGCCGACCCCCACCGAGATCAGGCTCCTGACCCAGGTCCTGACGGTGACCGGCGGCCTGTCGAACAGCGCGGCGGACCCGTCGACGGCCTCCGCCGCCGGGGGAACCGGAGAGGGTCCTTTCCATGGCGCGTGACGGGGAACACGACGTCCGGTACGCGGTCGGCCTGGACCTCGGCGACGGCGAGAGCTCCCTGTGCTGGCTGGACACGACCACGCGGGACCCGGCGAAGGTGCACGTCCGCGGCACCGAGGGCACCGCCGTCGTCACCGCCCTGGGGCGCGTGCCCCTGGCTCCCGCCGACGCCTCCGACACCGACGCCGACCTCGGCCACCAGGTCGTCATCGGCGAGGACGCCGTGCTCGCCAGGAACTGCGTGCACTTCAGCGTGAACTTCAAGAACCGGCACCGGCACACCGACCTGCAAGCGGTGCAGTTCGCCCAGGTGTTCCTCGCGGAGTTCTTCGCCAAGCACCCCGAGGTGCACGCGGACTGCGTGGTGTACGTCGGCCACCCCGCGGGCTGGGACCGCCCCTCCGTCAAGGCCTACCTGCGCCAGCTCCGGGCCATGGACGTGCCGGTGCGCCTGGTGGCCGAGTCCCAGTCGGCCCTGGTGCACGTCCGCGACCGCCGGGCCGAGCGCGAGGGCCCCGGCGGGCTCGACCGGGTCCTCGTCGTCGACGTGGGCTCCTCCACGACCGACTTCACCGTCGTGGAGGACCTGCGCCCGCGGAACCTGCCCGTGGGCGCCGAACTGGGCTGCCGCGAGATCGACGCCGCCGTCGCCCGGATCGTGCGCGCCGACTTCGAGGGCGCGGACTCCAAGGACGCGGCGAAGTTCACCGAGGCGCTGGGCCGGGACGGCGGTTCCCACATGCTGATGCTGGTCTGCCGCCGCGCCAAGGAGGCCCAGTTCACCGGCAAGGACTTCCGGGTCCAGCAGCTGTCGTCCGGCTGCGCCCCCGAGTTCGTCTCCCTGGTCACCCTGAGCGTGGAGCGGCTGCGGTCGGTCGACATACCCGAGCGCGTCGTCCGGGCCCCCGGCGGCTGGGCCGACCGCTTCGCCGGCATGCTGACGGAGGTGCGCGGACTGCTCGGCGGAGTCGCCCCCGAGCTGGTCGTCCTCACTGGCGGCGGCTCCCGCATGCCCGTCGTCCGCGAGCTGTGCGCCGCCGCGTTCCCACAGGCCGCCGTGGAGAACGCCGCCGAGCCCTCCCTCTCGGTGACCCGGGGGCTCGCCAGCATCGGGCGGCACAGCGTCAACGTGACCCGGTTCCGCCGCGACATCCAGGCACTCAAGGACCGCCCGGAGTTCGAGGAGGCGATCCGTGCCGGGCTGCTCGCCGCGTTCGACCAGGCCAAGAACTCCCTCCTGACCCGCCTCCTCGCCCGGGCGGACCGCCTGAACGCGGACGGCGAGGGCGACCTCGACGCGCTGATCCGCGAACTCACCTGCCTGGACGACGTCCTGGCCGAGCTGCGCGTCACGCTGGAGGCCGCGCTGATCCCGCTGGTGCTCGACATCTGCCGCTCGTACGGCATCCGCGACGACCAGTTCACGCTCGACATCGCGCTCCCCGAGATCATCGGGACGGCCATCAGCCGCCGCATCCGCGCCCTGTGGCGGGTGCTGCGCAACTCCCAAGGGGCGCTGCACGTCGCCACGAGGGCGCCGCAGCTCGGTCTGATGCGGCTGCGGAGCGCGCTGCGCGCCGGGGCGACACCGGCACAGATGGCCGCCCTGGTCGCCGGGATGGCCGTCATCGTCGCACTGCCGAAGGGCGCCGAACTCGCCGCCCGGCAGCTCATCAAGACCACCCTGGGCAACGCCACGCTCGACCCCACCGAGGTGGAGCGCCTGGTCACCGATGTCGCCGAGCGGATCAGCGCGCAGATGGACGACCGCGCGCGGGAGGTGGAGCGCTTCCTGCGCTGACGTCCACAGAGCCCCCGACAACCCCCTTCAACCCCCTTGACACCACTGCCCACTTACCGCCCTACTGGACCCTGCGCAGCCACTGACAACGTTGTCCGGACAGTTGCTTGGAGGGGACTCAGGGGATGGGACACAGACCTCGGGGACACAGACCGCGCTGGGCCTCGGCCCCGCTCGCGGGCGCGGCGGGGCACCGGCGCCGATCCACCGCCGCCGTCGGCCTCACCGCGCTCGCGGTGCTCGCCGCCTCGCAGGGCGCGGCCGTGGCCGGTCCGGAGCGGGCGCCGCGGGCGGACAGGGAGTTCAGCTCCTCGTTCGAGAAGGACGACGCGCAGCCCGACTGGCTGAACACGGTCGAGACGGGCGCCGACGGCAAGAAGAAGGCCGGCGGGGTCAACGGCGGCTTCAGCTCCGGGATTCCGGGGAGCGTGAACGACCACGTCGTGGACGTGCGGGCGAGCGGTGAGAACGCGGGCGCCGGGGAGACCAAGGAGAAGCTGGTCGACGGCGAGCAGTCGACGAAGTGGCTGACCTTCAAGCCCACGGGCTGGGTGGAGTTCGATCTTGACGAGCCCGCGAAGGTGGTGACGTACGCGCTCACCTCCGCCAACGACCACCAGGAGCGCGACCCGAAGGACTGGACGCTCCAGGGCTCGACGGACGGCAAGGACTGGAAGGACCTCGACACCCGCAAGGGCGAGAAGTTCGCCAGCCCCTTCACGACGAAGAAGTACGACTTCGAGAACACCGTCGCGTACTCCCACTACCGCCTGGACATCACCGCCAACAACGGCGCGAGCGACGCCCTGCAACTCGCCGACGTGCAGCTCTCCGTCGGCGGCAGCGACAACCCGGCCCCGCCCGACGACATGCTGAGCCTCATCGACCGCGGCCCCGCGGGTTCCCCGACCGCCAAGGCGCGGGCCGGGTTCACCGGCAGGCAGGCGCTGCGGTACGCGGGCACGCACACGGCCGAGCAGCGCGGCTTCTCGTACAACAAGGTCTTCGACGTGAACGTCGACGTGCGGCGCGACACGGAGCTGTCGTACCGCGTCTTCCCGTCCATGGCGGACGGCGACCTGGACTACGACGCCACGAATGTCGCGGTCGACCTGGCCTTCACGGACGGCACCTATCTGAGCGACCTGAAGGCCACCGACCAGCACGGCTTCCCGCTGACCCCGCGCGGGCAGGGCGATGCCAAGGTGCTTTACGTCAACCAGTGGAACGACGTCGTCGGGCGGATCGGCGAGGTCGCCGCAGGCAAGACGGTGGACCGGATCCTCGTCGGCTACGACTCCCCCAAGGGTCCCGCGAAGTTCCGGGGCTGGCTGGACGACGTGTCGCTGAAGGAGACCCCGCCCGCGAAGCCCAAGGCGCGCCCCTCCGACTACGCCTCGACCACGCGCGGCACGAACTCCAGCGGCGGCTTCTCGCGCGGCAACACCTTCCCGGCGACGGCCGTCCCGCACGGCTTCAACTTCTGGACGCCGGTGACCAACGCGGGCTCCATAAGCTGGCTGTACGACTACGCCCGCGGCAACAACGACGACAACCTGCCGACCGTGCAGGCGTTCAGCGCGAGCCATGAGCCGAGCCCGTGGATGGGCGACCGGCAGACCTTCCAGGTGATGCCGTCGGTGGCGAAGGGCACCCCGGAGGCGGACCGCGCCAAGCGGGCACTGCCGTTCCGGCACGAGAAGGAGACGGCGAAGCCGCACTACTACGGCGTGACGTTCGAGAACGGCCTGAAGGCCGAGATGACGCCGACGGACCACGCGGCCATGTTCAAGTTCACCTATCCCGGTGATGACGCGAGCATCGTCTTCGACAACATCGAGAAGACGGGCGACACCAAGCACAACGTCGGCCTGACCCTCGACAAGGAGAAGGGCATCGTCACGGGCTACTCCGATGTGAAGTCGGGCCTGTCGACAGGCGCCACGCGCATGTTCGTGTACGGCACCTTCGACAGTCCGGTCACGGACAGCGGCAAGCTGACGGGCGGCGGCACCACGGACGCCACCGGCTACTTCCGCTTCAAGCCCGGCAAGGACCGCAGTGTCTCGCTGCGCCTGGCGACCTCGCTGATCAGCGTCGACCAGGCGAAGGCCAACCTGAACGAGGAGATCCCGGCGGGCACGTCGTTCGGCCGCGTCAAGGAGCGGGCGCAGGACAAGTGGGACGACCTCCTCGGCCGCGTCGAGGTGGAGGGCGCGAGCGAAGGCCAGAAGACGTCCCTGTACTCCAGCCTGTACCGCCTCTACCTGTACCCCAACTCCGGTTTCGAGAAGGTCGGTTCGAAGCACAAGTACGCGTCCCCGTTCTCGCCGCAGACCGGCCCGGACACGCCCACCCACACCGGCGCGAAGATCGTCGAGGGCAAGCCGTACGTCAACAACGGCTTCTGGGACACGTATCGCACGACGTGGCCCGCCTACTCCCTCTTCACGCCGAAGAAGGCGGGCGAGCTGGTCGACGGCTTCGTGCAGCACTACAAGGACGGCGGCTGGACGTCGCGCTGGTCCTCGCCCGGCTACGCGGACCTGATGACCGGCACGTCCTCCGACGTGGCGTTCGCCGACGCGTACGTGAAGGGCGTGGGCGGCTTCGACGCGAAGGCGGCGTACGACGCGGCGGTGAAGAACGCGACGGTCGCGCCGGACAAGTCGGGCTACGGCCGCAAGGGCATGACCACGTCGCCGTTCCTCGGCTACACCCCGTCCGAGACCCATGAGGGCCTGTCGTGGGCCCTTGAGGGATACGTCAACGACTACGGCATCGCGAAGATGGGCCGGGCGCTCTACAAGAAGACGGGCGAGAAGCGCTACAAGGAGGAGTCCGCGTACTTCCTCAACCGCGCCCGCGACTACGTGAACCTCTTCGACTCCAAGGCCGGTTTCTTCCAGGGCAAGAACAAGAAGGGCGACTGGCGCGTCCCGTCCGACAAGTTCGACCCGCGCGTCTGGGGCCACGACTACACCGAGACCAACGCGTGGGGCTACGCCTTCACCGCCCCGCAGGACTCGCGCGGCCTCGCCAACCTGTACGGCGGCCGGGGCGGCCTGGCAAAGAAGCTCGACACGTACTTCGCCACCCCGGAGACGGCCTCGCCCGAGTTCGCCGGTTCCTACGGTGGCGTCATCCACGAGATGACGGAGGCCCGTGACGTGCGGATGGGCATGTACGGGCACTCCAACCAGGTCGCGCACCACGCCGCGTACATGTACGACGCGGCCGGGCAGCCCTCGAAGACGCAGGAGAAGGTCCGCGAGGTCATGTCCCGCCTGTACACGGGCAGCGAGATCGGGCAGGGCTACCACGGCGACGAGGACAACGGCGAGCAGTCGGCCTGGTATCTGTTCTCGGCGCTCGGCTTCTATCCGCTGGTCATGGGCAGCGGTGAATACGCCATCGGCTCGCCGCAGTTCACGAAGATGACCGTGCGCATGGACAACGGCAAGGACCTGGTGGTCAAGGCCCCCAAGAACAGCGCGAAGAACGTGTACGTGCAGGGCCTCAAGGTCAACGGGAAGAAGTGGAACTCGACCGCCCTGCCGCACACCGCCATCGCCCGCGGCGGGGTCCTGGAGTTCGACATGGGCCCGAAGCCGTCCGCGTGGGGCACCGGCAAGAACGCCCAGCCGGTCTCCGTCACGGACGACGACAAGGTGCCGTCCCCGCGCAAGGACGCCCTGAAGGTCGAAGGCGAACTCTTCGACAACTCCTCGACCACGTACGCCGATTCGGCCTCCGTCGTGCTGCCGGTCCAGGGCCGCACCAAGGCCGTCCAGTACACCCTCACCTCGGCCGACAAGGCCAAGGCCCCGCGCGGCTGGGTCCTTCAGGGCTCCCCGGACGGCGAGAAGTGGAAGACCGTCGACAAGCGGTCCGGCCAGTCCTTCGCCTGGGACCGGCAGACCCGCCCGTTCACGGTGAGCGCCCCCGGGTCGTACGTGAAGTACCGCCTCGTCTTCACCGGGGGCCGGGGCACCCTCTCGGAGGTGGAACTGCTCCGCTGACCCCGACCTGAGCGAATCCGCACCCCACAGACCCCGGCCCCGGCCCGTCGACCCCTCCGTCGACGAGCCGGGGCCGGCCTGCGCCGTCAAAGGTGAGCCGCCGGAGACACGTGTGTGAGATGGTGCGGGCAAAGGCCCTCAACTCCGAGGACACACAACGCGTGCGGTACTACGTCTACGTCTCCACCGCCAAGGTGGACATGTTGTACGAGCAGATCCCGCCGAAGCTCCTTCGGCGGCTCGCCGTCGAGGCCAAGGTCGACCTCAAGGTCGTGAGCGTGGCCGTGCAGTCGCCGCGCGCCGAGACCAGTGCGTACGACCGGCTCGACCTCGTGGAGGCCTATCTGGAACGGGAGTTCGACGTCAGCTGGATGTCGGAGCCCTCGGCCTGGTTCCGGGGGGACCTGGGGCTGCGGATCGCGGGGTACGGCGAGGCGGACAAGCCGACGCTGATGACGGGGCGCGACGGTGACACGGTCGTCGCGCTCATCGGGTCGGCGCACCATCTGATCGGCTATCAGGCTGCGCCCGACATGCACCGGGTCGGCTTCTCGGGGCTGCCGTCGATCTTCCGGCTGCTTCAGGACATCCCACCCGAATGGGAGCGCCAGTTCAACGTCCGCTCTCGGTTCGGGATGCCGAGCCGGGAGAGCGTGACGGACGATGTGCTGCGCGTCGCCGAGGCGTTGACGGTGCCGCCCATGTACTGCGAGTTCCTGGCGCGGCAGTTGATGCGCGGCACCGTGACGCGGGCGGACGGGCGGGAGCTGACGGTCGTCATCGGGACACCGCTGTACGTGGCGATGTCGGACCGGGTGCCCGTGGACGGGGAGGTCTGAGTGGAGCAGGCGTCGTCGCTCGCCGATCTGGTGCGGATGCGCATGGACGGCGATGTCGCGGGGCTGTGCCGGGCCACGCGGTCCGAGATCCACGACGTGTCCGTGGAGGCCACCGTCTTCCTGGGCCGGAGCACGGGTCCGCCTGAGGCCGTGGAGGCGCTGTTCGCCTGTCTGCGGCGGCGGGACGAGCCGTACCCCGGGCTGCGGTGGCAGGCCGCCATGGCCCTGGGGCGGCTGCGGGAGCGCCGCGCCGTTCCCGAGCTGCTGCGGCTGCTGTTCGAGGAGCGGAACGGCCGCGCGCAACTGGACCGGCCCGCGTGCGCCGCCCTGGCCGCCATCGGCGGACCGGAGGCCGTCGGCGGACTCCTCGACGTGCTCGACCAGGTGGCGGCCGACCGGCACAGGTACACGGCTGTCCTCGTGCTCGACGCGCTGGCCCGGCTGCGCCCGCCCGAGGCGGTGCCCCGGCTCCTCGCCTCGCTCTGGCACTACCTGCCCGATCACGCGCTCCACGTGGTGCGGACGCTCGGCGCGATCGGCGACCCGCGCGCGACCTCCGCCCTCCTCGTCCTCGCGCACTCCCCCGCCTCGGACACCCCTCTGCGCCGGGCCTCGGTCACGGCGCTCCACGCGCTGCCCGACGCCCCCTGGCCGTCCGCGCGCAGGTACCCGTCCGCCGAACAGCTCCTCCACACCCCGCAACGCGACCCGGACCCCGAAACGGCCCGCCTCGCGACCGTCCTGCTCTCCAGAACCCAGGACGGCCGCGACCACCTGTGGGACGTGCTCCGCACAGCGACACACGACCCGCACCACCCCGACTGCCCGCCCCACGCCGTGGCCGCAGTCTGCGCTCGCGTAGCGGAACGGCCCGGCCTCTTCGGCGTGCCGGACCCGGGCGAGTACCACGCCCTGCTCCGGCACCACCTGCGCGATTCGGCGGCGCCGACCGTGCGCAAGGCCGCCGCCCGGGCCCTCACCGCGTACGCGCGCACCGAGGCGGGCGAGGCCCTGCTGGAGGCGCTGGGAGACGCGCGCATCAGCGACGACGTGGCGGACGTCGTCGCCCGTCTCCCCAAGCCACCGCTCCGGGAACTCCTGGAACTGCTCACCGACAAGGACCGGACAGTGGCCCAACGCCGCGGCGCAGCACGGGCGTTGGGCGCCGCCGGGCACACGGCGGCCGCGCCGGCGCTCCTGGCCGCCCTGACGGACGACGCGGCCCCGACGGCGGTGCGCGCCGCCGCCGCGGACGCGCTCGGCGCCCTACGCCCCCCGGAGGCCGCCGCGCCCCTCACGGCCCTGGCCGAGGACGAGGAGGAACCCGGCACCCTGCGCGCCCGCGCCGTGCGGGCCCTCGGCCTGATCGGCGCGCCGCACACCCTGCCGGTCGTGCTGACCTGCGCGCGCTCGCCGCACGAGGCGGTGCGGGCGCGGGCGGTGGCGGCCCTGGGCGCGTTCCCCGTCGCGGAGGCCGTGCGGGCGCTGGGGGAGTTCGTCGCGTACGGCATGGCACCGCACGACACCGCCCCCGCCGGGCCGCACGACCCCGATGTCGCCCGCGCCGCGCTGCGAGCCCTGGGCCGGATCGGCGCCCCCGCCCTGCCCGTCCTCGTCGCCCTCGCCGACGGCGTGGACGACCTGGGCGAGAACCTGGCCGACCTGCTCGTCGCGGCGCTCGCCGCCCGCCCCGAAGCCGAGGCGACCGCCGTCCTGGCCAGGATCGCCGCGGCTCCGCCCCCGCCGGAGGCGGCACGGCACGTCGCGGTGAACGCGGGACGGCTCGCCCCGTCGCGCCCGGCGCAGGAGGCCGCGTCCCTCGCGCTGACCGTGCGCGGCACACCCGACTGCCTCGCGCCCCTGACGTCGCTCCTCGGCCCCGACGCCTGGTTCAGGGCCCAAGAGGCCGCCGTACGTGCCTTGTTGGAGATCGGCACCGACGAGGCGCACGAGCACGTGCTGGCGTACTGCCGCCGCAGGGAGCACTTCTACGACTGGCACGTCGCAGCGGTGAACGCCATAGCGGAGGCCCGGGGGATCCGCCTCGGGCCGTAGGCCGATCCCGCACCGGGGCCGAGGATCCGCGGGTCGCCTCACCGGCCGCGCCCCACGCCCCCCTGGTCCAGGCCCTCCTGCGGATCGGCGCCCGGCTCGGCGGCGCCGCGCCCGCCCATCAGCGCGAAGACGACAAGGCCAAGGACCAGGCAGATCGCCGCGAGCCCCCAGAGGACGAGATGGAACGCGGAGTCGTACGACCGTGACGCGGTGAGCGTCGTGAGCACCGAGCCGTACAGCGCCACCGCGACCGCCTCGCTGCCGAGCCGCAGCGTGTTGAGGAAGCCCGCCGCCATGCCCGCCTTCGCGGGGTCGACCAGGGCCAGGGCCTGGCCGTCGACCAGTCCCGCGGCGAGCGCCATGCCCGCGCCGGTGACGATCATCGGCAGGGCGACGACGGCGACGGACACGTCGGGCCCGAAGACCGTGAGGGCGGCGTCACCGACGACGAGGGCGGCGAGGCTGACGTAGATGAGGGTGAGCGCGGAGACGCCACGGGCCACCAACTTGGCGGCGAGCAGCGGGAAGACGAGCATCGGCGCGGTGAGCAGGACCATGATCAGGCCCGCCGCGCCGGTGCCGCGCCCGGTCACCTCCGTCAGATAGGTCGGCAGGTACGTGAGCATCGTGACGAAGCCGAACGATCCGGCGACCGGGACCAGGCACAGCGCGAGGAAGCGCCGGTTGCGCAACAGGCCCAGGTCGAGGAGGGGGTGTGCGCGCCGCTTCTCGACGGAGCCGAAGGCCGCGAGGGCCACGACCGCGCCCGCGAAGAGCCCGAGCACGCCCGCGCTCCCCCAACCCCACTGGGAACCCTGCACGATGGCCGTGGTGAGCAGCACCATGGCGACGACGAAGACCGCGCCGCCGGGCACGTCGACCTTCGCGCCGGTACGGGGCGTCGGCGGCACCGCCCGCGCGATCACCGGCACCGCGAGCAGGACGACGGCGAGCGCCACGGCGTGCAGCGCGAACACCCAGCGCCAGCTCACCGTCTGCAGCAGCACCCCGGAGAGCGAGGGCCCGACCGCGATGCCCACGCCCGCCACGGTGCCGAAGAGCGCGAACGCCTTGGCCCGCGCCGGACCCTCGTACACCGTCGACAGGATGGCGGCCCCGCACGAGAAGATCGCCGCGCCGCCGATGCCCGCGAGGGCGCGGGCCGCGTCGAGCAGGAGCACGCCGGAGGCCAGCGCGCTGGCGAGCGAGGCGACCGCGTAGACGGCGGCCCCGGCGGCGAAGGCCCTGACCCGGCCGACGACGTCGGCGACCGAGCCCCAGACGAGGGTGAAGCAGGCGAAGGCCACGTTGAAGGCGTTCACCACCCACTGGAGCGGGGCCGCTCCGGCATGGGTGTCGGCGCCGATGCCGGACAGGGCGACCGCCGTCCCGGAGATGGACATCGGGACGACGAAGACGGCGAGCAGGATCGCGGCGAGCGGCGCGACCGGCGGTTTCGGCGACTTCGGCGCGGCGGCCGCCGCGGGGTCCGGTGCGGTGGACGCGGGCAGCGTCGCCGCCGCGCTCTTCGACGATTCGGGCATGACGAAGGAACCCCCAGGGAGGAGACAGGCTGTGGAGCGGCACGATCAGGTTCGACTCGAATCGAACCTGACCTGACCCTGGCACGCACCCGAGGTACGATGCAAGTCGAACCTACGGGAGGAGCGCCGCCGTGCCGGACGAAGAAGGCCACCCGCTGCCCGCGGAGATGGACCTGCGCACGGTCCTGCACGCCCTCGCGGACCCCCTGCGCTTCGGCGTCATCGCCGCGTTCCTGCGCGAGCCCGACGGCACCGAACGCACCTGCGCGTCCTTCCAGTTGCCGGTGTCGAAGTCGACGACGTCGCACCACTTCAAGGTGATGCGCGAGGCGGGCCTGCTCCGCATGGTCGACCACGGCAACAGCCGCACGGCCGTCCTGCGCCGCGAGGACCTGGACGACCGCTTCCCCGGCCTGCTCGGCCTGGTGGGCGCCGAGCCCGCGCAGGACCGAGAGCCCGCACAGGACTGACCGCATCCGCTCGACAGCGCGCGTGGAGCCCGCTTAAGATCCACGCCAGCATCGCGTGCCGGTCACCGCCTGGGTGAGGCATGGAGGTGCGGGAGATGCCCACGGAGGCATTCCTTGGCAGTTCAGCTCAATCACACGATCGTCCACGCCCGTGACAACCGGGAGTCCGCCGAGTTCTTCGCGGAGTTGCTGGACCTCGACATCGCAGGCGAATGGGGCCCGTTCATCGCGGTGGCCCTGAGCAATGACGTCACGCTCGACTTCGCCACCATCCCCGCGGACAAGATCACTCCGCAGCACTACGCGTTCCTGGTCCCGGAGGCGGAATTCGACTCCGCGTACGCGAAGATCCAGGCGCGCGGCCTGCGGCACTGGGCCGATCCGCAGCAGCAGCGCCCCGGCGAGATCAACCACAACGACGGCGGCAAGGGCGTGTACTTCCTGGATCCCGCGGGCCACGCCCTGGAACTGATCACGGTCCCGTACGGGGGCCGACCGACGGACTGAGCGGCACGGTCCCGGCCGTCGAGGACTTCTCCCCGACCTGATCACTCGTGACGACGCGCGCGTTAGGCGCGTTGCTGGCAGGCGCGTGAGGAGTACGTCCGGGGCCGTCCGCGCGATGACCGCGTGACCGGCCCCCGGCAGCCGGGGCAGCGCACCGGACTTTCGTCACACGGAGGGCGGGCCCCCGCGTTCTCCTCACGCGGGGGCCCGCCCTCCGCCCCGCCGCGGGCCGTGCGGGCGGCGGTGACGAGGTCGGAGCCCGGGAAGCGCCCGCGCGGTGCGTGCGCGGACAGTTCGGCGTCCAGGACGGGGCAGCTCCCCGCGATGTCGTCGTCCGTGCAGCCCAGCGCATGGCGGAGGTACCCCCGGGCCGCCTCCAACTGCGCGATCTGCCGCTCGACTTGCGCGAGCTGGGCGTCGACGGCGTGCCGCCAGGCGTCGCGCGCGGCCGTCCCGGAGGTGACGACGGCGGCCTGGTCCAGCGGCATCCGCCCGACCACACAGCACAGATAGGCGAGGCCGATGCGGCGCAGGTCTATGTCGTCGTAGAGCCGCTTGCCGCCTTCACGGGCAGGCGGGTCGAGCACCCCCCGCTGCTCCCACCACCGCACCGCGGACGGCGCGAGGCCGTACAGAGCCGCCGCCTCACCGATGAGGACCACACTTCGTGGCGCCATGAACCCAGTTGACGCCAAGGCGACTTGAGAAGACAAGGTCTCACTCAGGCAAGCCTCAGCAGCCGCGTCCTCGCGGCGGAAGGGTTCCCTCATGGCAGCAGACGAGCATGTCGAGTACGCGTACGCGGAGACCGTGGGCATCGCCGCGAACGTGGACAACGGCCGGTTCATCGCCCGCCTGATCCACGTCGACCACGTGATGCGCTCCGGCGCACCGGTGCCCCTCGTCACCGCGTAGGGACACGCGCGAAAGGGCCGTACCCCCCGGACGACGCCCGGGAGGTACGGCCCTCGACTGCCCGCCTTGGCCGCTTACTTGCGGATCAGGCTGCGCAGCACGTACTGCATGATGCCGCCGTTGCGGTAGTAGTCCGCCTCGCCGGGGGTGTCGATGCGGACGACCGCGTCGAACTCCACGCCGGTGTCGGTGCTGACCTTGACCGTGCGCGGGGTGGTGCCGTTGTTCAGCTCCTCGACGCCGGTGAAGGAGAAGGTCTCCTCGCCGGTGAGGCCCAGGGAGTCGGCGGACTGGCCCTCCGGGAACTGGAGCGGCAGCACGCCCATGCCGATGAGGTTCGAGCGGTGGATGCGCTCGTACGACTCGGTGATGACGGCCTTGACGCCGAGGAGCGCGGTGCCCTTGGCGGCCCAGTCGCGGGACGAGCCGGAGCCGTACTCCTTGCCGCCCAGGATGACCAGCGGGGTGCCCTGCTCGATGTAGTTGCGCGAGGCGTCGTAGATGAAGGAGACGGGGGCGTCTTCCTTCGTGAAGTCGCGGGTGTAGCCGCCCTCGGTGCCCGGCGCGAGCTGGTTGCGCAGGCGGATGTTGGCGAACGTGCCGCGGATCATGACCTCGTGGTTGCCGCGGCGCGAGCCGTAGCTGTTGAAGTCACGGCGCTGCACGCCGTGCTCCGTGAGGTACTGACCGGCCGGGGTGTCGGCCTTGATGGCGCCGGCCGGGGAGATGTGGTCGGTGGTGACCGAGTCGCCCAGCTTGGCGAGGACGCGGGCGCCGGAGATGTCCTTGACCGGGGCCGGGTCCATCTGCATGCCCTCGAAGTACGGGGGCTTGCGGACGTAGGTGGACTCGGTGTCCCACTCGAAGGTGTTGCCGGTCGGGATCGACAGCGCCTGCCACTGGGCGTCGCCCGCGAACACGTCGGAGTAGGACTTGTTGAACATGTCCTCGCCGATGGAGTTGGCGACGACGTCGTTGACCTCGGCCTCGGTCGGCCAGATGTCGGCGAGGAAGACGGGCTTGCCGTCCTGGTCCGTGCCGAGCGCGTCCTTGGTGATGTCCACCTTCATCGAACCCGCGATGGCGTACGCGACGACCAGCGGCGGCGACGCCAGGTAGTTCATCTTGACGTCGGGGTTGATGCGGCCCTCGAAGTTCCGGTTGCCGGAGAGGACGGACGTCACGGCCAGGTCGTGGTCGTTGACGGCCTTCGAGACCTCCTCGGGCAGCGGGCCCGAGTTGCCGATGCAGGTGGTGCAGCCGTAGCCGACGAGGTTGAAGCCGACCTTGTCCAGGTACGGGGTGAGGCCCGCCTTGTCGAAGTAGTCGGTGACGACCTTCGAGCCCGGGGCGAGGGTGGTCTTGACCCACGGCTTGCGGGTCAGGCCCTTCTCGACGGCCTTCTTCGCGACGAGCGCGGCAGCGACCATCACGTACGGGTTCGAGGTGTTGGTGCAGGAGGTGATGGCCGCGACCGTCACCGCACCGTGGTCGATCTCGTAGGTCGAGCCGTCGGGGGCCGTGACCGTGGTCGGGCTCGACGGAACGCCGTTGGTGGTGGCCGGGGCGTCGGAGGCCGGGAAGGACTCCTCGCCCGCCTCGTCGGCGGTGGAGACGTAGTTGCGCACGTCGAGCGCGAACTGCTGCGCGGCGTTGGCAAGGACGATGCGGTCCTGCGGACGCTTCGGACCGGCGATCGACGGGACGACCGTGGAGAGGTCCAGCTCCAGCTTCTCGGAGAAGTCCGGCTCGGCGGCCGGGTCCAGCCAGAGGCCCTGCTCCTTGGCGTACGCCTCGACGAGCGCGACCTGCTGCTCGTCGCGGCCGGTCAGGCGCAGGTACTTCAGCGTCTCGTCGTCGATCGGGAAGATCGCGGCGGTGGAGCCGAACTCCGGCGACATGTTGCCGATCGTGGCGCGGTTGGCCAGCGACGTGGCGGCGACGCCCTCGCCGTAGAACTCGACGAACTTGCCGACGACGCCGTGCTTGCGCAGCATCTCGGTGATCGTGAGCACCAGGTCGGTGGCGGTGGTGCCGGCGGGCAGCTCACCGGTCAGCTTGAAGCCGACGACGCGCGGGATGAGCATCGAGACCGGCTGGCCGAGCATCGCGGCCTCGGCCTCGATGCCGCCGACGCCCCAGCCGAGGACGCCCAGACCGTTGACCATCGTGGTGTGCGAGTCGGTGCCGACCAGGGTGTCGGGGTAGGCCTGGCCACCCCGGACCATGACCGTACGCGCCAGCTTCTCGATGTTGACCTGGTGGACGATGCCGGTGCCCGGCGGGACGACCTTGAACTCGTCGAACGCGGTCTGGCCCCAGCGCAGGAACTGGTAGCGCTCCTTGTTGCGGCCGTACTCCAGCTCGACGTTCTGGCCGAAGGCGTCGGCGGTGCCGAACTTGTCGGCGATGACGGAGTGGTCGATGACCAGCTCGGCCGGGGCCAGCGGGTTGATCTGGGCCGGGTCGCCGCCCAGCTCCTTCACGGCCTCACGCATCGTGGCGAGGTCCACGACACACGGCACGCCGGTGAAGTCCTGCATGATCACGCGGGCCGGCGTGAACTGGATCTCCTGGCTCGGCTGCGCCTGGGAGTCCCAGGAGCCGAGCGCGCGGATGTGGTCGGCGGTGATGTTCGCGCCGTCCTCGGTGCGGAGCAGGTTCTCCAGGAGAACCTTCAGGCTGTAGGGAAGGCGTGCGGAGCCCTCGACCTTGTCCAGCTTGAAGATCTCGTACGACTCGTCGCCCACGCGCAGCGTGGCGCGGGCGTCGAAGCTGTTCGCCGACACGACAGTCTCCTTCATATATGTGCGCAGTCCACCGCATCCTGCCGTCACAACTTCTCGCCGATCAGCTAAGGTAAGGCTTAGTTAGGTAACCCTTACCGCCAGCGGCGGCGAAGGCGTGCGGCTGCGGCGCGCCTCGGCAGATATCTCGATGTCGAGATAACTCTAATACATCACCCGCCGTGGCGACGAGGCGCGCCCCGCTGTCCTGTCACAGCGGCCGTCCGGCATGCCCCGGGACGAGGCCCGCGCGTGCAGCGCCGCCGGGACCACGGTCGGGCCGGGGGTCGGTGGGTGGGCGCCCTCGATCAGGGCGACCAGGTGGGCCACGGCCGCGCGGGCCATGAGTTCGGGGTTCAGGCTCACCGTGCTGACGGGCGGTGCGGTCTGCGCGTATCCGGGGTCCTCGCTGGCGCACACGAGCAGCAGGTCCTCGGGGATCCGCAGGCCGTGGCGGCGCGCGGCCGCGAGGAGCTGGCGGCCGCCCGGGTCGTACGCGGCGTACACGGCGTCGGCGCGGTCGGGTCCGGTGAGCAGTCCGTCGAAGGTCCGGCCCTCGGTGTCGGCCGCGTCGAACCGCACGGCGCGCGCCGGGACGCCGCGCTCCGCGCACCACTCCTCGTACGTCTCCGTCACCACGCGCGCGTACGTCTCGGCGCCGCTGCCCGACTGCAGGGCGACGCGGCGGGCACCCGCGTCCGTGAGGTGGTCGAGGACCTCGCGGGTGGTGGCAGTGTGGTCGTTGTCGATCCAGTGGTCGCCCTCGCGCACGTCGCCGGGGACACCGTCGAAGACGACCGGGATGCCACGGGCACGCAGCGCCCGCGCCATCGGGTCGCCCGGCGGACTGTCCGCGATGAGCATGCCGTCGACGGCGAGCGTGTGCCAGGCCGCGTCGGCGAGGCGGTCGGCGGGCAGCGTGGTGAGGGCGTAGCCGTGCGCGTGCGCGGCGGCGGTGGCCGCGGTGACGGCACGTGCGAAGTAGGCGATCTCGGCGTAGTTCCAGGGGCCGGGGAACGTGGTGACGGCGATGCCGAGGGTGCGGGTGCGCGGGCCCGTGCGCGGGGCGCCGTAGCCGAGGGCGGTCGCGGTCGCGCGGACCCGACGCCGGGTCGCCTCGGACAGACGGCCCGTTCCGTTGAGCGCGTGCGAGACGGTCGCGGTCGACACCTCGGCGGCGCGCGCGATGTCGGCGAGAGTCGGTCCGCTGTCCGGCACGCGGCCATCGTACGGAGAGCGCCCGGGGCTGGAGGAGGCGCACGGGCTTCGCGGCGGCGCGCGTGCGGATTTCGTTGTGCGGGGTGGGTTCTGGTTAACGGGTTACTCACGGAGCGTGCGGTCACTGCCCAGTCGACGTATCGCCTTGGAGTGGCCATGCCTGCCGAGTCCGCCGAGTCCGCCGAGCCGTCCGCACCGCCCGCGCCGAAGGCGCCGTCCTCGTCCGTCGCGCGACGGAGCCTGCTCGCCGCCGCCGGTGCCGTCGGCGCCGCCGGGCTCGTCGGCGCGACCGGCGCCCCCGCCGTCGCCTCGCCCGCGCGCGGGCCCCGCCGCGGCGCCGCGCTCGTCGTGCACAACGCCCGCGTGTTCACCGGCGTGCGCGGCTCCGGGCCCGCGCGGGCGGTCGCCGTCGGGCGGGACGGGCGGATCCTCGCCGTCGGGCCGGACGCGGAGGTGCGGCGGTTCGCCGGGCGGGACACCCAGGTCGTCGACGGGCGCGGCGGCAGCCTGCTCAGCGGGATCCACGACGGGCACGCCCATCCGACGGACGCGGCCGCGCGCTCGCTCCGGCCCTCGCTCGACGGAGCCGAGCAGACCGTGGAGGAGTTGCGGAAGACCCTCACCGGGTTCCTGAAGGAGACCTCGGACGAGGGCGCGGGCGGCGAGCCCGACGGATGGCTCGTCGTGGAGGACTGGAACCCCGTGGGGCTCCTTCCGCGCGGCACCGCCCCGCACCACTCCATGCTCGACGCCCTGCCCACCCGCCGCCCCCTGGCCCTGCGCGGCGCCGACGGCCACAACATGTGGGTCAATCAGCGCGCGCTGGACATCGCGAAGGTCACCGCCGATACGCCGGACCCCGTCGGCGGGAAGATCGTGAAGGGGGCCGACGGCAAGCCGACGGGCGTGCTCAAGGACGACGCGCAGCTCCTGGTGTCCCGGCACATCCCCGAGCCCGACGAGGCCGCGCTCGTGGCCGCGGCCGCGAAGGTGTTCGCCGAGGCGGCGGCGTCGGGGATCACCACGTTCATGGAGGCGGTGACGGGCGAGGACGAGCTGGCCCTGTACCGGGCGCTCGCCGCCGCGGGCAAGCTGCCCCAGCGGATCGTGCCCGCGCTCCGGCTCACCTCCGAGCAGGCCAAGGACCCGCGCGCCTCGGTCGCGTACGCGAAGAAGCTGCGCGCCGACTTCGACGGTGTGCGCGGGCTCCGGTTCGGGACGGTCAAGGTGTTCCTCGACGGCGTCATCGAGTATCCGGCGCAGACCGCCGCACTCCTCAAGCCATATCTGGACAAAGACGGCAAGCCCACCGACCACCGGGGTGACCTGTATGTGTCGGCCCCGGACTTCGGACGGCTCACCGCCGCCTTCAACACCGAGGGCTGGCAGCTGCACGCGCACGCCATCGGCGACCGGGCCGTGCGCACCGCCCTCGACGGCTACGCCCACGCCCTGCGCCGCACCGGCCGCCGTGACGTCCGCAACACCATCGCGCACCTCCAGCTCGTCGACCCGGCCGATCTGCCCCGGTTCGCCGAACTCGGCGTCGTCGCCTGTATGCAGCTGCAATGGGCGACACGGAACGCCTGGACGGTGGACGCGCTGCTCCCCCACCTCGGCGCGGCGCGGCACCGCTGGCTGTACCCGGCGCGCAGCCTGCAGTCGCACGGCGCGCGGCTCTCGGGTGGCTCCGACTGGCCGGTCGACCCGCTCCAGGTGTGGAACCAGGTCCGCACCGCCGTCGACCGACGCGGCACGGACGCCGAAGGAGAGGGCGACCTCTACCGCGCCAAGGAAGGCATCAGCCGTACGTCGTCACTGCTCACGCACACCCTCGGCAGCGCGCGGCAGCTCCGCATGGCGCATCTCACCGGGACCGTCGAGTGCGGCAAGCAGGCGGATCTGGCGCTGCTCGACCGTGATGTGACGCGGTGTCCGGTGGCCGAGATCAGCGGCGCCGAGGTGCGTCTCACGCTGAGCGGAGGCACAGTGGTGCACGACGGCGAGTCGCGGTCGGGGCGCGCGGCCGCCGCCCGGGTGACGCGGGCGGCGGGCCGGCCCCGGGTGTCGTGCGGCTGCGGCTGAGCGCGGGTGACCTGCGGTTGCGGGTGACGGCCGACGGTTTCGGCCGGGCGGTCGCCGGTCGCGGCGGGTGACGGGTCGGGCCGCTGGTGCGGCCCGACTCAACTCCCGGGCGCCGGGCGGCTCCCGCGGGCGCGAGCGGGGCCGTGCGCCCCGCTCGGAACCGGTCACTCCACCAATGGCCCACCCCAACGCGTACGCCATCTCATATCTGAGATAGCCTGCACCCATGGCAGACGACTACCTCGTACGCATCGGCAAGCTCATTCGTGACGCCCGGCAGCACCGTGGCTGGACTCAGGCGCAGTTGGCCGAGGCGCTCAACACCAGTCAGAGCGCCGTCAACCGCATCGAGCGCGGCAACCAGAACATCAGCCTTGAGATGATCGCCCGTATCGGCGAGGCGCTCGACAGCGAGATCGTCTCGCTCGGCTACGCCGGTCCGATGCATCTGCGGGTCGTCGGCGGCCGTCGCCTCTCGGGCTCCATCGACGTCAAGACGAGCAAGAACGCCTGTGTCGCCCTGCTGTGCGCGTCGCTGCTCAACAAGGGCCGCACGGTGCTGCGCCGCGTCGCCCGCATCGAGGAGGTCTACCGCCTCCTCGAAGTCCTCAACTCCATCGGCGTGCGCACCCGTTGGATCAACGACGGCGTCGACCTGGAGATCGTGCCGCCCGCGCGGCTCGACATGGACGCCATCGACGCGGAGGCCGCCCGCCGCACCCGCTCGATCATCATGTTCCTGGGTCCGCTGCTGCACCGCATGGACCACTTCAAGCTGCCCTACGCGGGCGGCTGCGACCTGGGCACCCGCACGATCGAGCCACACATGATCGCGCTGCGCCGCTTCGGCCTGGACATCGCCGCGACCGAGGGTCTCTACCACGCGGAGGTCGCCCGCGACGTCACGCCCGACCGCCCGATCGTCCTGACCGAGCGCGGCGACACGGTGACGGAGAACGCGCTGCTCGCCGCCGCCCGCAGCGACGGCACGACGGTCATCCGCAACGCCTCCTCCAACTACATGGTCCAGGACCTGTGCTTCTTCCTGGAGGCGCTCGGCGTCAAGGTCGAGGGCATCGGCACGACGACGCTGACCGTGCACGGCGTCCCCACCATCGACGTCGACGTGGACTACTCGCCGTCCGAGGACCCTGTCGAGGCGATGAGCCTGCTGGCCGCCGCCGTCGTCACCGAGTCCGAACTGACCGTCAAGCGGGTGCCGATCGAGTTCCTGGAGATCGAGCTCGCGGTCCTGGAGGAGATGGGCCTCGACCACGACCGGTCGCCGGAGTACGCGGCGGACAACGGCCGCACCCGCCTCATCGACCTCACCGTGCGCCCCTCCAAGCTGGAGGCGCCCATCGACAAGATCCACCCGATGCCCTTCCCCGGGCTCAACATCGACAACGTCCCCTTCTTCGCGGCCATCGCGGCGGCGGCCCAGGGCAAGACCCTCATCCACGACTGGGTCTACGACAACCGCGCGATCTACCTCACGGACCTCAACCGCCTCGGCGGCCGCCTCCAGCTCCTCGACCCGCACCGGGTGCTCGTCGAGGGCCCGACGCGCTGGCGCGCCGCCGAGATGATGTGCCCGCCCGCGCTGCGGCCCGCCGTGGTGGTGCTGCTCGCGATGATGGCGGCCGAGGGCACGTCGGTGCTCCGCAATGTGTACGTGATCAACCGCGGGTACGAGGACCTGGCGGAGCGGCTGAACTCGGTCGGCGCGCAGATCGAGACGTTCCGGGACATCTGAGGCGTCCGGGCCGGTAGTTGCCGGTCAGCGCTGGAGTCCGGGCGGGTCCCGGTGTGAAGGTGTGCCCCATGCCTTCTGCCGCCGTGACCCGCCCGTTCGCCGTCTGTGCCGCGCTCGCCCTGCTCGTGGGGTGCGGCGGATCCGGTGGCTCCGGTGGCGACGGGTCCGGCAAGTCCGGCCGGGACGCGTCCGCTTCGCGCGCCCCGGACGTCGTACCGACCGAGAGCCGCGCGCCCGCGCCCGGCCGGGGCTCCGGCGACCCGGACGACATCAACGGCGACGGTCACCGCGACCTGCTCATGCAGGTGTCGGGGCCCGACCCGAGAAGCCGCGGCGGCGCGGCGTCCCACGTCGCCGTGGTCTTCGGCACCGGGCACGGTCCCGACCCGACGATCCGCAGCGTGTACTCGTCGCGCGAGCTCGGGCTGCCCGCCGTCGAGCCCCCGGCGACCGGAGCGGTGCTCCCGGAGACGACCGCCGACCTGGACGACGACGGCTTCCCTGACTTCCTCAGCACCGGCGGCGAGGAGATCCCCGAAGACGAGCGCGGCCCCACCGGATCGGCGCAGCGCCGGGTCGAGTACGTGACGTGGGGCGGCCCGAACGGACCCCGGCGCACCGCGACGGCGACCCGGCTCCGGCTGCCCGCGCAGGACGCGGCGGAGGGCTACGAGGAGACGGTGCGCGGCGACTTCGACGGCGACGGGCGCCACGACCTGGCGGGGCTGAGGGCGGACGGCACGGCCGTGGTGCTGCTGTTCGGCCCGTTCACGCGCGCGGGCACGGCGGCGCGCACGGAGCGGCGGCCCCTGGCCCGGTCGGGCCCGACGTCGTACGGCACTCTTCACGCGGACGAGCTGCCCGCCACGGGCAAGCCGCGCAGCACCGCCGTGTTCGTGCACTACGGCAACGACGGCGAGCAGTCCGCGGGCGAGTACTTCGCCGCCCGCCCCGGCGGCGGCCTCGCCGCCACCAGCCGTACCGTGCGCAAGGGGAACGGTCACGCGTTCGGCGACTTCGACGGCGACGGCACCCGTGACCTCGCCGTCGGCGACGACGGCGGCCGCAACGACGAACCCGGCGCCTCGAAGGAGTCGGCCGACGTCCACGGCAGCTACGCCGTCTATCCAGGCGGCGACGGCGCCGTACGCACCTACCTGCCGCCCGAGGGCGCCCGCCAGGGCACGTACACGGCCGTCGACCCCGACGGCGACGGCCGCGACGCGCTCCTGCGCGGCGATCCCCGGACCCCGGTCCTCATCGACGGCGACCGTCGCGTCGGACAACTGACCCGCAAGCCACCCGCCCGCGTCGACGGCACCCGCGTCCCCGCCACCAACGGCTCGAAGCAGGTGCACACCGCCGCCGACTTCGACGGCGACGGCAAGGACGAGGTCGTCCTCTCCTGGACATCGACGAAGCTGTACGACACCTACGGCGCGACGCCGACGCACTGGTGGGTCACGGAGGGCGTGAGCGCGAAGGACGCCGCGGCGTTCTCGTCGCGGAGGTTCGCGCGGCGGGGGTGAGGGCGGGCCTGGGCGGGCCCGTGCACAAGGACGACGGGCACGCCGTTCCCGCCACTGTCCTCGTACGCGACGGGGCCCACGCCGAGTTCGGCCCGCGGCATCAGTCGAGCACCGCGATCCCGTCCAGCTCCACCAGGCACTCCTCGTCCCACAGCCGCACCGCGCCGATCACCGCCATCGCGGGGTAGTCACGGCCTGCCAACTTCTTCCAGATCCGGCCGAGTTCGGGGGCGTGGGCGCGGTAGTCGGCGACGTCGGTGGCGTACACCGTGACGCGGGCGAGGTCGGCCGGGGTGCCGCCCGCCGCGCGCAGGGCGGCCAGGAGGTTGGCGAGGGCGAGCTCGAACTGCTCGGGCAGGCTCCCGCCGACGGGCTTGCCGTCGGTGTCGAGGGCGGTCTGCCCGGCGAGGAAGACGAGGCGGCCGCCGGTGGCGACGACGGCGTGCGAGAAGCCGGTGGGCGGGGAGAGGTCGGCGGGGTTGAGTCGGTCGAGGCTCATGCGGGGTCGCGCTCCTTCGTGGTCGCGTGCGCCGAGGTTGCCGTTGCCGCGCCCGCAGACGCTACCGCTGCCGTCTCCGCCGGAGCGGCGCGCCCCGGGCCCGCCGCCTCCAGCCCGTACAACTCCTTGGCGATGACGGCCCGTTGGACCTCGCTGGCGCCCTCGTAGATGCGCGGGGCCCGCACCTCCCGGTACAGGTGCTCCAGAAGGTGGCCGTGGCGTAGGGCGCGGGCGCCGTGCAGTTGGACGGCGGTGTCGACGACGAACTGGGCGGTCTCCGTGGCGAACAGCTTCGCCATCGCCGCGCGCCCCGCGATGTCCGGCTCGTCGCGGTCGTACGCCGCCGCGGCCGCGTACACGAGAAGGCGCGCCGCCTCCGTGCGCGTCGCCATCTCGGCCACCTGGTGGGACACCGCCTGCAGGTCCTTCAGCTTGCCGCCGAACGCGTCCCGCGCCGCGGTGTGCGCGAGCGTCGCGTCCAGGGCGGCCTGGGCCATGCCGACGGCGAAGGCGCCGACACTGGGGCGGAAGCGGTTGAGGGTGGTCATGGCGACGCGGAAGCCGCGGTCGCGCTCTCCGAGGGCGTCGTCGGCGCCGACGCGGACGCCGTCGAAGGAGAGCGTGCCGATGGGGTGCGGCGAGAGCATCGCGAGGGGGGTGCCGGTCAGGCCCGCGCGGTCGGCGGGGACGAGGAAGGCGGTGACGCCGCGGGCGCCCGCGTCCGGGGTCGTCCGGGCGAAGACGGTGTAGAAGTCGGCCTCGGGCGCGTTCGAGATCCAGGACTTCTCGCCGGTCAGGCGCCAGGCGCCGGAGCCGTCGGGTTCGGCGGCCAGGGCGAGGGCGGCCGCGTCGGAGCCCGCGCCGGGCTCGGAGAGGGCGAAGGCGGCGACGGCACGGCCCGCGCGCACGGGCGGCAGCCAGCGCTCGCGCTGCGCCGGGGAGCCGTGGGCGTGCACGGGGTGGGCGCCGAGGCCCTGCAGGGCGAGGGCGGTCTCGGCCTCCGTGCAGCCGCGGGCGAGGGACTCGCGCAGCAGGCACAGGTCGAGCGCGCCGGAGTCGAACAGGGCGTCCAGGAGCCCCAGTTCGCCCAGCTCCTGGACCAGGGGGCGGTTCACCCGGCCCGGCTCCCCCTTGTCGGCGAGGGGGAGCAGCCGCTCGGCGGTCAGCTCCCGCAGCCGTTCGCACCGGGCGATCTCTTCCGGATTGAGCGAGAATACGGTCATCCCGGTCCTCTCCCCTCGCGCGCCGCTCCATCGCGTTTATCGCGCACCGTTGACTGTCGTCACCATCACGATACGCTCGTCTGGCTGGCGCACCACTACGCCCGACCGGCAAAGGGGCGAGGCACCATGGAGACATCCGGCCACGTCGACACTTTCGCGCGGGACCACCTCCCGCCCCGCGAGCAGTGGCCCGCGCTGGTCCGCGACCGGCCCGAGCTGCACTATCCGGACCGCCTCAACTGCGGCACGGAACTGCTCGACCGCTCGGCCGAGCGACACGGCACGGACCGTCCCGCGTTCCGCACGGCCGACGGCGCCGTCTGGACGTACGGACGGCTCCAGGAGCAGGTCGACCGGATCGCGCACGTCCTCACCGACGAGCTCGGCGTGGTCCCAGGCAACCGCGTGCTGCTGCGCGGCGCCACCACGCCGTGGCTCGCCGCGTGCTGGCTCGCGGTGATGAAGGCGGGCGGGGTCGCGGTGACCGTCCTCGCCCAGCAGCGCACCCAGGAGCTGGCCACGATCTGCGAGATCGCGCGGGTCACGCACGCGCTGTGCGACGTCCGCGCGGTCGACGACCTGACGAAGGCCGGGGTGCCGGGCCTCACCGTGACGACGTACGGCGGCGAGGGCCCCGACGACCTCGTCGCCCGCGCGGCGGCCCGCCCCCAGGCCGCGTACGACGCCGTGGACACCGCCGCCGACGACGTGGCCCTGATCGCCTTCACCTCGGGCACCACGGGGCGCCCCAAGGGCTGTATGCACTTCCACCGGGACGTGCTCGCCATCGCGGACACCTTCGCGCGCCACGTCCTCAAGGCCCGCCCCGACGACGTGTTCGCGGGCAGCCCTCCGCTGGGCTTCACCTTCGGCCTCGGCGGCCTGGTCGTCTTCCCGCTGCGCGTCGGCGCCTCGTCCCTGCTCCTCGAACAGGCGGGCCCGCGCCAACTCCTGCCCGCGATCGCGGAACACGGGGTGAGCGTGCTGTTCACGGCGCCGACGGCGTACCGGGCGATGCTGGACGAACTGCCCGCGCCCTCATCGGACGGACCGGAGCCACCCCCGGGGAGCACCACCTCCCCCACCCTCCCTGCCCCTCCCGCCCCTCCCGCCCCCCTCGCCTCCCTGCGCCGCTGCGTGTCCGCGGGCGAGAACCTGCCGGCCGCGACCTGGCAGGCCTGGTACGAACGCACGGGCCTGCGCATCATCAACGGCATAGGCGCGACGGAACTCCTGCACATCTTCATCTCCGCCGCAGACGAGGCGATCCGCCCCGGCACCACAGGCCTGCCCGTGCCCGGGTGGCACGCGCGCGTGGTCGACGAGGCGGGCGTGCCCGTGCCGGACGGCGAACCGGGGCTCCTCGCGGTGCGCGGCCCGGTCGGCTGCCGCTATCTGGCCGACCCCCGGCAGCGGGAGTACGTACGCCATGGCTGGAACGTCACCGGCGACACCTACATCCGGGACAGCGACGGCTACTTCCGGTACGTCGCGCGCGCGGACGACATGATCATTTCGGCCGGGTTCAACATCGCGGGCCCGGAGGTCGAGGAGGCGCTGCTGCGCCACCCGGACGTGGTGGAGACCGCGGTCGTGGGCCGTCCCGACGAGCGGCGCGGGCAGGTGGTCGTGGCGTACGTGGTGCTGCGCGCGGGGGCGGTGGCGGACGCGGAGCGGCTGCGGGAGTTCGTGAAGGCGGAGCTGGTGCCGTACAAGTGCCCGCGGGAGCTGGTGTTCCTGGAGGCCCTGCCGCGCACGGCGACCGGAAAGCTCCAGCGCTTCCGGCTCCGCGAGCCCGGGCCCGCGCCCGGGGCCTAGAGTGATCACGTGTCCGAGCAGCACACTCCCAGGTCCCTGATCGTCACGTTCTACGGGGCGCACGGCCGGGCCGCGCCCGGCCCCGTGGCCGTGGCCGAACTGGTCCGGCTCCTCGCGCCCGTGGGCGTGGACGCGCCGTCCGTGCGCTCCTCCGTGTCCCGCCTGAAGCGGCGCGGGCTGCTGGTGGCCGCGCGCACGGACGCCGGGGGCGCGGGGTACGCGCTCTCTCCCGACGCGCGTCAGCTCCTGGAGGACGGGGACCGCCGCATCTACTGGCCGTGGGCCGAGCGGCGCGCGGACCACGGGGGCTGGGTGCTCGCCGTGTTCTCCGTCCCCGAGGCCGAGCGCAACAAGCGGCACGTGCTGCGCTCACGGCTCGCGGGGCTCGGCTTCGGCAGCGCCGCGCCCGGTGTGTGGATCGCCCCCGCCCACCTCCACGAGGAGACCCGGCACACCCTCGAACGCCTCCACCTCGCCCCGTACGTCGACCTGTTCCGCGGGGAGCACCTCGGCTTCACGCCGACCGTGGAGGCCGTGGGGCGCTGGTGGGATCTGACGGCCCTCGCCAAGCAGCACGAGGCGTTCCTCGACCGTCACGAACCCGTCCTGCGCGCCTGGCAGTCCCGCGCGGACACGCCCCCCGAACAGGCCTACCGCGACCACCTCCTCGCCCTCGACTCCTGGCGCCACCTCCCCTACGCCGACCCCGGCCTCCCCCCGCACCTCCTGCCGGCCGACTGGCCCGGGACGCGCTCGGCGGAGGTCTTCCGGGCCCTGGACGAACGCCTCAGGGAGGCGGGGCGGGGGTTTGTGGCGGGGGTGGGCTGAGGGGCGGGGTGCCTTGCCGGGGGCTCCCCAACCCCGCCCCTTCCCGATCCTGGGGCTCCGCCCCAGACCCCGCTCCTCAAACGCCGGAGGGGCTGAAATACAACAGCAGCCATATCCAGCCCGTCCGGCGATTGAGGACGAGGCGCGAAGCGCCGATCAGCGGGGGTCCGGGGGCGGCAGCCCCCGGGTTCGGGAAGGGGTGGGGTTGGGGAGCCCCCGGCAAGGCCCCGCCCTCAACCCCCCAGCGACAACCGCGGCTTCGGGGCGTCCGTGCGGCCCGTCTGGGGGCGGCGGCTGCCCGCGCGGTAGGGGGCGGGCCAGGGGGCGCCGGGGCCGGAGTAGTTCTGTTCGGCGGCGGCGTGCAGGGTCCAGTGGGGGTCGTAGAGGTGGGGGCGGGCCAGGGCGCAGAGGTCGGTGCGGCCCGCGAGGAGGAGGGAGTTGACGTCGGCCCAGGAGGAGATGGCGCCGACGGCGACGACGGGGATGCCGGTTTCGTTGCGGATGCGGTCGGCGAAGGGTGTCTGGTAGGAGCGGCCGTAGGCGGGGCGTTCGTCGGAGACGACCTGGCCGGTGGAGACATCGATGGCGTCGGCGCCGTGGGCGGCGAAGGCGCGGGCGACGACGACGGCGTCGTCGGCGGTGTTGCCGCCGTCGGCCCAGTCGGTGGCGGAGATGCGGACGGTCATGGGCCGGTCGGCGGGCCACACGTCGCGGACGGCGTCGAAGACTTCGAGGGGGAAGCGGAGCCGGGCTTCGAGGGAGCCGCCGTAGGCGTCGGTGCGGTGGTTGGTGAGGGGGGAGAGGAAGCTGGAGAGCAGGTAGCCGTGGGCGCAGTGGAGTTCGAGGAGGTCGAAGCCCGCGGTGGCGGCGCGCCGGGCGGCGGCGACGAACTCCTCGCGGATGGCGGGCAGTTCGGCTGCGGACAGGGCGCGCGGGGTCTGGTTCGCGGGGGTGTACGGGAGGGGGGAGGGAGCGACGAGCGGCCAGTTGCCGGTCGGCAGGGGCTCGTCGATGCCGTCCCACATCAGCTTCGTGGAGCCCTTGCGGCCGGAGTGCCCGAGCTGGACGCCGAGCGCGGTGCCGGGCGCCTGGGTGTGGGCGAAGCCGACGATCCGGGCCCAGGCTGCGGCCTGTTCGTCGGTGTAGAGCCCGGCGCAGCCCGGCGTGATGCGGCCCCGCTCGCTCACGCACACCATCTCGGTCATGACGAGGCCCGCCCCGCCGAGCGCCCGCGCGCCGAGGTGGACGAGGTGGAAGTCGCCGGGCACGCCGTCTTCGGCGGAGTACATGTCCATGGGGGACACGACGACGCGGTTGCGGAGCTCCAGGTCGCGCAGGCGGAACGGCGTGAACATGGGCGGCGTGCCGGGCGGGCAGCCGAAGTCCCGCTCGACGGCCTCCGTGAAGCGGGCGTCGCGCAGCCGCAGGTTGTCGTGCGTGACGCGGCGGCTGCGGGTGAGCAGGTTGAACGCGAACTGCCGCGGCGGCTGGCCGAGATACGTCGGCAGTTCCTCGAACCACTGCAGGCTGGCGCGGGCGGCGCGCTGCGTGGACTCGACGACGGGGCGGCGCTCGGTCTCGTACGCGGCGAGGGCGGCGGGGATGTCGGGCTGCTCCTGGAGGTTCGCGGCGAGGGCGAGGGCGTCCTCGACGGCGAGCTTGGTGCCGGAGCCGATGGAGAAGTGCGCGGTGTGGGCGGCGTCGCCGAGCAGGACGGTGTTGCCGTGCGACCAGTGGGCGTTGACGACGGTGCGGAAGGTGAGCCAGGAGGAGTTGTTGGAGCGCAGGGGGCGGCCGCCGAGCGCGTCCGCGAAGAGCTTGGCGCAGCGTTCGACGGACGCGGCGGCGTCGAGGTCGGCGAACCCGGCGGCCTCCCACACCTCTTCGCGCATCTCGACGATGACGGTGGACGCGCCGGGGCTCGTGGCCGTCGCGGCCTCGTAGGGGTAGCCGTGGAGCTGCATCACGCCGTGCTCGGTCTCGGCGATCTCGAAGCGGAACGCGTCGAAGGCGAAGTCGGCGGCGAGCCAGATGTAGCGGCAGCGGTGGCTGGTGAGGGTGGGTCGGAAGGCCTCGGGGTGTGCCTCACGGGTGAGACTGTGCACGCCGTCCGCGGCGATCACCAGGTCGTACGCGGTGGCGAGTTCGGCGGCGGGCGGGGCTTCCGTACGAAAGCGGAGGTCCACGCCGAGGTCGCGGCAGCGCTCGTGCAGGATCGCGAGCAGCGCGCGCCGCCCGAGCGCGGCGAAGCCGTGGCCGCCGGAGGTGTGGCGGGTGTCGCCGCGCACGATGTCGATGTCGTCCCAGCGGACGAACTCCTCCTGCAGCGCCGCGTAGACGACCGGGTCGGCGTGCTCGATGCCGCCGAGCGTCTCGTCGGAGAGGACCACGCCGAAACCGAAGGTGTCGTCGGGGGCGTTGCGTTCCCAGACGGTGACCTCGCGGTCGGGGTCGAGCCGCTTGAGGAGGGCGGCGGCGTAGAGCCCGCCGGGACCGCCGCCGATGACGGCGATCCGGTGGGCCTCACCGGCCGCGGGTACGGGGGCGGCCACCGGCGCGGTGGCGGGCGCGGGCTCCCCGGCGGGCCTCGGCGGCTCTTCCGGGGCCGGGGGTGTCCCCTGTTCCGGGGCCGGGGGTTGCCCCTCGGGCGGGACGGGCCTCCGCTGATCGCGCCGCGCGCTCGTCCTCAACCGCCGGACGGGCGCTTCCCCCGAGCCCGGCGCCGTCATCGGCCCTGCCACTTCGGCGCCCGCTTCTCCGTGAAGGCCGCGTGGAACTCGGCGTAGTCCTCGCCGTTCATCAGCAGGGCCTGGGTCGCCGCGTCCATCTCGACGGCGGCCGCGAGGGGCATGTCCAGCTCCGCGGTGAGCAGGGCCTTCGTCTGGGCGTACGCGAGGGCGGGGCCCTCGGCCAGGCGGCGGGCGAGGGCCGCGGCGGCCTCCGCGGCCTTGCCCTCGTCCGTCAGTTCGCTGATGAGGCCGATGCGCTCGGCCTCGGGGGCGCGCACCGGCTCCCCCAGCATCAGCAGGCGCGTGGCGTGGCCGAGGCCGACGACGCGCGGCAGCAGGTACGCCGCGCCCATGTCGCCGCCGGAGAGCCCCACCTTGGTGAACAGGAACGCGAACCGCGCCGACGGGTCGGCGACCCGGAAGTCCGCGGCGAGCGCGAGCACCGCGCCCGCGCCCGCGGCCACCCCGTGCACCGCGGCGACCACCGGGAACGGGCATTCGCGCAGGGCCCGCACGACCTGGCCCGTCATGCGGTTGAAGTCGAGGAGCTGCGCGGTGTCCATGGCGAGCGTCGCGCCGATGATCTCGTCCACGTCGCCGCCGGAGCAGAAGCCGCGGCCCTCGCCGCCGAGGACGAGGGCCCGCACGGACCGCTCCCGGGACAGCTCGGCGAGCAGGTCGCGCAGGTCGGCGTAGGCGCCGAAGGTGAGGGCGTTGAGCTTCTCGGGGCGGGCGAGCGTGACGGTGGCGACGCCGTCGTCGACGGTGAGGCGCAGATGCTCCCACTCGGGGGTGCGGGCGGTGGAACCGGTGAAGGGACTCATGAGGTGCGGCCTCCTCGGTCGGGGGCGGCGGGGGCCGGTGCGCGGGCCTTGGCCGGGGCGGGGTCGGACGCGCCGGGGCGCGGTCTCGCTCCCTCTCGAAGTTATCACTCGTCCCTGACTGTCGTCACGAGTACGCGATACGAGGGGATGGGGGCGCGTGCGTCGGGAGCGCTTCGGGGTCGCCCGCCCCGGCCTCCGGGGGCGGTGCGCCTCGGCTCCGGGGGCGGTGCGCCTCGGCTCCGGGGGCGGCCGACGGCAGCCTCAGGGGCGTTCGACCCCGACCGCAGAGGCGTAAGTCCCGCAATGTCCTGGCATCGGGCCGCAAACCGGCCGACGGTCGCCCCTGCCGCCACTCGGCTTAGGATTCGTACGGTTGACAGCAGGACCGCACAGGCCCCCCTGCTCGGGACCACCTGCTCGCCGAACGGACCCGCCTTGCCCGAACCGCACGCCCCCGCCGCCTCCTGGCGCATCGGACTGCCGCACACCACGGCAGCCGTGCCGATCGCGCGCGCCCTGGTCCGCACGGCCCTGGTCGACATCGGCTCCACCGCGGACACCGACACCGCGGAGCTGCTGACCGCCGAGCTGGTCGCCAACGCCGTGGAGCACGCCCCGGGGCACGACCCGATAGAGCTGGTCATCGAGCTGCTGCCGACCAGCTGCCAGGTCGAGGTGCGCGACTCAAGCCCGATCCCGCCGGGCGACCTCACCGACCCGTCGTCGGACGACGAGCCCGACCCCTGGCAGGAGCACGGCCGCGGCCTGCTCCTCATCCGCACCCTCAGCTCGTCCTGCGGCCACCGGCCCACGGAGTCCGGCAAGGCCGTGTGGTTCACGCTGCGGGCACCGGCCGACCACTAGGTCCTGGCTACCGGCCGCCTCAGGCGAGCGTCGCCACCAGGACCGCCTTGATCGTGTGCATGCGGTTCTCCGCCTCGTCGAAGACGACCGAGTGCGCCGACTCGAAGACCTCGTCCGTGACCTCCAGCGAGTCACGCCCGTGCCGCTCGGCCACCTCGCGCCCGACCTGCGTGGCCAGGTCGTGGAAGGCGGGCAGGCAGTGCAGGAACTTCACGTCGGCGTTGCCGGTGGCGCGCAGGACGTCCATCGTGACCGCGTACGGACCGAGGGCGGTGATGCGCTCGTCCCAGACCTCGGCGGGCTCCCCCATCGACACCCATACGTCGGTGGCGACGAAGTCGGCGCCCGCGACGCCCTCGGCGACGTCCTCGGTGAGCGCGATCCGCGCGCCGGTGGACGCGGCGAGCTCCCGCGCGCGGGCGACGACGTCCGCCGCGGGCCAGTACGCCCGGGGCGCCACGATCCGGACGTCCATGCCGAGCAGGGCGCCGGTGACCAGGTAGGAGTTGCCCATGTTCAGGCGGGCGTCGCCGAGGTAGGCGAGGGTGATCCGGTCCAGCGGCTTGGCGCAGTGCTCGGTCATCGTCAGGACGTCGGCGAGCATCTGCGTGGGGTGCCAGGCGTCGGTCAGGCCGTTGTAGACGGGCACGCCCGCGTGTGCGGCGAGGGTCTCGACGGTCTCCTGGGCGTCGCCGCGGAACTGGATGGCGTCGAACATCCGGCCGAGGACACGGGCGGTGTCCTTGACGGACTCCTTCTTGCCGATGTGCGCCCCGGAGGGGTCGATGTACGTCGTGGCGGCGCCCTGGTCGGCGGCGGCCACCTCGAAGGAGCAGCGGGTCCTCGTGGACGCCTTCTCGAAGATCAGCGCGATGTTCCTGCCGGTCAGGCGCCGGGTCTCGGTGCCCGCCCGCTTGGCGGCCTTCAGCTCCGCGGCCAGGGCGAGCAGGCCGCGGAACTCGGCGGCGGTGAAGTCCAGCTCCTTGAGGAAGTGGCGGCCGGTGAGGTCGGTCGTGGCTGTCGTCGCCATGGGGCGCTCCTGAGGTACGCGTGCGTCGAGGCGGGCAGGGAACCTTTGAAAGTCTATACGACCTTTCACATTTATATGCAGGCCCCCGCGCCCGCCCCGCCCCGCTCGCTCCAGGGTGCCCCTAGCGGACCGGATCCCGCTCGATCGGACAGCTCATGCAGCGCGGCCCGCCCCGGCCCCGGCCCAGCTCGCTGCCCGGGATCTCTATCACCTCGATGCCCTGCTTGCGCAGATACGTGTTGGTGGTCGCGTTCCGCTCGTACGCCACGACGACGCCCGGCTCGACCGCGAGCACGTTGCAGCCGTCGTCCCACTGCTCCCGCTCGGCGGCGTGCACGTCCTGGGTGGCCGTGAGGACCCGGATGCCGCCGAGGCCGAGCGAGGCGGCGATGGCGCGGTGCATGTGCTCCGGCGGGTGGTCGGTGACCTTCAACTCGCGCTCGTCGACGCCCGGTTCGATGGTGTACGAGCGGAGCATGCCGAGGCCCGCGTACTGCGTGAACGTATCGCCGTCGACCATCGTCATGACCGTGTCCAGGTGCATGAAGGCGCGGCGCTTGGGCATGTCGAGGGCCACGATCGAGGTCGCGGAACCGGCGGCGAACAGCTTGTGCGCGAGCATCTCGACGGCCTGCGGCTTGGTGCGCTCGCTCATGCCGATGAGCACGGCGCCGTTGCCGAGGACCAGGACGTCGCCGCCCTCGATGGTGGACGGGTAGTCGGACTGGCCCTGCGACCAGAGGTGGAAGCCCTGGTGGTGGAAGAGCGGGTGGTGCTGGTAGATCGCCTCGAAGTGGACCGTCTCGCGCTGCCGGGCGGGCCAGCGCATCGCGTTGATGGACACGCCGTCGTAGATCCAGGCGGAGGTGTCGCGGGTGAACAGGTGGTTGGGCAGCGGGCCGAGCAGGAAGTCGTCCATGTCCATGCAGTGGAAGCGCACGGACGTCGGCTCCGGGTGCCGCTCCAGGTACTCCCGCTTGGTCATGCCGCCGATCAGGAACTCGGCGAGCTCCGCGGACGGCAGCGACTCGAAGCTCGCCCGCAGGTGGTCGGTGGCGAGCGGGCCGTACTCCTTCTCGTCGAAGACGCGGTCCAGGACGAGCAGCCGCGCGGCCGGCACGTCCAGCGCCTCGGTGAGCAGATCACCGAAGAGGTGGACCGTCACTCCCCGGTCGCGCAGCACGTCGGCGAAGCCGTCGTGTTCTTGTCTTGCCCGCCGCACCCACAGCACGTCGTCGAACAGCAACGCGTCCTTGTTGGTCGGCGTGAGGCGCTTCAGCTCCAGGTCCGGACGGTGCAGGATCACGCTGCGCAGGCGCCCGGCCTCGGAGTCGACATGGAATCCCATGCCCCCATCCTGACCCCACCGGGGCCGCGTCACGCGCCCGACGGCGCGTTTTGGACGTCCCGCCAGGCAGGACACGAACGCCCAAAACGCGCCATACACACCTCAGAGCCGCGGATCCACGGGTTCCGATTCCAGTGCGAGCACCGCGAACACCGCCTCGTGGACCCGCCACAGCGGCTCGCCCTCCGCGAGCCGGTCGAGCGCCTCCAGGCCGAGCGCGTACTCCCGGATCGCCAGGGAGCGCTTGTGGCCGAGCGTGCGGCCGCGCAGCTTCTCCAGGTTCTCCGGCCGGGTGTACTCCGGGCCGTAGACGATCCGCAGGTACTCCCGGCCCCGGCACTTGATGCCGGGCTGCACCAGGCGGCCCTTGCCGTCGCGCACCAGCGCGCCGACCGGCTTGACGACCATGCCCTCGCCACCCCGCCCGGTCATCTCCAGCCACCAGTCGACGCCCGCGCGCACCGACTCCGCGTCGCCGGTGTCGACGTACAGGCGCCGCGTGGTGCGCAGCAGACCCGTGGTGTCGTGCTCCACCATCCGGTCGATCAGGGCCAGTTGCCGGTCGTGGGGCATTGCGGCGAGGCTGCGGCCCTGGACGGCGAGGATCTGGAACGGCGCGAGCCGCACGCCGTCCAGACCGTCCGTCGGCCAGCAGTAGCGGCGGTAGGCGTCGGTGAACGCGGTCGCGTCCGCGGCGCGTTCGCGCTGCTTGCCGAGCAGGCCCTGGACGTCCACACCGCGGGCGACGGCCGCCTCCAGGGCGGCGAGCGCACCGGGGAAGACCGCGCCGGACGCGGCGCCCACGGCCGCGTACTGCGTGCGCAGCAGCCCCGACGCCTTCAGCGACCACGGCATCAGCTCCGCGTCGAGCAGCAGCCAGTCCGTCTCCAGGTCCGCCCAGAGCCCGGCCGCGTCGGCGGCGTCCCGCACCCGGCCGAGCACCTGCTCGGTGCGGTCGGGGTCGCCGAGGAACGGGCGACCGGTGCGGGTGACGAGGGCACCCGTCGGCCCTCCCCCACTGCCCGAAACGGCGTGGGAGGTACCCCCTCCGCCGAACCGCTCGCGCGCCACGTCCGCGTCCCGGCACACCAGGACCACCGCGCGGGAGCCCATGTGCTTCTCCTCGCACACGACCCGGGCGACGCCGTCGGCCGCGTACTGCGCGAACGCGTCCTCCGGGTGCTCCAGGTAGCCCTCGCGCCGGGAGGTGGCCGAGGGCGCCATCGTCGGCGGCAGGTACGGGAGCAGGCGCGGGTCGACGGCGAAGCGGCTCATCACTTCGAGCGCGGCGGCGGCGTTCTCCTCGCGCACGGTGACGCGCCCGGCGTACCGGGTCTCCACGGCCCGGCGGCCGTGCACGTCGCCGAGGTCGAGCGGGCGGCCGTCGTGGCCGCCGGGCGCGTCGGTGCGCAGCGGTCGCGCCGGCTCGTACCAGACCCGTTCCGCGGGGACGTCGACCAGCTCGCGCTCCGGCCAGCGCAGCGCCGTCAGCTTGCCGCCGAACACCGCGCCGGTGTCCAGGCAGATGGTGTTGTTCAACCAGGTCGCCGTCGGCACCGGGGTGTGGCCGTAGACCACGGCCGCCTTGCCGCGGTAGTCCTCCGCCCACGGGTAGCGCACGGGCAGGCCGAACTCGTCGGTCTCGCCGGTGGTGTCGCCGTACAGGGCGTGCGAGCGCACCCGGCCCGAGGTGCGGCCGTGGTACTTCTCCGGCAGGCCCGCGTGGCACACCACGAGGCGGCCGCCGTCGAGGACGTAGTGGCTGACGAGGCCGTCCACGAACTCCCGCACCCGGGCCCGGAAGTCCGGGTCCTTCGCGTCCTCCGCCTCCAGCTGCGCGATGGTCTCGGCGAGGCCGTGGGTGTGCTGGACGCCGCGGCCCTTCAGATAGCGGCCGAGCTTGTTCTCGTGGTTGCCCGGTACGCACAGGGCGGTGCCGTCGGCGACCATGCCCATGACGCGGCGCAGCACGCCGGGGCTGTCCGGGCCGCGGTCGACGAGGTCGCCGACGAACACGGCGGTGCGGCCTTCGGGGTGCGCCCCGTCGACGTATCCGAGCCTGCCGAGCAGCGTCTCCAGCTCGCTCGCGCAGCCGTGGATGTCACCGATGATGTCGAACGGTCCCGTGAGGTGGGTGAGGTCGTTGAAGCGCCGCTCCGTGACGATTTCGGCACCCTCGACCTCCGCCACGCCCCGCAGGACGTGCACCTTCCGGAAGCCCTCGCGCTCCAGGTGCCGGAGCGAGCGCCGCAGTTCGCGCTGGTGGCGCTGGATGACCCGGCGCGGCATCCCGGCCCGGTCGGCCCGCGCGGCGTTCCGCTCGGCGCAGACCTCCTCGGGCACGTCGAGGACCACGGCGATGGGCAGCACGTCGTGCCGTCTGGCCAGCTCGACCAACTGCTTGCGGCTGTCGGACTGCACGCTCGTCGCGTCCACGACGGTACGACGCCCGGCGGCGAGCCGCTTGCCCGCGATGTACTGCAGGACGTCGAAGGCGTCGCCGCTCGCGCCCTGGTCGTTCTCGTCGTCGGCGACGAGCCCCCGGCAGAAGTCGCTGGACAGCACTTCGGTCGGCTTGAAGTGCCGCCGCGCGAAGGTGGACTTGCCCGCGCCGGAGGCGCCGATGAGGACGACGAGGGAGAGGTCGGTGATGGGGAGGAGGCGGCCGCCGGGGGTGGTGCTGCTGGTGCCGGTGGTGTTGTCGGTGCTGGTGCCGGTGGTGTTGTCGGTCATGCTGCCTTCGCCTCCTTCGAGTGCTGGGTGTTCTGGCTGTTCCGGGTGTTCCGGTCGTTCTGGGGCTGGGTCTGGGTCTGGGTGAACACCGCCATCTGGGTCGGCGGTCCCACCTCGGGGTCGTCGGGGCCGACGGGCACGAACTCGACGGTGTACCCGTGCTGGTGGGCGACTCTCTCGGCCCAGGCCCGGAACTCCGCGCGGGTCCACTCGAAGCGGTGGTCGCCGTGCCGGAAGTGACCGGCGGGGAGGGACTCCCAGCGGACGTTGTACTCGACGTTCGGCGTGGTCACGAGCACGGTGCGGGGCCGCGCCGAGCCGAACACCGCGTACTCGAGGGCGGAAAGCCGCTCCGGGTCGACGTGCTCCACGACCTCGCAGAGCACCGCCGCGTCGTATCCCTTGAGGCGCTTGTCGGTGTACGCGAGCGAGCCCTGGAGGAGCGTCACGCGCTCCGCCTGGCGCTCGCCCATGCGGTCCAGCTTCAGCCGCCGCGACGCGACGGTCAGCGCGCGCATCGACACGTCGACGCCCACGATCTCCGTGTACCGAGTGTCCTTGAGCAGCGCCTTGATCAACTCGCCCTGGCCGCAGCCGAGGTCGAGGACGCGGGCGGCGCCCGCCGCGCCGAGTGCGGCGAGGATCGCGTCCCTGCGCTGCTCGGCGAGCGGCGCGGGCCTGTCCTCCGCGTCCGGCCCCTCGTCCGCCGCGACGGCGTTGTCGATCTCCTCGACGGCCGTGTCGTCGGCGTCGGCGAGCCGCGCCAGTTCGAGCCGCTCCATGGCCGCGCGCGTCAGCGACCAGCGCCGCGCCAGATAGCGGTTGGTGATCAGCTTCTGCTCGGGGTGGCCGGCGAGCCAGCCCTCCCCCGCGCGCAGCAGCTTGTCGACCTCGTCGGCCGAGACCCAGTAGTGCTTGGCGTCGTCGAGCACCGGAAGCAGGACGTACAGGTGGCGCAGCGCCTCACTGAGGGTCAGCCTGCCGTCCGGCACTTCCAGTACGAGGCGTACGTACCGAGAGTCGCCCCACTCCGGGAATCGCTCGTCCAGCGGCACCGGCTCGGCGCTCACCGTCCAGCCCAGCGGCTCGAACAGCGCCCGGACCAGGCGTGCCCCGCCGCGCGCGGGCAGCGCGGGCACCTCGGCGCGCAGCGGCAGGGGCGCTGCCGCCCGCTCGGGCAGGGACTTGCAGGCGCCGCGTACGGCGCTGGAGAACACCGTGCTCAGGGCGACGGCGAACAGCGAGGAGGCGGCGTACGGGCGGTCGTTCACGTACTGCGCGAGGGCCGCGTCCGCGGCGCCGCCCCGGCCCTTCGTGGCGCCCCTGACGCGCCGCGCGAGCGCCACCGGGTCCACTTCAAGGAGGAGCGCGGCCGTGCAGCGCTCCGCCGTCGCCTCGGGGTAGAAGACATGCGCCTGCCCGTAGGACGTGGAGAACGCCTGCGACTTGCCGGGATGCTTGTGCAGCAGGAACCCGAGGTCGGTCGCGGGGCGTTCCGGAGTGCCGGTGGTGCTGATCGTCAAGAACATGGGTATGCCTCGATAGCAATCTGGGCCGTGGACCCGACGGGCCGTGCGAGCCGTGGAACTCGACGGGCCGTCCGAGCCGTGGTGACGTGCTGGGCTGTCTGGCGCACGGCGCGTCGGCCCGACCGTCGTCGCGTCGGCCGACCGCGCGGGCGCGGAGGGGTGGCAGATCATGCCCCTGCGGGCCGGGCGCGCGTCTCGCGGCGCCGCCCCGGCCTGCTCCTCAACCCCCCGTATCTGTCGTGTGCGCCGCGGCGCGGACCTCTCGCCGCGCACCGCCCTCTTCCCGGCGCACCTGCACAAACGTACAGCGAAGCCCCCGGACGCACGCGTGAATTTCCGCTCCGCCGCCCCTGGTTCGACGTCCCGCGGTTCAGCGTGCCGCGCGCAGCTCGGCGTACAGCTCAGGGCCCGTCCAGGTGCGCGGCGCGGACTCCGCCTCGTGCACGAGGGCGACCAGGCGCGCGTTCACGGGGGCGCGCAGGCCGTGCGCGGCGGCGAGGTCGACGATCTCGCCCTGCAGGGAGTCGACCTCCGTGGGGCGGCCGCAGCGCAGGTCCTCCCACATCGAGGAACGCGCGTGGGCGTCGGTCCGCAGGGACGCGGCCGCCACCCGCCGGAAGACGGCGTCGGGGAGCCCCAGGACGAACGGGATGGCGCCGGGGGCGATGGGGCCGAGGCGGGCGGGCGCGACCCCGGCGGCGCGGTAGGCGGCGAGTGCCTCGCGCTGGCACAGGGCGAGGCAGCCGCGGTAGGCCCGCAGGCCGAGCTGGTCGCGCAGCGGAAGGCCCGACAGGGCGTTGACCGCGTTGTTGAGGTTCATCAGGAGCTTGGAGTGCAGCACTTCGGACATGTCGGTGCGGGCCTCGATGTCCAGGCCCGCCTCCTGGCAGGCGGCCAGGAGCACGTCGTCGGGCTCGGCCATGAGGCGGCCCGGCATGCCCTGGTGCACGGTGCCCGGCTCGGACCGCATCACGTTGTACGGCACCATCCCGGCGAGCACGGTGTGGCCGGGGAGAGCGGCGCGCAGGACGGCGGGGTTGCGCAGCCCGTTCTGGAAGCTCACCACGACGGCGTCCGGGGCGAGATGGGCGGCCAGGCCCACGGCGGCGGCCTCGGTGTCGGCGCTCTTCACGGTGACCAGCACCTGGTCGGCTCCCGCCGCCGCCTCGGGCCCGGTGGCCAGCGTCAGCCGGTCCGGCGCGAGGCGCACGGGCGGGCGGGTGGAGCTGGTGAGGACGAGTCCCCGCTCGGCCAGGGTTTCCATGGCCGCGGACCGGCCGATGAAGGTCACGTCGTGCCCGGCGGCGGCGAGGTGGCCACCGAGGTGACAGCCGATGCTGCCGGCACCGAGGACGGCGAAGCGGGGCCTGGGCATGGGCGGCTCCTGGGGCGGGGTGAGACGCGGCGGCGGCGCGGCGGGCGGGCATCGGGTCGGGCAGGGACAGCCTGGACCAGGGACGTACGGGGTGACCAGCCCCGGGATCCTGCCGTTCACGCATGCGTCGCCCCGGCGCGGGGGTGGTTCCGAGCCAGTCGCCTCGCCCGCCCCGGCCCGGGGTGGTACCGAGCCGGACACCACTCGCCTCACCCGCCCCGGCCCGGGGGTGGTACCGGAGCGGGCACCACCCCCTGCCGCTCAGCTCCGTCCGCTGTAGTCGTGGTCGGGCCGGCGGCCCGGCTGCTCCGGCAGCGGCGGCGCGGGCTCGGCGCGCGCCAGTTTCTCCCCCTCGATGTCGACGTGGGGCAGGATCCGGTCGAGCCAACCGGGCAGGGACCAGGCCCGCTTGCCGAGGAGGGCGAGGGCGGCGGGCACGATCGTCATGCGGACGACGAACGCGTCGAAGGCGACGGCGACCGCGAGCCCGAAGCCGAGTGCCTTGATCATGGCGTCCTCGGAGCCGATGAACCCGGCGAAGACCGTGATCATGATGAGGGCCGCGACGGTGACGACGGTCGCGCTGTGCCGGAACCCCGCCTCCACCGCCGTCCGCGCGTCGGCGCCATGGACGTACGCCTCCCGCATGCGGGTCACCAGGAACACCTGGTAGTCCATGGCCAGGCCGAAGACGATGCCGACCATCAGGATGGGCATCAGGCTCATGAGGGGACCGGTCTGCTCCAGGCCGATCAGGTCCTTCAGCCAGCCCCACTGGAAGACCGCGACGATCGCGCCGAGCGAGGCCAGCACGGAGAGCAGGAACCCGAGGGCGGCCTTGACGGGCACCAGGATCGAACGGAACACCAGGATCAGTACGAGGACCGCGAGACCGACGACGAGCGCCAGATAGGGCACGATCGCCTTGCTGAACTTGTCGGAGACGTCGATGTTGAGAGCCGTCGTGCCGGTCACCAGGGCGCGGGCGCCCGAGTCCGCCCCGGTGCGGTCGGCCAAAGAGCGGATGTCGCCGACGAGTTCCTTCGTGGCGTCACTGCCCGGCGCGCTCTTGGGGACGACCGTGATCAGGGCGGTGTCGCCCGCCTTGTTGAAGACGGCCGGAGTCACGGCGGCCACGTCGCGCAGGTCCTCGAGGGACTTGCCCAACGTCACGGCTCCGGTACGGGCGACGGCCGGGTCCTCGTTGTCGATGGTCACCGTGAGCGGTCCGTTGAAGCCGGGGCCGAACGACTGCGACAGCATGTCGTACGCCTTGCGCTGTGTGGAGGAGGCGGCCTTGGAGCCGTCGTCCGGCAGCCCGAGTTCGAGCCGGGTGGCGGGCAGGGCGATCACGCCGAGGGCGAGCACGGCCAGGACCAGGACCTTCGCGGGCTTGCGGAGGACGTACGCGATCCAGCGCTGGGCCAGGCCGGTCCTGGCGGGCGCAGCCGGGGCGGGGCCGGTGGCGGACGTCTCGGAGGGACTGGTGGCGGACGTCTCGGCGGCACTGGTGCCGGACGCTGCCGCGCGGCCCGGGAGAAGTCGGCGGACGACACGCCCGCCGCCCCTGCCGACCACCCGTTCACCGGCGAAGCCGAGCAGCGCGGGCATCAGCGTGACGGCGACGAGCACGGCGACGGCGACCGCCCCGGCGGCGGCCAGGCCCATCGCGGTCAGGATGGACAGGTTCACCACGGCGAGGCCCGCGAGGGCGATCACGACCGTCAGTCCGGCGAAGACGACGGCCGATCCGGCGGTGCCGTTGGCGCGGGCGGCGGCTTCCTCGGCGTCGTGCCCGGCGGCGCGTTCGGAGCGGTAGCGGGACACGATGAACAGGGCGTAGTCGATGCCGACGGCGATCCCCAGCATCGTGGCGAGGACCGAGGCGTTGCTGTTGAGCTCGAACGGCCCGCTGAGAGCCGTGATGGCGGTCATGCTCACGGCCACCCCGACCAGCGCGGTCACCAGCGGCAGACCCGCGGTGACCAGGGAGCCGAAGGTGATGAGGAGGATCACGGCGGCCAGGGCGAAGCCGATGGCCTCCGCCATGTGGCCCTCCTCGGGAGGCTGCAGCGCGTTCCCGGACGCCTCCACCGTCAGCCCCCGGTCGCGGCCCGACTCCAGGGCCTTGTCGAGACCGGTGTGGTCACGGTCCGTCAGGTCCGTGTCCGGCACGCTGTACGTCACCTGGGAGTAGGCGGTGGTGCCGTTCGCGCTGACCGCCTTCGCCGCGAAGGGGTCGCTGACCTCGGCGATGTGCGCGGAGGACTTCTTCACCTCGGCCAGGGTCGCCTTGAGAGCCGCTCGGTTGTCGGCGCTGCCGATCTTCTCCCCGCCGGGGGCCCGCAGGACGACGCGGGCGTTGGCGCCGTCCGCGTTGGCGGCGGGGAACTGCTTCTCCAGCAGGTCGTTGGCGCGCTGTGCCTCCGTGCCGGGGAGCGTGACGTTGGACGTCTGCGGGCCCGAGCCGTTGGCGGCGCCGACGCCCACGGCACCCAGGACGAGCGCCCAGAGGAGGACGACCAGCCAGCGTCGCCTGAAGGCGGTCCGGCCGATGCGGTGCAGGAAGGTGGCCATGGGGGGTGCGATCACTCTCTGTCTGTCGGTGCGAGCAGGAGGGGCCCGGCCACGGGTGCGGATGCTGCCGGGCTGGACCCGGCCACGGGTGCGGTCGGGCTTGGCCCGGCTGCTGGGTCACATCGGGCCGCGCGGTGCCCCCGGTCCCGGGACGTGCGGGCGGCGGCCGGGCCCCGGGGGAAGGTCACCGGCCGCCGTGGCACCAGGGTTCCGCCCGGCGGGGGCCCGTTCCGTCGGCCGTGCGTACCCTTCGCGCACCGGCCTGTCGGCCATTCGGCCGACACGGGCCTCCGCTTCCGCTCCTACGCTGATCGGCGTGGACTGGAAACTCCCCCTCAACCCGGCCGCCGACGGCAGGCTCCTCAGGATCAGCACCCTGACCGCGTTCACACTGATCCTGGTCGGGGACTTCGCCGCCGTGCGCATCGCCGACCCCGATCCGTTCCAGGCGCCGACGGCATGGCTGCCCGTGGTCGTCACCGGCCCGCTGGTCGGCCTCGCCGTCCTCGGTCTGCCGCGCTCGTTCGCCCTGGGGCGACGCGTCATCGGCGCCGTGACGGTCTCCCTCGCCCTGACCGTGTGGACCCTGGTCGACTCCGCCGGCCTCCAGTGGTGGGGAGCCCTGGAGACCTGCGGCCTGCTGTTCCTCACCATCCGCACCACGGCCCACGCCTGGCGTCCGGCGCGCGCGACCGCGGCCACCGTCGCCCTGTGCGTCGCCGTCCTGATGCTGCCGCTGCGCAGCGGCTCCTGGTCCGTCTTCGTCGCGGGCGGCTACATCCTGACCGTGGCCCTGGCGATCTGCGTCGCCACCGGCTGCGCCCTGCGCGCGATGGAACTCCGCAGGCAACGGGCCGTGCACGACGTGCGCCAGGCGGAACGCCTCGCCCTCGCCCGGGACCTGCACGACCTGATCGCCCACCACATGACGGGCATCATCGTCCAGGCCAACGCCGCCGTGACCATCCAGGGCACCGCGCCCGACCAGGTGGACCCCCTGCTGCGCAACATCGCCCGGTCCGGCACCGAGACGCTGGAGTCGATGCGCCGCCTGGTGGGCGTCCTGCGGGAGGACAACCACGCCGCGCTGCGCCCCGGCGACCTGCTCACCGAACTGGCCGACCTCGTCTCCGCCCACTGCGCCCACGCCACCGCCGACGACGACACACCCGCCCGCCTCGACGTCACGGCGGCCGCCCGCACCGCCCGCCTCAGCCCCGAAGTCGAGATCTCCGTGCAGCGGCTGGTGCAGGAGGCCCTCACCAACGTCCGCAGGCACGCCCCCGGCGCCCGCGCCACGGTCCGCCTGGACGCGGACCCGGCCTGGCTACGGGTGACGGTCACCAACACCGCGGCCCCGCACCGGGCCACCGCGCCGGCGGGCGGGCGCGGCGGCTTCGGCCTGCTCGGGCTGCGCGAACGCGTCGAGGCCTTGGACGGGACGCTGCGCACCGGCTCGCTCCCCCAGGGCGGCTGGCAGGTCGAGGCCGCCTTCCCGCTGGCGACGTCCGCCGCCGACGTCCTCCAGGACCACGGGCCGGGACGCTGACGGGCCGGGAGTCAACGCGCCGGGTGCGCGACACCGTGTTCCCAGGCCCACGCCGCGACCTCCACCCGGTTGCGGGCCGCGAGCTTGGCCTGGATCCGCGCCAGATACGTCTTCACCGTCGACAACGACAGGAACAGCTCGCCGCAGATCTCCTGATTCGTACGCCCCACCGCGACCAGCCGCACGATGTCCAGCTCCCGCTCACTGAGTCCGGCGGCCCCCGCGTTGCCGGCCGCCGGGCCCCGCTCCGACTCCTCAAGTCGCCGCAGCAGGCGCACCGTCACCGCCGGTGACACCAGGGCATCCCCACGGGACGCGGCCTGCACCGCCTCCACGAGCAGCCCCGGCGACGCGTCCTTCAGCAGGAACCCGCACGCCCCGTTCCGCAGCCCGGTCCGCACGTAGTCGTCCTGGTCGAACGTGGTGATCAGCACGACGTTCAGCGGATCGGCCACGCCCGGCCCGGCCAACTGCCGCACCACCTCAAGGCCGTCGAGGCGCGGCATGCGGATGTCGGCGAGCACGACATCCGGGCGCAGCCGACGCGCCATGTCGATGCACTCCACCCCGTCGGCCGCCGCACCGACCACGGTGATGCCCGGCCGCGCCCCGAGAATCAGGCTGAATCCGGTCCGCACCAGCTCCTGATCGTCGGCGATCACCACATCGATCCGTGTCTCGGCCACCGTCCGTTCCTACCACAGCGATCCATGGCCTCAGCCCGCCGCACGCCCCCGCCCCGGCCTCGGAGGGGCCCGGCCCCCACCCTTAGAATGATCATGAGCACGCCTCGCCGTGTTCGCAAACGTACCGTTCGCCCGACAGGGCATCTCTGGGGGAGACTTCCTTGAAGCTCACTGTGTCGCGCCGTGCCGTGACCACGTCCATCGCGGCCGCGTTCCTCGTCGGCGGCCTCGCCACCGCCGCGCCCGCCTCCGCCGCCGGCGGCAACTACAGCTGCGGCAACTGGAAGATGAAGGTCAACACCTGGACCGCCTCCTGCACCGTGAAGAGCGGCCAGGCCCGCGCGGTCACCGACTGCAGCAACGGCAAGACCATCTACGGCAAGTGGGTGGGCCGCGGCCAGTGGCGGTTCGGCGGCGACTGCGGCAGGTACTTCATCGTCGCCCACACCACCCAGGGCCGCGGCTAGCACCGAGCAGTGCTCGGCGGCAGCTGACACGAGGGCCCGCCGACCCGTCGGCGGGCCCTCGTCGCTCGCTACGACAGTTGCGACTGCACCTGTGCCGAGATCAGCTCCAGGTGGTCCAGGTCGGACAGGTCGAGGCACTGGAGGTAGACACGGCTCGCGCCGATCTCCGCGTACCGGCCGATCTTGTCGACGACCTCGGCGGGGGAACCCGCGAGCCCGTTGGCCTTCAGCTCCTCCACCTCACGCCCGATGACGGCCGCGCGCCGGGCCACCTCGGCGTCGTCCTTGCCCACGCACGCCACCAGGGCGTTCGAGTACACCAGGTCGTCGGCCTCGCGACCGGCCTCCTCGGCGGCGGCCCGCACCCGGCCGAACTGCCGCTCGCTGTCCTCCACCGAGGCGAACGGGATGTTGAACTCGTCCGCGTACCGCGCGGCCAGGCGCGGCGTGCGCTTCGCGCCGTGACCGCCGATCAGGACCGGCACCTTGGCCTGCGCGGGCTTGGGCAGCGCGGGCGAGTCCGTCAGCCGGTAGTGCGTGCCCTCGTACGAGAACTTGTCTCCCGGCGCCGTCCCCCACAGCCCGGTGACGATCGCGAGCTGCTCCTCGAGGCGCGCGAACTTCTCCTTCGGGAACGGGATGCCGTACGCCTTGTGCTCCTCCTCGAACCAGCCCGCGCCCAGCCCCAGCTCGACCCGGCCGCCCGACATCTGGTCGACCTGCGCCACCTGGATCGCGAGCACACCCGGCAGCCGGAACGTGCCCGCCGTCATCAGCGTGCCGAGCCGGATGCGCTTGGTCTCACGGGCGAGCCCCGCCAGCGTGATCCACGCGTCCGTGGGTCCGGGCAGGCCGTCGACCGCACCCATGCGCAGATAGTGGTCGGAGCGGAAGAACGCGTCGAAGCCCAGGTCCTCGGTCGCCTTGGCGACGGCGAGCAGCGTGTCGTAGGTGGCCCCCTGCTGGGGCTCGGTGAAGATGCGAAGATCCATACCTCCATCCTGCACGGTCGAACGCCCGTCAACCTCTCCTGTCCCACCGGTCCACCGCCGCCCCGGTCGGGTGAAATCCGTCAACCCGGCGACCGGGGCGGGTCCGCCGCAGTGACCGCGCCGCACGGGTGATCGTTGGCTCGGCGGAGCCGGACCGCCCGGCACCCGCGCCGGCGGTCGCTGCCGACGCGTCCCCCGCACCAACTGCCTTGCCCGGCCGGGGCGCGCCCCCGGCACCCGGCGGGGCGCGGGCCGAGGAGGCCGTCATGTCCCAGGAAGCCGTGCCCGAGCAGGCGCACGACCCGTTCGCGCCGGAGCAGCCCCGCGACGAGGTGGTGCCGGAGCAGGCTCGCGCGCAGGCACCGGCCGGGCAGCAGGGTGCGCCCAAGGGCCTGCTGCAGCAGATGGAGGAGCTCATGGCCGCGCTCAACGCGGATCTGACCCAACTGGACGCCGACCTCCAGCAGTCCACGACCGCTCGCCCCCCTGCCGGGGAGGAGCAGGACCGCGTCTGACGGGCGCCGTCGCCGCAACGGGCACCCCCGGCCGCCGCAACCCACCCGGCGGCCGGGCCCACCGTCAGCCGGGTCCACCGGTGCCGAGGCCCGCCCGTCGGCCGCGGGGCCACGGCCCGCCCGGTGCCCCGGCCAACACCCACTCCCCCGCTCGTCCTCACGACGGCGCGTTCATCTCACCCCTCCCCGCGCCGCCCCCGATCGCGCTGCGCGCTCGCCCTCAATCGCCGGACGGGCTTCCACCCGCCGGCCGACCCATTTCCCGCCCTCACGCCCTCAGCACAAGGGCGACTTTCCCTCCGCCACCCTGTCTCCCCTCCCCCGGCCCAAGGCGCCCCCGCCAGCCACCGCGTTGCGCTCGCGGGCCGCGAGTCTGCGGAGCATTTCGAGGACCCGGTCGCGGGACTCGTCGGCGGCGTCGATGGCTTCCATGCACTGCCAGTAGACCCCCTCGTCCTCGGCGCCCATGGCCACCGTGACCAGGGCGATGCCCACTTCGCCCAGGAGGGCGCCGAGGACGAGGAGGGTGTCGTGGGCGTCCCCTATCTCCGTCAGGCCCGCCGCGCGTATCTCCTGTGTCCCGGACTGGCGTAGGTCCAGGACCGCGCAGCCTCTGCCGCTGAGCTCGCTCAGGCCCAGCGCCTCGCCCCGTAACTCCGGCGGGCCCGCGACCGCAAGGCGGCTGCCGATCGCCTGGGCCAGGGCCTGGGACTGCCACACCTCCGCCACGATGGCTGCGGACTCCTGACTCCGCGCCAGGGCGCACCTGCTCGCCTCGATGAGCCGCATCGCATCCATGCGCCGTCCCCATTCATCGCGCGCCCACTCACAGCACGTACATCCGAACTCCCCTATCCACTACCCACAGTGAGCGCCTTCAGGACGAAAAGCCAGAGGAAGCCTGAAATCTGTGGACAAAAAATCGACTGTGGACAATGCATCCACTCCGGAGAGTGACGACGAGGTGTCTTTGGGGGGCTTTCGGCATGTCCGAGGGGCGGTGACGGCCGGGGATCAAGGGGCGGATGGGCCAAGACCCCCGGCGTACGCGGGCGCTACGGCGCCGGGAAGCGGTGCTCGTTCCGCTCGATCTTCGCCGCGAGCGCCCGCAGCGGGTCGATGCCGAGCACTTCGCAGAACTGGAGGAGATAGGCGAGGACGTCGGCGACCTCGTCCGTGACGCGGTGCGCCGATTCCGGGTCGGCCATCACCCGCGCCGACTCCTCCGGCGTCAGCCACTGGAAGATCTCCACGAGTTCGGAGGCCTCCACGCTGAGCGCGGCGGCCAGGTTCTTGGGCGTGTGGTAGGGCTCCCAGTGCCGCGCGGCCGCGAACTCGGCCAGTCTGCGCTGCAATCCCGCTACGTCTTGGTCTGTCACGGCTCAAGTCAACTACATCCCGGGCGTCCGCGATCTCGGCACCCGCGCGCGGCGTGCGACCGGCACGCTTTCCGCTCCGGCAGCACCGCTCCCGGCCCGCGCACCGCCCCCGTCCCCGGCCCGCCCCAGGTCCACCACCGTCACCCCGTCCGCCGTCGCGGCCCATGTCGCGTCGGCCACGGCGCCGATCAGGCGCAGGTGCCCGCGGCCGCACATGCGGGCCGCGAGGTCCGCGAGGGCCCGCTTCTGGCGCTGGTCCAGGCAGCGGTCGAAGCCGTCGGCGAGGACGGTGAGGCTCTGGTAGGCCTCCGGGACCTCCGCCACCGGGTCGACCTCAAGGACGCGCGGGCCGGTGAGCAGCACCAGGGCGAGGGCGAGATAGCGCAGTTCGCCGTCGCCGAGCCGTCCCACGCAGGTGCGGACGCCGTCGCCGCGGTCGAGCAGGGCCCGCAGCGCGCCGTCGCGGGTCTCCTCGGCGAGGACGTCGGCGACCGGCCCCGCGCAGCCGGAGCGCAGCGCCGCCACGAGTTGGGCGTGCCGGTTGCCGCACTCGGAGCGGGTGCGCCACAGGACCTCCGCGAGGTTGTCGCAGCCGCCGAGCAGCCGGCCCGCGCCGACGAGTCCGGGCGGCACGGGCTCCCGCATCCGGCCGGGCCGCGGATCGCAGGTGAACACCGAGCGCAGCGCCACGACGACCTGTTCGGCCGCGGCGAGCACCAGGCGCTGGCCGTCGGTCTTGCCCGCGACGCGCAGCGGCAGCAGGGCCGTGCCGAGCCGGTCGTCGGGCAGCGGCGCGCGGGTCACGGGCGCGGCGCCCGCGGTGTGCCAGGCGGCCTGGACGGCGCGGCGGCCGGGGTCGCGCAGCGCGGTCTCCAGGAGCGTGAGCCCGTCGCGCGTCAACCGCTCGCCCGCGATGCGCAGTTCCGGCTCGGCCTGGACGGCGACGTCGAGCCGGACGGGTCCGGCGGGGCCGTCGACCGTACAGCCGATGCGGAAGCCGCGGCGGGCCTGGCCGTCGGCTCGCGCGCGCTCGGGCACGCAGCGGGTGGGCTCGGGGAAGACGTCGATCAGCTCGACTCCGGCGCCGAGCAGCGCGAGCGCCTCGTACGCCCGCAGCGCGCTCGTCTTGCCGCTGCCGCTCGGGCCCGCGAAGAGCGTGAGCGGACCGAGCGGGAACGCGGCGCCGCGGTGGCCCGCGAAGGCGGAGAGCCGCAGTTCGGTGACGCGTGGCTTGGCCCGGGCCGACGGATCCTGCGCGAGCGCCCGGCGGGAGTGCACAGTCATGAACGGAAGCTACGGGCCGGGGGACAAGCCGAACCGTTTTGCCCAAGCGACCTTCGCACGATCGAGGGATCGGCGGCCGAAGCCCCACGGGGGACGGCGAGTTGGGCTAGATCACCTGGGACAGGTCACCATCGGGACCGGATCCGCACCCGAAACGGGTCAGCACCGGGACCGGATCACCACCGGGACCCGGCCCTCGCTCCCCCTTCCGGCTATATGCCGGTCGCCGCCTCCACCAGGCCCTGCACCTCCGTGTCCGCCGGGGACAGCAGGAAGACGTTCTTCTCCACGCGGTGCATCCCGCAGCCGAGGCCGAAGACCACGCCGCTGCTGAAGTCGAGGACCCGCTTGGCGACTTCGGTCTCGGCGCCGGACAGGTCGAGCAGGACCGGCGTCTGCGACATCAGGTTCTCGGCGACCTCGCGGGCGTCCGCGAAGATGTTCACACGTGTCACGACGAAGCGTCGGCGCGCCTCCGTCTCCGCGTCGGGCAGCGCCCGGTGCCCCGGCCACGACGGCCATTCGTTGCGGCCGCGCAGCGGTACGACCTGGGCGAGCCCTTCCCACTGTTCGTCGGTGGCTTCGTGGCTGGTCACAGAGCAACCCCGTCCTGGCTCGTCCTCAACGTCTGCACCAGGCAATTCTTGCGCAACTCACCCGTTCGGCCCAACTGCGACACGTCCGCATGGCACGTGTCACACCTTCCGGGAACCCACCGGCGGCGGCGCGCGACCACCTGTCCGGTGCCGGGCGTCCGCTGCCCGCGCCGCCGGATCAGCCACGGGAGCGTCGATGGCAGACGAGCGTTCGTCCCTTTCGGGTACGTCGCCGAGTTCGCGTACGTCAAGCAGTGCACGTACGCCGGGAGCGTCCGGGGTGTGGCGGCCGCCACCCGCGCTGCTGGGGTTCCTCGTCCTGCTCGTCGTCGTGTTCGCCGTCGCGTATCAAGTCGGCTCGTCCGTGGGGCCGGTGGCGCCGGGGATGCGGTCCTCGACGCCGGGCGGCGGTGCGGGCGACGACAAGGACGGCGGCTCGGGCGGGGGCCACGGCGGCGGGCACGGGGGCCACGGCCAGTGACTCCCGAGCCCACGGCTGCCGCCCCCGAAGCCCTCGGGACCTCCGAGGCCACCGGGACCTGCGAGGCCACCGTCACCACCGACCTGATCGTCGGCGGGATGACCTGTGCCGCCTGCGTGAACCGCGTCGAGAAGAAGCTCGGCAAGCTGGCGGGCGTCAGCGCGACCGTCAACCTCGCCACCGGCCGGGCCCGGGTGCGCCACCCGGTCGGCACGGGCACGGACGAGCTCGTCGCCGTCGTCGTACGCGCCGGATACACCGCCGAACCGCCCCCGCCGCCCGCACCGCCCGCGCCGTCGGAGACGGAACCCGCGGCGGCGGGCGACGACGAGGCGCGGGCCGAGCGGCAGCGGCTGCTGGTCACCGCGCTGCTCTCACTGCCCGTGCTCGTCCTGTCGATGGTGCCCGCCTGGCAGTTCCGCAACTGGCAGTGGCTGTGCTTCATGCTCACCGCGCCGGTCGCGGTGTGGGGCGCGTGGCCCTTCCACCTGCGGGCGGTACGCGGCCTGCGGCACGCCGCCGCGACCATGGACACGCTGGTGTCGCTCGGTGTCGCCGCCTCCTTCTCCTGGTCGGCGTACGCGCTGTTCCTCGGCGGGGCGGGCGAGCCGGGGATGCGGATGCCGTTCGAGGTGCTTCCGTCGGCGGGCGGTGGCGCGCACGTCTATCTGGAGGCGGCGGTCGGCGTGCCGCTCTCGGTGCTCGCGGGGCGCTTCCTGGAGGCGCGGGCCCGGCACGGCACCGGGGCGGCGCTGCGGTCGCTGGCCTCGCTCGCCGTCAAGGACGTCGCGGTACGGGACCCGGGCGGCCGGGAACGGCGGGTGCCCGCCGGGGAGTTGCGGGTGGGGCAGGAGTTCGTGGTCCGGCCCGGGGAACGGGTGGCCACCGACGGTGTGGTGGTGTCCGGGCACTCCGCGCTCGACCTGTCGCTGGTGACCGGCGAGAGTGAGCCGGTGGAGGTCGCCCCCGGGCAGGACGTCGTCGGGGCCGCCGTCAACGAGAGCGGACTGCTCGTGGTGCGGGCCACGGCCGTGGGCGCCGACACCCAACTCGCGCGCATCACACGGATGGTGACGGAGGCACAGGCCGGGAAGGCGCGCGCCCAGCGCCTCGCGGACGCCGCGGCGGGCGTGTTCGTCCCCGTCGTCCTGACGCTCGCCGTCACCGTCCTCGGGTTCTGGCTCGGCGCCGGGGCCGACCCGCAGGCCGCCGTCACCGCGTCCGTGGCCGTCCTCGTCGTCGCCTGCCCGTGCGCCCTCGGCCTCGCCACGCCCACCGCGCTGCTCGCCGCCACCGGGCGCGGCGCCCAACTCGGCGTCCTCGTCAGCGGACCGCGCGCCCTGGAGACGCTGCGCCACGTCGACACGATCGTGCTCGACAAGACCGGCACGCTGACGACGGGCCACATGACCGTCACCCAGGTCACCGCCGCGCCGGACGGCCTGGGCCGGGACGCGGCGCTGCGGCTCGCCGGGGCGGTGGAGCGGGGCTCGGAGCATCCGCTGGGGCGGGCGATCACGTCGTACGCCCGACAGGAGTCGGCCGAGCGGGAGCTGCCCGAGGTCACGGGGTTCCGGGCGCGGCCCGGTTGGGGTGTGCGCGGGGTCGTGGAGGAGCGGGTCGTGGAGGTGTGCTCACCGGGGGCGGAGGCGGGGCCGGAAGGGGCGCCCGGCGACGGCGTCCACGCCCTCCCCGAGGTCCTCGCCCGTGCTCTCGCCGACGCCGAGGCCGCCGCGCGGACCGTGGTCCTGGTGCGGGTGGACGGTGTCGTCGAGGCGGTCGTGGCCGTGGGAGACGTGCTGCGGGCCGGGAGTTACCGCGCGGTGGACCGGCTGCGGCGGCTCGGCGTGGAGCCGGTCCTCGCCACCGGGGACCGGGCGGCGACCGCGCAGGCCGTGGCCGCCGAGCTGGGGATCGGCGAAGTGCACGCGCGCTGCACGCCCGAGGACAAGGCGGAACTGGTCGGTCGGCTGCGGGCGGCCGGGCGCCGGGTCGCGGTGCTCGGCGACGGCGTGAACGACGCGGCGGCGCTCGCCCGCGCCGACCTCGGCATCGCCATGGGGTGCGGCAGCGACGCGGCGATCGGCGCGGCCGACGTGACGCTGGCCGCCGGTGACATCGGCGCGGCGGCCGTCGCGGTGCGCCTCGCCCGCCGCACCCTCGCCACCATCCGCGCCAACCTGGTCTGGGCGTTCGGCTACAACGCCCTCGCCGTACCGCTCGCCGCCGTCGGCCGCCTCGGCCCGATGACAGCCGCCCTCGCGATGTCGGCCAGCTCTCTGCTCGTGGTCGCGAACAGCCTGCGGCTGCGTACGTGGGAGCCGGTGCCGCGGAGTGCCGGGCGGGAGTCCGCGGGGCGAGCGGGCGCGGGGCGGGAGCGGGCGCGGCCACAGCAGGCGCGGCGGCAGCGGGTCGCACGGGGAAGGAGCCTTCGGTGAAGGGCCGTACGCATGCCCGACGGTGGGCCACCGGCGCGCCCGGCGCCACTAGCGCCGCCGACAACCCCGGTGCCTCCGGCGAGGCGTACGCCCGTCTGCGGTCCGCCCTTCCCGGTGTCCTCGCCCCCGTCCTCGCCTGCGCGCTCGCGCTGTGCGGGCTCTCCGCGTGGGTCGCCGTCGGGGCCGCGGGCAGCCCCGCGCGCGTGACGGTCGACGACGGGCGGGTGTTCCTGCCGTACGGCGGCAAGGAGGAGACCGCCGCGTTCTTCCGGATCACCAACAGCGGGGAGTCCGGGGACGCGTTGCTGTCCGTCCGTTCGCCCGCGGCCGACGACGTCATGCTCAGCCGGACCGTGGAGCGGCCCGGGAACGTGGAGTCGATGCGGATGGTGGACTCGGCGGCCGTGCCCGGGCGGTCCGTGGTGCGGATGACGCCCGAGGGCCTGGACGTGATGCTGCGGCCCGCCAAGGCGCTGCGGCTCGGTGACCGGGTGCCCTTCGTGCTGCGCTTCCGGCACAGCGGGGAGGTGACCGTGCGGGCCGTGGTGGTCAGGCCCGGCAGTTGAGCCGCGGATCCGTCGGCCGCGTACGGGAACTCCCCGACCCCTCCGTCCGACTACTGCCCCGGGATGGCGGCCGGGACGTGCCGAGACAGGCCGACGCGGGACAGAACAGGCCCTGGAGCAGGGCCGGGAGAGGGGCGCGGGCGACCGATGGGTGGTCTGGACATACGTATGCGGGGTGTGACCTGCGGGCATGGGCGCGTGGTCGCCGTCGACGACGTGCATCTGGAGGTCGCAGCAGGGGAGCGGGTGGCGCTCACCGGGACGAACGGCTCCGGCAAGTCCACGCTGCTGCGGGCCGTCCTCGGCCTGCACCGGCCTGCTGCGGGCAGCATCCTCGTCGGTGGCCGCGGTGCCGCTTCCGCGGCGGATCGGGCGTGGCGGCGGCAGGCCTGCGCGTGGGTGCCGCAGAAGCCCGCGGCCGGACGGTTTCCGCTGCTCGCGGGGGAGTTGCTGGACTCCGGTGGGGCGCCCTGCGAGGCGGCTGATGCAGCTCGTGCGCTGGGCGTGGGGACGTTGCGGCGGCAGCCTCTGGACACCTTGTCCGGGGGGCAGTTGCAGCGGATGTATCTGGCGCGGGCCATCGGGTGTGTGGCCGCCGGGGCCGGGGTGCTGCTGGCCGATGAGCCCACCGCCGCGCTGGACTTCGCGGGGCAGGAGGAGGCTGCCGAGGCGCTCATGGCTCTGCCGGTCACGCTCGTCGTCGTCACCCACGACCGTGCGCTCGCCGAGCGTTGCGATCGCGTGTTGGACATGGCGGCCGGGCGGCTGCGGGAGGTGGGGCGGTGAGGCCTTGCCGGGGGCTCCCCCATCCCGCCCCTTCCCGAACCCGGGGCTCCGCCCCGGACCCCGTATCGGCGCTCCGCGCCTCGTCCTCAAACGCCGGACGGGCTGAAGTGCGACGGGGTGGGGTGGGGGTCCCGGGCGGGTGGGACAGACCCCCGCTGATCGCCGCTCCGCGGCTCGTCCTCAAGCGCCGGACCGGCTGGGGGGTTCGACCGGGCGGAGTGCGCGCCCCCGGTGGGCAGGACGGGCTTGGGCGGGACAAGGGCTCGTCGACCGCCGCTTGGGGGCTCGTTCTCGAACGCCGGACCGGCTGGGGGGCGCGACCCGGCAGAGCGGGAGCCCCGGGCGGGGTGCGCGTCGCCGGTGGGCGGGACAGTGCCGGGTGGGACGGAGCTGGGCGGGACAGATCCGGGTGGGACAGGCAGAGCCGGTTCGGGGTGTCGGGGGTGTGGCGATGATCGGGCTCGCCACCGCCGACCTTGGGCTGATGCTCGAACTCGTGCCCGTGCAGCGGGCCGGGTTCGCGTTGCTGCTTGCCGCTGTGGGGCTGCCGATCGTCGGGGTTGTGATCGTCGGGCTCGACATCATGCCGGTGCGGTTCGCGATGATGCATGTCGCGCTGCTCGGTATTGCCGTCGGGCTGCTCACGGGGCTCGACCCGATGCTGTGTGCCCTGGTGGCGTGTGCGCTCGCGGGTGCGGGAGTCGCGCCGCTGGCCCGGACGCCGGCCGGTCTTTCCGGGGCGATGGGGCTCCTGATGAGCATGGCCATCGCGGCGGCGCTCCTCGTGCTCTCCGTGTCCGGGGTCAACGCCTCCGGCGCGTTCGCGCTGCTGTGGGGGTCGATCCTGTCCGTCGGCAGCGCGGACATCGTCGTGGTCGGGGTGCTCGCCGTCGTCGTACCGGCGCTGTTCTGGTGGCGGCGCCGCGACCTGGCGCTGCTCCTGTACGACCGCGAGCTCGCCCAGTGCTCGGGCGTACGCGTCGGCCCCCTCACCGTCGTCCTGCTCGTCCTCGTCGCCGTCGCCGTGGCGGGCGCGATCAAGCTGACCGGGGCGCTGCTCGTGGACGCCCTCACCCTGCTGCCCGCCCTCGCCGCACGCCGTCTCGGCAAGCGGCTCACCACCATCGCGCTGTGGGCCGTGGCCATCGGCCTCGCCGTCAACGTCACGGGCTTCCTCATCGCCCTCTGGCTGGACTGGCCGCCAGGGCCCGTCCTCGTCCTGACCGCGGGGGCCGTCGTCCTCGCCGTCCACCTCATCCCCGAACGGAGCATCACCTCATGGCGCGCACCGGCGTCCGCATCCCCCACACCCGCAAGCCCGCCCTCCTCGCACTGAGCGCCGTCCTCGCCCTGACGGCCGCGGGCTGCGGCGACGACTCGTCCGACGGCGGCTCGGACAGCAAGAAGGACGGGCCCGTCGTGGTCGCCACCACCACGTGGGAGGGCGCCTTCGCCAAGGCCGCGGGCGCCAAGAACGTCACGGTCCTCGTCCCGCCGTCCACCCAGCACGCCCCCGACTACGACCCGAAGCCGTCCGACCTCGCCGCCGTCGCGAAGGCCGACTTCGTGCTGTACGCGCCCTTCGAGCCGTACGCCGGGAAGATCAAGGACGCGGCGGGCTCCGATGCCGAGCTGGTGAAGGTCGACCTCGACAACGACGCCACCAAGGTGCGCGGCGAGGTGACCCGCCTCGGCGGGCTCTTCGGCACCAAGGCCGCCGCGGCGAGCTGGACCAAGACCTTCGACCGCGAGTACGCCGCGCTCGCCAAGGACCTCAAGGCGTCCTGGCCCGGCGGCAGCAGCCCGGCCGTCGTCAGCCAGGTGTTCACCACGTGGTCGGCCCGCATGGCGGGCGCGCGGACCGTCGGCACGTACGGACCGGAGGCCGTGACCGCCGGACAGCTCGCCCGGCTCTCCGCGAAGAAGCCCGCGTTGGTCCTCGACAACGCGCACATGTCCACCGGGAAGGTCCTCCCCGACTCCGGCGCCGCACAGGTGAAGATCGTCAACTACCCGGGCAAGGACCTGGACCTGCTCCCGGTGTACCGGGACGCGGCCGCGGAGTTGAAGAAGGCGATGAAGGCGAAGAGCTGACAGGCGCGGGCGCGTGGTCGGAAGTCGGGCGCGCCGGGCGCACTGAGGCGGGGGCGGGGGCCGGGGAGAAACCCCCGGCCCCCGCCCCCGCCCCTTTCACCGGCCGGTCGCCTCCGGCCTCAGGCGCCCGCGGCCCGCTCCCGCAGCGCCGCGCGGTCCGGCTTGCCCGCCGGGGTCAGCGGCAACTCCTCGACGAGCAGAAGCCGTTCGGGGTGCTTGGCGCGGTCGAGGCCGCGCCCGGTGAGGTGGTGGCCCAGGTCGTCGAGGGTCGGCGCGGGCCCGGTCGCGCGGGACGCCGGGACCACGCAGGCCGCGAGCCGCTCCCCCATCACCGGGTCGGGTACGCCGACGCACACCACGTCACGTACCAGCGGATGCGCGCTCAGCTCCCGTTCGACCTCCGCGGGGCTGATGTTGGCGCCGCCGCGGATCACCACGTCCTTGAGGCGGCCGACGACGTGCAGGACGCCGTCGGCGTCGAGGAGGCCGAGGTCTCCGGTGCGGACCCAGCCGTCGGGGGTGCGGTAGCGGGCGTCGAGTTCGGGGGCGCCGACGTAGCACAGGGGTGTCATCGGGCCGCGCGCGACGATCTCGCCGACAGCGCCGTCCGGCAGGGGCTCATGGGTGGCGGGGTCGGCGACGCGGATGTCGGCGACGCGGGGGTCGGGGCGGCCCGCGACGATGCCGTGGCGGTCCCCGTGGCCGGTCTCGGGCCCGTCCCCGTCTCCGGCCGGGCTCCGCCGCGGCCCCTCCGGATCGCCCAGTCCCGTATGGCAGTTGACGCCGTCCGCGGAGCCGTAGAGGTTCACGACGGGGCAGCCGAAGGCGTGGCGGGCCTCGGCGGCCGTCGTGGCGTCGAGGGAGGAGCCGCCGAGGACGAGGGCTGTGGGCGCCGGCAGTTTCCCGGCCCCTTCCTGTTCCTGTTCCTGTTCCCGCTCCTGCTCCAGGCGGTCGAGGATCATGCGGGCCATCGTCGGGACGCCCAGGACGTGGGTGGGTTCGTGTTCGCGTACGGCGGCGATGGCGGCCTCGGGCGTGAAGTGGTCGAGCAGGACGAGGGTGCCGCCGTGCCGGGCGAGGGCGACGGCCGTGCCGTTGGAGCCGAACGCGGAGGCCAGCGGCACCAGGAAGAGACAGCGCGGCGGTTCCGCCGGGTCCGGCATCAGCGAGGCGAAGAAGTTGCCGCGGCCCCCGGCAAGGGCGTTGTGGGAGTACGCGACCATCTTCGGCTCGGCCTCGGAGCCGGAGGACACCAGGATGCGGGCGGGGCCGTCCGGGTCGGGGCGCGCGGCCACGAACGCGGCCGGGTCGGCGCGCAGCAACTGGGCGAAGGGGACGGCCCCTTCGGGGAGGGGACCGGGGCCTACGGCTATGACGTGGCGCAGGGGTGCGGGGGCGGCAGCCTCGTCGGAGGCCGCGGGCAGGTCGAGGGCTGGAGCTTCGTCGGGGGCGGCGGGCAGAACGGGGGTCCCCGGCCGGTCGGGGGCCTCGGGCCGCCCGGGGGTCCCGGGCCGGTCCTGGGCCTCGGGCGCCGAGGCGAGGAGGGCCGCCGCCGGGTGGGCGCCGCGGTGCTCCGCGGCGGCGATGACGGCCACCGCGTCGGCGCGCCGCAGCAGGCTCGTGGCCTCCGCCGCGCCGCGGCCCACGGGGAAGGGCAGGGCGACCGCGCCGATCGCCGCGAGGGCGAGGTCGGCGATGACCGCCGCGCGGGCGTTGGGGAGTTGCACGCCGACGACGTCTCCCGGTGCGACGCCTAGCTCTCTGAGCCCGACGGCCAGACATCGGACCTTGCGGTCCAGGGCGGTGTAACAGAGCTTGCCCTTGGCGTCGATCACGGCCGTGCGGTGCAGATCGCTGATCTGCCGCGCCCGGAACAGGCTGTACAGGTCGAGGTCGGGGCAGGTGCCGTCGACCGCCCAGGCGCGGCGGAGGGAGGCGGGCAGGAGGTCGTTCAGGGGGCGGGGCATACGGGCTCCTGGAAGGACGAGGGGCGGAGGCTTTCGAGGTGTCGCGCGCGAGCCGGTGCGGCGGTCACGGGCACGGCGGGCGTCAGGAGAAGGCCCACGGGTCCGGGACGACGGGCGCCCCGTGCGCGTCACGCCCGATGGAGTCCGTGCGGCGCGCGCCGGTGTGCAGGGCGGCGAGGTCGGCGGTGACCGGGGTCGCGGTCAGACCGTGGGAGCGCAGCAGGTCCAGGGCCTCGGGCGTGGGCAGGTCGGTCAGGTCGTACGCCGACGCGGCCGCCGCGCAGGTGTCGGCCGGGGCGAGCCAGCCGTCGGCCGTGCGCAGCGGGCGGCGGAAACCGGCGGGCGGGCGGGGGTCGGCGCCCTGGGCCGCGCGGCGCAGGGCGGGGGCGGTGAGGGTGTCGGCGGCGCCGAGCAGGGAGGAGTCGACGCGTACGCCGCGGCCGCCGTTGCGTTCGCGCAGGAGCAGCCCGGCGAGCACGGCTTCCGCGCCGAGGAGGCCGCCCAGCACGTCGAGGAGGGTCATCAGGGAGGGTGCGGGCGGCTCGTCGGCCGGGCGCACCGCCGCGCCGACGGCCGTGCGGGCCTGGACCATGAAGTCGGTGCCCATGGGGGCGTCGTCGATCCGGTCGCCCCAGCCGCTCGTGTACGCGTACACGAGGCCCGGGTTGACGGCGCTGAGGTCGGCGGCGTCCAGGCCGAGCTGGGCGGCCTTGCCGGGGGCCCAGTTGTGCAGGAACACATCGGCGTCGGCGACGAGTTCGCGCAGGCGGCGGCGCCCGGAGGGGGACTTGATGTCGGCCTCGACGGCGCGCTTGCCGCGGTTGAGGGCCAGCCAGCGGGCGGAGACGCCGCCGCAGGCGGGCGGCATGCCGCGCAGGGGGTCGCCGCCCGGGGGCTCGACGCGGACGACGTCGGCGCCGAGGAGACGGAGCAGGTGGGCGGCCAGGGGGGCCTGGATGCGGCGGCCCGCCTCCAGGACGGTGATTCCCGCCAGTGGGCGCTCGGAGGAAGGGAGTTGGCGGCCCTGCCGCTCCGGCGCGGCGGCGGCCGGGCCGAGCCTCGCCAGGGACCAGGGCGCGGCACCGTCGTGCTCGGCCGCCCGCTCCGCGAGGGTGCGCAGGGCGCAGACCTCGGCGCCGGAGGTGGCCGCGGCCTGCCTGACGCGCGCCCACCCGTGGGCGCGGGCCGTGGCGTGCAGGGCCTCCGGGAGGGGCGCGCAGGCGGTGGCGTACCGGAACTGGAAGGGCCGCCAGCCGCCGCGTATCGCCTCGCCCGGCGCGTCCAGGGCCCGCCAGAACGCCGCCCAGGCGCCGGGGTCGAGGGTCTCCAGCTCGAAGTGGACGCCGTCGGCGGAGGTGAACGGGGGCCCGCCCGGGGCGAGTCGGGCCGCCTCGTCCTCGTCGGCGCCGGTGGCGGCGAGGTACTGCGACACGGCGAGCAGCCCCGCCCGTGCCGCACTGGTCGTGACCCGCCCGGCCGCGCGGGCGGCTCCGCCCCTGGCCTGGGCGAGGAGCTGGGCCAGCAGCCCTTGGACGGCGAGGACGCCCGCGGCGGTGGCCGCGTAGTCGGCGCCGAGCCCGCGGGGGCTGCCGTCCCGGCGGCCGTGCACGGACATGATGCCGGTGGCGGCCTGGACGGTGGCCTCGTCGGGGGTGGGGGGCGGTACGGCCCCCGCCGCGTCCTGTGGCGGCGTGCCCACCGCGTCCCGCGACGCGGCCGTCCGTTCCTCCGCCCAGTGCACCTCCGCCGTCACCGGCCCGAACCCGCCTCCGGTGAGGACGGCATGGGCATGCGTGCCGGGCTCTGCGGCGGGCTCCGGGGTCCCGGCGGTCGGCTCGGTTCCGGTGGCCCCGGCGGGCACTGCGGTCTCGGCGGCCTCCGCGGTCCCGGCCGTCCCGGTCGACGCCTCCGCCGTCCCGGCCGCTTCCGCCGCCTCGGCCGTCTCGGCGCCGAGCAGGCGCAGATGCTCGGTCACGACCCGCGTCAGCTCCGGCGGCCCTGCGATGTCGCAGCGCAGCGACTCCAGGGGCAGGGCGGCGGTCCGCACTGTGGTGAGGGGTGGTGACGTCATGTCAGTCGTGTCTCCTCTCCCGGTGCGGGGGCAGCCCCCGCCGGGGTCGTTCCGAACGCGGGAACCCGAGGCCGTCGGCACCCGACCAGTTCCTTGGAAGACAGTCGGGCGCCCGGGCCCGCGGGTTCCCGGTGAACCAAAGGAAGCGGTGGGAGCGGTGGGAGCAGAGGACGTGGTGGATGTGGTGGACGGGCCGGGCGAGCGGTGCGGGGACGCGGCCGGGGGCGGGGTGGGCGCTGCGCCCCCGGCCGACGGCGTCGCGTCCTTGTCCGAGCGCGTCGCCGCCTTCGTACGCGAACACGTCATCCCGTACGAGGACACCCTGGACGCGGGCGGACCACCGGCCGACGCCGTGCTGCGGTCCCTGCGGGAGCGGGCCCGGCGGGCCGGGCTGTGGGCGCTGCCCCTGCCCGCCGAACTGGGCGGGCAGGGGCTCGGCCTGGCCCGGTACGCGACGTTCGCCGAGGCCGAGGGCGCCAGCGATCACGGGCCCGCCGCGCTCGGCTCCGCACCGCTCCTCGATGTGGCGATGCTGCGCCGCCACGGCACCGCGCGGGTCCGCGAGGCGTATCTCACCCGGCTCGTCTCGGGCGAACTCCGCACCTGTTACGCGATGACCGAGCCCGACGTGCCCGGCACCGACCCCTTCCTCACCGGTACCCGCGCCACCCTCCGGCCGGACGGGAGTTGGCGTCTGACCGGCCGCAAGTGGTTCACCTCCGGGGCGGCGGGCGCGGACCTCGTCACCGTGCTGGCCCGCACGGACGGCGCGCCGCCGGACCGCGACGGCCTTTCGCTGTTCCTCGTGCCCACGGCGTCGCGCGGCTTCCGTGTCGTACGCGAACTGCCCGTGCTCGGGGCGGGCGGCCAGTGGGAGATCGAGTTCGACGGCGTACGGGTGCCGGGCGACCATCTCGTCGGGGCGCGCGGCGCCGCGCTCGCCGTCGCCGGGCAGCGGCTCCAACTCGGCCGTACGCTGCGCTGTCTGCGCTGGCTCGGGCAGGCGCAGCGGGCCTTCGACCTGATGGCCGCGCGTGCCGTCGCCCGTACGGGGTCCCGTGGGCCGCTCTCCTCCCACCAGCTCGTCCAGCGCCATGTCTTCGAGTCGCTGCTCGCGCTGCGTACGGCGCGGCCGCTGGTGCACGAGGCGGTGGCGCGGCTCGTCGCCGAGGAGGACGCGCACGTCGAGGTGGGCCTCGCCAAGGTCGCGGCGGCGCGCACGCTGCAGCAGGTCGTGGACGCGGCCGTCCAGGTGCACGGCGCGGCCGGGCTCGGGCCCGACACCGCACTGCCCGCGCTCCTGCGCACGGGGCGCGCTGCGCGGATCCTCGACGGGCCGGACGAGTTGCACATCACGTCGGTGGCTCGGCGGGTGTTGGGCGGGTACGCGTAGCGGTTGCCCGGCCGGGGGCCTCCGCGGACGACGCGGCCCCCGTCCGGCGCCTCACGCCTCGCGCGGGTCCACCAGACCCGTCAGCGCGGCGAGGCCGAGGGCCAGGAAGAAGTCGCCCCAGATCAGCTCGTGTTGGATGGCGGTGCCGGTGGCCGCGTCGTGGCAGCCGTGGAGGAGCATGCCGGGTGGGGGGATGGAAGGGCTGGGGGCGGTGGAGGGGCTGGGGGTCGGGGCGGCGAGGGCTTTTCCGGTGCCGGTGCCGGAGTTGGTATCGGTGCCGGTGCGGGAGTTGGTGGCGGTCGCGGTGTTGGTCCCGGTTGCGCTGCTGGCTCCAGTGCCGCTCAGGTGCGCGGTGGCCAGGCGGTGCAGGACGGCCTCCGCTCGGCGGGCGCAGGCCTCTTGGCCGGGCAGGGTCGCGAGTTTGAGGAGGGCGACGGCGGTGATGGCGGCGGCGGAGGTGTCGGGCGGGCCGTCGGGGCGGGATTCGTCGGCGGGTGGGACGAGGGGGGTCGGCGGGGGTGAGGCCGCCCCCGCCTCGTCCGCAGTCGGCTCGGGCCCCGGTGCCCCCAGCCACGCAGCCGTCGCGCGCAGGTGGTCCGGGCGCGCCACGGCGTCACCGGGCCGCGTCAGCGCGTCCGCCACGGCGAGCAGGAGCCAGGCTCGGCCGCGGCTCCAGCCGGGGGCCGGTTCGGCGAGGGGGTGCCAGCCGGTGGCGGGGTCGTGACGCCAGGCGGGGGTGAGGCGCCCGTCGTCCCCGACGCACAGCGCCAGGTGCCGCCGCAGGTGTGCGGCCGCCGCCTCCCTCCCCCGCTGCCCCGCCGAGGCGAGGAGCGGGCCCAGCCCCGGTGCCCCGTCCGCGCGGGCGAGCAGGCGGGGGCCGCCGAAGGCCGAGCCCCAGGGGACCAGGCCGAGTTCGGGGTCGAAGGCGGTGAGGCAGGCGCGGGCGGCGCGGGCGCGGAGGGCGTCGGCGGGCTCCGAGTCGGTGGCGAGGGCGGTGCCGTACCAGAGGATCAGGCCGCGCGTCGCGGTGTCGGCGTCGGCCCAGTCGGCGAGGCGTGCCGTGCAGTCCTCGGCGGCGGTCCGGTCGGCCGGAGCGCCCGTGTACCGCGCCCGCAGCCAGAGCAGTCCGGCCCAGAAGCCGCCCGTCCAGGAGCCCCGCCTGGTCGTCGTCCACGTGCCGGTGGCGGGGTCGGCGGACAGCGGGAAGCGGGGGCCGACCTCGGCGAGGGTCACGGCGGCCCGGCCGAGGACGGCCTCGAGGGCGCCACCGGCCCACCCGTCCGTCGTCCCGCCCCGGCCCTCAAGCACCCCGGCCCTCCCCCGCACCGGCCCCGCGCCCCCGTTCCCGTACCGCCCACGTCAGTGCCACCGCGCCCGCCGCCGCGAACTCCGTCGTCACCAGGGTCCAGCCCCAGCCGTAGTGGCCGGCGGAGGCCAGGAGGCCGAAGAGGGGTGGGCCCAGGGCGAAGCCCGCGAAGAAGCCCGCCGAGACCAGGGCGGAGTCCTGGCCTGCCCGGCCCGGTGCCGCGCGCTGCATGACCAGGACCATCGACACCGCGTTGGCCGACACCGCGAACACCCCCACCGCCACCGCGCCCGGCCACACCAGCGCGCCCAGCGCCGCCGCCCCGGCCAGGAGCAGCGCCGCGCCGACCGCGCCCGCGGCGAGCAGGCCCGGCAGCCACTCCGCACGGCCGGGCGTCGCCGCCTTGGACCAGGCCACACGGCCCACGACCCCGGACACCCCGAGCACCGCCACCAGCGCCCCGGCCGCTCCCGGTCCGAGGCCGAGGCGGTGCGCCCCGTACAGCGCCAGGTATGTGTTGACGGACGCGATGCCACAGCCGAGCAGGAGCGAGAAGCCCGCCAGCCAGGCGATGGTGCCGCGCGGCACCAGGGAGGCCGGTGGCGCGCCGGTCCGGGCGGGCGCGTCCGGCGGCAGCGTCCGCAGCGCCCACACCGCCGTCACCACCGCCGCGCCCGCCGCCGTCCACACGGCGCCGCGCCAGCCGAGCCACCCGGCCAGTGCCGCGAGCGGCAGGCCCGCCGCGAACGCGCCCAGTTGGACGCCCGACTGCTTCATGCCGGTCACCGCGCCCCGGCGCGCCGGTTCCACCGCCGCCAGGATCGCCTTGTTCGTCACCGGGTTCGCGAGCGCCTGCGGCAGCCCGCCGAGGGCCACCGCCGCCAGCAGGAAAGCCGCCCCCGGCGCCGCGCCGATCAGCGCCAGCGCCAGCGCCGACAGCAGGAGCAGCGCCGCCAGCGCCCGGCGCGGGCCCACGCGGTCCACGATCCGGCCGCCCGCGGGCGACAGCACGGCCGCGGTACCGAAGCCGATCGTCGTGGTCAGACCCAGGACCGTGGGCGAGATGTCCAACTCGTCCACCAGGCGCGGGCCGAGTGCTCCCAGCAGGAAGAGCTGGAGCATGGAGAAGGCCATCGCGCAGGTGAGGAGGGCGGTGGGGAGCGGGCGCGCCGCTGGGGGCGGGGAGGGGGGTCGCGCCGGTCGGCGGGGGTCGGGGGCCTTCGGCTGAGACCGCGGCTCGGTGCCGTCCGACTGCGGCTGAGGCTGTGGCTCGGCGCCGTCCGGCTCCGGCTGAGGCTGTGGCTCGGCGCCGTCCGGCTCCGGCTGAGGCTGTGGCTCGGCGCCGTCCGGCTCCGGCTGAGACCGCGACTCGGTGCCCTCCGGCTGAGACCGCGACTCGGTGCCCTGCGGCTGAGACCGCGGCTCGGCGGCCTCCGGCTGTGGCGCGGGCTGAAGCCGCGGCTCCGCCCCGCGCCCCACCGCCACCGGCCCGCGCCCCGCGCGCTCCGGCCCGACCCCCGCCTGCTCCGTCCCCACTCAGCCGCCCCCAGGAAGTCTCGTACAGCCGGACGAATCCACCGCGTTCACAGCGCACCGCGCCGCGCGCTCCCGTGCCTCGGGCGCGTCGTGGCCCAACGCGCCGCCGCAGGAGTCGGATCCGTTCCCTCCGGGGTTCCCGGGCGTCTTCGTGACCCCGGCCACACCCCAGTCGGGGCCCAGGCGCCGCCCGGCCTCCCCGCGCCTCCCGACGGAACATTCCGGACCCGCCCGTTGCCGCCGCGAGGCGGATGCAAGGATGAGGCCGCCATGACTGGGGGCCGAAGCTGTCGCGCGGTACGGGCTGCGGTGTTCGCGGCCTCCTGCGTGCTGCTCGCGGCCACGGGCCACGCCCTGATGTCGTCGGCGCCGCTGCCCTGGTGGGCGCTGCCCGGCGCGGGCGGCGTGACGTTCGCGGGCGCCTGGCTCATCGCCGGGCGCGAACGCGGTGTCCTCGCCGTCACCTCCGCGTCCGTCGTGGCCCAGGCCGCGCTGCACACCTGGTTCTCACTGGCGCAGGCCATGGCGCAGTCCTCGGCGGGCGGCGGCGCGTCGATCGCCCAGCAGTGGGCGCGCCATCTGCTGTGCGGAGCGGGCGGTACGGGGATGCTGCCGGAGGCGGACGCGGTACGCGCCGTCACCGACGCGGGCCTCGCCGACCGGCTGCACGGGCCGCCGCCGGGGCACGCCCGGCACTCCATGGGCATGCAGGAGACCGTCGACGCGGGGACCGCGGGGGCGTCCGGCGCGGGCAGCGCCCACGCCTCCATGGGGCACGGCATGTCCGGCACGCACGACCCGTCGGGCGGCATCTCGGGATCAGGCTCGGGCTCGGGTTCCGGCATGGCCGATCTGGCCGATATGACGGGTATGCCTGGCATGTCAGGCATGCACTCCGGGCACGACATGGGCGGCATGTCCCCGTCGGGCATGCTCGCCGCCCACCTCCTGGCCGCACTCCTGTGCGGACTGTGGCTCGCGTACGGCGAGCGCGCCGCGTTCCGCGTCGGCCGCGCCGTCGCGGGCTGGCTCGTCGCCCCACTGCGGCTCGCCCTGCGCCTGCCGCAACCCCCGCACCGGCCGCGACTGCGCCCGCGCCGCGACTTCGGCGCCCGGCGTGCGCGGCGTCTGCTGCTCGTCCACGCCATCACGTCCAGGGGTCCGCCCCTCGGGATCGCTGTCGTCTGACAGCTGGTTTCCCCCGACCCGCCACGGCATCGCACGGCGCTCGCACGGCATCCGCCCGGCACGGTACGGCTTCGTCCCGCACATCAGGCTCGGCGCCCCACGGCTCCGCGTCCGTGCCGCCGTACCCCGCCGACGGGCCGCGTACCGTCCGCGCGCGTCCCGCCACGTCACGCCGCACCGCGGCACGTCGTGGCGCGCACGCCCCGAGCAGGTCGGGCACCGGCCCGCGCCGCCTTCACGGCGCCGGGTCGTACGACACCTCACCGGCCCCGCCCCGCGCGGCCGGATCCCGAAATCCCGGACTCCTAAAGGACTTCAGGCGATGACTCCTGCCCTGACGGCACCCCCTGCCCACACCGCGACACCGGCACCGGCCCACACATCAGCACCGGCACTGACAGCACGGGAATCCGCACCGGCACCGGCGGCGCGGAAATCCGCACCCGCACCCGCGCCCTCCCCTTGTCCCGGCCCAGCCGCTCCCACCCGTACCCGCACCCGCCGCACCGACGCCGCCGACGAACCCGTCACGCGGCTCGCCCTCGCCGCGCGCGACGGTGACCCCGAGGCCGTAGAGCGTTTCGTGCGCGCCCTGCACCGGGACGTCCTGCGCTACGTGGCGCACCTGAGCGCCGACCCGCAGGCCGCCGACGACCTCGCGCAGGACACGTTCCTGCGGGCGCTCGGCAGCCTGCACCGGTTCGAGGGACGCTCCTCCGCGCGCACCTGGCTGCTTTCGATCGCGCGGCGCACCGTCGTCGACAGCCTGCGGCACGCGGCCGCCCGTCCCCGGCTCTCGGACCGCGACGACTGGCAGGCCGCCGCCGAGCAGGCGCAGCCGCGCGGGCTGCCCGGGTTCGACGACGGCATCGCGCTCGCCGAACTGCTCGACGGCATACCGGCCGAGCGGCGCGAGGCGTTCGTCCTCACCCAGCTCCTCCAGCAGCCCTACGCGGAGGCGGCCGCCGCCATCGGCTGCCCCGTCGGCACGGTCCGCTCCCGGGTGGCCCGGGCGCGGGCCACGCTCATCGAGGCCCTCGCCGCGGCCTGACGGAAGAAACGGACCACGGAGGAACCGCACCGCTGAAGGGGGTCGCTGCCGCGCTCGCGGCGGCGGCCCCCTCCGTCTCCCGGCATCTCCCGGCGCCTCCCGCCGTCTCTCCCCCCGGCCCCGCAGGACCGGTCGCCCCTCACCGCGCCGCGAACTGTTAAATGAATATGACGGAGTTCACTGCCGTACCGGTTCCCACCCGTGTCACCATGCGCGGAGCCTCGGCAGCCGACTTCCGGGCGAACTCCAGGTGTTCTTCGGCGACGCACCCGAGTACGTAACGAAGAACATCCGAAGTTCGGTCCGTTATGAATGCGTCAAAGATTTCCCGACGGCCGCTCATGCGGAATTCGTGATTCGCCGAAGAGCGAGTACGAGCGGGTCGCGCGTGTCAAGTTCGGCCCGTCGGGCCCCCTTCACGCGGGCCCGACGGCCCCTCATCGGAGGGCCGACAGCCCAGTCCGTCCCGTTGACAGGACAGCCGCGAGCGCACCGGCGGCAGCGGTCTCGCGACCTGTCGCCAACTACCCCCGTAGTCTCCAGTTTCCGGTTCACCGTTTCCCGGCCGGAGGGTATGTTCGAGCTCGGCCAGAAAGCCGGAAATCCAGGAGCGGGCACGGCAGCAGCCCTCCTTTCCAGGTATGGAATGGAGAAGGATTCCCGGGGCCGATCCAGGCTTGTGCACAGTGAATTCGAGGTGAAGGGGGGATATGGCCGTGTCCGCGACCGCGCGATCGCGCCATGTCCCGCCTTCCGGCTCTTCCGGTTTCTTCGGTACCGGCCGCACACCAGGGCGGCTCACCACCGACCTCGTGCCGTGTCACCCGCGACTGCTCGGCCCACCGGCCGTCCGCGGCGGGGGACCGCAAGGCCGTTGAGTACGCGTCACCGTCCCGCCCCCGCGGCGGGCCTCCGTGCGTCCGGGGACAGCGTGCGGAGCGTTCTACCGACGGCCGTGACACCACGACACCGTGACACCGCGACAAACGGAGCGCCGAATTCCGGCTGCCTGACAGCCGCCAACCAGGGGGAGGAAAGACACCCATGACGCAGTGCCCCTATCACCAGCTGGGCCCGCTGCCGGACTTCTTCGAGCCGGGGGAGCCGGGCGCCGACGACGTCACGCAGATGATCACGCCGACCGGCGACAAGATGTGGCTCGTGCGCGACTACGCGCTCAGCCGTCTCGTCCTCGCGGACAAGCGGTTCAGCAGGACCGCCGCCGTGGCGCCGGGCGCGCCGATGTTCAACGACGCGCAGCCCGTGGCCGAGTCGATGATGAGCATGGACGGCGCCGAGCACGCCCGCCTGCGCAAGACCGTCATCGGCGCGTTCACCGCCCGCAAGATGGCCGCGATGGCCCCGGGCATCACCGAGGTGACGGACCGCTACCTGGACGCCCTCGAGGAGCGCGGCCCCGGCGCCGACCTCATGGAGGGCCTCGCCAACCCGCTGCCGCTCGACGTGCTGTGCCAGCTCCTCGGCATCCCGCTGACGGACAGCGCGAAGTTCCGCGACTGGGTCGAGGTGCTCTTCGACATCTCGGCCAGCTCCCCGCAGGAGAAGGGCCGCAAGCGCCTCGAACTCAGCGGCTACATGGCCGATCTGCTCGCCACCAAGCGCCGCGCGCCCGAGGACGACCTGCTCTCCTCGCTCATCCAGGCGCAGGACCGGGGCGAGCTGACCCCGGGCGAGCTGATCACCCTCGGCCTGACCCTCCTGATGGCGGGCTACGAGACGACGGTCGGCCAGATCGCCCTCTCCGCGCACGTGCTGCTCTCCGACCCGGCCGGCTACCGCGACCTGGTCGAGCACCCCGAGCGCGTGGACGCGGCGGTCGAGGAGCTGATGCGCCTCACCCCCACCACCCCCTTGAGCTTCTCGCGCGTGGCGACGGAGCCCGTGCAACTGGGCAGCGTCCAGGTGCAGGCGGGCGACGCCCTGATGGTGTCGCTCCTGAACGGCAACCGCGACGCCAAGGTCTACCCCGAGCCGGACCTCCTGGAGCCCGAGGGCCGCGACTCGGTCCATCTCACGTTCGGCCACGGCCTGCACCGCTGCCTCGGCGCCCCGCTCGGCCGGATCCAGCTGCAGATCGTCTTCCGCCGACTGGTCGAACGGTTCCCCGGACTGCGCTTCGCCGACGTCCCCGAGCCGGTGGTCTGGAAGGACGGCATGGGCACCCGCGGCCTCTCCCGGCTGCTCGTCGCCTGGTAGTCGGCTCCACCCGCCCCCGCGCGCCGCCCGCCCCCTGGTGGCGGCTCTCCCTAGAACACCGCTTGACCTTCAGTGAGGAATGGCATGTCTGTTGACAACACCCGCAGCGATGCAGGGCTTGCCGGGGAACCCATAGCCGTCGTCGGGATGTCCTGCCGCTTCCCCGGCGCCCACGATCCCGAGGCGTACTGGCGGCTGCTCGTGACCGGGCAGGACGCCGTCACCGACATGCCCGCGGAGCGCGCGGAGCTCGGCCTCGGCATCGAGCACGGCCCGGCGGGCAAGGGTGCCTTCCTCGACGGGATCGACCGCTTCGACCCGGGCTTCTTCAACATCCCGCCGCGCGAGGCGGCGATGATGGACCCGCAGCAGCGGCTCGTACTCGAACTGGGCTGGGAGGCCCTGGAGCAGGCCGGCGTCGTCCCCGCCGACCTCCAGGGCGGTGACACCGGCATCTTCCTCGGCGCGACCACCGGCGACTACGCCGACCTCGTGCACCGCGCCGCCGACGGCTCGAACGTCACCCACCACTCCTTCACCGGCCTCGACCGCAGCCTCATCGCCAACCGCGTCTCGTACGTGCTCGGCCTGCGCGGCCCGAGCCTGACCGTCGACGCGGGCCAGGCCTCCTCCCTGGTCGCCGTGCACATGGCCTGCCAGTCGCTGCGCAACGGCGAGTCCGAGGTCGCCCTCGCGGGCGGCGTCGAACTGCACCTGGCGCCCGAGAAGACCGCCCTGGCCCAGAAGTTCGGCGGCCTGTCCCCCGACGGCCGGTGCTACACCTTCGACTCCCGCGCCAACGGCTACGTACGCGGTGAGGGCGGCGCCGTCGTCGTCCTGAAGACGCTGCGGCGTGCCCTCGCCGACGGCGACCGCGTGCACGCCGTGCTGCGCGGCAGCGCCGTGAACAACGACGGCGGCGGCGCGGGCCTGACCGTGCCGCACGAGGACGCCCAGCGCGACCTGCTGCGCCGCGCCCACGAGCGGGCCGGGACCGCGCCCGCCGAGGTCGGCTACGTCGAACTGCACGGCACCGGCACCCCCGTGGGCGACCCCGTCGAGGCCGCCGCACTCGGCGCCGTGCTCGGCGCCGCCCGGCCCGCCGGGGAGCCGCTGCTCGTCGGCTCCGTGAAGACCAACATCGGACACCTGGGCGCCGCGGCCGGGATGGCCGGGCTCCTGAAGGTCGTCCTCTCCCTCACCCACGGCCAGCTCCCGCCGAGCCTCCACTACGCCTCGCCCAACCCCCACATCCCCATGGCCGAGCTGAACCTGCGGGTGCAGGACACGGTGGGCGACTGGCCGGGCGAGGGCGAGCGGCTCGCCGGTGTCTCGTCGTTCAGCGTCGGCGGGACCAACTGCCATGTCGTGGTGGCTTCGGCGCCCGAGGGCACGGAAGCTCCGGCGGGCGCCGGGGAGGTCTCGGGCGGTGCGGAGAGCGATGCGGCCGCAGCCGATGTGACGGATCGTCAGGAAGCGGTGGCCACGGGCTCCCCGTCCCTGCGCGGCGACACCCTCCCCTGGCTCGTCTCCGGCCGCACCACCGCCGCCGTGCGCGCCCAGGCCGAGCGGCTCCTCGCCCACCTGGAGGGCGGCACCGGGACCGCCGCGGACATCGGGCTCTCGCTCGCCACCACGCGTACCGCTTTCAAGCACCGCGCCGTCGTCCTCGGCTCCGGCCGTGAGGAGCTGACCGCCGAGCTGGCCGCGCTCGCCGAGGGCCGCCGCTCGGCCACGCGGATCAGCGGCACCGCCAAGCCGCGCGAGCGCGTCGTGTTCGTCTTCCCCGGCCAGGGCCCGCAGTGGACCGGCATGGCGGGCGACCTTCTCGACGCCTCGGACGTGTTCCGGGCCCGTATCGACGAGTGCGCGGCCGCGCTCGCGCCGCACATCGACTGGGACCTGGAGGCCGTGCTCCGCGACGCGCCCGGCGCGGCCTCGCTGGAGCGCGAGGACGTCGCCCAGCCCGCCCTGTTCGCAGTCATGGTGTCCCTCGCCGCCCTGTGGCAGTCGTTCGGCGTCGAGCCGGACGCCGTCGTCGGGCACAGCAACGGCGAGATCAGCGCCGCCGTGGTCTCCGGCGCCCTGTCCCTGGAGGACGGCGCGCGGGTGGTGGCGCTGTGGAGCAAGGCGATGCTGGCCGTCGTCGGCCAGGGCACGATGCTCTCGGTGCCGCTGCCGGTCGCCGAGGTCACGCCGCGCCTGTCCGCGTGGCGGGACCGCCTCTTCGTCTCCACCATCAACGGGCCGCGCCTGTTCACGCTGTCCGGTGACGTCGAGGCCATCGAGGCCCTGCAGGCCGAGCTGGTCGCCGAGGGCGTACAGGCCCGGCGCATCCAGATCGACCTGGCGCCGCACTGCGCGTGGATGGAGGTCCTGCGCGAGGAGATCCTCGGCCTCCTGGAGCCGATCCAGCCGCGCACGCCGACGCTGCCGATGTACTCGACCATCACCGGCGAGCGCGTGGCCGGGCCGGTGCTCGACGGCGCGTACTGGATGAGCAACCTCACCGGCACCGTGAACTTCGAGCGCACCGTCCGTGAACTCGCCCCCGAGACCGACGCGTTCGTCGAGATCACCCCGCACCCGGTGCTCGGCATGGCGCTGCAGCAGATCACGGAGGACGTCGGCTCGGACGCGGCGATCGTCGGCACGCTGCGCCGCGGCGAGGACGGCCGGCGCCGGTTCCTCACCTCGCTCGCGCAGCTCAACGCCAGTGGCGTGGACGTGGACTGGCGTCCGGCGTTCCCTGCGGACGCCTCGGTCGTGAAGCTGCCGACGTACGCGTTCCAGCGGCGCGGCTACTGGCTGGAGGGCCTCGCGGGCACCGCCCCTGCCGCTGACGCGACCGGCACCGCGGCCCCCGCGGCCGACGCCGTGCCCGCCACGTCGCAGGCCCCCGCCGCGGACGAGCCGCGCGCCGGCCTCGTACCGGCGACGGCCGCCCCGGCGCGGGCGGAGTACGACACCCCCGGCGCCCCCGGCACAGCCGACCCGGCCGACGCAGCCGACTTCGACGACGAGTCGGGGCTGCGCGGGCTGAGCCCGGAGGAGACCCTGGAGCGGGCGCTCGACCTGGTGCGCGCCGAGGCGGCCCTGGTGCTCGGCCACGACAGCGGCGCCGACGTCGACCCCGAGGGCGCGTTCATCGACCTCGGCTTCGAGTCGGTGACGGCCGTGGAGATGCGCAACCGCCTGGTCGAGGCGACCGGTCTGAAGCTCCCGGCCACGCTGCTCTTCAACCACCCGACGCCGCGGAACCTCGCCGCCCGCATCGCCGAGGAGATCCTCGGCACGAAGACCGCGCCGAAGGCGAGCGGACGCAAGGCGGCCGCGCGGGGCGGCGCCGCGGACGACCCGATCGTGATCGTCTCCATGGCCTGCCGCTTCCCCGGCGACGTGACGTCGCCCGAGGACCTGTGGCAGCTCGTCCTCGACGGCCGCGACGCCATCTCGCCGTTCCCCGAGAACCGCGGCTGGCCGCTGGACGCCCTGTTCGACGACGACCCGGACCGCGCGGGCCGCTCCTACGCCCGCGAGGGCGGCTTCCTGCACGACGCGGACCTGTTCGACGCGGAGTTCTTCGGCATCAGCCCGCGCGAGGCCCTCGGTCTCGACCCGCAGCAGCGGCTGATCCTGGAGACGGTGTGGGAGACCGTCGAGCGAAGCGGAATTGACCCCTCCGTGCTGCGCGGCAGCGGCACCGGCGTGTACGTCGGCGCCATCAAGCAGGACTACGGCCCCCGCCTCGACGCCGCCGACGAGACCGCGAGCGGCTATCTGATCACCGGCAACTTCACCAGCGTGGTCTCCGGCCGCGCCTCGTACACCTTCGGCCTGCAGGGCCCCGCCGTCACCGTCGACACCGCGTGCTCCTCCTCGCTCGTGGCCGTGCACATGGCCGCGCAGGCGCTGCGCGACGGCGAGTGCGACCTCGCGTTCGCGGGCGGCGTCACCGTGATGTCGAGCCCCGGCCTGTTCATGGAGTTCAGCCGCCAGCGCGGCCTGTCCCCCGACGGGCGCTGCAAGGCGTTCGCCGACTCCGCCGACGGCACCGGCTGGGCCGAGGGCGCGGGCATGCTGATGCTGGAGCGCCTCTCCGACGCGCGCCGAGGCGGCCACGAGGTCCTCGCCGTCGTGCGCGGCTCCGCGCTCAACCAGGACGGCGCGAGCAACGGCATCGCCGCCCCCAACGGCCCCTCCCAGGAGCGGGTCATCCTCGACGCGCTCGCCGGGGCGGACCTGACCGTCGCCGACGTGGACGCCGTCGAGGCGCACGGCACCGGCACCAAGCTGGGCGACCCGATCGAGGCCCAGGCACTGCTCGCGACGTACGGGCAGCGCGACGGCGCCGTGGAGCCGCTGTACCTGGGCTCGCTGAAGTCCAACGTCGGCCACGCACAGGCCGCGGCGGGCGTCGGCGGTCTGATCAAGATGGTGATGGCGATGCGCCACGGCGTCCTGCCGCGCACGCTGCACGTCGACACGCCCAGCAGCCACGTCGACTGGACCGCCGGCGCCGTGACGCTCCTGACCGAGGCGCGCCCCTGGCCCGAGACCGGCCGCGCCCGCCGCGCGGGCATCTCCTCGTTCGGCATCAGCGGCACCAACGCCCACGTCATCGTGGAGCAGGCGCCCGCCGTCGAGCCCGCGCCGCGCGCCGTCGGGCCCGCGCCGGTCCCGGCCACGCCGTGGCTGCTGTCCGGCCGCACCGAGGACGCGCTGCGTGACCAGGCGGCCCGGCTGCGGGACTTCGTCGCCGAGCACCCCGAGCGTGAACTCGCCGACATCGGCCTGTCGTTGATGTCCGCGCGCACCCTGTTCGCGCACACGGCGGCCGTCGTCGCCGAGGACCGCGACGGCTTCGTCCGCGGCCTGACCGCGCTCGCCGCGGGCGAGTCGGCCGCCGAGGTCCTCGCGGGCCCGCCCGCCGTCCCCACGAAGGCGGTCACCGGCCGCTCCACCAAGGGCGGGACGGCGTTCCTGTTCACCGGGCAGGGCAGCCAGCGCCTCGGCATGGGGCGGGAGCTGTACGAGAACTGCCCGGCGTTCGCCGTCGCCCTCGACACGGTGTGCGCGCACCTCGACCCGCATCTGCCGCACGCGGTGAAGGACGTGATGTTCGCCGCCGAGGGCAGCGACGAGGCCGCGCTGCTCGGCCAGACGCTGTACACGCAGGCGGCGCTGTTCACCGTCGAGGTCGCGCTGTTCCGCCTCATGGAGCACAGCGGCCTCTCCCCCGACTACCTCATCGGCCACTCCGTCGGGGAGCTGGCCGCCGCCCACGTCTCGGGCGTGCTCGGTCTCGCGGACGCCTGCGCCCTTGTCGCGGCCCGCGGCCGGCTGATGCAGGCCGCGCCGGGCGGGGGCGCGATGGTCGCCGTCGAGGCCACCGAGGAGGAGGTCCGCGAGGCCCTGCCCGCGTACGCGGGACGCCTGGACGTCGCCGCGATCAACGGCCCGCTCGCCGCCGTCGTGACCGGCGACGAGGACGCCGCGCTCGAACTGGCCGCCGCCTTCAAGGAGCAGGGTCGCCGCACCTCGCGCCTGAAGGTCAGCCACGCCTTCCACTCGCACCACATGGACGGCGTCCTCGACGAGTTCCGCGCGGTCGCCGCCGGTCTGACGTACTCCGCCCCGCGCATCCCCGTCGTCTCCAACCTCACCGGCGCCCTCGCCACCCCCGAGGAGCTGGCCTCGCCCGACTACTGGACGAGCCACCTGCGCGGCACCGTCCGCTTCCAGGACGGCGTGCGCGTCCTGCGCGACGCGGGCGTCACCGCGTACGTGGAACTCGGCCCGGACGCCGTGCTCGCCGCCATGGTCCGCAACTGCCTGGGCGAGGAGCAGGCGGAGGCGGCGGCACCCGTCGCGGTCCTCCGCAAGGGCAGGGCCGAGTCCCTGACCGTCGCCGCCGCGCTCGGCCACGCGGCGCTGCGCGGCGCCGCGCCCGACACCGCGCGCCTCTTCCCCGGCGCCCTGCGCACCGACCTGCCCACGTACGCCTTCCAGCGCGAGCGCTACTGGCTCGACGCGCCCGCCGCCGCGGCCGACGCCACCGGCCTCGGCATCTCCCCCGCCGACCACCCGCTGCTCGGCGGCATGACGAGCCTCGCCGAGGGCGACGGCCTGCTCCTGACCGGACGGCTCTCGCTGCGCGGCCACCCGTGGCTCGCCGACCACGTCATCGCCGGTGCCGCGCTGCTCCCGGGCACCGCGATGGTCGAGCTGGCCGTGGCCGCGGGCGACCGTCTGGGCTGCGACCGGCTGCGCGAGGTCGTCCTGGAGGAGCCGCTGATCGTGCCCGTGGACGGGGCGGTCCGCGTCCAGGTGACCGTCGGCGCGACCGACGGCGCCGGTCAGCGTCCGGTGGCCGTCTACTCCCGCCAGGAGAGCGCGGGCCAGGGCGAGCCGTGGGACGAGGGCGGCTGGACGCGGCACGCGTCGGGCGTCCTCGCGGTGGACGGCGACGCGCCGTCGGCCATCGGCGAGGTCTGGCCGCCGCGGGGCGCGACGCCGATCGACGTCGACGGGGTGTACGACCGCCTGAACGATCTCGGCTACACCTACGGCCCGGCCTTCCAGGGTCTCGTCGGCGCCTGGCAGGCGGGCGAGGACCGGTACGCGGAGGTGGCGCTGCCCGCCGACCTGCACGCCGAGGCCGCCGGGTACGGCGTCCACCCGGCGCTCCTGGACGCGGCCCTGCACGCGCTGCTGCTCGCCGGGCCCGAGGGCGGCCTGAGCGACGAACTGCGGCTTCCGTTCTCCTTCGACGGCGTCACGCTGCACGCCGCGGGCGCCACGGCGCTGCGGGTGCGGCTGACCCCGGCGGGGCGTGACGGCGCCACCCTGACCGCCGTCACACCCGGCGGCGAGCCGGTGCTCACCGTCGGCTCGGTGGTCCTGCGGGCGCTGCCCGCCGACCGGCTCGCGCAGCGGGCGGGCGCGCACCACGACGGGCTCTACCGTTTCGGCTGGAAGCCGGTGCGACAGGCTCCCGCCGCGGTGGAGGCCGACGCCGTTGCCGCGGCGGGCCGTTGGGCCGTGCTCGGCGCCGACCCGCTCGGCCTCGCGGCGGCGCTGACCGCCGCCGGTGTGATCGCCGAGGGCTACGCGGACGCCGCCGCCCTGGACGCCGTGCTCGGCGCGGGCGCCCCGGACGTGGTCGTCCTGACCCGCCCCGAGCCCGGCGCCGCGGGCACCTCCGGAGCCGTCGCCGACGCCGCGCACACCGCGGCCGCCGACGCCCTGGACGCCGTCCGGCGCTGCCTGACCGACGAGCGCCTGGCGCCGAGCCGACTCCTTCTGCTCTCCCAGGGCGCGGTGGCCGCGGGCGCCGACGAGGCGGTGCGGGACCTGCCCGGCGCCGCCGCGTGGGGGCTCGTGCGCACCGCGCGCAGCGAACACCCGGGGCGCTTCGCCCTGTTGGACGTGGCGGGCACCTACGCCGATGCCCACACCGACGCCCAGATCCACGCCGACACCGACACCGACGCCCACGCCACGCTGCCCGCGCAGGCCGTCGCCGCCGCCCTGGCCGTCGTAGCCGACGGGGGCGAACTGGCGCTCCGCGCAGGGGAATTGCACGAGCCCACCCTGGAGCGCACCCCGGCCAACCCGGCCACTCCGGCCACCCCGGCCGACAGCACCACGGGCCGGACGGCCCCCGCCCTCGACCCCACCGGCACCGTCCTCGACCCCGAGGGCACCGTCCTCATCACCGGCGGCACCGGCGCCCTCGGCCGGCTCTTCGCCGAGCACCTCGTCACCCGGCACGGCGTCCGCCGTCTGCTCCTGACCAGCCGCCGCGGCCCGGCCGCCGAGGGCGTCGGTGAACTCACCGCGTTCCTGGAGGGCCTGGGCGCCGAGGTCACCGTCGCGGCCTGCGACGTGGCCGACCGCGCCGCGCTCGCGGAGCTGCTCTCCGGCGTACCCGCGGAAGCCCCGCTGACCGCCGTCGTCCACACCGCGGGCGTGCTGGCCGACGCCACCCTGCAGAACCTCACGGACGCCGACCTGGACGCGGTCCTCAGGCCGAAGGCGGACGCCGCCTGGAACCTGCACGAGCTGACCGCCGACGCGCCGCTCGCGGCCTTCGTGCTGTTCTCCTCGATCGCGGGCCTCATCGGCAACGCGGGCCAGGCCAACTACGCGGCGGCCAACGTCTTCCTCGACACCCTGGCCCGGCACCGCCGCGACCGGGGCCTGCCCGCCACCTCGCTGGCCTGGGGCCTGTGGGGCACCGACGGCATGGCGGGGACGCTGTCCGAGGGCGACCTGGCGCGCTGGCGGCGCAGCGGGCTCGCCCCGATCACGGCCGCGCGCGGCGCGGAGATCTTCGACGCGGCCCTCACGACCACCGACTCGGTGTTCCTCGCGGCCGAGCTGGACCTGGCCGCGCTGCGCGACGCGGACGCCTCCCAGTCCGCGCCCGCGCTCCTGCGCGGCCTGGTGCGCACCGCGCGCCGCCGCACGGTGGCCAAGGCCGCGGCGGCCGGTGCGGACGCGTCCACGTGGGCGCGTACGACGGCGGCGCTGCCCGAGGGCGAGCGGCGGCGCGCGGTCACGGACCTGGTCCGCTCGACCGTGGCGGCCGTGCTCGGGCTCGCGGGCCCCGCGGCCGTCGCCGACGCCGTGGCGTTCAAGGACCTCGGCATGGACTCGCTGACGGCCCTCGAACTGCGCGGGCGGCTCGGTGCCGCCTCCGGTGTGGCGCTCTCGACCACGCTGGTCTTCGACCACCCCTCGCCGGGCGCGCTCGTCGACCACCTCCTCGCGCAGGTCGCCGAGGTCGCCGGTGACGAGCGGCCCGAGGAGGCCGCGAAGGCGGTCCCCGCGCGCGCCTCGGCCGCGCAGGACGACCCCGTCGTCATCGTCGGCATGGCCTGCCGCTACCCGGGCGACACCCGCTCCCCCGAGGACCTGTGGAACCTGGTGGCGTCCGGCACCGACGCGATCGGCCCGTTCCCGGAGAACCGCGGCTGGGACGTGGAGGACCTGTACGACCCCGACCCGGACCGGCACGGCAAGTCCTACACGCGCCACGGCGGGTTCCTGTACGACGCCGACCAGTTCGACGCCGAGTTCTTCGGTCTGAGCACCCGTGAGAGCGTCCGTCTCGACCCGCAGCAGCGGCTGCTCCTGGAGACCAGCTGGGAGGCCGTGGAGAGCGCGGGCATCGCCCCGACGTCCCTGCACGGCACCCGCACCGGCGTGTTCAGCGGCGTGATGTACAGCGACTACACCTCGCGTCTGCACACCGCGCCCGACGACGTGGAGGCGAACCGCTTCATCGGCAACTCGCCGAGCGTGGCCTCCGGCCGCGTGTCGTACACGTTCGGCCTGCAGGGCCCGGCGGTCACCGTCGACACGGCCTGCTCCTCGTCGCTGGTGTCGCTGCACCTGGCGGCGCAGGCGCTGCGCGGCGGCGAGTGCGACCTGGCGCTCGCGGGCGGTGTCGCGATCATGTCGTCGCCCAGCACGTTCCAGGAGTTCAGCCGCCAGCGCGGCCTCTCCGTGGACGGGCGCTGCAAGTCGTTCTCGGAGTCCGCGGACGGGCTCGGCTGGAGCGAGGGCGTGGGCGTGCTGCTCCTGGAGCGGCTCTCCGACGCGCGCCGCAACGGCCACGAGGTCCTCGCGGTCGTGCGCGGCTCGGCGGTCAACCAGGACGGCGCGAGCAACGGCATCACCGCCCCGCACGGCCCCTCGCAGGAGCGGGTCATCAGGGACGCGCTGGCCTTCGCGGGCCTGGCCGCCGCCGACGTCGACGCCGTCGAGGCGCACGGCACCGGCACCAAGCTGGGCGACCCGATCGAGGCGCGGGCCGTGCTCGCCACCTACGGTCAGGGCCGCGACGCCGACAAGCCGCTGTACCTGGGCTCGCTGAAGTCCAACATCGGGCACGCGCAGGCGGCTTCGGGCGTCGGCGGCGTCATCAAGATGATCATGGCGATGCGGCACGGCGTGCTGCCCCGCACCCTGCACGTCGACCGGCCGACGACCCACGTCGACTGGACCTCGGGCGCGGTGTCGCTGCTCACCGAGGAGCGGCCGTGGCCCGAGACCGGCCGCGCCCGCCGCGCCAGCGTCTCCTCGTTCGGCGTCAGCGGTACGAACGCGCACGTGATCCTGGAGCAGCCGGTCCCCGACACCGAGGCCGCCGCGGCCGAAGGGGCACCGGTCCCGGCGCCCGCCGTGGTGCCGTGGACGGTGTCGGCGAAGAGCCCGGCGGCGCTGCGCGCGCAGGCCGAGCGGCTGCGGGCGCACGTCGCCGGGCGGCCCGGGCTCGCGCCGGTCGACGTGGCCGCGTCGCTGGTGCGCGGCCGTGCGGCCCTGGAGCACCGGGCCGTGGTGGTCGCGGGCGGCAGGGACGAGCTGCTGGCCGGTCTTGAGGCCGTCGCCCGGGGCGAGCAGTCGCCGCTGACGGTCGTGGGCAAGGCCCGGCAGGCCGGTGACGCGGTCTTCGTCTTCCCCGGCGAGGACGCGCACTGGGCGGGCGCGGCCCGTGAGTTGATGGAGTCCGAGCCGGTCTTCGCGGACCGGATGCGGGAGTGCGGGGACGCGCTCGCCCCGTTCGTCGACTGGGACTTCGCCACCGAACTGGCGGGCAGCCCGGACCGCGTCGACATCACGCAGCCCCTGTCGTGGGCCGTGATGGTGTCGCTCGCGGAGCTGTGGCGCGCGCACGGCGTCGAGCCGGCCGCGGTCGTCGGCCACGGCCACGGCGAACTGGCGGCCGTCGCCGTCACCGGCGGGCTGTCCCTGACGGACGCCGCCCGGGTCGTCGCGGTCCGCTCCAAGCTGATCGCCGAGCACCTCGCGGGCCGCGGCGGCGCGGTCGCCGTGGGCCTGCCGCGGGCCGCGGCCGAGGCCCGGATCACCGGCTCCGCGGGGCGGATCGCCGTCGCGGCCGTCGACAGCCCCTCGTCCACGGTCGTCGCGGGTGAGCCCGCGGCCCTGGAGATGCTGCTCGCGGCCTGCGCGACGGAGCGGATCACGGCCCGCCGCGTCGACGCCGGGCACGCCGCGCACACGGCGGCCGCGGACGCGGCAGCGGCCGAACTGCCCGGTCTGCTCGACGGGATCACCCCGCGCTCCTCGCAGGTGCCGTTCTACTCGACGGTGGACAGCGAGGCCGTGGACACCGCGCGCCTCGACGCCGGGTACTGGGCGCGCGGGCTGCGCTCGCCGGTGGAGTTCCACCGCGCGGTGAGCAGCCTGGTGGGCCTCGGCTACCGCACGTTCGTCGAGACCGGCGGGCACCCCGTCCTGACGTCGGCGGTCGTGGAGACCGCGCGCCGCGCGGGCGTCCGGGACGCGGCGGCCGTCGGTACGCTGCACCGCGGCGACGGCAGCCTCGCCCGGTTCGCGCTCGCACTCGGCGAGGCGCACGCGCAGGGCGTCACCGTGGAGTGGGGCGACCTGCTGCGCGGCGGCCGTACGGTGGCGCTGCCCACGTACGCGTACCAGCGCGAGAGCTACTGGCTGACCGCCTCGAGCAGCGCGCCCGCGCAGAACTCCACCGGGCACCCGCTGCTGAGCCAGGCCGTCGAACTGGCCGGTGGCCAAGGCTGGTTGTTCACGGGTGAGATCGACCCGGAGGTGCACCACTGGCTGGCCGACCACACCTTGATGGGCCAGCCGCTGCTCCCGGGCGCGGCCGTCGCCGAACTCGCCCTGTACGCGGGACGCAAGTCCGGCGCGGAGCGCGTCAGCGACATCGCCCTCGAGCGGCCACTGCTGCTGTCCGAGCCGATGGGCCTGCAGCTGATGGTGGGCCCGGCCGACGCGGACGGATCGCGCGCCTTCACCTTGTACTCCCGGCCCGAGGCCGCGGCGAAGGACGACTGGAAGCGGTACGCGGCCGGTGTCCTGGAGGTCGCCGAGCCCACCGCCGACCCGGAGGGCTCCGCCGCCCTGGCCCTGTGGCCGCCGCTGAACGCGGTGCCGGTGCCCATCGACGGCCTCTACTCCGAACTCGCCAAGATCGGGTACGAGTACGGGCCCTCCTTCCAGGGGCTGCGCGCCGTCTGGCGCCGGGGCGCCGACGTCTACGCCGAGGTGGAGCTGCCCGCGGAGGCGCACACGCACGGCCGCGGCTTCCAACTGCACCCGGCCGCGCTCGACTCCGCGCTGCAGACCCTGGTCAGCGGCACGAGCGGCGAGGGCACCCGGCTCGTGGTGCCGTTCGCCTGGAGCGGCCTGACCCTCTACACGCCCGGCGCGACCGCGCTGCGCGTCCGCATCCGGCAACACGAAAGGGACTCCTGCTCCGTGCACATCGCCGACGAAACCGGTACGCCGGTTCTCGACGCCGAAACCCTCGCGGTGCGCGAGCTTCCGGCGGAGACGCTCGCTTCGGCCGCATCGGCCGCATCGGCCGACGGGGCGGCGCTGTTCGCCCTGGACTGGGCCGAGCCGCAGACGCCGGGGGCGACCCCGGAGGGCACCTGGGCGGTCGTGGGTCACGACCGCTCCCACCTGACGGGCGTGGTCCGGGCCGCGGGGGTGTCGGTGGACGCCTACCCCGACCTGGCCGGACTGCGCCGGGCGCTCGACGACGGGGCAGCGGTGCCGACCGTCGTCGTCGCCACCGGACTTGGCGGATCCGCCGCACCCAGCGGATCCCCCATCAGCGAGCCCGCCACCACCGGGCCCGCCACGGCCGGTGGGTCCACCGAACCCGGTGGACCCACCGAGGGGCCTGCCGCCGCCACCCGCGCGGCCCTCGCCCTGGCCCAGGACTGGCTCGCCGACACCCGTCTGACCGGATCCCGGCTCGCCGTGGTGACGGAGCGGGCGGTCGCGGTCGGCGCCGACGAGAGCGTCGACCTGACCGGGGCCCCGGTGTGGGGCCTGCTGCGCTCGGCGCAGACGGAGAACCCGGGCCGCTTCACCCTCATCGACACCGACGGGCGCCCCGAGTCCGCGCCCGGCGTGGTCCAGGCCGCGGCCAGCGACGACCCCCAACTGGCGCTGCGCGCCGGGCGGATGACGGTGCCGCTGCTGCACAAGCACGAGCCGCGCACCCCCGGTGAGCGGGCCGGGCTTGGCCAGGCCGCCACCCCGGTCTTCGACGGCACGAGCCACGTCCTGATCACCGGCGGCCTCGGCACCCTGGGCCGCCTGCTCGCCCGGCATCTCGTCACGGAGCACGGCGTACGCCGACTGCTGCTGACCGGCCGCCGCGGCATGAGCACCCCGGACGCCGAGGAGTTCGTGGCCTCCCTGCGGGCCACCGGCACCGAGGTGCGGGTCGCGGCCTGCGACACGGCCGACCGGGCCGCGCTCGCGGGGGTGCTCGGCGCGGTCCCGGCCGAGCACCCGCTGACCGGTGTGGTGCACGCGGCCGGTGTCCTCGACGACGCCGTCGTCGGCTCCCTCACCCCGGAGCGCCTGGACACGGTCCTGCGGCCCAAGGCCGTGGGCGCCGCGCTCCTGGACGAGCTGACGCGCGATCTGGACCTGACGGCGTTCGTGCTGTTCTCGTCGTTCGCGGGCACGCTCGGCACCCCGGGCCAGGCCAACTACGCGGCGGCCAACGCCTATCTGGACGGCCTCGCGCAGCGGCGCCGCGCCGAGGGGCGGCCCGCGCTGTCCGTGGCGTGGGGCCTGTGGGCGGACGAGTCCACGATGACGGGCGGCCTCAGCGAGGCCGACCTGCTGCGGCTGCAGCGCTCCGGCATCGGGACGCTGTCCGCCGAGGACGGGCTCGCCCTGTTCGACGCGGCGCTCGACGACGGCGCTCCGGTCCTCGCGGCCTTCGTGCTCGACCCGCGCGCCCTGGACAAGGCGACCGCCCCCGCGCTCCTCAAGGGCCTGGCCCCGCACCGCGCGGCGGCCGTGGCTCCCCCGAAGGACACGGCGGCGGAGCTGCGCGAGAAGCTGGGCCGGGCGCCCGAGCGCGAGCACCGGCACATCGTGCTGCAGCTCATCCGCGCCGAGGTCGCCGCGGTCCTCGGCCAGGAGCCGGGGCAGGTCTCGGCGGGCCGGCGCTTCCAGGACCTCGGCTTCACCTCGCTGACCGCGGTGGAGCTGCGCAACCGGCTGATCGCCGCGACCGGCATCAAGCTGCCGCCGACCCTGGTCTTCGACCACCCGACCCCCGGTTCCCTCGCGCAGTGGCTGCTCGGCGCGCTCGCTCCCGAGCCCGTCGAGGAGTCCGCGGCGCACGGCGAAGCCGGTCCGCACGACCCGCAGAACGCCTTGATCGGCACCGACTTGTCCGAGAGCGAAAGCCTCCTGGACGACATGAACACCGACGACTTGATCCGCCTGGCTCTAGGCGACAGCGAGTCCTGACACAGCCCCAGCAGGGAACTATGGAGAGAGACACGATGGCGTCCACATCACCCCAGCAAGTCGTCGACGCGTTGCGGGCCGCGCTGAAGGAGAACGAGCGGCTGAAGGCCGCGAACGCCCGCGCCAAGGAGCGCGACGAGGAACCGATAGCGATCGTCGGCATGGGCTGCCGCTTCCCCGGCGGCGTCAGCTCGCCGCAGGACCTGTGGCAGCTGGTCACCGACGAGGTCGACGCGGTCGGGGCCTTCCCCACCGACCGCGGCTGGGACCTGTCCAACCTGTTCGACCCGGACCCCGACCACGCCGGCACCTCCTACGTCGAGCAGGGCGGATTCCTCTACGACGCCGCCCAGTTCGACCCCGAGTTCTTCGGCATCTCCCCGCGTGAGGCGCACGCGATCGACCCCCAGCAGCGGCTCCTCCTGGAGACCGCCTGGGAGGCCTTCGAGCGCGCGGGCATCGACCCGGCGACGCTGCGCGGCAGCCGCACCGGCGTGTTCGTCGGCACCATGTACGACGACTACGCGGCGCGCCTGTCCCCCGCCCCGGAGGAGTACGAGGCGTACCTGACCATCGGCAGCACCGGCAGCGTCGCCTCCGGCCGCGTGTCGTACACCTTCGGCCTGCAGGGCCCGGCGATCACCGTGGACACGGCGTGCTCGTCGTCCCTGGTGGCGCTGCACCTGGCCGTCAACTCGCTGCGCCGCGGCGAGTGCTCGCTGGCCCTCGCGGGCGGCGCGACGCTGATGGCGACCCCCAACTCCTTCGTGGAGTTCAGCCGTCAGCGCGGCCTGTCGAAGGACGGCCGCTGCAAGTCCTTCGCGGCGTCCGCCGACGGCACCGCCTGGGCGGAGGGCGCGGGCCTGCTGCTCGTCGAGCGCCTGTCCGACGCGCGCCGCCTCGGCCACCCCGTCCTCGCGGTGGTGCGCGGCTCGGCCGTCAACCAGGACGGCGCGAGCAACGGCCTGACCGCGCCCAACGGCCCGGCCCAGGAAGCCCTGATCAAGCAGGCGCTTGCCGGGACCGGCCTGAGCGGCGCCGACGTCGACCTCCTGGAGGCGCACGGCACGGGCACGCCGCTCGGCGACCCGCTGGAGGCCAACGCGCTGCTCGCCACGTACGGCGCGGCCCGCACCGCGGACAACCCGCTGTACCTCGGCTCCCTGAAGTCCAACATCGGGCACGCCCAGGCGGCCGCCGGTGTCGGTGGCCTCATCAAGCTGACGATGGCGCTGCAGCACGGCGTGATGCCCAAGACGCTGCACGTGGACGAGCCCAGCCCGAACGTCGACTGGTCCACCGGCACCCTGGAGCTGCTGACCGAGGCCAAGCCGTGGCCCCAGGTCGACCGGCCGCGCCGCGCCGCCGTGTCCTCCTTCGGCATCGGCGGCACCAACGCGCACGTCATCCTGGAGCAGGCCCCCGAGCCCGCCGAGCGGCCCGCCGAGGAGCCGGCCGCCAAGCCGCTGCCCGCCGTCCCGCACGTCCTTTCGGCCACGACCGAGGCCGCCCTGCGCGCCCAGGCCGACCGGCTGCACCAGCACCTGACGGCTGAGCCCTCCGTGACCGCCGAGGGCCTCGTGCCGCTCGGCCTGTCCCTGGCCACCGCGCGCGCCCACCTGGCGCACCGCGCCGTCCTGACGGCCGCCGACCGCGCGTCCCTGCTCACCCAGTTGCGCGCCCTGGCCGACGACACGGCGGGCGCCGAGGTCGTGCGCGGCAAGGCGGTCGAGGGCCGCACCGCGTTCCTCTTCGCCGGGCAGGGCTCGCAGCGCCCGGGCATGGGCAAGGAGCTGTACGCGACGTTCCCCGCGTACGCCGCGGCCTTCGACGCCGTGTGCGCCGTGGTCGACCCGCACCTGGCCAAGCCGCTGTCCGAGGTGGTCTTCGCCGCCGAGGGCACGCCCGAGGCCGAGCTCCTGAACCGCACCGAGTACACGCAGCCCGCGCTGTTCGCCGTCGAGGTGGCGCTGTTCCGGCTCTTCGAGTCGTGGGGCATCCGCCCGGACGCCGTGCTCGGCCACTCGGTCGGCGCGTTCGCGGCCGTGCACGCGGCCGGAGTGCTGTCCCTGGAGGACGCCGCCCAACTGGCCGTCACCCGCGGCCGCATCATGCAGCAGTTGCCCGCGGGCGGCGCCATGGTGGCGCTGCGCACCTCCGAGGAGGAGGCGGCGGGGCTCCTCGCCGGGTTCGAGGGCAAGGTGTCGCTCGCCGCCGTCAACGGCCCCGCCGCGACCGTGCTGTCCGGCGACAAGGAGGCGCTGGCCGCCGCCGTCAAGCCGTTCGAGGAGGCCGGTGGCAAGGCGACCTGGCTGAAGGTCAGCCACGCCTTCCACTCCCCGCTGATGGAGCCCGCGCTCGCCGAGTTCCGCGCGCTCGCCGCCCGCCTGGAGTTCCGCTTCCCGGAGCTGACGGTCGTCTCGGACCTCACCGGGCAGCCGGTGGAGCCCGACGAGCTGGCCGACCCCGACTACTGGGTGCGGCACATGCTCAGCGCCGTCCGCTTCCAGGACGGCGTGCACAGCCTCGCCGCCGACGGCTGCGTGCGGTTCCTGGAGATGGGCCCGTCCGGTGACCTCACCGCGATGGCCGCGGACTGCCTCGCCGAGCAGCGCACCGCGCGCTCCGCGCACGAGCTGATCCCCTCGCTGCGCCGCCGGCACGCGGAGACCGAGACGCTGCTCGCCGCGCTCGGCCGCACCCACACGAGCGGCGGCGACGTCGACTGGGCCGCGGTGTTCGCGGGCCACGGCGCGCACCGCGTCGAGTTGCCGACGTACGCCTTCCAGCACCGCCCGTACTGGCTCGACAAGCGCGTCGTCGCCGGTGACGTGCGCTCGGCCGGCCTGGTCGCTCTCGACCACCCGATGCTGACGGCCGTCGCCGAACTCCCTGAGCTCGACGGCCTGCTGCTCACCGGCCGCCTGTCCCTGGCCACGCACGCGTGGCTGGCCGACCACAAGGTCGGCGACCAGGTCCTGGTGCCGGGCACCGCCCTGCTCGACCTGGCCGCGCGCTCCGCCCGCGAGGCGGGTTACGACGTCGTGGAGGAGCTGCTCCTGGAGGCGCCGCTGATCGTCGCCGAGGACACCGAGGTGCAGCTGCGGGTGTTCCTCGCGGCCCCGGACGCCACCGGCAGCCGTGAGGTGACGATCCACTCGCGCCGCGAGGGGGAGGCCGATCTGGGCGGCTGGCTGCGCAACGCCAGCGGCTCCGTCGCCAAGGCCACCGACGAGGCGGCCCCCGCCGACCTCACGGTGTGGCCGCCGCGGGACGCCGATGAGCTGCCGGTCGCCCTGGACGACCTGTACGCCGACCTCACCGCGAAGGGCCTGTCGTACGGCCCGGTCTTCCGCGGCGTCAAGGCGATGTACAAGCGCGGCGACGAGGTGTTCGCCGAGGTGGCGCTGCCGGACGACAAGCAGCCCGGCACGGGCGGCTACGGCCTGCACCCGGCGCTGCTCGACGCGGCCCTGCACCCGTCGGCGGCCGGCGGCCTGACCGACACCTCGGGCGGCAAGACGCTGCTGCCCTACGCCTGGAACAACGCCCGCACCCTCGGCTCCGCCGACGCCGCGCTGCGCGTGCGGCTCGCCCCCGCCGGCCAGAACGCGATCTCCGTGGACGTCGCCGACGCCGCGGGCAAGCCGGTCGCGTCGATCGGCTCGCTGGCGCTGCGCCCGGCCGCGATGGCGTCCGCGAGCGACCGCGACGGCCTGTACGTGCCGTCGTGGGAGGCTCTTTCGGAGCTGCCCGCGTCCGGTGACACGGACCTGTGGGCGGTCATCGGCGACTTCGCGGACGAGGCGACGCACGGCGTCGTCCCGCGCCGCTTCGCCGACCAGGCGTCCCTGTCCAACGCCCTGGACGAGGGCGAGGAGGCCCCCGAGGTCATCCTGCTGCCCGTCGCGGCGGGCGCCGCCGACGAGACGCCGGACCCGGCGGCCGTCCGCGCGTCCCTGCGGCACGTCCTGACGACCGCTCAGCTCCTCCTCGCCGACGACCGTCTGTCGACGACCCGCCTGGTCGCGGTCACGCGCGGCGCGGTCGCCGTGGACGCCGAGCAGCCCACCGGACGGCTCGGCCAGCGCGCGGTGTGGGGTCTGCTGCGTTCGGCGGTCGCCGAGCACCCGGGCCGCTTCGCGCTCCTGGACGAGGACGGCACGGCCGGTTCGCGGGCGGCGCTCGCGGGCGCGGTCGCCGTCGCCGCCGACGAGCCGCAGCTCGCGCTGCGCGGCGGCACCGGCTACCGCCCGGCCCTGAGCACCACGGCCGCGGGCACCACGCTGCGCCCGCCGCTGAACGAGCCGAACTGGTACCTGGACTACGTCGCCAAGTCGTCGTTCGCGAACCTGTCCTTCGAGCCGTGGCCGGAGATCGCCGAGCCGCTCAAGGAGGGCCAGATCCGGCTGCGTCTGCGCGCCGCGGGTCTGAACTTCCGTGAGGCGCTGCTCGCGCTCGGCGTCATCCACGCCTCCGTCGACGCCAACGCGTCCGACAACGGCGGTGGCGGCGAGGGCGCGGGTGTCGTCGTCGAGGTCGGCCCCGGCGTCAGTGACCTCAAGCCCGGCGACCGGGTGATGGGCCTCATCAACGGCGTCGGCCCGAACACGGTGACGGACCACCGCCTGGTGTGCCGGATCCCCGACGGCTGGTCGTTCCGGCAGGCCGCCGCGGTCCCGGTGACGTATCTGACCGCGTACTACGGCCTGGTGGACCTCGCCCGGCTCGGCAAGGGCGAGTCGGTCCTCATCCACGCGGGCGCCGGCGGCGTCGGCACCGCGGCCATCCAGATCGCCAGGCACCTGGGCGCCACGGTCTACTCGACGGCGAGCCAGGGCAAGTGGGACGCGCTGCGTGCCGCGGGTGTCGCCGACGACCACATCGCCTCCTCCCGGACGCTCGACTTCGAGCAGTCCTTCCTGGGCGTCTCCGGCGGCAAGGGCGTCGACGTCGTCCTGAACTCCCTCGCGGGCGAGTTCGCCGACGCGTCGCTGCGGCTGCTTCCGCGCGGCGGCCGGTTCCTGGAGATGGGCAAGACCGACCGGCGCGACCCGGCCGAGGTGGCCGCGCGGCACGAGGGCGTCGACTACCGCGCCTACGACGTGCGCGAGCCCGGCCCCGACCGCATCCAGGGCATGCTCCTGGAACTCCTGGAGCTGTTCCAGCAGGGCGCGCTCAAGGCCCCGCCGATCTCGGTGTGGGACATCCGGCGCGCCCCCGAGGCCTTCCGGTACCTGAGCGAGGCCCGGCACATCGGCAAGGTCGTCCTGGCCCTGTCCGACCCGGACGAGCCGTACGACACCACCCGCGCCGCCCTCATCACCGGTGGCCTCGGCTGGCTCGGCCGCCTCGTCGCCAAGCACCTCGTGGCCGAGCACGGCGCGCGCAGCGTGGTCCTGATGGGCCGCGGCGCGCCGAAGGAGGAGGCGCAGCGCGACATCGACGAGCTGCGCGCGCAGGGCGTGGACGTGCGCGTGGTGGCGTGCGACGCGGCGGACCGGGACGCGCTCGCCGCGGCTCTGGACTCCCTCGCGGCGGACGGCGTGCACGTCGGCAGCGTCCTGCACGCGGCGGGCGTCCTGGACGACGGCATCCTCGCGGACCTCACCCCGGAGAGCCTGGACCGGTCGCTGCGCCCGAAGGTGGACGCGGCGCTGAACCTGCACGAGCTGACCGAGCACCTGGGTCTGGACGCGTTCGTGCTGTTCTCCTCGCTCGCGGGCACCATGGGCTCGCCCGCGCAGGGCGGTTACGCCGCGGGCAACTCCTTCCTCGACGGCCTCGTCGAGTACCGGCGTTCCATCGGCAAGCCCGGCGTGTCCATCGCGTGGGGCCTGTGGGAGGGCGTCGGCGGCATGGGCTCCGGCCTGACCGAGACCGACATCACCCGCATGAGCCGTATCGGCGTCGCGCCGCTGACGTCGGAGCGGGGTCTGGAACTGCTCGACGCGGCGGTCCGCAGGGACTCCGCGGTGGCCGTGGCCGCCGCGTGGCACCTGGAGGGTCTGCGCGACCAGCTCGCGAACGGCGGCACCATCCCGGCGCTCCTGAAGAACCTGGTCCCGGCCGCCGCCCGCAAGGCCGCCGCGGCCACCGCCGACGCCCCCGCCCAGAGCGCGGGCACCGGCGACCGGCTCCTGGACACGGTCCTGCAGGAGGTCGCGGCCGTCCTCGGCCACGCGTCCGCGGCGGTCGTCGACCCGCACGGTGCCTTCGACCAGATCGGCTTCGACTCGCTGACGGCGGTGGAGCTGCGCAACCGGCTCGGCGCCACCACCGGCGTGAAGCTGCCCGCCACCTTCATCTACGACTGGCCGACCCCGGCCGAGCTCGTGGAGCACCTGAAGGCGGAGCAGGGTTACGTAGAGGGAGCCGCGGGGGCCGACGAGGCCGAGAGCGCCGCCGCGAGCCCCGCGGACGCCGCCGGTGACCCGCAGGCGCTGCTCGACGAGATCACCAAGCTGGAGTCGGTGTTCGCCGAGGTCACCGGGGCTCAGCTCGGTGACGCGGTGCGCGACACCGTGACCGACCGTCTGAACGCCCTGCTCACCAAGCTCGGCTCCTGAGGAACGGGACCCACACCATGAGTCGCAACAAATGGATTCGTACGTTCCATGCGAAGCCCGACGCCAAGGCCCGCCTGGTGTGCTTCCCGCACGCCGGCGGTCCCGCGATCGCGTTCACCGCTCTGTCGGCGGCGCTGCCCGCCGATGTCGAACTGCTCGCCGTGCAGTACCCGGGGCGGCAGGACCGCAGGTCCGAGCCGTTCGCCGAGGACGTGACGACGCTCGCCACGGGCATCGTGGACGCGCTCGCCGACTTCGACGACCGGCCGCTGTTCCTGCTCGGGCACAGCTTCGGCTCGCTCGTGGCCTTCGAGTCGGCCCGGCTCCTGCAGGAGCGGGCCGGCCTGGCCCGCCTGTTCGCGTCGGCGGCGTGGCCGCCGTCGGCGGACTGGCGGGCGCACGCCGACGGGGCGCACTCCGACGAGGAGATCCTCGGCCACATCCGGTGGCTCGGCGGCGTACCCGACATCATCCTCAACGACCCCGAGATGGTCGGCGAGATGATCCGGCTGATGCGCGGCGACCAGGAGGTCCTCGGCCGCTACCAGGCCAAGGACGGCGCCGCCGTCACGGCGCCGCTGACGGTCCTGCTCGCCGAGGACGACCCGAAGAACACGGCCGAGCAGATGGCCGACTGGGAGCGGCACACCACGGGCGAGTACCGCCTGGAGCTGCTTCCCGGCGGCCACTTCGCCCTCACCGAGCCCGACCCGGCGGTGGTCCCGCTGCTCACCCGCGTCATCCGCGAGGACCTGGCGCGGGCCGCGGCCCCCGGCACGGCGGGACAGGCGGGCGGCGCATGAGCGAGCAGACCGGTCAGGCGCGGCCGCCCCGGGCCGAGATGGTCCGGCAGATCTATCTGGCCGGGATCTCCGGGCAGAAGCCGAAGCTGTCCACGGACCTGACGACGCTGGAGGAGGCGGCGCGCGCGGTCCTCGAACCGCACGCGCACGCCTACATCGCGGGGGACGCGGGCACCGGCACCACCGGCCACGTCAACCGCGAGGCGTTCGAGCGCTGGCGGCTGCTGCCGCGCATGTGGAAGGGCGTCAGCGAGCGGGACATGTCGGTGACCCTGTTCGGGCAGCGCCTGGACGCGCCGGTGCTGCTCGCGCCGGTGGCCGCGCAGACGGTGGCGCACCCCGAGGGCGAGCTGGCCTCGGTCCGCGCCGCCGCCGAGGTCGGCCTGCCGTTCGTCCTGTCGTCCTTCTCCTCGCACTCCATGGAGGACGTGGCGAAGGCGGCCGGGAGCGAGCCGCGCTGGTACCAGCTGTACTGGCCGAACGACCCGGAGGTGGCCGAGTCCCTGGTCCGCCGGATCGAACCGGCCGGGTACTCGGCGATCGTGGTCACGGTGGACAACCCCACCTTCGGCTACCGGCCCTGCGACATGGACACCGCGTACATCCCGTTCGTGCACGGCCAGGGCATCGCCAACTTCACCAGCGACCCGGCGTTCCAGGCCCAACTGCCGGAGGGCGGCGGGGCGATGGCGGCCGTCGGGCACTGGGCGAAGATCTCGGCCAACCCGACGCTCACCTGGGACGATCTGCCGCGCCTGCGGTCGTGGACGACGCTGCCCATCCTCATCAAGGGCATCCAGCACCCGGACGACGCCCGCAAGGCGCTCGCGTCCGGCGCGGACGGTGTCGTGGTCTCCAACCACGGCGGCCGCCAGCTGGACGGCGGTGTGGCCGCGCTCGACGCGCTGCCCGCGGTGCGCGCGGCCCTCGGGCCCGACGTCCCGGTCCTGATGGACTCCGGGGTGCGCACCGGCACGGACGTGGTCAAGGCGCTCGCGCTCGGCGCGGACGCGATCCTGTTCGGCAGGCCGTACCTGTACGGTCTCGCCCTTGACGGACAGGCGGGCGTGGAACACGTCCTGAGGTGCCTGCTCGCCGATCTGGACCTGGCGATGACCCTCACGGGGAGCAGGACGATCGCGGACATCACCCGGGACCTGGTGGTCCCGTCGGGTCCGCTCGCGCATTAGCGGGCGGCCCGCACAACCCACTGAAGCGGTCCTGAGCGGCGCCGGAAGGCGCGGCTCAGGACCGCTTCGCTGTGTACGCCGCCGCGGTGGACGCCGTCGTGCGTACCCGGCGCAGGAAACCCCGGAGGGGGCGAGGCCTTCCGGCCTCGCCCCCTCCGGGGTTTCGTCCTGCCCGCTCCCGCCCCCTACTCGCTGTCGAGGTGACGGCTGAGGATCCGGCAGATCTCCGCCGCGGGCCGCGGCAGATACATCCCCATGTGCGTGGAGTGGATGTCGTGCTCCTCCACCGTTCCCTCGATGTACGCCGCCCACTGCGGGGCGTACGACTCGTCGGGGTTCAGCGTCGCGTTGAAGAACACCGCGTCGCCGCGGTACTTCGGCTGCGTGTACTCCATCATCATGTCGGTGTGCCGGACGGCGATGAGGGACGCGTTCTTCACGAGCGAGTTCCGCTCGCCGCCGTCGGCCCCGTCCGCGTCGCCGGCGGCGCCGCCCTCCGGGCCCGTGTGCGGGATGTACCCGGCGAGCACGTCCTCCACCTCGGCCATCTCCAGCGACGTGTTGTTCCGCGCGAACCACTCCGCGGGCACGCAGTCGAGCAGGCCGAGCAGCGCCACCTCGTGGCCGCGCGCCTGGAGTTCGCCCGCGAGGGCGTGCGCCAGGGTGCCGCCGATGGACAGGCCGACGAGTCGGAAGGGACCCTCCGGCTGGACGGCGAGGATCTGCTCCAGGTAGTCCGCGACCATCTCGTCGATGGAGCCCGGCAGTTCGGAACCGTCGAAGCCCCGCGCCTGGATGCCGTGGACGGGCCGGTCGCCGAGCTGCGTGGCGAAGCCGAGGTAGACCCAGGACAGGCCGACGCCGGGGTGGATGAACCACAGGGGTCCGCCGTCGCCGTCGGTCTTCATCGGGAGCACCACACCGAACGGGTCGGTGAAGCTGAACGACTCCCTGCCCGAGGTCAGGCAGTCGGCCATGTCCGCGACCGTGGAGTACTGGAACACGACCCGCATCGGGATCTCGACCCCGAGGACCGTACGGATGCGGCTGACGAGCCGGGTGGCGAGCAGCGAGTGGCCGCCGACGGTGAAGAAGTTGTCGTCGATGCCGACCCGCTCCAGGCCGAGGACCTCCGCGAACAGGCCGCACAGGACTTCCTCCTGCGGAGTGCGCGGGGCGCGGTACTCGACCCCCGTGAACTCCGGCTCGGGCAGCGCCTTGCGGTCCAGCTTGCCGTTCGGCGCCAGCGGCAGGCGCTCAAGGACCACGAACGCCGACGGCACCATGAACTCGGGCAGCTTCCCGGCCACGAACTCCCGCAGCGCCGTGATGTCGAACGTGTCGACGTCCCGCTCCCCGGCCGGGACGACGTACGCCACGAGGCGCTTGTCGACCGTCCCGGTGCCGCGGGCCACGACCACGCCCTGCGCCACCTGCGGGTGCGCCGTGAGCGCCGCCTCGACCTCGCCGGGCTCGATGCGGAAGCCCCGCACCTTCACCTGCGCGTCGTCACGGCCGACGTACTCCAACTGCCCGTCCGCGTTCCAGCGGGCCAGGTCACCCGTGCGGTACATCCGCGATCCGGCCGGACCGTGGGGGTCGGCCACGAAGCGGTCCGCGGTCAGGTCGGCGCGGCCGAAGTAGCCGCGGCTGACGGCGCCCGCCACGTACAGCTCGCCTACCACGCCCTCGGGTGCGGGGGTGAGGGTCGGTCCGAGGATGTACGCCCGCATGTTGCCGAGCGGGGTGCCGACCGGCGCGCTGCCGGTGCCGGCCCACTCCTGGTCGGCGGGGAGCGCCCACGTCGTCGCGTAGAACGACTCCGTCTGGCCGTAGGCGTTGACCACCCGGACGCCCGGGACGGCCTCGCGCACCCGCTCCACCAGCGCGGCGGGCAGCGCCTCACCGGCGAACACCACGGACTCGGCGCTGATCTCCCCGGTGACCTGGTCGAGGAGCTCGGCGAAGACCGACGGGACCGTGGAGATCACGCCGCCCGTCCAGCCGTTGCGCTCGCCGATGACCAGGACGTCCCGGACCACTTCGAGGGTGCCGCCGGTCGACAGCGTCGTGAAGGTCTCGAAGACCGACACGTCGAAGTTGACCGAGGTGCCCGCGAGCATCCGCGAGCCCGCGCCGCCGACACGCTCGACGAGCCGCGTGATGCCGTTGACCACGTTGGCGTGCGTGACCATGACGCCCTTCGGGGTGCCGGTCGAGCCGGAGGTGTACATCACGTACGCCACGTTGTCCGGCCGCAGCGGCGTCACCCGGTCCTGGTCGCGGACCTTGGTGTTGCGCTGCTTCGGTTCCAGGTCGAGGTCGCCGATGAACAGTCGCGGCACGTCGTTGTCCGGCAGGACGCCGACGGTGTCCGCGTCGGTGAGCAGCAGCCTCGGCCGCGCGTTGGACAGGATGTAGTCCAGCCGCGAACTCGGGTACTTCGGGTCGATCGGCAGATACGCCGCACCGGCCTTCAGCACACCCAGCAGACCCACGATCAGATCCGCCGACCGCGGCAGCGCCAGACCCACGATCGTCTCCGGGCCCACCTCCCGCCGAATCAGCTCCCGCGCCAACAGGTTGGCGCGCGCGTCCAGTTCGCGGTAGGTCCACGACGTGTCGCCGAAGTCCACCGCGACCGCGTCCGGGGTCCGCGCGGCCTGCTCCTCGAACAGGCCGGGCACGGTGAGTGCGGGCGTCTCGGCGGCCGTGTCGTTGTACGCCCCGAGCAGCCGCTCCCGCTCCCCCGGCTCGAGCACGTCGACGTCCTTGACGGGCGTCTCCGGGTCGGCCGCGATCTGCTGGAGCACCCGGCCGAGACGGCCCGCGATGCCCTTCACCACGTCCTTGTCGTACATGGTGTCCTGGTACTGCAGGCCCATGCGCAGGTGCGGCGAGGCGTCGGCGCCCACGATCAGCGGGTAGTGCGTCCCGCTGGACGCGCGCAGGCCCGTCACCGCGATGCCCGCCGTGGCGTTGGCGTCGCTCATGCCCGCGTGGTCGACCGGGAACGACTCGAACACCACGATGGTGTCGAAGAGCGTGCTGAGTCCGGTCGCCTGCTGGATGTCCGACAGGCCGTAGTGGTGGTGGTCGAGGAGGGCGGCCTGGCGGTCCTGGAGGCCGGTGAGGAGCTGGGCGAGGGTCTGGCCGGGCTCGGCCGCGACACGGACGGGCAGGGTGTTGATGAACAGGCCGACCATGGTGTCGACGCCCGTGACCGACGGCGGGCGTCCGGAGACGGTGGCGCCGAAGGTCACGTCCTGACGTCCCGTCAACTGGCCTAGGGCCAGCGCCCAGGCGCCCTGCACCAGGGTGTTCAGGGTGATGCCCAGCTCCGAGGCGCGCCGCGAGAGGGTGCGGGCGTCCTCCGTGGGCAGCGGCACCTCGACCATGTCCAGGCCGCCCTGCTCCTCCGAGGCACCCGGAGCCAGCATCGTCGGCTCCTCGACCCCGTCCAGCTCCTGGGCCCAGGCCCGGGCCGCCTCGCCCCGGTCCTGCTGCGAGAGCCAGGCCAGGAACTCGCGGTAGCTGCGCACGCGCGGCAGGTCCGCGGGGTCGCCGTGGGAGCCGTACAGGCGCAGGAGGTCCTGGATGAGCATGGGGAAGGACCAGCCGTCGTACAGCACGTGGTGGGCGCTGAAGACCAGCTCGGAGAGGTTGTCGTCCAGCTTGACCAGGCACATCCGCAGCAGCGGCGCGGTGGCCGGGTCGAAGTGGGTGACCTGGTCCTCGGCGAGGAGCTTCTCGAACGCCTCCTCGCGCTCGTCCTCGGGCAGCGTGCTCAGGTCGGCCTCGCTCCAGGGGAGTTCGACGCCGTCCACGATCAACTGGACCTGCTCGCCGCGCGCGTCGGTGACGAACGCGGCCCGCAGGTTCGCGTACCGGTCGAGCAGTGCCTGCCCGGCCGTGCGGATCCTGGCCGGGTCGACCTGTCCGGACAGGTGCATCACGAGCTGGATGTGGTACGCGTCGCGGGCGTCGGCCGGGCCGTCGGTGTCGCCGGCGCCGAGCATGCTGTGGAACAGCAGGCCCGACTGCATCGTCGTGAGCGGCCAGATGTCCGAGACGCCCGGGTACTTCTTCTCCCAGGCCTCGATGTCGGACTGCTCCACGTTGACCAGCGGCACGTCGGACGGCGTGAGGCCGCCCGCGTCCGGGGTGGCGGCGTGGCGGGTGAGGCCGTCCAGGGCCTCGCACCACAGGTCCGCCAGGCGCTGCACCTCGGCGCGGGACAACACACCGGTCGGGAAGCCGATGCTCGCGGTGAGCTCCGGTCCCTGGGCGCTGTCCGTGACGTACGCGGCGAAGTCCACCGTCGCGAGGGCGGGCATCTCCGCGTTGAGGTCGGCGATGAGCGCGTCGGTGTCGGGGGCGATGCTCCAGCCGAGGCCGCGCAGTTCCTCGGGCATGTCGTCGGCGGAGAACCGGCCCAGGTAGTTGAACGCGATCTGCCCCGTCGGCCGCCCCTCCAGAGCCAGCGACGTCACCGGGTTGAGGTAGCGCAGCAGACCGAAGCCGATGCCCTTGTCCGGCACGGACAGCAGCTGCTCCTTGACCGCCTTGACGACCGACCCCGCGGCCCTGCCGCCCGCGAACGCCTCCGCCACGTCGTGCCCCGCCACGTCCAGACGTACCGGGAACATGCTCGTGAACCAGCCCAGCGTGCGCGACACGTCCGCACCCGGAGCCACGTACTCCTCGCGGCCGTGGCCTTCGAGGCGGATCAGCGTCGAGGACTCCGACACGCCCCGCTCGTCCCGCCAGCGCGACACCGCGAGGGCGAGCGCGGCGAGCAGGCCGTCGTTGACGCCGCCGTGGAAAGCGGCCGGGACGGTCGTCAGGAGCGACTCCGTCACCGCCACCGGCAGCTTGACCGACACGGTCTCCACTGTGGCGGTGACGTCCACCGCCGGGTCGAGCGGGCGCGAACCGAGGACCGGGTCATCGCCGTCCAGCATGCTTTCCCACAGGGGGAGTTCGGCAGTACGGGTCTCGCTGTGCGCCTCGTCCTTCAGGGCGTGCGCCCAGCGGCGCAGCGAGGTCGCCACGGGCGCGAGCTCCGGCGCCCTGCCCGCCTTGACCTGCTCCCAGGCCGCGGCCAGGTCCGGCACCAGGATGCGCCAGGACACACCGTCCACCACCAGGTGGTGCAGCACGACGATGAGCCGCCCGGCCGCCTCGACACCCGCGGTGTCGAACCACACGAACTGCGCCATCACCCCCGCCGCCGGGTTCAACCGGCCCGTGGCCGCGTCGAGTTCGGCGGCGGCGAGCCGCTGCCAGGCCTCCGCCGACCACTCGCCGTCGCACTCCACCCGGTGCACCAGCGACGCCACGTCGACAGTGCCGGGCGCGGTGACCTCCAGGCCGCCGTCGCCCTCGGTGATCAAGCGCGAGCGCAGCACGTCGTGGGCGTCGACAACGGCCGTGAGGGTCGCGAAGAGGCCCGCCTCGTCGATGTCCTTCGGCAGGTCGAGGACCGTCGACATGGAGAACCGGTCGGTGTTCTCGCCGAGTTCGGTGGTCATGTAGCGGGCGACGGGCAGGAGCGGCATCCAGCCGACACCGCCGCCCTCCAGCTCCTCCAGGACCGCGCCGGCGCCCGCGAGGCGGTTCTCGACGGCCGCGACGGCGAGGTCGGCCACCGTGCGGCACTCGAAGATCTGCCGCGGGGTGATCTCGATGCCCTGCGCCTTGGCGCGGGACACCACCTGGATGGAGCGGATGGAGTCGCCGCCGACGGCGAAGAAGTCGTCGTCGACACCGACCCGGCCGAGGCCCAGGACCTCGGCGTACACCCCGGCGAGGACCTTCTCCTCGGCGGTGCGGGGCGCCCGGTACTCCCCTGCCGTGAACTCCGGCTCGGGCAGGGCCTTGCGGTCCAGCTTGCCGTTGGGGGCCAGCGGCAGGCGGTCGAGGACCACGAACACCGCGGGCACCATGAACTCCGGCAGGCGCGCGGAGACGAACTTGCGCAGTTCCTCCACCGAGACACCGGCGGTCAGGTCGAGGTCGGCGTTGACGTCCTCGATCTGCTCACCGGCGGGGACCACATAGCCGACGAGCTGCTTGCTGCCGCGGCCGTCCTTGACGACCACGACGGCCTGGGCGACACCGGGGTGCGCGGCGAGCGCGGCCTCGACCTCGCCGGGCTCGATGCGGATGCCGCGCACCTTGACCTGCGCGTCGTCGCGGCCGACGTACTCCAGTTGGCCCTCGGGGGTCCAGCGGGCCAGGTCACCGGTGCGGTACATGCGGCCGCCCGCGGGGCCGAACGGGTCGGCGACGAAGCGGTCCGCGGTCAGGTCGGCGCGGCCGAAGTAGCCGCGCGCCACGTTGCCTGCGATGTACAGCTCGCCCACGACGCCGACGGGCACGGGCGCGAGGCCCGAACCGAGGACGTAGGCGCGCATGTTGCCGAGCGGGGCGCCGATGGGGGCGCTGCCCGCGCCGGTCCACTCCTGGTCGGCGGGCAGCGCGAACGTCGTCGCGTAGAACGACTCGGTCTGGCCGTAGGCGTTGACGACGCGGACGCCGGGGATGGCCTCGCGGGCCCGCTCGACGAGGGCCGCGGGCAGCGCCTCACCGGCGAACACCACCGAGTCGACCTCGAGTTCGCCGTCGACCTGCTCGAGGAGCTCGGCGAAGACCGACGGGACGGTCGAGACGACGCCGCCCGTCCAGCCGCCGCGCTCGCCGATGACGAGCACGTCGCGGGCCACCTCGACGGTGCCGCCCTGGGACAGGGTCGTGAAGGTCTCGAAGACCGACACGTCGAAGTTGACCGAGGTCGCGGCGAGCATCCGCGTGGACGAGTCGATGCCCACGGACGCGGCGAGGCGGGTGATGCCGTTCACCACGTTGTGGTGGGTGATCGCCACGCCCTTCGGGGTGCCGGTCGAGCCGGAGGTGTACATCACGTACGCCACGTTGTCCGGCTTGAGCGCGGCCCTGCGGTCCTTGTCGCGGACCTTGACGTTGCGCTTCCTCGGCTCCAGGTCGAGGTCGCCGATGAACAGCCGCGGCACGTCGTTGACGGGCAGGACGCCGACGGTGTCCGCGTCGGTGAGCAGCAGCCTCGGCCGCGCGTTGGACAGGATGTAGTCCAGCCGCGCACTCGGGTACTTCGGGTCGATCGGCAGATACGCCGCACCGGCCTTCAGCACACCCAGCAGACCCACGATCAGATCCGCCGACCGCGGCAGCGCCAGACCCACGATCGTCTCCGGGCCCACCTCCCGCCGAATCAGCTCCCGCGCCAACAGGTTGGCGCGCGCGTCCAGTTCGCGGTACGTCCACGACGTGTCGCCGTCGACCACGGCGACGGCGTGCGGGTGCTTGTCCGCCTGCTTCTCGAACAGGCCGGGGATGGTGAGGTCCGGCGTCGGCTGCGCGGTGTCGTTGAAGCCGCGCAGGACCAGGTCACGCTCGGCGGGCTCGACCAGCTCGACGGCGCCGACGCGCTGCGCCGGGTCGGCCGCGAGGAGGCCCACGACGCGGATGAACCGGTCGGTGATCTCCTGGGCGCTCGCGTGGTCGAACAGGTCGGTGGCGTACTCCAGGTGGCCGACGACGCCGTAGCCGGGGATGTCGGCCATGTTGAAGAACAGGTCGAACTTGGCGCTCTCGTTGCGGATCCGCTCGAACCGCACGTCGAGGCCGGGCAGGGCGAAGTCGTTCCGGTTGAAGTTCTGCCAGGCGAACATCACCTGGAACAGCGGCGAGTACGCCGTGGACCGCTCCGGGTTGAGCACCTCCACCAGGCGCTCGAACGGCACGTCCTGGTTGTCGTAGGCGGCCAGGGACTTGTCGCGGGCCTGGTCGAGCAGGTCCTCGAAGGTGGGGTTGCCCGACAGGTCGGCGCGCAGGACCCAGGTGTTGACGAAGAAGCCGACCAGGTCCGCGAGGAGTTCGTCGGTGCGGTTTGCGATCGGCGCGCCGATCGTGATGTCGTCACCGCCGCCGAGGCCGTGCAGCAGCACGGTCAGGGCGGACTGGAGCACCATCGACGCGGTCGCGCCGCGCCGCCGGGCCAGTTCCTCGACGGCGTCCATGACGTCCCGGTCGAGGGCGAACTCGACCGTGGCGCCGCGGTGGCTCGCGGCCGGCGGGCGGGGCCGGTCGGTGGGCAGGCGGAGCGGCTGGGGCACGCCCGCGAGCTCCTCGCGCCAGTAGTCGACCTGCCCGGACTGCACGCTGTCCGGGTCGTCCTCGGCGCCGAGCAGCTCGCGCTGCCACAGCGTGTAGTCCACGTACTGCACCGGCAGTTCCGGCCACGCCGGGGCCGCGCCCGCGAGCCGGGCGGTGTAGGCCGCGGCGAGGTCGCGGGACAGCGGGCCCATGGACACGCCGTCGCTGACGATGTGGTGGAAGAGCAGCAGCAGGACGAACTCGTCCTCGCCGCAGCGGAACACGGTGGCCCGCGTCGGGACCTCACCGGCCAGGTCGAAGCTGTACCCGGCGGCCTCGGCCATGGCGTCGTCGAGCGCGTCGGGGGCGACGTCGACGACGGGCACGTCGATGTGCACGTCGGCGGCGGGCAGCACCTTCTGGAAGGGCACGCCCTCGCTGTCGTCGATGATCAGCGTGCGCAGGCTCTCGTGCCGCGTGACCACGTCGTTGACGGCGGCCTCGAACGCGGCGGTGTCCAGGGTGCCGGTCAGGCGCAGCGGGAACGGCGTGTTGTACGTCGCCGAGGGGCCCTCGAAGCGGTCGATGAACCACAGGCGGCGCTGCGCGTACGACAGCGGCACGAACTCGGGGCGGGTCTCGGCCCGACGCAGTTGCGCGCGGACGCTGCCGCCGCCGGTCAGGTGCTCGACGAGCTCCGCGACGGTGGGCGAGGCGAAGACGACGCGGATCGGGATCTCGACGTCGAGCGTGGTGCGGATGCGGCTGACGAGGCGGGTGGCGAGCAGCGAGTGGCCGCCGACGGTGAAGAAGTTGTCGTCGATGCCGACCCGCTCCAGGCCGAGGACCTCCGCGAACAGGCCGCACAGGGCCTCTTCCTGCGGAGTGCGCGGGGCGCGGTACTCGGCGCCGGTGAACTCCGGCTCGGGCAGCGCCTTGCGGTCCAGCTTGCCGTTCGGCGCCAGCGGCAGGCGCTCAAGGACCACGAACGCCGACGGCACCATGAACTCGGGCAGCTTTCCGCCCACGAACTCGCGCAGCGCCGTGATGTCGATGTCCTCGACGGTCCCGGCCGGGACGACGTACGCCACGAGGCGCTTGTCGGTGGTGCCGGTGCCGCGGGCCACGACCACGCCCTGGGCGACCTGCGGGTGGGCCGTCAGGGCGGCCTCGACCTCGCCGGGCTCGATGCGGAAGCCCCGCACCTTCACCTGCGCGTCGTCACGGCCGACGTACTCCAACTGCCCGTCCGCGTTCCAGCGGGCCAGGTCACCCGTGCGGTACATCCGCGCACCCGCAGGACCGTAGGGGTCGGCCACGAAGCGGTCCGCGGTCAGGTCCGCGCGGCCGAAGTAGCCGCGCGCCACATTGCCCGCGATGTACAGCTCACCCACGACCCCCACGGGGACGGGCGCGAGACCCGCACCGAGCACGTAGGCGCGCATGTTGCCGAGCGGAGCGCCGATCGGGGCGCTGCCGGTGCCGTCCCACTCGTCGCCCGCGGGCAGCGCCCACGTCGTCGCGTAGAACGACTCCGTCTGGCCGTAGGCGTTGACCACCCGGACGCCCGGGACGGCCTCGCGCACCCGCTCCACCAGCGCGGCGGGCAGCGCCTCACCCGCGAACACCACGGATTCCACGGCGAGTTCGCCGGTGACCTGGTCGAGGAGCTCGGCGAAGACCGACGGGACCGTGGAGATCACGCCGCCCGTCCAGCCGTTGCGCTCGCCGATGACCAGGACGTCCCGTGCGACCTCCAGGGTGCCGCCCTGGGACAGGGTCGTGACGGCCTCGAAGACCGACACGTCGAAGTTGACCGAGGTGCCCGCGAGGACGCGCGTGCCGGCGTCGATGCCCACGGACTCGGCGAGGCGGGTCACGCCGTTCACCACGTTGTGGTGGGTGATCGCCACGCCCTTCGGGGTGCCGGTCGAGCCGGAGGTGTACATCACGTACGCCACGTTGTCCGGCTTGAGCGGGGCCCTGCGGTCGGCGTCCGTCAACGGAGCCCCGGCGGTGGTGGCCGCGAGGTCCACGTCGCCGAGGAACAGGCGCGGGATGTCCGTCTCGGGCAGCACGCCCACGGTGTCGGCGTCGGTGAGGAGCAGCTTCGGCGCCGCGTCGGACAGGATGTGGTCCAGGCGGGAGCTCGGGTACTTCGGGTCGATCGGCAGATAGGCGCCGCCCGCCTTCAGGACCGCGAGCAGACCCGTGATCAGGTCGGCCGAGCGCGGCAGCGCCAGGCCCACGATCGTCTCCGGGCCGACCTCACGGGCGATCAGCTCCCGCGCGAGGCGGTCGGCGCGGGCGTTCAGCTCGGCGTACGTCAGCGAGGTGTCGCCGTGCACGAGCGCGACCGCGTCCGGGGTCGCCGCGGCCTGCCGCTCGAACAGGCCGGGGATGGTGAGGGCGGGCGTCTCGGCGGCCGTGGCGTTCAGGCCGTACAGGACGTGCTCGCGCTCCTGCGCCTCCAGGACGTCGACGTGCCCCGCGGGGATCCGCGGGTCCTCGACGAGTTGCAGCAGGATGCGGTGGAAGCGGGCCGCGATGGCCTCGACGTCCGCGCGCTCGAAGAGGTGGTGCTGGTACTGCAGGCCGAGGCGCAGGTGCGGCTCGGCGTCGGCGGAGACGATCAGCGGGTAGTGGGTGCCGCTGAGCGGGCTGATGCCGGTGACCTCAAGGCCCGCCGCCGAGTAGGCGTCGGTGATGCCGACGGAGTCGACGGGGTAGGAGTCGAAGACGACGATCGTGTCGAACAGCGAGGTCAGGCCGACCGCGTTCTGGATGTCGCTGAGACCGAAGTGCTGGTGGTCGAGGAGCGAGCCCTGCCGGTTCTGCAGGGCGGTGAGGACGTCGGCGAGGGACTCGCGCGGCGCGCAGTCCACCCGCACCGGAAGGGTGTTGATGAACAGGCCGACCATGTAGTCCACGCCCGGCACGACCGGCGGACGGCCGGACACCGTGGCGCCGAACACGACGTCCCTGCGGCCGGTCAGCTCCGCGAGGAGCAGGCCCCAGGCGCCCTGCACGACGGTGTTCATGGTGATGCCGAGCTCGGCGGCGCGGCGGGCGAGCTCACGGGCGGACTCGGCGGCCAGCGGCACGTCGACCTGGCCGATGCCGCCCGGCTCCGCGCCGGGGCGGGCGCTGGGGGCGAGCAGGGTGGGCTCGTCGACCCCGGCCAGCTCCTCGGCCCAGACGCGGGTGTCCTCGGCTCGGTCCTGCTGGTTCAGCCAGACCAGGAAGTCCCGGTAGCCGCGGACGCGCGACAGCTCGGAGGCGTCGCCGTCGGAGCCGTACAGGCGCAGCAGGTCCTGCAGGAGGAGCGGCACGGACCAGCCGTCGAACAGCACGTGGTTGGCGGTGAACACCAGCTCCGCGCGGTCGTCGCCGAGGGTGACCAGGGTCATCCGCAGCATCGGCGGGTTCACGGGGTCGAAGTGCTTGGCGTGGTCGTCGGCGAGGAGCTTCTTCAGGGCGGCGTCGCGCTCGGCGTCGCCGAGGGAGCTGTAGTCGAACTCCAGCCACGGCAGCGGGACCTCGTCGAGGACGAGCTGCACCTGGTTGCCCTCGGTGTCCGTGACGAACGCGGTGCGCAGGCTCGCGTACCGGTCGAGCAGGGCCTGTCCGGCCGCGCGCATGCGGGCGGGCTCGACCTTGCCGGACAGGTGGAAGACGAGCTGCATCTGGTACGCGTCGAAGGAGGCGTCCGAGAGCATCGTGTGGAACAGCAGACCCGACTGGGCGGCGGTGAGCGGCCACACGTCGGACACGCTCGGGTAGCGGCGCTCCCACAGCTCGATGTCGGCCTGCGTGGTCGTCACCAGCGGCACGTCGGACGGCGTGAGGCCGCCCGCGCCGGGCGCCGACACATGCTGGGCGAGGCCTTCGAGGGCCTGGATCCACAGGTCGGCGAGGTCCTGCACGTCGGCGGCGGAGAGGACGCCCGCGGGGAAGCCGATGCGGGCGTTGAGCTGCGGGCCCTCGTCGGAGTCCAGGACCAGGGCGTTGACGTCGAACACCGACAGGGCGGGCATGTCCGCGTCGAGGTCGGCGAGGATGTCGGCGGTGCCCTCGGCCTGGCTGAAGCCGAGGCCGCGCAGGTGGTCGGGCATGTCCGTGGACGTGGAGAAGCGGCCGAGGTAGTTGAAGGCGATCTGGCCGGTGGAGTAGCGGCGCAGGATCTCGGCGGTCTCCGGGTTGAGGTAGCGCAGCAGGCCGTAGCCGAGGCCCTTGTCGGGGATGGCGAGTGCCTGCTCCTTGACGGCCTTGACCGCGGCGCCCGCGGCGGCGCCGCCCGCGAAGGCCTCCTCGACGTCGATGCCGCCGATGTCGAGGCGCAGCGGGAACATGCTGGTGAACCAGCCCATGGTGCGGGACAGGTCCGCGCCGGGCACCGCGTACTCCTCGCGGCCGTGGCCCTCCAGGCGAAGGAGCACCGTCGGCTCGTCCACGCCGCGGGCGCGCCGCCAGCGGGTGACGGCGAGGGCGAGGCCGGCGAGCAGGCCGTCGTTGACGCCGCCGCGGAAGGCCGCGGGCAGCGTGGTCAGGAGCTGCTCGGTGACGGGCACGGGCACCTGTACGACGACGTGCTCCACGGTGGAGACGGTGTCGGTGGCCGGGTCGAGGTGGCGGCTGCCGAGCACCGGGTCGGGCCCCGCGACGACGGACTTCCACAGCTCGAGCTCGGCGGTGCGCTCCGGCGTCGCGGCCTCGTCCACCAGGGCGTGCGCCCAGCGGCGCACGGAGGTGGAGACGGGGTCGAGCGCGGGTGTCCTGCCCGCCTTGATCTGCTCCCAGGCGGCGGCGAGGTCGGGCAGCAAAACGCGCCAGGACACGCCGTCGATGGCGAAGTGGTGCAGGACGACGTGCAGGCGGCCCGGCTTGTCGGCGCCCGCGTCGAACCACACGAACCGCGCCATGCTGCCGGCGGCGGCGTCCAGGCGGGCGGTGGCGGCGTCGAGTTCGGTGAACGCGCGCTCGCGCCACGCCTGGTCCCACTGGCCGTCGCACGGGACGCGGTGGACGAGCGAGGCCACATCGACGGTGCCGGGCGCGGTGACCTCAAGGCCGCCGTCGCCGTCGGTGAGCAGGCGCGAGCGCAGGATGTCGTGGTGGTCGACGACGGCGCCCAGGGTGGCGACGAGGCCCGCCTCGTCGATGCCGACGGGCAGGTCGAGGACCATCGACATGGAGAAGCGGTCGCTGCCGCCGCCCAGTTCCTCGAGGAAGTGCCCGGCGGGAAGCAGCGGCATCCAGCCGACGCCGCCGCCCTCCAGCTCCTCCAGGACGGTGGCCTGTCCCCCGGCCGCCGCGACGTCGGCCAGCTCGGCCACGGTGCGGCACTCGAAGATCTGCCGGGGGCTGACCTCGACGCCCTGGGCGCGGGCCCGCGAGACGACCTGGATGGAGCGGATGGAGTCGCCGCCGACGGCGAAGAAGTCGTCGTCGATGCCGACCCGGTCCAGGCCGAGGACCTCGGCGTAGACGCCGGTGAGGACCTCCTCGGTGGGGGTGCGCGGGGCGCGGTACTGGCCGCCGGTGAACTCCGGCTCGGGCAGGGCCTTGCGGTCCAGCTTGCCGTTCGGGGCCAGCGGCAGGCGGTCCAGCATCATGAAGACGGACGGGACCATGAACTCGGGCAGGCGCGTGGAGACGAAGCGGCGCAGCTCGCGCGAGGAGACGACCATGGTCAGGTCGACGTCGAGCTCGCCGAGGCTGTCGACGTCGCCGGAGCCCACCGCGCCGTCGTCGGAGCCCACGGGCACGACGTAGCCGACGAGCTGCTTGCTGCCGCGGCTCTGGTGGACGGTCACGACGGCCTGGGCGACGCCCGGGTGGGCGGTGAGCGCGGCCTCGATCTCGCCGGGCTCGATGCGGAAGCCGCGGACCTTGACCTGCGCGTCGCCGCGGCCGACGTACTCCAGGCGGCCGTCGGCGTTCCAGCGGGCGAGGTCGCCGGTGCGGTACATGCGGGACCCGGCCGGGCCGTAGGGGTCGGCGACGAAGCGGTCCGCGGTGAGGTCGGGGCGGCCGTGGTAGCCGCGGCCGACGACACCCGCGACATAGAGCTCTCCCGCGACGCCGACGGGGGCGGGCTCCAGGCCCGGGCCGAGGACGTAGGTGCGGACGTTGCCGAGCGGGCTGCCGATGGGGGCGCTGCTGGTGCCGTGCCACTGGTCGGTTTCGGACACCGCGAAGGTGGTGGCGTAGAAGGTCTCGCTCTGGCCGTAGGCGTTGACCACGCGCACGCCGGGGATGACCTCGCGCACGCGCTGCACCAGGGCGGCGGGCAGCGCCTCGCCGGCGAAGACGACGGCGTCGACGTTGATCTTGCCGTCGACCTGGTCGAGGAGTTCGGCGAAGACGGACGGGACGGTGGAGACGACGCCGCCGGTCCAGCCGCCGCGCTCGCCGATGACGAGGACGTCGCGGACCACTTCGAGGGTGCCGCCGGTGGACAGCGTGGTGAAGGTCTCGAAGACCGACACGTCGAAGTTGATGGAGGTGCCCGCGAGCACCCGGGAACCGGCCTGGACGCCCACGGCGGACGCGAGCCCCGTGACGTCGTTGACGACGTTGCCGTGCGTGATGGCGACGCCCTTGGGCGTGCCGGTGGAGCCGGAGGTGTACATCACGTACGCGACGTGGTCCGGGCCGAGGGGCGCGGTCCGGTCGGCGTCGGTCAGCTCCGCGTCGGCGGCGGTGACGGTGTCGAGGTCGACGTCGCCGAGGAAGAGCCGCGGCGCGGCGTCGTCCGGGCCCTGGGGCAGCACGCCGACGGTGTCGGCGTCGGTGAGGATCAGGTGCGGCTCGGCGTCCGAGAGGATGAAGTCGAGTCGGGTGCTCGGGTACTTGGGGTCGATCGGCAGATAGGCGCCGCCCGCCTTGAGGATGCCGAGCATGCCGACGACGAGGTCCGCGGAGCGCGGCAGGCACAGGCCCACCACGCTCTCGGGGCCGACGCCGCGGCCGATGAGGTCGCGGGCGAGCCGGTTGGCGCGGGCGTTCAGCTCCGCGTACGTCAGCTCCGTGTCCTCGTGCACGACGGCGACGGCGTCCGGGGTGGCCGCCGCCTGCTTCTCGAAGGCGCCGGGCACGGTGAGCGCGGGCACGGCCGCGGCGGTGTCGTTGAACTGGCCGAGGACCAGCTCGCGTTCGCCGGGCTGGAGGACGTCGACGCGGGTGACGGGGGCGGCGGGGCTCTCGACGAGCTGGCGCACGACACGGACGTAGCGCTCGGTGATGGCTTCGGCGGTGCGCCGGTCGAACAGTTCGGTGGCGTACTCCAGGTACACCAGCATCGACTGCTTGGCCGGGTCGTGGAAGTAGTTGAACTCCAGGTCGAACTTGGCCGTCGTGGTCGACAGCATCTCAAGGCGCGTGGTCAGGCCGGGCAGTTCGAGGGTGGTGCCGACCTCGGTCTCCCAGGTGAACATGACCTGGAAGAGCGGGTGGTAGGCGGTGGAGCGCTCGGGGTTGAGGATCTCCACCAGGCGCTCGAACGGCGCGTCCTGGTTGTCGTACGCCGCGAGCGCCTTGTCCTGCACCTGCGCGAGCAGCCGCTCGAACGTCGGGGCGCCGGAGAGGTCGCCGCGCAGCACCCAGGTGTTGACGAAGAAGCCGATGAGTTCGGTGAGGTCGTCGTCGGTGCGGCCCGCGATGGTGGAGCCGAGCGCGATGTCCTCACCGGCGCCGAGGTGCTGGAGGGTGACCATCAGGGCGGCCTGCATGACCATCGGTACGGTCACGTCGCGCTCGCGCGCCAGCCGCTCGACCTTCGCGACCAGGTCGGGGTCGACGTGCAGGCTGACGCCGTCGCCCTGGTGGCTGGCGACGGGCGGGCGGGGCCGGTCGGCGGGCAGTTGCAGCGGCTGCGGAACACCGGCCAGCTCGCCGCGCCAGTACTCGACCTGCGCGGCGAGGACGCTCTCGGGGTCGTTCTCGTCGCCGAGCAGCTCGCGCTGCCACAGCGTGTAGTCCACGTACTGGACCGGGAGTTCCTCCCAGTCCGGCGCGGCGCCCGCGAGCCGGGCGCGGTAGGCGGTGGCGAGGTCACGGGCCAGCGGGCCCATGGACTCGCCGTCGCTGGCGATGTGGTGGATGAGGAGCACGAGGACGTGCTCCCGCTCGCCGGACTTGAGCAGGGTCGGGCGCAGGGGTATCTCGGTGGCGAGGTCGAGGACGTACTCGGCCTCCTTGGCGATGGCGGCCTCGAGGGCCTCGGGGGCCACCTCGACGAGCGGCATCTCCAGGCGGGCGTCGGCGAGCGCGAGGACCTCCTGCGCCGGAACGCCGTCGGCGTTCTCGACGATGAGGGTGCGCAGGCTCTCGTGCCGCTCCACCACGTCGCGTACGGCCGCCTCCAGGGCGGCGGTGTCGAGGTCGCCGCTGAAGCGGAGCAGGAAGGGAAGGTTGTACGTCGCCGAGGGGCCCTCGAAGCGGCTGATGAACCACAACCGTCGCTGCGCGAAAGACAACGGGATCATTTTACTGTCCACTCCTGTTCATCCTGCGCAGCTTGGGTCGGCGCGACGCCGTGGCGTTCTGCACCGTGCGCGATAGTTCGGCGATGCTGTGCGATTCGAAGATCGCCCGGATCGGCACACTGACTCCGAGTGCCTTGCCAATGCGGCTGGTCAGCCGCGTGGCCAACAGGGAATTCCCGCCCAGGTCGAAGAAGTCGTCGTCGATGCCGACCCGCTCCACGCCGAGGACCTCGGCGAACAGCGTGCAGAGCGTCTCTTCCTTCTCGTTGCGCGGCGCGCGGTAGGCCGCGCCCGCGAACTCCGGCTCGGGCAGGGCCCTGCGGTCCAGCTTTCCGTTCGGGGCCAGCGGGAAGCGGTCGAGGACCACGACCGCGGCGGGCACCATGAATTCGGGCAGGCGGCCCATGATGAAGTCACGCAGCTCGGTCATGTCGACCGTGCTCCTCGCGCCGTCCGTCTCGGTGGGCACGACATAGCCCACGAGCCGCTTGCCGACGCTCTCGCCGCCGTCGTGCACGACGACCGCGGCCTGCGCGATGGCGGGGAAGGCGGTGAGGGCGGCCTCGACCTCGCCGGGCTCGATGCGGAAGCCCCGCACCTTGACCTGCGCGTCACCGCGGCCGACGTACTCCAGTTGTCCGTCGGCGTTCCAGCGGGCCAGGTCGCCGGTGCGGTACATGCGCGCTCCGGCCGGGCCGTAGGGGTCGGCGACGAAGCGGTCCGCGGTGAGGACGGACCGGCCGTAGTAGCCGCGGCCGATGTTCCCGGCCACGTACAGCTCGCCGACGACGCCTTCCGGTACGGGGGTGAGGCCCGGGCCGAGGACGTAGGTGCGCATGTTGCCGATGGGCGTGCCGATGGGGGCGCTGGCCGAGCCGGTCCAGGGCTCGTCGGCGGCGAGGGCGAAGGTGGTGGCGTAGAAGCTCTCGCTCTGGCCGTAGGCGTTGACGACCTTCACACCGGGCATGGCCTCGCGGATGCGGCCCACCAGCGCGGCGGGCAGCGCCTCACCGGCGAACACCAGCGTCTCGACCTTGGTCTTGGCGGCGATCTGCTCGAGCAGTTCGTTGAAGACGGACGGCACGGTGCTGATCACGCTGCCCGACCAGCTGTCGCGCTCGGTGAGGACGAGGACGTCCCGGACGACCTCGACGGTGCCGCCGGAGCAGAGCGTCGTGAACGTCTCGAACACCGACACGTCGAAGTTGACGGAGGTGCCCGCGAGCATCCGGGAGCCGGGGCCCCCGGCGACCCGCGCCGCAAGCCGTGTCACGCCGTTGACGACGTTGGCGTGCGTGATGACGACGCCCTTGGGGGTGCCGGTGGAGCCCGACGTGTACATCACGTACGCGATGCCGTCGGGGTTGAGCGGCGAGTGTCGGTCGGCGTCGGTGACGGGTCCGCCCGGCGCGTCGTCGAGCGCCAGCTCGTCGAGGTGCACGTGCGGGACGTCGGAGGCGGGCAGCACCCCGGTCGTCGCCGAGTCGGTGAGCACGAACCGCGGGGCGGCCTCGGTGAGGATCGAACCGAGGCGCGCGCTCGGGTACTTGGGGTCGATCGGCAGGTATCCGGCGCCGGACTTGAGGATGCCGAGCATGCCGACGACGAGGTCGGCTGAGCGCGGCAGGGCGAGGCCGACGATGGTCTCGGGGCCCGCCCCCTGCTTGATCAGTTCGCGGGCGAGGCGGTTGGCGCGGGTGTCGAGTTCCGCGTACGTGAGCTGCTGGTCGTCGAAGACGACGGCGACGGCGTCCGGGGTCTTCGCCGCCTGCTCCTCGAAGAAGCCGGGGATCGTCAGCTCGGGCGTCGGCTCGGCGGTCTCGTTGAGCCCGACGAGGAGACGCTCGCGCTCGGTGGGGTCGAGCACGTCGACGGCGCGGACGGCCTGGTGCGGGTCGGCGGCGACGGTGGCGAGGATCCGGCCGAAGCGCGCGGCGAGGGTGTCCGCCTCGTCCTGGTCGAAAACGTCCCGCTGGTACTGGACGTTCAGGCGCGGGTGCTCCCCGTCCGGGTAGACGAAGACGGTCACCGGGTAGTGGCTCGCGGTGAACGCGCGGATGCCGGTGATGGTGATGCCGGCGGCCGCGCTGACCTCGCTGATCGTGCCGCGGTCCAGCGGGAAGGACTCGAACCCGACAAGGGTGTCGAACAGGGCCTTGAGGCCGGTGGTCTTGTGGATCTCGGTGAGGCCGTAGTGGTGGTGGTCCAGGAGGGCGGCCTGCCGGTCCTGGAGGCCGGTGAGCAGGTCGGCGAGGGTGTCGCCGGGGGCGCACTGGACGCGTACGGGAAGGGTGTTGAGGAACATGCCGACGATCGAGTCGACCCCGGCGAGCGCGGGCGGACGCCCGGCGACCGTGGACGAGAGCACCACGTCCTGACGCCCCGTCAACTGCCCGAGGAGCAGGCCCCAGGAGCCCTGTACGAGGGTGTTCAGGGTGACGCCGAGGTCCGCGGCGCGCCGGGTCAGCTCGGTGGCCTCGGCCGGGGTCAGCGGTACGTCGACCTGGGCGATGCCGGAGCTGTGGCTTCCGGTTTCCGCGCCAGGGGCCAGGAGGGTCGGCTCGTCGACGCCGTCCAGCTCGCGCCGCCAGGCTTCGGCGGACACCTCGGGGTCCTGCTGGGCCAGCCAGGCGAGGTAGTCGCGGTACGTCCGCGCGGGCGGCAGGCCCGAGGTGTCGCCGCCGGTGCCGTAGAAGCGGAGCACGTCCTGGACGAGCAGGGGCAGCGACCAGCCGTCGAACAGCGCGTGGTGCGCCGTGAGGACCAGCTCGAACCGCTCGGCCTCGCGCTTGACCAGGGAGAGCCGCAGCATCGGCGGCTTGGTGATCTCGAAGTGGGCCTTGAGGTCGTCCGCCATGAACTTCTCGAACGCCGCGTCGCGTTCGCCCTCGGGCGTGCCGCTGAGGTCGACTTCCTGCCAGGGGAGCTCGATGCCGTCGATGACGAGTTGGACGAGGTCGCCGGACGCGTCGTTGACGAAGGCGGTGCGCAGGGCGGGGTGGCGGTCGAGCATGGCCTGTCCGGCGGCGCGCATCCGTGCCGGGTCGATCCGGCCGGAGAGCTGGAGGGCGTATTGCACCTGGTAGGCGTCGAACGAGGACTCGGTGTCGTCGGCCATGAGTGTGTGGAAGAGGAGGCCGGATTGGAGGGGGGAGGTGGGCCAGACGTCGGAGAGGCCGGGGTAGTGCTCTTCCCAGGTTTCGATGTCGGCCTGGGTGGCGTTGACGAGGGGAATGTCGGACGGCGTCAGACCACCGGCGCCGGACTGGGCGGCGCGCCGCGCCAGACCCTCAAGGGCGGTGCACCACAGGTCGGCCAGCTCACGGACCTCCTCCTGCGCGAGCACGCCGGCGGGGGCGGTGAACAGGGCGGTGAGCTGGGGGCCTTGGGGGGTGTCGGTGACGGAGGCGTTGATGTCGACTTCGGCCGGGGCGGGCATGGCCTGGTCCTGGGCCGCGTCCAGGGCGTCGAGTCCGGTGATGCCCGTGGCTTGGGTGAAGCCGAGGTTCTGGGCGTGGGCGGGCATGTCGCTGTGCGCGGAGAAACGGCCGAGGTAGTTGAAGCCGACCTGGCCGTGTCCGTGCGCGGACAGCACCGGCGCGGTGTCGGGGTTGAGGTGGCGCAGCAGCCCGTAGCCGATGCCCTTGTCCGGGATCGCGCGCAGCTGCTCCTTGACGGTTTTCAGGACGCGGGCGGCGGCCGGACCGCCGCTGATCGCCTCGTCGAGGTCGGTGCCGGTCAGGTCGAGGCGGACGGGGAAGACGCTGGTGAACCAGCCCACCGTCTCCGACAGATCCGCGCCCGGCGCGGCGGCCTCCTCACGCCCGTGGCCCTCCAGCCGGATCAGGGAAGAAGACTCCTCGGTGCCGCGGGTGCGGCGCCACTGGGCCAGCGCCAGAGCCAGACCGGCCAGGAGGCCGTCGTTGACCTCGCCGTGGAAAGCCGCCGGGACGGTGGTGAGCAGCGCCTCGGTGAGCTGTGGCGGGAGTTGGACGCGGGTTTCGGTGAGGGTGGCGATGGTGTCCAGGGCCGGGTCCAGGCGGCGGATGCCCAGGACCGGGTCGGGACCCTCCACAATGGACTGCCACAGGGCGAGTTCGGCGGTGCGCTTATCGCTTGCGGCCTCCTCGGCCAGGGCGTGCGCCCAGGCCCGCATCGACGTCGCCACCGGCGCGAGTTCAGGGGCGCGCCCGTCGCGGACCTGCTCCCAGGCCAGCGCGAGGTCGGGCATCAGGATGCGCCAGGACACCCCGTCCACCACCAGGTGATGCAACGCGATCAGCAACCGTCCCGGCGTGTCCCCGGCCGGGTCGAACCACACGAACTTCGCAACCACCCCCGCCCCCGGCTCCAACGACGCGGCAGCCGTCTCCAGCTCGGCCATCAGCTCCGCATGCCAGGCCTCACCCTCCCAAACCCCATCGGATTCCACTCGCTTGAGAAGCGCGGCGACATCGACGGACCCCGGCGCGGCGACCTCCAGGCCGCCCCCGCCGTCCTCGACCAGCCGCGCCCGCAGCAGGTCATGCCGGTCGAACACGGCCGAGAGGGTGGCCGTGAGCTGCTCGGCACTGATGCCTTCGGGCAGGTCCAGGACCATCGC
>NZ_JBVIZH010000008.1:0-448258 GCF_055591765.1 Streptomyces sp. NPDC041205 | reverse complement strand
CCCAACACAAACAACGGCCACACCCGCCGCACCACCAACACCACCACCACAACCACCTGCAACCCCAACCCCGCCCACGGCCCAAACCGCGGATGCTCTTCCCGGGGAAAGCCGCTCCAAAAGGCAACGAAGACGTTGAGTGCGATGAGAGTGGCGACGAGGATGGTGTCCTGAACGGCGCTGCGGCCCAACCATCGAATCGGCCCTGTCACGCGGTCACCCTACTGTCGCCCACACGCCCACGAAGCGGACGTGGTCCATACGAAACAGCGGAGCGTACGAAAGTGGGTAGCGCGCTCCCGAAGTTGCAACCTTGGTCGCTTCCACTGCACACGAAGCGCTCTGCCTCGCTCCCCGCCCCGGTTGTTTGGCTGGTGGGACAACGACAGCCACAGGGGCGGAGGGGCAGTGCCACAGCAGATGCGGCAGGCAGCGCGGGCCGGGGCGGAGGCGTCACATGCGGACGCTCATGTTCCGCTCCCGCTCGGTGTGCCGCGGCCCGCCCGCCGCCCGGACCGGCGTGCCGTCTCTTGGTGGCTGACGCAGAACCTCCTGGTCGTCGTGCCGGTGCTGGCCGCCCTCGTGGCCGCGGCGCTGATCCCCGACGCCCCGTCCTGGCTGTGGCCCGTCTTCGCGGTCCTGTGCCCCCTCGGCGTCGGCTACGCGCTGCTCACGCCCTGGTACCGCTACCGCGTGCACCGCTGGGAGGCGGGTGACGACGCCGTGTGCGCCACCTTCGGTTGGCTCACCCGCGAATGGCGGGTCGTGCCGTTCACCCGCATCCAGACCCTCGACACCAAGCGCGGCCCGCTGATGCAGCTCTTCGGGCTGTCCGCGGTGACCGTGACGACCGCGTCGGCGGCGGGCCCGGTCACCATCGTCGGCCTGGACCGGCGCCTGGCCGAGGAACTGGTCCAGGACCTCACCGAGCGCGTCCGCGCCCTGCGTGAGGACGGCACGTGACCGTGCGTACACCGGTGCTCGACGTGCCGAACCAGCAGCCGCCGACCGCGGAGCAGCCGTGGCAGCGACTGCACCCGCGCATGATCGTGGTCAGCGTCAGCTGGCTCGTGGGCCCGGCCGTGCCCCTGCTCGGCGCCATCCTCGTGGCCCGTGACCTGCTCAACACCCACGGTCTGATCGTGCTCGGCTCCTACATCGTGGTGGCGGGCGTCCAGGCCGGACACGAGTGGGTGCGCTACCGCACCACCCGCTTCCGGATCACCGACAGCAAGGTCGAGCTGCACTCCGGGCTGTTCTTCCGTACCGACAAGTCGATTCCCCGCGACCGCGTCCGCAGCGCCGACCTGACCGCGAACCCCGTGCACCGACTTTTCGGGCTCGCGGCCGTCAAGGTCGGCACCGGGCAGCACACCGCCCGCAGCGAGGACGACGAGCTGGTGCTCGACGGGATCTCGCGCGAGCAGGCGGTCCAGTTCCGGGCGCTGCTGCTGAGCCGCGCCGAGGGGCGGGACACCGGCGGTGAGGCCCCCGCGCTGCCGGTGCCGCTCGCGCGGACGCGCTGGTCCTGGGCCCGCTACGCGCCGCTGACCGTCACCACCTTCGCCGGGGTCCTCGCCGTGGTCACCGGTGTCTCCAAGCTCCTGGACACCCTCGGGCTCGACGTCACCGACAGCGGCACCGCGCGGAGCGTCTGGGACTGGCTGGCCGCCGTGCCGCTCGCCGTGGCGATCGCCGTCGTGACGCTGGTGCTGGTCGCCGTCGGCGTCGCGGGCTCCCTCGTGACGTTCGCCGAGGCCTGGTACGGACACCGCGTCGAACGCGAGCCGGAAGGCGCCCTGCACCTCAGCCGCGGCCTGCTCACCTCCCGGTCGGTGTCCGTGGCCGAGCGGCGGATCTGTGGGGTGGAGCTGAGCCGCCCGCTGCCCCTGCGGCTGCTCGCCGCCGGGCGGCTGACCCTCCTGGCCACCGGGCTCGGCGGCCGCGGCACCCAGTTCCCCGGCGCGTTCGGCCCGGCCCAGCTGATCCCGGCCGCGCCCCTGAACTCCGCGCACCAGATCACGGCCGACGTCCTCAACGAGGCCGCGTCGCCGACCACTCAGGCAGTGCTGCGCGGCCACCCCCGGCCCGCGCTGCGCCGCCGTCTGGTGCGCGGTTGCCTGTGGGCCCCGGCAGGGGCCGCCGCCCTGGCCGGGGCCGGCACGGTCGCCGGAGCGCTGCCCTGGTGGGCCGCCCCCGTGGCCGCGGCGCTCACCGCGGTCTGCGGGGCGCCGCTCGCGGTGGACGCCTACCGCGGCCTCGGCCACGCGCTGTGCGGCGACTACCTCGTCGTACGACAAGGCACGTTCGTCCGGCGCACGGTGGTGCTGCGGCGCGACCGCGTCGTCGGCTGGACCGGCAGACAGACGTACACGCAGCGCCGCGCCGGACTGTGCACGCTGACCGCCACCACCGCGGCCGGGAAAGGCGCCGTCCGCATACGCGACGTCGGCGTCGCCGACGGGCTCCGTTTCGCGGAGGAGGCGCTGCCCGGCCTCGTCGCCCCCTTCTGCGGCGCGCCGACCGACCCGAGCAAGCACCGCGACTAGCACCGAGCCGCACCTCAAGCCCCCGCAAGACCAAGTACTTCGGTGTGATCCGGAGTGGAGGAAGGAACCGTGTTCAAAGCACTAGGACGTTTCGTCGTCGGCCACCGCTGGCTGGTGATCATCGGCTGGCTCATCGCCGGGGCGGCCGTGATCGGCTACGCCCCGTCGCTGACCACCACAACCGATCAGGCCGAGTTCCTTCCCAAGCACTACGAGTCGATCCAGGCGCAGAAGATCCAGGAGAAGGCGTTCCCGAGGGGCTTCAGCCCCTCCGCGATCGTGGTCTTCACGCGTGCGGACGGCAAGCCCCTGGACAAGGCCGACTCGGCAAAGGTCACCAAGGTCGGCAAGGCGCTGCAGGCCAAGAAGTACGACAAGGTCGAGCAGGTCATCACCGCGCCGCCGTCACCGCACAAGAAGGTGCAGACGGTGATGGTGTCGATGGCCGACGTGAAGGCGGGCGACAAGAGCCAGCAGCACGCGGTCGAGGACATGCGCGACGACCTCAAGCCGCTGGTCGCCGACTCCGGGCTGAAGTACGGCGTCACCGGTGACGCGGCCACTCAGCTCGACAACGAGGAAGCGTCCAAGAAGGCCGACGGGCTGATCTTCATCGGCACCATCGTCCTGATCGTCGTCCTGATGACGATCATCTTCCGCAGTCCCACGATCACCGTCCTCACCATCGTCGGCATCACGCTGGTCGCCCAGATCGCCAACGGCCTGATCGCGACCGCCGCCAAGGAGTTCCACCTCAAGGCCGACAGTTCGGTGTCCTCGCTGCTGATCGTGGTGCTCTTCGGCGTCGGCACCGACTACATCCTGTTCCTGATGTTCCGCTACCGGGAGCGGCTGCGGCTCGGTGAGGACCCGAAGACCGCGATGATCTCCGCCGTCGGCCGGGTCGGCGAGGCCATCGCCTCGGCCGCCGGTGCCGTCATCGTCTGCTTCCTGGCGCTGCTGCTCTCCTCGCTCAGCTTCCTCGTCTCCATGGGCCCGGCCCTGGCCATCGCCATCGGCGTGACCCTGCTCGCCAGCCTCACCCTGATCCCGGCGATCATCTCGCTGATGGGCACCAAGGTGTTCTGGCCGTCCAAGTCCTGGCAGCGGGAGCCGCGCGCGGCCCGCTTCGAGGCCGTGGGCAAGTCCGTGGCGCGCCGCCCCGGCCTGTTCGTCATCGGCTCCGGCCTGCTCATGATCGTTCTCGCGCTGGGTTCGTTCGGCTACAAGCCGACCTTCGCGAGCCAGGAGGACGAGAACTCCAAGAAGGAGTCGCAGGTCGCCCTGCACGCCATGAGCCAGGACCTGCCGGCGGGCAGCACCAACCCCAGCACCGTCCTGATGCGCTCCACGAACGGCGAGAAGCTGGACGAGGGCGACATGAAGGCCTTCGTCGGCAAGCTGAAGCAGGTCGAGGGCGTGGGCAGCGCCTCGCGTGCGCAGCTCAGCAAGGACGGCACGGTGGCCGAGTTCAACGCCGTGCTGACCATGGACCCGAACGGCCGCAAGGCCATGGACGTCGTCCGCGGCCCGCTGCGGACCACGGCCCACGAGGCCGCGCCGCCCGGCACCGAGACCAAGGTCGGCGGCGTCACCTCGGTGTTCGTCGACATCAACAAGGCCGTCAACCGGGACTTCTCCGTGGTGTTCCCGACCGCGGCCGTGCTCATCATGCTCATCCTCGGCCTGCTGCTGCGCAGCATCGTCGCACCGATCTACCTGATGATCTCCGTGGCCCTCGGCTTCGGCGCGACCCTCGGCGCGAGCGTCATCCTCTTCCAGCAGATCGAGGGCCAGTCGGGCCTGACCTTCTTCCTGCCCGTGATCATGTACTTGTTCGTCGTGGCCATCGGCACCGACTACAACATCCTGATGGTCGCGCGCCTGCGCGAGGAGGCGAAGGAAGGCCTCGGACCGCGTGAGGCCACCGCCAAGAGCATCCAGCACGCGGGCCCGACGGTGGCCGCTGCCGGTGTGATCCTCGCGGGCACGTTCGCGTCGATGCTGCTCGCCAGCGATGTGTCGCTCGCCCAGATCGGGTTCGCGGTGGCCTTCGGCATCGTCATCGGGGCCTTCGTGATGGCCATGTTCTTCACACCCGCCCTCACCGCCCTGCTCGGCCGGGCCGCGTGGTGGCCGCGCCGCATCCGGCAGGAGCCGCCGCGCCAGGGCACCCCGCCGGGCGCCGGACACCAGCAGCCGGTGCCCGCCCAGGGCGGCAGCCCGTACGCGTCCCACCGGCCCCAGGGACGCGGCGACTGACGGGACCGGATTCCCCCCCGGGTCCGGTCCGCACGAGAAAGGGCCCCCACCGCGAAAGCGGTGGGGGCCCTTTCTCGTGGGGGTTCTCGAAGAGCGTGACCCTGCTGGTGAGTTCCGCTCGGCTGCTACTCGGCGATTTTCGTGCGGCCGACCCAGCGCAGTTTCAGCGGCCCCGACGCGTCGTCGAGCGAAGCCGCGTCGAGCGTGACCGGCGCGTCAATGAACTCGTAGTGCTCGTAGCCATTTCCGTGCCGAATCTTGATCTTCTCGGCGGAGCAGATCACTTCGTTCAACTCGGCGAGGACGACATTCCCCGAAAGCGTACTCGGACCGCCTTCGAGGTGGACGGAGTTCAACGTGATGGCGGAGATGGTGCTGTCGATTCCTCGCATGGGTCACCTCTCGTCTTGACACCTCTGACTTGTGAGATTGTTCTGCGGCCGCGCGGGGTTCGGATAGCCCCGTAGTACCCCTCAATAACCCCTATCGCCGGGGTGTCTCACTCCGTGGAAGTGGGGGAAGTTCACGACCGCACAGCAGTCGGCACCGGCTCGGGGTGCCCTTGCGGCTGCTGCCCGTTCGGCGCGTACGGAAGGGGGCCGGACGCGAGCGCGCTGAACTTCTCGCCGAGCGGCTGGATGACGTTCCGCTCGACCTCGTAGTAGCTCGTGAGCGCCGAGAGCGGCACCCGGCGCAGATGCCAGCGGCCCGTGAGATTGCAGCCGATCTCCGGGTCCGGCGTGAAGTGCCCGGTCAGCCAGCCCTGGTCCTCGCCGTCGAGGGTGTGCTCCAGACGGAAGTGGTTGAACAGGCTCTGCGCCGTCGTGCGCACCGTCTCCCGCGGGTCCTGCGGCCGGGGCTCCGCCACGCCGAACCAACACTCGGGCTCCGCGGCGTCCTTGACGTAGGCGTCGTTGAAGCCGAGCCACGGCCACACGAACGCGATGTGGCGGGCGTCGGCGGTGCGCACGTCGTCGGCGCTGCTGCCGTCCGAGATCCGGTCGGCGTCGATGTAGAACCGGCCCAGCCAGCTCGGCAGCCACAGGTAGTAGGGGTACGAACTGTCGTCGGACAGCAGATAGCTGTTGGCATTCGAGAACAGTTCGTTCCCGGCTATGGGGCGCAGCCGCACCCCGTACTCGGGCAGACTGAAACGCACGCTGAGAACCTCGAAGAACGACCGGACGTCCTGGAAGTAGGCGGCGAACGTGTCATAGGCGCCCGCGGTTTCGGCGACGACATCTTTGCGGAAGATCATGCGGTTTCTCCAGCGGCTCAGGCGTGCGTCCCCAGGCGGCAAGAAGCGCGGGGGCGGAATGTGCTAAGACGTGTACGTGAGCGCGACTGTAGATCAACAACAGAGTGCGGTAAACCATGCAGTGGCAAACATGACCACGCCGTCGACGGCGCGAACTCGCCAGCCATTACCGGCCGTTCCCGAACTCGACACGGCGATAGTCGGAGCCGGAATCAGCGGCTGTCTCCTGGCGTCCCGCCTCGCCCGGCACCGGGAACGCGCCGGTGAATTCCACCCCGGTCGTGTGGCGCTCTTCGAACGCGCGCACCGCGTGGGTGGACGGCTGTGGTCGGTCCCCATGGGCGACGGCCTGTACGCCGACCTCGGGGCGATGCGCCTGCACAGCGGACTGCGGCAGGTCCTCGACGTCGTCGACGAGGCAGGACTCACGGGCGACCTCGTGCCCTTCGACTTCGGACGCCCCGAGAACCCCACCCACATACGCGGCGTGACCCTGCGCCAGCGCCACCTGGCCGACGCCGGGAGCATCCCGTACCACCTCGCGGGCGGCGAACGCGGCCTGAGCCCCGGCGACCTCGTGCTCCGCGCGGCCGACGCGCTCGTCCCCGGCTTCACCGCACTGCGCCGCCGCCACCACGAGGCCCTGGAACGGGGCGACACGGAGCGCGCCGCCCGGTGCGCCACCGCGTTCCGCACCCGCCGCGGCCGGGCGACCGTCGGAGGACAGCCCCTGCGGTGGACCACGTACGCCGACGCCCTGCGGGCCGTGCTCGGGGCCGAGGCGGTCGCGCTCCTCCACGACACCGGCGGCTACGACGTGGCGTACAGCCGGGAGAACGCCGCCGAACAGCTCGGCATCCTCTTCCGCACCCCGCCCCGCGCCGCGTATCTGACGCTGCGCCGCGGCATGCAGAGCCTGCCCCTCGCCCTGCGCGACCGCTTCACGGCGGCGGGCGGCACCCTGCGCCTCGGCCACCGGCTCCTGCGCGTCGAGCGCGCGGAGCCGCGCCACGACCGCGCCGCGCCCGACGGCACCGCACCCCGGGACACCCGCCGCCCCCGCTACCGCCTGACGTTCGCCCTGGAGGACCCCGAAGGCCGCGCCACCGGCGCGTACGCCCACGTCCACGCGCACACCGTCGTCCTCGCCCTGCCCCAGGGCCCCCTGCTGCGGCTCGACGGGGACGGGCTGCCGTTCACACCCCGGCTGCGCGCGGACCTGGCGGCGGTCGAGGCCGTGCCCGCGCACAAGCTCTTCCTGCTGTACCGGACGGCGTGGTGGCGCGGCCTCGGCATGACCCGTGGCCGCGCCACGACGGACCTGCCGCTGCGGCAGCTCTGGTACGGCGGCACCTGCCCGCCCCCAGGCCCCGCCCGCGCCGACGGCCCCGCGCTGCTCCTCGCCGCCTACCCCAGCGGGCCCGCCACGAAGACCTGGGACGCGTTGCGCGAGGCCGGTGCCGTCCCCTGCGATCCCGGTGCCGCCCGCACCGACCCCGGCCCGGCCCTGGTCGAGCGTGCCCAGCGCCTCCTGGAGCGGATGCACGGCCTGCCCCGCATCGAGGCCCCGCTGTCCGTGCGCTGGCAGGACTGGAACCTGCCGCCGCACGACGGGGCCTGGCACGTGTGGCGGCCCGGGCACGACCCCGACGAGATCGCGCCGCGCGTCCGCCGGCCGCTGCCCGGCGAGGCGGTGCACATCGTCAGCGACTGCTGGACGTCCGACCCCGGCTCGATCGAGGGGGCCGTGGCCAGCGCCGAAACCGTGCTGCGGGAGCACCTGGGGTGCGGGCGGCCGTCGATCTCCCAGGCCCGACAAGGTAGGTTCGGGCTACAGATTCATTCGGTTGTGGGGGCTCACACAGGGTGATGCCCCCCCGTGTGGCGTGTGGTGAGGTGTGCTGGCATGGCTGTGCTGACGGCGGGGAAGGTCCTGCGGTTCGACGAGGTCCGCGGTTACGGGTTCATCGCCCCCGAGGTGGGCGACGAGGACGTGTTCATGCACGCGAACGACCTGGTGGACGAGAAGTACCTCTACCAGGAGGGAAGCCAGGTCGAGTTCTTCCTGGAGATGGGGGAGAAGGGGCCCAAGGCGTCCAACATCCGCCTGGTCCACCAGTCCACCTCGCACCAGCTGCCCCGCGGCGGCCTCGCCGCGCGCCCCGCCGCTGCCGCCGACGGCGAGCGCACCGCCTCGGCGGCCGACGCCTTCAGCCAGGAGCTGACCGAGGCCCTGCTCGACTCGGTGGGCTCGCTGACGGGCGACCAGATCAAGCGGGTCAGGGCCTGCGTCCTCGACCTGGCGCAGGCGCGGGGCTGGGTGGCCTCGTAGGTTGGACACGGCGTGGACACGGCCAGGACACGGCCCGTTGGAAGGACACCCCCCTGCGGGACGGGCGCCCTCGGTGGGACGGACACGGCCCGGCCCCGACAGGTCGGGCACCGTCCCGTGGGACGGACAAGGTACGGACAAGGTGAGGAGCGGCGATGAGTGACACCGGCGGAGCCATCGGCATCCACGACGACCGGACCGACGGAGCCCTGCGGGCCCGCGAGGACGGCCAAGTCGTCGGCGAGATCGTCTACTTCACGCTGTCCGAGCCCGCGCCCGCCCTCGTGCCCGTGCACACGGAGGTGCCGTCCGCGCACGCGGGCCGGGGCATCGCGGGCGCCCTCGCCCGGGAGCTGTACGCGATCGCCGCCCGCGAGGGCCGCGCCGTCGTACCGCTGTGCCCATACGTCGCCAAGTGGGCCGAGCGCCATCCGGACGAGGCACCGGCCCCGCCCGCCGCGCTCGTCGAGGCCGCCCTCGCCAAGGCCGAGGCGGACCCGTCGGCGTGGTGACCCTGGCGCTCCTGCACACCTCGCCCGCGCACATCCCCGTCTTCGACGCCCTGCGCGACGCGGACCACCCGGGCCTCACGCTGCGCCACCTCGTCCACGAGGAACTGCTCGCGCGCGCCCGCGCCGAGGGCCCCGACGCCGTCGCCGACGCCGTCCGCGCGGCGCTCGTCGAGGCCGCCGAGGGCGCCGACGCCGTGCTGTGCACCTGCTCGACCATCGGCGGTGTCGCCGAGGCGCGCGCCGCCGCCACGGGAGTGCCCGTGCTGCGCGTCGACCGGCCCATGGCGGCTGCCGCGGTGCGCGCGGGCCCGGCCGTCGCCGTCGTCGCCACGGTCGCCTCGACCCTGGAGCCGACCGCTGCCCTCGTGCGCGAGGAGGCCGCCCGCGCGGGACGGCCCGTCGACATCCGGACCGTCCTGGTGGACGGCGCCTGGGAGCGGTTCGATGCGGGGGACCGGGCGGGGTACCTCGGGCTCGTCGCCGACGCCGTCGAGCGGATCGCGGGCTTGGTCGGCGCGGTCCTCCTCGCGCAGGCTTCCATGGCCGAGGCGGCCGACCGCGCGCCCGCAGGAACACCCGTGCTGAGCAGCCCCCGCACCGGCCTGCGCGAAGCCGCACGCCTGTGCGGGCACACCGCGGCGCGACCCGCGCCGGAACCGGCCGCCGTGCGGCGGACGGATCACCCCCAGGCATGAGGCGTCCGCGCAGGAGCCCCGCCTAGGGTTCGACCATGACCTCACCCGAAGAAGCCGTGATCAGTCCGACGGGCTGGGTGGCCGAACAGGCCCGTCTGTACGAGGAGTCGGGCGGGACGAAGGGCGCCGTCGTCCAGGGCGCTCCCTGTCTGCTGCTCGACTACCGGGGCCGCCGCTCCGGGCAGTGGCGGCGCACCGTCCTCATCTACGGCCGCGACGGCGACGACCATCTGATCGTGGCGTCCAACGGCGGCGCCGACACGCACCCGCTGTGGTACCTGAACCTGCGCGACGAGCCCGACGTCCGGCTGCGCGTGGGCACCGAGCGGTTCGACGCCCGCGCGGAGACCCTTTCGGCCGAGGAAAAGGAACGCGTCTGGCCGCACCTCGTCGACGTCTTCGCCCCGTACGCCGACTACCGCCGGAAGACCACCCGGGACATCCCCGTCGTACGCCTCAGCCGCGTTCGCGACTGACCTGGCGCCGCCGTACGCCGATCGGGTGCCCCGGGTCCGCGGGAGCCCGGGTGGCCCGGATCACCGGGACGGGGACGCGTGGACTCGCCGGGCGTGGGCACGCGAGGCGGGAGAGAGTGGAGACGCCCGTGGCCCGGCCCTCCGGGTCTCCCGTGGGCCGGTTCCGGCCCCGGGCGCGACCCGCCTCCGATCCGCTGGAGGAACCATGACCCACCCGTTCCCCGACCCCGTACCGCCCGGACCCACCCCGGGCCCCCACCCGGACCCGACGCCGGGCCCCGGCCCCGCGCCCGACCCGGGCGGGCCGCCGCGCCCCGTCCCGGACCCCGTGCCGCTGCCGGAGCCGTCGCCGTCCCCGGTGCCGAGGCCGCCGGGCCCCGGCCCGGACCCCGTACCGCCGGAGCCCGAGCCGTCACCCATGTGACCGAGCGCTAGGCGGACACCTCGGAGCGGTCGCCGCCCCACAGCGTGTGGAACGACCCTTCCCGGTCCGTGCGCCGGTAGGTGTGCGCCCCGAAGTAGTCCCGCTGCCCCTGCGTGAGCGCGGCCGGGAGCCGGTCGGCGCGCAGCGCGTCGTAGTAGGCGAGGGCCGCGGCGAAGCCCGGTGCGGGGACGCCCTGGAGCGTCGCGGCGACCAGGACGGCACGCCAGTCGTCCTGGGCCTCGCCGATCTCCCGCGCGAAGCCCTCGTCGGCGAGCAGGCTCGGCAGGTCGGCGCGCGCGTCGTAGGCGGCGCGGATGCGGTCGAGGAACGCGGCCCGGATGATGCAGCCGCCGCGCCAGATCGAGGCGACCTGACCCAGGTCGATGTCCCAGTCGTACTCGTCGCTGCCCGCAGCGATCTCGTGGAAGCCCTGCGTGTACGACACGATCTTGGACGCGTACAGCGCCTGCTCGACCTGGTCGGCGAACGCGGCCGCCTCCTCCTTGTCGAGCGGCTCCGCCTTCGGGCCCGCGAGGCCGCGGGAGGCGTCGCGCAGGTCCTTGTGACCGGACAGCGAACGGGCGAACACCGCCTCCGCGATGCCCGACACCGGCACACCGAGGTCGAGGGCGATCTGCACGGTCCAGCGGCCGGTGCCCTTCTGCTCCGCCTGGTCCTGGACGACGTCCACGAACGGCTCGCCGGTCGCGGCGTCGACGTGCGCGAGGACCTCGGCGGTGATCTCGATCAGGTAGGAGTCGAGGCGGCCGGTGTTCCAGGTGCGGAAGATGTCCGCGATCTCGGCGGGGGAGTATCCGGCGACGTCACGCAGCAGTTGGTACGCCTCGGCGATCAGCTGCATGTCCGCGTACTCGATGCCGTTGTGCACCATCTTCACGAAGTGACCGGCGCCGTCCGGGCCGATGTGCGCCGTGCAGGGGCTGCCGTCGGCGGCCTTCGCGGAGATCTTCTCCAACATCGGTCCGAGCGCCTCGTAGGACTCCTTGGAGCCGCCCGGCATGATGCTCGGGCCGTTCAGGGCGCCCTCCTCACCGCCGGACACACCCGTACCGACGAAGTGGATGCCCTGCTCGCGCAGCTCGCGCTCGCGCCGCCGGGTGTCCGCGAAGTGCGCGTTGCCGCCGTCCACGATCATGTCGCCGGGCTCGAGCAGCGGCGCGAACTCCTTGATGACCGCGTCCGTGGGCTCCCCGGCCTTGACCATGACGACAAGGCGGCGCGGGCGCTCCAGGGCCGCGACGAAATCCTCGGCGGACTCGGCGGCGACGAACTCGCCCTCGTGGCCGAACTCCTCGACGAGGGCACGGGTCTTGGCCGCCGTGCGGTTGTGCACCGCGACCGTGTAGCCGTTGCGGGCGAAATTGCGGGCGAGGTTGCGCCCCATCACCGCGAGTCCCGTGACACCGATCTGCGCTGAAGCACTCATGCTCTGGCTCCTGAGTTCCTGGGTAAACCGAGGTATCGCATCTGTGCGCCAGTATCACCCGGCGGCGTACCGTGACTTCCCGACACCGTGTCCGAAGAAGGAGCCGCCCGTGCCCCATTTCGACCTGCCCTTGGAGGAACTCCGCCGATACCGTCCGGAATTGCCCGAGCCGGACGACTTCGACGCGTTCTGGGAGAAGACCCTTTCGGCCGCGCGTGCACACGATCTGAACGCGCGGTTCGAGCGGGTCGCGACGCCCCTGGCGACGGTCGAGGTGTTCGACGTGACGTACGCGGGCTTCGGCGGGCAGCCGGTCAAGGGCTGGCTCCTGGTCCCCGCGGGGGCGACCGGGCCGCTGCCCGCGATCGTGGAGTACATCGGGTACGGGGGCGGGCGGGGGCTGCCGCACCAGCGGCTGCTGTGGTCGGCCGCCGGGTACGCGCACTTCGTGATGGACACGCGGGGGCAGGCAAGCAGCGGCTCCGCGGGGGACACGCCGGACCCGGTGGGCAGCGGTCCCGCGCACCCTGGCTACCTGACCCGCGGCATCGACGACCCGCACGACTACTACTACCGGCGCGTGTTCACCGACGGCGTGCGCGCCGTCGAGGCCGCCCGCAGTCACCCCCTGGTGGACGCCGCACGCGTCGCCGCGGTAGGCGGCAGCCAGGGCGGCGGCATCTCCATCGCCGTCGGCGGGCTGGTCGGCGACCTCGCGGCGATCGCCCCCGACGTGCCGTTCCTGTGCGACTTCCCGCGCGCGGTGACGCTCTCGGAGCGGCTGCCGTACCAGGAGATCGCCCAGTATCTGCGGACCCGGATCGGCCGGGACGAGCGGGTGTTCCGGACGCTTTCGTACTTCGACGGGGTGCACTTCGCCGCGCGCGGTCGTGCGCCCGCGCTTTTCTCCGCCGCCCTGGAGGACGAGACCTGCCCGCCGTCCACCGTTTTCGCCGCATTCAACTCCTATGCGGGGGCGGAACGTTCGATGGAGGTGTACTCCTTCAACGACCATGAAGGTGGCGGACCTTATCAGGAAGACGTGCAACTCCGGTGGCTTGCGGGGCATTTGGGAAAGTGACTCGGAACCACCCCGTGCAAAGCCCCCTCGGCGCCGTACTCTTGTCACGCCCATGGCCGACCGGCTAGCTTGCGGCCTTGTCCTGTGGCTGAACGTGTGACCAGTCCGACGTGTGTCTGAGGGGGCTTTCATGGCCTTACGAGGCCGGCATCGCCGGTACCAGCCGAGCCGGATCAACCGTGCCTCGCTCACGGTCACGGCGGGCGGGGCCGGCATCGCCCTGCCGCTGATGTCCGCCGGCACGGGCCACGCCGCGGACGTGGACACCTGGAACAAGGTCGCGGCCTGCGAGTCCACCAACAACTGGAGCATCAACACCGGCAACGGCTTCTACGGCGGCCTCCAGTTCACCCAGTCCACCTGGGAGGCCTACGGGGGCACGGCCTACGCCTCGCGCGCCGACCTCGCCACCAAGAGCCAGCAGATCGCCGTCGCCGAGAAGGTCCTCGACGGCCAGGGCCCCGGCGCCTGGCCGGTGTGCTCCCAGCGCGCGGGCCTCACCCGCGGCGGCGACAGCCCCGACATCAGGCCCGCCACCGCCCCGCAGCAGCAGAAGGCGACCGGCGCGGCGAAGACCGACGGCGCCCCCAAGACCCCCAAGCGCACCGTCCGTGACGTCAAGCCCGAGGTGACACCGCAGTCCACCGCGGGCACCGCCCGGATGTACACGGTCGTCCGCGGCGACACCCTCTCCGGCATCGCTGAGGAGCGCCGCGTCCGGGGCGGCTGGCCGCAGCTGTACGAGAACAACCGCCGCTCCATCGGCGCCGACCCGGACCTCATCACACCCGGCCAGCGGCTCTCGCTGCGCGGCGCGGAGCGGGGCAAGGCCCCCGTGCGCCCGCCGGAGCGCCGCACGCCGCCCGAGCGCGAGAAGCGCCCGGAGAAGCGGCCCGTGCAGCACGACGAGAAGAAGCCCGAGAAGAAGCAGGAGCGCAGGCCCGAGCGGGCGCACCCGCCGGCCAAGGAGCACAAGCCCGCGCCCAAGCCGAAGCGGGACACCGCGCCCGCGGGGCGGCAGAAGGCCGAGGCCGCCACGTCCTCGTCCGGCGCGACCGCACCCGTCTCCGGCTCCATCGGCACGCCGTACCACGCCACGGGCAGCTCCTGGTCGAAGGGCTATCACACGGGCGTCGACTTCCCCGTGCCCACCGGCACGTCCGTGAAGGCCGTCGCCTCGGGCACGGTCGTCTCGTCCGGATGGGGCGGCAGCTACGGCTACCAGGTCGTCATCCGGCACACCGACGGCAAGTACTCGCAGTACGCCCATCTGTCGGCGCTCACGGTGAAGGCCGGGCAGAAGGTCGGCCCCGGCCAGCGCATCGGCCGCTCCGGCTCGACCGGCAACAGCACCGGGCCGCACCTGCACTTCGAGATCAGGACGGGCCCCGGCTTCGGCGCGGACGTGGATCCGCTGGCGTACTTGCGGGCGCGCGGGGTGCGTATCTGAGGCTCCGCTCGGCGCACGGGCTCAGGGCCCCGCGCGGGCTCGGCAGCGGCTGTCGCGCGCTCAGGGCACGCTGTGCTGCTCCCGCGCGGGCCGCGTCAGCGACGCCCGCGGGAACGTCGTCTTCATCGACGGCGGCTGGAGCGGCATCGCGGTCAGGGGCTCGGGCACCAGATGCTGTTCCGGAGCGGGCTGTTCGCCGGTCAGCGGGCGGCGGCCCGGCTCGGTCCGGGGGCGTTCGTCGTGGACGGGCCTGCGCTGCTCGGTGACCTTGGTGTCGTCGGCCGTGCGGGCGGCGGGTGACGGCGACGCGGTGGCGTCGGTGTCGGTGCCGTCCAGGCTGTCCAAGGGGCGGTCGAGGAGCTGGGTGCCCGTCCCGGCGCCTGTGGGGCGTTCGCTCGTCGTGGCGGGCGCGTTGCTCTGGTGCGGGGCGCTGATACGTTCCGTCGTCAGCAGGATGAGCCCGCCCGCCGCGACGACGCCGCAGGCCAGGGCGACGGCCGTGCCCGCCGTGCCGTAGCGGAAGGATTCTCCGAACAGGGTGAGCCCGACCGCGGCCGCGATCACCGGGTTCACGACGGTCACCGCCGACAGCGGCGCCGCGAGGCCCGCGCCCCGGTAGGAGGCCTGCGAGAGGAGCAGCCCGCTGACCGCGAGGACCGCGATGACCGCGAGGCTCGGCACCTGCCGCGTCAGCGGCTCGTGCGCGTCCCAGTCCACCGCGACCGTCTTGGTGAACACCGAGGAGATGCCGAAGGCGATGCCCGCGGCCGTGGCGAGCAGCATCCCGCGCACCGCGGGGTGCCGGTGGGCGGCGTGCGCCAGGAGCATCAGCGTGACGACCGCGCCACCGGTGCCGAGCGCGAGCCCGACCCGCTCGGCGTCGGCGAGCGACTGCGAGGCGGTCGCCTGCGTCAGCGAGAGCATCCCGACCAGGCCCACCGTCGCCATGATCGCGCCGCGCCAGGCCGTGGAACCTGCCTTGCGGCGGACGAACACCGCCGCCATCGGCAGCGCGAACACGATCGTCAGGGCGCCGAGCGGCTGCACCAGGCTCAGCGGCCCGTAGGCGAGCGCCACCACGTGCAGCAGGCCGCCGAGGCCGTTCAGGACCACGGCGATCCACCAGGCGCCGTTGCGCAGGGGAGCGTACTGCTGCTCCGCGGACTTGGCCGCCACCTGCTCCTGGATGATCGCCCCGCCCGCGTAGGCCACGGCGGAGATCAGGGAGAGCACGATGGACAGCGCGAGGGCACTCATGAGGTGCTCCCGGGCGCGCGGCACGACCGTGCGGAACGGTCGGCGGGATCCCTGCGCATCCGGTGTGCCCGGTGCGGCGAGCGGTCGGCTTCCATGTTCACCACAATGTCGCGCGGAGCGCGCCAAGTCGTCGTCCCTGAGCAGTCAATCTGTCCTACTACCGATGGAGTACGACCCCCTCCATGTCCTCCCCAGGTCTGGTTGCCCCTGGGAATCGGTGGCCTGCTGTACTGCTCTGGTGACTACTCAGGAGTATCGGGAGCGCGGAATCGACTGGGCCGTCGTCGGGTCCGTGGGCGGCTTCTTCTCTCTCAGGATGGGACAGGCTGGCGGCGGGCGCCATGTGCCGCTGGCAAGTTGCTACGCGAGTGACGGGACGGACGCGGAGGGTGACCCGATCGCCTTCCGGGTGGCCAAGGTCGCCGCCCGCCTCGCCGCCCCCGAGGACCGCGTCGCCGCCTCGGTGGCGCAGCTCGGCCTCGCCGCCCGGCTGTGGTCCCTGGCGCTCGGGCCCGCGGCGCTGTACGGGCGCGTGCCCGACCTGGACCCGGAGCGGCTGCTGTGGGACGCGGACGGCACCTCGCCCGACGATCTGCGGCTCACCGGCGACCGTACGTTTCCGGCCGACGCCGCCCGCGTCCACGAGGTCGTCCACGACCGGCACCTCGCGCCGCTCGCCACCGCCCTGCGCGCCCGCTTCCGGATCTCCCCGGCCCTTTTGCGCGGCAACGCCGGTTCGGCCCTCGCCGGAGCGGCCCGCGAACTGCACGCCTGGGCCGCCCGCGAGGGCCGCCCCGACGTGGGGGAACGGGCCCTGGGCCTCGCCGCCGAACTCTTCGCCCACCCCTCCCTCGCCGGAACCGGAACCCTCCGGGGGACCGCGTTCAGGCGACGCAGCTGCTGCCTCTACTACCGCTGTCCGAATGGCGGCCTGTGCGGCGACTGCTGTTTCGACCGGCCCCCGCAGCGGTCTTCCCACGGAGCGGCGTCTGGGTGACCATGAGGGAGCCGGCCGACGACGGGGGGCTCCGCTCGTGAAAGTGGGACTGCTCACCCGCGAGTACCCGCCGGACGTCTACGGCGGCGCGGGCGTCCATGTCGAGTTCTTGGCGCGGGAGTTACGAAAGCTCACCGACCTCGACGTGCACTGCTGGGGCGAGGGCTCGGCCGACGGCGTCGTGCGCCACCGCGCCTGGGCGGACCTCGACACCGCCAACGACGCGCTGCGCACCCTCTCCGTGGACCTGTCGATGGCGGCCGCGCTCGCGGGCCGCGACCTCGTCCACTCCCACACCTGGTACGCCAACCTCGCCGGGCACGTCGGCAACCTCCTGCACGGCATCCCGCACGTCATGACCACGCACTCCCTGGAGCCGCTGCGCCCCTGGAAGGCCGAGCAGCTCGGCGGCGGCTACGCCCTCTCCAGCTGGGCCGAACGCACCGCCATCGAGGCCGCCGACGCCGTCGTCGCCGTCTCCCGGGGCATGCGCGAGGACATCCTCGGCTGCTACCCGGCCGTCGACCCGGCGAAGGTGCACGTCGTCCACAACGGCATCGACACCGACGTGTACCGCCCCGACCCGGGCACCAGCGCCCTGCACCGGAACGGCATCGACGAGGCCCGCCCCTATGTGCTGTTCGTCGGCCGCATCACCCGCCAGAAGGGCGTGCCCCATCTGCTGCGCGCCGCCCGGCACCTGGACCCCGGCGTCCAGCTCGTGCTGTGCGCGGGCGCCCCCGACACCCCGGAGATCGACCGGGAGTTCCGCAGCCTCTTCGAGGAGCTCGGCCGCACCCGCGACGGCGTCACCTGGATCCCGCGCATGCTGCCCCGCGCCGAGGTCGTCCAACTCCTCACCCACGCGGCGGTGTTCGTGTGCCCGTCGGTGTACGAGCCGCTCGGCATCGTCAACCTGGAGGCGATGGCGTGCGGCACCGCCGTCGTGGCCTCGCGCGTCGGCGGCATCCCGGAGGTCGTCTCCGACGGCACGACGGGTCTCCTCGTGCCCTACGACGCGCGCCAGCCGGAACGTTTCGAGCACGACCTGGCCGTGCTCCTCAACCACCTCGCCGCCGACCCGCGCCGGGCCGGGGCGATGGGCGCGGCCGGACGCCACCGCGCGGAGCGCGAGTTCGGCTGGGGCGCGGTGGCGCGGCGCACGCTCGATGTGTACGAGGGCGTCACAGGGTTACTCAAGTCCTAGAGCGGCAGGGGGCGGCCATGCGCGGTGGACCTTCGGTCCTTGGGATCGTGCTCGCGGGCGGGGAGGGCAAACGGCTGATGCCGCTCACGGCCGACCGGGCGAAACCGGCGGTGACCTTCGGCGGGACGTACCGGCTCGTCGACTTCGTGCTCTCCAACCTCGTCAACGGCGACATCCTGCGGATCTGCGTCCTCACGCAGTACAAGTCGCACTCCCTGGACCGGCACGTCTCCACCACCTGGCGGATGTCGAGCCTGCTCGGCAACTACGTCACCCCCGTCCCCGCCCAGCAGCGCCTCGGCCCCCGCTGGTACCTGGGCAGCGCCGACGCCATCCTGCAGTCCCTGAACCTCGTGCACGACGAACAGCCCGACTACATCGCGGTGTTCGGCGCCGACCACGTGTACCGCATGGACCCGCGCCAGATGCTGGCCCGGCACATCGAGTCCGGCGCCGGCGTCACGGTCGCCGGGATCCGCGTGCCGCGCGCGGACGCCTCGCAGTTCGGCATCATCACCCCGGCCGGGGACGGCACCCGCGTGGAGAGCTTCCTGGAGAAGCCCGCGAGCCCGCCCGGCCTGCCCGGCTCCCCGCACCAGGTGCTCGCCTCCATGGGCAACTACATCTTCACGACCAAGGCCCTGGTGGACGCGTTGCAGCGGGACGCCGAGGACCCGGACTCCGTGCACGACATGGGCGGTTCGATCCTGCCGTCCCTCACCGAGCGCGGCGTGGCGCAGGTCTACGACTTCGGCGACAACCACGTCCCCGGCGAGACCCCCCGCGACCACGGCTACTGGCGCGACGTGGGCACCCTGGACACGTACTACGAAGCCCACATGGACCTGATCTCCGACCAGCCCGCCTTCAACCTGGACAACCGCCGCTGGCCCATCTACACCCACTCAGGCCAGCTCCCGCCCGCCAAGTTCTGCGCGGGCGGCATCGCGAGCGAGTCCGTGGTCAGCCCCGGCTGCGTCATCCGCGGCCAGGTCACCCGCTCCGTCCTCTCGCCCGGGGTGAGCATCGACGAGGGCGCCGTGGTCCAGGGCTCGGTGCTGCACGACAACGTCCGCGTCGGCCGGGGTGCGGTGGTGCGCGGTGCCGTCCTCGACAAGAACGTCGACGTCCCGCCCGGCGCCACCATCGGCGTGAACCCGGAGCGGGACGAGGAGCTGTACACGGTGTCGCAGGGCGGGGTGATCGCGCTCGGGAAGGGGCAGCGGGTGGCGCTCGACGGCGCGTCACCCACGTACCCCTAGAGCACCCGCCGTCCGCCGTACTCCTACAGCACCCGCCTCCTGCGCCCGAGCCAGGTCTGCGCGATGACGACCACGGCCAGGAACCCGCCGCTGACGACCTGTTGGTAGGCGGAGTCCAGGGAGCCGATCTGGTTGATGACGTTCTGGATGACCTTCAGCAGCAGTACGCCGACGAGGGAGCCGCTGAGGAAGCCGAAACCGCCGGACAGGAGCGTGCCGCCGATGACGACGGCGGAGATCGCCTCCAGCTCCATGCCGGAGCCGAGGATGGTCACGCCGGACGCCAGCCAGGCCGCGTTGAGCGCGCCCGCGAGGCCCGCGCACAGGCCGGACAGCGTGTAGACGGCCGTCTTCGTGCGGGCCACGGGCGCGCCCATGAGCGCCGCAGCGTCCTCGTTGCCGCCGACCGCGTACACGTACTGCCCGAAACGGGTGCGCCGCAGCACCACGGCGCCCGCCACGAACAGGCCCGCCGTGATCCACACGGGCGCGCCGATGCCGAGCAGCTTGCCCTGGCCGAGGGTCGCGAAGAAGGAGTCCTTGTCGACGAGGTACGTCTTGGAGCCCTCGTCGGTGACGGCCAGCAGGATGCCGCGCGCGCCGAGCAGCGCGGCCAGCGTCACGATGAACGGGGCGAGCCGGGACCGGGCGATCAGCAGGCCGTTCACCAGTCCGATGAGTCCGCACACCGCGAGCGGGAGCAGCAGCGCCACCGCCGTGCCGTACCGCGAGCCCCATGCCGCGAGCACGCCGCCGAGCGCGAACAGCGAGCCCACGGACAGGTCGATGCCGCCCGTGACGATCACGAACGTCATGCCGAGCGCGACGACGGCCAGGAATGCCGAGGACACCGCCATGTTCTGCGTGTTGTCGGTCGTCATGAACGTGTCGAAGGACAGCCAGGCGGCGAGGACGGCGATCACCAGGGTGACCAGGGCGCCGTGCTGCTGGGCCAGCGCGCTGAGGCGCTCCGAGCGCGTCGCGCCGAGCGGTTCGTCCTGCGGGAGTGTGTTCATGGGCGCGACCGGGCTCTCCGTGCCGACCGTCATCGCTTTCCCCTCTCGCGGGCCGCGTACACGGCCAGGACGATCACCACTGCCTGCGCGATCTGCGTCCACGACGGCGGCAGGTCGTGCTTGATGAGGGTGGCCGTGAGCAACTGGATCAGGACGGCGCCCGCGACGGTGCCGCCGACGCGGACCCGGCCGCCGCTGAGCGGGGTGCCGCCGACGACGACCGCGGTGATCGCGGACAGCTCCATCAGATTGCCGAGCGACGTCGGGTCGCTGGCGGTCAGGCGCGCGGTCGCGAGGACGCCCGCGATCGCGGCGAGGGCGCCCGAGCACACGTACACGAGGACGAGGACGCGGCGCACGGGCAGTCCGGCGAGTCTGGCCGCGGGGCGGCTGTCGCCGATCGCGAGCAACTGGCGGCCGAAGGTCGTGCGGCGGACGACGAACGCGACGAGCAGGGCGAGCGCCACCGCGATGAGCACCAGGTAGGGGACGCCGAGGAGGTCGCCGGAGCCGAGCGAGGCCATCGTCGGGTCGTGGACGTCCTTGAGCTGGGGCAGCAGGACCTGGGCGAGGCCACGGCCCGCCACCATCAACGCGAGCGTGGCGACGATCGGCTGGACGCCGATGAAGGCGATCAGGGCGCCGTTCGCGACGCCGACGGCGACTCCGCCGAGCACGGCGACGAGCAGCGCGATCCACATGCCGTAGCCGAGATACAGGGAGAGCAGGGACGTGGAGAGCGCCATCACCGAGCCGACCGACAGGTCCACGCCCTCGCTGCCGATGGCGAGGGCCATGCCGAGCGCGACGATCAGGACGGGCGCCACCTGGACGGCCTGGGTGCGGAAGTTCTCGGCGGACAGGAAGTGCGGGGTGATGGCGATGTTCACCAGGAGCAGGACGGCGACGCCCAGATGGACGCCGTAGTCCTGGAGCAGGCGCAGGAGGCGGTCGCGGTCGACGCGGGTGCGGCCGCCGAGGCTGAGGTCAGTCATCGTCACCTCCAGGTGGGGCGGGGGCGGCGGTGGGAGTGGCCTGCCCGGCGGGCGCGGCCGCGATGGCGCGCATCAGGCGGTCCTCCGTGACGGCGTCGCCGGTGAGTTCCTCGACGACCGCGCCGTCCTTGAGGACCACCACGCGGTCGCTGCCCTCGATCAGCTCCTCCACGTCCGAGGAGATCAGCAGCACGCCGAGCCCGTCGTCGGCCAGCTCGTCGATGAGCTTCTGCACCTCGGCCTTCGCGCCGACGTCGATGCCGCGCGTCGGCTCGTCCAGGAGCAGCACCTTCGGGTTCATGGCGAGCCAGCGGGCGAGGAGGACCTTCTGCTGGTTGCCGCCGGAGAGCTCACCGACCCGCTGGTGCGGTCCGGACGCCTTGATGCGCAGGCGCTTCATGAAGGTGTCCACGACGCGGTCGATGCGGGCCTCGTCCACCAGGCCGAACCGGGACAGTCCCGGAAGGGCGGCGAGCGCGATGTTCTCGCGCACCGAGAGGCCCGGCACGATGCCCTCGGCCTTGCGGTCCTCGGGCAGCAGGCTCACCCCCGCCCGGATCGCGGCGGGCGTGGAGCCGGTGCGCACGGCCACCCCGGCGACCACCACCCGGCCGGAGTCAGGTGGCAGCGCCCCCGCGATGGCCTTCGCGGTCTCGCTGCGCCCGGAGCCGAGCAGCCCGCCGAGCCCGACGACCTCCCCGGGCCGGATCGCCAGGGACACGCCCCGCAGTCGGTGTCGGACCGTCAGCTCCGTTGCTTCCAGGACAGGCTGGGCCTCGGTGTCGTGGCTCCCGCTGAACTTCGTCAGGCCTTCCTCGCGTACGTCGCCGATGTCGCGGCCGAGCATCAGCGAGACGAGCCGCAGCCGGTCGAGGGCGGCGATCGGGCCGCTGTGCACCGACTTGCCGTCCCGCAGCACGGTCACGGTGTCGCACACCTCGTACAGCTCGTCCAGGCGGTGGCTGACGTAGATCACGGCGATGCCGCGTGCGCGCAGCATCCGGATCACGCCGAACAGTGTGGCCACCTCGCGCGGTTCCAGGGACGAGGTCGGCTCGTCCATGATGACGACGCGCGCGTCGACCGCGACCGCGCGGGCGAGGGCCACCATCTGCTGTGTGCCGACGCCGAGTTCGCGCAGCGGGCGGCGGACGTCGACGCGGACGCCGAGGCCGTGAAGGGCTTGCTCGGCCTCGCGGTGCATCCGGCGGAAGTCGATCAGGCCGAGGCGGCCGCGCGGCTCGCGGCCGAGGAAGAGGTTGCGGGCCACGCTCATCAGCGGGACCAGATTGACCTCTTGGTAGATGGTGGAGATCCCCGCGTGCTGGGCGGCCAGGGGCGTGGTGAACTCCACCTGGCTGCCGTCGTACGTGATGACGCCCGTGCCCGGCGTCGCGGCCGGGTCGGGCCGGTACACGCCGGTGAGGACCTTGATGAGCGTGGACTTCCCGGCGCCGTTCTCCCCGATCAGCGCGTGCACCTCGCCCGCGCGGGCCGTGAAGTCGACGCCGTCCAGGGCCCGTACGCCGGGAAAGGTCTTGCTGAGGCCCGTCACCGAGAGCACGGCGGCCCCCATGACCGGCCGCGCCGCGGACTGTGTCACCGACGGCACGTCAGTACGCCTTGCCGAGGTCCGACTTCGCGTTGTCCTTGGTGTAGGCACTGTCCTTGATGACGATGTCCTGAGCGACCTCGCCGCCCTTGGTGAAGGTGTCCAGGGTCTTGAAGGCCAGCGGCCCGAAGCGCGGGTTGGACTCGATGACGCCGTCGATCCAGCCGTCGACGATGCCGCGCACGGCGTTCTTCGTGCCGTCGATCGTCACGATCTTCACATCGCCGACCTTCTTGCCCGCGCCCTTGAGGGCGCCGACCGCGCCGAGGCCCATCTCGTCGTTCTCGGCGTAGATCCCGTCGATGCCCGGCTTGGACTGGATGAGCTGCTCGGTGACCTGCTGGCCCTTCTCGCGGGCGAACTCGCCGGTCTGCTTGAAGACGACCTTCAGGTCCGGGGCCTTGGCCTTGAGCCGTTCCTGGAAGCCCTTGGTGCGGTCGGTGGTGACGTTGTTGCCTGCCGCCCCGAGCAGGATCGCGATCTCGCCCTTGCCGCCGGTCGCCTCGATCATGCGGTCGGCGGCGCGCCTGCCCTGCTCGACGAAGTCCGAGCCGATGAAGCTCACGTAGTCCTCGCAGGCGGCCGCGTTGATCTTGCGGTCGATGGTGACGATCGGGATGTGCTTGGCCTTGGCCTGGCGCAGGACCGGCTCCCAGCCGTCGGAGTTCAGCGGGGCGATGACCAGCAGGTCGGCGCCCTTGGCGATGAGGTCCTGGACGTCGCTGATCTGCTTGGAGAACTGCGACTGCGCGTTGGCCGTCAGAAGCTTCACGCCGCGCTTGTCGGCCTCGGCCTTGATGGACGCGGTCTCGGCGATCCGGAAGGGGTTGGCCTCCTTCTCGGACTGCGAGAAGCCGACCGTCGCGGACTTCAGGTCCAGCTTCTTGGCGCCGTAGTCCCCGATCACGCAGGTCCTGCCGCCCGCGCCGGGGGAGGAGACGACCTGGCCCGCGTCGCCGTCGGCGGCGGACTTGGAGTCGCCGGAGTCGGCCCCGTCGTCCTCGGACTTGGCGCATCCCGTGGCGGTGAGCGCGAGGCTCGCGGCGAGGCCGACGGCGAGCAGGGTGCTGGCCGAGGCGCGGCCCGCGGAACGGCCCGAGGTACGGCGAAGGAAGATGTTCGGCTTCATGGGAGTCCCCAAACGGCACGGCCCCGGCGCACACTGAGAGCGCTCACGGGAGATACGGGTTTGCGGTCAACTCAGCGGTACGGGGAGCTTTTTACATCGTTGAAAGAGGGCTGTAAACCCTTCGCGCACGCACGCGCCGCACACCGGCACCGCGCCGGGAGGGCCGGAACCGCCCGGAGGCAGAGGGGACTTGGGTCTTGCTCCAGGCGGATCCAGCGTGCGGACACGGCCCCCGCGACTCACCGGCGCCCGAGCGTGCTCTCCCGCTCCACCAGCCGGAACTCCGCCGACAGCGTCCGCCCGCCGGGCTCCCCGTCGCCCGCGAGACTGCGCAGCAGCGAGGCCACCGCGAGCCGGGCGATGGCCTGCTTGTCGGGCGAGATCGTGGTCAGCGTGACGGCGCCGAACTGCCCCTCCGCGATGTCGTCGAAGCCGACCACCGCCACGTCCCACGGCACCCGAAGGCCCCGCTCGTGCAGCACCCGCATCGCCCCGATCGCGACCAGGTCGTTGTACGCGAACACCGCGTCGGGCCGCACCCCGGAGTCCAGCATCCGCGCCATCGCCTTCGCCCCGTCGTCGCGGTTCCAGCCGCCGACCGCACCCACCAGGGACTCGGGGGCGGGGATCCCGGCCGCCGCCAGCTCCGCCCGCCAGCCCTGAAGGCGCAGGTGGGCGGGTCGGTTCGCGGAGTCGGTGCGGGCCCCGAGGTAGGCGATGGCGCTCCGGCCGCGGCTGATCAGGTGGCGCACCGCGGCGCGCGCGGCGGCGACGTTGTCGATGGCGATGTGGTCGTAGGGCAGGTCGTACTCGCGCTCGCCGAGCAGCACCAGCGGCACATCGTCGTTGCGGCCGTCGCGGCCGCGCAGGTCCTCCGCCTCCAGCTCCAGCGGGCTGAGGATCAGGCCGTCGATGACGCGGGCCCGGAAGCCCTGGCTGACCAGGACCTCCTGCTCGCGGTCGCCGCGGGTGTGGTCGAGCAGGACGGTGAAGTCGTGCGCGGCGGCGGCGTCGATGACGGCTCCGGCGAGTTCGGCGAAGTAGGGGTTGCCTAGCTCGGGGACGGCGAGTGCGATGATGCCGGTGCGGCCCTTGCGGAGGTGACGTGCCGTCAAGTTCGGGCGGTAGCCCAGCTCGTCGATGGCCTGCTGTACCCGTGCCCGCATCGCCGGGGTGACGTGCTGATACTTGTTCACCACGTTCGAGACGGTCTTGATCGAGACGCCCGCGCGTTCCGCGACATCCTTGAGGCTCACCCGCACGTGCCACTCCTCGCGTCGATGTGCGCCCCGGCCCCCGGGGCGTTCGGCGGCATGCGCCGCGGCCCTGGACAGCGCGCCCGGAGCCGTGCTGTCATGCCAACTGCCGTTCCTTCCAACGTTGTACAGACTCGTTGTACCGACTGGAGCGACGAGCCGCCACCCTTCCTCGACAAGGAGGATCCGTGCGCCCTAGACGATCAGGAAAGCTCCGGCACCAACTGGCCCTGCTGCTCACCGCCGCCCTGGTGTTCTCGGGGCTCGTCGCCCAGTCCACCGCGAGTGCGGCGGGCGACGAGGCACCCGAGGTCCACGGCCTGAAGGGCGAGTACTACACCCAGTCCGCCCCCGGGGCCTTCGACTTCCACGAGCTCAAGGCCACCGGCTTCGACCGGAACATCGACTTCGACACCCTCGAACCCCGGCTGAACCTCGCCACCGGCAAGTCCGACGACGCCACCGTCCGCTGGACGGGGAAGATCGTCCCGGAGAGGTCCGGTGCCCACACCTTCGCCATGACCGGCGACAACGGCTTCCGCCTCTGGGTCGACGGAAAGCTCGCCATCGACCACTGGGTCGACGACTGGGACCGCGAACAGACCTCCCTGCCGGTCGAGTTGACCGCCGGCCAGGCCTACGACTTCAAGGTCGAGTACTTCGAGCACTACGGCGGCTCCAACCTGCACCTGCGCTGGACCGAGCCCGGCGGGACCAAGAAGGCCGTGCCGCAGTCCGCGTTCCGCCTCCCCGACGGCTGGGACTACGACGGGGCGACCGCCGCCACCGTGCAGAAGGACGGCCGGGCCCTGAGGCTGGAGTTCGTCCAGGAGCTCGCCGCACCCCCCGCCGGTCTCGTCGGCCACCTCGAAGCCGTCATCGGCGGCGCCAAGTGGCCGCTGGACACGGCCAGGCAGGACCCCGCCGACCCGCGCGCCCTGCTCGTCACCCTCAAGCAGCCCGTCGTCGGCAACAAGACCGGCACCGCCCGCGGCACCGCCGATCTGCGCTACGACGGCAAGGGCGGCCTGACCGGCGCCGACGGCAAGCGGGTCGGGGCGTTCTGGAGCAGCGGCGGCAACAAGTCCACGTACGAACTGCGCTCCAAGTGGGCGGACGACGTCGGCCCCGGCAACGCGCTGCCCGAGTATCCGCGCCCGCAGCTGAAGCGCGCCGACTGGCGCAATCTCAACGGCAGGTGGCAGTTCGCCGCGGCCGAGGCGGGGGAGCGGCCGCCGGTCGGCAAGAAGCTCAAGGAGAAGATCCTCGTCCCCTACCCGGTGGAGTCCCAGCTCTCGGGCCTCCAGCGGCACGAAGACCGCATGTGGTACCGCCGCACCTTCACCGTCCCGGCCGGCTGGAAGGTCGGGGACCAGCGGAACGACCAGCGGCTCAAGCTGAACTTCGGCGCCGTCGACTGGCACGCCAAGGTGTACGTCAACGGCACCGAGGTCGCCGACCACAAGGGCGGCTACGACAAGTTCAGCGCCGACATCACCGACGCCCTGAAGCCCGGCCGGACGCAGGAGCTGATCGTCGGCGTGCACGACCCGACCGACGCGCCGGGCGGCCCGAACCCGCCGGTCGGCAAGCAGCGCCTGGACCCGTCGGGCATCTGGTACACGCCGTCGTCGGGCATCTGGCAGACGGTGTGGATGGAGCCGGTGGCCCGCGACCACGCCGAATCCCTGAAGATCACCCCCGACGTCACGAGCAAGCAGGTCACCGTCGAGGCCAAGGGCGTCCGCGCGGGCGTGCCTTTCAAGGCGGTCGCGTACGAGGGCAGGAAGAAGGTCGCCGAGGCGAGCGGCCGCACCGGCGAGCCGCTGAAGCTCACCCTGAGGAAGCCGCACCTGTGGTCGCCCGACGACCCGTTCCTCTACGACCTGAAGGTCACCGTCGGCGGGAGCAAGGACGGGGGCGAGCACGGCAGCCGCGCCGATGAGCTGCGGAGCTACTTCGGGATGCGCTCCATCGCCGTGGAGAAGATCGACGGCACCCCGCGCACTGTCCTGAACGGCAAGCCGACCTTCCTGATGGCCACCCTCGACCAGGGCTTCTGGCCCGACGGCCTGCACACCGCGCCCACCGACGAAGCCCTCGCGCACGACCTGAAGATGCACAAGGAGATGGGCTTCAACTCCGTCCGCAAGCACATCAAGGTGGAGCCCGACCGGTGGTTCTACTGGGCGGACAGGCTGGGCCTGATGGTGTGGCAGGACATGCCGTCCATGCGGGCCGAGCGGAACCCGGACGCCGCCGCCCGCGCCCAGTACGAGCACGAGATGAAGCAGATGATCGACGAGCACGGGAACAGCCCGTCCATCGTCATGTGGGTCACCTTCAACGAGGGCTGGGGCCAGTACGACCAGGGCCGCATCGCCGAACAGGCCAAGGCATGGGACCCCACGCGCCTGGTCAACGGCATGTCGGGGCTCAACCTGGGCGCCGACGGCGGCAAGGGCGACCTCATGGACGAGCACGGCTACCCGAGCCCGGCCCTGCCGCCCCGGCCGGACGGCGAACGGGCCCTGATCAACGGGGAGTACGGCGGCCTCGGACTCGCGGTGCCCGGCCACGCCTGGTCCGTGCAGCAGAGCTACGTCGACGTGGACCCCGCGAAGTACACGGAGGAGTACCTCGGCAAGCTCCGCGAGGTGCGCGCCCTGGCCTGCAAGGGCGGCAACGGCGCCGTCTACACCCAGATCTCCGACGTGGAAGGGGAGTTGAACGGCCTGCTCACCTATGACCGCAAGGTCGTCAAGCCCGATGTGCCACGGCTGCGCGCCGCGCACGAGTCCCTGATCAAGGACGCCTCGCAGGCGCCCGTGCGGGGCTGCGCCTGACGGACCGATGCGCTCCGGTCCGTCCGTGGGGGGCGGGCCGGGGCACATCTCCGTGCTCGCGGCCGTATCCGGACAATCAGGGCCGGGGCGTCCGCACGCCACCCCCGCACCACCCCTTGACGAGTACACGTACGCGCCCGAAGAATGAGCGCGCCCGAGGCAGTGACAACGTTGTCCAAGGAGGCGTTCCCACCCATGAGATGGACCCACCGGCTGCGCGGCGCGGGGACGGCGGCCGTGGCGGCCGCGCTCCTCGGCGGGGCCCTCGCCGTCCCGTCGGCCGACGCCGCCCCGCGCGGCGAGCGCCTGACCGACCTGGTCAACCCGTTCATCGGCACCGAGAACGAGGGCAACACCTACCCGGGCGCCGCCGTGCCCTTCGGCATGGTGCAGCTCTCGCCCGACACCGGCCACAACACCGGCTACGACCACTCCGACACCCACATCCGGGGCTTCTCCGCCGTGCATCTGTCCGGTGTGGGCTGCGGCCTCGGCGGGGACCTGCCGGTCCTGCCGACGACCGGGGACGTGACGGAGACCGACTACGCCAAGTACGCGGCGGAGTTCAGCCACGACACGGAGACGGCGCGCCCCGGCTACTACAAGGTCGGCCTGAAGTCAGGCGTCGACGCCGAACTGACCGCGACCGAGCGCACCGGCGTGCAGCGCTACACGTTCCCGGCCACGGACAAGGCCAACGTCCTCATCAACGCGGGCCAGTCCCTGCACAAGACGGTCGGCACCGACGTGGAGATCCTCGACCGCCGCACCGTCCGCACGAAGATCACCGGCAGCGGCTTCTGCCAGGACACCAAGCCGTACACGCTCTACACCGTCACGCGCTTCGACCGGCCCTTCACGTCGGCCGGGACCTGGAAGGGCGGCACGGTGACGGCAGGCTCCCGGAAGTCCTCGGCCGACGGCGAGCGCAACGGCGCGTACGTCCGCTTCGACACCTCCAAGGACCGCACCGTCGAGGCGACGACCGCGCTGTCCTACGTCGACGCGCGGGGCGCCGCGCTCAACCTCCGTGCGGAGGGCGGGCGTTCCTTCGGTCGTGTCGAGCACGCGGCGCGCGCGAAGTGGGAGGACCGGCTCGACGACGTGCGCGCCCAGGGCGGCGACAAGACGCTGCGGCGCACCTTCTACTCGTCCCTGTACCGCTCGTTCCTCGCGCCCAACATCGGCAGTGACGTCGACGGCCGCTACACCGGATGGGACCAGAAGACCCACCGCGCGAAGGGCTTCACGTATTACCAGAACTGGTCGCTGTGGGACACCTACCGCACCCAGGCCCAACTCCTCGCGCTGCTCGCCCCGCGCGAGTCCCGCGACATGGCCCTGTCGGTCCTGCGGATCGACGCGGAGAGCGGCTGGCTGCCCAAGTGGGGCTACGGCACCGTCGAGACGAACATCATGACCGGCGACCCGGTCACGCCGTTCCTGACCAACGCCTACCAGCAGGGGCTGTTGAAGGGGCCCCCCGGACTGGAAGAGGATGCGTACCGGGCGCTGAAGAAGAACGCCGACGGGGTGCCGCCCGCCGACTCCGCGCCGGTGGGCCGCGAGGCCAACAAGGAGTACATCGCCGAGGGCTTCGCGCCCTACGTCAAGGGCCGCCCGCACGCCAAGCCCGGCGACTCCGACTACGACCACGGCGCGTCGGCCACGCTGGAGTACGCCCTGTCGGACGCGATGCTCGGGCAGATGGCGCGCGAGCTGGGGCACAAGAAGGACGCCGAGCGCTATGCGGCGCGGGCCCAGAATTACCGGAAGATCTTCGACGGTTCGACCGGGTTCTTCCGGGCCCGGGACAAGGCGGGGGCGTTCACCGGGCCCGCCGATCCGGCCAAGAGCGAGGGCTTCCACGAGGGCACGTCCTGGCAGTACCAGTGGCTGGTGCCGCAGGACCTGCCCGGCATGGTGGACCTCATCGGCGGCAAGCAGGCCACGAACAGCCGCCTGGACTCCTTCTTCGCCTACGACCAGCTCCTGAAGGACCCGGCGAAGACCGCCCGTGAGGTGTGGGTCAACGGCCCGTACGACTACTACAACGCGGACAAGTACAACCCGCAGAACGAGCCCGACCTGATCGCCCCGTACACGTATCTGTCCACCGGGCAGCCGTGGAAGACGACGGACGTGGTGCACGCCGCGCTCACGCTCTTCACGGACACCCCGACCGGCATGACCGGCAACGACGACCTCGGCACCATGTCCGCCTGGAACGTGCTCTCGTCCATCGGGATCTTCCCGGTGCAGCCGGGCACGGACACCTGGGGCCTGTCGACGCCGGTCTTCGAGCGGGTCGACCTCAGCCTGGACCGCCGCTATTACCCGAGCGGGCGGTTCACGGTGAAGGCGCCGGGCACGTCGCCGGAGCGGCGGTACGTGCAGTCGGTGAGGGCCGACGGCGCGGACTACGGGCGGACGTATCTGCGCACGGGTGACATCCGTGGGCTGCGGGAGCTGTCGTTCGCGGTGGGGGACAGGCCCTCGGGGTGGGGTACGTCACCCGAGGCGGCGCCGCCCGTGGTGAGGTGAGCGCGCTCGCGGTGCGCGGGTGACCGCTGAGGCCCCGCGAGGCCCGCCCTTCCCGGCGGTTTCCGGGAAGGGCGGGCCTTAACCCGTTGTTAACTGTACGTAGCTAGATCGTACTTGACCGTAATTGTCGGAGGGTGATTGGCTGCTGGCTCCGTCATCGACCAGCCGTCATCGACGCGAGAGCGAGCCATGACCTCTGAGAGCTCGGACCTGCTCGCCCCTCTCGATCTCGCCTTCTGGAGCATCGAGTCCGCCGAACACCCCATGCACCTGGGGGCCCTCGGCGTCTTCGCCGCGGACTCGCCGTCCGCCGCCGCGCACGCCGCCGATCTGCTCGCCGCCCGCGCCCCGGCCGTCCCGGGCCTGCGCATGCGGATACGGCCCGTGCTGCTGCCTCCCGGCGGTGCCCAGCGGCAGCCCGCGCCCGACTTCGACCCACTGGACCACGTCCACCTCGCCCCGCCCGCGGCCGACTTCCACGCGGCGGCGGGCGCGCTCATGGAGCAGCCCCTCGACCGGGACCGGCCGCCGTGGGAGGCGCACGTCCTGCCCGCCGCCGACGGGACCTCGTTCGCGGTCCTGTTCAAGTTCCACCACGCCCTCGCCGACGGGCTGCGCGCCCTCACCCTGGCCGCCGGGGTCATGGACCCGATGGAAATCCCGCCCGCGCGCGAGCCCCGCCCCGTCCCCGGGACGCCGTGGTGGCACGCCCTCGACCCGCGGCGGCTGCCCGACACCGTCGGCTCCGCCCTGTCCGGGGCCCGCTCCGCCGCCGCCGACGTCGGGCGGGCGCTCGACATCGGCGCGTCCGTGGCGCGGGCGACCTGGGGCGTCCGCTCCTGCGCCGCCCTCACCTCCCGGCCCACCGGCACCCGCCGCACCGCGGGCGTCGCCCTGGACCTGGACGATGTGCACCGGGTGCGCAAGACCGTCGGGGGCACCGTCAACGACGTCCTGATCGCCGTGGTCGCCGGGGCGCTGCGGCGCTGGCTGGACGAGCGGGGCGACGGCAGTGAGGGCGTCGTCCCGCGTGCGCTCGTCCCGGTCTCGCGGCGCCGCCCGCGCACCGCCCACCCGCAGGGCAACCGCCTCTCCGGCTATCTGGTCCGGCTGCCCGTCGACGACCCGGACCCGGTGGCCCGCCTTCGCGCCGTGCGTACCGCCATGGACCGCAACAAGGACGCGGGCCCCACCCGCGGCGCGGGAGCCGTCGCGCTGCTCGCCGACCACGTCCTTCCGATCGGCCACCGCGTCGGCGGCCCCGCCGTCGCGCACGCCGCCCGGCTGCTCTTCGACATCCTCGTCACCAGCGTGCCGCTGCCCAGCCTCGGCCTGCGCCTCGCGGGCTGCCCGCTCGCCGAGGTCTACCCCTTCGCCCCGCTGGCCCGCGGGCAGGCGCTCGCCGTCGCCGTCTCCACGTACCGCGGCCGCGTCCACTACGGTCTGGTCGCCGACGCCGCCGCGGTGCCGGACCTGGACCTTCTCGCGCGGTGTCTCGGCGCGGAACTGGCCGCGCTGGTGGCGGTGTGCGAGCGCGCACGGGGCGTGGCGGGCGACCGTTCGGGTTTGGTACCGGGCGCCCGGGCTACGTAAAGTTCCGCTTTTGGAGCTTCCGCGGTCACCTCAGACGAGCCGCGGCACGAGTGCGGTGAGGAACGACAGCGGCCATGACGGTGACAGAGGACAGCCAGCAGCAGGGTGCCGGCGCCGTTGCGGACGGCCGCGGGGGCGACCAGGGGCACGAGGGGCACCAGGGGCAGGGGGCCGCCGCCGACGCCGGGGACTTCGGTCCGTACGGCCCGGGCATCGACCCCGAGCGACTCGCCGTCTGCCTCAGCGTCCTCGACGAGCTGGACCAACTGGACGTCGACCACCCCGACGCGATCACCGTGCGCCGTGCCACCGCCGGGATCTACCGCACCGTGAAGCAGCGCCGCCGCCAGGAGCGCAGGGCCGCCAAGACCGCCCACGACAAGGCCGTCACCGAGGCCACCGCCACCGGCTCCGCGCAACGCATCGACGACGAGACGGAGGGCATCCTGCCCTCCTCCGTCACCGAGGCCGGCCAGATCGCGGGGATACTCCAGCGCCCCCGCTCCTGCTACACCTGCAAGACGCGGTACGTGGAAGTCGACTACTTCTACCACCAGCTCTGCCAGGCCTGCGCCGCCGAGAACCGCGCCAAGCGCGACGCGCGCGCCGACCTCACCGGCAAGCGCGCCCTGCTCACCGGCGGCCGCGCCAAGATCGGCATGTACATCGCGCTGCGGCTGCTTCGCGACGGCGCGCACACCACCATCACGACCCGCTTCCCCAAGGACGCCATCCGCCGCTTCAAGGCGATGGACGACTCGGCGGACTGGATGCACCGCCTGGAGGTCGTCGGCATCGACCTGCGCGACCCCGCGCAGGTGGTCGGCCTGGCCGAGCAGGTCGCCGAGCAGGGCCCGCTCGACATCCTCATCAACAACGCGACGCAGACCGTGCGCCGCCTGCCCTCGGCCTACGCCGCGCTCGTCGAGGGTGAGAGCGCCCCGCTGCCCGCCGGGGAACTGCCCGCCCACCACGTGATCGGCGCCTTCAACTCCGGCGCGGTCGGCGAGCTCGGCGGACCGGCCGCGCTGCCCGTCGGCGTCAGCGGCCTGGACGCGCAGCAGGTCGCCGACCTCGCCCTGGTCGCGGGCAACGCCAGCGTCGAGCGGCACCTGGAAGGCACCGCCATCGACGCGGGCGGCCTGGTGCCGGACGTCGTCGACACCAACACCTGGGTGCAGACCATCGAACAGATCTCCCCGGTGGAGCTGCTCGAGACCCAGCTCTGCAACTACACCGCGCCGTTCATCCTGATCAGCCACCTGCGGCCGATGATGGCCGAGGCCGCGAAGAAGGCGGCCAGCGGACGCGCCTACGTCGTCAACGTCTCGGCGATGGAAGGCGTCTTCGGCCGCGGCTACAAGGGCGCGGGGCACCCGAACACCAACGCCGCCAAGGCCGCGATGAACATGGTGACGCGCACCAGCGGCCAGGAGATGTTCGAGGCCGACGGCATCCTCATGACCTCCGTCGACACCGGCTGGATCACCGACGAGCGCCCCCACCACGACAAGCTGCGCCTCGCCGAGGAGGGCTTCCACGCCCCGCTCGACCTGGTCGACGGCGCGGCCCGCGTGTACGACCCGGTGGTGCGCGGCGAGGCGGGCGAGGACCTGTACGGGGTGTTCCTCAAGGACTACAAGCCCGGCAAGTGGTAGTCACCGCGGCGACCGGAGTGCCTCGCGAATAAGGCATGTCCGGAATCCACCCTTTGTTTTGGCGCCATCGAGCAGACCCGCGCTCATTTGGTTAACCTAGGGCGAACGGACGGCCACGAGGCGCACACCAGCATCTCTACGCCGCCCCGGGACAGGCTGCGACCCGCTGCCGCGATCCCGCCCGGACACGGCGCCACCGCGACCGAGAAGACAGCGCAGTAAGCGCAGCCATCGTTCTTCCGTTACGCGACACAAAGGAGTGCGCGGTGACACCAGATCTGACCAAGCAGGAGAAGCGGCCGGCCGATCGTGGCGGTGAGCGGGGCGGACGTCCCCAGAAGCTCCGCAACCTGGACTCGTGGGCCAAGGCGGCTCCCATCCGGCTCGCCGGATACGAGGACGACCTCGCGGAGCCGCACATCCTCCCCGGTATCGACTGACCCTGCGTGAGTGCGCCCCACGCCCCCCGTCGCGAGTCGCGGCGGGGGGCGCGGCACGTCCGGGGGTGGTTGACCGTACCGCGTGGGGGTGCCACCTCGGCTGCAACTTTCCCAAAAACATTCTGCAAAAAGGCTTTTGGAAAGTGGTCGAGGCGTTCTACGCTCGCCGTATGGCAGACGAAGAGCGCCCGGCGGGCGCCGGACAGGAGGCCGGGGGAGAGCGCGCACAGGACGCGGCGCGGCCCCCGGCCAGGCGGGACCACCTGCGGGTTCTCGACCCGGAGCGGGAGCCCGCCGCCATCAAGGCACTGACCCACCCGCTGCGGGTCCGGCTGCTCGGCCTGCTGCGCATGGACGGACCCGCCACCGCGAGCGAGCTGGCGGCCAGGACGGGCGAGTCGTCCGCCTCGACCAGCTACCACCTGCGCGTCCTCGCGAAGTACGCGTTCGTCGCCGAGGCCGAGCACCGCGACAGCCGTGAGCGCCGGTGGCGGGCGGTGCACGCGGTGACCACCTGGGACCACGCGGCGATGGAGGCCTCGCCGGTCGGCCGGGAGTTCACGGGCAGGATGGCCCGGCGCCAGCTCGACCACCTGCGGGAGTCCCTGGAGTGGTACGAGGCCGACCTGGCCGCCGGACGGATCGGCCGGGAATGGCTCGAGCCGTCCGGCATCACGGACCTGCTGCCGGACCTGACCCCCGAGTCCCTGACCGAGCTCAAGCAGGCGTTCGAGGCCAAGCTTGAGGAGCTGACGGCGCGCGACGCGGGGGACCCGCGCGCCAGGAAGGTCGTGGTGGCCTTCATGGGGCTGCCGGTCGCCGGTCGGCGGGCGAGGGAGGAAGGGGCCGGAGGGCCGGACGGTTCGGCGGGCGCGGGCGGTCCGGCGGCGGCGGTCGGCCCGGGCGAGGGGGACAGCCCGGGCGAGGCAGGCGGTCCGCGCGAAGGGGAGGGCCGGACGGGAGCGGACGGCCCGGCCGGGGCAGGCCGTCCCGGCGACGGGGCCGCCTCGGACCCGGCAGGCGGCACGGCCGCTGGGCGCACTCCCGCCCCGGCGGACGACCCCTCCGAGGAGGGCGCCCCCGCTCCGAGACGCGTGCGGGGCTACACCCATGACTGAATCCCGCGCCTCCATATCCGACGACCCTCGCTCAAGCGGCCCCGGCCCCCTCGACCCCCGCACCGCCCGCCGTCGGTACGTCACGGTCTGCGCGCTGTTCTGGCTGCCGCTGGGCCTGGCCATCGCGCCCATGGTGGCGCTCCTGACCGAGCGGGGGCTCGCCCTCGCGGCCGTCGCCGGATGTGTCGCCGCGCACTCCCTCACCGCCGCCGCCCTCGAACTCCCCACCGGGGGCCTCTCCGACGTGCTCGGACGCCGCGCCGTGCTCGCCGCGGCGGGCCTCTTCGACCTGGTCGCGCTGGTAATGCACGCGCTCGGCACCACCGCCTGGGTGCTCGCCCTCGGCATGGCCCTCAAGGGCGCGGGCCGCGCCCTGTCGAGCGGCCCCGCCGAGGCCTGGTACGTCGACACGGTGCACGCGAGCGCCGGCCCCGACGCCGAGCTGCGCACCGGCCTGGCCCGGGGCGGCGCCGCCACCTCCGCGGCGCTCGCGGCCGGGGTCCTGATCGGCGGCGCCCTGCCCTGGCTCCTCAGCCTCGGCCCCGACCTCGGCGCCCGCCTCGGCGACGCCACGTCCGGGCTCGTGATCCCGCTGTCCGTACCGGCCCTGCTCGGCGCGGCCGTCGAGGTCGGCTTCCTCGCCTACGTCCTGACCGCGCTGCCCGAGCCGCCCCGGCGGCGCACCACCCTGCGCGGAGTCCTGCGCGGCGTCCCCGCCACCGTCGTCGCAGGAGTCCGCCTCGGCGGCCGGGACGCGCTGGTGCGGCGGATCGTCCTCAGCGCCGGTGCCGCGGGCAGCGCGCTGATCACCGTGGAGGTCCTGACCCCCGGCAGGGCCGTCGATCTGACCGGCGCGCCGGAGTCCGGGGCGGTCCTGTTCGCGGGCCTCGCCTGCGCCGGATACCTGTGCTCGATGGCAGGCAGCCACCTCGCGCCGCCGCTGGCCCGGTACGCGGGCGGGAGCGAGCGCGCGGTCCTCCTGGGCCTCGGCGCCGCCGCGGGCGGCCTGCTGCTCCTCGGCCTCACCGCCGTCGCCTCGGGCCCGGCCCCGCTCACCCTCGCGGTGCTCGGCTACGCCCTTGTGTACGTGGGCCTCGGTGCCGCGGGCCCGAGCGAGAACGACATCCTGCACCGGCGCGTCGACAGCGCGGGCCGCGCCACCGCCCTGTCCGTCCAGTCGCTCTCCCTCCAACTGGTCGGCGCCGGAACGGGATTGGTCATCGGGCACCTCCCGGAAGGCTCTCCGCGCTGGCTGCTCGGCGGCGCCGTGATGCTCGCGGGCGCCCTCCTGTGGGTGCGCCGCCGCACGGTGCCGGAGGATACGAAGAGTGCGAACGGTGCGAAGGGCGCCGGGCACGGCAAGGACAGCATGGGGGGCGAGGCGGCGGGGTCGGCGACCGGCGCGGCGAGTTCCCAGCCGGTCCCGCTCCCCTGAGCACGGTGACCACGGCGAAGACCCGCACATCCCGCAAGCCCCCGTAGCCACGCGAAAGGCACGCCCCGATGCGCAGCATCCACGTCATCGCCCACCCGGAGGCCACACACCACGTCGAGAAGGTGGTCGGCGGCTGGCACGACTCCGACCTCACGCCCGCCGGTCGCCGGGCCGCGGCCACCATCGCCCGGGCGCTGCGCGCCGACATCCCCGAGGGCGCGGACGTCGAGCTGATCTCCTCGGACCTGCGCCGCGCGGCGCAGACCGCCGACGCGGTGGGCGAACTGTTCGGCGTACGGCCGGTCCTGGACCGCAGGCTGCGGGAGAAGTCGTACGGAGAGGCGGAGGGCGGACCGCAGGAGTGGCTGGAACGGCGGTTCGTGCCGCCCCCGGCCGACGGCGACAGGATGGGGCACCACGAGGGCGTGCCGGGTGCCGAGACCAGGGGCGAGTGCGCGCGCCGCGTCTACGACGCCATGGCCGAACTGCTGCGGCGCCCCCGCGCGCACCAGATCGTCGTCACGCACGGGTTCGCCCTGACCTTCGTCGTCGCGGCCTGGATCAAGATGCCGTACGAGTCCCTCGGCTCCGTCAGCTTCCGGGCGCCGTCGGGGAGCATCACGCTGCTGCGCGAGGACGACTTCTTCCACAACCGCCAGGTCGTCAGCGTCGGTGACACCCGCCACCTCGCCACGCCCTGACGGGGCCTCACCGCCGCCCGGGGCGGCCTGGCGCCGTCAGGACCCGGAGGCGGTGGTCCCAGCCGAATGAGCCTCTTCTACGCTCATGGCGGTCGCGCCGACCCTCGTCGCCCCGGCCAACTCCCGCCGCCGGGGCGCTGATCTGCCTCACCGGCGAGATCGGCTCGATCCCCGCGCCGCTCCTCGGCGGCGTGCTGCACGCCCTGAACGGCCCCGGGCCGGTGTCGCCTTCACGGCCGTCACCATCGGGGTGACGCTGCTGCCGCGTCGCGTGGGGCCACTGGCACCGGCCCGCTACGAGGCTCCAGGGCAGGCCTCGGACGAGACGCCCGGCGGTACCTCCGGCAACGGCGCGGAGGACGACAGCGGTTCACCGCTCGTCGCGTTCCGGTATGCCGCGCGTCGGCGGCCTCCTGGCCCAGGGCGGTGTCACCGCCCTGTTCAACCTGCCGGTGATCCTGTTTCCGGAGAGCGTGGACACCCGTTTCGGCGGCGGCGAGCTCATGCTCGGCCTGCTGTACACGGCGCCCGCGCGGGCGCGGTCCTCGTCTCGGCGACCAGCGGCTGGGTCACGCGGGCCGCGCGCCCGGGCCGTCTGTTCCTGGCCTCCGCCCGCGTCGACGGCCTCGCGACCATCGGGTTCGGCCTCGGCGGCCAGGTGGCGGTCGCCGTCGTGATGCCGACGGTCGGCGGCGCGGCGGGCACGGTCTACGAGAACCTGGAGTACGCCCTCGTACAGCACCACAGCCCCGACCGGCTGCGCGGGCGCGTCGTCGGCGTCATCACCACCCAGGGCACCACGGGCGACGTGGTCGACGACATGGAAGTCGCGGTGATGGCACGGTGGTTCAGCCCGGCGGGCGCGGCCGTGGTCAACGGCGCGGTGCGCGTGGCGGCGGCCGTGCTGGTGGCGGTGTGCGTGCCCGGGCCGCGCCGGGCGACGCTGCCCGGGTCGGGGGTTCCGGCTCCGGCGGCGCCTGAGGGTGAGGGGCGGGCCGTGGGGCCCCGTTCCTGACGCGGGGCGCTGGCGGCGGCCTGCCCTGGCCGGGTTCGCGGCCGGGGCAGGTCCAGGTCCGGGGCAGGTCCGGGGGCCCGGGTCCGGGGCCGCCGAAAAATCCCCTGCACCGGCCGCCACCTCCGGATACCTTCGCCGCCATGGCATCCGAACACTCCCAGGACCCGCGCCTGGCCGCGCTCTACGACCCGCTCGACCCCGACCGCAGCGACCTCGACCCGTATCTGCGCCTCGCCGAGGAGTTCGGGGCGCGGCAGGTCCTGGACATCGGCTGCGGCACCGGTGTGTTCGCGCTGCTCCTCGCCGCGCGGGGCATCGACGTCGTCGGTGTCGATCCGGCCGCGGCCTCCCTCGACGTGGCCAGGGGCAAGGCGGGTGGCGAGCGGGTGCGGTGGATCCACGGCGACGCGACCACGCTGCCGCCGCTGCAGGCCGACCTCGCGACGATGACGGCGAACGTCGCCCAGGCGATCGCCGACCCGGGGGAGTGGCGGGCGACCCTGAAGGGAGCCCGCGCGGCGCTGCGTCCGGGCGGGCACCTCGTGTTCGAGACCCGCGTTCCGGCGCGGCGCGCCTGGGAGGAGTGGAACCGCGAGGCCTCGTACAGCGTGACGGACGTGCCCGGCTTCGGCGTGGTCGAGGGCTGGTTCGACCTGCTGGAGGTCGACGGGCCGCTCGTGACGTTCCGTGGGAACTGTGTGTTCGCCGACGGGCAGGTCCTGACGGCGGACTCGACGCTGCGGTTCCGCGAGCGGGAGGAGGTCGAGGCGGACCTGGTCGCCGAGGGGTACGCGGTGGTGGACGTACGGGACGCACCCGACCGGCCGGGCCGGGAGTTCGTGTTCCTCGCGCGCAGGCCCGCGACGTGAGACCAGACCGCCTGCGCCCGTCCATGAACCGGGCCCCTCGCCTGAACCAGACCCTCACGTGAACGGCCGCACCACCCACCGCCGCACCACCTCGGCCGCCGCGTCCGCGACTTTATGCCCCTCCGGCCGTGTCACCAGGTCGCTGAGGGCGAACAGGTCGAGGACCCGGCCCAGGTACTCCCAGTCCGCGTCGAGGGGATGGGTGCGCTCTCCCGTACGAAACCCTTCGCGGAAGCCGTCGAGGAACCCGTCGGGGTAGGCGTCCCCGAAGCGCAGCATGTTCGCCGCGTCCCCGTACGGACAGCCGGAGTACGCGAACTCCCAGTCCAGGACGGCGTCCACGCGCCAGCCGGGCCCCGCGCGGGACACCAGGATGTTCTTGGGGTTGATGTCGGCGTGCACCAGGCACGCCAGCCGGTCCACGCTTCCAGCGCGGGCGCGTGGGCCTCGCACAGCTTCACCCAGGCCCGCCGTGCGGCGGTGTCGAGCCGCTCCCCGGGCACCGCGGCCACGCACGTCTCAGCGACCTCCGGCAACTGCCGTGACCACGGCTGCTTGTCCCGCCCGACGGTGAGCCGGTCGTCCGTGAAGAAGCCGGGCCAGCCGAACGTCACGGCCCCGACGCGGGCGACGACCCGGCCGACCTCGGTGCCGAGCGCGGCGAGGGAGTCCCGGTCGACCCCGCCCGCGCCGAGCACGTGACTGAGGGGCGTCCCCGGCACGTACTCCAGGACCATCGCCGCGCGGGCCTCGTCCGGTTCCACCACGGCGGGCAGCACGTGCAGCACCTCGGGCACCGGCACCCGGGCGCGGCCCGCCGCCATCACCGCGGCCTCCACGGCGGGCGCGGCGCCGCCGAGCCGCGCGACCACCCGCCCGCCACCGGCGAGGTCGAGCAGCGCCGTCTCGTGGGAGAACCCGCCCGCCAGCGGGCGCGCCACGACCACCGCACGGCCAAGCGCCTCGCCGATCCGCCGTGTCTCCGCCAGCTCCATGACCCCAGTCTCCCCGACACCACCGGACCGGCGGGGCCTCCCGCACGTGACCGGACCGGCGGACTCTCCCGGACCCCACGGGCCACCGGGGATCGGCCAGCTTCAGCCGGACGTCCGGGAGCGCCCCCAGCTTCAGCCGGACGCGCGGGGCTCGCGAGCTTCAGCCGGACGTCCGGGAATCCCCAGCCTCAGCTGGACACCCGCGGTTCCCCAACCTCAGACGGTCACCCCGGGAATCCCCAGCCTCAGCCCAACGCCCGGGGACCCCCAACTCACCCCGACACCGGACCCCGCACCGCCCCCGTGCTCTCCCGCTCGATCAGCCGCGGCAGCGGCACCTGCACCGTGCCCGAAGGGCCGTCGTCGAGGAGGCCGAGGAGTTCGCGGGCCGCCGTCCGGCCGAAGGACACCGTGTCGCGGGACAGCGCGGTGAGCCACGGGTGCACCATCCGGCACAGCGCCGAGTCCTCCCAGGCCACCACCGACACGTCGGCCGGCACGCCGAAGCCGAGGGAGGCCGCCGCGGCCACCCCGGCCACCGCCATCACGTCGTTGTCGTACACCAGGGCCGTCGGCGGTGTCTCGGAGCCGAGGACGCGGCGCGTGACCGCCGCGCCCTCGGAGTCCGAGTAGTCCGTGGTCACCGACCGCACCTCGGTCAGGCCGCGCCGGTCGGCCTCCGCCCGCAGGGTGCGGATGCGGCGCTCGGTGTGCGCGAGGCCGGGCAGCCCGGCGATGTGCACGACGCGGCGGTGGCCGAGGGCGTGCAGATGGCCGACGACGGACGCCATCGCGCCCGCGTCGTCGGCCCAGACGGTGGAGAGGCCCGGGTGCGACGCGCTCTCGGGATCGGGCACACCACCGGTGACGACTGCCGGAATGCCCAGCTCCGCGAGCAGCGCGGGCCGCGGGTCGTCGGTGCGCGGGTCCACCACGAGCACACCGTCGACGCGGTGCTCGGCCCACCACCGCCGGTACACGGCGCACTCCGCGTCGACGTCCTCCACGACCTGGAAGAGCAGGCCCAGTTGGCGCTCGGCCAGGACCTCCTGGACACCGGAGATCAGCTGGAGGAAGAACGAGTCGACGCCGAGCGTGGCCGCGGGCCGTGCCACCACCAGGCCGACCGTCGCCGCGCCCTCGCCGGACAGGGCGCGGGCCGCGGTGCTCGGGCGCCAGCCCAGTTGCTCGGCGACCCTGCGCACCCGGTCGCGGGTGATCTCGGAGACTCCGGGACGGTCGTTGAGCGCGAAGGAGACGGCGCTCTCGGAGACTCCGGCGCGCCGTGCGATGTCCTTCATGGTCGGCCGGCGTGCCGCTGACCGCTTGCCTTGCACGCGTTGCCCCTTTCCGCCTGCGGCGTTACGCAGGGTCCCTGCCGCGGTACACGCATGCCTTGCCGGGTACGCACGGCGGCTCGACCTCGTACGTACTAATGCGCTTGAGCCCGGTCAGCCTAAAGCGCATTAGCTGTTCCTCGCAAGGGATTCAACCAACCCTTCTGAACAGGGAGTTCGTACCCGCGAACGGGATCCGGGACAGCAAATCGTCCCCAATCCATTGACTTTTTACTTCCGCTCCATGCAGGGTCTGCCTCGGCACGATTCGCCGCGGCCGGCGCCGCGGACCGAGGTCGTGACCGCCCACGCCGGGCCGAGCAAAGGAGCCGTTCACCGTGCGTCATTCCCGGATATCCAGAAGCCCCCGCAGGGCGGTCGTCGCCGCCGCGCTCGCCGCCGTGATGCTGCCGCTCAGCGCGTGCGGCGGCGGCGACGAGGGCGGCTCGTCCGACGCCTCCGGCAAGGTCGAGGGCGAGATCACCTTCCAGACCTGGAACCTGAAGGCCAACTTCAAGTCGTACTTCGAGGGTCTGATCGACGACTTCGAGCAGAAGTACCCGGACGCGAAGGTGAAGTGGGTCGACCAGCCCGGCGAGGGCTACGCCGACAAGATCAGCGCCGACGCCGCCGGGGGCACCCTGCCCGACGTCGTGAACGTCTCGCCCGACCTGGTGGCCCCGCTCGCCAAGGCCGGGATCGCCCTCGACCTCGACAAGTCGGCGGGCAAGTACGAGAAGGAGTACCTGCCGGGCGCCTGGAAGAGCCACCAGGTGCCGGGCCTGGAGGGCACGTACGCCTTCCCCTGGTACCTGAACACCGGGCCGCTGTTCTACAACAAGCGCCTGTTCAAGGACGCGGGCCTGGACGCGAACAAGCCGCCGAAGACCTACGACGAGCTGTTCGCCGACGCCGAGGAGCTGGCGAAGAAGAGCAAGGGCAAGGTCGCGACGCTCGCCAACGTCCCGACGATCGAGGACTTCGGCCGCTACGGCGTGCCCCTGATGAACAAGGAAGGCACCGGCTTCACCTTCAATGACGCCAAGGGTGTCGAACTCCTCACCAAGTACAAGGAGTTGTACGACGTCAAGGCCCTGGACGGGCAGGCGCTCACGGCCACGCCGGAGTCGACCGGCAAGAAGTTCCTCACCGAGGCCGTCGCCATGAACCCGGGCAGCGCGCTGGACCTGGAGAAGTTCAAGAAGGACGCGCCCCGCCTCTACAAGAACATCGGCATCACGCCGCAGATCAGCTCCACCGGCAAGGACAACATGTACGTGATGGGCGTGATGGTGAACACCCGCACCAAGCGGACGCCCGCCGCCGTCGCCTTCGCGCACTTCGTCACCGACGCGCAGCGCCAGATGTCCTTCGCCAAGAAGGTCGCCATCTTCCCCAGCACCAAGGGCTCCCTGGACGACCCGTACTTCACCAAGGAGGACGGCTCGGACGAGACCCGGGTGCGCATTGCCGCCGCCAAGTCCCTGAAGACGGCCGTGAATTACACGCCGGTGCTGTTCAGTGAGCAGATGAAGATCGAGCTGCGCAACGCCGTCGCCCGCGCGCTGCAGGGCAAGCAGAGCCCCAAGGAAGCGCTTGACAACGCTGTCAAGGCCTGCGACCGGCTGCTGAAGCAGAGCTGAGCCCCGAGCGCATGAAGAGCACAGCAGCCGCCTCCGCGCCGGCCACCGCCCGCCCCTCCAGGACAGCGAAAGCCGCCGCCCCGCCGAGGCGCCGCATCCGCCGTCAACTCGTCACCAGCCCCTGGCTGTTCGCCGCGCCCGGCCTCGCCGTCGTCGGCGTCTTCATCCTCTATCCGTTCGTCAGCACCGTCATCAACTCCTTCACGGACAAACGGCAGTTGGTCGAGGGCAAGTACGTCGGGCTCGCGAACTTCCGTGAGCTGCTGCACGACGACATGTTCTGGATCGGCCTGCGCAACAGCACGCTGTACGTCCTGGTGGTGGTGCCCGCGCTGGTCGTCCTGCCGCTGCTGCTCGCGCTGCTCGTGCAGAAGCAGATCCCCGGCATCACGTTCTTCCGGTCGGCCTTCTACACGCCGGTGGTCGCCTCCATCGTCGTGGTCGGCCTGATCTGGGTGTGGATGCTCGACGAACGCGGCCTGGTGAACGCCGTCCTGGAGGCGGTGGGCGCGGGCAAGGTCGGCTTCCTCAGCGACCAGTGGCTGCTGCTGTTCTCCGCCATGGCTGTCACGGTCTGGAAGGGCCTCGGCTACTACATGATCATTTATCTCGCGGCGCTCGCCAACGTGCCCCGCGAACTGCACGAGGCCGCCGCCGTGGACGGGGCCGGGCCGGTGCGCCGCTTCATCTCCGTCACCGTCCCGGCCGTCCGCTCCACCATGGTCCTGGTCGCCGCGCTGTCCTCCGTCGCCGCCTTCAAGGTCTTCTCCGAGGTGTATCTGATGGCGGGGCCGACCGGCGGGCCGGCGGGCGAGGACACCACCCTCGTCATGCTGGTCCAGCGCACCGGCACCGGCCTCACCGGCCGCGTCGGCTACGCCTCCGCGATCTCCGTGGTCATCTTCGTCGTCACCGTCGCGCTGATGCTGCTCGTGCTGCGCGCGGACCGGAAGGAGGACAGGTGATGTCCACGCCGACGACCACCACCGAGGACACCTCCGCGCCCCGGAAGGATCCGGCCGGATCCACGCCCCGCGCGCGCGGGCGCCGTCGTCGGGTCACCGACGAGAACGGGCGCCGCATGCCCCTGTGGGAGCTGGCCCTGCGCTACACCCTGCTGCTCGTCATGCTCGCCCTGATGATCGGGCCGTTCCTGTGGCAGCTCTCGACCTCCCTCAAGGGCCCGCACGAGAACATCTTCAGCTCCCCGCCGAGCTTCCTGCCCTCCGACCCGACCCTGCACAACTACGAACGCGTCGCCGACACGATCCCCGTCTGGGACTACGCCCTCAACTCCCTCAAGGTCGCCGCCGCGAACGTCTTCACCAACTGCGTGGGCGCCGCCCTCGCCGGCTACGCCCTGGCCCGGCTGCGCTACCGCGGCCGCAAGGCCGCCACGCTCGTGTTCATCCTCGCCATGCTGGTGCCCGTCGAGGGCATCATCATCGCCCAGTTCACGACCATGCGGGACCTCGACCTCAACAACACCCTCATCGGCGTGCTGCTGCCCGGCTGCATCTCCGCACTCAACGTGCTCCTGATGCGCAACGCCTTCCTCAACCTGCCCTACGAGGTGGAGGAAGCCGCCTTCGTCGACGGGGCGAACGTGTGGCAGCGGTTCTTCCGCATCGCCCTGCCCGCCGTGAAGGGCACCCTCGCCGTCGTCGCCATCTTCGCCTTCATGGGCGCCTGGGACGACTTCCTGTGGCCCCTCATCGTGCTCAGCGACCCCGACAAGTTCACGCTCACCATCGGCCTCAACTACCTCCACGGCACCTTCGCCAACGACGAACGCCTCGTCGCCGCGGGCACCGTGATCGCCGTGCTGCCGCTGATCGTGCTCTTCGCCTGCCTCCAGCGGTACTTCTTCCGCGGCGTCGGCGAGGGAGCGGTCAAGGGCTGAGGCCCCGCGGCACCCCGCACCCGTTCCAGAACCAGCGTTCAAAGAACCAGGATCCGCATGACGTCTGACGACCAGCGCGGCGCGGCCCCCGCCGCACCGCCCCGCTTCGGCGCCAACTACACCCCCGGCCAGGGGTGGTTCCACCACTGGCTGGACTTCGACATCGACGCCGTACGCCGTGACCTCGACGCCGTCGCCGCCCTCGGGCTCGACCACGTCCGGGTCTTCCCGATCTGGCCGTACTTCCAGCCCAACCGCACCCTGATCCGGCCGCGCGCCGTCGAGCAGCTCGTCGCCCTCGCCGACGCCGCCGCCGAGCGGGGGCTCGACGTGAACGTCGACGGGCTCCAGGGTCATCTGTCGAGCTTCGACTTCCTGCCCGCGTGGACGCAGACCTGGCACCGGCGCAACCTCTTCACCGACCCGGACGTGATCTCCGGCCAGCGCGACTACCTGCGCACCCTCGCCGCCGCGCTCGCCGACCGGCCCAACTTCATCGGCATGACCATCGGCAACGAGATCAACCAGTTCGCCGCCGGGCCGCACCCCGACCCCGACCGCATCACCCAGGAACAGGCCGACGCCTGGCTGCGTGAGGTCCTTGCCGCCTGCGAGGAGGGCGCCCCCGGGCGGCTGCACCTGCACGCCGAGTACGACGCCGCCTGGTACCAGGACGACCAGCCCTTCACGCCCGCCCAGGCCGCCCGGCTCGGCGCCGTCACCGCCGTCCACTCCTGGGTCTTCAACGGCACCGCCCAGCGGCACGGGCGTGACGGCGTCGCCACCGGGCAGCACGCCGCCTACATGATCGAGCTGTCCAAGGCCTGGGCCCTGGAGCCCGGCCGGCCCGTCTGGCTCCAGGAGGTCGGAGCGCCCGCCCCCCTCATCCCCGCCGCGGACGCCGCCGCCTTCACCGAGGCCACCGTCGCCGCCGCCCTCGACTGCGCGGACGTGTGGGGGGTCACGTGGTGGTGCTCCCACGACGTCTCCCGCTCCCTCGCCGACTTCCCCGAACTCGAGTACAGCCTCGGCCTCCTCACCAACGACGGGCGCGTCAAGCCCGCGGGGGAGTCCCTCGCCCGGCTCGCCAAGGAGTGGCGCGACGGGCGTCCGGCGCCCGCGCCCCGGACGACCGCGCTCGTCGTCGACGTCGGCCCCGACTTCTCGCGCCGGTCCGTCTGCGCGCCCGGCGGCGCCGTCTTCGAGGCCTTCGCCCGGCTCGTCGCGGACGGGGTCCGGCCCGCGTTCGTCCTCGCGGAGCGGGCGGAGGACGCGGCGCACCTCGCTGCGCGGGGCATCCGGGAGGTGGTGCGCCCGCCCGAAGTCCTGGGCTGAGGCGGCCCTGCCGGGGGCTCCCCCATCCCGCCCCTTTCCCGAAACTGGGGGCGCTGCCCCCAGACCCCCGCTCCTCAAACTCCCCCAAGCTCTCAAGGAGCAGGGGGGACCCCATGAGGGGCTGGAATACAGCCGCACATGCCCAGCCCGCCCCGGCAACCCACTAGCCCGTCCGGCGTTTGAGGACGAGGCGCGGAGCGCCGACAAGCGGGGGTCCAGGGGGCGGCAGCCCCCGGTTTCGGAGAAGGGGCGGGACTGGGGCGCTCCGCGAGGACCCACCCGCACCACACCACACACCTCCCCCCGAACACGGAGACCCCTCATGCATGACGACCGCACCCTGGTCGAGGGCCGCCTCAAGCGCGTCCTCGACGAGCGCATCCGCCCCGCCGTCTACCCCCACGCCGTCCCCCTGGACATCGCCGTCTGGAACGCCCCGGACGAACCGGTCCCCGTGGCCGAAGGCCTGGCAGCCGAACCCGAGCCGATCGAGGCGGGCACCCGCTGGGGCAAGCCCTGGGGCACGAGCTGGTTCCGGGTGACGGGCACGGTCCCGCAGGAGTGGGCGGGGAAGACGGTCGAGGCGATCCTCGACCTCGGCTTCGACGAGAACATGCCGGGCTTCCAGTGCGAGGGCCTGGTGTACCGCCCGGACGGCACCCCGGTGAAGGGCCTCAACCCGCGCAACCAGTGGGTGCGGATAGCGACCCCCGCGGCGGGCGGGGAGGAGGTGCGCCTGCACATCGAGGCGGCGTCGAACCCGGTGATCCTCGACTACCACCCCTTCCTGCCGACGCAACTGGGCGACAAGGAGACGGCGGGCAGCGAGCCGCAGTACCGCCTGGAGCGCATGGACCTCGCGGTGTTCGACGAGACGGTGTGGCAACTGGTCGTCGACCTGGAGGTCCTGGGCGAGCTGATGCAGGAGCTGCCGCAGGACTCCGGCCGCCGCCACGAGATCCTGCGGGCCGTCGACCGCGCCCTGGACGCGGTCGACCTCCAGGACGTGAACGGCTCGGCGCCCGCGGCCCGAGCCGAGCTGGAGGGCGTGCTCGCCGCCCCCGCGCACGACTCGGCGCACCGGATCAGCGCGGTCGGGCACGCGCACATCGACTCCGCCTGGCTGTGGCCGCTGCGGGAGACGGTGCGCAAGGTGGCGCGGACGACGTCGAACATGACGGCGCTCCTGGAGGACGAGCCGGACTTCGTGTTCGCCATGTCCCAGGCGCAGCAGTGGGCCTGGATCAAGGAGCACCGCCCCGAGGTGTGGGCGAAGGTGAAGAAGGCCGTCGCGGACGGCCGCTTCGTGCCCACGGGCGGCATGTGGGTGGAGTCGGACACGAACATGCCGGGTTCGGAGGCGATGGCCCGTCAGTTCGTGCACGGCAAGAGGTTCTTCCTGGACGAGTTCGGCGTCGAGAACGACGAGGCGTGGCTGCCGGACACCTTCGGCTTCGCGGCGGGCCTGCCGCAGATCATCAAGGCGGCGGGCGCCAAGTGGCTGCTCACGCAGAAGATCTCGTGGTCGCAGACCAACAAGTTCCCGCACCACACCTTCCAGTGGGAGGGCATCGACGGCACCCGGATCTTCACGCACTTCCCGCCCGTGGACACGTACAACTGCTCCATGAAGGGCAGCGAGATCGCCCACGCGGCCAAGAACTTCAAGGACAAGGGTGTCGCCCGGCACTCGCTCGCGCCCACCGGCTGGGGCGACGGCGGCGGCGGCACGACCCGCGAGATGATCGCCAAGGCGGGGCGGCTGCGGAACCTGGAGGGCTCGGCCACCGTCCAGTGGGAGACCCCGGCGGCGTTCTTCGAGAAGGCCGAGGCCGAGTACCCGAACGCGCCGGTATGGGTCGGCGAGCTGTACCTGGAGCTGCACCGCGCCACGCTCACCAGCCAGGCGGGCACCAAGCAGGGCAACCGCCGCAGCGAGCACCTGCTCCGGGAGGCGGAGCTGTGGGCGGCCACGGCCGCGGTCCGGGCCGGATTCCCTTACCCGTACGAGGAGCTGGACCGGATCTGGAAGACGGTGCTGCTGCACCAGTTCCACGACATCCTGCCCGGCTCGTCGATCGCCTGGGTGCACCGCGAGGCCCGCGCGACCTACGCGGCGGTCGCGGCCGACCTGAACGACATCATCGCCGCGGCCCAGCGCGCCCTCGCCGGTGACGGCACCAGCACCCTGGTGTTCAACTCCGCGCCGCACACCCGCGACGGGGTCCCCGCGGGCGCCGCCGCCCTGCCCGTGGCCGCGGGCCAGTCCGCCATCGCCGCCCGCGCGGACGGCGGCTACGTCCTCGACAACGGCCTGCTGCGCGTCGAGATCGACGGGCGGGGCCTGGTCGTGTCCGCGTACGACATCGAAGCGGGGCGCGAGACCGTCGCCCCCGGGCACGCCGCGAACCTGCCGCAACTGCACGCCGACTTCCCGAACATGTGGGACGCCTGGGACGTCGACGAGTTCTACCGCCACTCCGTCACCGACCTGATGGACGCCGAGGAGGTCGTGCCCGGCGACGGCGCCTCGGTCCGGGTCGTGCGCGCCTTCGGCTCCTCGCGCATGACGCAGGTCCTGACCCTCGCGCCCGGCGAGCGGCGCCTCGACATCGACACCGAGGTCGACTGGCACGAGACGGAGAAGTTCCTCAAGCTGGCCTTCCCGCTCGACGTGCACGCCGAGCGGTACTCCTCGGAGACCCAGTTCGGGCACTTCTACCGGCCCACCCACACCAACACCAGCTGGGAGGCCGCCAAGTTCGAGGCCTGCAACCACCGCTTCGTGCACGTCGACGAGCCGGGCTGGGGCGTCGCCCTCGTCAACGACTCGACGTACGGCCACGACGTCACCCGCGACGTACGCGACAGCGACGCCGGTACGACCACGACGGTGCGGGTGTCGCTGCTGCGGGCCCCGCGCTTCCCCGACCCCGAGACCGACCAGGGCGTGCACCGCTTCCGGCACGCGCTCGCGCCCGGCGCGACCATCGGCGACGCGGTGCGCGAGGGCTACCGGATCAACCTGCCCGAGCGGACCCTCACCGGCGGCGCGCCCGTCGCCCCGCTGGTCGCCGTCGACAACGACGCCGTCGTGGTCACCGCGGTCAAGCTCGCCGACGACGGCAGCGGCGACGTGGTCGTCCGCTTCCACGAGTCCCGGGGCGGGCGGGCCAGGGCCACGCTGGCCGTGGGCTTCCCCGCGGGCTCGGTCGCCGTGACGGACCTGCTGGAGCGGCCGCTGGCCGGGGCGGCCGCTCCGGAGCTGGCGGGCGGCGAAGTGGCCGTGTCGTTGCGGGCGTTCGAGCTGGTCACGCTGAGGTTCTCGCGCGCCTGAGCGGCTCAGGCGCCCACGTAGGCCGCGAGGTGCTCGCCGGTCAGCGTGGCGCGGGCGGCGACGAGTTCGGCGGGCGTGCCCTCGAAGACGATCTCGCCGCCGTCGTGGCCCGCGCCCGGGCCCAGGTCGATGATCCAGTCGGCGTGCGCCATCACCGCCTGGTGGTGCTCGACCACGATGACCGACCTGCCGGAGTCGACCAGGCGGTCGAGCAGGCCGAGCAACTGCTCGACGTCGGCGAGGTGGAGTCCGGCGGTCGGCTCGTCGAGTACGTAGACGAGCCGGTCGCCGCCCTTCTCGGCCATGTGGGCCGCCAGTTTCAGGCGCTGCCGCTCGCCGCCCGACAGGGTGGTGAGCGGCTGGCCGAGGGTGAGGTAGCCGAGCCCTACGTCGGCGAGACGGCCGAGGATCTTGTGCGCGGCGGGGGTGTGCGCCTCGCCGGAGCCGAAGAACTCCTCGGCCTCGGTCACGGACATCGCGAGCACCTCGCTGATGTCCCGGCCGCCGAGGTGGTAGTCGAGCACCGAGGCCTGGTATCGCTTGCCCTCGCACTCCTCGCAGGGCGTGGCGACCCCGGCCATCATGCCCAGGTCGGTGTAGACGACGCCCGCGCCGTTGCAGGTGGGGCAGGCGCCCTCGGAGTTGGCGCTGAACAGCGCCGGCTTCACGCCGTTGGCCTTCGCGTACGCCTTGCGGATCGGGTCGAGCAGACCGGTGTACGTCGCCGGGTTGCTGCGCCGCGAGCCGCGGATCGGGGTCTGGTCGATCGACACCACGTCGGCGTCGGCCGGGATCGAGCCGTGCACGAGGGAGCTCTTGCCGGAGCCCGCGACGCCGGTGACGGCGACGAGCACCCCGAGGGGCACGTCGACGTCGACGTGCCGCAGGTTGTGCGCGCTCGCGCCGCGGATCTCCAGGGTGCCGGTGGGTTCGCGCACCGTGTCCTTGACGGCGGCCCGGTCGTCGAAGTGGCGGCCGGTGACGGTGTCGCTCGCCCGCAGCCCCGCGACGGTGCCCTCGAAGCAGACCGCGCCGCCGCCCGTGCCGGCGCCGGGGCCGAGGTCGACGACATGGTCGGCGATAGCGATGACCTCGGGCTTGTGCTCCACGACGAGCACCGTGTTGCCCTTGTTCCGCAGCCGGAGCAGCAGTTCGTTCATCCGCTGGATGTCGTGGGGGTGCAGGCCGATGGTGGGCTCGTCGAAGACATAGGTGACGTCGGTGAGCGAGGAGCCGAGGTGGCGGATCATCTTGACGCGCTGCGCCTCGCCGCCGGAGAGCGTGCCCGCCGCCCGGTCCAGCGAGAGATAGCCGAGGCCCAGTTCCACGAACGAGTCCAGCGTCCCCTGGAGCGCGGTGAGCAGCGGCGCCACCGACGGCTCCTTGAGACCGCGGACCCATGCGGCCAGGTCCCTGATCTCCATCTGGCAGGCGTCGGCGATGCTGACGCGCTTGATCTTCGAGGACCGGGCACCCTCACTGAGCCGCGTCCCGTCGCACTCGGGGCAGGTGGTGAAGGTGACCGCCCGCTCCACGAAGGCGCGGATGTGCGGCTGCATCGCTTCCTTGTCCTTGGACAGGAACGACTTCTGGATCTTGGGGATCAGGCCTTCGTAGGTGAGGTTGACGCCGTTGACCTTCACCTTGACCGGCTCGTGGTGGAGGAAGTCCCGCATCTCCTTCTTGGTGAACCGGCGGATCGGCTTGTCCGGGTCGAGGAAGCCCGACTGGGAGTAGAGCCCCACCGTCCACACGTTGTCCGACTTCCAGCCGGGGATGGTGAACGCGCCCTCGGCGATCGACTTGGAGTCGTCGTAGAGCTGGGTGAGGTCGATGTCGGAGACCGCGCCCCGGCCCTCGCAGCGCGTGCACATCCCGCCGACGCGATTGAAGGTCGCCTTCACGGTCTTCGTCCTGTCCGCGCCGCGCTCGACGGTGATCCCGCCGCTCGCCCGGACCGAGGCGGTGTTGAAGGAGTACGCGCTGGGCGGGCCGATGTGCGGCTTGCCGAGGCGGCTGAAGAGGATGCGCAGCATCGCGTTGGCGTCGGTCGCGGTGCCGACCGTGGAGCGCGGGTCGGACCCCATGCGCTGCTGGTCGACGGTGATGACGGTGGTGAGCCCGTCGAGCACGTCGACCTCGGGCCGCGCGAGGGTCGGCATGAAGCCCTGCACGAAGGCGCTGTACGTCTCGTTGATCAGCCGCTGCGACTCCGCGGCGATGGTGCCGAACACCAGCGAGCTCTTGCCCGAACCCGAGACGCCGGTGAACACCGTCAGCCTGCGCTTGGGGATCTCGATGGTGACGTCTTTGAGGTTGTTCACGCGCGCGCCGTGCACACGGATCAGATCGTGGCTGTCGGCTTCGTGCGGCGCGGGCGACCGCCGGTCCGTCCTGGTGGCCATGGTGGTCATGTCTCCATCTGTCGCGCGGCGGTGCCGTCGGGGATCACGGTGGGTTCGGGGAGGTGCCGGCGGAGGCCTGGTGGCTCCTGCTCACCGCTCGGTGGGGGAGGGCCGGCTGAAGCGGAGCATGTTGCCGGCGGGGTCGCGGAAGGCGCAGTCGCGGACGCCGTAGGGCTGGTCCATGGGCTCCTGGAGGACCTCGCCGCCCGCGGCGCTGATCCGCTCGAAGGCGGCGTCGACGTCGTCGGTCCGGAAGATCACGCCGCGCAGCAGGCCCTTCGCGAGGAGTTCCGCCATGGCCTGCCGGTCGGCGGGTGAGGCGTTGGGGTCCGCGAGCGGCGGCTCCAGGACGAGCTCCACGTCCGGCTGCGCAGGCGAGCCGACGGTCACCCAGCGCATGCCCTCGAACGCGACGTCGTTGCGCACTTCCAGCCCGAGCGCGTCCCGGTAGAAGGTGAGCGCCTTGTCGTGGTCGTCGACGGCGATGAAGGCTTGCGAAAGCGTGATGTCCATGCCGTTCACGCTACGGGCGGGGGCTGCGGTTCGCTTCTCGATTCCTGATCGGTCCGGGGCCGGTCGGCCTTGGGCTGGTCGGCCTTGGCCTGGCCGTTCCTGATCGGCCGGGTGTGGATCTTGGCGATGCAGGCGGGCACGTCGGCGCCCTCGCCATGGGGGCGGGCCCGGTACGCGGACGGGCTCTCGCCGACCAGTTCCGTGAACCGGGAGCTGAACGACCCCAGCGACGTACAGCCCACCTCGAAGCAGACCTCCGTCACCGACAGGTCGCCGCGCCGCAGGAGCGCCTTGGCGCGCTCGATCCGGCGCGTCATCAGATAGCTGTACGGCGTCTCGCCGAAGGCGGCGCGGAAGCTGCGGGAGAAGTGGCCCGGCGACATCAGCGCGAAGCGCGCCAGCTCCGGCACGTCGAGCGGCTGTGCGTACTCACGGTCCATCCGGTCACGGGCCCGGCGCAGCCGGACGAGGTCCTCCAGGTTCACGCGACCACCATCCCACAGCAGCGCGCTGCTGCCCCCGGTCACGCCTGCCTCATCCGCCCCACCTGCCCCGCCCCGCCCCCGGTCCGGGCCTAGCCCGCCTCCCCGGGGTCCCCCGCCCCTGCTTCTCCTGCCTCCAGATGCACCCGCAGCCACTCCTCGACCTCTCCCACATGTGCCGCCGCCGCGGCCCGCGCGGCCTCCGGGTCCCGGGCGACCAGGGCCCGGTGGATGCGGGCGTGCTCCCTGCGGGTCCGCTCGAAGGCGCCCTCCTCCTGGTAGCCGCGCCACACGCGGGCCCGGAACGTGCGCGAGGAGAGGCCTTCGAGGATCGCGGCCATCGTGTCGTTGCCCGCGGCGTGCGCGATGGCCCGGTGGAAGGCGAGGTCGTGGGAGAGGATCTCCTCGGGGTCGTCGGTGGCGTTCATGGCCGCGAGGTGCTTCTCCACGTCGGCCAGCTGGTCGGGGGAGATGCGCGCGGCGGCGAGGGCGGTCGCCGTGGACTCCAGGACCCGGCGCACTTCCAGCAGCTCCACCAGGCGCGGGCCGCGGGACAGATCGGCGACGACGCCGAAGGTCTCCAGGAGGTCACCGGCCTCCAACTGGGTCACGTAGATGCCCGAGCCGTGCCGTGCCTCCAGAACGCCGAGCACCGTCAGGGCCCGGATAGCCTCCCGCATGGAGCTGCGCGAGATCCCCAACTGGGCGGCCAGATCCCGTTCCGTGGGCAGCCGCTGGCCCGGTTCGAGCAGGCCTTCACCGATCATCGCCTTGATCTGCTCGATGGCCCGCTGGGTCACGGTGCCCTTCTGCGCGGGTGCCGCGACGCCCTCCTGCGCGGGCGCGGTGCCCTGGTGCACGGGTGGGGCGCTCTGGGCGCTCTGATCCACGGACCGCTCCTTCACTTGCCGGGTGCCGCGCAGTTTAGCCACAGATGTGGTCGGACCACTATGGCCGAAAACCAGGAAAACTTGCCGTGTAGGGGTGTTGTGGCCGCCAAGTGGTCTGATAAATATTCGCCCACGGTCACTCGACCGACTCGCAGTCCCGTGATGAGTCCCCCCTTGATTCGCTCGATGAGGAGCCGTCAGATGGTCGGCAGTACAGTGCGGAACAGCCCTCGGAGGAAGCGGCGCGCCCAGGGCGTCCGCGTGGGAGCCGCGGCGGCCTGCGCTGCGCTCGCGCTCACCGCCTGCGGCAGTACGAAGGACACCGGGAAATCCGGTGGCGGGGACGGCGGCGAGGGCAAGGTCGGGGTGATCCTGCCGCTGCTGACCTCGCCGTTCTGGCAGTCGTACAACGACTACGTGCCGAAGATGGCGAAGTCCGAGGACGTCGACGCGCTCAAGACCGTCAACTCCAACAGCGACCCCTCGCAGCAGATCACCGACATCAACAACCAGCTCAACCAGGGCGTCAAGGGCCTGGTCGTGGCCCCGCTCGACAGTGCCGCCATATCCGCCGGCCTCGACCAGGCGGAGCGCAAGGGCGTGCCCGTGGTCGCCGTGGACGTGGCGCCGGAGAAGGGCAAGGTCGCGATGGTCGTGCGCGCGAACAACGTCGCGTACGGCCAGAAGGCCTGTGACTACCTGGGCAAGCAGGTCAAGAGCGGGAAGGTCGTCCAGATCATGGGCGATCTGGCCTCCGTCAACGGGCGTGAGCGCTCCAAGGCCTTCCGGGACTGCGTCAAGGACAAGTACCCGAAGCTGAAGGTCCTGGAGATCCCCGCCAAGTGGGAGTCGGACACCGCCGCGTCCAAGCTGGACACCCTCCTGAACTCCAACTCCGACATCAAGGGCATCTACATGCAGGCGGGCGGCGTCTACCTCGCGCCCACCCTCCAGACCCTGAAGTCCAAGGGGATGCTGAAGAAGGCGGGTGCCAAGGGGCACATCACGATCGTGTCGAACGACGGCATCCCGCAGGAGTTCGACGCCATCCGCAAGGGCCAGATCGACGCGACCGTCTCGCAGCCCGCCGACGCGTACGCGAAGTACGGCATGTACTACATCAAGGCCGCGATGAACGGAAAGAAGTTCAAGCCCGGCCCCACCGACCACGACTCCACCATCGTGAAGCTGCCCAACGGCATCCTGGAGGACCAACTGCCCGCGCCGCTCGTCACCAAGGAGAACGTCGACGACGCCAAGCTCTGGGGCAACTCGGTCAAATGACGACGTCAGCGAACCGGCCGGTCGCCGGGCACGGGGGCGTCCCCCTCGTCGAGGCGACCGGCATAGCCAAGCGGTACGGACCCACCGTGGCCCTCCAGGACGGCCGCCTCACCGTCAGGGCCGGCGAGTCCCACGCCCTCGTCGGCCGCAACGGCGCGGGCAAGTCCACCCTCGTCTCCATCCTCACCGGCCTCCAGGCACCGGATGCCGGCACCGTCCTGTTCGACGGCGAGAGCGCGCCGCCGCTCGCCGACCGCGACGCCTGGCGCCGCAAGGTCGCCTGCGTGTACCAGCGGCCCACCGTCGTACCGGAACTGTCGGTCGCCGAGAACCTGTTCATCAACCGCCAGCCCCAGGGCCGCGGCGGACTCATCAGCTGGCGCCGCCTCAAGGCCGAGGCCGCGGAGGTCCTGCACACCTGGGACGTCCACGTCGACCCCGACGCCCGCACCGCCGACCTCAAGGTCGAGGACCGCCAAATGGTGGAGATCGCCCGGGCGCTCAGCTTCGGGGCGCGCTTCATCGTCCTCGACGAGCCCACCGCGCAGCTCGACAACCGCGAGATCGAGCGCCTTTTCACGCGCATGCGGGCCCTGCAGGAATCCGGCGTGACGTTCCTGTTCATCTCGCACCACCTGCAAGAGGTGTACGAGGTGTGCCAGACCGTCACCGTCCTGCGCGACGCCCGCTGGATCACCACCGCCCCCGTCGCCGAACTCCCGCGCGCCGCCCTCGTGGAGGCCATGGCGGGCGAGGCCATCACGGAGAGCAAGGACCGCGCCCGGCCCGAGGTCCCCGCCGAGGCCCCCGTCCTGCTCGACGTGCGCGGGCTCACCAGCCCCTCGTACGAGAACGTCGATCTCACCGTGCGCCGGGGCGAGGTCGTCGGGCTCGCCGGGTCCAGCGGAAGCGGCAAGATCAACCTCGCGGAGTCCTTCGCGGGCCTGCACACCCCGACCGCGGGCACCGCCCTCCTGGACGGCGCACCCCTGCCGTTCGGCGACGTGCCCGCCGCGCTGCGGGCCGGAGTCGGCTGCGTACCGCGCGACCGGCACGACGAGGGCCTCGTGTACGGCATGTCCATCGGCGACAACGCCACCATGAGCGTCCTCGGCAGCCTCGGCCGGTACGGCTTCGTCGGCCCCGACCGCAAGCGCGCCTTCGCGGGCGGTCTCATCGAACGGCTCGACATCCACGCCGAAGGACCCGACCAGCCCGTGTCCGACCTCTCCGGAGGCAACGCGCAGAAGGTCGTCATGGCCCGGGCCCTCGCCTCCGACCCCCGGCTGCTCGTCCTCATCAACCCCACCGCGGGCGTCGACGTGAAGTCCAAGGAGTCCCTGCTCGCCCGCGTCGACCACGCCCGCGACGACGGCACGGCCGTGCTCGTCGTCTCCGACGAACTCGACGACCTGCGCCGCTGCGACCGGGTCCTGGTCCTCTTCCACGGCCGCGTCGTCGCGGAGCACGCGGCGGGCTGGCACGACCACGAACTGATCGCGTCGGTGGAGGGAGTCGGCCACACGGGCCCCGACAGGGGCGCGGGGCCGTCACATGCGCCGCTCAGGAGCCCCGTAAAGGGCGCGGGGAACGGCGCGACCAGCCCCCACCGGCCCGCAGCAGAACCACAAGGAGACCACCATGGCTGACACCAAGGCCCCCTCGGCTGCGAGGACAGCCACCCCTGTCGCCGGGGCCCGCCCCAAGGAACCCCGCTCAGCGAAGAGCATCGTCCTGCACCGGGCCAGGGAACTCGCCCTCGTCCCCGCGCTGCTGCTGCTCATGGTGTTCGGCGCCTTCGTCAACGACTCGTTCCTCACCGAGCGCAACCTCATCTCCATCCTCGGCGCGTCCGCGGCCCTCGCGATGGTCGTCCTCGCCGAGTCCCTGGTGCTGATCACCGGCAAGTTCGACCTGTCCCTGGAGTCGGTCGTCGGCATCGCGCCCGCCATCGGCGCGCTGCTCGTGCTGCCCGCCGCCCAGGCCGGGTTCGGCACCGACCTGCCCACCGCCGTCGGGCTGATAGCGATCGTCCTGGTGGGCGCGGTGATCGGTGCCTTCAACGGCGTGCTCGTCGTCAAGCTGAAGCTCAACGCGTTCATCGTCACGCTCGCCATGCTGATCGTGCTGCGCGGCGTCCTCGTCGGCGCCACCGAGGGCAAGACGCTGTTCGGCATGCCCGAGCCGTTCTTCACGCTGGCCACCTCCACGTTCCTGACCGTGCCGCTCTCGGTGTGGATCGCGGCGGCAGCCTTCGGCATCGCGGGCCTCGTGCTCAAGTACCACCGGGTGGGCCGCGCCCTGTACGCCATCGGCGGCAACCCGGAGGCCGCGCGGGCCGCGGGCATCCGGGTCGACCGCGTCATGCTCGGGGTGTTCGTGGTCGCGGGCGGCCTCGCCGCGGTCGGCGGCCTGATGCAGACCGGCTACGTCGGCGCGATCAACGCCAACCAGGGCACCAACATGATCTTCACGGTGTTCGCGGCCGCAGTCATCGGCGGCATCAGCCTCGACGGCGGCAAGGGCACCATGTTCGGCGCGCTGACCGGCGTCCTGCTGCTCGGCGTCGTACAGAACCTGCTCACGCTCGCCCAGGTGCCGTCCTTCTGGATCCAGGCCATCTACGGCGGCATCATCCTGGTCGCCCTGATGATCGCCCGCGTCACCACGGGCCGCGCCCAGGACTGAGGTCCGCGCCCGCCTGGCTCCCCGTTCCTTTCCGGAAAGGCCTCCTGTGTCCCCAACCCCCGGCCGCGTCACGGCGGTCGACACCTACGACATCCGCTTCCCGACCTCACGGGAACTGGACGGGTCCGACGCGATGAACCCGGACCCGGACTACTCGGCCGCCTACGTGGTGCTGCGCACCGACGCCGAGGACGGACTCGAAGGACACGGCTTCACCTTCACCATCGGGCGCGGCAACGACGTGCAGGTCGCCGCGATCGACGCCCTGCGCCACCACGTCGTCGGCCGCCCCGTCGACGAGCTCTGCGGGGACCCGGGCACGCTCAACCGCGACCTGATCGGCGACAGCCAACTGCGCTGGCTCGGGCCCGAGAAGGGCGTGATGCACATGGCGGTCGGCGCCGTCGTCAACGCCGTCTGGGACCTGGCCGCCAAACGCGCCCGCACCCCGCTGTGGAAGTTCCTCGCGGACGCCGACCCCGAGTGGCTGGTCTCCCAGATCGACTTCCGCTACATCGCCGACGCGCTCACCCCCGAGCAGGCCCTCGCGCTCCTCCGGGCCGGCCGCACGGGCGCGGCCGACCGCGAGGCCGGGCTGCGCGCCCGCGGCTTCCCCGGCTACACCACCTCACCGGGCTGGCTCGGCTACAGCGACGACAAGCTCACCCGGCTCGCCCGCCAGGCCGTCGCCGACGGCTTCACGCAGATCAAGCTGAAGGTCGGCGCGGACCTCGACGACGACATCCGCCGCTGCCGCACCGCCCGCGCCGCCATCGGACCCGACATCCGCATGGCCATCGACGCCAACCAGCGCTGGGACCTCGACGAGGCCGTGCGCTGGACCCGCGCCCTCGCCGAGTTCGACCCGTACTGGGTGGAGGAGCCCACCAGCCCCGACGACGTCCTCGCGCACGCCGCGATCCGCAAGGCCGTCGCCCCGGTGAAGGTGGCCACCGGCGAACACGTGCAGAACCGCATCGTGTTCAAACAGCTCCTCCAGGCGGGCGCCATCGACGTCCTCCAACTCGACGCGGCCCGCGTCGGCGGCGTCAACGAGAACCTCGCGATCCTGCTGCTCGCCGCCCGCTTCGGGGTGCCGGTGTGCCCGCACGCGGGCGGTGTCGGCCTGTGCGAGCTGGTCCAGCACCTGTCGATGTTCGACTTCGTCGCGCTGTCCGGCACCACGGAGAACCGTGTCATCGAGTACGTCGACCACCTCCACGAACACTTCGTGGACCCCGTCGTGATCCGCGACGGTCACTACACGGCGCCCGTCGCGCCCGGCTTCTCGGCGACCATGCGCCCCGAGTCCCTAGCGGAGTTCACCTACCCCGGCGGCGCGTTCTGGGCCGCCGACCTCGCGCGCCAGGCCGAGCCGGCGGGCACGACGGCGACCGCGGCACCGGCAGCGCAGACGGCGAAGAAGACGGCCAAGCGGAAGACGGCACAGAAGGGGGCAGCGGCATGACGGACTTCACCGGCTTCAGGGCTCTGGTCACCGGCGGCGCGTCCGGCATCGGCCGGGCCACGGCGGAGCTCCTCGCCGCCCGGGGCGCCCAGGTGGCGGTGCTCGACCTCGACCCGAGCGGCGTGCAGAAACCACTGCGTGGGTACGCCGCCGACGTCACCGACGACACCGCGGTGCGGGCCGCCGTCGCAGCGGCCGTGGCCGACCTCGGGGGACTCGACGTCCTGGTCAACAACGCGGGCATCGGCGCCCAGGGCACGATCGAGGACAACGACGACGCGCAGTGGCACACCGTCCTCGACGTGAACGTGCTCGGCATCGTCCGCACCACCCGGGCCGCGCTCCCGCACCTGCGGACGTCCGCGCACGCCGCGATCGTCAACACCTGCTCCATCGCCGCGACCGCGGGCCTGCCGCAGCGCGCCCTGTACTCCGCGTCCAAGGGCGCCGTACTCTCACTCACGCTCGCCATGGCCGCCGATCACGTCCGCGAAGGAGTGCGCGTGAACTGCGTCAATCCCGGCACCGTGGACACCCCGTGGGTCGGCCGCCTCCTCGACGCCGCACCCGACCCGGCGGCCGAGCGCGCCGCCCTCGCGGCCCGCCAGCCCACCGGGCGCCTGGTCGGCGCCGACGAGGTCGCCGGGGCCATCGCCTATCTGGCGAGCCCGCTGTCCGGTGCGACCACCGGCACCGCGCTCGCCGTCGACGGCGGCATGCAGGGCCTGCGGCTGCGGCCGGTGGCCCAGTGAGCGGCATAGGTGGGGCCGGTGGGACCGGTGCGACTGATGTGACAGACGGGACCGGCGGCATAGGCGAGCCCAGCAGGGCCAACGGGACTGGCGGGACCAGCAGGGCCAGCGAGACCCGCGGGACCGGCGGGACCGGCGTCGGCGGCATAGGGGAGCGGCCCCTCGGCCGCAGTGGCGTCCGGGTCAGCGAGCTGTCGTTCGGCGGCGCGGGCATCGGCAACCTCTACTCGCCCGTCAGCGACGACGACGCGGCCTTCGCGATCGGCTCCGCCTGGGACGCCGGGATGCGCTACTTCGACACGGCGCCGCACTACGGCCTCGGCCTGTCCGAACGCAGGCTCGGCGCGGCCCTGCGCGGGCGCCCCCGGGACGCGTACACCCTCTCCACGAAGGTGGGGCGGATCCTGGAGCCGGTCACCGGCGCGGTGACCGGCGACGACCTGGCCGACGGCGGCTTCGCCGTGCCCGCCGCGCACCGGCGGCGATGGGACTTCAGCGCGGACGGCGTGCGCCGCTCGATCGAGTCCAGCCTGGCGCGGCTCGGGCTCGACCGGGTCGACATCGTCTTCCTGCACGATCCGGACGACCACGGCGAGCAGGCCTTCCGCGAGGGCTACCCGGCCCTGGAACGGCTGCGCTCCGAAGGCGTCGTGGGCGCCATCGGCGCAGGCATGAACCAGGCCGAGATGCTGACCCGCTTCGTCCGCGACACCGACGTCGACGCCGTGCTGTGCGCGGGCCGCTACACCCTCCTCGACCACCAGGCACTCGCCGAGCTGCTGCCCGCCGCGAGCGCGCGCGGCGCGTCGGTCGTCATCGGCGGCGTCTTCAACTCCGGGCTCCTCGCCGACCCGAAGGAGGGCGCGCGCTTCGACTACACCGAGGCGCCCGGCGAACTCCTCGACCGGGCCCGGTCGTTGCAGTCCCTCGCCGTCCGCCACGGCACCACCCTGCGGGCCGCCGCTCTCGCCTTCCCCTTCGGCCACCCGGCGGTGGCGAGCGTCCTGGTCGGCATCCACGCGCCCGGCCAAGTGGCCGATGCCGCCGAACAGTTCGCGGCCGACGTGCCCGCGGACTTCTGGAAGGAGGCCCGGGCGGAGGGCCTGCTTCCGCCCGAGGTGCCCGTGCCCGGAGAGGGCCTTCCCGGAGAGGTCTGTGCCCCATGAGAGTCGCCCTGCACACCAGGGTCCGCGCTGGCTGCTTCGAGGAGTACGAGGCCGCACACCGCGAAGTTCCGGCCGAGCTCGTCGCCGCCATCCGCGCCGCGGGCGCCACGTCCTGGACGATCTGGCGGGTGGGGTCTCCCCTGCTCGAGCGCAGCCGAGAGCTTGGGGAAGGCACCGACCTGTTCCACGTCCTGGAGTGCGCGGACTACGCCCGCCTCCTCGCCGAGCTGGAGCGGCTGCCCGTGAACGTGGCCTGGCAGGCGCGCATGGCGGAGCTGCTCGACGTGGTCCACGACTACTCCGGCGACGGCGCGGACGCGGGCCTGCCCGTCGTATGGGAACTGCCATGACACCAGGGGTCGTCGACGCCCACCACCACGTGTGGGACCTCGCCGTGCGCGACCAGGACTGGATCACCGGGCCCGCGCTGGCCCCGATCCGGCGGACCTACACCGTCGACGACCTCGCGCCGCACGCGCGCGCCGCCGGAGTCGTCGCCACCGTCCTCGTGCAGACCGTCACCGTGGCCGAGGAGACCCCGGAGTTCCTGGCCCTCGCGGCGGGCAGTGACCTGATCGCCGGGGTCGTCGGCTGGACCGACCTGACCCGCCCCGACGTCGTCGACACCCTGGCCGCCCTCGCCGAACTGCCGGGCGGCGCGCACCTGGTGGGCATCCGTCACCAGGTGCAGTCCGACCCCGACCCCCAGTGGCTGCTGCGCGCGGACGTGCGTCGCGGTCTCGCCGCCGTGGCCGACGCGGGGCTCGTGTACGACCTCGTGGTGCGCCCCGAACAACTGCCGATGTGCGCCGAGGCGGCCGCGCGCCTGCCGCACCTCACGTTCGTGCTCGACCACCTGGGCAAGCCGCCCGTCGCGTCCGGCGGTCTCGAACCCTGGGCGAGGTCCCTGCGCGCCCTCGCGTCCCTGCCGAACACCGTGGCCAAGCTGTCCGGCCTGGTGACCGAGGCGGACTGGGCGTCCTGGACGGTGGCCGGGCTGCGGCCGTACGCGGACACGGCCCTGGAGGCGTTCGGCCCCGGCCGGCTGATGTTCGGCTCGGACTGGCCGGTGTCGGGCCTCGCGGCCTCGTACGGCCAAGTCGTCGATGCGGCACGGGCGTTGACGGAGGAGTTGAGTGCCGCCGAGCAGGCGGAGGTCTTCGCGGGGACGGCGCGGCGGGTCTACGGGCTGCCGGGGCAGGGGTGGGGTCTTCCTGACCGGTGAGGCCCGCTGGACCAAGGGAACTGACGTAGATGAAGTGGGCCGACCCGGAGGGGATGACCGCCCTCATCCCCAGCCGTCACCCGCCCGGTGAAGCGGCCGTGTCGAGTCGCGTCGGCGGCAGGAACTCCCTCACGTACGTCCGCTCCCAGCACGCGCCCGTCGCGCGCAGCTCACGCCACGTCGTCATGCGGTAGCGGTACAGGCGGGCCCGCACATGGAGCGGCGGCCGGTCGGGGAAGGGGCAGCGGCGCAGCAGTCGCAGCGTGTCGGGGTCCCCGGCCAGCAGCCGCTCGATCAGCGGCCCGAACCACGGCTGCGCGTAGCCGGGCGAGAGCGCCGCGAACCACATCATCCAGTCGAGCCGCAGATGGTACGGAGCGAACTGGCGCGGCCACCGCCGTACGTCCCCGGGCTTGCCCTTGAACTCGTACTCCCGCCAAGGGGAGTCCACCCGGGGTACGGGGTCCGACGTCCCCTCGATCACGACTTCATGCCGCACCCGGTTGACGCTGCCGAACGCGCCGTAGGCGTTGACCAGATGCAGGGGGTCGAAGGAGTAGTTCATGATCTGCCGCCGGGAGAGGAGGTTGCGGGCCGGGCGGTAGCTCAAGGTGAGGAGACCCGCCGTCACGGCGATGACCAGGATCTCGTGCCAGAGCGGAGGCGGGCCGAGGTCCGTGGGCGGGGCCGCCGCGTCGCCGAACAGGCGACGGAAGTCGACGGCGCTGAGGGCGAGCGCGATCGTCAGCCAGTTCAGCCAGGAGAAGTTGCCGGACAGGACCAGCCACAGCTGGGTGGCGGCCATCAGGAGGGCGGCGCCCGTCGCGATCGGCTGCGGGGTGAACAGGAGGAAGGGCACGGCGAGTTGGGTGACGTGGTTGGCGGCCGCCTCCACGCGGTGCAGCGGCCGCGGCAGCCGGTGGAAGAACCAGCTCAGCGGCCCCGGCATCGGCTGGGTCTCATGGTGGAAGTACAGGCAGGTCAGCCTGCGCCAGCACGGGTCGCCGCGCATCTTGATCAGACCCGCGCCGAACTCGACCCGGAACAGCACCCAGCGCAGCAGGAACAGCACGAGCACCGGCGGCCCGACGTCGTCCCCCGCGAGGAACACGGCGAGGAAGCCGACCTCCAGGAGCAGCGACTCCCAGCCGAAGCCGTACCAGGTCTGCCCCACGTTCACGATGGACAGATACAGCGCCCACGGCACCAGCCACAGCAGCATCGCGCCCCACAGCGGTAGCAGCCCGTCGGCGCCCGCGAGCAGCGCCACCGCCACCGCGCAGCCCGTCCACGCCCACAGCGCGAAGAACCGGTCCGAGTAGTGGAAGTGGAAGACGCTCGGAGCCCGGCGGAACGGCACCCTCGCGACGAACCGGGGCACGGGCAGCATGCCGCGCTCGCCGATGAGCGCGCGGAACTGCAGCGCGGCGCCCAGGAAGGCGACGAGGTAGACCGCGGCCAGGACCCGCTGGAACACCAGGCGGCCCAGCCAGTAGGAGTCCGCCGTGAACCACTCCACCCCTCCATTGTGGCGGGGAGTGAGGCCGGGCGCCGCTCAGCGGGCCCCGTGGGCCGAGGGCGCCCGCCGCCCGGTTCAGCGGGGCGGCGCGACCAGACCCGTCTCGTACGCGATGATCACGAGCTGCACCCGGTCGCGGGCGTCCAGCTTGGAGAGCAGGCGCGTCACGTACGTCTTGGCGGTGGCGACGCTGATGTGCAGCCGCTCGGCGATCTCGGGGTTGGACAGGCCGCCGCCGACGAGGGTCAGGACCTCGCGCTCACGGTCCGTGATGCCCGTGACGTCCCGGGGCGCCGGGGCGGCCGCGGGGCGGTCGGCGAACTCCTTGATCAGGCGGCCGGTGACGCTCGGCGCGATCAGGCCGTCCCCGGCCGCGACGATCCGGACGGCGGCGAGGATCTCGTCGAGCGCCATGTCCTTGACGAGGAACCCGGAGGCTCCGGCGCGCAGCGCCCCGTAGACGTAATCGTCGTCGTCGAACGTCGTCAGGACGACGATGCGGGTGGCGTCCGTTGCCCGGGTGATCAGACGGGTGGCCTCGATGCCGTCCATACCGGGCATGCGGATGTCCATGACCACGACGTCGGGCCTCAGGTCCGCGGTGAGGCGGACCGCCTCGCTGCCGTTTCCGGCCTCGCCGACGACTTCGAGGTCGTCGGCCTCGGTGATGACCATCTGCAGGGCCGTGCGCACCAGCGGCTGGTCGTCGGCCAGGACGACGCGCACCGGCCGCCGGTCGTCCGCCGGGGCGGCGGGCGCCGTCATCGCACACTCGCGGGAACGGGCAGCCGTGCCGCCACGCGGAAGCCGCCCTCGGGACGCGGCCGCGCGCTGAACTCCCCGTGCAGCAGGCCGACCCGCTCGCGCATGCCGAGCAGGCCGTAGCCGGGAGCGTCCACGGCCGTGCTCCGGGCTGTCCCCGTTCCGCCTGCGGCCGCCGCCTCCCTGCCGGGTCCGCCGTCGAGGACCTCGATCGTCAGCTCGTCGTCGCGGCGGTCGACGGTCACCCGGCAGGAGCGGGTGCCCGCGTGGCGGACCACGTTGGTGACGGCCTCCTGGATGATGCGGTACGCCGACACGTCGATCTCCGGCGGCACCGGCCGGAGTTCGCCGAGCCAGCGCACGTCGACGCGCACGCCCGCGGCCGTGGTGGTCCGCGCGAGCCGGTCCACGTCGGCGAGGCCGAGGCCCGGGTCGAGCGGGGCCGTCTCCTGGGCCTTGCCCGGTTCCGGGGTGCGCAGCGCGCCGAGCATGCGGCGCAGGCCGGACAGCGTCTCGCGGCTCGCCGTCTCGATCTCGCCGAGGGCGCCGCGGGCCCGCTCGGGCTGGGTGCCGATGACGCGGCGAGCCGCCCCGGACTGGAGGGCGATGATGCCGATGCTGTGCGCGACCATGTCGTGCAACTCGCGTGCGATGCGGAGCCGTTCGGCGGTGACGGCCTGGGCGGCGGCCCGCTCGCGAAGCTGCTCGGCGTGGCGCCGTGACTGGTGCGCCGCGTCACCGAGGAGCCAGGCGACCACGGCCGTCAGCGCGACGGTCAGCTCCGCCGAGGTCCCGACGACCCAGCCGAAGGCCAGCCGCGTGAGCAGATATCCGGCGAGCGTGCCGAGCGCCAACGACAGCGCGGCCAAGCCGGTCCTGCGCGGCCGGGCCGAGGCGATGACGTACACCGCGACATCGGCCGCGACGAACTGCAGCAGCGGGATCTCGCCCACGCTCAGCGTCGTCGACGCGCCCGCCGCGGCGAGCAGGATCAGGGAGAGCCCGGCCAGCGGGCTGCGGTGCAGGCGGTGGCCGCCCGCGAAGGCCAGCACGGTGGCGAGGGCCAGCATCGCCAGGCCGTCCCAGCGGAAGAAGAGGACGCCCTGTTGCGCGGGCTGGGCCTCGCCCGGGAGCCGGAACCGGAAGAGGAACGTCAGGGCCGACCCCACCAGCCAGGCCAGCGCCGTCCACGTATGCGGCGGCACGCGCTTGAACGGGGGCTGCGGTGGTGTCACGGACATGTCGACATCGTAATCGCGTGATCAACGGCGGGGATCGGCCCACGGGTGTACAACCAGGGTCGACACCGGGCGGCCCGGATTGTCGGCGCCGGGCCGATGCCGGACGGCCCCCGCCCCGGCACCGTTGACGCATGATCGAAGTCAAGGACCTGACCAAGCGCTACGGCGCGACGACGGCCGTCAAGGACCTCACGTTCACGGTGCGGCCCGGATACGTCACGGGCTTCCTCGGGCCGAACGGCGCGGGCAAGTCCACCACCCTGCGCATGATCCTCGGCCTGAACGAGCCGACGGGCGGCTCCGTCACCGTCGGCGGCCGCTCCTTCCGCGACCGGCCGCGCGGCCTGCGCCACGTGGGCGCGCTGCTCGACGCGGGCGACATGCACGGCGGCCGCAGCGCCGCCGCGCACCTCGCCGTGCTCGCCCGCAGCAACCGCATCCCGCGCCGCCGCGTGGACGAGGTCCTCGCGGAGGTCGGGCTCGCCGGGGCGGCGGGACGGCGCCGCATCGCGGGGTTCTCGCTCGGCATGCGCCAACGCCTCGGCATCGCCGCCGCACTGCTCGGCGACCCGCCGGTGCTCCTCTTCGACGAGCCGCTCAACGGGCTCGACCCGGAAGGGGTGCTGTGGGTGCGCGGCCTGTTCCGGCGCCTGGCCGCCGAGGGCCGCACCGTCTTCGTGTCCAGCCATCTGATGTCCGAGATGGAGAACACGGCCGACGAACTGATCGTCATCGGGCGCGGCGAGCTGATCGCGGCCGAGAGCCTCACGCGGTTCGCGGCCCGGGGCACCGGGGCGAACGTCACCGTGCGCACCCCGCGCGCCGCCGACCTGGCGGACGTCCTGACCGCCGAGGGCGCCGTGGTCCACCAGGACGGGCCGCTGCTCACCGTCACCGGCCTGGACGCGGCCCGCGTCGGCGACCTGGCCTGCGCCCACGCCCTGCCGCTGCACGAACTGGCCCCACGCTCGGCGTCCTTGGAGGAGGCCTTCATGGAACTCACGGCCGGAAGCGTCGAATACCTCGCGGGAGAGACACGATGACCACAGGGACTGCCACCGGTACCGCCCCCTACGAGGCCGGGACGGCCGGTGAGCCCGCCGCCCGCTTCCGCGACCTCCTCGCCGCGGAGTGGCTGAAGCTCTGGTCGCTGCGGTCGACGCCGTGGGCGTACCTGATCACCGCGCTCGCCGTGATCGGCTTCAACGTGGGCCAGGCATACGACACCTACCAGTACTGGACGGACGAGAACGCGGGCGACGCGGACGCGTTCATCCGCGACGGCATCCCCCTCGCCGAGGCCTTCACGTCCAACGCCGTCGTGATCCACCTCCTCGCGGCGGGGGCCATCGGCGCCGTGACGGTCGTGGGGGAGTACGGCAGCGGGCTCATCCGGACGACGTTCGCGGCCGTCCCCGCCCGCCGTGCGGTGATGGCGGCCAAGGCCGCCGTGGTCGCGGTGGTGACCACCGTGTTCGGCGCCCTGGTCGCCTTCGTGTCCTTCTTCTCGACGCAGGCGATCCTGTCCGCCCGGGACATCGGCGTCTCCCTCGACCACCCCGGCGCTCTGCGCGTCGTCGCGGCGTCCGCGCTGCTCACGCCCGTCGCCGCGCTGGTGGGCATGGCGATCGGCACGCTCCTGCGCCACATGGGCAGCACCATGATCGTCACTGTCGCGACGCTTCTGGTGCTGCCCATGGTCGTCAGCCCCGACCGCTACTGGTCCGCCCTCATCGCCCACGCCCTGCCGTACCCGGCGTGGCGACGGCTCACCGAGCCCGGCGCGCACTTCGAGGCGTACCCCTGGTCGGCGGGGGGCGCCTGGACCGTGTACGCGCTGTGGGCGCTGGCCGCCGTGGCGGTCACCGTGTTCAGCGTGGACAGACGGGACCAGTGAGGGGGACTGCGTGCCGGCTCAGTTCGTGTTGAGCGTCAGGCCGTAGTACCGCAGCGTGTCGTCCAACGGCTGGAAGTAGGACGAGCCCTGGAGGTTCACCCCGCCGCAGGACTGGTTCGTCGGGCCGCCCGAGGTCATTCCCTGGGCCTGGTTGCCCGCGATGTACGCGCCGCCGCTGTCGCCGCCCTCGACGCACACCGTGGACCGGCCGAGACCCCTGACCACGGTGTCCGGGCCGCCGTTGCGGTCGGTGTAGGTGACGGTGACGTCGTAGGCGTTGACCTTTCCGCAGGTCCAGCCCGTCGTCGAGCCGGACTTGCAGAGGCTCGCGCCGACCGCCGCGCGCTGGCTGCCGCGCACCGCGACCGGGGCGCCGTTGCCCCAGGTGCCGACCGCCGTCGTGATGGAGGAGCCCGCGTCGACCGTCGCCAGGCCCATGTCCACGCTGTCGCGGCCGAGCGCGAAGCGGGTCGTCGATCCCGAGGCGAACTTGGAACCGTCGAAGTAGAGGCCCGGGTTGCCGGTCACGCAGTGGCCCGCGGTGACGAGGTACTGCTTGCCCGCGGCGTTCCGCGCCCCGAAGCCGACCGAGCACCACGACCCCGGCTGGTTGTTGATGTTCATCCGGCTGCCCGGAGCGACGGCCGCCTTTGCCTGGAGCTCGCGGTCGCTCTTGACGACGCGGACGGCGTCCCCGTACTTGCGGGCCTCCTTCAGGAAGGCGCGCGCGGCCGGGGTGGCGGAGTCGGTCACGGTGACCTTGACCGTGTCGGAGGCCAGGTCGGCCTCCCAGGAGGCGACGCCGCTCGGGACGCGCTTGGCAGCCGTCGCGTCGAGTGCGGCGGTGATGCGCGCCAGTTCGGCCTCGCCGCGGCTCGGTATGCGGGCGGTCAGGCCGGTGGCCTTGACCTTCTTCGCCTCGCGGGCCGCGCCGACGTTCACCGTCAGCGTGCCCTTGGCGTCGAAGAACGCGCCGTCCGTCCGGACGCCGTCCGTGCGCAGCCGGTCAAGTCTCCGCTGCTGGTCGGCCTGTTCGTCGAGGTGTCTCACGGCGGCGGAGTCGCTCACGCCGAGGGTGTCCGCCAGGGCCGCGATCATCCGCGGTTCGTAGCGCGGTGCGGGGGGAGCGTCGGCTTGTGCGCCGGTGGCGCCGGTTGTGGCCACCAGGGCTCCGGCCGCGGCGGCGGCGAGGAGGAAATGCCGAGCATGCGCCATCTGAATGCCTTTCAACTGAGTGGGGGCTCACGGCGGTTCGGTGCACCGGGGTGGGGTCATTCGGTGCACCGAACTGCCATCGGCGCGGTACGCGGGATTTCCCGGACCGGGCCGTGGGCGAAACCCTCCCGTCGCTCCGGGCGGTCACACAAGGCATCGCGGGGCACGGGGTCTTAAGGCGAAAGACGTAAACACTTAATGCGCGAACTCGGGGAATGCGAGGGCGCCGGAGAGCGACGCGGGCGCAACGATCCGTGCTCCTCCAGGGGTTGATGCGGGCGAAAAGTGATGCGGAAGCGGCGTTCCGGATATTGACGTACGCGGCCTCGGCGGGGTTTGGTAGCGGAGCCGTGGGTCGTCATCTGTCATGCCGGGAGGCGGAATTCGTGACGGATACATCCGGGCTGAAGCCGAGCAAGCCGAATCATGGAGAAACCGATACGGAATCGGTCCTTTCACCGGCCCTGTCGGTGGAACGCCCCGCTCCGTTCGCCGCCGCACTGCGCGAGGCGGTACGTCGGCGCGGGCTCCCTCTGGACCGTATCTGCGAGCGATTGTCCGCTCGCGGTATCCGGCTGACCCCCGCGACCCTCAGCTACTGGCAGCGCGACCGCACCCGGCCCGAGCGCTCCGACTCCCTGCGCGCGGTCGTCGCCCTGGAGAGCATCCTCGACCTGCCGCCCGGCGGGCTCTCCGCGCTGCTGCCGCCCCAGCGCCCGCGCGGACGGCGGGTCGCCCGCACCGACGAGCACGCGACCCGCCGTCTCTACGGCCAGGAATCCTGGCAGGAGCAGGCACTCGGAGACGCCTTCGCGGACTTCAACCGGGACATCGTCGTGCTCCTCACCCGCGAGGTCCTGCACCTGGACCGGCGCGGCTGCGTACGCCGCCTGATCGTGAATCACCTGGTCCGCGCCGTCGCCGACGGGCCGGAGCAGATGATGAATCTGCACTTTCTGGACGACCCTGACGGTGGGCTGCCCGAGGCGACCGTGCGCTGCGGGCGGCTGGAGTCGCTGCGGCAGGACGCGGCCTCGGGCGGAGTGATGCTCCAGATCGGCTTCGGCCGTCCGCTGACGCTGGGCGAGACCATGGCCGTCGAGTACGAGATCCGTGCCGCCCCCTACGACCGCCCGACGGGATTCCACGAGCGCGGCATACGCGGCAACCAGGACTGCTACCTCCTGCACGTGTACTTCCCCCACGACCGTCACCCGGCGCTCTGCCACTCGTACTACCGCGAGAACTCCTCCGCGCAGCAGCGCAAGGTGCGCCCCCTGGCCGTGGACACCTCGGGCACGGCCCATCTGTACGCAGCGCAGTGCCGACAGGGCATCTACGGCATGAGCTGGCGGTGGCCGGACGACACCTCTTCCTAGTCCCCGCCCGCTCCGCCTCCGTTTGCGGGGCCCCGCTCCGCCCGCCAGACAATGAGGGACGAATGCCCCGGCAACAGGCGGGAGACCCCCCGTGCGCGCATCCACCAGAACGTGGGCCACGGCCCTCGGGATATCCGCGGCGCTGACCGTCGCGGGATGCTCCGGTTCGGACAGCGGCGGCCAGGAGAAGAAGAAGCAGGCCGACAGCGGCCGTGAGCTGTTCCTGGAACCGGTGGCCGCCCAGGGCCCGGACCCCTTCACGGACTCCACCGCACGAGCTGCCGAGACCCCGCCTCCCGTCACCCGTTCGCAGCAACCGTCCCCAAGGGGCTCCTCCTCGCCCGCCGACCAGGGCCTGCGCTCCCTGGCGGGCGGCACCCCCGGCCTGTACGGCGGCACGCGGCGGACCGGCAGCTGCGACGTCGGCCGCCAGATCCAGTACCTGACCGCCGAACCCGCGCGCGCCCGCGCCTTCGCGGGGGCCGTCGGCATCGCGCAGGACCGCGTACCCGCCTATCTGCGGGGCCTGACGCCCGTCGTCCTGCGCGCGGACACCCGCGTCACCAACCACGGCTACCGCGACGGGCGCGCCACCGCCTTCCAGTCCGTCCTCCAGGCCGGTACCGCCGTCCTCGTCGACGACCGCGGCCTGCCCCGGGTGCGCTGCGCGTGCGGCAACCCGCTGCGGCCGCCGGTCGCCTTCCGGGAAACACCGACCCACAGCGGGCAGCGGTGGCAGGGCTACCGGCCCACCAAGGTGGTCGTGGTGACGCCCGCGCCCCGGCCGATCAACGTCATCGTCATCGTGAACATCGTCAACAACACCTGGATCGAGCGGCGGACCGGCGACGAGCACTGCAGGGACGACCGGCCTGTGCCGCCCCCGAAGCCGTCACCCTTGGATCCCACGGACTCCACGGATCCCACGGACTCCACCGACTCCACGGATTCCACCGATCCGACGGACGCCACCGATTCCACGGACCCCTCCGACTCCGGCGACCCGGACGGCACCCGCGACCCCGACCAGCTCCAGGACCCGTCCGACGGCACGGACCCGTCCGACGGCACGGATCCCTCCGACCGCTCCGACACCACCGACCCGTCGGACGCCACGGACCCGGGCGACCCTTCCGATCCCTCGGACCCTTCAGATCCCTCAGATCCCTCAGGCCCGTCCGACCGTGTCCCCGGCCCCACCACCCCCGACGAGGACGGCACGCCGGCCGACTGCCCCACGCCGGGCACGGGCGACCCCTTCGGCGGCCCCCGGCCCCCGCTCCCACCCGGCTGTCCCTCGCTCCCGACCGGCGCGCGCGGCCGCTGACGGGCGGCTCCGCGCGGGACGCGCCGCAGGTCGGCGGCCGTCCACATGCGGCCGTCCGAGGGTCGGCCTAGCGTTGGCCCATGGACGCGGGCACGGGAGGTGTCGAGGCAGCGCTGCGGCGCTGCGGCGGCTCCGCATCCCCTGCCACCGGCTGCTTCCTCGACACCTACGGCGCCGGGCTCGGGATGGGCAGCTTCGAGTGGGACCTCAGGAGCGGTGAGCTGCTCCTGGACGACGAGGGCCTCGCCCTCTTCGACCTGCGGCGCGACGAGTTCGACAACCGGCCGCAGAGCCTCGCCGTCCGGGTGCCGTCGGGGGAGGCCCACCGCCTGGACGTCCAGGTGTCACAGGCACTCAAGAGCGGCGACTGCGGCTACGGCGCGTACTTCCGGGTGCGGCTGCGCGACGGCAGCCTGCACTGGCGGCACACCCAGGGCCACGTCCTGCGCGACGGCTCCGAGCGCCCGCAGCGCATCGTGGGCATCCTGCGCGACGCCACCCGGGAGCTGAGCGACAGCACCGCGCACCGCGAGCGCGTGGAGGCGGAGGCGGACCGGCGCCGCCGTACCAGCGTCGTCCAGGGCACCACGGCCGCGCTCGCCCACGCCCGGACCGTCGCCGACGTCATCGACGTGCTGAGCGACGCCCAGGGCCTCGCACACCTCGGCGCCTCGCACCTGGTGATGGGCCTGGTCGAGGCCGGCCGGATCCGGCTCGTCGCGGAGGGCCCGCCGGAGGGCTATGTGCCCGGCACCCGTCTGACCCGCGTCGACGACGCGTACCCCATGAGCGAGGCCGTGCGCACGCTCTCGCCGCGGTACATCGAGACGCCGGAGGAGTTCGCCGCCTCCTACCCGCTGCTCTGGCCGCACATCGAGCACCTCGGGATCGCCTCGGCCGCGTATCTGCCGCTGATCGCCCAGGCCAAGCCGCTCGGCGTGCTCGGTCTGCTCTACCAGGACCGCACCGGCTTCACCCAGGAGGAGCGCACCGTCCTGGTGGCGCTCGGCAGCAGCATCGCGCAGAGCCTGCAGCGGGCGATGTTCTACGAGCAGGAGAAGGACCTCGCCCAGGGCCTCCAGCAGGCGATGCTGCCCCGCTCCATCCCCGGCGTGCCCGGCGCCGACATCGCGGTGCGCTACCGCAGCGCGGCGGTCGGCCGCGACATCGGCGGCGACTGGTACGACGTGATCCCGCTGCCCGGCGGCCGCGTCGGCGCCGTCATCGGCGACGTCCAGGGCCATGACACGCACGCCGCCGCCGTCATGGGCCAACTGCGCATCGTGCTGCGCGCGTACGCCGCCGAGGGCCACACCCCCGCCACCGTCATGGCCCGCGCCTCCGGATTCCTGCACGAACTCGACACCGAGCGCTTCGCCACCTGCCTGTACGCGGAGGCCGACCTCAGCACGGGCGTGGTGCAGCTCGTGCGCGCCGGGCACATCGACCCGCTCCTTCGCCTCACCGACGGCACCTGTCGCCGGGTGCCGGTCGAGGGCGGCCTGCCGCTCGGCCTGTCCGCCGAGTTCGGGCGCCTCGACTACCCCGTCACCACCCTCGAACTCGACCCCGACCAGACGCTGTTGCTCTACACCGACGGCCTCGTCGAGGAGCCGGGCGCCGACCTCGACGACGGCACCCAGGCGCTCGCCGAGATGGTCTCCGTCGGCCCCCGCGACCTGGAGGACCTGGCCGACCTGCTGTGCGGGCGGGTGGACGACGGGCGGGGCGACGACGACGCCGCGCTGCTCCTGCTGCGCCGCCGCGTGATGGACGCGCCGCGCTCCGGCGGCCGCCTCCAGCAGCACGTCGCGCCCAACGACCCGGAGGCGCTCGCGGAGGCGCGGCACATGATCAGGGCCGCCGTGCGCGCGTGGGGCGCGCGGGACCGGGCCGACGAGATCGAGCTGGCCGCCGACGAGCTGATCACCAACGCCCTCATGCACACCGAGGGCACCGCCATCGTCACCCTGCGGGTGGTGTCCGGCGCCGACCGTCGGCTCCGGGTCGACGTCGAGGACTCCTCCAGCGCGCTGCCCCGGCTGCGGGCGGCCTCCGACGACGGGGTGTCCGGGCGCGGGCTGCTGCTCGTGGACCGGCTCGCGGACGTGTGGGGTGTCGACTCGCGGGGCGGCGGGAAGTGCGTGTGGTGCGAGTTCGTCGTGCCCGCGCGTGACGGGACGGGTGAGGGGTGAGGCGGTCGTGCCGGAACTGCCGGAGGTCGAGGCCCTGCGGGCCTTCCTCGCCGATGAGCTGACCGGGCGTGAGATCGTCCGGGTGCTTCCGGTGGCCATCAGCGTCCTGAAGACGTACGACCCGCCGGTGACCGCGCTGGAAGGGCGCGAGGTGACGGGCGTGGCCCGCTACGGCAAGTTCCTCGCCGTCGACACCGGCGGCCTGCACCTCGTCACGCACCTCGCCCGCGCGGGCTGGCTCCAGTGGAAGGACCCGCTGCCGAGCGGCCCGCCGAAGCCCGGCAAGGGACCGCTGGCGCTGCGTGTGGCCCTCGCGACCGACGCGGGCTTCGACCTCACGGAGGCCGGTACGCAAAAGCGCCTCGCCGTGTACGTCACCGAGGACCCCGCCGCGCTGCCCGGCATCGCCCGCCTCGGCCCCGACCCGCTGGCGGCGGACTTCACGCTGGAGCGGTTCGCGGGGCTCCTCGGCGGTGAACGGCGCCGCATCAAGGGCGCGTTGCGCGACCAGAGCCTGATCGCGGGCATCGGCAACGCCTACAGCGACGAGATCCTGCACGCGGCCCGCATGTCGCCGTACAAGCTCGCGGGCAGCCTCTCCGAGGAGGAGACGGAGCAGCTGTACGAGGCACTGCGGTCGACGCTGGACGAGGCGGTGACGCGCTCGCGCGGGCTCGCCGCGGCGCGCCTGAAGTCCGAGAAGAAGTCCGGCCTTCGCGTGCACGGGCGGGCGGGCCTGCCGTGCCCGGTCTGCGGCGACACGATCCGCGAGGTGTCCTTCGCGGACTCCTCCCTCCAGTACTGCCCCACCTGCCAGACCGGCGGCAAGCCGCTGGCCGACCGCCGCATGTCGCGACTCCTCAAATAGCCCGCCGACAGGCAGCCCGCCGAAAGGGGCGCCGCTGACAGGAGCCCGCCGATCGGGGCCCGTCGCACCGGCCGCGCCGTCCGCCGCCGGTGCGCGAGCGGGCAACCCCGCTCCCCTGTGCCGGGGTTGCCCACGGCTAACGCGGCCGCAGCGTGAGCAGCCGCTCTCCTTCGTCGTCGCGGACCTCGAACCGGTCGATCCGGTCCGGCGGAAGGGCGGTGCCACCCCGGGTCTCCCACGCCCGCTCCACCGTCCGCCCCGGCTCCGCGGGACCCGGCGCCCGCCATGTGGTCACGACCTCCCGGGACCCGTCGTCGCCGACGGCGACCAGCTCGCACACCCGGCGGCCCGCGCCCCCGTCCCGCACCTGGATCCCGACCTCCGTGCCCCACGCCCGCTCCCTCGCGGTGAGCACGGCCGCCATCCCGCTGCGCCCGTCGTGCGCCGCGACCCGTGCCGCCCCGTCGCCCCCGCCCGCGCTCAGGACCGCCGCGGCGGGTCCGACGACGGCGAGCACCACCCCCGCGGCGACGGCGCAGAGCCACCGCCGACGGCGGGCCCTGCGGACGCGCCCGGTCTCGTCGACGAGGCGGTCGAGCAGGTGGGGGCCGGGCGCCGCGGCCGGATCGAAGACGTACGCGACGGACCTGCCGTGGGTCCTCAAGAGCCTCGCGGGAACGGCGAGTTCGGACACCCGCTCCCGGCAGTGGACGCACTCCGTGAGGTGGTCCTCGAAGCGGAAGGCGTCCGCCTTGTCCAGGACGCCGAGCGCGTAGGCGCCGGCGTCACGATGCCGCTCCAGGGACCTCATGGCGTTCCTTGTCGGTGAGGGTGCTTCTTGCCCTCCCGTACGCAATCGGCCACCGAATCACTCAAGGGCGGACGAGATCGAGTGCCGTGTCGGACGCCGGGCCGGATGTCGAAGAGGATGCCGAACTGGATGCCGAGGTGGACGCCGAAGGGGGGAGCCGTCAGAAGAGCTGGATGGCCAGATGTCCGAGGGGCAGGCCGAGCCGCCACGCGGGGGTCCACACCTTGGGGCCGTCGTCCTCGCCGAGGACCGAGCCGCCTCCGGGCACCGCGTCCAGGTCCGGCGCGAGGAGTTCGGTCTCCTCCAGCCAGCGCCACGCCGCCTCGGCGAGCACGAGGTCGGGCGCGGGGCCGCGCGCGGCCATCGCGTCGGCCGTGACGCCGTCCATGCGCTCGCGGACCCAGTCCTGCCAGTGCTCGTCGTGCGCCGTGAGGGAGAGCCAGGTGTCCAGTTGCGAGACCACGCGGATGCAGGACAACTCGCCGCGTGTGTCCGACAGGAAGATGGTGAGCGCGAGCGCGTCACGACCGGCCCGGTACTCGAAGGACGTGGGCGGCATCAGGTCGCCTGTGCGCAGCAACTCGTCCGCGATGTACTCGGCGTACAGCCAGGCCATCGGGACCGTCAGCTCGTCGCCGCCGGGGCCCTGGGTGCCGTCCGTGCTCTCGTGCAGCATCACGCTCCGCCTTCCTGTGCTCCGTGTACGCGTCACCGGCTTCAGGCCCCCCGACCCGGAACACGGATGAGGACAGCCGATTACCCAACGGGGGTGCTGAGCAAGGCGCTTTACGGAGCCTTGACCTTGGGCCCGGTTTCGCCGCAGGTGAGGGCGGCTGTGTTCTTCGGGTCACATCACTCTGGGTTTAAGTCCGTTTCGGTGAATTGAACGGCATTGCTCCTTGACTCACCCTTGTATTCGTATGTGGATCGTTTTTGCCTAAAAACTCCTCATACGGAAGTCCGGTCGATGACACAGCGCACACGCCCCGCCCGGCCCGACCGCCTCACTCTCAGCAACCGACGCGGCCGCAGCACCCGGCACGCCCGCCGCACCCGCCAGGCACTGGCCGTCCTCACGGCCGCCCTCGTCGGTGCCACGGCGGCCTGCGCCGCGCAGCAGCCGTCCGCCGGGGGCGAGAAGGAGCAGCGGCGGGTGTCCGTGCCCCGGCACCCGGCGCCCGCGCCGTCCGCGGCGGGGGGCGGCGCTGGCGACGCTCGGTCCTTCACCCTGGTCGCCACCGGCGACGTCCTGCCACACGCCTCGATCATCCGCAGGGCGAACGCCGACGCGGGCGGCGACGGCTACGACTTCGCGCCGATGCTCGCGGGCGCCCGCCCCGTGGTCGCCAAGGCGGACCTGGCGATCTGTCACATGGAGACGGTGTACGGCGCGAACGGCGACTACACGGGCTATCCGTCCTTCAAGTCGCCCCCACAGGTGGCCACCGCCCTCAGGGCCACCGGCTACGACGCCTGCTCCACCGCGTCCAACCACACCCTCGACGACGGCGCGGACAGCATCCACCGCACCCTGGCCGCCCTCGACCGGGCGGGCGTCAAGCACGCGGGCTCCGGCCGCACCGCCACCGAGGGCCGCTCCCCGGCGTGGCTGCGCGCCGGCGCCGCGAAGGTCGCCCAGCTCGCGTACACGTACGGCACCAACGGCATCCCCCTGCCCAAGGGCAAGCCCTGGTCGGTCAACCTCATCGACCGGGACCGCGTCCTGGCCGACGCCCGCGCCGCCCGGAAGGCGGGCGCGGACGTGGTGGTCGTCTCGCTGCACTGGGGCAGCGAGTGGCAGGACGCCCCGGACCGCCAACAGCTGAGCCTCGGGAAGCAGTTGACGTCCGCGCGCACCGCGGGGCGGCCGGATGTCGACCTGATCATCGGCACCCACGCACACGTCCCGCAGGCGTACGAGAAGGTCAACGGGACCTGGATCGTCTACGGCATGGGCGACCAGATCGCCGGCGACATGATCAACCACGCGGGCGCCCACGACCCGCGCGGCAACCAGGGCACCGCGGGTCGCTTCACCTTCGCCGCCCCCGAACGCCCCGGTGGCCGCTGGGAGGTGCGCAGGGCCGAGTTCGTGCCGTTCTGGTTCGACACGGACGCGGGCCGCGTCGTCAACCTCAACGCGGCCCTCGCCCGCGGCGCGGACGTCGCCGACGTCCGCGACCGCATCCGCCGCATCACCCTGAGCCGAGGGGCCGCCAAGGACGGTCTGGTGATGGGCCGTTGAGGACCTAGCGCGCCACGCGGTGGCGGAGGTAGGCCACGCGGGAGTTGAAGGTGCGGGACTCGACGAGTTCCAGGTCCACCCGGCGCTCGTCCCGTGGAAAGAACGGGATGCCGCCGCCGACGAGCACCGGGTAGACCATGGCCCGGTACTCGTCGATCAGGCCCGCCGCGGCCGCCTCCGCGGCGAGGGTCGCGCCGCCGATCGCGATCTCGCCCGCACCCGGCTCGGCCCGCAGCCGCTCGATCTCCTGCGCCACGCTGCCCGAAGCCAGGCGGGCATGACCCTCGACCGTCGACAGCGTGGTGGAGAACACCACCTTGGGGAGCGGCTTCCAGAGCGCGGCGAACTCGAGCATGGAGTCGTCGAGCGAGGGGTCCTGGTCGGCGGTCTCCCAGTACAGCATCGTCTCGTACAGCCGCCGTCCCATCAGGTGGACGCCGACCCCGCGGATGTCGTCGATCCAGAAGCGGAATACCTCCTCGTCGGGCTCCGTCCAGTCGAAGCCGCCGTCCGGCCCGACGATGTAGCCGTCGAGCGAGACGCTCATCGAATAGGTCACGCTGCGCATCGGAAGTCCTCCTTGGTGACGGGGCCGCCAGTATGGCTACGGCGTGTTCTTCTCCGCCGTCCCCGCCCCCGTCCGCGCCAGTTCCGACTTGCGGTAGGAGTACGCGAAGTACACCACCAGGCCCAGCGCGAACCACGCGGCGAACCGGACCCAGGTCTGCCACTCCAGGAACGTGATGAGCCAGATCGAGAAGACGACGCCGATCGCGGGCACCACCGGCATGCCGGGACAGCGGAACGTCCGCGGCAGGTCGGGCTGCTTGTAGCGCAGCACGATGACCGCGACGCACACCACGACGAACGCGAGCAGGATGCCGATGTTGGTGAGCTCGGCCGCCTCGCCGATCGGCAGGAACCCGGCGATGGCGGCGGACGCGACGCCCACGATCCAGGTGACGCGCGTCGGCACATGGCGGGTCTCGCTGGTCTTCGCGAACCACTTGGGCAGCAGCCCGTCGCGGCTCATCGAGAACCACACGCGCGTGCAGCCCAGCATGAACGTGAACATCACGGTGAGGATGCCGATGATCGCGCCGACGGCGATGACGTCCGCGAGCCCGCCGAGGCCCGCCGCCTTGAAGGCGGACGAGAAGCCGCTCTCGGGGTCGATGTGCTTGTAGTCCTGCATACCGGTGAGGACCAGGCAGGCGAGGACGTACAGGACCATCGAGATGGCGAGCGAGTACAGGATCGCCTTCGGCATGTGGCGCTGGGCGTCCTTGGACTCCTCGGCGGCCGTGCTCATCGCGTCGTACCCGAACACCGCGAAGAACACCGTGGCCGCGCCCGTGAAGGCGCCGCTGACGCCGAACGGGAAGAACGGCGAGTAGTTGCCCGTCTCGACGTGGAAGAAGCCGACGCCGATGACGAGGAGGACGACGAGGACCTTCAGGACGACGACGATCATCTCGAAGCGCGCCGCGTTCTTGATGCCGAGCGTGAGCATGTAGGCGATGAACAGACACAGGACGGCGGCGAACAGGTCGACCTTGTGGCCGTCACCGGTGCCGGGCGCGCCCAGCATCCAGGTGGGCAGCTCCGCACCCATGTCGTTGAGCAGGAAGTTGAAGTAGCCGGAGATGCCGATCGCGACCACCGCGACGATCGCCGTGTACTCCAGGATCAGGTCCCAGCCGATGAACCACCCGACCAGCTCGCCGAGGACGGCGTACCCGTAGGTGTACGCCGAGCCCGCCTTCGGGATGAGTCCCGCGAACTCCGCGTAGGAGAACGCGGCCGCGGCGCTCGCCACGCCCGCGATCAGGAACGAGATGAGGACCGCGGGGCCGGCCTTCTCGTTGGCGACGGTGCCCGCGAGCGTGAAGATGCCCGCCCCGATGATGCCGCCCACGCCGATCGCGGTGAGCTGCCACAGGCCGAGCGTGCGGGTGAGCTGCCCCGCACCGCCTGTCTCGGTTTCGTCGATACGGTCGATGGGCTTGCGGCGCAGGACGCCCTGCCCCGGTCGTAGTCCGGCCATGAGCCTCACCTCTTCGCTGGCGGCGGTCGGCTGATGGCCGATCATGATGGCCCAGCGGCCGGAGGCGAGGAAGACGCCACGCACCCGCCACGCGCGCGGGCGCGCGCCGGGGACGAGGTTCGCCCGGTCGGCCTACGACGGCCTCCCGAGGTGTCCCGGGGGACGCGCTACGGCACCACGGTGACCGGCCAGCGCCCCGCCTTCACCAGGCGCACCGCGACCGATCCGACGATGCGGTGTCCCGCCTGTTCGGACGCGCCGACCACGACGGCGTCCGCTTTGAGCTCGTCGGCGGCACTGACCAGGCCGTTGTAGGGGTCGCCGCGGAAGGTGTGGAACTCCCAGCGCACGTCGAATATCCCCTTCACGCGCTCCGTGGCGTCGCGGATCTCGGCGATCAGGTTCTCCGCGATCGCCTCGGTGGTGTCCGCGACGGGTGCGCCCAGGGCTGCGCCCGCTGCGAGGACCGGCTGGACGTACACCACCGCGAGCAGCGCCCGCTGCCGCCGCGCCAGGCCTCCGGCATATGCCGCTGCGCGCAGCGAGGAGTCCGAGCCGTCGACCCCGACGACGATTACCTTCGGCCCGTCGGTGCCGCGTTCGAACTGATGGCCCTGCGCAGGAGCGTCTTCCGTCACCCTCCGAGGCTAGCCCAGGTCCCGGGGCAACCGGGCCCGGGGCCCTGGGGTGGGGCGCCCCGTAAGGGGCGCGGGGAACTGCGCGACCAGCCCCCACAAAGCCGCAGACGCGTCTGCCGGGATCTCAGCAGACGCGTCTGCGGATTTTCGCGCGCCGAGCGCGCAGTTCCCCGCGCCCCTTACGGGACGCACCTCGGCCCCGAGAGCGGCGGCCGACGGGCGGCCCGGGCCCGGGGTTCCTAGAGTCGGATGCATGAGTGAGTCCGCGGCCGAGCCGGGCGCAGCCCCCCGCGCGGCGGAGCGACGCCGCACCCTGGCCAAGGTCCCGGAGGGCTTCGCGGTCTTCTTCGGCGCCCTCGGCCTGTTCTGCGCCGTCCTCGCCGTCATCGCGCCGCTGCGGCACCTGCTGCGGCCGGTGATCCGCTTTCTCGACCTGATCACCGTCCCCGTCAGCGCGAACCTCGCGTACGCCGTCTTCCTCTTCCTGCTCGCCGCCGCCATCGCGGCCCGCAAGAAGGTCGCGTGGTGGCTCGTCGTCATCTACCTGGGCCTGCTGCTCGCCTTCGACGTGCTCGGCATCGCCCTCGGCTACTGGGCCGAGTCGGTGCCGTCCCTGGTGGTGTGCGGCGTCGCGCTGGTGTTCCTGATCCTGGCGCGCGGCGAGTTCTACGCCGACTCGCGGCGCGGGGCCGTACGGCGGGCCGTCGGCGTGCTCGCCGCCGGGCTCGGCGTCGCGGTGCTCCTCGGCTGGGGGCTCGTCGAACTGTTCCCCGGGACGCTGCCGCGCGGCGAGCGGCTGCTGTGGGCGGCCAACCGCGTCTGCGGCGGGCTCATCCACGGCCACGACTACTTCGACGGCGCGCCGCCGCGCCCGCTGTTCTTCTTCCTCGGCCTGTTCGGCGCGCTCGCGCTCCTGAACGCCGCCATGACGCTGTTCCGCTCGCAGCGCATGGAGGCGGCGCTGCACGGCGACGAGGAGCCCCGCATCCGCGCCCTGCTCGGCCGGTACGGCGACCAGGACTCCCTCGGCTACTTCGCGACGCGGCGCGACAAGGCCGTCGTCTTCTCGCCCAGCGGCAAGGCGGCCGTGACCTACCGCGTCGAGGCGGGCGTGTGCCTGGCCAGCGGCGATCCCGTCGGCGACCGGGAGGCCTGGCCGCGCGCGATCGACGCCTGGCTGGACGTGGCCCGGCGCTACGCCTGGGCGCCCGCGGTGATGGGCGCGTCCGAGGAGGGCGCGAAAGCCTTCGCCCGCGCCGGGCTCGGCGCGCTGCAACTCGGCGACGAGGCGATCCTGCACGTGCCCGACTTCGACCTGGACGGCCGCGACATGCGCGTCACGCGCCAGGCCGTCAACCGGGTCCGCCGCAGCGGCGCCACCGCCCGCGTACGCCGCCACTCCACCCTCACCGACGAGGAGATGGAGGAGATCATCGACAAGGCGGACGCCTGGCGGGACACCGAGACCGAGCGCGGCTTCTCCATGGCCCTCGACCGGCTCGGCGACCCCGAGGACGGCGACTGCCTGCTGGTCGAGGCCCTGGACGCCGACGGGCGCCTGCTCGCGCTGCTCTCGCTCGTGCCCTGGGGCCGCGACGGCATCTCCCTGGACCTGATGCGCCGCGACCGCAGCGCGCCCAACGGCGTCATGGAGTTCATGGTCGCCGAACTGTGCGCGGTGGCGCCGAAGTTCGGAGTGAGGCGGATCTCGCTGAACTTCGCCGTGTTCCGCTCGGTGTTCGAAGAGGGCGCCCGGATCGGCGCGGGTCCGGTGCTGCGCCTGTGGCGCCGGCTGCTGCTGTTCTTCTCCAAGTGGTGGCAGCTGGAGGCCCTGTACCGCTCCAACGCCAAGTACCACCCCGAGTGGTACCCGCGCTTCATCTGCTACGGCGACACCGGCCCCCTCGCCCGCATCAGCCTCGCCTCCGGGATCGCCGAGGGCTTCGTCTCCGTGCCGTCGCTGCGCAAGCTGTGGGGCAAGGGCCACACCAAGCCCCGCGGCGTCACCAAGCCCGTCACCACCGAGGGCCTGCCGCCCCTCACCGCGCTCGGCCTCGGCGCCGCCGCCGACGACACCGCCCGCGACCCCGTGGAGTCCCTGCCCGAGCAGATCCGCGTCCGGCACCGCACACTCGACCGGCTGCGCGCGGACGGCGTCGACCCCTACCCGGTCGGCATCACTCCCCGCACCCACGAACTCTCCGCGATCCGCCCGGACATGACGGGCGATCAAGTGACGGTCGCGGGCCGCGTCATGCTCGTACGCGACTTCGGGGGCGTCGTCTTCGCCGTGCTCCGGGACTGGTCCGGCGACCTCCAACTCGCCTTCACCCGCGACCGGTCGGGCCCGGACGTCCTGGACGCCTTCACCGCGGGCACCGACATCGGCGACCACATCGTCGCCACCGGCGAGGTCGGCCGCAGCGACTGCGGCGAGCTGACCGTCTTCGCCGCCTCCTGGCAGCTCACCGGCAAGTGTCTGCGCCCGCTGCCCGACAAGCGCCGCGGCCTCACCGACCCCGAGGCCAAGGTCCGCCGCCGCTATCTCGACCTGGTCGCGAGTCCCGCCGCCCGCGACGCCGTGCGCGCCCGCTCCACCGCCGTCCAGGCCCTGCGCCAGGGCCTGCTCGACCGCGGCTATCTGGAGGTCGAGACACCGATGCTCCAGCAGATCCACGGCGGCGCCAACGCCCGCCCCTTCAACACCCACATCAACGCCTACGACCTCGACCTGTATCTGCGCATCGCCCCCGAGCTGTACCTGAAGCGGCTCTGCGTCGGCGGCATGGAGAAGGTCTTCGAGATGGGCCGCACCTTCCGCAACGAAGGCGTCTCCTACAAGCACAACCCCGAGTTCACGATGCTGGAGGCCTACCAGGCCTTCGCCGACTACGACGTCATGCTCGACCTGACCCGCGAACTCATCCAGGGCGCCGCGACCGCCGCCTTCGGCACCCCGATCGCCCGCAGGACCGCCGCCGACGGCACGGTCACCGAGCACGACATCTCCGGGTCCTGGCCGGTCAAGACCGTCTACGGCGCGCTCTCCGAGGCGCTGGGGGAGGAGGTCGACGCGGACACGGAGCTGCCCGCCCTGCACCGGCTCTGCGACCGCGCGCACGTCCCGTACACGATCGACGACGGCCGCGGCGACATCGTCCTGGAGATGTACGAACGCCTCGTCGAGGAGCCGACGACGCTGCCCACGTTCTACAAGGACTTCCCCACGGACGTCTCTCCGCTCACCCGCCAGCACCGGGCCGACCCGCGCCTGGCCGAACGCTGGGACCTCGTCGCCTTCGGCACCGAACTGGGCACCGCCTACTCGGAGTTGACCGACCCCGTCGAGCAGCGCCGCCGCCTCACCGCGCAGTCGCTGCTCGCCGCCGGGGGAGACCCCGAGGCCATGGAGCTCGACGAGGACTTCCTGGACGCCCTGGAGTACGCCATGCCTCCCACCGGAGGGCTCGGCATCGGCGTCGACCGGCTCGTCATGTTCCTCACCGGCCTGACCATCCGCGAGACCCTGCCGTTCCCACTGGTCCGCCGCCGCTGACCGGCCCGCCGCCGCGCACGGCCCGGCTGGTCCCATCGGGTGCATTCACGCGCCCCGCCGGTGTCGCGGAGGTGCCGCGGCCTTCGGCCATGCGACGGATTAATGATGAAAACCGATCAGATGCCTTCGGGGCGCCGGGCGCTGCTCCGCTGTGCCGCCGTGCTCGGCGCGGCCACCACGGCCCGGCTCCTGACCGCGGACACCGCCGCGACCCCCGGCCGGGCCTCGTCCGCGACCGCGGCGGCCGGACCAGCCGCGGGGCCGCAGTCCGGCCGCCTGCCGAAGTCCCCGGCGCGGGCCTCCGCGTACCGGCTGCGTCCCATGACCGGGTACGGGCCCCAGCGTGGCGCCCCCGCACGCCCGCCGGTGCGCCGCGCGCCGATCCTGCGGCTGCCCGGCCGCGTCCGCTCCATGGTCCTGAGCTTCGACGACGGGCCCGACCCGCGCTACACCACGGACATCCTGCGCACCCTGCGGCGGCACGACGCCCGCGCGATGTTCTTCGTGTGCGGGGAGATGGCGGCGGCCCACCCGGACCTGCTGCGCGCGATGGTCGACGACGGGCATGTGATCGGCAACCACACCTGGAGCCACCCGCTGCTTCCGCGCCTCTCGCGCGAGTCGATCCGCCGCCAGATGGAGCGCACCTGCGACATCGTCGACGCCACGGTGGGGCGGCCGCCGGAGTGGTTCCGCGCCCCGTACGGCGCCTGGAACCGGGCGGCCTTCGAACTCGGCGCGGAGCTCGGCATGGAGCCCCTCGCCTGGACCGTGGACACCCTCGACTGGCGCACCCCCGGCACCGGCACCATCGTGCGCCGTGTCCTCGGCGGCGCGGGCCCCGGCGTCGTGGTGCTCTCGCACGACGCGGGCGGCGACCGCTCGCAGAGCGTGCAGGCGCTGCGGGCCTATCTGCCGGAGCTGGTGGACGCCGGGTACCGGCTCACCGTGCCCAGCCGGTACCGCGTCTAGGCGCGGTACCGGCCGAGGCGTCCGGGCGCCGGGCCGGGCCGAGGCGGGCGGGCAACACGGAAGGGGGCGCGGGCTCTGTGCCCGCGCCCCGGTCGTGGCGGCCGCCCGGCCGGGGCGCGTCAGCGCACCTCGACGAGGCGGGCGAACACCACGACGTTCCCGTCGTAGCCGTTCTGCTTGGAGAAGCCGCCGCCGCAGGTGATGACGCGAAGTTCGGGCGTGGCGCCGCTCGCGTACACACGGCCGCCGGGGAAGTTGTTCTTCTCGAAGACCTCGATGCCGTAGATCTCGAAGACGGCCGTGCGCCGGTCCTTGCGCAGGACCTCGACGCGGTTTCCCTTCTTGAGCGAGCCGAGGCCGTAGAAGACGGCGGGCCCGCGCTGATTGTCGACGTGCCCGACGACCACGGCCGTGCCCTTCTCGCCCGGCGACACCGCGCCGGTGAACCACCCCGCCAGATTGGGGTCGTCCGGCGGCGGCGCGTCCACCCAGCCCTCCGCGTCCAGGCCGACCGCCATCACGGGCGCGTCGACCCGGATCGCCTTGACGCGGACGCGGTCGGCGGGGGAGAACGCCAGCGGCGCGGGGCCGTCCGACTTGGCGGGCGCGCGGTCCGCCGCCGCGGCCGACGCGGGCTGCGGCGGGCCGACGTCGAACTCGCCGGAGCCGTTGCGGATCAGGGCGAGACCGGTCAGCAGGACCAGCGCCATGACGCCCCACGGCGCGCGTTTCCGCTGCCTTTCCTCCTCGTCGAATTCTTCCGAAGGCTGGGACGAAGACATTCTCTATCCCCTCTCAACGCGGCATTTCGGCCGCGTCCATTGCGCGTGGGAAAAACGCTATGCGCAGCGCGCGCGGCGTGCGAAAGGGCGGGAGCGAACGGGTGGCGACAGACAGGGGTCTGCGCCATCCGAGTCGTCGCCCGCAGGAAATTTCTGACGGTCCGTGACCTGCGGCAATATCCGCTCGCGCGGAGGCGCCCCGGCGTGTCACCTCACCAGGACGGCCGATTCCCGAAATGCGGCTGCATGCAGGGCGTCTGAGGGTCTATCTGGGAGGCGCTCTCGCCGATCGACCGGGGAAATGGTGTCCCCGGGGCGCCTGCCGCGGAGGAAGATACCCATGCGCAATTCTCGTGCTCTGGCGGCCGTGGTCGCCGCAGGCGCCCTGGTCGGGTTCGCGGCGCCGTCCGCCGCGGCCTGGGCGGAACCGAGCAACATCGTCGCCATGCCCAGCGTCATCGCCCGGGGCGGCCAGCTGACGGTCACCGTCGACGGCAGCTCCTGCAGCTCGCCCGGCAGCTACGTCGAGTCACCGGCGTTCCCCCGGACCAACCTGAAGCACATCCCGGGCGGCTCCACCGCGAGCGCCACGGTCACCGTCAACCACAACGCCCACCCCGGGGCGTACGACATCACGGCGAACTGCGGCGGCAAGCCCCTCACCCGGCCCGCCGCCTTCACGGTCATCCACGGCGGTGTCCGCGGCGGCATCGGCGGCAGCACCACGTCCGGGGCGACGCGGACCGACATGGCGATCGGTGGGGCCCTGGTGGCGGCCGCGGCTGTCGGCGGTGGAGTGTTCTGGATGCGCCGCCGGTCCGAGAGCAAGGCCTGACGGCTCCCGCGGTCGGACGGGCCGTCACGCCCCGTCCGGCACCCACACGGCCGACCGGCCCGGCGCGTCCCCTTCCGCGCCGGGCCGGCCGCCTGCGCCGGGGTGGGTCAGGACTCGTCCTGGCCGGTGCGCCGCCGGGTCCAGTAGTACGCCGTGCCGAGGACGCCCGCGATGAGGGCGCCGCCGAGGGCGAACTGTTGGCCGTCGAAGCCGCCGGAGCTGCCGCCGACGCCGGCCTTGACGCCCCGGGTGTGGTGCGGGGTGGGGTGGTGGCTGGGGCTGCTGCTGGAGTGCCCGCCGACGATGGTCAGGTCGGTCGTGCCCGACTCCTGGCCGCAGGTGAACGTCACCTCGTACATGGCACCGGGCTTGGCGTCCCAGAAGACCATCGCGGTGGCCGACGACTGGCCCTTGGGGATGGTCACGTCGTCGAAGACGCCCGACGTCACCTTGGTGTTGTGCTCGCAGCCGTCGACGCTGAGCGTGACCTGGCCGCCCGCGGCGATCGTGGACGGCGTGACCCGGAAGCCGAACGACGTGATGTTCTCCTCGCCCGCGACGGCCGCGGACGCCGGGGGCGCGGTGAGGGTGAGGGCGGTGGCGGTCAGCAGAGCGGCCGAAGCGACGCGTATCGCGCGCATGAGCAATTCCTCCGGGTCCCCGAGGAGCAGCCGCGGACCTTCTTCCGCTTGCGCCTGATATGCACCTCGATGTCCCGAACGCTAGGCAGGGCCCGGGACACCCGCGATCGGTGTCGTGCGAACGGGGCATTCCTGTGGGCCGGACAGGGGAACGCGACGGCGCGGCGTGGCGGTGCGGGCGCGGGGATGTGGCACGGCGTCAGGCGTGGGCAAGGGCCGGGCGGACCCGGTCGGGCGGGGCTGAAGGCGGACCGGGGCGGAGGGTGGACTTCCGGCGCTCGCGGGTCCGCGCGGGTCACACACCGTGTGCTCGCCGCGCACACATTGGCCCGGCGCACACACTCCCCGTGAGGCGGGGGTGGGGGGTTTGATGACGCATATGCCGCACGGATGGAACGCCACGGGGGAAAACGGGGGCGTCCGGCGGCTGGGCCACCGGTACTTCCCCAGGGCCGGTGGCCCCCGCGGCCGCCGGGCGGGATCGGATCCGTGCCTCCCGAAGGGTTGGTCCCGGCCCGGCCCTGCGCCGCGCCCGCGGCCGCCGACCCGCCGGACACGGCCGGGCGCGCGTCCCGGACTCGTCCTAGCGCGCGTCCGGGAACAGTGACTCGAACGGCTCCGCCGTCGCCGCGATGCCGCGGCTGTAGGGCGCGTCGAAGTCCCAGATGAGGAAGAGCAGGAAGGCGATCAGGGCGGAGAAGAGCCCGGCGAGGATCAGTTCGCGGGCGGTGCGGCGGATCTGGAGGGCGAAGATGAGGCCCACCGTGACGAGGCCGCCGCTGATGAGGCCGAACCAGACGACGCCCGGCATGGTGGCCCCCGCGCTGTCGGCGCGGGCGCCGCGGGCGTCGTCGGCGAGCGCGACCTGGTCGATCAGGGGCTGGTAGGCCTGGGCCTGGAAGTCGGACTTCGGTTCGAAGTCGGTGACATCGTGGCGCAGCCGGGCAAGCAACTCGTCCCCGCGCTCGGTCAGCTCGCTGTGCTTGGTCATGGTGTCCCACTCGGTGGTCACGACATGGCCGACATACGCCCGTACATCGGCACGGATCCGATCCCGGGCCTCCTGCGGGTACACCCGGACCCGTTCATTGACCTCGTGCAGGGCCTGGGCCTCGGCACGCACATGATCCTGGGCGGCGCTGCGGGCCTCCCACACGCCGGCGATGGCGAGGCCGAGGACGATGGCGTACACCACGCCGATCATCATCGTCATGTACTCCATGACATCCGGAGTTTCCGAAGTGTCGTAGTCCGTGGAGGTTCGTCGGTGCCGGAGCACCACGATGACGAGGACGACGGCGCAAGCGGCGGCCATCGCGAGGGTGAGAACAAGCCATTCCGACAAGGGTTCCTCCGGCGGTCAGCGCGGTCGCAGGGCGGCGACGGCGAACACCGCGGGCGCGGTGACGAGCAGGGTGAGCGAGACCAGGGACGGCCCGCCTCGGGGCGGCTGCTTGCGCGGCGGCGCGTGGTACATGGGGTAGGTGACGGGCTGGGGTGACGGGGCGGGTCGACGGGTCCTGGGGGCGGCCGGGGGAGGGGGTGTGACCTGGGGTTTGACGGCCGGTGGGGGAGCGAGGGGCGTGCGGGGCACGGGTGGTGCGGGGGCCGCGCGGGGTGGTGGCGGCGCGGGCGCCGGGGGTGGTGGCGGCTCCGGTGGCGGCGTCGGCTTGGGGGTCGGGGCCGGGGTGGGTGCGGGGGTCGGCTTCGGTGGTGTGGGCTTGGGGGTTGGTGTGGGTTTGGGGGGATGGGTGGGCTTGGGGGGCTTCGGGGTGGGTTTCGGTGGCGTGGGCTTCGGCTTCGGCGGGGGTGTGGGCGGCGGCGTGCACCCCGGCCCGCTCCCCGCGAAGACGACCCCGCCCTGACCGGTCGACGCGGACGCGCACGCGTCGGCGGGCGCCGCCGCGGCGCCCGCCGGTGCGCCGAGGAGCCAGGTCAGGGTGAGCAGCGCGAGGGCGCGCGTAACGGGGGCCGTACGGCCCCTGGAGGATCCGGGCACGATCGAGATCATGGACCGCGCGCCCCCTCGCGCGGGCGCGAGCGGGCGTCGAATCGTCCGAACGTGGGAGCGGCCGTACGCGGGTTCGCGCGCCCTGGAGCCATCCGGGTGCCGACGCGACCCTTTCGGCGGCGCGGGAAACTTTTTTGAGACCGCGTTGAACGCTGCGCCCGGTCCCGCCCGTACCTAGGGCCATGCGTGACGCAGCAGGCGTCGCCGGGCGCTACTGGCGTCACAACAGTCAAGCACACAGCGGGAGTTGAAGATGCAGCATGTATCAGGGGGTTCCCCCAGGGCCTGGCGGAGCGCCTCGCTCGTAGCGGCAGCTGCGGCCATGCTGGCGCTGACGACGGCGTGCGGTCAGGAGAAGGGGGAGCAGACCCCCAAGGGTCAGAACGTGGGCAACGAGGCCCCGGTCAAGGACGGGGCGGGTGCGGGTGACGGCTACGGCTCGGGCGGTGGCTACGGCTCGGAGTCCGGGAGCGGCGCGAGCAAGGCCAAGGCCGCCGGGCAGTTGGCCGTGTGGGACAGCAAGAAGCTCGGCAAGGTCGTCACCGACAGCGCGGGCTTCACGCTCTACCGGTTCGACAAGGACACCGCCGAGCCCCCCAAGTCCAACTGCGACGGGGCCTGCGAGACCGCCTGGCCCGTGGTGGCGGCCAAGGGCGCCAAGGCCGCCCCCGGCGTCGACAAGTCGCTGCTCGGCGAGGTCACCCGGTCCGACGGCAGCAAGCAGCTGACCATCGACGGCTGGCCGATGTACCGGTTCGCCAAGGACGCCAAGCCCGGTGACGCCAAGGGTCAGGGCGTGGGCGGCACCTGGTACGCCGCGGCGCCCGACGGGAAGAAGGCCGCGCCCGCCGCCGACTCGGGCGCGGACTCCGGCGGCGACGCCGCCAAGCCCGCCGACCTCGCCGGACTCTCCACCCGCAACGACCCCGAGCTCGGCGAGATCGTCGTCGACAAGAACGGCATGACCGTCTACCGCTTCACCAAGGACTCCGCCTGGCCCATGAAGTCCGCGTGCACGGGCGCCTGCCTGGAGAAGTGGCCCGTGGTCAAGCCGGTGGCCAAGAACGACACCAAGGGCATCCTGAAGAAGGGCTTCGTCACCTTCAACCGCCCCGACGGCCTCAAGCAGCAGACGATCGACTGCTGGCCGCTGTACACGTTCGCCGGAGACAAGAAGCCCGGCGACACCAACGGGCAGGGCGTCGGTGGCACCTGGTTCGCGGCCGCCCCCACCGGCAAGGCGGTGGGTGCCACGAAGTAGCCCAAGCACTCCATCGGGCACGGCGGCCTCCCCCCCCCGCAGCCTCCCCCCACGCCGACCGGTCCGTTCCTTCCGCACCAAAGGGAAGGAATGGACCGGTTCTTTGGGCTGTGTACGGCACTTGCCATAGGCAGTGACCGAGAACGGACGGCCAATTTCCGTTTTGACTCGCTCCGTTGGCTGACGATCAGTAGCCTCACCTTCGAACACCGGCTCGCCTTGACTACGCCTAAGCCCTGGAGTGTTGATGGAGCGTCCCGACTGGGCCCCGCCGGGCATCGACATCACGATGCCGAGCGTGGCCCGGATGTACGACCACTATCTGGGCGGTTCGCACAACTTCGAGGCGGACCGGGAGGCCGCGCGCAAGGCGATGGAGTTCATGCCGGGGCTCCCCAAGATCATGCAGGCGAATCGTGCCTTCATGCGCCGAGCAGTGCGTTTCTGTGTCGACGAGGGCGTCACTCAGTTCCTCGACATCGGCTCCGGGATCCCCACGTTCGACAATGTCCACGAGGTCGCGCAGCGGGCCGAAAGCGCCGCGCGCGTCGTCTACGTCGACCACGATCCGGTCGCCGTTGCGCACAGCCGTGCGGTTCTCGAAGGCAATGACCAGGCCGCTGCGGCCTACGCGGATCTGCGGAAACCCCGCGACATCCTGGGCAGTTCCGAAGTCGGAAGCCTCCTGGACCTCGATCGGCCAGTGGCGCTTTTACTGGTGGCCATACTCCACTTCGTCGAGGACGCGTACGATCCCTACGCGGCGGTCGCCGAACTGCGGGACGCGCTGCCGCCCGGCAGCCTGATCGCCGTGACGCACGCCTCGTACGAAGGGATACCGGTCCCGCAGGAACAGGCCGACGGGACCGTCGGCGTGTACAAGGACATCCGCACTCCATTGATCATGCGATCGCGTGCCGAGATCGCGCGGTTCTTCGAGGGATACGACATGGTGGAACCCGGCCTCGTGCCGATGCCGCACTGGCGGGCCGACACGGAGCTCGCGGAGGAGGACCCCTGGTCCTTCTCCGGGTTCGCCGGCGTGGGGCGCAAGCGTTGAGCGCGGACCAGGACGGGCCGGAGGACAGACTGCGCAGGTTCGCCACCATCTGGAGCCGCGCACTGTTCCCGGTGACCGCCACCTCGCTCACCCGCCCCGAGTTCGAGAGCCAATTGCTGCCGCTCGCCCGGCAGTTGCGGTCAGCCCTGGAGGAGCGGGTCTTCCGCGCCGCCGGGAGCGAGGCCGTGGGCGCCGCGCTCGTCGGGGCGCACTGCACCGAGCCGGAGGCCCTGAGCCGCACACTCGACGTCGTCGACGCCTACCTGGTGCTGTACTGCGGGGCCGCCGCCACCGACGAGGGCGCGGCCGCCGAGGCCGGTACCGGTGACCGCGAGGAGCTGCGGGCCCGCTGCTCCCGGATCCAGCACGCCGTCGCCGCCGGGTTCGCCCGGGCGCTGCGCGAGCGCACCCGCGCCGAGCAGGAAGCCATATCCCGGGCCGCCCTCGACGCGCGCGGCACCGTCGCCGAGGCCCTGCACGCCAGTGAGGCGCGGTTCCGCGCGGTCTTCCACGGCGCCGCCATCGGCATCGGCATCGCCGACCTCAGGGGCACGGTCCTCGAGGTCAACGACGCCCTGATCCGCATGTTCGGCGGCCTGGAGCACCAGTTGCGCGGGCGCAACGTGGCCGAGTGGACGCACCCCGACGACTCCCCGCACGTCTGGCGCCTCTACGAGGAGCTGGTGCGCGGCGACCGCGAGCACTACCGCGTCGAGAAGGCCTTCTACCGCCCCGACGGCACCGTCCTGTGGACCAATCTGACGGTGTCCCTGCTGCGCGACGCCGACGGTGTGCCGCAGTACCAGCTGGCGCTGATGGAGGACACCACCGAGCGCCGCCTGCTCAATCTGCGCCTGCGCTACGAGGCCACCCACGACGCGCTCACCGGCCTGCCCAACCGGACGCTGTTCTTCGAGCGCCTGGAGAAGGCCCTTTCGGCGGGCGAGGGCGCCCGCTTCGGGCTGTGCTACCTGGACCTCGACGGCTTCAAGACCGTCAACGACAGCCTCGGGCACGCGGCGGGGGACCGCCTCCTCGTCGAGGTCGCCGACCGCCTCCAGGCCTGCGCCACCGCCCCCGGCGAGATGGTCGCGCGACTCGGCGGCGACGAGTTCGTGGCGCTGACCACGGGTGCCGACACCGAGCACGAGGTCGACGAGCTGGCCGGGCGCATCATGAACGCGCTCGCCACCCCGATCCGCGTCGACGGACGCGAACTGACGGTGCGTGGCTCCATCGGCATCGTCGAGGGCCCCGCGGCCGAGCGCGGCGCCGCCGAGGTGCTGCGCAGCGCCGACATCACGATGTACCGCGCCAAGCACGCGGGCGGCAACCGCTACGAGCTGGCCGACCCGGAGGCCGACGCCCGCGCCATCACCCGGCACGGTCTGACCACGGCCCTGCCGGTGGCCCTGGAGCGCGGCGAGTTCTTCATCGAGTACCAGCCGCTCGTGCACCTCGGCGACGGCAGCGTGCGCGGGGCGGAGGCCCTGGTGCGCTGGCTGCACCCGCAGCACGGCGTCATCAGCCCGGACCGCTTCATTCCGCTCGCCGAGCACACCGGTCTCATCGTGCCGCTCGGACGCTGGGTCCTTGAGCAGTCGGTGCGTCAGGCGCGCGCCTGGGAGGCGGCGACCGGGGCGGAGCAGTGCGCCGGCCCGCTGCGCGTCAACGTGAACCTGTCGCCGTGCCAGCTCACCCACCCCGGCCTGGTCTCCGACACCGTCGAGATCCTGGAGCGCGCGGGCCTCGCGCCGGGCTCCCTGTGCCTGGAGGTCACCGAGTCCGCGCTGATCGGCGCCGACGACGACCTGCTCAAGCCGCTGCGCAGGCTCGCCGAGATGGGCGTGGACATCGCGCTCGACGACTTCGGCACGGGCTACTCCAACCTCGCGAACCTGCGCCGCCTGCCGGTCAGCGTCCTCAAGCTCGACCGCGCCTTCACCCAGGGCATGCAGCACTTCCCCGCCGACCCGGTCGACCTGAAGATCATCGAGGGCATCGTGTCCCTCGCGCACAGCCTGGACCTGGCTGTCACGGTCGAGGGCGTGGAGACCGGCGCCCAGGCCGACCAGTTGCGCGAACTGGGCTGCGACACGGCCCAGGGCTGGTACTACGCCCGGCCTGGCCCGCCGGACCGGCTGCACGAGCTGGCCCTCGCGGACGCGACGTGAGCTGGCGGGGACGCCTTGGGTGTGGGCGTCTCCCCGGTGCTGGGGGGCCTTGGCCTCGGCGTTGATGTGGCGTGGCCTTGGCGCTGCGGGCTGCCGCCTGGTGCTGTGAGCGCGGCCGCGGGTGGTTCGTGGTTGCTCGCGCAGTTCTCCGCGCCCCTTCGGGGCGGCTCCGGGGGTGCCCCTGATCTTGCGGACGCGGCTGCGGGTGGTCTGTGGCTGGGCGCGCAGTTCCCCGCGCCCCTTCGGGGGCTGCCTCCGTCACGGGCGTTCGGGTGCCGACGACGTCGCCGACGGTGACGGGCTGGGGTTCTCGACGGGGGACGTGACGTTGTTCGCCCAGGTCGTCGCGAGCACGGTGGCCACGGCCGCCATGGTCGCGACCAGGACGGCGCTCAGCGGCGTGGCGAGCGACGACAGGCGGCGGAAGTTGCGGATGTGGCCCCACAGCAGGTCCGCGCGGCGCACCAGGCGTACCTCCCAGTACAGGGCGAGCCCGAGAGCGAGGACGGTGCTCTGGGCGAGCAGCAGGAACACCGAGAGCGCGACCGGGCCCTGCGGCACCCGCAGCCGCGGCACGAGCAGCAGCACCTGCACCGCGGACATCACCAGCCACAGCCAACCCGCCTTGCCCACGGGGGTGTTGCCCCGCAGCCACGGATACAGGTACCCGTACACGAAGCCGTGCGCGAGCCACACGCAGGTCGGCGCGCCCGCGACGGTCACCGCCTCCGGCACCCCGCTGTAGCCCTGGGCCTGCCATGCCGTCCACGCCGTCCACGGCAGGCTGAGCAGCGCGGTGGCGGCCGCCGCGGTCAGGCCGTTGTTCCAGGCGGTGCGGCCCCCGGAGCCGCCGAGCGCGACGCTCTTGAGCTGCGCCGTCTCGTCCGCCGCGTCCCCCGCGGTGGGCCTGCGCAGGCTCTGCCACTTGTCCTCCCAGTCGTCGGCGGGCAGGGACGTGTCGGCGAGGGTGCCGCGGGACGACGTCAGGAAGCGGTGGCGCCCCTCGGCGAACAGCAGGGCGCGGGCCAGGGAGTTGAGCAGCCGGGCGTGCGCGGCGCCGGTCAGGCGGTGCAGCCTCTTCGCGTGCTCCGCGCGGGCGGGCGGCAGCACCAGATGGGCGCCCGCCCAGGCCATGAACAGCGCGGCGGCGGTGGTCCAGTACGGCAGCCAGGTGTCCGGGGCGCCGATCACGGTCGCGGCCGCGGCGAACAGGAGCAGGGTGACGCAGTCGCGCCGGGCGCCGGGGCCGAGGCGGCGGGGCTCGGTGCCGGTGGAGTAGAGGTGGGCGACGAGCACGACGACGGCCGCGCACCACATGATCTGGGCGCCGGGCGCGAGGGTGCGCACGCCGTAGATGAAGTCGTCGCCGGGCCACTGGCCCGCGAGTTGGGCGAAGAGGTCGCTGGTGGGCGGGCGCTGCGGCTTGCGCAGGGTCGTCCACCACGGGAGCAGGGCGGTGACGAGGACCGCGCCCAGGGCGAGGCGGCCCCGCCAGCCGGGCCGGATCAGCGGCGGAAGCAGCGGGCAGGTCAGCAGGAGCAGGGCGGTCACCCAGGGCACGGGCAGCAGGAAGGCCAGGGGCCAGGAGACGCCGACGGTGCGGTCGTCGATCGTCCAGGCGTTGTCGGTGGGCGACCACTGGAAGTCCCAGGGCAGGACCTGCAGGACGACGGAGGTGGCCACGGCCGTCCAGGCCGCCACGGCGAGCGGCGCGGCCCAGGGGCGCGCACCGCTCCCGCACAGGCCGAGCCGCAGCGCCGCGTACACGGCGCCGGCCGCGACGGACGCGGTGACGAGGCAGGTCACCACCGCCCGGGTCCAGCCGTCGGCGCCCATGAGCCAGGCCATCAGGACGAGGGCCACGGCGGGGGCGGCGAGCATGCACAGCTCCCAGCGGCGCGGGAAGCGTCCGCCGCGCAGGTGCAGGGTGACGGTGACCGCGAGTACCGGCAGGACGAACAGGATGGTGCCAAGGAGCGTGCCCTGGGTGCGGGACTCCAGCGGCAGGGTGTTGGTCATCAGCGAGGTTTGCGGGTAGCTGACGGATCCCCACAGCCAGAACAGCACCCGCCACTTGGTGGAGTAGGCGTGCAGGAGCAGCGACCCGACGGCGAGGAGCAGCGCGGTGACGGTGACGACGATGGCGGCGCGGGTCCGCCGGGGGCTCGCCGCGGAGCGGCCCGGCGCGGTCAGGAAGGCCGTGAGCGCCCCGCCGGCCACGGCGCCCAGGGCGAGCAGGGACAGCAGGGCCTCGGGGCTGCTGCCGGGGCGGACCTGCCAGACCGGCGGACCCGTGTCCTTCTTGGGTGCCGGAGGGCGCACGAACTCGGCGGTGACGAACGTCGACGTGCGCCGCTCGGGCTGGGGCAGCGTGAGCTGGACGGTGCGGGCCGTCTGGCTGGAGGGCTGGCCGTACACGCTGAATCCCCAGCCGTGCGGGACGTCCAGGCTCCACCGCCAGCGGCCCGGAGGATTGGGCACCAGGTGTCCCTTCGCGTCGGGGGCCCGAGAGTTGAGGGCGAAGGAGATCCGACGGCCGGGTGCGAGATCGGCGAACGTGACGCCGTGCTCGGCCGTGACCGTCACCACGCCGCGCGCGGACGCCTGGCTGACAGTGCAGCGGGAGGGGAAGGCCGTTTCCGTCTCCTTCACGGCGGGCCGCATCGCGACGAGGGTGCCGTATCCGCCTGGGACGGCGTTGGACACCTGGCTGAAGGCGGTCGGCGTGGGCCGGAGCCGTTCGACGAGGGGGTCCGACTCGCGCAGCCGGAGCCGGTAGCGCGCGGTGACCCGCCAGTCGTCGCCCTTCGCCCGGCTGATGCGTACGGAGATCTCGCCGCTGCCGCCCTTGCCCGGCAGGAGCTTCGGATCCGCCACGGGCAGGGCCGCGTTGCCCGGAGGCACGATCATCCCCCGCTGCGTCTGCCAGCGTTCCAGGTTCTGCGCGGCCACCTGCCGCCGCGTGGTGTCCCCCCACTCGTCCGACGCCCACACGGCACACCCCACGACCACCGCGCACAGCAGCACCACCACCGCCCTCCGGCCCGCGGTCACCGCTCTGCTCCCCGTCGTCGTGCCCCCGCCCGCAGCTGTTGCCATGGGCGCCCCCTCCCGCTCACGGACGGCCAGGTTAGAGCCGGGCGCACACCTTGGGGGACCCGTCGGATGGCGTGAAATACCCAGCGCACAGGGCATATTGGGGGGCGCGCGTGGGGGCGCGCGCCCCTTGGGGCGACCCTTGCCGGGGCGTCACGACACGGCTACCTCGCCAGCAACATTCGTTGCAGCTCCCGCGCCGCCCGCGGCGGCGCGACATCGCTGCGGTGGGCCAGCGCGATGGTGCGGCGAAGGCGCGGCCGGGACAACGGCGTCATCCGGAGCCCGCTGCCCGCCCGCTCCGCGACCATGCGGGGGACGACGGCGACACCGAGCCCCGCGCGGACGAAACCGAGCACAGCGTCCATCTCGCCGCCCTCGACGGCGAATTCGGGCTCGAAGCCCTCCGCGCGGCACGCGGCGACCGTCAGCTCCCGCAGGTCGTAGCCGTGCCGGAACATCACGAGGCGCTCGCCCTGGAGGTCGGCGACGCGCGCGGTCGCGCCGAGGTCGGGCGCGTCCGGCGACGACACCACCACCAGGTCCTCGCGCAGCAGCTCCACCGTCGTCAGGGCGGGCGACGGCGTCGGCAGGGGAAGCACCACCAGCGCCAGGTCCAGGGCTCCGCGCGCGAGCTGGCGCACGAGGTCGTGGCTGCCGCCCTCCTCGATCAGGAGCTGGATGCCGGGGTGCCGGTCGTGGAAGTCGCGCAGGACCTGCGGAAGCAGCCCCGTGCAGACGCTCGGGGTCGCCCCGAGCCGCACCCGGCCCCGGCGCAGCTGGGCCAGCTCCTGCACCTCGATGCGGGCGGTGTCGGCGTCGGCGAGGATGCGGCGGGCCAGCGGGAGCAGCGCCTCGCCCGCGTCGGTGAGCGCGATGTTCCCGCGCGCCCTGCTGAACAGCTCGGCGCCCAGCTCCTTCTCCAGGGCCCGCACCTGCTGCGAGAGCGACGGCTGGGAGACGTGCACCTGCTCGGCGGCCCGCGTGAAGTGGCGGGTCTCGGCGACCGCGACGAAGTACAGAAGCTGCTGGAACTGCATGGGCACCACGATAAGCCATGCATAGGGAAGGCCTATGGAGATGAGCGCAACCATCTCTTGGACTGATCGGGACCTTCGGCCGTAGCGTTCCTGGCATGGCTCTGGCAACGCGGACGGACCGACGGCCGTCACTACCGCGCACGGTGTGGGACTCCACCGTCGGCAAGAAGACCGTGATGGCGGTGAGCGGCCTGATCATGCTGCTCTACCTGGTCGCCCACATGATCGGGAATCTGAAGATCTTCTTCGGTCCCGGCGACTTCAACCACTACGCGCACTGGCTGCGCACCCTCGGCGAGCCCGTGATGCGCTGGGAGTGGACCCTGTGGGTCGTCCGCGTGGGACTCGTAGCCGCCGTCGTCGCGCACGCCGTGTCCGCGTACCAGCTCAGCCGTCGCGACATCAAGGCACGCCCGAGCAAGTACGTGCACAGGAAGCCGCGCTCCAGCTACGCGACCCGCACCATGCGCTGGGGCGGGATCATCCTCGGCCTGTTCATCGTCTGGCACATCCTCGACCTGACGACGGGCACCGTGCACCCGGGCGGCTACGAGCACCTGCACCCGTACCAGAACGTCATCGACACCTTCTCCACCTGGTACGGCAACGTCATCTACATCACGGCCGTGATCGCCCTCGGCTTCCACGTCCGGCACGGGTTCTGGAGCGCCGCCCAGACCCTCGGCGTGGGCAACGCGACCCGCGACCGCTTCCTGAAGATCTGCGCAGGCGGCCTCGCGCTGCTGCTGACCGTGGGCTTCGTCTCCGTACCCGTCGGCGTCATGACCGGAGTGGTGAGCTGACCGATGAACGACTTCGTTGAGTACACCACCGGCGAGCCCGTCGTCGACACCAAGGCCCCGAAGGGGCCCGTCGCCGAGCGCTGGGACACCCGCCGCTTCGAGGCCAAGCTGGTCAACCCGGCCAACCGCCGCAAACACACCGTGATCGTGGTCGGCACGGGCCTCGCGGGCGGCTCCGCGGGCGCGACGCTCGCCGAACAGGGCTACCACGTCGTGCAGTTCTGCTACCAGGACTCGCCGCGCCGCGCGCACTCCATCGCCGCGCAGGGCGGCATCAACGCGGCGAAGAACTACCGCAACGACGGCGACTCCGTGCACCGCCTCTTCTACGACACCGTCAAGGGCGGCGACTTCCGCGCCCGTGAGTCCAACGTGCACCGCCTCGCGCAGATCTCCGTCGAGATCATCGACCAGTGCGTGGCGCAGGGCGTGCCGTTCGCCCGCGAGTACGGCGGCCTGCTGGACACCCGCTCCTTCGGCGGCGTCCAGGTGTCCCGCACGTTCTACGCCCGCGGCCAGACGGGCCAGCAACTCCTGCTCGGCGCGTACCAGGCGCTCTCGCGCCAGATCGCCGCCGGGAACGTCGAGATGCATCCGCGCACCGAGATGCTCGACGTGATCGTCGTCGACGGCCGGGCCCGCGGCATCGTCGCCCGCGACCTCATCACCGGCAGGATCGACACCTACTTCGCCGACGCGGTCGTGCTCGCGTCCGGCGGTTACGGCAACGTCTTCTACCTGTCGACGAACGCCATGAACTCCAACGCGACGGCCGTGTGGCGGGCCCACCGGCGCGGCGCGTACTTCGCCAACCCCTGCTTCACGCAGATCCACCCCACCTGCATCCCGCGCACGGGCGACCACCAGTCCAAGCTCACCCTGATGAGTGAGTCGCTGCGCAACGACGGCCGTATCTGGGTGCCGAAGGCCAAGGGCGACAAGCGGCCGGCCAACGAGATCCCCGAGGGCGAGCGCGACTACTACCTGGAGCGCATCTACCCGTCCTTCGGCAACCTCGTGCCGCGCGACATCGCGTCGCGTGCCGCGAAGAACGTCTGCGACGAGGGCAGGGGAGTGGGCCCCGGCGGCCAGGGCGTGTACCTGGACTTCGCCGACGCGATCCGGCGCATGGGACGCAAGGCGGTCGAGGAGAAGTACGGCAACCTCTTCGACATGTACGAGCGGATCACCGCGGAGAACCCCTACGAGGTGCCGATGCGGATCTACCCCGCCGTGCACTACACGATGGGCGGCCTGTGGGTCGACTACGACCTCCAGACCACCGTGCCCGGCCTGTTCGCGATCGGCGAGGCCAACTTCTCCGACCACGGCGCGAACCGCCTCGGCGCCTCCGCCCTGATGCAGGGCCTGGCCGACGGCTACTTCGTCCTGCCCTCCACCATCAACGACTACCTGGCGCGCAACCCGCACAAGGACGAGGTCGACGCCGAACACCCGGCCGTCCGGGAGGTCCTCGCCGAGACCGAGGACCGGCTCAACCTCCTCCTCGCCGTCGACGGGGACCGCACCCCGGACTCCTTCCACCGCGAACTCGGCGAGCTGATGTGGGAGTTCTGCGGCATGGCCCGCACGGACTCGGGGCTGCGCAAGGCCCTGGAGCGCATCCCGCAGATCCGCGAGGAGTTCTGGCGCCGCATCAAGGTGCCCGGTACCGGCGAGGAGTTCAACCAGTCCCTGGAGAAGGCGAACCGCGTCGTCGACTACCTGGAGCTGGCCGAGCTGATGTGCCTCGACGCGCTGCACCGCGCCGAGTCCTGCGGCGGCCACTTCCGCGAGGAGTCCCAGACCCCGGACGGCGAGGCCGCCCGCGTCGACGAGGAGTTCTCGTACGCGGCCGCCTGGGAGTTCACGGCCACGGGCGACGCCCCGGTGCTGCACAAGGAAGCCCTGACCTTCGAGTACGTCCACCCCACTCAGCGGAGCTACGCATGAAGCTCACCCTGCGCGTCTGGCGCCAGAAGAACGCCGACGCCGACGGCGCGATGTCCACGTACGAGGTGGACAACATCTCCTCCGACATGTCCTTCCTGGAGATGCTCGACACCCTCAACGAAGAGCTCATCGTCAAGGGCGAGGAGCCGGTCGCCTTCGACCACGACTGCCGTGAGGGCATCTGCGGCGCCTGCTCGCTCGTCATCAACGGCGACGCGCACGGCCCCGAGCGCACCACGACCTGCCAGCTCCACATGCGGTCCTTCGACGACGGCGACACCATCGACATCGAGCCGTGGCGGGCGGCCGCCTTCCCGGTCATCAAGGACCTGGTCGTCGACCGCTCCGCCTTCGACCGCATCATCCAGTCCGGCGGCTACATCAGCGCCCCCACCGGCGCCGCCCCGGAGGCCCACGCGACCCCGGTGCCGAAGCCGGACGCCGACTTCGCCTTCGAGCACGCCGAGTGCATCGGCTGCGGCGCCTGCGTCGCGGCCTGCCCCAACGGCTCGGCGATGCTCTTCACTTCCGCCAAGGTCAACCACCTCAACGTGCTTCCGCAGGGCGCCCCCGAGCGCGAGACCCGCGTCCTCGACATGGTCGCCCAGATGGACTCCGAGGGCTTCGGCGGCTGCACCCTCACCGGCGAGTGCGCGACGGCCTGCCCGAAGGGCATCCCGCTGCCCTCGATCGCGGCGATGAACAAGGAGTGGCTGCGGGCGACGCGGAAGGTGCGCTGACGGCCCGCCGGGCGAAGGCGGGCGCCGACATGCCGCTGGGAGAAAGGGTGCTGACGCCGCGTCAGTGGGCGGGCCCGCGCGGTCGCAGGTCCGCCCCGTACACCGTCTCGTAGTCCGGCACCACGAGCCGCGACTCCGGACTCGCCTCGCGCACCCGCGCGACGAAGTCGTCGAGGGCCGTGCCGTCCTTGCGCGGCGGCTCGCTCAGCGGCTTCTCGAAGTCGTCCCAGTGCACCGGCACGACCACGCCGGGGCGGCCGAGCGCCGCGAGCAGGCGCGGCACGTAGCGGTACGTCGACCCCGTCGACGCCACCGCGATCATCGCCAGGTCCGGGGCGAGCCCCGCGAAGGACCGCTCGTCGAAGTCGCTCGCCCCCATGAACAGCGCCGACGGCGCGCCGTCCGGCGTCACCTTGAAGGCCAGCGTGTCGCCCTCCGGCAGGTCCGCGATCGTCCGGGGCGCGGTCGCGGGCGGCGCGGTCAGGGTGCCGGGCGCGAAGTAGGAGTACGCGGCGTTGCGGCTGTGCCGCGAACTCGCGACCTCCACCACGTACCCGTCGAAGTCGAGCACCTCACCGCCCTTGACGACGACGAGTTGCGCCGCGTCCACGCCGAAGGACCGCAGCACGTGGTACGTCGTCTCGGTGCCGATGACCCGCGCACCCGTGGCCCGCGCGAGGAAGGGCACGTCGTTGAGGTGGTCCCAGTGGGTGTGCGTGACGCAGATGACCTCGGGTGTGCCCGCGTGCCTGCGGACCAGTTGCTTGTCGGTGCGCAGGCGTGTGGCGGGGTCGAAGGCGCCGTTGAACAGGCCGGTGTCGAAGCGGGTGATGTAGGGGTCGACGAGCACGGTGGCCGCCGTCGGCTTCTTCTGCGCCTGCCCCCGTTGGATGTCGATCCGCCACCCCGAGGTGCCGAGCCAGCGGTACGTGACGGAGCCCGCCCTCCGCGTACGACCGGCCGTAGGCGCGGCGTCGGCGACCGCGGTCCCCGAAAGCATCGGCGCGGCCGCCCCGAGGGCGGCGCCGCGCAGGAGGGTGCGGCGGCCGGGTCGTGAGGATCTCCCGTTGGTGTCCATGACGGCAGCGAAGCAGGTGACACGCTGTCATGTCCAAGAGTGAATTGGTCGCGCATTGATATGAGTTGAGATATCACCGCAGGCCAGCCCGTCCGTGTGGCACTGCACGCTGGTCCCTAGGGGGTGTCCGGTGCGTCGTCGGCGGCAGCGGTTTCGTGGTCGGCGGAGTGCGTGGCCAGTTCGGTGGCCCAGGCGACGGACCAGTCCACGAGGGGGCTGAGTGCTGCGCGGGCCCCTCGCCCCAGCGAGGTGAGGGCGTAGTGGCCTTCGGGGGTCTGGTGCACCAGGCGTGCCTCGATCAGCTCGACGAGGCGTTGGCGCAGCACGCTGGACGACATGTCGCCGCAGCGCCGGCGCAGGGCACGGAACCCCAGTGCGCCTTCGTGGAGTTCCCACACCACACGCAGACTCCACCGGCGGCCGAACAGATCGAGCGCGGCCATGAGCGGGCTTCCGGTGGCCGAGCCGCGCACCGGCCGTCCTGGTGTCGGTGTGACCATCGTGCTCCTCCCGCGCTCCTGGAGACCCATGCCCCTGGTGATTCGAATTCCGAAACACTAGCATCGCGGGTGGTTCGGAAACCGAAGCACTCGCGCGAGGAGGACCGCATGACGTTGACCACGCCGTTGTGTCGGCAACTGGGCATCGAGGTACCCGTGGTGCAGGCGCCCATCGGGTCCGCGGTCACCCCCGAGCTGGTGGCCGCGGTGGCGGGCGCGGGAGGGCTCGGCAGCCTCGCCCTGACCTGGGTCGGCGCCCAGGAGGCGGTGTGCCGGATCCGCCAGGTTCGGCGCCTGACGCCGAAGCCCTTCGCCGCGAACCTGGTCCTCGACTTCCCGGTCGACGAGCTCCTCGACGTCTGCCTGGCCGAGGGCGTGCCGGTCGTCTCGACGTTCTGGGGCGACCCCGCGGGCGTTGCCGAACGCGTGCACGCGGCCGGTGCCCTGCATGTGCACACGGTCGGTTCCGTCGCTGAGGCCGAGGGCGCGGTGGCCGCGGGCGTCGACGTGATCGTGGCCCAAGGATGGGAAGCGGGCGGGCACGTTCGCGGCGAGGTCACCACGATGGCGCTCGTGCCCGCGGTCGTGGACGCCGTGCACCCGGTGCCGGTCATCGCGGCCGGCGGCATCGCCGACGGGCGCGGGCTCGCCGCCGCACTGGCTCTCGGGGCCCAGGCCGGATGGCTGGGCACCCGATTCCTGACGGCGTCCGAGGCGGCCACGCACGAGGTCTACCGTCACGCCGTGATCCAGGCGGCACCGCAGGACGCGGTGCGCACAGGGTGCTTCGACGGCGGCTGGCCCGACGCCCCGCACCGCGCGTTGCGCAACTCCACACTCCGGGCCTGGGAGGCCGCGGGCCGTCCAGCGGCGCCGAACCGCCCGGGCGAGGGTGCCGTGGTGGCCCGGAGCGCCGACGGGCGGGCCTGGTCGTGTTACGACGACATGGTCCCCGTGCCCGGCATGGCGGGCGACGTGGAGGCGCTCGCGCTCTACGCGGGCCAGAGCGCCGGACTCGTCCATGGCGTCGCCCCGGCGGGACGGATCGTGGCGGACATCGCTGCCGATGCGGCGGCCCTCACTCCAGGGCCCAGGGCTGTCCGATGAACCGACACCCTGCGCAGCAGCACCCGGGCCGACTCGCGTGCTGGTCGAGACCCCCGGGCTATCGCCCCAGCGCCCGCGCCAGATACGGCCCTGTCCGGCTCCCGGCGACCCTGGACACGTCGGCGGGCGTCCCCGCGGCGACCACCTGCCCCCCGGCGACACCACCCCCGGGCCCGAGGTCCACCACCCAGTCCGCCCCGGCCGCCACAGCCATGTCGTGCTCGACGACGACCACGGAATTGCCCCCGTCGACCAACTCGTGCAGCCGCCCCACAAGGACCTCCACATCCGCCGGGTGCAGCCCGGCGGTGGGCTCGTCGAGGAGGTAGAGGGTGTGGCCGCGCCGCACCCGCTGCAACTCGCTGGCCAGCTTGATCCGCTGGGCCTCCCCACCGGAGAGCTCCGTCGCGGGCTGCCCGAGCCGCAGATAGCCGAGCCCGACGTCGAGGAGCGTGCGCAGGCTGCGCAGCACGGCGGGGGTGTCGGCGAAGAAGTCGGCGGCGGCCTCGACGGTGAGGTCGAGGACGTCCGCGACGGTCAGCCCGGCGTGGGTGACCTGAAGGGTCTCGGGGTTGTAGCGGGCGCCCCCGCAGTCCGGGCAGGGGGCGTACGTGCTGGGCAGGAAGAGCAGCTCCACGCTCACGAACCCCTCGCCCTGGCACGTCTCGCAGCGCCCGCCCGCCACGTTGAAGGAGAAGCGCCCCACGCCGTAGCCGCGCGCCCGCGCCTCGTCCGTCTCGGCGAAGACCTTGCGGACGACGTCGAAGAGCCCGGTGTACGTGGCGAGGTTGGAGCGCGGTGTGCGCCCGATCGGCTTCTGGTCGACGCACACCAGACGGCCCACCCCCGCGAGGTCCTCCGTGATCTCCCCGATCAGCGTGGACTTGCCGGAGCCCGAGACCCCCGTGATAGCGGTGAACGCGCCGAGCGGGAACTCCGCGGTGACGTCCCGCAGGTTGTGCCGCGAGACCGGCCCCACCTTCAACCAGCCGCGCGGCTCCCGCACCTGACGTACCGTCATGGGAGCGTGGTCGAAGAGGAAGCGTGCCGTCGCCGAATCCGCCACCTGCTCCAGCTCCGCCACCGGCCCGCTGTGCAGCACCCGCCCGCCGTGCTCGCCCGCGCGCGGGCCCACGTCGACGAGCCAGTCGGCGTGTCGCATCACGTCCAGGTGGTGCTCGACCACGAACACCGAGTTGCCCGCGGCCTTCAGCCGGTCGAGGACGGTGAGCAGGGACTCCGTGTCGGCGGGGTGCAGCCCGGCCGACGGCTCGTCCAGGACGTACACGACACCGAACAGGCCGGAGCGCAACTGTGTGGCCAGGCGCAGGCGTTGCAGCTCGCCCGCCGAGAGGGTGGGGGTGGCACGGTCGGGGGAGAGGTAGCCGAGGCCCAGCTCGGTGATGGTGCCGATGCGGGCGAGCAGGTCGGCGGTCAGCACCTCGGCCGTGTCCGCCCCGGCTGTTCCCGAGCCCGAACCAGCCGCTTCCTCAAGGCGCTTGGCCAGCTCGGCGAGCGGCAGCGCGGACAGCTCGGCGATGGTGCGGCCCGCGAACGTGACCGCCATCGCCTCGGGGCGCAGCCTGCTGCCGCCGCACGCCGGACACGGCTCGCTGGCCAGGAAACGCTCGGCCTTCGTGCGCAGCGTCTGGCTCTTGGAGTCGGAGAACGTCTTCATGACGTAGCGTCGGGCACTCATGTACGTGCCCTGGTACGGGCGTTGGATGCGCCCCGCCTCGCGCACCGGGTGGACCGTGACGACCGGCTGTTCGTCGGTGAACAGGATCCAGTCGCGGTCGGCCTGCGGCAGTTCGTGCCACGGCCGGTCCACGTCATGGCCGAGGGTGTCGAGCACGTCCCGCAGGTTCTTGCCCTGCCAGGCGCCGGGCCAGGCGGCGATCGCGCCCTCGCGGATGGACAGCGAGGGGTCGGGGACCAGCAGCTCCTCGGTCGTGCGGTGCACCTTGCCGAGGCCGTGGCACTCGGGGCAGGCCCCGGCCGCCGTGTTCGGCGAGAACGCATCGGAGTCCAGCCGCTCGGCGCCCGCCGGGTAGTCGCCCGCGCGCGAGAACAGCATCCGCAGCGAATTGGAGAGCGTCGTGACCGTGCCCACCGACGAGCGGGAGGTCGGCGCCGCGCGCCGCTGCTGGAGCGACACGGCGGGCGGCAGCCCGGTGATCTCCCCGACCTTCGGCGCGCCCACCTGGTGGATCAGTCGGCGTGCGTACGGGGCGACCGACTCGAAGTAGCGCCGCTGCGCCTCCGCGTAGATCGTCCCGAAGGCCAGCGAGGACTTCCCGGAGCCGGAGACGCCGGTGAAGACGGCGAGGACGTCACGCGGGACGTCCACGTCGACCCCACGCAGATTGTGCTCGCGGGCACCCCGGACCCGTACGAAGGGGTCGTGCTCGTGGGCGGGGCGGCTGTGCATGGGCTGGCTCCGTACCGGGCTCGGGGGCAAACCCCACGATTCTAGGCCGGGGCCCGATCCGCACCCCGGGGCGGATCGGGCGGCGGGGCATGACTCCGGGGCCGAGCCCCGGCGGCCGGTGTCAGGGCCCGGGTGCGAGCGCCCCGGGAGCCCGCAGGCCCGCGACCCGCGCGAGCCGCCGGAAGGAGTCCTTGAGGCCCTCGCGGTCGTACGTGCTCGTGGTCACCAGGACCTCCTGGGCGCCGCTCTCCTTGAGCAGCGTCTCCAACTCGGCGGCGACCTGGTCCTCGGTGCCGTGGATGTGCCCGCGCAGCCCCGACTCGTAGAAGCCGCGCTCCTTCTCCGTCATCGCGCCCGTCGCCGCGCGCTCCTCGACGCTCTCCGCGGACGGCAGCGGCGGGAACGTGCCGTGCGTGCGGGAGTACGCCATCGACCAGGCCTCGGGTACGAGCAGACGGCGGGCCGCCTCCTCGGACTCCGCTACGGCGATGGTGCCCGAGATGACCACGTACGGCGCGTCCGACCAGGCGGAGGGCCGGAACGCGGCGCGATAGCGGTCGACGGCGGCGAGCATCTTCTCGCGGCTCCTGATGTCGCCGACGACCATCGGAAGCCCCGCCTCCGCGGCGATCCGGGCCCCCTCGCCGATGGCGAGGACGTACGGCGGGACGCGCATGCCCTCGGCCGGGCGCGCGTGCACCCCCGTGTCCGAGGTGCCGCGGAACCAGCCGAGCAGCTCGGTGAGGTGCTCCGCGAAGTCGTCCGCGTCGTGCTTGTCGCGGCCGAGCGCCCTGCGCACACCGTCCGTGAACCCCACCGAACGGCCGAGCCCCATGTCGATCCGCCCGGGGAAGAGCGCTTCAAGCACCCCGAACTGCTCGGCCACCACCAGCGGCTGATGGTTCGGCAGCATCACTCCGCCCGTGCCCACCCGGATGGTCCGCGTGGCCCCCGCGACCGCCGCCGCGAGCACCGTCGGCGCGGAACCGGCGACTCCGGGCACGCCGTGGTGCTCGGACACCCAGAAGCGGTGGTAGCCGAGCGCCTCCAGCTCCTGGGCGAGGGCGACGGTGTCCCGCAGGGGCTCCGCGCCGTCGTGTCCCTCACGGGTGCGGGAGCGGTCGAGGACGGAGAACCGGACGTTCCCGGCGCCGAGGGCCGATCCCCGCGGCACGTTGCTCTGCTGTTGCTCTCGCACGGGTGCTCCGGGGGACTTGTGGCCGGTGATTTCCTCTGCGGCTTCCATGATCCGCCAGGTGCGCGGGGCGGGCAAAGTGATTCTGATCTCCGGGGCGCCGGGGACCTCGTGGGCGTCCGGCTGCGGCACCCGTGCGCCCCGGAGCCCCTCACCAGGCGGGGTGGCCACCTTTTTGTGGGTACTTGGCGGTGTGCGGCAACGGGGTGATCCTGATGAAGGGCGGCCGCGGGGCCACCGGAGCCGGGTGAGGAGCGGGGTGATCGCGAGATGCGTCAGGAAGCCGACTGGACGTCGATGAGCTTCTGCAGGCGACGGTGGCCCCAGTCGGAGACGGGCCCCAACGCCTCGGAGAGTTCCCGGCCGAACGTCGTCAGGGAGTAGAAGGTCTTCAGTGGAAGCCCGTCATGGACCTCCCGGTGCACCAGCCCGTCGGTCTCCATCTCCCGCAGCGCCTGGGTCAGCACTTTCTCGGTGAGGCCCGGCAGCCGTCGCCGCAGCTCGCCGGGGCGGCGCGGGCCGGATTCCAACTGCCAGAGCAGGGTGGTCTTCCACTTCCCGTCGATCACCGCGATCGCGGCGGTCACCCCGCAGACATCCGGGTCCAGAGCACGGCTGCGCGTCATTTTCGTCCCCCTCAGCAGTCAGTACACGCTCATCAATCGGTACATGTTGTCGATCTATCTATATATCTATCCACGGAGTTGAGTCATGTCCGTACACACGGAACAGTCTGCCGTCACCGTCCTCGGACTGGGGCCGATGGGTCGAGCCCTGGCGGGCGCGTTCCTGGACGCCGGTCTGCGCACCACGGTCTGGAACCGGACGCCGGGCCGGGACCAGGAGTTGGTCGCGCGGGGCGCGGTCAGCGCCCCGTCGGTGGAGGAAGCGATCGCCGCGAGCGGACTGACGGTGGTCTGCGTCGTGAACTACGACGCGGTGGACACCATTCTGCGGCGCGAGGCCGTCACCGACGCGCTCAAGGGGCGCACGGTGGTCAACCTGACCGCGGACACACCGGACCGGGCCCGGGACACCGCGGCCTGGGCGGACCGGCACGGCGTGCGCTATCTGGACGGTGCGATCATGACGCCGACGGTGACCATCGGCACTCCTGCCGGGGTGTTCATCCACAGCGGCCCGAAGGACCTCTACGACGAGCACCAGCCCGTCCTTGAGGCGCTCGGCGGCACCCACACCCACCTCGGTGAGGACATCGGCCGGGCGGCGGCGTACGACATCGCGCTGCTCGACATCTTCTGGACCGCCATGGCGGGCTATGCCCACGCCGTGGCGGTGGCACGGGCGGAAGGGATCACCGCGCGTGAGCTGGCGCCGTTCGCCAAGGGAATCGGCGACATACTCCCGCCCATCTTCGAAGAGCTGTCGGTGGAGGTGGACAACGGAACGGCCTCCGCCGAGGGCAGCCCGCTCACCTCAGCCGCGTCGTCCATGGCTCATATCGTCCACACCTCCGAGGCCCATGGCATCGACGCGGGCGTGATGCGCGCGGCGGAAGGCCTGGCCCGCCGGGCCATCGGACAGGGCCACGGCGCTGAAGGGTTCATACGGGTCGCCGAACTGCTGGGCCGTCGCTGAGGAAGACGCCGCAGGCCCGCTGTCTCCTATCCGCCATGACGCCGCGGCTACGGAACTCGACGACCTGACCGACTGCCAGGAACTGATCCACTTTTCAGGCCGCGGCGAACGCCAGGACCGTGTTGTGTCCGCCGAAGCCCAGGGAGTGGCTGAGTGCCAGGCGTACGGGTTGCGCCCGGGCGGCCGTCGTCACGACGTCGATGCCGGTGGTGCTGTCGTCCGGTGCGGTGAAGTTGGCGGTCGGTGGCACCGTGCCGCTGACGATGCTCAGCACGGTGAGGGCGGCCTCGATGGCTCCCGCGGCCCCCATGGTGTGTCCCAGAACTCCCTTGGCGGATGTGACCGACGGCGGCCGGCGGGGATAGAGCTCCCGGATCACGGTGGCCTCCACGCTGTCGTTGAGGGGCGTGCTGGTTCCGTGGGCGTTGATGTGGTCGACGTCGTCCGGGCCGGCCCCCGTCTGCTCCAGGGCTGTGAGGGTCGCGGCTCGCAGCCCCGTCCCTTCGGGGTGCGGTGCCGTGGGGTGGTGGGAGTCGCTGGTGCTGCCGTGGCCCGCGATGAACGCCAGCGGACGGGTCGCGCGGGAAGCCGCGTGCCGCTCGCGCTCCAGGACGAGCATTCCGCAACCCTCGCCGAGGACGAATCCGTCTCGGTCCCTGTCGAAGGGGCGTGAGGCGCTGCCGGGATCGTGGCTCCGGGGGGACAGCGCGCCCATCTTGGCGAAGGCGGCGGCGCACAGGGGAGTGACCATGGCGTCGGTACCGCCCGCGAGGGCGATGTCGCAGGCCCCGGAGCTCAGGAGGAGGCCGGCGGTGATGAGGGCGGTGGCTCCCGAGGCACAGGCCGTGGAGGTCTGCAGGGAGGGGCCGGTGACGCCGAGTTCGAGGGCGAGATGGCCGGCGGTCATGTTCGGGAGGAAAGCGGGCAGCGTCATGGGCGAGACGACGCTGTGGCCGGTGGTGAGCAGCTTGCGGTGTTGGGTTTCGAGGGTGCCGATGCCGCCCGCCGCGGTGCCGACGACCACGGCCACGCGCGTGGGATCCCACGCGGCAGGGTCCAGGCGGGCGGCGACGAGCGCCTCTCGGGCGGCGGTCAACAGGAAGCGCATGCCGGGGTCGAAGCGCCAGAGCCGCCCCGGCCCGCGTTCCATGGGCGGTACGCGGCACGACATGGTCACCGGGCCGCCGCTCAGGGCGGGGTCGGCCTGGGCGGTGGGTCTGCCCGCGCACACGGTCTCCCAGGTGGGTCGGGCTCCCACCCCTGCGGGGGTCACCAGGCCGACACCGGTGACGGCGATTCTCTCGCTCCCTGGACGGCTTCGCGTCCGGATGCTCCCCGCACGGCTTCGCGTCCGGACGCTCACTGCACGGCCCCGCGTCCGGACGCCGGTTCGTCCAGGAGCGCGGTCACCGACCGGGCCACGTCGGCAACGGTGGGGTCGGCGACGGCGGCGGAGTCGTCGAGCGGGATCTTCCACTCCTCCTGGAGCGTGACGTACAGCTCCACCACGGCGAGGGAGTCCAGGTCCAGTTCGGCGAGGGTGACGTCGGGGCGGACGCGTTCGGCGTCGACCTCGAACTTGTCGCGGAGGAGGGTCACGAGGTGCTCGTAGACGGGGTCCATGGATGGCTCCTTGAGAGGTCGGGCGTGCACAGGGGCGCGGGGTCCAGGTCGGCGGGCGGTGCTTCGGACCGGGGCACGGCGGCGGGCCAGTTCAGCGCGACGGAGGCCCAGGTGAGCCCGCCGCCGAAGGCGGTGAGGAGTGACCGTTCGCCGGGGGCGACGGCTTGGTGGACGGCGGGATCGGCCAGGACCAGCGGGATGGAGGCGGCCGCGGTGTTGCCGAGTTCGTCGATGTTGCCGAACCGGTGCGCGGGGGCGATGCCGAGGCGGTCGCCGACGGAGTCGAGGATGCGCTGGTTGGCCTGGTGGCCGACGAAGGCCCGTACGGTGTCCGGCGCCCAGTCGGCTCGGCGGAGGACCGAGCCCGCGGACTGGGTCATCCGGCGGACCGCGTGGGCGTAGACCGCGCGGCCCCGCATGTGGAAGTAGCGCGCGCCCGGTTCGGGCGGCGGCAGACGCTGCGGGTGGCGGGATCCGCCGTACGGGACGGTGATGAGGTCGCTGCCGCTGCCGTCGGCTCCGAGGTCGACGGCCGTGACGGCTCCGGGGTCGTCCCGGGTGCCCGGACCAAGGAGCACGGCCCCTGCCCCGTCGCCGAAGATCGGCGCGGTCTCCCGGTCCGCGGGATCGACGATGCCGGTGTAGGTCTCAGCGGCGATCACCAGGACCGCGGTGCAGGTGTCGCTGCGGACGAGGGCGGTGGCCGTGGCCAGGGCGTACAGGAAGCCGGAGCAGACGGCCGAGATGTCGAAGGCCGGGATGTGGCCCAGTCCCAGCCGGTGGGCGACGGCCGGAGCAGTGGCGGGGCAGGGGTGGTCGGGTGTGCTGGTGGCCAGCAGGAGCATCTCGGGGCGGTGGCCTCCGGCGGAGGCGAGGGCCGCCCGCCCCGCGCCGACGGCCAGGTCGCCGGTGCTGGTTCCGGGGTCCGCGTGACGTCGGCGTGCGATGCCGGTGCGGTCGCGGATCCAGGCGTCGTCCGTGCGCAGAGCCCCACGTGCGACGACCGTGTCGTTGTCGACGACGCGCGGCGGGAGGCAGGATCCGATTCCGGTGATGACCGCGGTGGAGGGAGCCGGGCGCAAGGAGGACCTCTCGTACGTGTTCATGCGGCGGCGAACGGCGAGGGGGGCTTGGGATGGCCGGCCAGGCCGCCGTCGGGTACGGCCAGGCCGCCGTCGACGACGAGCGCGTGCCCGGTCACGAACGACGAGGCCGGGGAGGCGAGGAAGAGCGTGGCTCCGACCACCTCGTCCACGGTCGCCCAGCGGCCGAGCGGCACATGGCTGGTCAGCCAGTCCGACAGCGGGCCGGTCCCGCTGGCGAAGGCGGTCATGTCGGTGCGCGTCCAGCCAGGACACAGGGCGTTGACACGGACTCCCTGACGGGCCCAGCCGACCGCGAGGCTGCGGGCGAGGGAGAGCTGGGCCGCCTTGGTGGCGGCGTACGCCTCCATCATCGGGGTACCGACGAGTCCGGCGACGGAGGACATCAGGACCAGGCTGGCGCGGCCCGACTCGGCCAGGTGGGGGTGGGCGGCCCGGCACACCGCGGCCGTCGCGTTGAGGTTGACGGCGACGACGGTGTCCCAGTCCTGCTGACGGCTGTTCTGGAGCGGTGCCAGCAGAGGGCTTCCGTCCGCTGCCGTCGGGAGGGTGCCCGCGTTGTGGACGACGACGTCCAGGCCACCCAGTGCGGTGGCCGCCCCGTCGACGAGGTCGGCCGCGACGCCCGGCTCCGCGAAGTCCCCGGACAGGGCCACGGCCTTGCGGCCCCGGTCCTCCACCGCCCGTACGGTGCCTTCGAGGGCGGGCGGCGTCCGGGCGGTCACCGCCAGATCGCAGCCCGCGTCGGCCAGAGCCTCGGCGACGGCCTTGCCGATGCCCCGGGAGGCGCCTGTCACCAGCGCGCGGGCGCCGTCCAGGCGGAACAGGTCCATGGCGTTCATCGAGGGACTCCTTCGGATGCGGGCGCCGGTGCGGCGAAGGTCGCGGTCGTGGTGGATGCGGGTGCGGCGGCCGTCTCCGGGGTGCCGGCGCGGGCCCCGCTCCAGGTGAGGAGTGCGCTGCCCCAGGTCATGCCGGCGCCGAAGACGGCCAGCAGGACGCGGTCGCCGGACTGCAACTGCCCGCAGGCGGCGGCGCGGGCGAGCGCGTACGGCGTGCTCGCGGCACCGATGTTGCCGACCTCGTCGCCGACGACCACCAACCGGTCGGCGGGGATGCCGAGATCGGCGCCGATGCGCCTCAGCAGTACGGGGTTGGGCTGGTGGGCGACGACGCAGTCGATGTCCCGGATGCCCAGCCCACCGCGTTCCAGGGCGTCGGTGATCAGCCTGGGGAAGACGTCGGTGATGAACCGGCCGATGGTGCGGCCGTCCATGCGGATGCAGTGGTCGCCGCCGGCGAGCGTGGCCGCGCTCGCCGGAAGGCGGCTGCCGCCCGCCGGGATGAGGACCCGGTCGGCGAGGGCGCCGTCGGAGCCGAGGCTGAAGTGCGTGAACCCCTGGGAGTCGGCCACCGGTCCCAGGACGGCCGCCGCGGCGCCGTCGGCGAACAGGACGGCGGTGCCCCGGTCGGCCGGGTCGAGGAACTTCGAGTACGTCTCGACGCCCACCACGGCCGCGTACCGAATCTCCTCGGTGCCCCGCAGCCAGTCGTGCGCCACCTTGGCCGCGAAGAGCCAGCCCGAGCAGGCGGCGCTGACGTCGAGAGCGACGGCGCCGGAGGCACCCACCAGGGTCTGGATCCGGCAGGCGGTCGACGGTCCCAGTTCGTCGGGGGTCGAGGTGCCGCAGACCAGCAGTCCGATGTCGACGACGTCGATGCCGGCGGCGTCGGCCGCCGAACGGACGGCGTGCGCCGCCAGGTCCGAGGCCGCCTCATCCGGTCCGGCCACGTGGCGTTTGAGGACACCGGTGCGTTCGCCGATCCACTCCGCCGTCACGCCGGCGCCTTCGGCCACCTCGGCGTTGGTGCGTACCGTCGGCGGGAGATGGGTGCCCATGCCGAGGACGCCGATACTGCGCTCGCACGTCATCGCGTGCCTCCTCGGGTCCAGGTGAGCGTGGCCCGCAGCGCGGTGTCGTAGTCCGTGGCGGCCAGCGGGGAACACACCACGTCATCGGGATGGGCGAACGCCTCCGTCAGCAGTGGGAGATGGGGCCCGACCGCATCGCACAGCTCGTCGGCGACAGCGGACAGGGCCCGGATGTCCGCCGGCCGAAGCGTCTTGTGGGCGAGCAGTGAACCTGCCCAGCGACGCGCGGCCATGACGCCGTGCAGGGCCGCCAGCGGCCGAAGGGCCTGTGCCAGGTCGCGGTCGCGTACCCCGTCCAGCGTTCGGGTGACGTCCTCGGCCACGAGCGCGGTCGCGTAGACGTCGCCGAGGAGGCCGACGTCCTCAAGGAGCGGGTTCCAGGCGTCGAACGGGGTGCTCGGATCGGTGGCGCGCAACTGCTCCGACAGGCGTCGGGTCAGGCTGTCTTGATGCCGACGCACGGTCGCGGGCCACCAGTACGGGGACGCGGGTGGTCCTGACAGGGCTGCCCCTGGAACCTGTCCCCCCTCTTCGGCTTCTTCGGCTTCTTCGACCAGGGCGCGGCCGATGTCGTAGCAGATGAGCTGGCTGTCCCCGCCGGCCGCGTCGAAGGCGTGGTGGAAGCCGTGGTACGCGGCCAGGCCGTTCACATCGAGGTGCCCGGAGAAGCCGCAGCGGCTCTGGCAGTCGGCCGCGACCCGGGCGGCCAGTCGGACCGTGGCCGCCTTGTACGCGGCCAGGGGACGGCTGACGGCGGCCCACGGCGTGAACCCCATCGCCTCGACTTCGTCGCCGGCCGGGGCGGCAGGGGCCGTGAGGGACTCCGTCCACAGGGCACGCGCCCCGTCGGCGGCGCACGTCAGGGCGAACGCGTCGGCCAGCGCCCCCAGCACGGCGCGCTGCTGCGTCCGGTACGCGAGCAACGGGACGCCGGGCGCCAGCCTCCCCTGAGTGCGGCGCTGCCGCGCGTAGTTGACGGCCTGCACCGACGACTGGCGTGCGGTCGCGGCCGCGACCGCGGGCATGGTCGCCCACAGCCCCTGCCCCACACGCAGGGTGCGCTGCAGACGTCGCTCGTTCGACCCGGCCGGGTCGTGGAACGTGCCGTCGGCTCCGACGCTCGCGCCGTCGGCCAGCCAGTCGGCGTACGGGACCCGGACGTGATGAAAGCGCACCAGGACGTAGTCGAGGGGCAGCGCGCCCAGGCCGAGCGGCGAGGAGACCTCGACGCCGGGCCGCAGCCCGTCGTCGCCGGTCAGATCGACCACGAACGCGAAGGTCCCATGGTCGGTTCCGTCCGTGACCAGGCGCGCGAGCACCACGGCCGTCTGCGGTACGTCCAGGGTTCCGGCGCTGCCGAACTTGGCGGCCTGCGGGTCCGGCGTGTGCAGGACGAACGTGCCTGTGGCCCGGTCGAATTCCGCACGCGTCCGGGTGGCGAGGTGGCTGTTGGCCCGGCCGACCTCGGTGATCAGGTAGACGCCCTTGGCCTGGCCTGCCCGCAGCGCCTCCATCCGCGGCCCCAGGTGTTCCCCCTGGCCGTCGGCGAGTTGGGCCATGGACCCCAGACAGAGCAGGTGGTGGACCAGGGCCGCAAGGCACAGGGACGGGTCGGCGACGGCGGTCCAGGCGTGGACGGCGGTCAGCCGCGCCGGATGGTCGAGGAGACGGTCCGCCGTCGGCAGGGTTCCCCCCAGCAGGCGGAGCCGGTGCAGCAGGTGGCCGCCACCGCCGTCGCCTTTCGCGGCGTCGGGACCGCGGGCGGCGAGCGCCTTGTGCAGTGAGGAGAGGAAGGAGGAGTCGCAAGGACCGTGGAGCAGTCGTTGAATCTCGTCACGGGTGGCCACAGGCAGGGACGCGAGGGGCATCGCTGGTTCTCCAGGTCGGGGAGCGGGTGTCACCAGGGGAAGTCGGGTTCCGTGAGAGGCGCGTGGACGGGTGGTGCGGTGTCCGCGGACAGCACCCTGCGGGCGCTGGAGGCCAGGGCGTGCCCTGTTCCCGCTTCGAAGACGACGTCCGGAAGATGCCCGGCCGCCTGGCGCAGGACAGCGGGCACGACGGCAGGCCGTACCAGGCAGTCGGCAAGGCACCGCGCCAGGTCGTCGTCCGGACGGTAGCGGCGCCCGGCCACGGCGGAGTACACCGGGAAGCGGGCCTCGGACCAGGTGCGGGCGCGCAGCGACGTGGCGAACGCCTCGGCCTGGAGGACGAACGACGGGTGGTGGGAGGAGAACGGCAGGCGCAGCCGTGCGGTGGGCACGTCCGAGTCCGCGGCCGTCTTCTCGACACGGACCAGGTCCGGCACGGGGCCGGCCACCACCACCGACCGGTCGTCGTTGACCACGGCCACCACCGCGTCCGCCGCCCCCGCCCGCTCCAGCAGACGGCGGGCGGCGGGCTCCGAGCGGGACAGCAGGGTCAGTCCGCCGGGACAAGAGGCGAGCACGAGTGCGAGATCATGGGCCGCGTGTGCGCCGTCGTGGACGCTGAGGACTCCGGCGGCGGTCAGGGCGGCGATCTCGCCGAAGCTCACTCCGACGGCGGCCTTCGGGGCTCCATAAGCGGCGCACAGCGCCTCGTGGACCGCCACGGACGCGCCGAACAGGACGAGTTGAGCCACGCCGGTGGCCGCGTGCGCGAGCTCCCGGCCGTTGGGGGGATTCGGCCCGAGCAGCCACGGGCCGAGCGGCCGCACACCGCGCGCGACCGCGATGTCGTCGACCTCCTGGAAGACCTGACGGACGACGGAGAGCACGCCTTCGTCGGCGCGGGCAGCGCGTACCAGAGAGCTGACGGAGAAGTCCCCCTGCCCTGGGAACAGATGGACGGAACGCCGCCAGTCGGACGGACGCCCCGGTCTGAGCGCGGTGCTGGTGTACATCTCACCCTTCCGTTCGGACAGGTCAGCTCTGCACAAGGGGCGTACGGCTGCAACGCGTGCCTGCTCAGTGCGCACTGTGCGCGGCCGCCCATGGAGCCACACCCTGAGCCTGCACGACCGAAAGCGCTTCCAGTGGCTATGCGGGAGGCAAACCTGTTGAACACATGCGCGTGTTGAACACCGGTACTGACCAACGGCGAACCGGGACAGGAAGAGGAGCGTGCGATCGCCCCGTACACCGAACCAGGCCCTGCGGGTCCTCCTGGCCGAAGCCGGGTGGACCGGTGCCCACCTGGCGCGCCAGGTCAACTCGCTCGGCGCGGCCCAGGGAACCCCCCGTCACTACGACCGCACCGCGGTCGCCCACTGGCTGGCCGGCAGCCGCCCGCGCCCACCCGTGCCCGAACTCGTCGCGGAAGCCCTCTCCCGGCACCTCGGCAGAACCGTCCGAGTGGAGGACACTGGGCTGCTCGGCACCGGACCGTGGGACCACGGCGTCGGGGCACCGCCGGGTGAAGGGCGCGCCGTGGAACGCCTCGACCAGGTACTGCGCGACACGGGTCGGCGCAGCGTCGCACTCCTCGGCGCCTACTCGCTGGCGGCGCTGGCCGTCCCGCACGGAGCGCTGCCCTCGACAGGCCCGAGCACGTCCGCGGCCGCCCCGCCGACGCGCGTCGGCGGCGCGCACGTGGCCTCCGCCAGGGAACTGCTCTCCCTCTTCTCCCGAGCCGACGCCTCCTTCGGAGCCGGACCGATCCGCGAACCACTGCGCCTGTTCCTCTCGACGACGCTGCTTCCCTGGCTCAGGTGCGACATGAGGCCCGCCGTCCGACGCGAGTTGTTCACCGTGGCCGCCCAGCTCACCTACCTCTGCGCGTTCACCCACTTCGACATGAACCGCCATGCCGCCGCGCAACGCCTCTACCTCACCAGCATCGAACTCGCCCGCGAGGCGGGAGACCCGGTCGGACACGCGCTCGGTCTGCGCGGACTGAGCGTGCAGGCCCACGCGCTGGGGCACTTCGCCGAAGCCCAGCGCCTGGCCGAAGCCTCCGTTCGCACGGGCGCACGTCACGTCCCGCCGCACCAACAGGCGTTCCTCTTCGGGCAGTTGGCGGTCGCCGAGGTAGGGCTCGGTGGCACCCGTGCCACCCGCCTGCTGGCCGCGGCCGAACGGTGCCTGGAGAAGTCGTCGTCCAGCGCCTCACCTGTCGGGGCCTTCCACCACGGCTCCCTGGCCCTTCAGCATGCCGCCGTGGCCAGAAGCCTGGGTGACAACCGCGCGGCCACCCGGGCGCTCGACCTGTCACTGCGGTCCCGTCCGGCCGGTGAACGCCGGTCCGGTGCCCTCGGCCTCGCCGAACTGGCCGAGGTCCAGCTGGTGGCCGGCCACCTCGAGCAGGCGTGCCGGACCTGGCACGACTTCCTCGATGTACATCCCCATGTACGCAGTGCTCGCGCCGACGACCGGTTGCGTGCCCTGACAGCGGCGCTCCGGCCCAACGCCACGCACCCCGCTGCCGCGGCACTCCTGGCGCGATCACGCGAGATGCGCCGCGGCGTCAGTCGCGGCAGCGATAGCACGCACCGTCCCGGACGCGTTCCGTGAGAGATCCGGGCAGGGCCCCGCTCCGCTGTGCCACCACTGCCCCAGCAGGGTGAAATCGGAAACCAAGGTGGATATAAGTCGATTCCGGCCTGTTGGATGGTGGTCGCGGCCTCTCCTTCACTCACCCCCCTTCACCCACGTGTGTTCCTGCGACCCCCACCAGGAAGATGAACCGAAGCGTCCTCTCCGAAGTACTCCACTCCACCACCCCGCACATCGCCCAGGGCGCGCTCGTGGTGGCCAGAGCCTTCAAGCACCCCACGCGCGGCCTGGTCGACTGTCCGGCCCACCACCTGCTCGCCGCGCACGCCCGGCGAGCGGGCCTCACCGCCAACAGCCTCTCCTTACCGGACACCGACCTGTGGGACGCCCTCCCGGAGGCGCCGACCACGGTCTTCACCGTCTCCTACGAGACACCGGAAGGCGGGCATCGCGGCCTCGCCCTCGCCGCGCGCCGCGACGACCCCGCCGCGATCGCCTTCGCACGCCGACAGATCGAGTCCTGGAGAGCCGTACTGCGCACACGCCGGGTGCTGTACGTGGTCGCGCCGACGGCCGGGGGCGCTGCCGACAGCCCTCCAACGCCGGGTTCCACGGTTCCGTCGCAGACCATCGACGGTCCCCGCAGCCCGTGGCGGCCGTGCGGCTGCCCCGCCGACGTCTCGTGCCCCGCGGTCGTGAACGCGCAGCGCGCCGTGCGCCGGTTCCTGGGCCAGGGACACGAGGTGGTCGTCGTAGGGGTACCGGCCGTCGGCTCCGGGGAATGGGCGGCGCGGGCCCTCGGGGGAAGCGCCGTCCTGGTGCGGACCCCGCAGGAAGCGGAGTTCCTCGGCCTCGCCGACCCTGACCGCCTGGCATTCGTCGTCGCCCCCGGTGCCGTCGTGTCCGCGGTGACCGAGATCCTGCACGTGCTGCGCCGACGCTGGCCCCGCCTGCGCGGCCAGCACCCGCGGGAGTGGTGCTACACCATGGACGATCTGCACACGGTCGTCGCTTCGACTCTGGCCCAGTCCGACATGCTGCTGGTCGCGGGCCAGGCTTCCGCTCCCGCGGTCCGGACCGCGATCACACAGGCCGCCGCGGCCCGCGTACGGGTCCGCGACGTGGCCGAGCTGGCGAATCTGCGGCCCAGGGACATCGACGGTGCGACGATCACCTTGCTGGACGTGACGCCGGACGGGCGGAGCCGACGGGAGGTCGGCCAGGCCCTGGACGGTCTGGGACCGGCGAGCCACGTCCGCCGCGAGGCCCGCTCATACCCCGAGCCGTCCCACGACGCCGCCCGCCGGATCGCCGCGAGATGATCCACTCGCGGCCACAGCGGCCACAGCGGCCACAGCGGCCACGCGGGCTCCGCCATGAGCCGGTGGCAGGCGTCGACCAGCGGTGGACGTCGTGGTGGCGCCCCACCCGCTCCAGGCCCACGATGGTCACCGAGGTGTCCACATTCGCCCCGGACGCCGAAGGGTGGATCTCCCGCACCCGGCCGGGGAAGGCCTCCAGCAACGTCCGCAGCCGCGCGGCGAGTTCATGATCGGGCACGACGCTCCGCTCCACCCCGTTCTCCGTCAGGAACACATACGCCCGGCTGTCCGAGAAGAGCACGAGGCCCTCCGAGTCGGCCTTCCCGGCGAAGTGATGGATGCCGGTGGCCCACGAGGGCCGGAGCGCCAGCGCCCGCCAGACCATCTGCCCTGGTAGCCGACGGGGCCTCAAAGCCGGGCAGGCGCCGCACCGTTGAGCGGATCCCGTCCGCGCCGACCAGCAGTTCGGCCTGCCGGACCGTCCCGTCGGGCAACCGCACGCGGACGCGTTCCCCGTCCTGCTCCACCGCCGTGACCGTCAGCCCGTGGCGCACCACCACACCGCACCGCCCGGCCTCCGCGTACAGGAAGCGGTGCAGCAGCGGGCGCGCGATGCCGGCCATCGCCGGTCACCGCGCACCGATCAGACGTGGCAACGGGACCTCGCCCGCGGGCCCGCCGTCCACCTCCACCTGCGTGCAGACGCTCATGCCGTAGCCCTCGGCCAGGCACGCGTCCGCAAGGCCGAGATCGTCCAGCGCGCGCAGCGCGGGACCGGTCAGGCGCAACCCCCAGCCGGACATCGACTCCGACAGGCCGACCTCGGCGATCTCCAGCCGCCATCCCCTGCGTGCCAGGGCCGTGGCCGCTGTCAGCCCGGCCACGCCCGCACCCACGATCACGGCTGTCCGCGCACCGCGAGACCTGTCCATGTGCGCCTCCAGAGCGTCGATTTCCTGGAGACCGTAGGCGGCGGAGGGGTTCCGCCTCGCCCACATTCGGCGAGGCCCATCCGCTGTCGGCAATGAGTCACCCGGGGTCCGCAGGACAGGCCCTAAGGTGGTCCGGCCCCGGGCCTGAGGCAGCCCGCGTACGGCAGGATGCGCAAGCCTCCCGATGTGGCGCCCCCACCTTGGTGACGACGCTGGAAGCACAGCAAGTGACCAGCTCGTTCAAGGAGGCCGTCGTGATGCATCACGAGTTCCAGACCGCCCGGCAGGCCGAGATCCTGTCCCGCGCCGCGCGGCGCCGCCTGGCCCGCGAGGCCGAGGCGGCCGCGAAGGCGGCCCGTACCGCCGCCGACAGCGGCTCCGGCCCGGACAGCCGTACGCACTACGTCCGCACCGCGTGACGGAGCAAGGGCATCGCGGGACCGGGCACCCGGCCGCCGCGGCCCCCGCCGACGTCGAAACGGTCGCCCCGCCTCTCGCACGGCATGCGATGCTCAGCACCATGCAGAACAGGCACACCAGCCCCGTCTTCGTCGGCCGTGGCGCCGAGCTGACCGCCCTCGGCGAGGCCCTGTCCCGGGCGAACGCCGGGGAGCCCCGCGCCCTTTTCGTGGGCGGCGAGGCCGGGGTCGGCAAGACCCGGCTGATCCAGGAGTTCCTCGGCAGGGCCGCCGCGGACGGAGCCGTCGTCGCGCTCGGCGGCTGCGTGGAAACCGGCGCCGACGCCCTGCCGTACCACCCCGTCTCCGCCGCTCTGCGCTCCCTGCGCCGCCAGCTCGGCGCGGAGCTCGACGACGCCGTCGCCGGACAGGAGGGCGAGCTGGCCCGGCTGCTGCCCGAACTGGGGGAACCCTTGGCGGCGCCCGCGGGCCACCTGGAGACCGACGGCCGCGCCCGGCTCTTCGAACTCACCGTCCGCCTCCTCGAACGCCTCGCCGCTGACCGCACCCTCGTCCTCGTCCTGGAGGACCTGCACTGGGCCGACCGCTCCACCCGCGAACTGCTGAGCTATCTGCTGCGCGCCCTCACCGACAGCCGCATGCTCATCGTCGCCACGTACCGCACCGACGACCTGCACCGCCGCCACCCGCTGCGCCCCGCCCTCGCCGAGTACGAGCGGCTGCACACCGTCACCCGCCTCGAACTGCTCCGCTTCGACCGCGCCGAGGTCCGCCGCCAGCTCACCGCCATCCGCGGCGAGGCCCCGGCCGAGCAGGTCGTCGACCGGATCTTCGACCGCTCCGAGGGCAACGCCTTCTTCGTCGAGGAGCTGGCCTGCAGCATCCTCGAAGGCTCCCCGGGCGGCATCAGCGACTCCCTGCGGGACCTCTTGCTGGTCCGGGTCGAGGCGCTGCCGGACGAGGTGCAGCGCGTGGTGCGGATCGCCGCCGAGGGCGGCTCCGCGGTGGAGTTCCCGCTCCTCGCCACCGTCACGGGCCGCACCGAGGACGAGCTGATCGAGACCCTGCGCACCGCTGTCGGCGCCGCCGTCCTGCAGCCCTGCGACGAAGGTGAGTCCTTCCGCTTCCGGCACGCCCTGATGCGCGAGGCCGTGACCGGTGACCTGCTGCCCGGCGAGCGCTCCCGGCTGAGCCGCCGCTACGCCGAGGCGCTGGAGGCCGACCCCGCGCTCGTACGGTCCGAGGAGCGGGCCGGACGCCTCGCCGGGTACTGGTTCGGCGCCCGTGACCCGGCTCGGGCGCTGCCCGCCGTGATCGCCGCTGCGGCCGCCGCCCGGGGACGGCACGCGTTCGCCGAGCAGCACCAACTACTGGAGCGGGCGCTGGAGTTGTGGGACGACACTCCCGAGGATTTGCGCCGTCGGACGATGCGGAAGGGCGTCGAGGACGGCCTTGGCCTGGCCTTCTCCTCGGACGTCCCCGGAGACTTCGTGGACCTGCTCGCCGCGATCGCCGTCGCCGCGCGTCTCGCGGGGGAGCGGGAGCGGGCGCTGGCCCTCTGCAAGCGGGCGCTGCGCCAGCTGGAGGGTGCCCCTTCCGGGCGCTCTCGACCCCGCTCGGGCGAGGGGGACCCCATTCGGGCGGCCTGGTTCTGGACCGAGCGCCACCGGCTGATGCGCGCCCTTTCCCGCTCCGACGGCTGGGACGAGATCGCCCACGCCCAGGAGCTGGTGAAGGGTCTGCCGCCGTCGGTCGTACACGCCGAAGTGCTGATGAACGCGGCGTACTGGTACGCGGTGCACCAGCCGGGGCCGACGGCGCTCGACATCGCTCAACAGGCGGTGGAGCTCTGCCGGTTGACGGGCGCCGAGACCACGGGCCTCGCCGCGCAGCACACCCTGGCCTGGCTCATCATGGACACGGGCGACCTGGAGGCGGGGCTCGAACTGGCCCGCGACGTGTGCGCACGGGAGCTGGCGCCGGGCAACACGGACGTCGTGCTGCGCGGCTACGGCAACCTGTCCACGGCGCTGCACGGCATCGGCCGCTTCGGTGAGGCCGTCGAGGTCGCCGAGGAGGGCACGGCACTGGCCGAGCGGCACGGGCTGCCGGACATCGCCTCGTTCATCGACGGCAACCTCGCCGAGTCCCTCACCCAGCTCGGCCGGTGGGCCGATGCCGACGCGGTGCTCGCCCGGGCCCTCGGCCGCCGCGGAGTGAGCGCCCGCACCTGGGGACAGATCGCCGAGCAGCGGGCCGAACTGGCCCTGGCCCGGGGCGCGTACGACGACACCCTGCGCTTCATCGAGGAGTCCGGCGGCTGGACCACAGGACCCTACCCGGAGCCGCAGCACACCCTGACCGTCGCCCGCGTCACCATCGCCCTCGCGGCCGCCGACGGCCGGATCCTCGACGTCCGCTCCCTCCTCGAGACGGCGGTCGGCGATGCCATCCCGTCCGGCCACCAGCGCTACGGCTGGCCGCTCCTGTACGAGGCCGCGGCGGCGGAGGCGCGGGCCCGCGGGCAGGCGGTGGCCGAGCCGGGGCGCGAGGCGGCGGTGGCGCGGATCCGCGAGGCGATGCGGGGCCAGCCCGAGTTCGTACCGCTGTGGGCCGCGCAGGCCCTGATGATCAAGGCCGAGCTGCGCACGGCCGAGGGCGGCGATGCCACCGCCCTCTGGACGGAGGCCGTGGCCGCCACCGAGCAGCTACAGGCCCCGGTGCTCCTCGCCACCGCCCGGCTGCGGCTCGCGGAGGCCCTGATCACCCATGGCGGCAACGGGTCCCGGGAAGCGGCCGGTGAGCTGCTGCGGCAGGCCGAGGCGGTGGCGCGCGAGCTGGGCGCGGCGCCGCTGGAGGCGGAGATCGCCACGCTGGCCGGCCGCGCTCGGATCCCGCTGCGGCAGGCCGGCGGGGAGGCGGCCCCGCCCCCGGCGGCGGCGCTGGGGCTGACCGCCAGGGAGCGGGACGTGCTGCGGCTGGTCGCCGCCGGGCGGAGCAACCGGCTCATCGCGGAGGAGCTGTTCATCTCGCCGAAGACGGCGAGTGTGCACGTCTCCAACATCCTGGCCAAGCTGGGCGCGTCGGGCCGAGGGGAGGCCGCGGCCATCGCGCACCGGCTGGGGGTCTTCGACGAATGACCTTCCGTTCGCGCTCCGCGAGCAGGGTCAGGCGAGGCCGTCCGGCCCCACGACGTCCACGGGGTCCAGCACGAAGACAGGGATCGTGCGGCCGGCCTTCTCCCGGTAGTCGGCGTACGTCGGAAACGCGGCGACCGCGCGCTCCCACCACTCGGCCTTCTCGTCCCCGGTGACCTCACGGGCCGTCATGTCCTGGCGTTCGGCCCCGTCCTGGAGCTCCACGCGCGGGTCGGCCTTGAGGTTGAAGTACCAGACCGGGTGGCGCGGGAAGCCGCCCTTGGAGCCCACGGCCGCGTACCGCCCCTCGTGTTCCACGCGCATGAGCGGGACCTTGCGGAGCTTGCCGGTCCGCGCGCCGCGCATGGTGACGATGACGACGGGCAGGCCCGTGTCCCACAGCGTGGTGCCCCGCGTACCGCCCGAACTCTCGTACAGCTCGACCTGTTCGCGGATCCACTGCGCCGGACTCGGCTCGTACTCGCCCTCAAGAGGCATCGCGGTCCCCTCCGTCGTCACGTGCGGATGATGTCGCGCCGTTCACCATGAGCCTCGCGCGGGGAGGCGAGGCACTCGCCTCCCACCTTCGTTCCCGTCTCCCGCGGGGCAAAGCGGCAGTCCGCGAAGTTTTTGTGAGCGCTCCTTGCCCCGAGCATGGGCAAACAATGACGGCGGCCGGTGGGGCGCTCGGAGGCTGTCTGGGCAGGGAACAGCAGCAGACCGCCTACGACGGCCTCGGGCTCAGCCAGATCATCTGCACCGCGGCCAACGCCCGGGGCGCCGACGGCAAACAGCTCACCGACGTGGGCGTACGGGTCCATGAGGAGGGCTGCGGAGCGCCCTGGACCGTCCCCTGCAACGCGGCGGGCGACGTCGTCCCGTCTCCGATCCCTCCCCGAACCGGAGTGCCACGCGGTAGGTCGGCTACCTGGTGAACCGGGCCAGATAGGCGTCCGCGCCGTCCGGGTCCATCAGCCACTCGCGGTACGTCGACGGGTCGGCGTAGCCGTTGGCGAACCGGTGGGCGACCTCCGGGTGGTCGAAGGCGGTCTCGATGGCGAGCCGCACCTGCTCGGGCTGCGGTTCGCGCAGCATGAACTCGGTGAAGGCGTGCGTGTGCCGGGCGTTCTCCCAGTAGGCGGCGAAGGTCTCCCGCATCCACCGCTCGTCGAAGGGGAGTTCGCCGCGCTCAAGGACGGCGACGAGGTAACTGGCCGCCGCCCGCGCGGCGTTGTTCGCGCCCTGGCCGGTGATCGGGTCGTGGACGGCGAGCGCGTCGGCCATGCCGAGGACGGGGCGGTCGCCGTCCACGTGTGCCACGGGGCGGCGGACCGTCGGGGTGATCGCGCCGTACAGGGCCGCACCGGGGTCGGTGGGTTCGGTGTCGCGGAAGCGCGCGTACTCCCAGGGCGCGTACGTACGCAGCAGTTCGAGGGCGCGCCGCCAGCCGTCGGCGGCGCCGGGGCGGTCGCCCCAGCAGTCGTAGGCCCCGCCCCACCGCCCTTCGAACAGCACGATGTCGCAGGGCCCGCTGACCGTGAGCGCCCGCATGATGATCACGTCACCGGCGGGCGGCACGCCGGTCGTCCGGACGTACCCGGAGGCCGGGTCGGAGTCGTCGTGGGCGACGCCGTGCACGTAGAAGCAGGCGAGGGTGCGGGGCGGCCGATCGTGGAGCGGCCAGGACGTGTCGTGGCCGAAGAGCGCGGAGAGCTGCCCGCGCCCGGTGGAGAGCACGGTCAGGTCGTGCGCGGAGGCGAGGCCGGCCACGTCGGCGGGGCCGACGGACCGGTACTCCACGCGCCCGCCCCGCTCCTCGAACAGTTCGAGCCACGTGGCCAGCTTGACCCGCTGGTCCACGGAGCGCACCTCGTCGTCGAACGGCGCGGTGAACCGGTGCACCGGCGCGTCCGGTCGCCCCTCCGGCTCCCAGTGGCTGAGTTCGAACCCCGGCATCACGGGTGCGGTGTCGTCCCAGAGCGCGAGCCCGGCCTCCCGCTCGATGCGCAGGGCCGGGCCGAACATGAGCTGGGTCGAGGTGACCCGGCCGCCCCGCACCTCCTCCGGGCGCCGCTCGGCGACCAGCGTGACCTGGCGTCCGGCCGCCAGCAGCCCAAGGCCCAACTGCAGGCCCGCCTGCCCCGCCCCCACGATCGCGATCCCGCGCACCTCGTCCTCCGTTCCGCTCCGGCCGCGTCGGCCGGGCACGGTTCAGTCGTACCCAGGCACCAGGGGCGCCACCGGCTCCCGGGCCGCCGTCCGCGTTCGTTCCGTACGCTGACGACGTGACGCACGACAACAGACCGAAGCGCGAAAGCGCCGCGGCCGAGCGGCCCCTGGCCGTGTTCGACCTCGACGGCACCCTCGCGGACACCGCGCACCGCCAGCGCTTCCTGGAGCGCAGGCCGCGGGACTGGGCGGCGTTCTTCGCCGCCGCCCCGCACGACCCGCCGCTGCCGAAGGGGGTGCGGCTCGCCCTGGACAGCGCCGTGGAGTGCGACATCGTCTACCTCACCGGTCGGCCCGAGCGCTGCCGCGCCGACACCGAGGCGTGGCTGGCCGCGCAGGGGCTGCCTGCGGGGCCGATCCGGATGCGGCCCGACCACGACCGGCGGCCCGCGCGCCGCACCAAGCTGGAGTCCCTGCGGGACCTCGCCCGCGACCGCGAGATCCGGATGCTCGTGGACGACGACGAGTTGGTGTGCGTCGACGCCGAGCGGGCCGGGTTCACGGTGGTGCGGGCGCGCTGGGGCAGCACGTCCGCGGAACTGCGGGACGCGCAGGAGCGCCAAGGCCGTACGTGAGGGCGGGCCGCGTCGGGGCCCGGTGGCTCAGGCCGAGTCCTCCAGGCGGAAGCCGACCTTCAGGCCGACTTGGTAGTGCTGGATGTGTCCGTCCTCGATATGGCCGCGCACCTGCGTGACCTCGAACCAGTCCAGGCCGCGCAGGGTCTGTGAGGCGCGTTCGATGCCGTTGCGGATGGCCTGGTCGACGCCTTCGTGCGAGGTGCCGACGATCTCGGTGACCCGGTAGGTGTGGTCGGACATGGGCGGGCTTCTCCTCTCCGCGGCGTTGCGGTGCCCTCCACCGTAGTGCCGGGGGCGGGTGGGGGCCTGTCGGCGGATGCGGGGGATGCGGGGACCAGCCGGCCGGTGCGGGGGCGAGTCCCGGGCCGTTGGCGGCCGACGGGGCCGGAGTGTGTGAGGGATCGGCGACGGATGTGCCGGGAATCCGTGCCCACGGGTCCACTGAAGTGTCACGGATCGACGCACGCCCCTTGACCTGCGGGTTGGTCCATACCAAAATCCTGCACACCCGTTCGAGCTTCAGCTCTTCCCCACGTCGGGCTTCCCCCGCCCTGTCCGCAGGCAGAAAGTGACCGACGTGAACCCCCGCCGCCTCCGCATCGCCCTCTCCCTCACCCTGGCCCTCGCCTCCACCGCCCTGCTGCCCGGCTGCGGCCATCTGCCCGGGGGCGGCGGGGACGACCGCAGCACCGTGCAGGTGTGGCTGATGCGGGGCAGTGCGTCGGACGCCTTCGTCAAGCGCTTCACGGAGGACTTCGAGAAGCAGCACGGCGACATCGACCTGGACATCCGTGTCCAGGAGTGGACCGGCATCGGCGAGAAGGTCAAGGCCGCCCTGAAGGACGACGACGGACCGGACGTCATCGAGGTCGGCAACACCCAGGTCGCCCAGTACGTCGACCAGGGCGGCCTGGCGGACCTCACCCTGGAGTCCGCGCGCGACCTCGGCATGGAGGACTGGCTGCCGGGCCTCGCCGAACCCGGCCGCTACGACGGCGGTCAGTACGGCATCCCCTGGTACGCCGCCAACCGCGTAGTCATCTACAACAAGGACCTCTTCGCGCGGGCCGGGATCGAGCAGCCGCCGAAGACGCGCGAGCAGTGGCTCGCGGACACCCGGCGGCTCGACTCGGGCGGGAACCAGGGGCTCTATCTGGCCGGCCAGGACTGGTACACGCTCGCCGGATTCATCTGGGACGAGGGCGGCGACCTGGCCAAGGGGGAGAAGTCCGGCTCCTGGCGGGGCACCCTCGACACGCCAGCGGCGCTGCGCGGCATGGAGTTCTACAAGCAGCTCCAGGCGCTCGGCGACGGGCCGCCCGACGCCGACGAGGAGCACCCGCCGCAGTCCGGCGTGTTCGCCAAGGGCGACGTCGCGCAGATCATCGCCGTGCCCGGCACCGCGCGCGCCATCGAGGCGAAGAACCCCGAGCTCAAGGGGAAGCTCGGCTACTTCCCCATCCCCGGCAAGACCGCGGGCAAGCCCGGTGCCGTCTTCACCGGCGGCTCCGACCTGGTCGTGCGGGACGGCACCGACGAGCGCAAGGGCGCCGTCGAGGTGGTGAAGGCCCTCGCCGGGGACAAGTGGCAGAAGGACCTGGCCCGCACGATGGACTACGTACCGAACAAGACGACGCTGGCGTCCGCCGTGTCCGGGGAGGCCGGGGTCGCCGCGATGGCGGTCGGCGCCGCGCGGGGGCGGGCCACGCCCAAGTCGCCCGCGTGGGCGGCCGTGGAGGCGGACAACCCCATCAAGGCGTACATGTCCAAGGTCCTCGCCGGTGGTGATCCGGCCGTCGAGGCCAAGGCCGCGTCCGGCCGGATCACCAAGGCGCTGGACCCCGCGGGGCCCTGAGGCCGTCCATCCGGGCGCGCCGCCCTGTCCACGCGGCGCCGTGGGCAGGGCGGCCGGCATCAGGCCTCCGCTCCGGACACCGTGCTCAGCGACAGCGCGAAGCGGGCCCGCTCGTCCGTCCACCAGTGGGTCAGGGACAGGTCCGCCGCCGCCAGTTCCGACTTCACCACCTCCTCGCGGAACTTCGCGGAGATCTCCGTGCGCAGGTCCTCGCCCTCCGCGAAGTGCACGGCGAGGTCGAGCGCCGGGACCTTCACGGTCTGGGCGGTGCGGGAGCGCAGCCGCATCTCGATCCACTCGTGGTCGCGGTCCCAGACGGCGACGTGGGCGAACGCGTCGGGTTCGAAGTCCGCGCCCAGCTCGCGGTTGATGACGTGCAGGACGTTCTTGTTGAAGGCGGCGGTCACGCCCGTCGAGTCGTCGTACGCCGCGACGAGCACCCCCTCGTCCTTGACCAGGTCCGTGCCGAGGAGCAGCGCGTCACCGGGGGACAGCAGGCCGCGTACCGAGGTCAGGAACGCGGCGCGCTCGGCGGGCAGCAGATTGCCGATGGTGCCGCCGAGGAACGCGACCAGACGCGGCCCCGGCGTGCCGGGCAGCGCGAGGCCGCGGGTGAAGTCGGCGATGAGGGCGTGCACGTCGAGCGCGGGCCGCTCGGCGAGCAGCGCGTTGGCCGCGCCGGTGAGCGCGGACTCGCTGACGTCGACCGGGACGTAGGTGTGCAGGGAGGGCATCGCGTCGATCAGGTGCCGGGTCTTCTCGGAGGAGCCCGAGCCCAGCTCGACGAGGGTGCGCGCGCCCGTCGCCGCGGCGATCTCGACGGCCCGGGCGATGAGGATCTCCCGCTCGGCGCGTGTCGGGTAGTACTCGGGCAGCGTGGTGATCTCCTCGAACAGGGCGCTGCCGCGCGCGTCGTAGAACCACTTGGGCGGCAGCGACTTCGGGGTCCGCGTGAGGCCGTGCAGGACGTCGGCGCGCAGTGCGGCGCCCGCGGCGTCTTCGGGCAGGGTGCGGGTCAGCAGGAACGGGCTCACGCGGTGGGCTCCTTGAGCGGGGTCAGCAGGATGTCGGTGCTGGTGGCGGCGAGCAGGGTGCGGTCGGGCACCTCGCGCCAGGACGGGTCGTCGTCGTAGGGCTCGGAGGCCACGACGGTGCGGCGGCCCGGCCCGGTCAGATACCAGAGGGTGTCGCCCCAGGCCGTCGCGGCGATGGTCTCGCCGTCGGTGAGGAGCAGGTTCAGACGCGAGGCGGGTGCCGCCCGCGCGACCTCCACGGTGACGTCGCCGAGCGCCTGCGCCGCCTCGTCGCCGCGCCGCAGCCGCTCCAGGACCAGCGCCCACACCAGCGCCGAGTCGCAGCGCGCCTCCAGGGCCAGCAGGTCGGCGGGCGGCAGCGTGGTGGCGACCGCGGCGAGCGAGTCAGGCCAGCCCGACACCGCGCCGTTGTGGCTGAACAGATAGGGCCCCGCGGCGAACGGCGCCGCCGCGGCCTCCCCGTCCGCGCCCGCCTCGGTTGCGTCCCGCACCGCGGCGAGCACCGCGCCGGAGCGCACCACCCGGCCCAGGTCCGCGAAGGACTGGTCGCCCCAGATCGGCCCGGCCCTGCGGTAGCGCGCCGGCACCGGATCGCCGTCCGCGTACCAGCCCACGCCGAAACCGTCCGCGTTGACCGTCCCGTGCCGCTGCCTGCGCGGCGCCCAGGACTGCCGGAACAGGCTGTGCGCGGGCTCCACGAGCAGAGCGCCGAGCGCCTCGGGCGCGCCCAGGAACGCGAGGTGACGGCACATCAGAGAACCCCCTCGGAGGTCTCGGCGGCCGTGACGTCGCGCGCCGTGCGGAAGCCGGAGAAGATCTGCCGCCGCACCGGATGGTCCCAGTTGCGGAACGTGCCCCGGCACGCCACCGCGTCGACGGAGAAGGCGCCGCCGCGCAGCACCTTGTAGTCGCCGCCGAAGAACACTTCCGAGTACTCGCGGTAGGGGAAGGCCGCGAAGCCCGGATAGGGCAGGAAGTCGCTGGCCGTCCACTCCCACACGTCGCCGATCAACTGCCGTACGCCGAGCGGCGACTCGCCCAGCGGATAGCTGCCCGCGGGCGCCGGGCGCAGATGCCGCTGGCCCAGGTTCGCCCGCTCCGGCGTCGGGTCCGCGTCGCCCCAGGGGTAGCGCAGCGACCGGTCCTCGCCCGGGTGGTGGCGCGCGGCCTTCTCCCACTCGGCCTCGGTCGGAAGCCGCCGCCCGGCCCAGCGCGCGTACGCGTCCGCCTCGTACCAGCTGACGTGCAGCACCGGCTCGTCGGCCGGCACCGGCTCCAGGGCGCCGAAGCGGCGCCGCAGCCACTGGCCCGCCTCGCGCCGCCAGAACAGCGGCGCCGTCAGCTTGTTGCGGCGCACCGCCTCCCAGCCCCGCTCGTGCCACCAGCGCGGCTCGTCGTAGCCGCCGTCGTCGATGAAACGCTGGTACGCGGCGTTGGTGACCGGAGTGGTGTCGATGAAGTACGGCGGTACGAAGCGCCGGTGCGCGGGGCGTTCGTTGTCGAGCGCCCACGGCTCCGCCGACGTGCCCATCATGAACGGGCCGCCGGGCACGAGGACTTCGGGCGGACCCGTGAACAGGGGTGCCGGGTCCGGGTCCGGCGCGGTGAGCGCGGGGGCGCCCGCGCGGAGCTGATGGGTGATCAGCATCGTCTCGTCGTGCTGCTGTTCGTGCTGCGCGATCATCCCGAAGGCGAAGCCCGCGTCGGTGAGCAGCGAACCGTGGAACGGCGTGCTCTCCAGCACGTCGAGCGCGCGGCCCCGCACGTCGGAGGCATAGCGGCGGGCCTCGTCGGGGGCGAGCAGCGGCAGCGAGGGCCGGGTCGCCCGAGGGTGCTCGAACGCGTCGTACAGGGAGTCGATCTCGGGCCGCAGCGCCTCGCGGCCGCCGACCGCGCGCAGCAGCCACTGCTCCTCCTGGTTGCCGATGTGCGCGAGATCCCACACCAGCGGGGACATCAACGGCGAGTGCTGCGCGGTGAGTTCACTGTCCTCGACGCAGGAGGTCAGCAGCGCGGTGCGCTCGCGCGCGGCGAGCAGCGCGCTCTGCGCGCGGGTCCGCAGCGCCTCGGGGTCGGTCGGGGAGCCGTGCTGGGGTCCCGTCGTGGAACCGGTCATCGGTGTGCGTCCTTCCCGAAGAGAGGGGTCCCGTCCATGGGTGCGTCGGCCCCGTGCGCGCCGTCCGGGTGCGCCGCGTCGAGCAGGTCGTCGGCGGGGCAGCGGCCGCGGGCCACATAGCGGTCGGCGTGCGCCGCGACGACCGACAGGACGTGGCTGTCGGCGCCGAGCCTCGGCAGCGCGTCGAGCGCGGCGGCGAAACAGGCCGCGGCGGCCTCGTGCAGCTCCGGGTCGGCGAGGCCATGGCGCGCCGCGTCCAGCCACAGCGGGCTGTGCGGCGGCGGGGTGGCACCCGCGCGCTCGGCCAGGGGCTTGACGGTGCGGTAGGCCGTCTCCGCGGCGCCCGCGTCGTCGAACAGCGCGCTCGTCACCGCGAGCGGCACGATCCAGCCGTCCTCGCCGGGCTGCGCGTCGACCATCCGCAACTCCAGGTGGCCGCGCGGTCTGACCGGCGGGAACAGCGTGGTGAGGTGGTAGTCGAGGTCGGCGCGGGTGGGCGGGCGCGGTGCGCCGGAGCGGGCCCAGGACCGGAAGCTCAGGCCGTCCGGGACCAGCCAGGGCGCCTCGTCGGAGGGTTCGCCGCGCACGCACATCACGGGTGCGTCCAGGGCGTGCCGGGTCCACGCGGCCCGCGGCTCCTCGTCGAGCGTGGGCGCCCCCGACCTGCCCGGGTCGATGCCCGCCCACACCGCCTGCCGGGTGGAGCGCCAGCCGGTGCGGCGGCCCTCCTGCAGCGGGGAGTTGGCGAACGCGGCGACCAGGACGGGGCCGAGCAGATGGGCCAGGCGCCAGCGGCGCGCGTAGCCCAGCGGCCCGGGCTCCTCGTACCCGGCGTCGAGGCAGATCTGCACGGACGCCGTGGAGCACATCATGCGCCGTCCTGCCTCGCCGGTGCGGTCGAACCAGCTCTCCATCGCGTCGTAGCGCGGCTCGTGCAGGATCCGCGCGGGCGCGCGCCAGGGATCGGCGCCGAGGCCGGTGAGGGTCAGGTCCAGGGAGCGGAGCGTGTCGCGGACGACGGCCAGATCGGCCGATACGGCTGACACGCACTCCATCAGGGACGAGGCGGGAAGCGAGCTGAGCTCAAGCTGGCCGCCGGGTTCGACGGTGACCGTCGAGTGCAGGGGCTTGGTCCGCAGTGCCGCGCGAGCGGCTTCGACACGGGCGGACGACACGGGCGTGCGGGGCGCGTCCGGTGTGTGCAGGAGCCATTCCAGCTCCACACCGGTCACGGCGGGTGGGCCCGTCTTGAAGCAGATGCCGCGCACCAGGGCCTCTATCTCGGCCTCGGTGACGGCTTCGCCGAGGCGGGCTCGGCGTTTCGTACAGTCTCCCTCTGGCATGTCGCGGATCCTCCTGTTCGGCCCGCGCGGGCGGACTGCCCGCGCAGCGCTCGTAACACCCAAGACCGTGAACCTATTTCGCACAAGACTGCCCTCGTGGCCGGGAAATGCCGTTGCGACGGCCGACAGGCACGGCACACCATCTGTTCATGTTCGACACGGGGTATGGACGCGGACACGGCACTGGGGACACCGGAGACGGGGCCATGTCCAGCATGGGGGACAGCACGGCGCACGGCACGCGGAGCATGGTGGCGCGTGGCACGTGGAGCACGATGGCGCACGGCGAGGGGCGCCGGTGAGCGCGCGACTGCGCGGGATCGCGCAGGACACGGTGGACATCGTCGCCGTCGGGGCGTACACGGCGCCGGACGGACGGCGCGTGCGGCTCGCGGCCGCGGTGGCCGCCGCGCGGGCCGGGACCCGGCTGTACGGCCCGGACCCCGTCGAGGTGCCCCCGCGCCCGCCAGGTACGACGACCGTCGAGGTCACGGGGGAGTCCAGCCTGGAGGCCGTCCACCGTCTGCACGGCGCGGGCGGCGGCCCGGTCGCCGTCCTGAACTTCGCCTCCGCCCGCAATCCGGGCGGCGGCTTCCTGAACGGCGCGCAGGCGCAGGAGGAGGCGCTCTGCCGGTCCTCCGCGCTGTACGCCTGCCTTCTGGAGCAGCGCGGCTTCTACGACCACCACCGCGCGCACCGCGACCCGTTCTACAGCGACCGCGTCATCCACGCGCCCGCCGTGCCCGTCTTCCGCGACGACCGCGGCAACCTCCTCGGAGACGCGTACACGCCCGGGTTCCTCACCTCGCCCGCGCCCAACGCCGGAGTGGTGCGGCGCACGGCGCCCGAGCGGGCCGCCGCGCTCCCCGCCGCGCTCGCCGCCCGTGCCGAGCGCGTTCTGGAGACCGCCGCGGCCTGCGGCTACCGGCGGCTCGTGCTCGGCGCGTGGGGCTGCGGGGTGTTCCAGAACGATCCGGCGCAGGTGGCCGAGGCGTTCCGGGCGCCGCTGGGGGCGGGCGGCAGGTTCGCCGGGTACTTCGACCACGTGGTCTTCGGGGTCCTCGACCGGACGCGGGGCGAGACGACACGCCGGGCCTTCGAGCGGGCCTTCGAGGCCGCGGGGGTGACGGGGCGGACTTCGGGCTGAGGCCGTGAGGCCGTGGGGACCGGGGGGCGTGCGGGTGCCCGCGTCAGCCCTGCCCCTGACCCTGCTCGATGCGGTACTGCTCCGCCAGCTCGTCGAAGGTGTCCGTGACGGCCTCCCTGAGGACCGCCGGGTGCGCCTCGCCCACGAACGCCCGCACCCGCTCCAAGACCTCCGCGGCCTTCTCCGCGCTCGCGAAGACGCCGAGGACGAGGAGGCACTCCGGGTCGTCCGCGCCCCGCGCGTCACCCAGTGTGAAGCCCCACGGAACCTCACAGGGCCCGTCGTGGTCCTCGACGGGGCACAGGAGCCGGGCGAGCGGCTCCTGGAGGGCGAGCGCGGCGTCGGTCCCGCCGCAACCGTGGATGTGGATTTCGTAGATCTGCACGCTCTGGACGGTAGGCGGGCGGGGCGGTGGCCGCACGGGGTTTTCGGCGTGGGGTAGGGGGTACTGGGGCCTGCTTGGCGTGTGGCGTCCGCCGGGAGTTCCGTGCCCGCCGAGAGCGCTGCGGCCACCGGGTGTGCCGTGCTCACCGGGCTGCCGCGGGCTCACCGGGCCGCCGGAGCCTTGCGGCGTGCGAGGCCTCCCCGTGCCGCCGCGCGTGCCGCGCGTACGGCCTTACGGTGCGTACGGCCTCACGGCGCGGCCTGCGCGTCGGCCAGCGGCGTCGGCCAGTCCTCGTGCCAGCGCAGGTCGTCCTCCAACTGCGCCGCCAGCGAGATCAGCAGGGGCTCGCTGCCCGCGGGGCCAAGGAGCTGGGCGCCGACCGGCAGGCCGCCCGCGACCCGGCCCGCGGGCACGTTCACGCCGGGCCAGCCGAGCACGTTCCACGGCCACGCGTACGGGCAGGCCGCGATCATCGCCTGGTCGGTGCGCCAGCCGCTGAGCGCGGCCATGGTGCCGACGGGCGGGGGCGGGGTCGCCGTCGTCGGCGCCAGCACCACGTCGTACGTGTCGAAGACCGCCCCGACCCTGCGGTGCAGCGTCGCCTCCGCGCGCCGCGAGAGCCGCAGCGGCGCGCCACCGAGCAGCCGTCCCAGGCGGGCGGCCTCCCGGGTGCGCGGGTCGAGCAGCGACGGGTCCGGCACCCGGCGCACCCAGTCCGCCACGCCCGCCGTGGCCCGGGGCACGAAGGCGAGCCCGATCTGGCCGTAGCGGGGGTCGGCCTCGGACACGTCGTGGCCCAGCGCGGCGAGCCGCTCCGCGAGCGCCACGACCTTGCCGCGCACCAGCGGGTGCAGCCGTTTCGGCGTCGCCGTGAACGGCATGCCCAGCGAGAGGGCGACCCGCAGCCGCCCCGGCTCGCGGGTGGCCGCTTCGGCGGCGCGGATCGCGGGCGGCTGGTGCAGGTCGTCCGCGTGGTTGCCGCTGGCCACGTCGAGGAGCAGGGCGGCGTCGGCGACGGTCCGGGCCAGCGGGCCGTTGACGGTGATGCCGTTGAAGGCCTCCGGCCACGGCCACGTCGAGATCCGGCCGCGCTGCGGCTTGATCCCGACGAGGTGTGTCCACGCCGCCGGAATCCGCACCGAGCCCGCGCCGTCCGAGCCGAGGGCCGCCGGGACCAGGCCCGCGGCGACCGCGGCCGCCGAGCCGCCCGACGAGCCGCCCGGCGTGTACCCGGTGTGCCACGGATTGCGGGTGTCGCCGAAGGCCGGACCCTCCGTGAACGGCCACTGCCCCAGCTCGCACGTGTTGGTCTTGCCGACGATGACCGCGCCCGCCGCCCGCAGCCTGCGCACCGCCTCGGCGTCCTCGGCCTTCGGCGGGAAGTCCCCGGGGCAGCCGAACGCGGTGGGCTCGCCCGCCACGTCGGTGTCGTCCTTCACCGCCACCGGCACCCCGAGCAGCGGCAGCCGCTTGCCCGCCGCCAACTCCCGGTCGGACGCCTCCGCTTCGGCCGTCGCGGCCTCGGCGCGCACCACCCGGAACGCGTTGAGGCGGGGCTGCGCCGCCTCGATCCGGGCGAGCGCCCGCTCGGTCAACTCCCGTGCGGTCACCCCGCCCTCGGCGAGCACACGGGCGGTCTCCGCGAGTCCCGCGGAACGGTCGGCGGTCATGTGGGGGCACCTTCCAGGGGGTGGCACGGCCGTGGGGCGGGGGAGGACAGTGGGTATGCGGGGTACAAGAGGGCAGGGGAGGGGGCCGGCGGTCGGCGGCCCGGGCGGGCAGGTGACCGAACGGTAGCCTCCGGCGGCCCAACGCGGTATCCGGACGGGGGAGTTCACGCCGCTCACCGGGTGTGCCCCGCCCTCGTGGCGGCGCGCGGAGGAGGCGTGCGACGCCCCCGCGGAGCCGTGCGTGCGCCGTCGCGGGCGTGCGTGACGTGCCGCGCGACCAGGCACGACGGCGTGCGCGGCCATGCCCCGCCGCCTGCCTGGCAGCGCCCCCGCGCCCGCCTGGGTGCGCCCCGGGGTCGTCTGGAAGGATTGCGAGGGTCATGGTGCAGATACCGAAGCAGCAGCCCGCGCCGGTTCCGGCGCCGGACGCGCCGAACTCCCCGCCCGACTCCGTGCCGCAGGGCACCCCGCACTCCGTCCCGACGAGCGCCGACGTCGCCCGCCTCGCGGGCGTCTCACGCGCCACCGTCAGCTACGTCCTGAACAACACCAGCGCCGTCCGGATCAGCGAGCCCACCCGCCGCCGCGTCCACGCGGCCGCCAAGGAACTGGGGTACGTCCCGCACGCCGCCGCCCGCAGCCTGCGCGCCGGGCACAGCCGCATGGTCCTGATGCCGACCCCGCAGATCGCCGTCGGCCCGCTCCTCAGCGAGTTCATCAACGAACTCCAGTGGGCGCTCAGCCGGTTCGACTACACCGTGGTGCAGTACGGCAGCCTCGGCCTGACCGGCGAGGAGGCCGCCCGCGCCTGGGCGGAGCTGCGCCCCGTGGCCGTCCTCGCGCCCGACGCGATCGCGCTCGGCGCCCGCGGCGTCGCCGTACTCAAACGCTCCGGCGCCAAGGCCGTCTTCACCCTCGGACCGCAGCGGGCGGACGGCGCCCACGCCCTGCTCATGGACCAGCGCCTGGTCGGCCGCGCGGCCGCCGCGCACCTGCTGGCGCAGGGCCGCCGCCGCATCGGCGTCGTCGTCCCCGAGGAACCCGGCCTCGAGGCCTTCTCCCGGCCGCGTCTGGACGGCGTGCGCACGGCCGCGCGCACCGTCGAGGGCAGCTCGGTCACCGAACTGCCCCTGGCCTACACGGAGGACTCGGCGGCCCGCCTCGTCGACGGCTGGCGCTCCCTCGGCCTCGACGCGGTCTTCGCGTACAACGACGAGTACGCCATGCTCCTGACGCGCGCCCTCCAGGACGAGGGCGTCACCGTCCCCGACGACGTCGCCGTCGTCGGCGCGGACGACCTGATGCTGGCCCGGCTGCTGCGCCCGCGCCTGAGCAGCGTCCGCATCGCGCTGCCGTCGGGCCGGAGCCTCGCGGAACTCGTCGACCGGGTGGTGCGGGAGCCGGGCGGGCGGCCGGAGGTGCACGACGTACTCGGTGCGAGCGTGGTGCACCGCGAGTCGAGCTGACCGAGGCCGGCGCCCGGGGCACCGGTCGGAGCTGTGGAGACGCGCGGGGCGTGGGCGGCGGGGTCGTCCACCCCTCCACCCACGCCCGCGAGCACGCTCTTGACCAGCTCTTACTGCTCCTGCTCCTTGGCCTGCTGCTCCGCCACGGACTTGCGCACCTCGTCCATGTCCAGCTTGCGCGCCTGGCCGATGACGTCCTCCAAGGCCTCCTGCGGCAGCGCGCCCGGCTGCGCGAACACCGCGACCTGATCGCGGACGATCATCAGCGTCGGGATCGACTGGATACCGAACGCGGCCGCGAGCTCGGGCTGCGCCTCCGTGTCGACCTTGCCGAAGACCAGGTCCGGATTGGCCTCCGCGGCCTTCTCGTACACCGGGGCGAACTGGCGGCAGGGCCCGCACCAGGACGCCCAGAAGTCGATCAGGACGAACTGGTTGTCCGTCATCGTCTGGTCGAAGTTTTCCTTCGTGAGCTCCACTGTCGTGCTGCTCATGGTTTGTTCTCTCTTCCTGATGAGGGCGAAGCCGTCGTGCACAACGGCCGGGGCGACGGCCGTATTCCGCGCGCGTACCCGTGTGGCCACGCCGCACACCTGGGACCAGACTGTCTCCATGACGGATGCCACGGAAGCCAGCGAAACCATCACCTACGACGTCGTGGTCGTCGGGGCGGGCCCGGTCGGCGAGAACGTCGCCGACCGGGCCCGCGCGCACGGCCTGAGCACGGCGATCGTGGAGAGCGAACTCGTCGGCGGCGAGTGCTCGTACTGGGCCTGCATGCCCAGCAAGGCCCTGCTGCGCCCGGCCGTGGCCCGCGCCGACGCCCGTCGCGTACCGGGCCTGCGCCACCTCGTCGAAGGCCCCCTGGACGCGGCCGCGGTCCTCGCCCACCGCGACGACTACACCTCGCACTGGAAGGACGACGGCCAGGTGGGCTGGCTGGACTCCATCGGCGTGGACCTCTACCGCGGCCACGGCCGCCTCGCGGGCGCCCGCCAGGTCACGGTCACGGCCGGGGACGGCACGCTCCGGCGGCTCACCGCCCGCCACGCCGTCGCCGTGTGCACCGGCAGCCGCGCCGTCGTCCCCGACCTGCCGGGCGTCGCCGACGCCAAGCCCTGGACCAGCCGCGAGGCGACCAGCTCCGATCACGTCCCCGGGCGCCTCGTCGTCGTGGGCGGCGGCGTGGTCGGCGTGGAGATGGCCACGGCCTGGCAGGCCCTCGGGTCGCGGGTGACGCTGCTCGTACGCGGCGAGGGGCTGCTGCCCAAGATGGAGCCGTTCGCCGGGGAACTCGTCGCCGACGCGCTGCGCGAGGCGGGCGCCGACGTCCGCACGGACACCTCGGTGCGCGAGGTCCACCGGGAGGGCGCCACCCTCACCGTCACCCTCGGCGACGGCACCACCGTCGAGGCCGACGAGATCCTCTTCGCCACCGGCCGCGCGCCGCGCACGGACGACCTCGGCCTGGAGACGGTCGGCCTGGAACCCGGCGCGTGGCTGACCGTCGACGACAGCTGCAAGGTGACGGGCAGCGACTGGCTGTACGCCGTCGGCGATGTGAACCACCGGGCGCTGCTCACCCACCAGGGCAAGTACCAGGCCCGGATCGCGGGCGCCGCCATCGCCGCCCGCGCCCAGCAGGTGCCCCTCCTGGAGACCGACCGCTGGGGCACCCACAGCGCCACCGCCGACCACGACGCCGTCCCCCAGGTCGTCTTCACCGACCCCGAGGCCGCCTCCGCGGGCCTCACCCTGGCCGCCGCCGAAGCCGCCGGACACCGTGTCCGCGCCGTCGACCACGACCTCGCGTCGGTGGCGGGTTCGGGACTGTACGCCGACGGCTACCGCGGCCGGGCCCGCATGATCGTCGATCTGGACCGCGAGATCCTCCTCGGCGTGACCTTCGTCGGCCCCGGCGTCAGCGAACTCCTCCACTCCGCCACGGTCGCCATCGCCGCCGAGGTTCCCATCGAGCGCCTGTGGCACGCGGTCCCGGCGTACCCGACGATCAGCGAGGTGTGGCTGCGGCTCCTCGAGACGTACCGGGGCTGACGGGCGGCCCCGCCCCGGCGGCCCCATCAACGGCGGCCCGGGTCACGGTCGGTCGTACGACGGGCGGGGCCGCCCCGCGCCCTGCCCGTCGCGCAGACCCGTGCGAGCGCGCGGAACGCCTCGTCACCCCGCGCTGCGCACGCCCCGCCCCGCCTGCCATCGCTCGGCCGCCCGCCGCTTCCGCCGCAGCGCCGCCAGCTCCGCCTCGTCCTTGCCGCCCCAGACGCCCGACGTCTGCCCTGACCCCAGCGCGTACGCGAGACACTGCTCCACCACGGGACAGCGCGCGCACACCCGCTTGGCCTCCTCCTGATCCCGTTCGGCCGGTCCTGTCGTCCCCACCGGGAAGAACAACTCGGGATCGGCGTCCGCGCACGCGGCCCGGTGGATCCACTCCTGTCGCAGCGGTACCTCATCCATGGGGCGGCGGGTGCCCGGGGCCGCTCTGGACAAACGACCCCGGTTTGACGATTTCCCCGAGTGGTTACACGTGGATTTCCCGCCCCTGGCCCGGAGCACCCCGGGGCCGGGGCCCGCCGAGGAAGGAGAACCGGCCGTGCCACGAGGGTCGAATGCCAAGCGCGAGCGTCAGTACGAACACATCAAGGAGAGCGCCGAGCAGCGCGGCGAGAAGCCGGAGCGGGCGCGGGAGATCGCGGCGCGCACCGTGAACAAGGAGCGGGCGCGCAGCGGCGAGGCCAAGACCGCCTCCCGTACGTCGACGAAGGACATCTCGTCCGGCCGCAGGGGAGGCCTGCGCTCGCACAGCGGCGCCCAGGGGCCGACCCGCGACCAACTGTACGAGGAGGCCAAGCGGCGCGGGGTGAAGGGCCGCTCGTCGATGACGAAGGCACAGCTGGCGCGCGCTGTGGGCCGCTGAAGGGCGGGGCGGACGTCGGCACGGCCGGCGTCCGCCCCGCGCACGACGTACGCACCTGTGCCGGAGCCTCAGGCCCCGTCCGCGAGGATCCCCTCCAGATGCCGCAGCGCCGTCGTCACCCGCGCCGGATCCTGCTGGAAGAACGGGTCGTCCGGCACCGGCAGCGACCCGGCCAGGGCGATCCCCCGGCCGCGCGCCCACATGGCGTCGTCGGCGCCGACGGCCTCGCGGTACGTGGCGCGGGCCTGCGGGGGCAGGAACATCCACGCCGGTATCAGGTCGCACGCGGGGTCGCCCACGGCCAGCGTGCCGAAGTCGATCACCCCGGTGAGGTGGCCGTCGACGGACAGGAGATTGCCGGTGGCGAGGTCGCCGTGCAGCCACACCGGCGGCCGGTCCCACGCGGGGGCGGCCAGGGCCTCCTCCCACACGGCGGTCACCGCGTCCGTGTCGACCATCCCGCGCAGCTTCGCGATCTTGGCGCGTACGAGGGAGTCGGCGGTCAGAGCGTCGCACTCGGCGCCGACCCGAGCACCGCGGAAGGCATTGCTCCACTGCGGTTCGGGACCGCCCGTGGCATCGATCGACCGCAGCGCGGTCACGAACCCGGCGAGTTCCACCGCCGTCCGCCGCGGATCGGCCAGGCCGTCCGTCGTCGCGGGCTCGCCGTCGAGCCATCGGCAGATCGACCACGGGAACGGATAGCCCTCTCCCGGCTTCCCCCGCGCCACCGGCTGGGAGACGGCGAGCGGCAACCGCGGCGCCAGCCACGGAAGCCAGCGCTGCTCGCGCTCGACCTGGCCGACCCACCGTTCGTAGCGCGGCATCCGGACCGTCAGATCGTCGCCCAGGCGGTACGTGACGTTGTCCATGCCCGAGCGCGGCACCGGCCGGATCGGCAGGTGCGCCCACTGCGGGAACTGCGCGGTCAGCAGCCGCCGCACCAGCGCTTCGTCGACGCGGACGTCCCCGTCCTCGCCCTCCCCGCCGCCTTCTTCGTCATCCTCGTGGTCTTCGAAGTCGTCGTGATCCTCGTACTCCTCGTACGCGAACGGCTTGCCGGCACCACCTGTTGACACTGACTCTCCTCGACGCGACTCGACCGTACACGGCCCGGCGGCCGTGGCCACCGGATCCGCGAAGACCTCATCCCACCTACCGTGCGACCCGTTGTCCACCGAGTTTCCGCACGCCACAGCCATCCCGGCACGCTCATGTGCCCCGGCACGCGCGACAATGAGGCTGCGGCCGAGGGCACGGGACGGCACGCGGAGGACACACAGGCGGACGCACAGGCGGGAAAACGGGAGACGGATGAGCGGGACGGTGGCGGTGCCACGCGACGGGTGGCCGGTTCTCGCGGCGGTGGCCGTGGGCGGCGCGGCCGGGGCGTCGGCCCGCTATGGCGCGGCGCTGCTGTGGCCGGTCGCGCCGGGCGGCTTTCCGTGGACGACGTTCGCCGTCAACGCCGTGGGGTGCGCGCTCATCGGCGTCCTCATGGCGCTGATCGCCGCGGCCCGGACGCCCGCCCTCCGCCTGGTCCGGCCGTTCCTCGGCACCGGGGTGCTCGGCGGTTTCACCACCTTCTCCACGTACGCGGTGGACACCGAGCGGCTGCTGGACGGCGGCCGCCCGGGGACCGGCCTGCTCCACCTGGCGCTGACGCCGCTGACCGCGCTCGCGGCGGTGGGGGCGGCGACGGTGGCGACGCGCCGGGTCCTGGCGGCGCGGCGGGTCCTGGCGGCGCGGCGGGAGGTGGTCGGACGGTGAACTGGCTGTGCGTGGTGGCGGGAGCGGCGATCGGCGCTCCGCTGCGGTACCTGACCGACCGGGCGATGCGTGCCCGGTACGGACCGGCCTTCCCCTGGGGGACGTTCACCGTGAACGTGGTGGGCTGCCTCGTCCTCGGCGTCGTCACCGGCGCCGCGAGCGCGGGCGCGGCGTCCGCGCACACCCAGCTGTTCCTCGGCACCGGCCTGTGCGGCGCGCTCACGACGTACTCGACCTTCGGGTACGAGACGTGGCAGCTGGCCGAGGGCCGGCTGCCGCTCGCCGCGGCGGCGAACGTCGTCGGCAACGTCGCCGTGGGCCTCGGCGCCGCCTTCCTGGGCGTGGCGGGCGGCGAGGCGCTGTGGGGCTGAGCGGCGCCGCACCTCACGAGAGGCACGGCACCGGGACCCTTGGCTCGCCCGGCCGCTGCCTCAGCGGGCCCGGGCCAGCGCCGACGACACCTCCGCGGCCCACCGCCACGGCTGCGCAGTCCCGCCCGGCTGTGAGTTGAAGTACTCCCAGCCCATGACTCCGCCCATGTCCGGGTACTTGGCGACGAGGGCCCGGATCGTCGACTTCAGCCGGGCCGGGGCGACGTAGCCGCTGCCGCCGTTGGAGGGGTCCGTCAGGGTGCCGGCGACCACCTTGGACGCCGGTATCAGCCCGCGCCGGATCACCGCGTCGTAGCTGGACGTGGACGTCATGCTGCCCCAGCCGTTGTAGAACTGCGCGTTGAACCAGGCGATGTCGTCGCCCCGGGCGCGGTACAGCCGCTCGTAGTCGAAGCCCGACAGGTTCCCGCCGCCGCTGAGCGCGGACCCCACCGGGGCGAGCGTGATGAGGAAACCAGGGCCGAAGTCGGCGCGCAGCGCGTCGATGACGCGCACGATGCCCGCGAGGGACATCCGCTCCTCCACATCCAGATCGACACCGTCGAGCCCGTACCGCCGAATGAAGTCCCGCAACAGCGGGTAATACGTGTCGAATTCAGTGTCGAGCCGCGTGAAACTCCCCGGCGCCGCGCCCCCCACCATCGCCAGAACGTGCACGCCCTGACCCTGCATCTCCTTCAGATCCCGCCACATCTGGTCGTACTTCGCGGCGCCCGGCGGATCGTCGTTCAAGTGCACCGGCGCGTAGGGACCGTTGAGGTCATTCAGATGCACCGCGGCGACCAGCACATCGGTCACACCGGTCTTGTTCCTGGTCAGGCCCAGGGGCGAGACGTACGTGCCGTTCGTGTACTGCGTCTGGTAATAGACGACGACACGCTTGCCCACCGCGGCACGGGTCGCGGCCGTGGCCGCCGCACCCGACGTCACGGTCAGGGCGAGGGCACCGAGAAGGACGCTCCGTCTCTTCATCATCCTGAACTCTCCTCCAGGTGTGTCGAATTGCCGTGACACGGTCGTTCCAGGTCCCGGCAATTCTGACGAGGGAGGAGGGTTGAGGCTAGAGTGCGGCGGCAACTAATGCGCTTTAGTTGCCGCCGCGCTCCCCGCCCGATCGTGAGGGCCTGGCCGATGGCTCGGCCCTGGCCGAAGGGTCGGCCCTAGGCCGCGAACTCGCCCGCCAGCGCCGCCGCCATCCGCAGATGCGGCGCCGCCTCGGCGTCCCTGCCCTGGCGTTCCAGGGTGCGGCCCAGCATCAGGCGGGCGTAGCCCTCGACGGGGTCGAGGTCCAGGACCGTGCGCAGTTCCGTCTCGGCGCGGCGGAGCTGTGCCGAGTGGTAGTAGGCGCGCGCCAGCAGCAGGCGCGGGGCGACCTGCTCGGGGACCTCGTCGGCGAGCGGGGCGAGGATGCGGGCCGCCGTCGTGTACTCCTTGGCGTCGAAGAACTGGCCCGCGCGCTCCCAGCGCTCGGCCGCGGTGCCGTGGTCGAAGTAGGTGAACTCCACTGTGTGCCTCCTTGACCGCCCATAACGGTCCTAGAAAGTTGAATATTCCACGACTGGCATGCGCGGCCCGGGACGGGATATCGGATGTATCGGGTGTCTCGTCGAAGACCGGCTCAGGAGGAGGCGATGGGGTGGACAATGAGCCGACTTTCAGGACCCCGTCGCAGAGCGGCATCCGTGGACGTGGCGCGACCGGCGCCACGTAACGGAACCAGCGGCGGCAGCGGACGCGGCGCAAGCGGCGGCCGGTCGCCCGAGCAGAGGGAGCACATGCGGTGAAGGACATCTGGGCCTATCCGCCCGGCAGCGGCCATCAGGGCGTGCCGCAGGAGCCCATGACGGGATTCACGGTCGAGGCGACCGACGGTGTCATCGGGCAGGTGGACCGGCACGTGGACCAGCCGGGCCGCCAGCATCTGGTCGTGGACACCGGAGTGTGGGTGTTCGGCAAGAGCGTGCTGATCCCGGCCGGGGCCGTCACGCGGATCGACCGCGAGGCCGGGACGGTGACGGTCGGACTCTCCAAGGATCAGGTCAAGGAGGCGCCCCGGTTCACGACCGACAGCCAGACGACGGATCCCGCGTATCTCAACGAGGTGGGCGCGTACTACGCCACGCTGGACAGCGGCTCGGAGCTCTGACCCCGGCGCCGCCGCGCGGTGGCGGCGCCGACCGGGCCCGGGTCGGGGAGTTGCCCTGTCCGCTCCGGGTGCTCGGGGCTAAGTTGTGCCCTATGAGCAATCTTGATCGCGAGGCGGTGCCCGCGCTGTGCGGCGGTCGCGGGTTCGTCGTCGCGGAACCGGTGCGGGAACTCCTCAGCCCACGACGTGTGAAGCTCGGCGAGTCGACCGAGGTACGGCGACTGCTTCCGAACCTGGGCCGCCGGATGGTCGGCGCCTGGTGCTTCGTGGATCACTACGGCCCCGACGACATCGCCGACGAGCCCGGCATGCAGGTGCCGCCGCACCCGCACATGGGCCTGCAGACGGTGAGCTGGCTGCACGAGGGCGAGGTCCTGCACCGGGACAGCACCGGCAGCCTGCAGACGATCCGCCCCCGCGAACTGGGCCTCATGACGTCGGGCAGGGCGATCTCCCACTCCGAGGAGAGCCCCAAGTCGCACGCCCGCCTGCTGCACGGCGCGCAGTTGTGGGTCGCTCTGCCGGACGCCCACCGGCACACCGAGGCGCACTTCGAGCACCACGCCGACCTGCCGGTCGTGACCGCGCCGGGCGTCAGCGCGAAGCTGCTCCTGGGCGCGCTCGACGGCGCGGAGTCGCCCGGTACGACGTACACGCCGATCGTCGGCGCGGACCTGACCCTCGCGCAGGGAACGGATGTACGCCTTCCGCTGGAGCCCGACTTCGAGTACGCCGTCCTGTCCATGGCCGGCGAGGCCCACGTGGACGGAGTCCCCGTGCTCCCCGGCTCCATGCTGTACCTCGGCTGCGGCCGCACCGAACTCCCCCTGCGCGCCGAATCCGACGCGGGCCTGATGCTCCTCGGTGGCGAGCCGTTCGAGGAGGAGCTGATCATGTGGTGGAACTTCATCGGGCGGACCCAGGAGGACATCGAGCGGGCGCGGGCGGATTGGATGACGGGGTCGCGGTTCGGTGAGGTGAAGGGGTACGACGGGGAGCCGCTGGCTGCCCCCGAGCTGCCGCCGGTGGCGTTGAAGCCGCGGGGGAGGGTGCGCTGAGCCGGGTGGATGTGGATGGGCTGTCAGGTGTGGTTTGGGTCCCGTTGCGGCTGGTCGCGGCTGCTTCGAATACGAGATCCAGCGTCTGCTGTTGGGTGTCTCCGGGGGCCGCGGTAGCGGACGCCGTGGGAAGGGTGCACCTTCCACATGGCGTCCTTCGTCTCTCCAGGCCCGGTTCGTGCGGGGTACCGAAGATCAGATAGAGCTTCCTGCTGCCCTCGTCGACCCTCTCGAAGTGCAGCGTGTGGGTGAGACCGGCCTGTCGTAGCGTGGCTCGGTATTGCTCGCGCAGGAACGTGAACTTGTGCGAGGAAGGCGGGCTCGAAGATCACCATCACTTCGGCGCTGGGGTAACGCCCCCGACTCCTTGAGGAGTGAGAAGGGGATGTCGGGTCCGCCGAAGCTGTCGAGCAGGACGAACAGCGGTTTCACCAACGTGCCGGTGCTCCGCAGTCTCTGCAGATCACCGGGAGTTGGAGTCCGTTGCGGGCGACCTGATGCGGCGGGACAGTCTCAAGGCGGAGCAGGTGGGCGGTCGCGGGGAGGATGCGTGCGGGTGAGGACCTGGGGACCCGCCGGGGCCTGCGTCACGAGTCATCATGGACGGGCTGGTGAAGCGTCCGGGCCAGGCACTGAATGCTCTCGTCCACACGCTGCAGGTGCCGCAGGACGCGTCGGGTCGCGTTGATGTCCTTGGGGTGCGCCGCACCCTCGGTCATGCCGAGGTGGGCGGGGACCCCGAGCCCGCGTACGAGCGTGGTGTCGCCCTCGCCCTGGACGGCTGGCTGGCTGATCAGGGTCGCGAGGGTGCGGTCGATGCGGCAGGCCTCGTTCACGAGGCGCGGATCGGCGCCGATGTGGAGGCCTGCCGGCACCAGTTCGGCGGTGACAGCCAGGCTGCGGGCGTGGAAGGCCGCCGTTTCCAACAGCCCCAGCACCAGGAGCGCGGTGCGCCGCCGGGACCGCAACGGGCTGATCGGGGTGATCAGCGGCTGCACCGACAGGCGCAGACTGTCCAGGGCCACATCCAGTGCGCGGGCCGGACCAAGCAGGTCCCCGCCGGACTCGCCACCCAACTGGGCCAGCGATTGGGCGACCACCGCGCGCAGCCGCTCCAACACCTCACGCAGCAACTGGTCCGTGCGTTCCCGGGTGCGCACGGGCAGCACGAGGAGCGCAGCGGTCAGCCCGCATGCGATGCCCAGCGCGGTCTCCTCGATCCGCACCACCAGCAGACCCGGGGTGAGGGTGTGGAGCAGCGTGTACAGCATGCCGAGCATCGTGGTGACGAAGAAAGACATCAGCGTGTAGGACACCGCGAGCGTGTAGTACATCCCGAACACGCTGAGGCCCGCCAGGGCGAAGGCCAGCCAGGAGGCGTCGCCTATCAGTGCGGCGAGGGCCAGCCCGGCGACGACACCCGTCACCGTGCCGATCAGGCGTCGGTATCCCCTGACCAGGATCTCGCCGGTGGAGGTAGTGCCGATGAACACTACCCAGCACGTGAACACGGCCCAGTACCAGCGCTCGGGTGAGAGCAGTTCACCGCCGACGACGGCGAGCGCCGACCCGGTCGCGACCTGGAGAGCGGTCCTGGTGGTGGGGCGGATGCGGGGGCCCTGCCGGGGTACGGCGTCCTTCGTCAGGCCGGATCGTTCCGCCTTGAGCTCCGCACGCAACCGTGGTGCCGCGGTGGTTGCCTGGGGGGCCGGGGTCTGTCCGTTGACGGCCAGGCGGAGGCCGGACAGGGCGCGGGCGAGGTCTCCCGCCGAGCGGAAGACGTCCTGCATCGCCGGGGACGCGTCGGACAGATGCTCGTCATCGCGGTAGCCGAGCAGCCGGTCGCGCGCCTCGGCGGGATGGGCGCCCGCCGGGTGCAGCGGCCCCGGGCCGATCGTCGCGCGCAGCGCACGGAGCCGCGAGACCAACGTGGGGAGCGTCGTCGTATCGCGGGTATCGATGGCGGATCCGGCGGGGCGGACCTTCGTCAGGTGCGGGGTCAGGGTGTCGACGTCGGAGCCGGGCTCCAGGACCCGCAGCACGAGGATGGCCAGCCGCTCCACGGCCGTCTCCGCGTCCGCCACGCGGCGCTGGATGGCGGTGGCGGTGCGCTCATCGGGCGTACTGGTTCCCAGCCGGTTCTGGATCATCAACGCGGCCGTGTGCAGACGGGCCGTGCGTCGGCGCAAGGCGGCGATCGCCCGCTCGGCGCGCGATCCCTCCCGCGTGCCCTCGGCCACCTCGATCAACGCGTCGATCACCAGCATCAGACGCAGATGGAAGGCTCGCTGCAGACATGCCAGCGTCCGCCCGGGCGGCGAGCGCAAGACGGCGAACCGGACCAGCGCCGAGCTGCCGAAGGCCACCAGCACGGCCAGGAACAGCCGCGGCAACTGCTCCACGCGGGTCTCGACGAACTGGGTCACGAAGAAGAGCTGAAAGGAGAAGACGCCCAGCGCGGTCGCGCGCCGGCCCAGCCGCCGGATGTAGAGGGCGGCGAAGATCAGCAGCACGAACACCACGTCCGCCGCGACCCGGTACGGCGCCAGCGCGCTGCCGACCGCCATGACCGCCAGGGCGACCGGCACCCCCATCGCGAGCGTCAACGCCTGATCGCGCGGCCGGGGTTCGGTGACCGCGGCCGTGCTGACCATCGCCGTGAGGGCACCCGTCACCAGGATCGGCACCGGGGCATCCAGCGCCGCGAGGACGCCGAGCGTCAGCAGCACCGCGCAGACCGTGCTGAGCGCGGACCACATCCGGATCAGTCCGGGATCGGATGCCAAGAACCGATCATGAACGTCCGCCAACCGTGTTCGTGCCCGCTGCATGCCCCCGCTGCTTTCTGGCCGAGTCGATGGTGAAGGTGTTACGCCGCCGACTCGCCGAGCGAGGCCAGGAAGTCGTCCACGCCGACCACGTTGTGGGAGACCATGTTCAGGCCGCGCATCATCGCCTGATAGGTGACCAGGCCGCCGGGAGCGGCTATGGCGTCGGTGAACGCGGTGACGTGGTAGCCGCGCTCCATCGCGGTGCGGGCCGTCGACTCCACGGCCATGATCCCGGAGACCCCGGCGATCGCCAGGTACTCAACTCCGCGTTGCCGCAGCTGGAACTCCAGGTCCGTGTGCTGGAGAACGTCGAGGCCCTTGTGCGGCGCCAGGACCACGTCGCCCGGCCGGGGAGCCAGCTCCTCGTGGAACTCGGTGTTCCACGTGCCGGCCGTGAACATCCGGTTGTCGAACATCTGCCGGTGGATTCCGGAAACGTGCCTCCAGGCCGTGTAGTCCTCCTCGGTGAAGGAAGTCCTCGAGTAGAAGACGGGAACGTCTTCGTGCTGCCGCACCCCGGCGATGAGCTTCTTCAGGCTGTTGACCGTGTCCAGGCGTTCGTACTCCGGCGCGTAGATGGAATAGGCCTTGCCGTCCTTCGAGAAGTTCTCGTTGACGAGGTCGACGAGCAGCAGCCCCACTCGACCGGGTTCATAGGTGCTTGCCATGGCTGTCCTCCAGCGTGGAAATGGTCAGCGACGGGCCCGCGGCTCCGCGAACCAATCGTTACAAGTAATGACTGTAACGTAAGTGATCGTCGAGTGCTAGCCGCTCCTGACGCCGCCTGCCGCAAGCGCGCGGACGCCAACCGGCAGGGGCGTGGCCGCCGTTGGCGGTGCCGGGAGTCGGGATGTGCTGCTCCCCGGGCATCGCCCAGGTACCGGCCGGGGCCCGGATCGCTGCCCGGCTGTGCGATGGCGGCTCCATGGTCTGCCGGAGGAGGCGGGCCGCGGAGGCCAGGAACCTCGGATCGGGCCGTGCGGTCAGGCGCGGGCGGCGACCTCGACGCGGTTACGGGCTCCGAACTTGCGCTGAATGCCGCCGAGATGGGTCTTCACTGTGGAGAGGGTGACGAAGAGAGCGGCGGCGACCTCGTCGTTGGTCAGGCCTTGGGCGACCATGGCGACGACTTCCTGCTCGCGCGTGGGTGGCATCGGTGTGGGGCGTGGGCATAGGGGTGGGGGTCCTTGCTGGGGGCCGTGTGGCTTGGCGGTCAAGGGCCACACGATGAGTAACGTTACGGGGAAGCCGCGTAACTGAATCCAGGTCCGCGGCCCTCGGGGAAGTCAGTGGTGGCTGCCGGGGGCGGGCGCGGTTCAGGCTGGCCCCGGCCGGTCGCTCGGTCCGACGAACTCGGCGCCGGGGCCGATCGGTACGAGGAGGTTCAGTCCGCCGTAGGGGTAGGCGCGATACCGGCCGCGGGAGCGTTCGGCGTGGTCCCTGTAGACGGCGGTGATGCCGTCCTAGGGATGTCCGCCGAGGGCTCAGCGAGCTTGCTGCGCCGGGTTCGAGGGCGCCGTCTCAGTGGGTGTGGTCCAGCGCGGGGGTGACGGGGTGGGCGAGGAGCTGGTCCATGCGCCGGTGGCTGTCCTCGTCGGCGGGGGTCCACACGGTGACGATGGTTTCGGCGACGGCGGGCAGCTCCATGCGCGTCAGGGACAGCGACAGGTCACCGACCGCGGGGTGGCGGTAGGTCATGGTCTGGGTCGGTGGTGCGGCGACGTCGTGGGCGGCCCACAGCCGTGAGAACTCCGGGCTGATGGTGGCGAGCGAGCGGATCAGCTCGGTCCAGGCCGGGTCGTCGAGGTGGCGGGCGAAGTCGGCGCGGAACGAGGCGACCATGTGGGGCAGGCCGATGTCGCGGTTGACGAAGCAACGGCAGCATTCGGGGGTGGTGAACATCTCCCACAAGACGTTGCGGGAGCCCTCGGGCGCGGTGAGCCGTGGCCACAGCGCGGCGGCCGCCGCGTTCCAGCCCAGCATGTCCCAGCGGCTGTTGATGGCCGCGGCGGGGAAGTCGGAGATGGCGTCGAGGATCGCCTGCAGCGTAGGGGTGATCGGATCGGCGGTGGTGGCCACCGCGGGAAGCGGCACCTCGGCCAGGCGGAACAGGTGAGCGCGCTCGGCCGCGTCCAGGCGCAGGGTGGCGGCGATGGCGGAAAGGATCTGCGCGCCGACGTTGATGGGGCGTCCCTGTTCGAGCCAGGTGTACCAGGTGATGGAGACCCCGGCCAGGTGGGCGACCTCTTCGCGACGCAGTCCTGGTGTCCGGCGGCGCAGTCCTGGTGCCATGCCGACCGCCGCGGGCGTCAGGCGCTCACGGCGGCTGCGCAGGAACGAGGCGAGTTCGGTGCGGCGAGGGGCAAGAGCGGAGTTCACGCACCCATCATCAGCCACCCCCGGCACCGGTTGCCAGGTGCTGCCGGCACCAGCGTCGGCAGCGTCTGGCAATGGTGTCGCGGCGGCCACAGGCTCGTTCTGCGACACCTCGTCCGACAAGTGCCTGGAGGTCTTTGCCGTGCGTGCCGCGCCGTACACCATGCGATTCACCGTCCGCGGTTCCGAACTCGGCCCCCATGAACAGGTGCTGACGAGACCGGACGGCACCCTCGCCGCCGAAGCGCACAGCGTCAGCGGCCTGCCGGCTGCCCGACCCCGGCGACGGGCCGACGATCCGGCGCGCGAGCCGGGCACATGCCGCCAACTCCGTCCTGCTGGACCTGGCGTGAACACGCGCCTCATGCCCGCGACTGAGTCAGCCGGGCCGAGGAAGGTGACATGAAATACCGTCTGGGACGAATAGATCACGGCTTCGTGCCGCGCAAGCTCACGGTCAGTTACGTGGCTGTCTGCACCGGTGCGGTCGACATCGCGGGACTGCGCACCGCGTTCGGGCTGCTGTGCGGCAGGTATCCGATGCTGCGCGGCACGATAGAGACGACCGGCGAGCAGTGCTGGCTGCACATCCCCGACGACGGCACCAGCGCCGCGACCACCGAGCTCATCGAAGGTACGGTCTCCGACTGGCTCGAGCACGGCCTGACGGTCCTGGACCCCGCACGCGGCCTGGCGAAACTCACCATCGTGGCCGAAGGCCAGCAGACCGCGGTCGCCCTGCAGGTGTCTCACGCGATCAACGACGCCACACTGGGACTTCAACTGCTCGAATACTTCTGGCACACCGCCGCCACCCTGCCCGTGAGCGCGGCCTTGTCCGATCCGGCCCCGGTGCACCCGCGCAGCCTCGAAGACGCCTACCGCGCCCGCGCCATGACCCTGCCGGACCTCGCCGTGACGAACTCGGGCCCCGTGCACAGCACCGCCGTCGCTGACACCGGTGCCGACGCGGTCTTCGCTCCCGAGCCGGCCCAGCGGGTCTGTCTGTCGCGCGGCGACACAGCCGCGCTGCTCGCTCACGCGCGGACAGCCGGGACGACCCTGCACGCTCTGTTGGCCGCGGCGATCATCCGTGCCGAACGTGCGACGCTCACCGCACCAGCCGAGGCCCCAGAACTGCCAATGATCATGTTCCACCTCGCCGATCTGCGCCCCCACCTGCAGCCCGTGGCACTCCCCGACGAGGTCACCAACGCCCTGGGATTCACGCCCACGGTCACCGCGTGCGGGCCCGCTTCGGATCTGGAGGTCCTGGCCAAGGAGACGAAGGCGCAGATTGTCGCCGGTATCGAGGGCGGCACGGCACTCGCGGTCATGTTGACCGCGGCGTCTGCCGCCGCGCAGGGCCGCGCGCGTACGAGCGTCGGGAACTTCATCACCAACTGGGGCCCGGTGCCCGAACTCGCTGTGCCGGAGGGGATCGAGATCGTCGACTTCCGCGGCTTCGCCACCTCAGAGGCGGTGACCTGGGTCGGCTACTTCGTCTCCACCTTCACCGGGCGCTGCAGCATCGAACTGGCCTACTCCCCGCAGTACCACCGGCGCGCACAGATCGCGCAACTGCGGGACCTCATCGCCGCGGGTCTGGCCGAACTGACCCACCCCACGGCGCGCTAGCGCGTGGCAGGCGGCCGTCGCGATGTCCGGCTTCGGCCCAGTGCCTCTGGTGCGCCGGTGAGGCCCGGCACCAGCCGACCGGCCGAGCCAGGCGCTGGTGGAATTCGTCTTTCGGCTGCTCCACCGGGCCGTATCCGCTCAGATCATGGAGCTGTGCCCCGGCCTGCCGGTCCTCTCCGTGAAGGGCCCCGTATCCGCATTCCCGGCTCTCACGCCATCCGACAAGGGCAAGTAATGAAGGCTCAGCACCTATCCGTTCCGACGACCGCGGCGAGAGGCAGCGTGGCGCTGCCCGGCAAGGCAGGTGCTTCGTCATGACGGTCACCGCACCCCGCCCTGCCGCCGCACCATCCAGTGCCTCCGTTCCGTCGGCGCGCGTGGTCATCACCACGCTCCTGGCAACGACCTTCCTGGTCAAAGCCTGCGGATTCGCCTACGACTTCCTCGGTTACTCCATCAGCGACGCACACGGCACGACAGCCGCCGGCGGCGCGTTGACGCTCTTCGGGGTCGGCTGGTGTGTCGGGCAACTGGCCAGCGGGGCGATGACGGACCGGCTCGGAGCCCGCACCGCGTGCACGACAGGACTGCTGCTGGCCGCCGCGGTCTGCGCCGGGCTCACCGTGGCCAGCAGCCTGAACGCACTGATGCTGCTCGCCTTCTGCCTGGGCTGCACCATGGACGTGCACAGGCCGGCCGTCTCCGCGCAGATCAACGAACGCCTGACGAATGAGGGAGCGCGCACCCGCGCCCAGGGCTGGGTCTACTGGGTTTCCAACGTGGGCATCTCGCTGAGCGGCGGCGTCGGCGGCTTCGTGGCCCAGGCCCACGGCTACCGGTTCCTGTTCGCCCTCAACGCCGTCGCCTGCGTGGCCGCGGCCCTCCTGGTGCGCCGCATGCTGACCGGCCGCCCCGCCGCACCCCGGGCCGAACACGCGCACGTGACCTACGCACAGATCATCTCCGACGCCCGGCTGCGCTGGATGGTGGCGGCAGCCATCGCGGCGACGACCTGCGCCTACGGGCTGATCAGTGTCCTGCCCCTGGTCATGAGCGCGGACCACCTTTCTCCGTCCGCGTACGGCACCGCCATGCTCGCCAACTCGGCTGCGGTCCTGCTGCTCAGCCCGCCTCTGACCCGCCTCCTGGTGGGCCGCGACGACCGCGTCCGATACCCCATCGGCCCGATGCTCGCCGGGGGCAGCCTGATCCTCGGCGCCGCCATGGCATTGGCGGCACTGCAGCACACCACCGTGGGCTACGCCACCGCAGCGGTGATCATGGTGCCCGGGGAGATCTGTTACAGCGTCGCCGCCGGTGCCTTCGTCGCGACGGCCGCCCCGGCCGGTGCCATCGGCCGTTACCAGGCCGCCCTCAGTGTCGCGGGCGCGATCGCCTCGCTCACCCCGCTGGCCGTCGCCGGTGCCCTCAACGCGGGAGGGCGCCCCCTGGTGGCCGGCCTGCTGGTGGCGAGCGCCGTCCTCGGGGCCCTGGCCTGCGTGCCTCTCTCGCGCACTCTGCGCGCACCGGCCCCAGCAGATCCAGCCGGGCACCGCCACCTGCCGAAGTGACCCTGCGCCAACCACTCTTCCCGCACTCCGTACAGCATCATGAGAGGAACAGCACCATGAAGGTAGCGATCGTCGACGGGTATTCCACCGGGGCGACGCTGGCCAAGCGGCTTGCCCAAGCGGGTGTCGCATGCATTCACGTGCGAAGCCGGCCGGACACCAGCGCCTTCCTCCTGCGCTCATTCAGCCTCGACGACTACGTCCTCGACCTGGGCTTCACCAGCGACTTCGACGACCTCGCGCGGGAGCTCGCGCGCCTGCACGTCTCCCGCGTGCTGGCCGGTACCGAAACCGGCGTCGTGCTGGCCGAGATGCTCGCGAGCGCGTTGAGTCTGCCGACCAACGACCCCGCGCTGGTCGCGGCCCGCCGCGACAAGTCCCTTATGCGGCAGGCGGTCCAGGCCGCAGGACTCGCGACCCCGCACACCACCGTCGCCCACTCCGCCCGCGCCGCAGCCGACTGGTTCACCGCGTCAGGGCTCGACGAGGCGGTGGTCAAGCCCCTGGCCAGCGCCGGCACCGACGGCGTGACGTTCTGTGGCTCGGCCGAAGAAGTCGGCCAGGCCGCCACCGCCGTCTTCGCCACCGCCAACATCTTCGGCGAGCCCAACGAGGCCGTGCTCGTCCAGGAACGCCTGCACGGAACCGAGTACTGCATCAACACGGTCTCCTCCGGCGGAGAACACCACGTCGCCGAGATCTGGCAGTACACCAAACGCCTCGGCCCGTCGGCCGCACCCATCTACGACTTCCAGGAGCCGGTCGAACCCGCCAGCAGCAACGGGCAAGCCCTCCTCGCCTACGTCCGCGACGTACTGGACGCGCTCGGCATCGCCGAGACGCCCGCACACACCGAAGTCATGCTCACTCCCCGGGGACCGGTGCTCATCGAGACCGGGGCCCGCCTGGGCGGAGCCACCGGGCCCGACGTGGTGGACGCCCACCTCGGCCCCTCCCAAACCGCCCTGGCCGTCACCGCCACGATCGACCCCGCGTCCCTGCGCACCCGCAACACCCCCGCCCCGGGCCGAGGTCCGGTGCTGCGATGGGTCGACTTCATCAACCACCACCCCGGCCCCGCCAACCCCGACGCCCTCACCAAGATCGCGGAACTCCCCAGCGTCATCGCCGTCTTCCCCGGCTTCGCCCCCGGCCAGCACCTCGCCCCCACCAGCGACATGCTGACCTCACCCGGATTCGCCTACCTCGCGGCCAGCAACCGCCAAGAGCTGATCGAGGACTACGACATCCTGCGTGCCTGGGAGCACGAAGGCCTCTACACCAGCTGACCACGAAGGCCTCTGCATCAGCTGACGCCGAGACACAGCACGTCCAGCCCCTGCACCGTCAGCAGCGGCTCCACCGGTCCAGAAGTCGCCGCGCACGGTGAGCCCGACCGGCGCATCACTCAACGGCGCCCTGCCGCACGGCCCGATCCCCAAGCCACCGGGCCCACTTCTCCTCGCCAGCGTGGCAGAGCACGAAGAAAGATCATGAACAAGGTCACTGCCCACGAGAACCACACCGTCGCGGTGCTGCACCGGATCGCGGCCCGAGGCAGCCGGGACGCAATCGCCCCGGGCGAGTCGCACCCCCGCGTGCGCGGCTGTAGCGGGCGCAGGCAGCGATCGACGCCCCCTGAAGGGCGCGCTGCCGGCCAGGACGCTCGCAGCAGCGCTTGCACCACTCCACTCCGTACAGCGTCGGCAGCGCGGCTCGCTGCGTGCCGCGCCCGTGTCCGTCGAAGAGAGAACCCCGTGACCAACTCGATTCCCCCCGCCGTAGTCGAAGGGAGAACCCCGTGACCAGCTCGATTCCCCCCGCCGTACCGGCCCAGGAAAACCTGGGGCATCCGGCGGACCGCATCCGCCGGCGGGCGCAGGCGGCGGCCGCCGACACCGAGCGCCGGCGACGCCTGGCGCCGGACGTGCTCGAGGAGCTCCGCGATGCGGGCCTGATGCGTTCCGCAGCGCCCGCACGCCTGGGGGCCGCGCAGGCCCCGCCCGCCGACGCACTCGCCGCCGCCGAGACGATAGCCAGGGGCGATGCCGCCACCGGCTGGTGCGTGGCCATCGCCGTGACCACCAGCCTGCTCGCGGCCTACCTGCCGGCGGACGGCGCAGCCGAGATCTTCGGCGACCCGCGCTCGATCGCGGCAGGCGTGTGGGCGCCGCGGGGGAGGGCCCGCTGCGTCGACGGAGGGGTGGTCGTCTCCGGTCGCTGGCCGTTCGCCAGTGGCATCAAGCATGCGGACCACTTCTTCGGCGGCTGTCTCGTGGACGACGGCCGGGGGAGCGAGGGCGGCGTGCCGGTGCCGCGCACCGTCGCCATCCCGGCCGCGCAGCTGCGGATCCTCGACGACACCTGGCACACCTCCGGACTCCGCGGAACGGGCAGTCACGATGTCGTGGCCGAGAACGTGTTCGTGCCCGCCCACCACACGCTGTCCCTGGCGGACGGCCCGGTGATCGACGCTCCGCTCTACCGGTTCCCGGTCTTCGGGTACTTCGCCCTGGCCGTCGCCGCGGCGACACTGGGCAACGCTCGCGGGGCCATCGATGACCTGAGCGACCTCGCGGGCCGCAGAACGGCCTACGGATCGCGTCGCCCGCTGAGCGAGAAATCGACGACGCAAGCCGCGCTCGCGCAGGCAGAAGCCTCCCTGCGGGCCGCCCGCGCCCTGTTCTACGCGGCCATCGAGGACGCCTGGCGCGCCGCGCACGCCGACGAGACGGTCACGACGGACCTGCGCGCCGGACTGCGCCTGGCGGCCACCCACGCCGCCCGCACCTCCGCGGACGTGGTGCGGGCCATGTACGACCTCGGCGGTGGGTCGGCCATCTACGACGACTCGCCGTTGCAGCGCCGCTTCCGGGACGCGGCCGCCGCCACCGCCCACATCCAGGTCGGCCCGGCCACCTGGGAGACGACCGGCCGCATCCTGCTCGGCATCCCGACGGACGCGGCCCTGCTGTAGGGAGCGTTGCGGCACAGCCCCCGCGGGCAGGCGCGGATCGTTCCCGCAGCCGCCCAGGGCATACGACGGTCCTGCCCCTGGGGCACCGCCTCGGGGCCACTGCACCCCGCCCGGGCCCTCACAGGACGGCATGACCTTGGCCCTGAACTTCCCGCTGTCCGCGGGCACCCGACCAGCCGGAGGCTACTCGTCATGCTCCTGCGCCCTGATGGTGGGCCACAGCATGGCCACCACACGCTCTGCGTGATCGTCCGGGGTGCTCGCTCCGGTCTGCAGGTAGTCGCCGAAGTAGCTGCCGAAGCAGAGAACGACCACGGTGTCGAGGTCGGCGTCCGTGCGCACCGCGCCGGCTTCCTGCAGGTGCCGGAGGGTTCCCAGCAGTTCCGCGCAGCGCGGTTTGTTGCCGTGCTCGCGCATCTGCTCGAACAGGGCCGGTTCGCGCTCGGCCTCGCTCATGAAGTTGCCGTGCAGCGCCATCGCCCGCTGGTTGTGGTAGCGGGGGTCCAGGCGCCGAACGGCCTCGGTGAACGCCTCCAGGGGCGTCATCGAGTCCACGTCCAGGAGAGGGTAGGCCTCGCGCTGCTTCCGCAGGCCGTAGTGGAGCGCGTCCACCACCAGGTCGTGCTTGTTCGGCCAACGTCGGTACAGGGTGGGGCGGGTGACTCCGGCGTCCGCCACCACGTCGCCGATCGTCATCCGCGTGTACCCGTCGATGGCCAGGCGCACCCGCGTGGCCTGCAGGATCGCCTCCTCGATCGCCGGATCCCGCGGCCTGCCGCCGGGATGCGGCGTGCGCTCCTGCGCGGCGGTGCGCGTCTTCGTCCCGGCCGTGCGCCGCGGTCGGTGGGCGCGACCGGCGCTCTTCTCGTCCTTGCTGCTCACAGCGTGTTGTCCCTCCTTGTTGGCGTCCACACTAGCCAGCTCCGGGCCCCCGAAGCAGTTTAATTTCAGACATTGACTGTAACGAAACTTGTGGTGCATGGTTGTCCCGCCGGACAGCGCGCCCCTCGCCGAGCGCGCCACTCGCCAGCGTCTCGCTCGGGCAGCAGTCCCTGGCCGTCGCGCACCCCGGTTCTTCCAGAGCGGGCCAGCCGCACCCGGTGACCCATTCCGGCACCTGCCGAACGAAATCTGCAAGGAATCTCATGAGCACTGAAAAGCACCCGGACCGCACTGCGTCCGCTGTCCCTACGGCCGCAACGGCGCGCGTCACTTCCCTCGCCTCCCTGGCGTCGGCGCCCGCGGTGGCGCAGGACCAGCAGACGGCGGCGGCCAGGCCGACCGTGGTGCTGGTCCACGGGGCCTTCGCCGACGCCTCCGGCTGGACGGAGACCGCCGCCCGGCTGCGCCACCAGGGCTTCGGGGTCCAGGCGGTGGCCAATCCGCTGCGGGGCCTGGACTATGACACGGCGTATCTGAAGGGCATGCTCCAAGGCGTCGAGGGTCCGAAGATCCTCGTCGGGCACTCCTACGGCGGCGCCGTGATCACCAACGCGGCCGCCGACGTCCCCGGCGTGAAGGCGCTGGTCTACGTCGCCGCCTTCGCCCCGGACGAGGGCGAGACGCTCGGCGGACTCCTTGAGCAGCACCCGGACCCGGGCGTCCCGCCGCTGCCGCAGCGGGCCTGGCAGTTCACCCGGCCCGACGGGAGCACCGGCACCGAAGTCATGCTCGACCCGGCCGCGTTCGCCGCCGCGTTCGCCGCGGATGTGCCCGCGAAGACCGCGGCGCTGATGGCCGCCTCTCAGCGGCCCATCGCAGCCGAGGCCTTCGGCCAGCCCGTCCAGCAGGCCGCTTGGAAGACCATCCCGTCCTGGGCGCTGGTGGCCAAGAAGGACCACGCCATCGCCCCGAGCCTGGAGCGCTTCATGGCCAAGCGCGCCGACGCCCACATCACCGAGGTCAACAGCTCGCACGCGGTCATGGTCAGCCACCCCGACGTCGTCAGCGATGTGATCAACCGGGCCTACCACGCCACCCGCTGACCCCCAGGCTCCGCGCGGAAGCCCTCCCCCGCGGCCGCGCGGACGGCGCCCGCCCGGTGGCATCCAACCCATGGCCACCGGGCGGGCCGCCCCTGCCCCACTGAAGTCGCACACATCCCGCTCCGGCGGACCGAGAAATCCGAGGAACCCCATGTCTCTGCTCGACCCTGCCCTGTGGTCCGGAAAGATCAACATCGACGGCTGGCAGGACGCCTCCGGCGGCAAGACGGCCGTCATCAATCCCTCGACCGGCGACACCCTGGAGCACGTCGGATCCGCCGACGGGAGCGACATCGCCCGTGCCGCCTCCCGTGCGGCCGAGGTCCAGCGCGCCTGGGCCGCCACCACGCACACCGAGCGCGCCGCCATACTGCGGCGGGCCGGTGAACTGTTCGCCGCTGCCGCGCCGGAGATCCAGGACTGGCTGATCCGCGAGAGCGGCAGCACGCGGGCCAGAGCCGTCTTCGAGACGGACCAGGCCGTACAGGAGTGCTACGAGGCGGCCGTGCTGTGCTCGCACCCGATCGGGCAGGTCATGCCCTCCGCCGAGCCGCGGCTGAGCATGACCCGCCGGATGCCCGCCGGAGTCGTCGGCGTCATCTCGCCGTTCAACGTACCGCTGATCCTCGCGATCCGGTCCGTCGCCCCGGCCCTGGCGCTCGGCAACACCGTGGTCCTCAAGCCGGACCCGCGCACCGCGGTGAGCGGCGGCGTCACCATCATGCGGATCTTCGAGGAGGCGGGCCTGCCGCAGGGCGTGCTCACCCTGGTTCCCGGCGGCGGGGAAGCCGGTGCCGCGCTGGTCGACGACCCGCACGTGCGCGTCATCTCCTTCACCGGATCCACCGGGGCCGGCCGCAAGGTCGGCGAGGCGGCGGCCCGGGGCGTCAAGCGCGCACACCTCGAACTGGGCGGCAACAACCCGATGATCGTGCTCCCCGACGCCGACCTGGACCGCGCCGTGTCCACGGTCGCCTGGGGCTCCTTCTTCAACCAGGGCCAGGTCTGCATGGCCACCGGACGCATCCTCGTCCACGCCGACATCGCCGAGGAGTTCACCGCGCGTCTGGCGGCCAAGGCCGAGCAGCTCACCGTCGGCGACCCCGCCACCTCCGACGTCGACCTCGGCCCCCTCATCAACGCCCACCAGCGCGACACCATCCACGCCCAGGTCACCACCAGCATCGCCGCCGGCGCCCGGCTGCTGGCAGGCGGCACCTACGACAACCTCTTCTACCGCCCCACCGTCCTCGTCGACGTTCCCGACGACGCGCCGGCCTACGCCGAGGAGGTCTTCGGCCCCGTCGTGCCCGTCCGTACGTTCACCACCCTGGAGGAGGCCGCGCGGCTGGCCGCCGACGACGCCTACGGCCTCTCGCTCGCCATCCTCACCCGTGACGTCATGACCGGCCTCGAGCTGGCCGAGCGCATCCCGAGCGGTCTGGTGCACATCAACGACCAGACCATCAACGACGACGCCCTCATCCCCTTCGGCGGCGTCGGCTGGTCCGGCACCGGCGCCCGCTTCGGCGGCGAGGCCAACATCGACGCCTTCACCGAGACCCGCTGGATCACCGTCCGCGCCTCCCAGCCCGTCTACCCGATCTGACCCAGCCCAAGTCGGCCTGAGCGCGTGCACCCGCTGCCCCGCGGGCGCACGCCGCCACGGCCGCCACATCCGGCGGTCCGGCACCGCCCCTGGTGCCGGACCGGCCCCCTGCCCTCCAGCCCGACCCCGCATCCCCGAAGGGCCCTCCGCGATGTCCGACCTGACCTTCCTCGCCCTCTCCGGCAGCCTGCGCAGCTCCTCCCACAACACCGGCCTGCTGCGCGCCGTGCAGCACCTCGCGCCGCACGGCGTCACCATCGACCTCCACGAGGGACTGGGGCGGCTTCCCTTCTTCAACGAGGACCTCGAGGAAGGACCCGAACCCGCCGCCGTCGCCGACCTGCGCCGCCGCGTACGGGAAGCCGACGGCGTCATCATCGCCACCCCCGAGTACAACTCCGCCATCCCCGGCGTGCTGATGAACGCCCTCGACTGGCTCTCACGCCCCTCCGGACAGCACGCACTGCACCGCAAGCCCGTGGCCGTCCTGGGCGCGTCACCGTCGCAGTTCGGCACCGCCCGCGGCCAGCTCGTCCTGCGCCAGATCCTGCACCGCATCCAGGCCCCCGTGGTGGCCCACCCGGAGGTCACCGTCTTCCAGTCCCACCGGCGCTTCAACGCCGACGGAACCTTCAGCGGTGACGACATCACCGAGAACCTGCTGCGCGCGCTGCTGGCCGAACTGGTCGTCCTGACCGACCTCCACGCCCCCGCCGACGCCATCTGACACCGCCCCGACACCGACTCGCCCCCGCCCTGGCCGAAGAAGCCACCGGGCAGGGGGTGGTGAACGGACCCAGGGCGCACTCCTCAGTCCCGGGACCTCCAGACACACCGCCAGCGCCGCGCCTGGAGAAGGCGGGCCTGCCCCGACACGTACGCGCTCCGCACGCGCTGCCTCCACCTGCAGCAAGGGCCCAGCAAAGGCCGGACTCGTCGTGGCCAGCGAGACGCCGATCAGCGCCGACGGCTCAATGGCCCTCGCCGAGCACTGCCTGGTCCACCGCGCCCTCACCGAGGGCCCGCTCATCGACACCACCCCAGCCCCGGCACATCCGTGAGAAGGCCGCTGTGGTGTCCACCCGCACGGTGAACACCCGAGCGGCGCTGACGGTCAAGGCACCGCGCGGAAGTTCGTCGCGGACACCCGGGTGCCGGCGGCCGGCACGGACATGTCCGGCCTCCGCCTCGCACGCGAGCCTGGAGCGGGCGCGGGACCCGCATCGCCACAGCAAGGATCAAGGAATTCAGCATGGCAGAACTTCGCATACTCATCGTCGGTGCCGGGATCGCGGGCCTGTCCCTGGCCCGGGCCCTGGAAGCCCAGGGCATGAGCGCCGACGTGGTGGAGCGTGACGGCGAACTGCGCTCCGCAGGAGCCGGGCTGTATCTACCCGCCAACGCGGTGCGCGCGCTGAACCAGCTGGGGCTGCGCGAACAGCTCGCCGGGCGGGCACGCCCCGTGACGCGGCAGCGGATGCTCGACCACCGCGGCCGCATCCTGGCGCAGATCTCCCTGTCCAGGATCTGGGGCGAGGTGGGCGGCTGCCTTGCGATCAGCCGCAGTGAACTGCACGCCATGTTGTGCTCCTCGCTCGTCGCCACGCCGATACGGCTCGCCACCGCCGTGACCGGCATCAGCGACGAGGGAACCGTCACGTTCGCAGGCGGAGAACAGCAGACGTACGATCTCGTCGTCGGCGCTGACGGTGTCAACTCCGCCGTGCGCCGCACCGTGTTCTCCCCGGCTGAGCCGCGTTTCCTGGGGCAGGTCTGCTGGAGGTTCATCGCCAAGCAGACGCAAGGCAACGCCGGGAGCACCGATTGGACCGTGCGACTGGGCAGCAGGGGCCGTACCTTCTTGACCGTCCCCCTGACCCGTGAGCTGGTCTACTGCTACGCCGACATCAACAGCGCACATTCCGTGCCTCCGGCCGGTGACTGGCGGTCCCTCTTCGCTGAGTTCGCCGGTCCGGTCCGATCCTTGCTGGAACAAGCGGAGGGCGCGTACTTCGCGCCGCTGGTGGAGATCAGCGTAACGGACTGGGTACGCCCGCACGTGGTGCTGATCGGCGATGCGGCCCACGCCTGTTCACCCAGCACGGCCCAGGGCGGAGCGATGGCCATCGAGGACGCCCTCGTGCTGGCCGACCTGCTCAGCACGGCGAGCCCCGAGTCCCTCGGCACGGCTCTGACCGCCTACCAGGCACGGCGCAAGGACCGTGTCGAGTGGGTCATCAAGCAGAACCACCGCCGCGACAGGACCCGCAACTTTCCCTCGCCCGTGCGCAACCTCACCCTCCGCTTCGGCGCAGAACGCCTCGTGCGAGCCAACCATGCTCCTCTGCACGACGTGCCGTAGCGCTCCGTGGCGCGGCGCGGCGCGGCGCGGCGCGGCGTGGCTTGGCGTGGCGTCAGGCGGGCGGGCGGCGATCACCGGTGGCCAGGTCCGCTATGAGCCGGTCGCGGCTTCGCCGGGACGCTCGTACGCGGGGCGGGCCACAGGGGAGCGACGATGCGCCCGGTCAGGTCGTGCGGCGTGTGCCGGCCAGTGCGCAGGTAGCCGCCGCAGTGGCTGCCGTGACAGTGGGGGACGGCGGCGTCGAGGTCGGCGGGGGAGACCGGGTCCGGCTCGCGTTCGGCCTCGGCCATGAAGGTCCCGTGCAGCGCCATGGCGCGCGGGTTGTCGCAGCACGGATCGTGCGGCTTCGGCGGACGCCGCCAGCGATCCGAGCAAGTTTCGTTACATGACTTGACTGTAACGTAAGTGGTGCAGCAAGATCTTCCACATCGGACGGCACGCCGGGCCAGCCAAGGCCCTCCCTGTGTCAAGTCCCCGCCGCAAGGCGGGATGTGTCTCCTGATTGGTTCGCTACGCGGCGCCTCGCCGCCCTGTCAACGAAGGAACGTCATGAACACCCTTAAGCGCACCCGTGCCGCCGCAGTCGCCGGCGCCGCTGTGGCCGTCATCACCGCCGCCGTGCCCGTAGTGCACGCGGACGCCGACCCCGCCAAGTCGGCGGCGAAGCAGGCCAAGCCGACGGTGGTGCTCGTGCACGGCGCGTTCGCCGACGCCTCCGGCTGGGAGCAGACCGCGTCCCGGCTGCGGCACCAGGGTTTCCCCGTACAGGCGGTGTCCAACCCGCTGCGCGGGCTGCACTACGACAGCGCCTACCTCACGGGTCTGCTGAAGGGCGTCAAGGGGCCGAAGATCCTGGTCGGCCACTCCTACGCCGGCGCTGTCATCACCAACGCCGCCACCAAGATCCCTGACGTCAAGGCCCTGGTCTACGTCGCCGCGTTCGCCCCCGACAAGGGCGAGGCCCTCGGCGGCCTCCTGGAGCAGCACCACGACCCGTCGGTGCCCGCGCTGCCGCAGCAGACCTTCCAGTACACCCGGCCCGACGGCAGCACCGGCACCGAAGTCACCCTGGACCCCCAGAAGTTCACCGCCGCGTTCGCCGCCGACGTCCCGGCTCGCACCGCCCGGTTCATGGCCGCCGCGCAGCGCCCCATCGCGGCGGAGGCATTCGGCGAGCCCGCCAAGAACGCCGCGTGGAAGACCATCCCCTCCTGGGCTCTGGTCGCCAAGCAGGACAAGGCCATCGCGCCGAGCCTGGAGCGCTTCATGGCCAAGCGCGCGGGCGCCCGCACCACTGAGGTCAACAGCTCCCACGCCGTGATGGTCAGCCACCCCGGCACCGTCACCGAGATCATCAAGCGGGCCTATCGCGCCACCCGATGACCTGCCCCGCCACGGACCAGCACCGGGCGCACCACGCCTGCCCGGTGGGCACACCCCTCAGCCCACCGGGCAGGTCTTCCACCTCGTGCTCCCGGTCCTCACGCGACCCGAAAGACACCCCTGTCATGCGCGACCTGCGTTTCCTCGCGCTGTCCGGAAGCCTGCGGCGCCACTCCCGCGACACCGGCCCGCTCCGCGCCCTGAAGAGCCTGGCACGGCCCGCCGCCATCTCGTCCTGCGCCAGGTGCTCCACCGCACCCACACCCCTGTCGTGGCCCACCGCGAAGTCACCGTCTTCCCGCCCCACAGCCGCTTCGACGACACCGGTGCCTTCACCGCCGACGAGATCGCCGAAGGCCTCCTGCGCGACTTCCTGGACGGCCTCATCGACCTCACCCAACAGCGCCGGCGGGCCGCCCCCGCTGCCTGAGCGGCACTCGCTGCCCCGCACCCGCTAGGGCAGCCGACCAGGAAAGGACGAACGCGGTGACCACGGCCAGCACACATGTCACCTTCACCGGCTCGCAGGGCGACCCGCTCGCGGCGCGCCTGGAACTCCCGGCGGACCGGCCCCGCGCGTACGCGGTGTTCGCGCACTGCTTCGCGTGCGGCAAGGACAGCCACGCCGCCAGCCGGATCTCCAAAGCGCTGACCTCGTACGGAATCGCGGTGCTCCGCTTCGACTTCACCGGGCTCGGACAGTCCGGCGGCGACTTCGCCGACACGACCTTCAGCTCCAACGTGGAGGACCTCGTGCGCGCCGCCGACCACCTGCGCGAACACCACCGAGCACCGACCGTCCTGATCGGCCACTCCCTCGGCGGTACAGCCGCGCTCGCCGCCGCCCACCGCGTTCCCGAGGTGCGGGCGGTGGCGACGATCGGCGCCCCCGCCGCCCCCGTTCATGTCACCCGCCTCTTCGGCGACTACCGCACCCAGCTCGCCGAGCGCGGCCAGGCCGAGGCCCGCCTGTCCGGACGTACGGTCCGCGTCAGCAGTGACTTCGTCGAGGACCTCGTCCGGCAGCCGCAGGAGCAGCGCGTCCGATCCCTCGACGCGGCCCTGCTCGTCATGCACTCCCCGTCCGACCAAGTCGTCGCCGTCGACAACGCACGGCACATCTTCGACACCGCCCGCCACCCCAAGTCCTACGTCGCCCTCCCGAACGCGGACCACCTGCTCACCGCCCGCGCGGACGCCGACTACGCCGCCGCGGTACTCGCCGCCTGGGCCAGCCGCTACACCGACATCCCCGCCGCCGCGCCCCGCACACCATCCCGCGACAACGCCTCACCCATCGGCACGAAAGGGCGTCACACGCCATGACCGCACCCCGGGCAGGCGCTGCCCCCACAGACCGGGCGGAACGCTCTCTGCCCGCGGAAGCCCTGCGTGGCACCTACCGGCCCATCACCGGGGCCGGCGAGCCGGTCCTGCACCGGCGCTGCGCCAACGTCACGGAGTTCGGCACCCCTGAGCTGGCCGGCCTCATCGACGACATGTTCTTCACGATGCACGCGGCCCGCGGCGTGGGACTGGCCGCGAATCAAGTAGGCGTCGACCTCCAGGTCTTCGTCTACGACTGCCCGGGCGACGACGGGCAGCGTCACATCGGACACCTCTGCAATCCCGTCGTCAAGACGGATCCGAGCGCGCACCCTACGAGCGCCAAGGAAGGCTGTCTCTCGGTCCCGGGCGCCACTCCTCACGATCTCGCCCGCCCCGGCCGGGTGCTCGTCCACGGCCAGGACAAGAACGGCGATGCCCTCACCGTCGAGGGCGAGGGCCTGTTCGCCACCTGCCTGCAACACGAGACCGACCACTTGGACGGCACCCTCTACATCGACCACCTCACCTCGGCCCAACGCGCCCACGCCCTCCAGGAGTCCATCGAGCGCCGCACGGCGATCCTGGCCGAACGCGAAGCGCGAGCGCGCTCCCTGCGCACCTGACGCACCTGCCGTCGCGGCGCGGCCGCCGACACGTGCGGAAAGGGCAAAGACCCCCTCCAGTCGACAGACCGTCCCGATTTGAAGAGGAATCATGGCCCACAACCTCAGCACCACCGCCGAACAGCACCTCGCACACCCGGACTCCGCGACTCCAGGCGACGATGGCCTGGTGGTCGTGGCCGAGAGCGGCGTCGGCCGCTACGGGCAGCGCGTCACCACCGGGCGCCACGTGCTGGTCGCCGACGAACCCGAGCCGGCCGGCGCCGACAGCGGCCCCGACCCCTACCGCCTCCTGCTCTCCGCCCTGGGGGCCTGCACGTCGATGACGGTACGCATGTACGCCGAGCGCAAAGGGTGGCCGCTGGACCATGTCACCGTCTCCCTGCGCCACGAGCGCGTCCCCGTCGCCGACCGCACCGCGGGCGGGCCCGGAGACCACATCACCCGGGAGATCAGGCTCGTCGGAGACCTCAGCCACGAACAGCGCCAGCGTCTCAGCGCCATAGCCGAAAAGTGCCCCGTCCACCGGACACTGACCTCCCCGACCCACATCACCACCATCCCTGCGCCAGAGCACCACCCCGACGGGCCTCACACCTGACCACACCGCGCAGTCACTTCTCCGCGCGAACCATCACGCCCTGGCGCAGGAGCCCTTCACCACAGCACCGCGTGCGTTGCTGCCCTGGCTCCCCGCGGTGACGGCCGTGCCGACCTTCACGTCGAAGGCACCGCCCGGCTCCGCCCGAGCCGCCGCTGCCTGCGACGTCGCCAGATCAAGCACACCATTGCCGAGCCCCGAGACCAGCGGGCCCACCGCAAGAGACGCGGCAGCAGGGGCGGACCGCCTGCCGGCTTCGACAAGACGAGCTGCGAACGCGGGAACGAAGTGGAGCGGACGATCAACGCGTTGAAGAACTTCCGGGTCGTGGCCACACGCTGCGACAAACGCGCCTACGTTTTCCACGGGACCATCGCCCTCGCCTCGATCCGGCTCTGGCTCCGTCCATGATCAGCCGGGCGGGCCCCAGGCCTGCCCGGCGGGGGAATGCCCTCACGTGTCGGCGCGGCGGAGCCTACGGTTTGTGGGTTACCCAGAGCAGTTCCGCCGGCCAGCGGTGTGCCCAGTCGGGTGGGTCGGTTTCGTTGTAGCCGTTGGGTGTTCCGGGTTCGGGCCGCGGCTCGATGAGGTCGTCGATGATGAGACCCGCGCCGCGCAGGACCTTGACCCAGTCGCCGTAGGTGAGCTGATAGCTGGTCGCGCCGTCGTCTTCGGCGATGGTGTTCAGCCCGAAGTAGTCCTGCTGCAGTGTCGTGGTCACGCGGCTGGCGGCTTCGTCGTAGCAGGCTTCGAACCAGGGGCTGGCGACGTTGAACACCAGGCGCCCGCCTGGGCCCAAGACGCGTGCGGCCTGCGGGACGGCCAGGTGCGGGGGCGCCCAGCTGAGCCCACCGAAGTCGCAGAAGACCAGGTCGAAGCTTTCGGCGGCGAAGGGGAGTTGTTCGGCGGCGCCTTGCACCAGCGGGTAGCGGGCCGCTCCCATCGCGCGTGCCGCTGCGGCGAGTTGGGCTTCGGACAGGTCGAGCCCGACCACCGTGGCGCCTTCGGCGGCGAGGGCCCTGGACCACTGGCCGGCGCCGCAGCCGAGTTCGAGGACGCGCTTGCCGGTGACGTCGCCCAGGGCGCGCAGGTGCGCGTCGGGGATGGAGTACATGCCCCACAGCCGGGGTGTGGCGCCGATGCGCGGGTCGTGCCTGTGCTGGTAGGCGCTGCTGATCTGGTTCCAGAGCCGCCGGTTGGCGGGGATGCTGTCCACGTGCCGACTCCAGCACTGCCTGCCGGGGGCGGTCAACACGATTAGGGCACTGGCGGCCCCCGCATCAGTGCCTACGGTTCCGTGCGATGCCGACCCCTTCGAGGCTGATGCTGACATCTTGATGACCACCCCTGAGGGCTGAAGTGGCCCTGAGCTTCGAAAACGCTCCGATGATTAGGTATGTGGCGGAACTTCATCGGGCGGACCCAGGAGGACAGCGAGCGGGCGCGGGCGGATTGGATGACGGGGTCGCGGTTCGGTGAGGTGAAGGGGTACGACGGGGCGCCGCTGGCTGCCGCCGAGCTGCCGCCGATGGCGTTGAAGCCGCGGGGGAGGGCGCGCTGAGCTGGGCGGACGTGCCGACGTCGGCTGGGATTCCAGTCTGGGGGGGGGATCTCCAGGAACGCCGGAGTGGCGATCACGCGGGCCATGTCGCGCGTCAGCCCGTGAACCCCGGCACCACCAGACCGGACTCGTACGCGATCACCACCGCGTGGGTGCGGTTCTGCGCGCCGAGCTTGGTCAGCACGTTCCCTACGTGCGTCTTCACCGTCTCCAGGCTCACCGAGAGCGACGCGGCGATCTCCGGGTTGGACAGGCCCGTGGCCATCGAGCGCAGCACCTCCTCCTCCCGCCCCGTCAGCGCCGCCTTCGGCAACGCCTCGGCGGAGCCCAGCGGGCGGGCCGCGACCATCCGGCGCAGTGCCGCGGGGAAGAGGATCGCCTCCCCCGCCGCCACCACCCGTACCGCCTCCGCGATCTGCCCGACCGGAAGCCGCTTGAGCACGAACCCGCTGGCTCCCGCGCTGAGCGCGGCGGTGACGTAGTCGTCGTTCTCGAAGGTGGTGATCACCACGACCTTCGGCGGTTGGCCCGCACCGGCCCCACCGCCCGCGCCTGCCGCATTGACCGGATCCGTCGGATCCGCCGACTCGGCGAGGAGTTGCCGGGTCGCCTCGATCCCGTTGCGACGCGGCATCCGCACGTCCATCAGGACCACGTCCGGCCGCAGCAGCCGCGCCTGCTCGACCGCCTCGACGCCGTCGGCGGCCTCACCGACCACCGTGATCCCCGGCCGTGCCGCGAGCAACGTGCGCAGACCGCTGCGGGTCACCTCGTCGTCGTCCGCGATCAGGAGGGTGACTGGGGCGGGGGCGGGGCGCGTGCCGGAGCCGCTCATTCCGGACGTGCTCATGCCGACAACCGTACGGGCAGCCGCACCGCCAGCCGCCAGTGCCCCGGCCCGTCCGGGCCCGCCTCGATCTCGCCGTGCAGCAGCCGCACGCGCTCGGCAAGGCCGGGCAGGCCGTGCCCGGACGTCGGGAAGGCGCCCGGGCCCGTGCCGGAACTCGTGCTCGCCCCTGTCCGGTTGACCACGCCGAGCTCCAGCGCGTCCGGCGCGGCCGCCACGCGCACCTGGATCGGACCACCGGCCCCGTGCCGCAGCGCGTTCGTCAGCCCCTCCTGCAGGATCCGGTACGCCGCCCTGGAGAGCGTCCCCTGCGCCTGGGCAGGCTCGCCCGAGATCTCCGGCTCCACCACCGCGCCCGCGTGCCGCAACCGGTCGAAGAGCTCGGGCAGGTCCGCCAGGGTCCGGGTGGGCGCCGTCTCCGCCTTCTGCTCGCGCAGCACGCCCAGGACGTAGTCCAGGTCCTCCAGCGCGGCCCGGGACGACTCCTCGATGCTGCGCAGCGCAGCCTGTGCGGCCACCGGGTCGGCGCAGAGCACTTCGCCCGCCACCGCGGCCTGGATCGTGGTCGCCGTCAACGTGTGGCCGATCGAGTCGTGCAGCTCGTGGGCGAGCCTGTTGCGTTCGGCCAGCGCCTGCTCGCGCTCCGCCGCCAGGGCGAGCCGCTCGGCCGACGACGGCCCGAGGAGCCTGGGCGCCAGCCACCGCAGCACTCTCGTCACCACCGCGCACACGACCGCCGCAAGCAGCAGGCAGCAGAGCGCCACCACCCAGCTCCAGACCCGGTCCACCCGCACCGACTGGCCGAAGAGGCTCAGCCCCGCCTCGGCGCCGAGCGGCAGGGTCAGGCCCGCGAGGAGCAGCAGTCCGCTCGTCAGCGCCCCCGTCCACCCCAGCGCCACGTGCAGCACCAGCCAGAGCGGCGTCCGCCAGCGGTCGGCGCCCGAGGACACCGCGGCCGCCGGGTCCGGCAACGACACCTTCAGCAGCCGGCGGGCGAAGGCGATCAACGCCCGCCGCGTGCTGCGGGCAAGACCGACCGAGCCGATCGCCGCCGCCCAGACCAGCAGGCCCGCCACCAGCAGCACGCCATAGGGAACGGATGGCAGCACCAGCGTCGGCAGCATCGCGAAAGGCAGCAACGGAAGGCTCGCCAAAGCGCCGCAATAGGCGAACAGCATGCCCGAATACGTGGAGCCGCTCAGCAGCGGCCGGATTCCCCTGATCATGATTCGGCCAGTATGACCGGGTCGCTCCACGACGGCCTCCCCCGATCGAGGGAGCCCCATTTCCCGCCTTACCGCGATGTGCGTACCGGGCTCCGGAAGTCAGGATCGGGGCCTGACCAGTTGACCGGAGGACGGCCGATGAACACGCAATCCAAGAGCACGCCAGGGATACAGACAGTGCCGACAGCACCGACAGTGGCGAATCACACAACGGACCCGTATTTCCCCGGCCCCCTGGGCTCCAGCCGTTCCGGACGGCCTCCGGCCGGCCGGAACGGCGCGGCCGGGCCCGCCGTGGTCCTCGGCATCGTCAGCCTGAGCACCTCGATCTTCTTCATCGGCGGTCTGCTCGGCGTGATCGGCCTGGTCGTGGGCATCGTCGCCCTGGCGAAGGCGGGACCGGCCGGCACCGGCCGCGGCAAGGCCATCACCGGCCTGGTGGCATCGGCCCTCGCGATCGTGGTGGCCGTCCTGGCCGCCGTCTTCATGGCCTGGTACGCCAACGAGACACAGGAGTGCTACCAGCCCGACAGCTTCCACCAGTACACGCAATGCGTCCGCCAGCAGCTCTCCGGTGAGTGACCGGCGACCAGGAACGAGGACGAGTACCACTGTGCGCAACGTGCGAAATGGGCGAGCAGTCGCCCTCCTGGCCATCGGCATCGCGGCGACCTTCGTCCCGGCGCTGACACCCCGGACGACCTTTCCCCCGACTTCTTCAGCATCAGCGACTTCTTCAGCTTTCTCGGCTTCCTCGGCCTCTTCGGCTTCCTCGGCTCGGGTCTCCGCGTCGAAGGACGCGCTGCGGAATTACACGCAGCAGAAGCCCCGTTGGCAGCGCTGCGACGCGAAAAGCCCCGCCGCCTTTCAGTGCGCGACCGTCCAAGTGCCCCTGGACTACAGCGATCCCGGCGGAACGCGGATCGGCATCGCGATATCCCGGCTGAGGGCAGACAGTGCGAAGGAGCGTCGCGGTGTTCTGCTGCTCAACCCGGGCGGCCCCGGAGGGCCGGGACTGAATCTGCCGGTCGGACCGGAGCTGAGCCTCGCCCCGGCGGTGAAAAGGCATTACGACCTCATCGGATTCGACCCGAGGGGGATCGGGCGGAGCTCTCCCGTCGGCTGCGGGCTGACGCGCGAGGAGCAGGACGCGGAGCCCGCGTACCGGGCCGGGACCTTCGCGAAGGACGTGCGGTGGGCACGCGCGGTGGCCGCCAAGTGCCGGGCCCGGGAGGGCGACAGGCTGCGGCACCTCACCACCCGCAACACCGCACGCGACATGGACGTCATCCGTGCCGTGCTGGCCGAGAAGAAGATCTCCTACCTCGGCTTCTCGTACGGCACCTACCTCGGTGCCGTCTACACGCAGATGTTCCCCCGGCGCGCCGACCGGTTCGTACTGGACAGCGCGGTGGCCCCGGCGCAGTACGGGCGTGGCATGTTCCGGAGCATGGCGCAGGCGACCGAGCCCGCCTTCACGCGGTGGAGCGCATGGACCGCCCGGCGACACACGACGTACCACCTGGGCCGCACCCCGGCCCAGGTCCGCGGGACCTTCTGGGACCTGGTCGCCCGGGCCGACCGCAGACCCATCGACGACAACGGCACCCCCCTCACCGGCGACGGCATCCGCGCCGGGCGCGCCAAGTTCTTCCGCGCCAAGGAGGCCGCCGAATGGATCGCCGGGCTGAAGCGGACGGCCGAGGGCGGGAAGCCGAACCCGTCAGGCACGCCCCGGCCGGCCCCGGCCCCCGCCCCGTCGGCGTCACGCCGCGACGTTCCCCCGGACAACGAGGCCGCGGGCGCCTGGACCGTCCTGTGCGCCGACACCCGCGCATCGTGGCCCCGCGATCCCGAGCAGTACCGCAGGGACGCCATCCGCGACAGGGCCCGGTATCCGCTGTACGGCGACTTCGCGTCCACCATCAAGCCGTGCGCCTTCTGGACGCCGGGCAGCGAGCCCGCGACCAGGGTGGACAACAGCAGCAGAGTGCTGATCGTGCAGAACGAGTGGGACTCCCAGACCCCCCTGGCCGACGCCCGGGCCATGCACCGGGCCCTGCGCGGCTCCCGTATGGTCACCGTCGCCGGGGGAGAGGGGCACATCGTCCACGGCACCAACTCCTGCGCGGACAGGAGCGCCACGGTCTACCTGACCACAGGCAGGCTCCCGGCCAAGGACCTGACCTGCCGAGCGTCTGCCGGGCAGTAGGCGGATCCAGCGTTCGGCCGCGGGCGGGATCGTCTTGTCCCGGCCGGCGACCAGCCTCCCCGAGGGGATCGTCCGCCACGCGGCGGCCCGCCGGGCGGAAACGCCCCCGGCGGGCCGCGGGCGCGCGACCGCTAGGACCGGCCGCCCGGGCCCTCGGCGGCCTGCGCGATGACGGCGGCCACGACGGCCGGGCAGGAGACGTGGACGGCGTGGCTGCCCGGGGTCTCGGCGACGATCGCGCCGGCCCGCTCGGACATGGCCCGCTGGGCGGGCGGCAGGATCATCCGGTCGTCGGTGGCCACCGGGTACCAGGACGGCTTGGACTGCCAGGCCGGTTCGGAAACCGCCCCACCGAGCGCGTCGACGCCCCACGGGAGCTGGGAGTCGGCCATGAACGCGGCCTGCTTTACGGGTACGTGGGCGGCGAACGACGCCGCCCCATCCAGTTGTCCAGGTGCACCCGCAGCCACGAGTCGGCCTCTTCCGCCGATGCCAGGACGGCGAGATCGGGATCGGGCCGGTTCGGCCGCCCGTAGCCGGGTTCGAGCCAGCGCCCGGCCGTCGTGGCCGTGCGCGGCAGCCACGACATCACCGCCCCAGTCACCGCCTCGGCTTCGTCCGGGGACTCCTCTTCCTTGAACCGGCCACGGCCGACGAAACGACGTCGAAGTCCCGGCCCGGCAGGGAGGCCAGGCGGCGGGCGAGTTCGTCGGGCCAACGGCGGTGCCCGTCCTGGCCGAAGGGCGGGTTCAGTCGCGGAGGAGTTCGGCGACGTGGGCGTAGGAGTCGTCCGCGTAGCCGGCCGCCATGCCCCGGCGGGCGATGTCATGGGCGGCGGAGATGACCGTGCTGTCGACGCCGCGACTGCGCGAGGCCTCAAGGACATGGGACATGATCGCCGTCGCCGAGCGGAGGTTGGAGCCCCCGGCAGGGTAGCCGCCGCTGTCGACCTGCTCGGCGAACGCGTCGATCACATCGGGCAGGAGACCAGCGACTCCCTTGGCGTAAGGGGCCAGTTCGGCGGCGGTGACGCCCTCGGACCCGGCGAGGGCGAAGGCGTGGACGACGCCGGTGAGTGCCGTCCAGAAGACGTCGAGCAGCGCGACGTCGTGCGCTCCCGCGCGGCCCGGGTCGGCGCCCAGGTACACGCAGGTGCCGCCGATGGCCTGGAGGGTGTGCTGGTGGCGTTCGTACAGGTCGGCCGGGCCGCTGTGGAGGACCAGGGTGGACGGGCCGCCGACGAGGTACGTCGGGACCATGATCGCGCCGTCGAGGTAGCCGATGCCGTGCGCGTTCGCCCACTCCGCGGTGGCGCGGGCGTCGTCGGGGGTACCGGCGGTGAGGTTGACCAGGGTGCGGCCCTTGAGCGCGGCGGCGTGCGGGGTGATGACGGCACGGACGGCGTCGTGGTCCAGCACGCAGATCACCACGAGGTCGCTCGCCGCGATCGCCTCGGCGGCGGTCGTGGTCTCGACGGCGCCGTTCTCCACCAGGGCGTCCGCCCGGCCAGGGGTACGGTTCCAGACGGTTGCGGGATGGCCCGCGGCCAGGAACGCGGAGGCCAGGGCCCGGCCCATCGGGCCCAGGCCGAGAACGGTGACGGGGGAAGCGGACATGGGGAACGCGGGCATGGGGAACTCCGAGGTCGTGACGGTGACCGATCCGCACACGTGCGGGATGGGTGTGGCCGTCGGGGTGTTCGAGGGCAAGTGGAAGTCGTTCGTCATGTGGGCGCTCTCCGAGCGTCCGCGCCGCTTCGGTGAGACCAGGCGGCTGGTCACCGGCATCAGCGAGAAGGTGCTGACGCAGCAGCTCCGCGAGCTCCAGGCCGACGGGATCGTGCACCGGGAGGACTACGACGAGGTGCCGCCCCGGGTCGAGTACTCACTGACCGAGCGGGGCCGTCACCTCTACGAACTGCTGGAACTGCTCTCAGCCTGGGGTAGGGACCACCTGGCCGCGAGGACAGGGGCGGAGTCGGACGACGGTCTTGGCGCGCTTCAACAAGACTTCCCGGTCACCGGTCCTTGATCAAGTACGTACCTTCAGGTACGTGCCGACCGGCCCCTCCCGGCTCGGCCTTCGCGGCCTGCCGCGGCACGCCGACGGCGAGTGGCAGATCGACGGGCCGCTCGCCGGGTGCGGGATCCGATGGGGCACCGAGAGCGTCCGGGTCGTGATCGCGCGCCGCCTCCCACGTCCCGGCCATGCGCGGCTACAGTTCCTTGCCCCCGACGGGCGGACGGCGCCTCCTGACCCAGAGCAGCAGGACCACCGAACACACGGCGGCGAACGCGCACCACGTCGAGACGTACTCCTGCCGCCACAGCACGACGGACACCGCGGCCCCGAGGGCGACCAGGACGCCGAACTGGACGAGGCCCCGGTCGCCGGACAGGAGCAGGGAGCCGATGGTGGCGAAGAGGTAGCCGACGACGATCAGCTCCGTCTGCGGCAGCCCCAGGGAGTAGCCGACGGTGTGCCCACGGATCTCGGCCGTCACGGTGCGGGTCGCCAGCGCGTGGGCGAGCGCCGCCGCCGTCGCGGCCCCCGCCGCCAGGGGGATGAGCAGACGGCGGCGGGCGCTCGGCTGCGCGGCGCACAGCACGGCCGCCGGTACCCACAGCGCAAGGAGCGGGAGCGCGATGACGGCCCAGGCGAGAGTGGCGGGCCCGGTGCCGCCGTCGTTGTGCCAGACGGCGGCCTCGATGATCTGGTGTGCCCCCAGGACGAGCGGCAGCGCGGCCAGCGGCAGGTCACGGGGCCGTCGGGCCGCCAGGGTCACCGAGGCGACCCCCACGACCGCGATGCCCGCGCCCGCCACGAGGTCGGCCGTCGCGCTCCAGCACATGGCAGCAACGCTACGGCCGACCTGGTGTCGGAGCACGCCGGGCTTCGCCGGGGCGGGCCCGCGCGCGCGAGCCGACTGCTTCACCGCCGCGTGCACCCACCGCACCCTCCTCCGCGGGATGGTGCCGATGGCGTCGGTGATCGGACGGGGGATCGAGGCGGGTGGCGGTCAGTCGGGTGGGGAGAGGGCGCAGGGTCGGCGCGCAGCGCCGCCGCCCGCAGCTCGGTCACCACGGCGATGGCGGTGCACTCGGCGGCGCGGGCCTCGATCGCGGTGCGGTCACCCAGGACCAGGAGTGTCTGGCTGCAGGCGAAAAGAGCCTTCACCCGGGCCGGACCGGGGGCGGTGTCGACGGCCAGCGCCCGGTCCAGGAAGTGCCGGCCCTCCTGGGGAAAGCCACAGCCGTACCAGAAGAACCACAGTGCCCCGGCCAGTTCCAGCGCTCCCTGGCCGTTCGGCTGAGCCAGGGAGAACTCCAGTGCGGCGCGCAGGTTGTCGTGCTCGGTGGGCATGCGGTCGTACCAGGCGAACTGGTCGGGCCCGATCCAGGTGGCGTCTCCTTCCTCGGCCAGGCGCAGGTAGTGTTCCCGGTGCCGGCGGCGCAGCGCGTCCTGCTCACCCAGAGCGTGCAGCCAGTGGGCGCCGTACTCCCGGATGGTGTCCAGCATCCGGTACCGCTCCCCGTCCCCGGTGGGCACCCAGGTCAGGATCGACTTTTCCACCAGGGCGGCCAGCAGAGCGGTGACCCGCTCGCCGGGCAGATGCTCGGCTTCTTAGTCCTCGTGCTCGGTGTGGCCGAGAACCGTACAGCGGTCGGCCAACCGGCGGTTGAGCTCGGCCAGCGGCCCTGACCGCCGCGGCCAAGACCCGATGACTCGGCGACCGACAACGAAGCGGCCATCGCTCACTTCGACCGATCCGCAGGTGTGGGCGGAAGGTGAGATGAAATCCGGCGATGTGCAAGAAGTGCGGTGTACGAAAGCGCAGTCAGCGCCTCGAAAGTGGCTCCGACTCAGGCCTGCCGTGCGCGAACTCAACGGGAACCGTTGAGGGAATATCTGCAAGAGAAGAGTGTGGTGGGCAGAAGTCCGGCGCGACGCGGCGGTCACGCCGGCAGATGACTATGGACACAGCCATCCCGTTGTGCGAAGCGGTATTTCGTGCCTTCCTCCATGGGTCCGTACGGTCGGATTCATGGAGTGGAATTTCTCGACAGCAGATCAAATCGCGACTGCCTTGCGTGCCGGTGAAGTGACTTCCGCGGAACTGACCGATGAGGCGATCGCCCGTATCGAGCGGGACGACGATGCGATCAACGCGATCTGTGTGCCGGACTTCGACCGTGCGCGGGCAGCCGCGCGCGGTGCCGACCGGGCGCGCTCTCGCGGTGAGGACCGGCCTCTGCTGGGCATTCCGGTAACGGTCAAGGAGTCGTACGACATCGCGGGGCTGCCCACGACCTGGGGTATGCCGCCGCACCGGAACTTCGTGCCCGCCGAGGACGCGGTGCAGGTGTCGCGGCTGAAGGCCGCGGGCGCGGTGGTGCTCGGGAAGACCAATGTGCCCTTGGGGCTGCAAGACATACAGACCTTCAATGAGATCTACGGCACCACCAACAACCCGTGGGACCACCGTCGTACGTCGGGCGGGTCCTCCGGCGGCTCGGCGGCGGCCCTGGCGTCCGGATTCGGCGCGCTGTCCATCGGCTCCGACATCGCCGGTTCGTTGCGCACCCCCGCGCATTTCTGCGGCATTTACGCGCACAAGCCCACACTCGGCCTCGTGGCGAGCCGCGGCATGGTCCCGCCGCCCGGGCCGGCCCTGCCGGTCGAGCACGACCTCGCGGTCGTCGGTCCGATGGCGCGCACCGCTCGCGACCTCACGCTCCTGCTCGACGTCATGGCCGGACCTGACCCGCTGACGCTCGGCGCGGCGTACCGCCTGACGCTGCCGCCCGCCCGCCACGAACGGCTCCGCGACTTCCGGGTCCTGGTCCTCGACGAGCATCCGCTCATTCCGACCGGGGCCGCCGTGCGGGAGGGTGTGGGCCGGGTGGCCGACGCGCTTGTCGACGGGGGCGCCCGCGTCGAACGGCACAGTCCGCTGCTGCCCGATCTGACCGAAGCCGCCATGCTCTACAGGCAGTTGCTGTTCTCGGGCTCCGTCGCACGTTTCCCTGTCGAAGCGTACGAGCAACTGCAGGCCCGCGCCGCCGCACTGAGCGCCGACGACCAGAGCCTCGACGCGGCGATGCTGCGCGGCATGGTGTGCAGCCACAGCGACTGGATCGAGGCGAACAGCCGTCGCGAGCTCCACCGCCACGGCTGGCGCCGATTCTTCGCCGAGTTCGACGCCGTGGTGTGTCCCATCACGCCCACTCCCGCGTTCCCGCACGACCACAACCCCGATCCGAGGGAACGCCGGATCGACATCGACGGCGTCGGGTACCCGTACTTCGACCAGCTCGTCTGGGCCGGTCTGGCCACTATGCCCGGTCTGCCCGCCACCGCCGTACCAACGGGCCGGTCCGCCGAGGGCCTGCCGGTGGGAGTGCAGCTCATCGGTCCGATGTTCGAGGATCGCACTCCACTGTGGCTGGCCGAACGGCTTGAGCGGAAGATCGGCGGCTTCCAGGCGCCGAAGTAGTGCGTACTGCTTGAGTGTCCGTCGAGGGCGAGGTGCGGATCACGGTGAGATCCCCCTCCGCACCCGATGCCGTTCAGCCCGGTCCTGCTGCGGGTGAAGACTCCGGTCCTCCTGGCCCCGGCAAGGTGAAGACCCTGCCGGGGTCCCGTCATGTCGCGGCACCACGGATCGCCGCACGATGATCCATCAGCCCATCAACGGAAGAGCGTGACATGACCGTCACCTGGCGCAGCGCGGTCGCCTACGCGCTGATCGTCACCATCGGATCCTGGACGACCGGCGCCGTAGTCGATCTTGCCTGGTCGGCGGCCGCGGACAGCCTCGACTCCTGGGTGTCGCTCTGGCCGGGGAACCCCCTGACCTACGTGTTCCTGGCCGTGACCACGCTCACTCTCACCCTGACGCGCCGCTTCACCGCTCCTATGCCGTGGTGGCGCGTCCCGCTCGTCGACGGTGGCGCCTACCTGCTTCGTTCTGCTGCTGTGGGGCGGCCTCTCCGCGTGGCGGGACGGAGCCACCGTGCCGGTCGACGACGCGTTCGTCACGGCGGGCTTCGCCCTGCTCACCCTCCAGCTGCCGTCCGCGCGGCTGCCTCTGGCGCGCCCGCCACCTCCGCGTCGTCCTCGACCAGGGCGACGGCGGTACGACGGCCACCCGAGCGACCGGACAGTGACTGCCGTCAGGCACCCTGCCGCCGGACGTGGAGACCGCCTCCTGCCGCAGCACGGAAGCGCTGACCAACACGGCCCGGCACGCGCACGCCCGCCACGCCCTCGTCACCCTCGCAACCGACGACGACTCACTGCGGATCGTCGTCAGCGATGACGGCACCGGCATCGGCGCGGCAGCCACGGGCATCGGGCTGACCATGCACGAAGACGATGAGGCGCTGTTCGGCGCCGCGCGCGCCGGCGCCCTCGGACACCTGCTCAAGGGCGCCGACCGAGCCGAAATCATCCGCGCGATCCTGGCCGTCGCAACCGGGGAAGCGCTGTACGGCGCCGCCGTCGCCCACAGGATCGTCAACTTCTTCACCGATGCGCAACAGCAGTACGCCGCCCAAGCCGTCCCCGAGCTCACCAGTCGTGAAAGGGACGTTCTCGCTCTGGTCGCCGTCGGCCACGGGAACCGCGAGATCGCCCGTCGACTCGTCCTGTCCGAGAAGACGGTCCGCAACCACGTGTCCGCCATCACCGCGAAGCTGCAGGTCCATGACCGGGCCGCCGCCGATGCCGCGGGCCGCGGTGCCGGCTTGGGCGAAGGCAGCCCTCCCCGAGACGGAGTCATGCCCCGATGGCAGCGCTGCGACCTCAGAGACGGGGGTGCCCGCAGGTAGGATCCAGCGCAGCGCACGCTGGGGGCGACGTGCCGAGCGCCCGGGGGAAAGACGGGGTCGGGCCCGCCGTACCGCTTGCGTGCTTGAAGGCATCAACGGGGTGGGGCGGAAGATGTTCACCGAGGACATCGGGGACACCGGGCTGCGGTTCGCGCTGCTCGGTCGGCTGCGCGCGTGGCGTGGCGACAGGGAGCTGGAGCTCGGCTCCCCGCAGCAGCAGGCGTTCCTCGCGGTGCTGCTGCGTAAGGAGCGGGCCGCCTCGGTGGCCGACGTCGTGGAGGCGCTGTGGGGCGTGAACCCGCCACCCCCGGTGGGGACCCTGCGGACGTACACCTCGCGGCTGCGCAAGCTGCTCGAGCCGGAGCGGGCCGCGGGCGAGTCCCCCCGGGTCCTGGTGTCCGTCCCCGGCGGTTACGCGCTGCGTGTGCCGCGCGAGGCCGTGGACCTCGCCCGGTTCGAGAACCACGTCGCCCCGGCGGGCCGGACCCGGCCCGCCGAAGCGCTCGCCGTCCATGACGAGGCCCGCGCCCGCCTCACCGAGGCGTCGGCCCTCTTCGGTGACCGCCGCAACCGACTGTGGGAAGGGCTCACCCTCTTCCGGCTCGCGGAGAACCGGCTCGCCACCGGCCGCGCCGAGCAGGCCGCGCCGCTGACCCGCACCGCGGCCGCGATGCTGGGGGAGGCCAGGAACGACTGGGGCCCCGCCCACGCCCTTGCCGTGCTCGGCTCCGCCCTCGACGGACTCGGGGACCATGACGGCGCCCGGGCGCACCTGCGCACCGCGTATGAGATCTGCGCCCGTCCGGGCATGCCGGAGGCCGACGACCTCCTCGCCCTGCTCGGCGCCGGGCCCGGGCGCCGGGACCGGGCCGAACCGGCACCGATCGCCTGACGAGAGCGGCCTGCTCTCCTCGCGTGCCGAACCTGTCACGCCAAAACCGGTGACACGGGCGGTCCTCCCTCCCGTGGCCTCTCGTCAAAGGGCCTCTCGTCAAAAGGCCTCTCGTCAAAAGGCCCGCACGCGCCTGGTCCTCACGCCGCCTCGCCCTCACGCCACCTGGTCCTCACGTCATTCGGAGACATCCCATGCCCTCCACTGCCTCGCCCGGCCACTCCTCCGGCGGCGAATCCCGGCGAACCACCGCCTGCCGCTTCACCGTTCTCGGTCCCCTTCGCCTGCACGACGGGTCGGCCGAGGTGCCCGTCGGCGCGCCCCAGTCGCAGGCGGTGCTCGCGGCCCTGCTGCTGCGGGCGCGTACCCCCGTGTCCGCCCGGGAACTGATCGCCGCGGTCTGGGGTGACGAGGCCCCGCTCGGCGCGCTGGGGTCGTTGCGCACCCATGTCTTCACCCTGCGTCGACTCCTTGAGCCCGGCCGGGCACCCCGCGCCACCGCACGCACGCTGCTGACGGCGGGCGACGGCTACACCTTGTGCGTCGCCCCGGAGGACGTCGACCTGACGGTCTTCGAGCTCCGTACGGCCGAGGCACGGCGGGCCCGGGCCGCCGACCGGCCCGAACAGGCGCGGTCACTGCTCGTCTCCGCGCTGGACCTGTGGCGCGGCACGCCGCTCGCCGGCGTGCCCGGCCCGTACGCCGAGGCCCAGCGCTCCCGCCTCGAGGAACTCCTCCTGTCGGCAGTCGAGGCCCGCTGGGAGGCGGAGATCGCGCTCGGCGGGCACGACAACGCGCTCGGCCCGCTGCGCGTCCTCGCCGCCGAACACCCGTGGCGCGAGCGGATCCACGAGCTGTTGATGACAGCGCTGCACCACGCCGGGCGGCAGGCGGACGCACTCGACGTCCACGCGCACGTCCGCCGCGCGCTCGCCGAGGAGCTGGGCATCCGCCCGGGTCCCGGCCTGGAACGGCTCCAGCACCAGATCCTCACCGCGGGACCCGGCCGGCGGGCGGGCGACGCGGCCGGGCTCCGGGCTCCGGACCGGTCCTACGGTGCGGCTCAACTGCCGCAGGACACCGCTGACTTCACGGGCCGGGGCGACGAGGCCGACCGGCTGTGCGCCACCCTGGACAAGGGCGGGATCGTCGCCGTCAGCTCCATCAGCGGGATGGGCGGCATCGGCAAGACCGCCTTGGCCGTCCACGTGGCCCGGCGGATGCGCCACCGCTTCCCGGACGGGCAGCTCTACGCGGACCTGAGGGGAACCGACCCCCGTCCCGCGGAGCCCATGGAGGTCCTTGGCCGCTTCCTGTGCGTACTCGGCGTCCGCGCCGGTCACCTACCGACGCTTCCCGAGGAGCGGGCCGCCCTCTACCGCTCCATGCTCGCCACCCGCCGGGTGCTCGTCGTCCTTGACAACGCCCGCGCCCCGGCCCAGGTGCGCGACCTGCTGCCCGGCGCGCCAGGCAGCGCGGTGCTGCTCACCAGCCGCTCCCGGCTCGTCGGCCTGACCGGGGCCACCCTGGTGGACCTGCGGCCCATGGCACGGGCGGAGGCCCTGGAACTGCTGGCCCGGATCGTCGGCGAACAGAGCGTGTCCGCCGAACCGGAGGCCGCCGCCGAGGTGCTCGACGCCTGCGGTCATCTGCCGCTCGCCATCCGCATCGTGGCCTCCCGCCTTGTCGCCCGGCCGGACCAGACGCTCGCGGAGACCGCCGCGCTCCTCGCGGACGAGCGGCGCCGCCTCAGCGCGTTCAGGGCGGAGGACACCGCCGTGGAGACGACCTTCCGGCTCGGGATGGAACTCCTTGACGCCGAGCACGTCCGCGCCTTCCGGCTCCTGTCCCTGCCCGAGATGCCCGAACTGAGCGTGCCGGTCGCCGCGGCGCTGCTCGCCCGGCCGGAGCGGGAGGCGGAGGAGCTGTGCGAGTCGTTGGTCGACCTGAGCCTCCTTGAGTCGGTCGCCCCCGGCCGCTACCGCTACCACGACCTGCTCCGGCTCTTCGCCCGTCAGACCGCATGCGCCGAAGTGCCGGACCGCGAGCGAACCGCCGCACTCACCCGCCTCCTTGAGTTCCGCCTCGCCACCGCACTCGGGGCCCACCGGGCGTCGCTGCCCGACGACGTGTTCCCCGGGCACGTGGCCCCGCTGCGCTCGGAGGGCCTGGACTTCACCGGCCCGCAGGAGGCCGCCGCCTGGCTGCTCGACGAGCAGACGTCGCTCCTGGGGCTCATCGAGCAGGCGGCGGGTGACGCCTCCCTGTCGCTGACCGTCTGCGCGGACCTGCTCCTGGCCGCGGACCCGCTCGGTCGCCTCGGCGCACAGCCCTACGGCATCGAACGCGCCGCCCGGACCCTGGCCGAGGCCGCGCGCGCCGCGGGCCACCGCACCGCGGAAGCACGCGCCCTGTACATGCTGGGCAGCTCCGTGCAGCACCGCTTCGCCATGCGGCTCGGCGCCCCCTCCCTGGACCGGGCCATCGAACTGTGCCGGGAGGCCGGGGACCGGACGCTGCTCGCCCACGTACTGATCACACGGGGCGGGGGCGCCCTCGCCCTGCGCGACTTCACCACCGCGCACGCCCTGCTGAGCGAGGCCCTGACCCACTGCAGGGCCCTGGCCAGCCGCGGCATCGAGGCGTACGCGCTGGGCTTCCTCGGCCTGGCCCTGCTGGCCACCGGCCGGGCCGAGGACGGCCTTGCGCACTGCCGCGAGGCCGTCGCCGTCACCCGGGCGACCGGGGACGTCGCGGGTCAGGCCAACGCGCTGCACAACCTCGGCCAGGTCTGCCTGCGGACCGGGCGGACGTCCGAGGCCTTCGACAGCCTGCACGAGAGTCTGCGCCTGTGGCGTGAGACGGGCTCCCGCTTCCGCGAGGGCCTCCTGCTCGGCGCGATCGCCCAGGCCCACAACGTCTCGGGACGGCCCGTTGAGGCCGCCGAACACGCGGCACGGGCACGGGACATCGCCGAGGCGCGCGGCGACGCGGGCATCCTCGCCCGCGCTCTCGCGCAACTCGGCCACGCCCACCGGGCCCAGGGCGACACCGACCGGGCCGAGGAGCACTACCGCCGTGCGCAGAGCGTCTTCCGCGAGCTCGGCCTGCCCGACGCGGACGACATCGCGCGGCACCTCAGGGAGCTCTGACGCACGGCGGTCGACAACAAAGCCCGAGCCCTCGGCCGGGGCGAGCGGCTTCCAGCCCTGGCCGGAGTCCCGCTTCCAGACCTGGGGCGCCGTGAAGTTGCAGGTGTAGAGCTGCACCGGGGTGCTGTCCCCCGGGTTCCCGCCGGTGACGTCCAGGCACTTGCCCGACTGCGGGGTGATGAGGACGTCACCCTGGTAACGGACCCACTTCTGGGCGCCCGAGCCGTTGCAGTCCCACAGTTGTACGGGGGTGCGGTCGGCGGTGCCGCCGGACGCGACGTCCAGACACTTGCCGAACGCGGTCATCGTGGCGCCGACCTCACGGGGCTGCTCGTTGTAGGTCCATCTCTGGGACTCGGTGACCTGCCGGAACTGGTTGGGGTCGGTCATGAGACGAGCAGGCGCAGGCCCAGATCCGCTGCCTCCAGGTCGGCGAGATCGCTGTTGCGGTCGGCCCAGCGGCCGGAGTGCAGGTCGTCGCGGAGGCTTCGTACCGCCCGCTGTTCGGGCTCCGGTCCGACCCTCGTCCAGACCGACATCGCACGGCGCACGTGCTCCTCCAGGTACGCCTCAGGGCGGCGCCAGTACGCCTCGAACAGGCCGTCGGCGCAGTCCCACGGGACGGGCACCGGCTCGGCGCGGGCGCCGATCGCGTCGGCCATCCCGGCGAGCGAGGGGAAGTCCGCGAGGACGTCGGCGAACTCGGGCAGGTAGTCGCGGGTGAGCCAGAACCGGTCCTGCCAGCGGGGCTCGTCGGTGTCGAACGTGAGCACCACCACGCGGCGGGCCACGCGCCGCATCTCGCGCAGCCCCGCTATCGGGTCCCCCCAGTGGTGAACGGTGGAGACGGCCATCGCGACGTCGAAGGACCGGTCCTCGAACGGCAGGCTCTCCGCGGCGGCGGCCACGCACGGCGCGGAGCCTGCGGGCCGCTGGCCCCGCATGACCGCCGATGGCTCCACCGCGGTCACGTCGCGGTCGGCGGGCTCGTAGGAGCCGGTGCCGGCCCCGACGTTCAGCACCGTCCGCGCGTCCCCGAGCGCGTCCCAGATCTGTGCGGCGATCCGCGGCTCGGTGCTCCGTGTCGCGGTGTAGGCGCCGCCGATCGCGTCGTACAGCCGTGCACCGAGTATTTCCAGTTGCTCCTCCGGCGTCACCTTCAGTCCCTTCGCCCGTGCGTCGAGTTCCTTGTCGATGGCCGTCACCATGGCGTCGGCGCGATCACGCCGCTCAAGGAGCAGGCCGCGCAGTCGGCGCAGGTGCGCGACCGCGTCGGTGGTCGGGTCGTCGACCAGTTCCGCGACCTCCCGCAGGCCGAAGCCCAGCCGCCGATACGCCAGCACCTCCCGCAGTCGCTCCACGTCGTGCGCCGAGTAGGCCCGGTAGCCGGCGCCGGTCCGCGCCGACGGCCGGACCAGCCCGATCTCGTCGTAGTGATGCAGCGTGCGGACGCTGACGTCGGCCAGGTCGGCCACGCGTCCCACAGTCCAGTGATCTTCCACGGCACCGACTATGCGGCCTGACGCCACGTGAGGGTCAAGAGCCTCCTGCGCGGGACGACTCGAGAGACCACGCGGGACGACTCGAAGGGTCAGCTGTCGCCGACTTCGCGTGCCACCCGCTCCAGCCGGCGCCGGTAGTCCTCCCACCACGCCGCATCACCCGGTGGCAGGTTGTCCTTGCCCGGCAGCCACCCGGCGGAGCCGTCGATGAGTTCGCGCAGGACATCCGCGTGGCCGGCGTGCCGATGGGTCTCGGCGATCAGGCGGACGATCACGTGGTGCAGCGTCACCTCCCGGTGTTCCTCGTGCCACCACGGGACATGCCCGACCGCGTCCAGCGCGAGCGTCTCCACCGTGGTGTCGGAGTGTTCCCAGGCCTGTCGGTACAGCCCGACGATCTCTGCACGCGACTCCTCCGCGGTGGCCCACATGTCCGCGTTGTCTTCGGCGTTCTCCGTGTACCACCAGGGCGGGCGCGCCTTGTCGAAGTACGGTCGTCCGAACGTGTCGCCGAGGTACCCCAGTTCCACCGACGCGACGTGTTTGACCAGCCCCAACAAGTTGGTGCCTGTCGGGGTGAGCGGGCGGCGGACGTCGTACTCGCAGAGTCCGTCCAGCTTCCACAGCAAGGCTTCGCGGGCGTCCTGCAGGTAACGGAGAAGGTCTGCTTTCGGGTCCGATGGCAGCATGCCGGGGAGTGTTCCACCTGGCACTGACACCGGGCACCGAGTTGTACGGGTCACACGGCGGGGAGCGATTCCCCGCCATGATGAGAGGCGTTCCGCGCGCTTCCTCGGCGCCCAACTGACCTTCGGGCGCCGCATCCCCGGCACGGCATGAGCATGATGCGTCGCCAGATGATGGCCGAAGGTAGCCCCTGTGAGGCAAAGGCCTCTGAGCGGCGTGTTTGCATGTGTTGATGATCGTTAACACGCAGGAAACAGCCGCGCCGCGGACGTACGTGGACCGCGTTCTGGAGCACTGGTACGAGGACGAGGGCGCCGAGGCGCTCGTCCAGGGGACGCAGCGGCTGACCAGAGGGGAGGCCCGGCAGCGGCTGTTCAGGCTGGGGCACGCGCTGCGCGGGCAGGGGCTCGGGCCCGGCGACGGAGTGGGGCTGTTCCTGGCGAACCGCGTGGACTCCGTCCTGGTGCAGCTCGCGGTCCATCTCATCGGCTGCCGCGTCGTGTTCCTGCCGCCCGAGCCGGGGCCCGGTGAACTCGCCGCGCTGGTCGAGCAGTCCGGGGCGCGCGCCGTGGTCACCGATCCGCTCTTCTCGCGACGGGCCGCCGACGCGGCCGGGCGCAGCGTCCACGCGCCCGCGCTGCTCAGCCTCGGCCCCTGTGAGCAGGAGTGCGCCGACCTGCTGTCCCTGGCGGCCGACTGCCCCACGACGCGCCCCGATGGCGTGCCCGCCCCCCGGCCGGACGAGGCCGTCACCGTCCTCTACACCGGCGGCACCCTGGGCCGCCCCAAGCTCGCCGCCCACAGTCACCGGCTCTACGACACGCTGCTGGGTCTGGTGGACGACGACCCGCAGGGCACCGCGTTCTTCCCGGCCATGAACGCGGCCACGGACAGGGTGCTCACCGCCACGCTGCTCACGCACGGCAGCGGCCACCTCACCTCGATCCAGGCGCTGGTGACGGGGTCCGCCCTCGTCGTGCTGCCGGAATTCGAACCTGGCGCGGCACTGACGGCGCTGCGCGAGGAGCGGATCACCGCCACCATGTTCGTCCCGCCGATGCTGTACGCCCTGCTCGACCATCCGGAGTGCGTGCCGGGCGTCCTCCCTGCGCTGCGGCGGATCGTCGTCGGCGGCGCGGCCTCGTCGCCCAGTCGGCTCCGGCAGGCGGTCGAGGTCTTCGGGCCGGTGCTCAGCCAGGGCTACGGGCAGTCCGAGGCGCTCGGTATCGCCTCGTTCGGCGCGGAGGAGCTCGCCTCGGAGGGAGCCCGGCGGCCCGAGCTCTGGCGCAGCTGCGGCCGTGCGATATCCGGCACCGCGATCGAGATCCGCGCCGAGGACAGCGCGGCGGCACTGCCCGTCAGGCAGGTCGGCGAGGTGTGCGTCAAGGGCGAGACGGTGATGCTCGGCTACTACGAGGACCCGGAGCGCACGGCGGCCGCGCTGCACGACGGCTGGCTGCGCACCGGGGACATCGGCTACCTCGACGCCGAGGGCTACCTCTATCTCGTCGACCGGGCCAAGGACATCATCGTCACCGGCAGCACCAGCGACAACGTCTACTCCAGGGTTCTGGAGGACTTCCTGCTCACGCTGCCCGGCGTACGCAACGCGGCGGCGCTGGGTGTGCCGGACGAGGAGTACGGGGAGGCCGTACAGATCTTCCTGGCCACGGCCGCGGGCGCGGATGTCGTCCCGGAGGTGGTCGGCGCGGCGGTGACGGCCGAGTTGGGGGAGTTGTACACGCCCCGGAAGACGGTCCTCCTCGACGAACTGCCGACGACCAAGGTCGGCAAGGTGGACAAGAAGGCGCTGCGAGCCGCGTGGACGGGCGGGGCGACGGGCACGGCGTAGGAGCTGGTGCGTCGCGCTGAACGCGGCGGCCGCTGAGCCCGACGAGCCCCCACCGGAACTGCTGTTGAGCCCCTGAGCGTCTCGGCCCTGGAACACATGACTGAATGGGGCAGGTGGGCATGGAGTCGCTCGCGGCGCTGCTGGGGGAGTTGAAGGAGCGGTCCGGGCTCAGTTTCGGAGTGCTGGCCAAGCGGCTCCACATCAGCGCCTCGACGTTGCACCGGTACTGCAACGGGGACGCGGTGCCCGCCGAGTTCGCGCTGGTGGAACGCTTGGCCCGGAGACCAGGGCAAGCCGTTCCGTACCAGTGGTGTGAAGGGGCGCCCCACGTACAAGTGGGGAGGTTCGGACGAGTGGATCAGGAATACTCCCGGCCCGGGCATCGCCTCACCCGGCCGCTTCCGTTGACCTCAAGTCCCGTTCAACTCTTAGCGTGGCGCTGGACTGATCGCGCCACAACGGACTGAATGAGGACGACGTCGATGAGCACTGCCGCAGCACAGAGTGACGCCCGGCGGGCCGTGAGCGTGATCGGGTTGGGCGAGATGGGCTTCGCGCTCGCGAGCGCGTTCCTGGACGGCGGACATGCGACCACGGTGTGGAACCGTACGCCGGAGAAGGCCGACGCTTTGGTCGCCAAGGGAGCCGAGCGGGCCGTGACCATCCGCGACGCCGTCGCCGCCAGTTCGCTCGTGGTCGTCAGCGTGAAGGGCAACAGCACGGCCCGCGAACTGCTCGCATCGTCGGGGGACGCGCTGTCCGGCCGTGCCGTGCTCAACCTGACGGACGGGACGTCGGCGGAGTCCAGGGCCGTGGCCGAGTGGGTCGCGGGCCAGGGCGCGCAGTACCTCCACGGGCAGATCATGACGATCGCTCCGGGCGTCGGGGGCGCGGAGAGCGTCGTCTTCTACGGTGGCTCGGACGCCGTGTACGAGCGCTACCGGCCGACGCTCCGGCTGATCGGCGGCCGGGGCACCCTGGTCGCGGACGACGCCGGTGTGCCGACCCTGTACGGAATGGCCGTGCACGGCACCATGTGGGGCACCCTCAACGGCTTCCTGCACGCGGGCGCTCTGCTCTCCAGCGAGGGCATCGAGGTGAAGCGGTTCCTGAACGACGCCCACGCGTCCGTCTCCGCGCTCCTCGGGTACCTGCCGACGATCGCCGACGAGGTCGACCGCGGTGCGTACGCGACGGAGTTCGGCGCGCTCCAGCACCACCGGCCCTCCGTCGAGGACCTGGTCCGCGAGAGCGCGGCGCGGAACATCGACGCCGGCTTCCCCCGCTACACCCTCGGCCTGGTGGACAGGGCGGTGGAGCAGGGGCACGCCAACGACAGCTACGCGCGTCTGGTCGAGTACTTCAGGAAGTAGATCTCGACGCGGACGAGGAGCACGCGGGCTGACGGCCTGTTGCCGAGCCACCGGGGTGCCCGAGTAGGGTCGGAGGCTGCGTGACGGCTGACGGCTGCGTCCTGGCCTCCCGGTCCTTGCGGGGGCAGACGCCTACGGGCCCCTCCCGGCCCCACCCGGGAAGGGCCCAGGCACGCGCGTGTACGGGAGGTCCTCGTGCGCGCCGGGCACCGGGATGCGGCTCCCGACGTCTCACGGGCAGTACTGCGGGCCCCCGGGTCCGTACCCCCCACACAAAGAGTCGCGCGTGCGCGGCCGCAGATCAGGAGCACCAGTGCAGGGCATCCCCCACATAGCCAGCACACCGCACGACGGACGATCGTCGCCCGTACCCCCTGCGCGCGGGGCGCGGCCCTCGGGCCGCGACATGACACCGCGCGTGCCGTACGAGGCGATGGCGCCTCACGAGGCGCCGGTGGCGCGGCATCCCCGTGCCGCCGACGAGCCGCAACTCCCCGTGTTCATCGACGAGTCGGGCTGGCGCCGACGGGCACTGCAAGGCGTCGCGGTGGTCGTGAGCTGCGCCTGCGTCGGATACTTGTTGTTCGTCGGCACACTGATGAGCGGGCTGCTGCGGCCCGCCGGCACGCATCCGCCGAGCACGGACGGCTCGGTGCCCGCCGGTCCGGACACCGGCGAGCGGGCACAGGGCCCCGGCGCACCCGGGCGAACCGACCCCCACGCGGACCGCGACAACCACCGCCGCCCGTCCACCGGCAGATCCGTCCCGCCCCCGGCCGGAGGCCCGGGGCAGTGAGGCGCGGCGCCGCTGTCCGCCGCCCGCCGCGCGGACACTGGCTCGTGCTCCTCCTGGTCCTCCTCGTGGTCGCCGTCACCCTCCTCTTCGAAGGCTGGACGACCCACCAGGTCGACGCCGCGCGCACCAAGCCGCCGTGCACCCGGCCGATCCCGCGCGAGGCGGACGACGGGAAGCCGCTGCTGCGATTCGGCCCCAAGGGCGTCACCACCGCTTCCATGCCGCCGGGCACCGTCGCGCTCACCTTCGACGGCGGGCCCGACCCGGTGTGGACGCCGCGCCTGCTCGACCTGCTGCGCAGGCACCAGGCGCGGGCGACCTTCTTCGTCTACGGCAAGGACGCGGCCCGCCACCCGAAGCTGATGCGGCGGATCCTGTACGAGGGGCACGAGATCGGCTCGTACACCTACAGCGGCGGCGACCTCGGCGTCGCGTCGCCGCTGCGCGCCCGCCTCGAACTGTCGCTCACCCAGACCGCGCTCGCCGGCGCGGCGGGAGTCGACACCACCCTGCTGCGGCTGCCGCACACCACGGCCGCGGACACGCTCTGCGGCCCCCAGTGGCCCGCGGCGAAGCGCGCGGCGGAGCAGGGGTACCTGGTGGTCGCGTCGGACTACAAGGACCGCAAGCCGTGGCGGGGCCTTGTGTCGCAGCACAGCCAGACCGACCTGGGCTACCGCGAGGCGGAGGACCTGCTGAAGGACCGCCGAGTGCAGCGGTTCACCACCATCAGCGGCGGGCTCGGGCGGCCCTCCTTCGTCGACGAGGTCCCGGTCGCCGAGGAGGTCAAGGGCGCGGGCCTGATCTGGGCGAAGAAGCTCGGGCAGGCCTTCCTCACCGTGATGGTGTGGACGCTGACCCTCGCGGGCACGCTCGGCGTCCTGCGGATGCTCCTGTTCGCGGTGTTCGCCCGGCTCCACGTGCGCAGGCTGCACCGGTACCGGCCCGGCGCGCCACGCCTTCGCGAGGTGCGGGACCCGGTGACGGTGCTCGTGCCCGCGTACAACGAGGAGGCCGGCATCGCCTCCACCGTGTACTCGCTGCTCGCCTCCACGCACCCGCACTTCCAGATCATCGTGATCGACGACGGCTCCACCGACGCCACCGCCGACATCGCCGAGTCCATCGCCGACGCCGACCCGCGCGTGACGGTGATCCGCCAGCCCAACGGCGGCAAGCCCAGCGCCCTCAACACCGGCTTGGCGCACGCCCGGTACGACATCGTCGTCATGGTCGACGCGGACACCATCTTCGAACCCGAGGCCCTCGCCCGGCTCGTCCAGCCGCTCGCCCACCCGGCGGTCGGCGCGGTCAGCGGCAACACGAAGGTCGGCAACCGGCGCAGCCTGATGGGCAAGTGGCAGCACCTGGAGTACGTACTCGGCTTCAACCTCGACCGGCGCATGTTCGAGGTCCTGGAGTGCATGCCGACGGTGCCGGGGGCGATCGGTGCCTTCCGCAGGGACGCGCTGATGGGCGTCGGCGGTGTCAGCGACGAGACCCTCGCCGAGGACACCGACCTCACGATGGCGCTCTGGCGGGCCGGTTGGCGTGTCGTCTACGAGCAGTCGGCGGTCGCCTGGACCGAAGTGCCCGGCACCCTGCGGCAGTTGTGGCGCCAGCGCTACCGCTGGTGCTACGGCACCCTCCAGTCGATGTGGAAGCACCGGCGCGCGGTCGTGGAGGTCGGCCCCGCAGGGCGCTTCGGCCGTCGGGTGCTGCTCTACGTCACGCTGTTCCAGATCGTCCTTCCGCTGTGCGCGCCGGTCGTCGACATGTTCGCGCTGTTCGGGGCGCTGTTCCGCGACCCCGTGGAGGCCGCCCTCGTCTGGTTCGGGTTCCTGTCCGTCCAGTTGGTCACCGCCGCGTACGCGCTGCGGCTCGACCGTGAACGGCTGCGCGTGCTGTGGGTTCTGCCGCTCCAGCAGTTCGTCTACCGGCAGTTGATGTACCTGGTGGTCATCCACTCCGTCACCACGGCGCTGCTCGGCACCCGCCTGAAGTGGCACAGCATGAAGCGCGCCGGGACCGCCGACCCGTATCTGCTCGACGCGCCGCCCGAAGAGGCGCGGCGGAGCCTGCAAGGGAGCCGACCATGACAGACCCGCTCGACCAGCGGGCCGGGCACACCCTGCCCGCGGGGGAACCCGGCTCTCCGGGAGACTCCGCTTCCCCGGAGGGCTCCGCCGCGCCCGATCCGATCGAGCGCTTCACCGACCGCCCCAGCTCCCGCTACGGCCCCCGGCGCGCCCACGCCCGGCAGCCGAAGAGGAAACGCCGGAGGCTGCGGCGGGCGGCGCTCGTCCTCCTCGCCGTGGTGGTCGTCGCGGCGGGCGGCGCGTACGGGTGGGCCGAGACCCGGCTCCAGCGCGACGTCGACCTCGGCGCCTACGGAGACCGGCCGCCGCCCGGCGAGGGCACCAACTACCTCATCGTGGGCTCCGACAGCCGCGACGGGCTCTCCGAGGGCGATGTGCAGGACCTGCACGCGGGCGGGGGCGGCGGGCGGCGCACCGACTCGATGATGCTGCTCCACACCGGGGCCCACGGCACCAGCATGGTCAGCCTGCCACGCGACTCCTGGGTCACCGTGCCCGGCCGCCTCGACACCCTCACCGGCAAGACGAAGCGCCCCGAGGGCGACAAGCTGAACGCCGCCTTCGCCTACGGCGGCCCCGAACTCCTGGTCCACACCGTCGAGAAGAACACCGGCCTGCGCATCGACCACTACGCGGAGATCGGCTTCGCCGGGTTCGTGAACATAGTCGACGCCATCGGAGGTGTACGGATGTGCCTGGACCGGGACATCAAGGACAAGAAGTCGGGCGCCGACCTGCGCAGGGGCTGCCAGACCCTGAACGGCAGGCAGGCACTCGCCTTCGTACGCCAGCGGCACCAGGAGCGGGAGGGAGATCTGGGCCGCTCCAAGAACCAGCAGAAGTTCCTGTCGACCCTCGCCCACCAGGCCGCCCGCCCCGACACGCTCTTCGACCCCACGGAGATCGGTCCCGCCCTCCAGGCCGGGCTCGACACCCTCATCGTCGACAAGGACATGAGCCTGCCCGACCTCGCCACGATGTTCCGCGCCGTGCAGGGCGTCGCGGGCGGCCGGGGCAAGCAGATCAACGTCCCCGTGTCCGGCATCGGCGTCCCCACGCCCAAGGGCAACGTACTGAAGTGGGACCCCGAGCGGTCGGCCCGCCTCTTCGCCGACCTACGGCACGACCGGCCGGTGACGGAGACGGGGGAGACGTCCCGGCAGCGCGAGCGGGGCGGGGCCCGCCCGCCTGGCTGACTTTCCAGGGGGGCGCGCGGCTTCACGATTCGAGGGGGTACCTCGTCGTACTGCATGAGACCGCGGTCATCAGCCCGCTGTGGCCCCGTTCGACGCAGGAGGTACTCATGAGGATTGTCGTGGCAGGCGCCGGGTACGCCGGGACGCTGGCGGCGAACCGGCTGGCGAAGAAGGTGCCGGACGTGGAGATCACCGTGGTCAATCCGCGGGCGTACTTCGTCGAGCGGGTGCGGCTGCACCAGCACGTCGCCGGAACCGGGAAGGCCGCGACGCCGCTCGCGCGGATGCTGCGGGACGGCGTCGCGTCGCGGCCGGCGGCCGTGGAGAAGGTCGGGGACGGCGGTGTGACCCTGGATTCCGGGGAGTTCGTCCGGCGCCCGGCGGCGCGTACGCGCCGGGCTCGAACGGCTGGGGGTCTCGGTGCTCGAGGACACCGTGACGGAAGTGCTGCGGGGGCAGGGGGAGGACGGGGCTGACGGGCTGCGCCTGCGACTGGGGTCGGAGGGCTCGGGCAAAGAGGGCGGAGCCATCAGTTCCGATCTGACGCTGTGGGCCGTTCTCGGCAGCGTTCCCGGCCTGGCCGAGCGCAGCGTCCATGAGACCAAGTCCACGACACATGAAGCGTGACGCATGAAATGTGACACATGAAAGGGGTCTGCCATGTCGTGTTCGCGTGTGCCGCATCGACGCGAAGGAGGCCGGGCACTCGTGGTCGGGCTCGGGATCTCGGGCATCGCCACCGCCGTACGGCTGCGGCAGATCGGTTGGGATCCCGTCGTGGTCGAGCGTGCGTCCGCCCGGCGCCCGGGCGGGTGGGGTGGGGCTCGCGGCGGCTAGGGGCCGATCAGGCCCACGGCGTTCGCTCGGCGACTGCCGCGCTACTCCGGCACCAGGAACTCCCGCAGGTCCACGACCCCATAGCCCGCCGCCGTGATCGCGTCGAGGATCCGGGGCAGCGCCTGGGCGTCGAGCACGACCCCGCCACTGCTGCTGCCCACGTGCATCTGGATGATCGCACCGGGCGCGAGGGCGGCGACGGCCCGCTCGACCACCCGCTCCACGGTCATGCCCCGGCCTGGCCCGAGATAGCCGTTGGTGTCGGCGGTGAACTCGATCGCCGCGTACCCGAGAGCGTTGACGTCGGCGACCGACGCGGTCGTGGTGGAACTGTAGGGGAACCGGAAGAAGGGCATAGGCTCGGTGCCCGCCGCGGCCCGGATCGCCGCGTCGGCGCGGCGCACCTCCCGCTCGCGTTCGGCGGTGCTCAGGCCGTCGAAGTACGGGTGGCTGTAGGAGTGGTTGCCGAGGCCGTGCTCGGCGCCCATGGCCCGCACCGCCGAGGGGTGGGTCTCGGCGTACCTCCCGGTCGGGAAGAACGTCGCCGCCAGATGCCGGCGCCGCAGCTCGGCCAGGACGACGTCGACGCCGCTCTCGTCCCACGCCGCGTTGAAGGTCAGCGCCACCGCCTGGCGTGCCGTGGGCAGTCGGCGGATCTCCCTGCCAAGCAGTGCGGCGGGCGGGCGCGGGCGTGCCGCCGTGGCCCGTCCTGCCGCAAGGGGCACGAGGCCTGCGGTCGTCAAAAGGCCTGCCAGGACGGCCCGTCGTGTTGAGTCCATGGCTCGCGAGTCTGCGGGAGCGGGCTCCGTCGCTCCCGCAGGCCATGCCGCGCAACCGGGTGGTCCCGGCAGTGCCCCGGAGAGGGCGGCGTCGTGGACGTCCCGGTGTCCCGCCACCAGGACGCCTCAACGCGGCTCCACCGTCGGAGAGTTGGGTATGTGTGCGATACCACTGGGTGCTTGCGCCTGGACACGGGGCGCCGCGGGTCCGTTGACTTCTCTCGGCGACGGGACGCTCACCGCTCGTCGAGGACGGGCGGCTGCGGGCCCGGCGCAGCCACGCTTCCCCGCGCCGCCGCACTCGTCCACGCCCACGACCAGACGGAGTCCCCGTACGCCCCCTTCCGCATCCCCGACCGGACCGGAGCCATGAGAACACCTATCGGCAGCCCGCTGCCCCACATGCGCGCCTACATCCTCAACCCCTGTCTGGCACCGCTTCCGACGGGTGTCGTCGGCGAGTTGTACATCGCGGGGCAACTGGCCCGCGGCTACCTCGGCCAAGCGGGCCTGACCGCCCAGCGGTTCGTCGCCGACCCGTTCGGCCCGCCCGGCTCCCGCCTGTACCGCACCGGGGACCTCGCCCGCTGGAACGACGACGGGCACCTGGAGTACGCGGGCCGCGCCGACACCCAGATCAAGATCCGCGGCTTCCGCGTCGAACCCGGCGAGGTCGAAGCGGCCCTCATCGCCCATCCCGACGTCCAGCAGGCGGCCGTCATGGCCCGGGACACGCCCGCGGGGAAGCAACTGGTGGCGTACGTGACAGGTGCGGGCGTCGACGTCGCGGCGCTCCGCGCGTACGCGTCCGGCAAGCTGCCCGACTTCATGGTCCCGTCGGTCTACGCGGTCCTGGAGCGGATCCCGCTCGCCCCCAACGGCAAGCTGGACCGCGCCGCCCTGCCCGCGCCCGACCCCACCGGCGGCGCGGTGACGTACCGGGCCCCGCGCACCGCGGCCGAGGGGACGCTGTGCGCCCTGTTCGCGGAGGTCCTCGGCGTGGCACGGGTCGGCGTCGACGACGACTTCTTCGCCCTGGGCGGCCACTCGCTGCTGAGCGTGCGGCTGCTCGCCCGCGTGGACGCCGAGTTCGGCGTGCGCGTCGCGCTGCGGGACTTCCTCACCGGCTCACGGCCGGGCGACCTCGCCCGGATGGTCGCGGACACGGCGGCGGGCCGCGTGCCGGACGCCCCCGCCGTGGTGCCGTGCTCGGAGGCACGGCTGGCCCCGGGCCTGCGCTTCCCGGACGCCGGAGGCTTCGGCGCGCCCCCGCGGCAGGTGCTGCTCACCGGCGCCACCGGGTTCGTCGGCGCCTTCCTGCTGCGCGAGCTCCGCACCCGGACCGACGCCCAGGTGCACTGCCTGGTGCGCGCGGAATCGGAGCGGGCCGGGCGGGCCCGTCTGCGCGCCGTCCTCGACTCCTACGGCATCGACCCGGACATCGGCTCCGCGCGCGTGCACATCGTGCTCGGCGACCTCGCGCGCGAGGGCCTCGGTGTCGACGCGGCCCACTGGGGACGGCTGCGGAACGAGGTCGACACGATCGTCCACGCGGGCGCGCACGTCCACCACCTGTCGTCGTACGAGCGTCTGAAGGCGGCGAACGTGGGGGGCACCCGGACCCTGTTGCGGTTCGCGGCCGAAGGCAGGCCCAAGCGCTTCCACCACGTCTCCACGCTGGGCGTCTTCGGCGCCGGAGACACTCCCCGCCTGCTCACCGAGGACTCGCCGGTCGCGCGGGCCCGGCACCTGTCCGCCGACGGCTACGGGGCGAGCAAGTGGGTGTCCGACGTGATGGTCCAGGACGCCGTCGCCCGCGGCGCGTCGGCCCGCGTGTACCGGCTCGGGCGGATCTGGGCCGAGTCGGAGCGGGGCACCATCAACCCGGACGACATGTTCTGCCGCCTCCTGGCCAGTTGCGCCGCCCTGGGCTGCTATCCGCAGGACGCGGCGCTGCGGGCCGAGTTGCTGCCCGTCGACGTCGCGGCCCGCGCCCTGGTGGCCCTCGCCCGCACCGCCGACGGCCCGGACCCGGCCGTGGCGCACCATCTGCACCACCCCCGGCAGACCAGCGTGGGCGCGTTCCTGCGGGTGCTGGACGAGCGGCGCGGCGGCCGGTCGGAGCCGGTGGGCCTCGGCGTGTGGCTGCGCCGCCTCAGGCAGGCGGGCGAGGCCGGGCGCGACCTGCCGTTCCTGCCGTACCTGGACGTGTTCCGGCAGTTCGAGGACGGCCTCGGGGACACGGCGGACCTGCCGTGCGACACATGGCGCAACGAGCGGACGCTGGGTGCCCTGGAGCGGATCGGCGTGACCTTCCCCGACGTTGACGCGCGGATGATCCAGGACTTCTGGCGGCACCTGGAGGCGGTCGGGGAGATCGACTGAGGCGGCGGGGCGTGAGCGGAGGCGCGGCCGGGTCGGAACCCTGCCCTCCGCTCCTTCCTGCCGCACGTGCTTCCGGCGCAGACTCACGGGTCGATTGGCCGATAGGCGTACACGTATGACTCGTTTGGCCCGACGCCGGGACGCGGCTGTCCACCGGGGCCCGGAGGACCTGCTGCTGCGCCCCGAAACCCCGGACCATACCCGCAAGTTGATGCACCAGGCGGCGCTCGGCGGCGTAGCGGTCCGCGCGCCGCACGTGTGGCAGCGGGCCCGGGCGGAGGTGGTGCGCCCCAAGCTGGTCGCCGCCCTCACCGAGGAGGTGGGACACCGCAGGGCGGACCCCCGTCAGCGAGCCGCGGGACGTGCTGGACGCCGTGCTCGGCGCGTGCCCTCCCGGTGAGACGGACGACCGGACCGTGGCCGAGCTGCAGCTGATGATGTTCCGGGCGGTCATGGCTCCCCTCAGCGCCTCCCTGGCGTGGTCGGTGCTCCTTGCCTGTCTGCACCACCGGGTGGCCTCGCCCTGGCCGTGGCCCGCCGACGACATCGTGCGCGAAGCGCTGAGGCACCGCCCGATGGCCTGGATGCTCGGCCGCGTCCTCCCGGACGGCGTCAAACTCGGCGGCACCGCCTGCGAAGCGGGCGACCTCGTGTCCGTCAGCCCGTACCTGCTGCACCACGACCCCCACCACTGGACCGCCCCCGACGCGTTCCTGCCCGAACGCTGGGCCGGGACGACCGCGCGGCGCGGGCCCTACATCCCCTTCGGCGCGGGCCCCTTCACCTGCGCCGGTGCGGCGGTGGCGCACGCGCTGATCACCGAGTCGCTGACCGCCCTGTCCCGCGACGCCCACCTGGCCGTCACGGGTGGCGACACCCGCCCGGCCATGGCCGAGGGCAACGGCCCACGGCCGTTCACGCTCCGCCGCACGCCAAAGCCACCCGCCGAGGACGACACCGGACACGACACGGGCGGGAGGTGAACAGCAATGGCCGCGATGCGTCGCATCTTCACCAACCAGCCGGCCCGCCGCTGGTACTGGTACTGACTTTGACAGTGCCACCACCGGCCCGGACGTCGCCCGGACGTCCGGGCCACCCAGGCGACGCCCCCGCCCGCGCGTCGCCCGCTCAGCCGCCCAGACACCACTCGACGAACACCGCGATGCTGGGGTCCACACGCCCCTGCTCGTCCGCCACCGCCGCCGTGCAGAAGAACCGGACCTCGCCGAACTCCAGGCCCATCGCCTTCACCAGATTCCACAACCCCAGCCGCTCGCACAGCCACTCCCGGATGGCGTCGCTGTCGTCCGGGCGGTCGGGCAGCAGGGCGGGCTGACCGGCCAGCAGATCCCGCTTGCTGACGGCGACGGCGAGCCGTGCCTTGCCCAGGCGGGTGCCCATGGTGCCGATCGTCTGCACCGAGGGCGAGAACACGTCCTCCGGGTCGACCGTCGAGGCCAGCGTGCGGTCCACCTTCGGGCCCTGAGGGGCGAGGCGCGTCCAGAACGCGTCGACAGCCATCGGGTCGAGGACGAAGACGAAGGTGCGGGCGTCGCGGACATAGCGCAGCGCGTCGGTCTCCTCCCGGTTGACGAACCGCTCGCCGGCCGTGTCGAAGAGGTGCACAAGGCGCTCGGCGCGGCCGTCGCCGAGCACGAACGAATGAGCACGGGGCAGCGCCTTCTGCGTGGGGCGGGTGTGGCCCTGGATCTCCAGGACCTCGTTCAGGACCCGCTGGTTCGCGGTCGACTCGGGGTCGGCGAGCCGGACCGCCCGGCCGCCGTTCGCCGCCGCGTCCTCCAGCGACTTCACCATCGCCGCCATCAGCTGCGTCTTGCCCGCCGCCCGGCCGCCGACCAGCGGCAGGATCAGCTCGGGCATGTGCCCGGCGTCCGGGTTCATCGGCTTGCCGCAGTGCTCGTGCACGCAGAAACCGCCGAGGCGGGCGTCGCGGCTCATGAGCAGCAGCAGGGTCGGCATCCGGTCGCCGCAGGCGCACCGCCGCCGGAAGAGGCCGAAGGTGCCCGGGCGGATGTCCGCGTGCCGACGCCGACAGGTCGTGCCGGGGCAGTCGTACGCCGGGTGGGGGACGCGCTCGAAGCAGCTCGGGCACAGCATGCCCCGCGGTAGCCCGCGCAGGCTCATCGCCGCACGGTCGGCGGCCCGCAGGGCGAGCGCGGTCAGCCGGGCACCCATGGCCAGCAGGCCCACGACGAGCGCCTGGACGCCGAGGAGCACGCCCCACAGCGGCAGCGTGACGGCGGCGCCGAGGCCGAGGCCCAGATAGAGGGTCAGGCCGTACGGGATCGAGACGGCCCGGTGCACGGTCGGCGCGGTGAACTGGTGGCCGGTCACCCGACGGTAGGAGTCGTTGACCGAGCGGACGTACAACCGCCGTCCCTGGGTGAGGAGTTGGCGCAGATCGCAGACGGCGGGGCCGAAGAAGTAGTTGCGGTGGGCCAGTTCGTCGGCGGGGCGGTACGGCGGGATCGTCACGAACTCGGGGGTGCGCAGGCGCAGCACGCCGTGCAGCAACTGGACGTAGCGCCACAGCAGTTCACTGACCAGTGCGGCCCCGCGCAGCACCGCGATCAGCGGAACGACGAACAGGTAGAGCAGCAGCAGGACCAGGTAGAGCGCGGGGATGACGATGAAGGTAAGGATCTCGTCCATCCAAGAATCACCCCTCTTCCGGCCTGCGGGCGTCCGAGGAGCGCCGCTGGGTGAACTTGCGGCTCCACTTCTTCACGCGGCCCAGGCGGTTCTCGGCGTACTCCTGATAGGTGTCGGCGAGCCCCGTGTCGTACGGGCGGAGCGCGCGGGCGAGGCGGTCCAGCTCCGCGGCCGGCCAGTGCAGGGCGATGTGCAGGCGCAGCGCCCGGACGATCTCCAACTGCGCGTGCGGCAGCCCGGCCCGTTCGTCGTTGATCGCGACCACTCCGGTGACATGGCTGAACAGCACTTCGTCGGGTCGGCCCGAGGCGACCGCGGCCTTCTGCACGGCGCGCAGATAGCCGTCGGCCAGGGTGTAGCCGAACTCCCTGATCTCCGTGCGCAGCCGTGCCGGGTCGGCGGGCAGCGGCAGCATGGCGGGGACGAGACGGTGGCGCTTCAGGGCCAGCGGCGCCGCCCAGACGTCGATCTGCGGGATCCGGAACGCGCGGGCCAGCGCGGTGGCCTCGGTGGCCTCGCGCAGGGTCGCGTCCAACTGGAGGGTGACCTGCACACACTCCTGGGTGACGGGCCGCAGCCAGGCGTAGCGGCCCGGCGCGGAGAGCGTTTCGCACAGCGCCAGGCAGGCCCGCAGGGCCCGCTCGTCGCGGATCTTCTGCTTCACCGCGCGGTCGAACCACTCGCCGACCGCCTCGGTCACCGGCTCGTCCGACGGCAGCCGGCGGGCGATCTCGATGGCCTCCTCGTGCGTCCAGGTCGGCGACGGCTGCCGCCACAGCCCCCGCAGCAGCGCCGCGTCCGGCGAGGCCTCCCCGCGCGCCGCCAGGATCTGGAACAGCAGCTCGATCGTGCGGGCGGGCTGCCGCTCGGCCTGCGCCACCCAGTAGTGCTCAAGGAGCCGCTTGCGCCCCCCGAGGTCCCGCTCGACCAGCAGATCGGCGGGGAACTGGGTGAACAACTGTTCCTGACCGCCCCGCTCGTCCAGGACCTCCTGCACCGCCGTCGTCAGCGCCGCCCTGAACTCCGGGAGGGCGTTCACGAGGCGGGCACACTCCTCGCGCAGTCCGCGGCCCGCGTCACTGGAGCCGAGCAGGGCGCGGGCCAGGTCCAGGCTCTGGGCCGCGAGCAGCTCCGGTGCCGGGTCGAGCCGCGCGCCGACCGCCCACAGCAGCAGCCGTACCCGCTGACGGCTGGTGGTGGCCTCGTCGAGCAGTCGCTGCCACAGGGCCGTGGCCCGCCGTGCCTCGGCGGGACGGGTGATCGGCACCGGGCCCCGCGCGTTCTCCACGCCGGTCATATAGGCGCGGATCCGGGACTGGTGGAGCTTGCCCTCCAGCTCCTGGTGCAGCGCCCTGTCGCCGCCCGCGTCGGCGGCCGCGCTCAGCCGTGCGAGCTGGTCGTCGTCCAGGTCCCGGTGCCGGTGGTGGATGTCCGCCGCCACCGCCGCCCGGCGCGGCCCGAGATGACCGGCGTCGGGCAGCCAGTCGATCACCGCGCTGACGTCGGCGTCCGTCAGCTCGATGCCGCCCGCAGCCGCGGCCGCCGCCACCGGGGCGTGCCAGTCGCCTAGCGCCCGCTCCTGGCCGTTCGTGTACTCGGCCGTCCAGGACCACACCGAGCGGATCGAGCCGACGCCGATCCGGGTCAGCAGGTGGATCAGATGGTGGGTCGGCACCACGTCGGGGAAGCGGCCCGCGTGGAAGTCGAAGACGGTGTACGACTCCTCGTCGTCGGGCCCGAATCCGGGCTGCGCCTCGGGCACCGTGCCGATCAGATGCAGTCGGCTGCGGGTGGGCCGCAGGAGATAGGTGGCGAAGGTGAGGGTGCGGGCCAGCGGGGGCGGCAGGAGGTAGGAGACGGCCGCGAACCAGTGGGCGATCCGGTCCGTCGTCTCGTCGACCACGACGACCGAGCCGTCCTCCGCGAGCGCCGCGAACACCGCCGCGAGCAGGGCGGGGAGTTGCCCGGCACCCGGGTGCGCGCGCAGGAACGCGTGCGCCGAGCGCGGGGACAGCGGGCCGCGCGGCAGGGGCGCGGGCAGCTCCGGGATCTCGGTGGTGTCGGCGACCCGGGTGGTCCACACCGGGGAGTCCCACAGTTCGATGGCGAGCGGCCCGCCGTCGCCTCGCGCGCCGTCGCCCTCGGTGTGCAGGGCGTGGGCGAAGTAGTTGCCGAAGCGCCGCGCCGAGTCCCGGCCGACGTACCGCACGCACAGCGTGGTGGCGCCGCCCCGGCGGTCCCGGGTGTGGCACAGGTTCACGGGGCAGCGGGCCAGCAGCTCCGGGGCGTCCGACTCGAGCAGGGAGCGCGGCGGTTCGTACCCGGCGAGGCCCTCCACGCGGTGCCGGGTCTCGGCCGAGACCTGCTCGCTGACCGCGTTGAACTGGAAGCCGGACGAACCGCTGAGCCCGTGCTCGCAGGAGGTGTAGTAGAGCTGCTGGAAGCCGCTCATCCGCGGCCCGCCCTCGGCACCGAACCGAACTCGCTCAGCAGCCACAGCAGCGGGTCCGCGACCCGGTAGGGCTGGATGCCGGTGGCGGCGACCCGGGCCTCGGGTGTGGCACTGCGGCCCAGCGCGGAGACACCGAAGTAGCGGTAGCGGGCGAAGGTGTTCTCCAGCGACTGGTCGATGGGCACGCCGTCCCACTGCTTGAGCAACTGGCGCACCTCCTCGTGCACGCTGAGGCTGTCGCCGACGTCGAAGCGGCCGCGCGCGGGCGCGTGCGAGCGCAGCGGGCTGCCGTTCTCCATCAGATGCCAGAAGGCGTCCATCTTCGAGAAGACCACCGCGATCGGGGTGTTGATCTTCGCCGCCCTGCCGCCCCGCGCGGCGAGGAGCATGCCGCTCACCCGGCTCAGTACGTTGATCGGCGGGTCGATGCCGTCGGTGCCCGGCAGGGCCGTGCCGGGTGCCGCGTTGTCCCGGGCGCCCGGCATCTGCAGCGGGTCGAGCAGCAGGATGATGCCGTCCGCGTTCGTCAGATAGCGGGTGTTGAGCTCCACGCTCTCGCGGCTGTTGAAGTCCTCGCCCGCCGTGTCGAAGAACGAGAGCACGCTGTGCTGCGGCCGCTCCCTGAACAGCACCTTGCGACGAAGGCCGAACCTGAACACCAGCGGCTCCACCCGGTTGGCGTTGGTCGTCGCGGTCTGGGTCGGCGGGAACATCTGCCGGTCGCGGTAGAGCCGGTCCTCGTACTCCGAGCTGTAGCGGCGCATGGTGGTGTCGTCCAGGCCCATCAGCGAGGCCCCGTAGGCCTCACCGACCTGGTTGCGCATCTCGTGCAGGAGCACGGTCATGTAGATCGTCTTGCCGGAGGAGCGCGCGCCCACCATCGCGATCAGCCGGTTCTCCACCATCCCGAACTGCACCGGCAGTTCGACGTGGCAGACCGGGCACACGCGGTAGGTCGTCTCGCCGTCGCAGTCCGGGCACACCGCCGTCGACTTGCGGCCGTCGGCGGCGAAGTCCGGGCCCACGTCGTGGCTCGGGCGCCTGCCGAAGCGTTCGTCGAGCACCGGGTCGCGGCGCCGCTGGCACTGCTTGCGGGTGCGGCTGAGCCGGCTGTTGCAGCGGAACCGGATCTCGCGCGGGGCGAAGGTCTCGTAGCAGTAGGGGCAGGTGAGTCGTCTGGCCATTCAGGTCACTCGCAGCCGGTGCAGCGCCGTGGGGCGGAGGTCGATTTCGGAGTCGGGATCGGGGCCGGGGGCGTCCGCCGGGAAGCAGACGAGCCAGGAGGGGCCCCGGGTGCTGGGGAAGGGGAACTTCACGACGAGCGGGGCACCGGCGGGCAGGCGTTGGGCGGGGACCTCGTGCAGGACGGTGCCCTCGGCCGTGCTGGTCGGGCGGTAGCGGCCGAGGCCGTGGACGACCCGGACAGCGGGGAGGTCGCAGCCGGTGCGGGTGGTGAAGGCGATGGTCGCGACGCGAGTGCCGTTGAGGCGGCGGCGCAGGGTGGGTTCGTACTCGACGATGGGCGGTTCGGCCGGGATCCGCAGGGAGGCGGCGCCCTCGGTGTCGACGCCGGGAGCGGGGACCTGGGCCTCGACGGTGAGAGTGACGGCGCCCCGGCCCAGGCGGAGGTCCAGGCCGCCGTCGTGTTCGTAGACCCGGCGCTGACAGCGGATGTCGCCGTCGCGGGGGCCGTCGCCGCCGGCGGTCACGTCCTCGCGGCGCCAGCGGACCCGGGCGGTCAGGGCGGCGTCGGGCCAGGCCCAGAGGATCAGGAGGTGGTCGTCGCGGCGGATGGCCTGGAGTTGGGTCACGGGGACGGAGCGGAGGGCGCGGGGCGCGTCTGGTTGCGGCTGAGTTTCGGGTGCGGGTGTGGCTTCGGGGGTGGGTTGGGGTGCGGGGGCGGGGGTGGCTGTGGTGGGTGGTTCGGTGCGGGGCGGTGGGGGTTGTTCGCGCGGTTCCCCGCGGCTCGTGGTCGTGGTCGTGGTGGGTGGTTCGGTGCGGGGCGACGGGGGTTCCTCGCGCGGTTCCCCGGGCTCCTTCAGGGTCTCCTCGGCCGGGGTGCCCATGGGTTCGGGATCTTCCACGGCGGTGGGCCAGGCTTGCGGTTCCGGGTCCTCCAAAGGAGGGGGGAAGCGGGGGCTCGTCGGTGCCGGGCCGGTGGCGACGCGGAGGAGGCCGAAGTCCTCCAGGAGCAACAGGCCGCGTACGACGGCGAGTTCGGGCGTCCGACAGCGGATCGTGAGGCCCTGGGCCTCGGGGAGGCTCTCGATGTCCGTGCGGCGGGCGGGCGCGGTGTACAGGTCGCCGGAGAGGAGTACGGCGTCCGGGGCCGCCGTCGCCAGTTCCTGGGCCAGTGCCGCCAGGGCGTGGTCGTCGCCCAGTTGTTCCGTGCGCGTGGTGACGACGCGCACCGTCAGGTCCGGGGTGATGGCGAGGACCGTGAGGTCCACCGCTGTCCCGGTCTGGTCGGCCACCAGGACCGTGCGGTGCACGCCCTCGGCTATCGCGCCGTAGTGCAGGGCCGCCGCGACCGGCTCCGGGACGATCCTGCTGACGCGCAGGCCGACGTCCTCGGCGGCGCGTCGCAGCCGGGCCTCGGCCTGGCGGTCGGCGGACGCGGGCAGGGCGACCACCGCCTCCTCGTCCGTGGCTCCGGCGCCGAGCGCGGTGAGTGCGGTGGCGGGGTCGGCGACTGCGTCCGCTCCGGACAGGTCCGTCACCGTCACGGTGGGGCGGCCTTCCGGGTCGAGTCGGCCGACGCGGCCGACGCGGAGGCCGATGGCGATGCCGAGCATGTGTTCAGCCGTTCCCTTCCTCGGTCCGGTCCCACGACTTCACGGTTCCGAGCCGTGGCGCCTCGGCCCTGACCGGCGGTTCCCCCGCCCCGGTCCGTGGCTCCTCCGCCCTGACCCACGGCGTGCCGTCGGCGTCGACGCCGAGCCTGATCCGGCTGCCCGGGGGCGGGCGGCGGGTCAGGAAGTGCGTGACCACGGCGGCCCGCAGCCGCTCCAGCTCGTTGCGGATCTGGCGGCCGCCGTACGCCTGGTGCTCCGGGTCGCTCATCCGCTCGGTGATCCAGGGGTGCAGGCTGTCCGGGTCGGGGACGAGCTCGACCTGGTGGCGTTCGCGGACGGACTCGGCGAGCTGGCCGAGCAGCCGGTCGGCGATCCGCACGATGTGCTCGCGGCGCAGCATGTCGAAGACGACCACGCCCGGCTTGAGCCGACCGTAGATCTCCGGTCGCCCGATCGCCCGGAACTTCTCCTCGACGGCCCGGGTGAAGTGCGCCTCCAGGGCCGCGTACGGCACGTCCTCGTCGCCGTCGGACAGCAGGCCCTGGACCGCGTCCGCGCCCGTGTTGGAGGTGAAGATGATCAGGCACTGGGAGAAGTACGCGGTCTGGCCGCGGCCGTCGGTGAGGCGGCCGTCCTCCAGGATCTGCAGGAACTTGTCCAGGACCCGCGGATGCGCCTTCTCGATCTCGTCGAAGAGAAGCACGCTGAACGGCCGTTCCTGGACGCGGCGGGTCAGCTCGCCGCCCTGCTCGTGGCCGATGTAGCCGGGCGGCGCGCCCGCGAGCCGCTCGGCAGCGTGTTCCTGCTGGTACTCGCTCATGTCGAAGCGGGCGTACGCGCTCTGGTCGCCGAACATCAACTCGGCCACGGCCTTGGCGAGTTCGGTCTTGCCGACGCCGGTCGGGCCGACGAAGAAGAAGGCGCCCCGGGGCCGTGCCGTGCCGGAGCCCCCGAAGTCGACGCCCACGAAGGCGGCTTGGAGAGCGGCGGCCACCGCGTCGACGGCCGTGGACTGGCCGACCACCCGATCCCCGAGGACGTCGGCGGCCCGGGCGACGGTCTCCCGGTCCAGCTGGGTCCAGGGGTCGACGCTCACGTTGAGCCGGTGCAGCTCCAGGAGCTTGTCCGGTTTCTGTACGGGCGCGTCGCGCAGCCACGAGGTCCGGGCGAGCGCGTCGATGTCCCAGCCGCGCATGCCGTCGGTCGCGCCGACCAGGGCCTCCAGGTCGTGCCGGGTGGCGTCCGGCGCGCCGTTGAAGTCGCCGCGCAGCCAGCTCAGCCACAGGCGGCGCTCGCTCGGGTCCGGCGGGCCGACGTGCAGGGTGGCGATCCGGGGGTCCTCCAGGTGGAACCAGCCGGGCAGCCGACCGACGTCGCCCACCGCGCACAGGACGGCGTTGCGGGCGTGCGGACGGCGTCCCGCCAGGGCCGAGTGCGCGGGCACGGCGTCCGTCATCGCGGCGCGCAGCCGGAGGTAGCCGGCGTTCGACTCGGGCTGGCCGGGCGGGAGATGGTGGTCGACGTCCTGGAAGACGAAGGCCGTGGCCGCGTCGGGGGAGGCGGCGAGCCGGTGCGCGACGGCGACGGCGTCGTCGAAGGCGCGCGGCGGTGCGGCCTGGCGCGGGGCGAGCAGGCTGGACCGGTCCCGGCGGCGTTCGACGCCGCGCTGGGTGCGCGGGTCGGCCCGTGGCCGGTCGTCCTCGGGGGCGGCCGAGTCGGCTCGCTGCCGGTGGCCGCCGGGTGCGGCCGAGCCGGTCCGCTGCCAGTCGCGGCCAGGTGTGGCCGAGCCGGTCCGCTGCTGGTCGCCACCGGCTGTACGAAGGTCGGGCCGCCGGTCGTCCTCGCCTGCGCGCGCGTCGGCCCGCCGTTCGCCCCCGGGCGTGCCCGGTTCCTCGTTCCTCGCGGCGCCGCCCGGCCGGTTCGCCGCCAGTCGGGCGAAGCGTTCCGCGTGGCCCGGCAGCGGGAAGGTGAGCCCGGCCACCGGGTCCCACCAGCCCACCACGTCGGCGCCGCGCACTTCGAGTACTCCGGCGACCAGCTCACGGAACGAGGCGGGCCGGTCCTCGAACCACCAGCGGTCCCGGATCTGCCCGCTGATGACCACCTGACGGCCGCGCCGCAGCTCCCAGCCGAGCGACACCGCCCACAGGGGCATCATGCCGTCGGCGGTGACGGGCCCCGTACCGCCGTCGTCCTTGGTGAAGTCGAGCGCGCTCACGGGGCCGTCCACCTCCAGGAGGTGTCCCGGGGCAGCGGTTTGGCGCGTCGGCCCGGCGGCTTGCCGTCCCAGGTCAGCTCACCCGGTACGAAGCCGTCGTCGCCGCCCAGCGCCTCGTGCACGCGCTCCAGGAGCGCCTCGGTGGTGTCGCACACCGCCTCGTCGCGCGGGGCGTGCAGCGTCACGTCCGGCTCGCCCTCCACGCGGTAGACGAGAACGGGCGTGCCGTCGTCCCCGACGCCGACCGTGGTCTCGTACGTCGCCCCGGTCGGCCGCGTGAAGTGAAGCCGGAAACTGCCGCCCTCGTCCGCACCGCCCTCGAAGGCGAAGCCCTCGCCGGTCATCGCGTCCCGGAGCGCCGCCACCAGGTCCCGGCTCCGCTGATACGCCAGCTCCAGCTCGTCCAGGCGCCGCTCTGCTTCGGGGAGCCGGCCCTCCAGCTCGGCCACGGCCGCGAGCGCCCCGGTCGCCGAGCGCGCGGTCAGTGCCTCGGTGGCGGCGCGCAGGGCGTCCCCGATCTCGTCGGCGAGGCCGGGATCGCCGAGTTCGGCGGCGGTGTCGAGGACGCCCAGGGCCGCCGGGCGCACGACGTCGAGCCGCCCGGCGGCCTCGGCGAGGGCCAGCTCCAGGGCCGCCGCCGCGGCCTCGGCGCGCTGCCGCTCCGACGCCTCGCGTTCCTGCTCCACCTCCTCCCGCTCCCGCTCCGCCCGGGCGTCCCGCTCGGCGGCTGCCCGTGCCTCCGTGACCGTCGCCGCATGCCGGGCGATGGCGTGCTCGACCGTGCCGAGCAGGGCGTCGAAGCGGACCTGCCGGTCCGGACCGGTGGCCGCGCGCAGCTGGTCGAGGAGCTCCGCGCAGCGCCTGTGCCCGTCCGCGTCGAGGGCGGCGCCGTCCGGGCCGGTCGCGGCGAACCCGCGCTCCAGGTCGGCGAGGACGGCGGCGGGGTCGTCCGCGGGGCCGTCGGCCGCTGTCGGGCGCAGGCTCACGACCCGGCCGCGCAGGTGCTCCACCGCGTCCCCGACCTGCTCCCCGCGGCCGACCCGCCCCCGCAGCTCGGCCAACTCCCTCTCCAGGGAGCCGACATCGGCCCGAGAACCGGACCGCCGCGCCTCCTCGATGAGCTGCCGCACCTCGTCGAGGCCGCGCTCGTCGGCCCGGTTCTGCTCCGCCCGGGCGCGGGCGAGCCGGACGCCGCGCTCCGCCTCCCGACGGTTGGCCAACTCGGCGTCCCTGCGAGCAAGTTCGGTTCGGCGGGCCGCCAGCCGGGCCCGCTGGGCGGCACGCTTGCGTTCCCTGGCCAGGCGCTCCTCGGCCCGACGCCGGCGCTCGGCTGCCTCGCGTTGGGCGTACAGCACGCCGATGCGGACGCTGCTGTACTTCGGTGATCCGCTCATCGTTCCCTCCGTGCCTCGGTGTGCAGCACGAACCCCCGCGCCGCGAGCCGGTCCTCAAGTCTTCTCCGGAATCCGGGAGTCGGCGGCACTCCGGCCCAGGAGAGCGATCCGCCCGACTCCACGGACAGCTCGACCCCGGCGGTCGTGTCCGGCTCGGCCAGGCTCCGGGCGTAGCGGTCGGTGAGCGGGATCAGCCGCTGGTTGTCCGAACCGCGCCAGCGCAGACTGCCGTGCCGCGCCGCCACGTAGGGCCCGTCGACCAGCAGGTCGAGCCGCTCCAGCAGGGCGAGCCTGTCCGGCCCTCCGCGCCGCAGCGCCTCGTGCCGGAAGCCGGAGTACGCCATCGCGCCGAAGTCGGGCCGCCGCTCCCGTACCGCGTCGAGCAGCTCGGCCAGGGCCCCGGCCTGACTGAAAGGCTCACCGCCGGAGAAGGTGACGCCCTCGATGTCCTCCAAGTGGCAGAGCCAGTGGGCGAGTTCGGCCACCGAGTGGCTGGTGCCGCCCTCGAAGGGCAGGGTCTCCGCCGCCACGCAGCCCTGACAGCGCAGCGGGCAGCCCTGCACCCAGACGACCGCGCGGGTGCCGGGGCCGAGGACCGTGCAGCGGTCCAGCGTCCGGGCGACGGATATCCGTGTCCCCTCGCGCGAGCTGTGCCGTGGGTGGGGGAGGGGTGTCACGCTTCCTCCTGCGGCTTGTCGGGGTCGGGGTAGCTGTCGGAGCCCTGCTCGGCCTGGTCGCACCACGGGCACCACGGCCGTTCCACGGTGTGGACGTGGCGGGCGTTCACCGCGCACACGCGCAGTCGGCCGGGGGCCAGTTCGGCCGCGAGCGCCTCGGCCCACACGACCGCCGAGGGGCGGCGGGCCGCGTCCGTGAACGCCGTCCGGAACAGCTCCACGAGCCGTCTCGGCAGCAGGTCGGCGGGCGGCACGGAGCGGGGCAGCAGCACCGACCCGCGGTCCACGATCCGGCAGCGGCCGTGGAGGACGTTGTCGTCGTACGACCGGTAGTCGCCGCCGTCCGCCGGGTGACCGGCGAAGGGGTGCAGCCCGGCCAGGAGCAGTTGGTGCACGAGGACGGCCAGGGCGAAGTCGTCGGACGCGGTGTCCGGCGGCGTGCCGGTGGCCGCGCCGAGCCGTTCGGGGGCCGTGTAACCGGGGGTGCGCATCCGGCCGGGGAACAGCTCGCGGCCGTCCGTGAACTGCCAGGAGTCGACGTCCGCCATACCGACCCGGCCGTTCTCGCCGACCCACAGGTTGTCGGTCTTGAGGTCGCCCACCACATAGCCCTCGGCGTGCAGTTCGCCGAGGAGCCGGGCGAGGGCGAGGGCGGCGCGCAGGGCGGTCGCCCAGGTCGCCCGGGGCAGGAAGGCGTGCCGGGCGGAGGCGCTGAGGAGATGGCTGAACGGCTGGTAGGAGTGCCGCATGTCGGGCATCACATAGCCGTCGACGCGGTCCACGGCGGCGCTGTCGGCCGTGCGCACCGGGACCAGCGGCCAGGCGAGGCGGACGGGGGCGCCGGAGAGCAGGCCGACGGTGCGGGGTTCGCGGCGCTGGCGCACCAGGCGGGCGACGCGGCGCCGGTAGGCCTCGGGGTCGGGCGGGTCGGGGACGAGCTTCGCGACGAGGGGGCGGGCGTCGTCGACGCCGTACACGAACCCCTCCGAGCCGCTGCCGATCTGCTCGGTGAGGCGCCATGTGTGTCCGTGGCCGGACACCACTGTCAGTCCCACACTCACCCCCCTTCGACGAGAGCACACAGGATGGTCAGATCGTCACCGGTCCGTCCGGCCTCCGGCCCGGAGAGGCGGCGGCGCAGGGGCTCGGCGTCCCCGTGGTTCTCGCGGAGCGTGGCGGCGAGGCCGAGGAAGAAGCCATCGGCCGGTAACGGCCCAGCGTCCGGGGGGAGTTGGTGGACGGCGGGGTGGTCGAGGGTGAGGGCGGCGCAGCCGTCGGTGGCCAGGACCACCCCGGCGAGGTCCGGCTCCCAGACGACGAAGGTGCGCACGCGCAGGGCCGCGCCGGGGGAGGAGAGGAAGGGGGCGGGCGCGGTGGGCGGAGGCAGGATCAAGTGGCAGCGGTCGTCGCGGGTCAGCAGGGTGCCGAAGCCGTCGCCCAGCGAGACGAAGGCGGTCCAGGGCGGGGCCACGACCGCCGCGGTGAGGGTGGCTGCCAGCGCGCCGGGGTCCGCCGCACCCGTGTCCGCGCCAAGGGCCCCCGAGGCCGTGCCCGGGCTCGCTGAACCGGTCTCCGCGCCCGGCACCCCCGCCGCCGCGCCGGGGCCCGCTGCGCCCGCATCCGTACCCGTCACCCCCGCCAGCGCGCCGGACCCCACCGCACCCGCACCCCCGCCCAGCACCCCCGCCACCCCGCGCAGGTACTCCTCGACCACCCGCGCCCCGCGCCCCGCGATCCACCGGGTCCACGCCTCCGGCGTCGCCTCCGCACCCGGTATGCCCTCCGCCAGCAGGCGGCAGGCCGCGTCGACCGCCAGGTGGGCGCCCAGGGCGCTGCGGTCGCGGCTGCCCGCGCCGTCGGACACCGCGAGGACCGCCGTGTCGCCCAGGTCGACGGCCTTGAACGCGTCCTGGCAGCCTTGCGCGTTCGCGAGATGGGCGGTGCCCTGGACGGAGGCGCCCGCGATGATCACCTGAGGTCCCTCTCCAGGCGGTCCATCCGGGCGAGCCGGGCGGCGCGGTCGTTGACCTGCTGGTGGATGACGTCCGCGTCCTGGTCCGGGCTGCTGTCGTCCGTGCTCTGGAACAGCAGGTCGAGGATCCGGCCGAAGTCCAGGTCCGCCAAGGGGGACGTGGCCTTCGGCGCGAGGACCCGGAGCATCGGCAGGTCCGCGCCGTGCACCCCGATCACCTGGAAGACCCACTCGCCCCGCACCTCGCCCTGACGCACCCGCCCCGCCGCGCTCTCCAGGGCCGTCGCGTCCAGGGGGCGGCCCTGGGCGTCGCTCGGCGCGCCGTCCGTCAGGACCCACACGAAGGGACGCCGGACCGGAACCCGCTGTCGTTGCAGGGCGCGGTAGCGGGCGCGGGCCAGCTCCAGGGCCGTCTCCACGGCTTCCGTGAGCCGGGTGAGACCCTCGGCGCGCAGCGTGGGCGGGTGCATGCTGTCGACCGGGACGAAGAGCCGGTCGGTGGCGGCCTCCTCGACCGGGACCAGGCGGCCCGGTCCCGGATCGTAGACGCGCACGGCCGAGTCGAAGGTGAGGAGGCAGACCTCGACCCGGGTGCGCAGGCGCTCCTGCGCGCGGACCCCGTCGAACCAGCGGTTCAGCGCGCGGTTCAGCTCGTCGATCCGCGGGTGCTCCTCGGGGCGCCCCATGGAGGCGGAGGTGTCGAGGAGGAGGAGCACGGGCTGCCGTTCCTCGTACCCGCTCCCGAACCCGATGCCGTCGACGCTCATGCGGCCGTCCCCTCCGTGTCGTCGGCGTGGGCCACAAGCCGCCGCCGTCCGGGATCGTGGCGCACGGTGACGTCCGTGCCCGGCGGCAGCCCCGGCGGTTCGGGCACCATGCGCAGCAGGACACCGTCGACGAGTACGTACGTGTCCGGGGCGGGCCAGGTCACCGTGCGGCCCGCGCGGCCGTGCGCCCATGCAGCCATCCCCCCGGTCATAGGGTCACGGTAGGTGGCGTCGTCCCCAACATGCTTGGTCCTTACGTGAATTGACACCGCGTCGATATCGGTGGCTGCGGAGGTGCGGGCCGCCGGGGTAGGCTCCCCCGATGTGTTTTCCCCGGGCGGCCCGCCTCTTCAGTGAAGCGGACCGGCCGGGCGCGGACTGGTCGTGACCCGGTCGGGTCCTGGCCGGGCGGCGGGCCGGATGGTGGGCCGGGTGCCGGGTTCAGCGCCGCAGCGGCTCCTTGATCGCCGAACGCAGCGGTTCGAGGAGCTGGTTGGTCTCCTTGATGCCCTCCGGTGAGCCGAGGTCCGGGATGCCGCGGTGCGGCAGCGCTTCGAGGGGGCCGCCCACACGGTCCGCGAGGCGGTCTCCGAAGAGCACGAGGGCCCGCTGCGACGGATTGCGCCGCGACTCCCAGATCATCCCCATGGCCTCGGGCGCCTGGGCCCGGATCTCCCGCGCCCAGAGCCGCGTGCGCGCGTAGTGCTCCGGACCCTCGCTCTCCAGCAGGAGGTTGTCCTGGCAGACGGCGGCGAGGGCCGCTCCGGAGCGCAGCGAGACCAGCCGCAACTCGCACCGGGTCCGCACCGGGTTCAGCGACTTGCCCCGTACCCACCGCCAGGGGACCAGCCGCATGCTGGTCTCCTGGTCGAAGGCGACCGAGCGCAGCAGGGTCTCGGCGAGCGCGGTCTCGGGGTCCGTCGCGGCGTACAGGCAGGGGTAGGGATCCTCCGGCGTGCCGTGGAAGCGGCCGGGCGCGGGGTCGTCGGCGTCGAACGGCTTGAACTGCTCGGCCGCGAACCGGGACGAGTGCATCCGCCACAGATGCGCACCGGCGGGCAGCATCTCCCAGTGCGGCCGGAAGCGGTACGCGGAGGGCGCCACGGTGGTGTCGTGCATCAGCTTCCCTCCGCCAACGCCACGGCCGCGCCCACCAGTTCACGGTCCGGCCGGATGCCGAGGAGGGCGGCGGGCGGACCTCCGCCCAGCCAGGGATTGCCGCTCAGCCACCAGTCGGCGGCGCCCCACGGGTCCGCGTCGGCGAGCAGCACCCGGTTGACCTCGAGGACGACCTCGTACGGCGCGCCGCCGCCGGGCTCGAACTGGAACTCCGGGTAGCGGTCGCCCCGTTCGGGGTCGTCGAGCCGGATCAGCTCGGGGGGCGGCGGGGCGCCGCCGTACCGGGTGCGGACCTCGGCGGCCGACAGGGCGGGCGCGCGCAGCAGCCGGTCCTCGGCGGCGGCGATGACGGCCGCGGTGTCGGGGGGCGGGTCCGGGTCGGGCGTGATCCGGGCCAGAAGGACCCGCGACCGCAGGACGGCGAGGTGGCCGACCGGTGCCGGACCTGCGAGCCGGACGGAGTCCAGGGCCTCCCTGACGGGATGGTCGAACGGCAGCGGCACCAGGGACAGGCGTACGGCCTGGAAGGCCCGGCGCGCGGCCCTGGCGTCGCTCGTCGGGATGTCGGCGAGCGCGCGCAGGCGGGTGAGCAGCAGTTCGTACTGCTCGTCGGTCAGCTGGTCGCGGACGCTGTCCAGGTGTTCGTCGACGAGGCCGAGCACCTTCGCGCCGTCGTCCTCTCCCCGGTTCATACGCCCCCCTCTCCCCGGCCGGGGTGGCCCTGATGGATGAACGCGGCCCAGACGGCGGGCCGTTGGAGGTCGGGGCGACCGACGTCCCCTCGCAGCTCCGCGCTCAGGCATCCCGGATCCTGCCGCTCCGGGTCGAGCATCCACAGCTGTGCGGCCCGCAGCGCGTCGACCGGGCTGAGCCCGGCCCGCAGATGGTGGTGGAAGACCGTCATCAGGAGCATCGACGCGCCGTCACGCGCGGTCCACCGCGACCCCACGACATCGCGTGCGCCGCCCGAGACGAACGCTGTGGTGAGGGTCAGGGCCTCGTCGTGGTCGCGGGTGCTCAGGTCGGTCTCGCAGGCGCTCAGGACGATCAACGGGCCGTCCGGTGCGTCCTGTTCGGCGGGCTGCGGGCGGTCGAGGAGGCGCGTCACGGTGAGTCGGCCGATGCTCTCGCCCGGCTCGGTGGGGGCGAGGTGCAGGGCCGACTCCGTCGGTCGTGTCCCCGCCATGCCGTGCGTGGCGAGATGGACCATCGAGTGGTCCTGGCCGAGGAGGGCGAGCACCTGGTCGGGGGTGCCGGTCGGCACCGAGTCGGGCGGGAGCGTGGCGAAATCGCCGTACAGCCGCGCCCCCGGATAGAAGGCGTTGCGCAGCTCCAGGACCTCGAGTTCGGCGTACGTCAGCGAGATGCTCGGGTCGGCCACCATGGCCGGGGCCGAGATGGGGTCGCGCGGCGCGCGTTTCGCCGTACGCAGGAACTGGCTGCCGGAGGCCGCGTAGCTGATCACCAGGGCCTCACAGAGGTAGTCGTGGGGGGCGTCCGCGGGGAAGCGGGCCGCGTGCCAGGGCACGAGCCCGAGGCGGCCGCAGGGGACCAGGACGACCCGGGGAGCGCGGTGTTCGGCCGCGTCCCGCGGGAGGTGTTCCGTGAGGCCGGGCAGGACATGGGCGAACACTTCGTACGCCCAGTCGCACAGGTCGGCCAGGGCCTTCTCCCAGACGCGTTCCGCCGCTTCGTCGACGTGGTCCGGGGGGCGGGCCGCGGCCGCGTCCAAGTACCGCTCCAGCGGGGCGCTCCGCGCCGCGGAGAGCGCGGGCAGCGGGCCCACGCCGACACCGATCTCGGGGCCCACCGCCAGCACCATGCCGGGGGCCTCGCCGTCGCTGCCGGGCACCAGATAGATGAGGGCGTCCGCGCCGGCCTCGCCCACGCCGTCCGCCAGTTCGCGCAGGGTGGGGGTGGCGAACAGCCCGCCCTCCTGCCGGTAGCCGAGGGCTTCCAGGGCCTGGCGGCGCAGGGTGCTCGGGAGCTCGGCGGGCAGCTCGGCGCTGTCGGCGGCGCCGGACTTCCGCCAGGCGGCGGCGAGTTCGGGATGACCGCGCTCCGCAAGGAGTTCCGGTACGGCCCGGGAGGTGGCTGCCGCCTGTAGCACCAGCGCCCTGCCCAGTTCGAGGGCGGTCACCGCGTCGGGCACCCGCTCGTGCGCGGCGGCCCACAGGGCGGCCCGCAGGCAGAGGGAGGCACCGGTGCGGGCGGTCGTCAGACGGTGTTCGGCGCCGTGCTGGAGGAGGACGTCGGCGGCGAGGGTGGCCATGGCCTCGTTCGCCGTGTCGGTGACGGCGTCCGCGTCGGGCTCGCTGTGCTCCCGGTGCCAGCGGGCGCGGTAGGAATCGGCGAGCGACCACAGGGAGTCGGCGGCGACGCGCGGGGCCCGGCCGTGCCGGATGTGCTCGCGGAGCCGTTCCAGGGTGGTGATGGCGGCATCGAGGTCCGCCGGGTCCTTGGTGAAGTCGTAGCGCATGCGGAGGCGGGTCGCGGCGGAGTGCAACTGGTCGGCGGGCGCGTCCGCTGGCGGCACCTCCCGGTCCGGGATGCCGCTGCCTTCGCCGCTGAGGAGCGAACGCATGGCCGCGGCCTCGGGAGCGATGGCCGCGAGTACGTCGTCCCCGATGGGGAGCTTGCTGTTCCCCGCGGCCGTCCTGCCCTCGTCGAGGTCCGCGAGGCCGCCCAGGAGCAGTTCCTTGTCCTGGGTGCACCGGCCGAGCAGCATGCGGGCCATGGCACGGGCGAGGACGGCCACCGCGCGCAGGGCATGGTCCTCGGGAACGGTGTCGGCGAAGGCCTCGGCCCTGGCCAGCAGGGCCCGGAGCCGGTCCACGTCCTCGGTCTGCCCGGCGGTGCGGGCCTCGGCCATCAGCTCCATCGCGTCGGCCATGACCGGGAAGAGGTCGGCCATGGGGATCGGGCTCTGGGACTTGCGCCGCAAGTAGTCGGTGACCGTCCGGGTGTGGGCGAGGCCGAGGGCCTGGTCCTGAAGGGTGCCGCCGGCGCCGTCGCTGACGCCGAGCAGCAGTGCCATCAGTCCGTCGAGGGCGTCCTTGTCCGGCATGTCGTCCGGCAGCCCGTCCCGGGCGGCGCGCAGCCGCCCGAGCTGCTGGTTGAGGGCGGCCGGGTCGCCGCCACCGGCATGGTTCACGAAGTCCACGGACGTGGTCTGGACGGCCTGCCAGGCGGCGAGGAGCCGACGGACTTCGTCGGGGGTGCGGGGCGCGGCCGGGGCGTCGGCGTCGGCGGGGGCGGTGTTCGAGGAGCCCGGGGCGTCGGCGGCGGAGGTCCGGGTGCGGGCGTTGTCCTCGGCGGCAGGGGACGGAGTGTTGGCGGCAGGGCCCGCGGCGTGGTGCGTGGTGCTCGTGCCCGCGTCGGTACGGGGCGCCGTGCCCGGACCGGCCTGCGGACCCGCGCCACCGGTCATCGTCGCCAGCAGGTTCATCATCGTCTGCCGCAGCTGGTCGGTGCCCGGGAGCCCGTCGTCGGGTACGAGGCTCGTGAACAGCTCGGTGAGCCCGGCGGCGGAGGGCTGGGTGTGGAGGTCGCGCACCTGCCGCAACTGCCCCAAGGTCTCCGGCGGCAGCGGGAGTTCGGCCGCCTCGGTCACCAGTTCCTGGACCTCGGCCGCGAAGGCGGCCATCCCGCTCGGCCCGTTCCGCATGATCATGTCGAACAGGGCGGTCGCGTCCGGCTCGGGCGCGAGCCCGCCCAGCATCTCCTGCAGCGGCATCGCGTGCGTCAGCAGGAACAGCGCGGCCCACCGCCTGTCCTCGGTGCGGGCCGCGGCTCCGATCGGCGTCGCCGGGTCCCGTGCGGCCCGCAGCATCGTGTGCGCCCGCTCCCGGTCCTCGGGGGTGCCGCCCCCGGCGGCGTGGCGCAGGGTGAGGGCACCGCCGAGCCATACGGTCACCGAGCCGCGCAGCTGCGGATCGTGGTCCAACAGGTGGGAGAGCGCGTCGAGTTCCGTGATCGACTCGTCATGGGCGCGCGTCGGTACGGCGACCATGGGCGGCGTCGGCAGCAGCGCCTTCGCCCGCTCGACGGCCTCACCGGCCCAGGCCCGCACGGCCTGTACGCCACCGCTCTCCTCTTCTTCCCCCACCGGCACTCCTGACGTCCTGATGATCCCAACAGACCGTTCCTGCCTCCATGATGACGAGATGTCAGCCCTGATGAAGCCCGATCGCCGAGCTTTTCGTCCGGTGCCCGATCAACGCCCGGAACTCGCCCGGAACGCGCCCGGACCGGTTCGGGCGGAGCGTGACTCGGGGGCGGTGGAGGGGCCCGGCCGGGACGGCCCCTAGGCTCCGAGGTCCGCGCGCATCCCCCTGCGCAGCTCCCGCAGCCGTTCCCACAGCGCGTCGATCTCCCCCTGCGCCGCGTCGAGTGAGTCGCCCGGCCGGGGAACGCCGTCGTCCAGGCGCCGGAGCCGGCCGTAGAGGGCGCCGAGCGCGTGGGTGGCCTCTCCGGCGAGGGCGAGTACCGGGTCGGGCAGCCGCATCTGGGCCTCCGCGTACACGTCCCGGTGCAGGTCCCGGGCCTCGGTGAGGCGTTGTCGTGCCGCGCGTGGATCCTCCGCGCGGGCCAGGGCGTGGGACTGGTCGGTGAGGGCCGCCAGGTACTGCCGCGATGCCGTGTTGAGCGCGATGCAGCAGGCGCGGCGCTCCTCGGTCTCCCTGGCCCATGCCTGGGTCCGCTCGGCCCGCTCCTGTTCGCGCTGCCGACTGCGCTCGGCAGCGCGCTGGGTGAGCAGGGCCGACAGCAGGGTTCCGAGCACGCCGACGACTGCCACGATCAGCGCGCCCGCACCAGTGACGTCCATCGCCCTCACCCCCGTGCCGCCGCACACCTCCAGCGAACCGGCGCCGTGCGTCCCGGGGAACCCCACGCCCGAGGACCACCCGACCTTCGCCCGGGTCCCGCCCGGCCGATACGAACGGCGAGGCGTGGTTCGAGGTCCCGCGTCTCCTCGGCGCCGACCGTCACCGGCCCTGCCCGGTGGGCGTGCCGTCCGTTCCGGCGAGGGTGGAACGCAGGGTCTGGGTCCACCAGTGGAGCGTGCGGTCGCGCGCGGCCGCGTCCAGTGCGACGCTCCTGCGGAACTCGGCGCCGAACAGGGGCTCCATCGCGACGGCCTGATGCAGTGCGGCCACCGTGAGCTGGACGGTCTCGCGGGCAGGGGGCGTCCGGCCGGTGTCGGCGCAGGTGGCCCGCGCCTGGGCGTGCAGGCGGTCCACGGTCTCGTCGAGCAGTCCGCTGCCCGCGTCCCGCCAGCCCGACTGGTGCAGCGCGAGGGCCAGTTCGGCGTAGCCGTCGGTGTAGGGCGCGGACAGCGCCCGCACCAGGTCGGCCGGGTCGGCGGGCCCGTCGATCCAGGTGTCCAGGGCGGCGCGCAGCTCGGACTTGAGCTTCTTCCCGCCGAAGCGCAGCAGCGCCGACAGCAACTGCTCGCGGTTGCCGAAGTGGTGGTTGACCGCGGCGTCGGACACCCCGACCGCGGCGGCCACGGCCCGCACCTGCACGGCCGCCGGGCCGCCCGCGGCGAGCAGTTCGCCCGCGGCCTCCAGGATCAGTCGCTTGGCCTCGTCGGGTGTACGTCGTCTACGGGTAGCCACGCCACAAGCTTACCTTGACGGTCCAAGGTAAGAGGCTTACCTTGGGGCCTCAAGGTAAGGGGGGCGGTGCGGTGAACGAACAGACCTCGGTCCCGTCGATGACCGATCTCGCGGCATCGCTGGGCGTACGGATCCACGATCCGGCACCGCCGCGCGACCTCTTCCACTCCCGCGCGGGATGCCGCCTGCACGGATTCGACTGGGGCGGCCCCGGCCCCGAAGTCCTGCTGTTGCACGGCGGCGGACTGAACGCGCACACCTGGGACTTCGTCTGCCTCGGCCTGCGCGGCGCCGCGCGGCTCGTCGCACTGGACCTGCGCGGCCACGGCGACAGCGACTGGTCCGACGACTACCGGATCGGCGCGATGGCCGAGGACGTGGTCGCCGCGGCGGACCACCTCGGCTTCGACCGGGTGCGCCTGGTCGGCATGTCGCTCGGCGGCGTGGTCGCCGCCCACGTCGCCGCCGCGCACCCCGGCCGCGTCGAGCGTCTCGCGCTGATCGACGTCGCACCCGGCGTCGACTTCGAGAGCACGAAGCGGGTACGGACCTTCATGGCGGGTCTCGGCCCGGTCGACGCACTCGACGCCGTGGTGGACGCCGCCCTGCGCGTCAATCCGCGGGCCGACCGCGGATGCGTCACGTACCGGATGCGCGCGCTGTTCCGCCGCGCGCCCGGCGGCGCGTGGGTGCCGAAGAGCGATCCGCGTCCGCCCGACTTCCCCGCCATCCTCGCCGCCATCGACCGGCTCGCCGCCCAGCTCACGGGCCTGCCGGTGCTCCTCGTGCGCGGCGGGCGCAGCAAGGTGCTCCCGCAGTCCACCGCCGAACGCCTCGTCGAGCGCGTACCCGACGGCGAACTCGTGGTGGTGCCGGACGCGGGTCACAACGTGCAGGAGGACAACCCGGCCGCGCTGATCACCGCGCTGCACGCGTTCCTGACGTCCTGACGCCCTGACGCTCTGACGCCCTGACGTCAGGGGGCTCCGAACACCGAGCGGAATGCCGGACTCCGCACGGCGCGCCGCTGTCGGCGACCTCGTGCGAGTCAGCGATCCACCCTGACCGCCTCGATGACACACATGGGGCCCGCAGTCTCGACGGTGCGGGTCAGCTCGAATCCCGCGCCCGCGAGCAGTCCGCGCCAGTCCTCCAAGGTGCGCTCGCGCCCGTCGAGCATGCCCATCATGGTCAGGTCCAGCATGGTCGCGATCTCGGGCGCGGGGCCGCGCCCGAGGACGGTCTCGACGAGCAGGAGCCGGGCGCCGGGGGCCGCCGCCTCGTGGACGCGCTCCAGGATGCGGGTGCTCTGCTCGTCGTTCCAGTCGTGGAGGATGAAGCAGGCGAGATACGCGTCGGCGCCCTCCGGGACGGCCTGGAAGAAGTCGCCGCCCCGGGTGTCGACCCGGTCGGCGACGCCGGCCCGGCTCAGGGTGGCGTGCGCGGCCCGTACGACATGAGGCAGGTCGAAGACGGTGCCGCGCAGGTGCGGATGGCGCCCCGCGAGGGTGGCGAGGCCCGTGCCGTCGGCTCCGCCGATGTCGACCAGGTGGCCGACGCCGGTCAGGTCGAGGGCGTCGATCGCGTCCCGGCGGACGGCGCGCATCAGGTCGCCCATGGCGGAGCTGAAGCCCGCGACCCGGTCCGGGTCCTCGCCGAGCCAGTCGAAGAACGGCTTGCCCAACTCCCGTTCCGCGGCGGGCACTCCGTCGTGCAGCGTGGACCACAGCCGGCCGAAGGGCCGGTAGTGGGTCTCCATCCACATGAGGGCGACGTCGCGGACGGACTCGTCGGTGTCGCTGCGCAGGGTGTGCCCGAGCGCCCCGAGGGCCACGGAGTCCCGCTCCTCGTCGTAGGCGAAGACCTGCTCGGTGGCGAGGGTCCGCAGGAGTCGGCGCAGCAGGTCGGGCCGGAGCCCCGTGGCCTCGGCCACCGCGCCGACCGGCCGGGGCCCGCCGACCAGCTCGTCGGCGACCCCGGCGCGGGCCGCGACGTACAGGGCCTGCGAGATCTGGAAGCCGCCGAGCAGCCGCAGTATGGCGACAGCGGGGGTGCGGGTGGTCGTGCCGGGGGCGGATGCGCTCGTCGCAGTCATGATCACATCCCTACCCGGCAGGAACGCGCATGCCTCGACGGGAAGCCCCTTCCCCGCAGTCGCTCACCACGATCGGCCGAATCACGCCTGCCGCCCCTCACCTCCGCACGCAGTGACCGAGGCGGTTCACAGGCCCGCGCGGGTGAACATCAGGTGCGTGACTCCGCTGGGCGTGGAGACGGCCTCGACCTCGTAGTCCTTCTCCAGGCCCTCAAGACCGTCCCAGAGGCGCACGCCCCGGCCGAGCAGGATCGGGACCACCACGAGGTGCATGTGGTCGACGAGACCGGCGGCGAGGAAGTCGCGAATCATGGTGGGACCGCCGCCGAGGCGCACGTCCAGGCCGCCCGCGGCCTCGCGGGCCTGCTCCAGCGCCTCGGCGGGCGAGGCGTCGATGAAGTGGAACGTCGTGCCGCCCTCCATCTCGATCGAGGGCCGCGTGTGATGGGTGAGGACGAAGACCGGCGTGTGGAACGGCGGGTTGGGGCCCCACCAGCCCTTCCACTCAGGGTCCTCGTGCCAGCCGGGGTGGCCGAACTTCCCGGCCCCCATGATCTCGGCGCCGATCCCGGGAGCGAACAGCCGCACGAGGGCGTCGTCGACGCCGCCCGTGCCGCCAGTCCGGCCCAGCATCCGGCGGCCCCACCGAGTGGCGAACATCCAGTCGTGCAGCCGATCCCCGGCGTGGCCGAACGGCGCGTCGAGGCTCTGGCCCTCACCGGTGGCGAAACCGTCGAGGGAGAGGGAGACGTGCTGGACGCGGGTGAGTGACATGGCGGGTGGTTCCTTTCCTGTTCTGCGGCCGGTTCCTGTTCTGCGGTCGGTCGGAACGGATTCCTGTCCTTGGGGCGGTCGAGTTCCCATGGTCGGCGGAGTTGCGCGGTCAGGGGCGGCGGTGGGGCGGCGCGGCGGCTACTTCGGCGGGTTGAGCTTCCGGAAGTACGTCCAACTGGTCTCGTTCGGCTCGCTCCACTCCCGCGGGGCGCAGGCGAACTTCGGCTGGTGGTCGGCGATGTAGGCGCGGGTGCGCTCGGGGACCTCGGCGTACGAGGCGAGCTTGCGGCCCCGGCAGTGGAAGGTGAGACCGCCGGGCCGCTGCCCCCGGGCCATCCAGGGGAGCCACGGGGACATCCGCGTCCACGACATGGCGGCCGGGACGCCGGGCGCCGGGCCCGCGAGGTCGGCGCGGTCGGCGAAGAACTGGAAGAGCTCAAGGGCCTTGTACGTGTCACCGGCCGAGTGCACGGGATACTGGGCCACCGGCAGGGGCGAGGGGTAGGACAGCGGGATCTCCAGGCTGAAGCAGACCTGGCCGCCGAGCTCGGTCGTCGGTATCGGGAAGGGGCGCCACTTCTGGTTCGCCGGGTCGTTCCAGATGTGCGTCACCGGCAGGTCCTGCCAGGTCTCCAGGATCTCGCGGGTGCCGGGGTCCAGGAAGAAGGCCGCCTCGCGGGTGAGCAGTTGATACGCGTCAGGACCGGCCTCGGCGTCCTGGACCAGGCGGGCGACATTGAGCCCTTCGAAGCCGAACACGCGCTGGTACGGCTCGTCGGGCGCCCAGGAGTGCACATCCCCGGACCACCAGTACGTGACCTCCTCGCCGTCGAGCGAGGCGCGGGTGCGGGCGAAGGAACGGAGCAGCTCTGCGGGAGTCGTCATACGGACCACTCTGCGCGGTCGCGGCAGGGCGGGATCAGCCGGGGCGCGATCGGCCGGAAAGAGTCGGCAAGATCCACAGCACCCCGGCGCACGAGCAGGGGTGCGCGCCCCACGCCGACACTTGCCGCCCCGGTCGGCCGCACGCCCGGGCCCGGGCCGATTTTCGGGCCAAGGCCCCCGACTCCATGAGAGGGTGACTTCTTTGAGGCCGATGTCGGCGGTTTGCTGATCCCCCTTGGGGTGGAAGGGTTCTGACCTGGGAAACTCAAGCGTTCACGGACCATACTGGTCGGGCCCCGATCACCCACAGAACGATTTCATGGCCAAAAACACCACCTCATCGACCACCGCCCCCGACACCGCGTGGCTGGGGCGCGGGCGCCACCTCGGACCCGAGCCCGAGCAGGACGTCCGGCGCAACCTGATCGCCCTCAAGGCGGCCGGGGTGCTCGACGACTTCCTGGACCTCGAACCGGCCGAGGCGGCCCGCGCCACCGTGCTGCACCCCCGGGACGAGTCCGCCGACCCCGGCCCCCTCGCCCGCCGTCTCTTCGAGGCCCGCTGGCGCGTGGACGACGACGTCACGGTGCGCGCCCAGCTCACCACGTACGACCCGGAGAGCCGCCGCAAGGACGGCGACGGCGTCACCTGGATCCTCGCCGCCGAGGCGGAGCGGGCGTGGGACGCGCGTTGGCCCTCGCCCGCCACCATGTTCTGGCCCGACAGCGAGCAGGTCCCCTGGGACCACGACACGGTGCCGGACGTGCGGATGCGGGCGGCGAACCACCTGCCGAAGGACGACGACGAACTGCGCCGCAGGCTGCGGGACTGCACCCGGCAGAGCTGGTTCATCCACGTCGTGGTGCACGAGGCGATGACGCCGGACGCGGTCGGGCAGCAGCCGATCGCGACGTTCCTGCCGCCGGGACTGCGGCACCGGGTGATCGAGCACCGGGGCACGCCGGAGCAGGCGCAGATCGCCGACTTCGCGATGAAGCGGGAGCTGGGCGTGGGGATGCCGCGCGGCGGCGCCGTCGTCCTGTCCATGGTGCCGCGGAGCGAGGACTACGACGCCGACCGCTTCACGGTGCGCAGCGTCTTCCTCGACGGCTCGGAGCCGACCGAACTCCTCGACCGGATCCAGGAGTTCGCCGCCCTGCCGCGGCCGCTGCACGCCGAGGCCGAGCGGGCCCTGACGCGACTGCGCCACGGCTGGCACCTGCTCACCCCGGACGAGGAGCTGGTGCACGCCCAGGGCATGGTCACCAAGTACGCCGAGGCGCTGGACGCCATGACGAAGTCCCGTGACCTGTACCGCGAGGCGGCCGAGGCAGCGCAGGCCGCGCTGGCCGAGGTGACCGGCGGCGACGGCGCGGCCCTGCCGCCCGGCGCGGGGGCCGCCAAGACGGACGGCTCGCCGCTGAAGGCCCTCTCGAAGGCGTTCGGGCGCTTCCGGGACCCGAAGAAGTAGGGCCTGCCGCCACAGGCGGCCGGTGCCAGGGCGCGTTCGCTCCCGTCACGAGCGGCGAGTACGACGGCCGCACCTGTCGCGGCAACGGCGGGTTGAGCGCCGTGTGTTCGGCGGCCGCGTGGACCACGCGGCCGCCCACCACGGTCAGGGCCGACGCCGTCTCCGGGACGCGCTGCGCGGGCACGGTGAGGTAGTCCTCGCGGAGCACGTACCGGCCGGGGAGAGGGTGCCGTTCTCCCAGCCCTTGTCGGCGAGGGCGGCGCTGCCCCGGGGCGGCAGGCGCAGCGCGGTGCAGCATGCGGGTCGACTTGGTGAAGCCGAGGACGTCTTTGTCAGGCGGTGCCGGCCCAGACGGCGGGTGTGCGGTCGGACCAGGGGGCGGCTCGTTCGAGTTGCGAGGCGAGCCGGAACAGGGTGTCCTCGCGGCCGTGGGCGGCGGCGAACTGCAGGCCTACGGGAAGGCCCGTGGTGGGGTCGGCCGCCAGGGGGACGGACATGGCGGGGGTCCCGGCGACGTTGAAGGCCGCGGTGAAGGGGGAGCGGTCGAGGAGCCGGTCGACCCAGCCGAGGCCGTCCAGCTCCTCGACGCCCTCGGCGAACACGCCCAGAAGCGGCGGCAGTTCGGGCAGCGTCGGGGTGAGCAGCACGTCGTACCGGTCGAAGCGGCGGCCGATGGCGCGGGCGACGGTGTTGCGCACGCCGAGCGCGCCGACGAAGTCCGCGCCGGAGACCCGGCGGCCCCAGGCGTGGCTGGCGAGTATCTCGGGCTGGACGGTGGACGCGTCGACGGGCCGGTCGAAGGCGGCGGCCAGGGCGTCGATCCAGGGGACCAGGTTGGCCGTCCAGAGCCGGGCGTTGGCCAGGACGAACTCGTCCCAGCTCACGCCGATGTCGAGGGTGGCCTCCTCGACGTGGTGGCCGAGCGAGGTGAGGAGTTCCGCGGTGCGGGACACGGCGTCGAGGACCGGGGGCGCGGTGCGGCGGCGGCCGTCGCCCTGGGTGAGGACGCCCACGCGGAGGCGGCCCGGGTCGCGGGCGATCTCCTCGGTGTAGGGGCGCTCCGGCTCCGCGGCGAAGTACGGGTCGCCGCTCTCCGGGCCCCGGACCGCGTCGAGCAGCGCCGCGCTGTCCCGTACCGTACGGCTGACGCAGCCCTGGACGGCCAGGCCGTTGAAGATCTCGTCGACATCGGGGCCCATGGACACCCGGCCGCGGGTCGGCTTCAGACCGAACAGGCCGGTGCTCGCCGCCGGAATGCGGATCGAGCCCGCCGCGTCCGTGGCGTGCGCGACCGGGACGACGCCCGCTGCGACGGCGGCCGCCGAACCGCCGCTGGAGCCGCCCGCCGAGCGGTCGGGGTTCCAGGGGTTGCGGGTCGGCCCGTACAGGACGGCCTCGGTGGTGATGCCGTAGGCGAACTCCGGGGTCGCGGTGCGGCCGAAGGTCGCGAGACCGGCCGCGCGGAAGCGCCGCATCAGGTGCGAGTCCCCGGCGGCGACATTGCCCTCGGCGAGGCGGCTGCCCAGCTCCGTCCGCTTTCCGGTCATGGTGACGCCCAGGTCCTTGAGCAGGAAGGGGACTCCTGCCAGCGGCGCCCCGGCCGATGCGCTCCCCGCCGTCGGCGTCCCCTCGCCGGGTGCCACGCCTCCCTCTGCGGGCCAGGTCTCCACCACCGCGTTGAGCAGCGGGTTGACGGCGGCGACCGCCTCCAGCGCGACGCTCTCCAACTCGGCGCCGGTCACCTCGCCGCGGGCGACCAACCCGGCGAGCCCGACGGCGTCATGCGTCACGTACTCCGACAGCTTCATGCGAACCCCTCCGACCTGCGGAACCGATAGGTCCTGGACGATACCGATCGGTATCACCCGAGACTGCTCGGTACCGTAACATGGGGGTGGTGCGGCCTGAACGGCCGGAGCGGCGGGGAAGGATGGGGCATGACGGACACGGTGCGGCCGGGCCGGGCGGAGCGGGTGGCCAAGCTGCCGCCCCGTGAGCGCATCCTCGACGCGGCCGAGGAACTGTTTGGCTCCGAGGGCATCAGGGGCGTCGGCGTGCAGGCCGTCGCGGACCGGGCCGGGACCACGAAGGCCGCCCTGTACCGGCACTTCGGCACCAAGGACGCGCTGGTGGCGGAGTGGCTGCTCATCGTCGCCGCCGAGTACGCCGACGCCTTCGACCGCATCGAGCAACGATGGCGGGACGACCCCCGGGCGCAGATCAGGGGCGTGGCCGCGTTCGTCGCCGACGGCCTGTCGGCGATCTCGCACCGCGGCTGCCCCTTCGTCAACTCCCTCGCCGAACTGCCCGACGCGGCACACCCGGCACGTCAGGTGATCGAGGCGCACAAGGCGCGGCAACTGCGCCGCCTCACCGCCATGTGCGTCGCGGCCGGACTCACCGATCCCGAGGAGGCCGCCGCGGAGATCACCTTCGCGCTGGAGGGCGCGCAGGTCAGCGTGCAGAACGGAAGTGTGGAGCGCGTCGGCGAGCGGGTGGTCGCATTCGTCGACGCGGTGATCGCCTGGCACGGGGGCTGAGCGGGGGCTTGGCGCCGGGCCTTGGTGGTGGGTCGGCGCGGGGTGCGCTCAGCGGAGGCCCGGCGCGGGGTCGGGGTGACGGCCTGGCACGGGACCGGGCCGGCGGGGCGCGAACTCGCTGCTGTCGCCGGGCTTCTGGCTGAGGACTTCGGCGGGCTGGATGGGCGAGCCCGGGCGGCGAAACGTGCGTCCGCCGCGCGCTGCCGAGCGCACGGGCTGCGACGCCGAGTCCGGGGGCGGTGTCGACCGGGTGGAGGGCGCGCCGTCGGTCCACGCCCCGTCCGGGGCGCCCCGGGGGCGACGGCGGCGATGGCCGGGGCGCTGCCAGGTACTGTGCCACGGACGCGGAGGGGGCCGCGTCTTCACCTCGGATCCGCTCACGCGCGTCGAACGCCGTCAACTGGTCCGGTTCGTCCGCCTCTCGGTCGTGGATCACGGCTGTGCGAAGCCCACGCTGCCCCGGTCGGCGGTGCGTTGACCCGGGCGCGGTCGGGTGCCGCCGTGTCCGCCAAACCGCCTACGCGCGGACCGAGTTGACGCCACCGTCGCCCACCCCCAACACCTCCATCGGTCCGGATGATGGACGGATTCCGCGAATTTCGACCTCAGTTTGGTCTAGACCTTGACAGGTCCAGACCATTTTCGCTTGAGTCGCGGCACCCCCGATGGCGGGGCGGGAGACGGCTTCCGCTCTGCCCGTAAGGAGAGTTGGCATGATCAGACGCATCACCAGCTTCATGGCCGCGGTGGCCACGATCGGCGCGTTGATCGTCCTGGGTCCGGGTGCCGCCTCGGCGTCCGCTGCCGAGTGCGCCGCGCCGTGGAGCTCCTCGTCCGTGTACACGGGCGGCAAGTCGGCCTCGTACAACGGGCGCAACTGGACCGCCAAGTGGTGGACGCAGAACGAGACTCCGGGCCGCTCCGACGTGTGGGCGGACCAGGGCGCCTGTGGTGGTGGGACGGACCCGGGCGACCCCGACCCGTCCGGCTTCATCGTCAGCGAGTCGCAGTTCAACAAGATGTTCCCGAACCGGAACCCGTTCTACACGTACAAGGGCCTGACCGACGCGCTCGGCGCCTACCCGGGCTTCACGAACACCGGCAGCGACACCGTCAAGCGGCAGGAGGCGGCGGCGTTCCTCGCCAACGTCAGCCATGAGACGGGCGGTCTTGTCCACATCGTGGAGCAGAACCAGGCGAACTACCCGCACTACTGCGACAAGACCCAGCCCTACGGCTGTCCCGCCGGACAGGCCGCCTACTACGGCCGCGGCCCCATCCAGCTCAGCTGGAACTTCAACTACAAGGCCGCGGGCGACGCACTCGGCATCGACCTCCTGAACAACCCGTACCTGGTGGAGCAGAACCCGGCCATCGCCTGGAAGACAGGCCTTTGGTACTGGAACACCCAGAACGGCCCCGGCACCATGACCCCGCACAACGCCATGGTCAACGGCGCCGGATTCGGCGAGACCATCCGCTCCATCAACGGCGCCCTGGAGTGCAACGGCGGCAACCCCGCCCAGGTCCAGAGCCGCATCGACAAGTACAAGGCCTTCACGCGGATCCTCGGCACGACGCCGGGCTCCAACCTGAGCTGCTGACGCCCCGGCCGCGCGATCCGTCCCCGCGCGCGGCCCCGACCCCACGGGCCCGCCCGGCACGCGTCGCGGAGGTCACCCATGGTGGCCTTCGCCGACGTCCCGCGCGCGGCGGAAGCCGGTGTGGCCGCCCCCGCCGCCGACGGCGTCGGCCGTGCGGGCGGCGACCCGGTAGCGGTTGCAGTGCGAGTCGTGGCACATGTGGGAACCGCCGCGGACGACCTTGACGGTGCCGGTGGGCGGGCCCTTGGGGTTGTGGCCGGGGCGCGCGGCGGCGTGCTCGGTGGACCACCAGTCGGCGCACCGCTCCCAGTCGTTGCCCGACATGTCGTACAGCCCGAAGCCGTTGGGTTCGAAGGCGTCGGCAGGGGCGGTGCCGCGGTAGCCGTCGGCGGCGGTGTTCTTCGTGGGGAAGGCGCCGCGCCAGATGTTGCAGCGGTGCTCCCCGCCCGGGGCCGGTTCGTCGCCCCAGGGGTAGCGCCGCTGTTCCAGGCCGCCCCTGGCCGCGTACTCCCACTCGGTCTCGGTCGGCAGCCGGTCGCGGAAGCACGGGGCCCGCTCACCGAGGCCCTGGAGACCTGCCGTCGCCTGGGCGCCCGCCCGTGGAGCGAGCGCGCTCGGGCCGAGGCGCGCGCCGCCGGCCTCGACGTCACGGCCCCGGCCCCCGACGCGCTGGCCGAACTCTCCCCGCAGCAGCGGCAGATCGTCCAGCTCGCCGCCCGCGGGCTGACCAACCGCGAGATCGGCGAGGAGCTCTTCCTCTCCCCGCGTACGGTCGGCTCGCACCTCTACCGCGGCTGCCCCGAACTGGGCATCACCGCCCGCACCCAGCTGCGCGACCTCATCGAGGGCCCCATCGGGACGGCCGGTCACCAGTAGGTGAGGGGGCAGCCCCCGGAAGGTCCGGATACGCTAGGAGGTCCGGCCGGATCTAGGCTCCTCGTATGGAAGCCCCCGCCCCACCCGCACGCCGCCTCGCCCTGGCCGCCGCCGCTCTCCTCGCCGTCGCCGCCGTCGTCCTTGGCGTGACCCTCACCAGCGGCGACGGCTCGGACAGCGGTGGCCGGGACGGCGCGCGCGCCGCCGCGGACGGCGGGCTCAGCTCCGAGCAGCGCCGCCGGGCGGACCAGATCGTGAGCGTCTTCGAGAACGGCACCACCAAGATCCAGTACGCGTACGCGGAGAACCTCGACGACGGCCGGGGCGTCACCGCAGGCCGGGCGGGCTTCACCACCGACGACGGCGACGCCCTGGAGGTGGTGCGCGCCTACACCGACAAGAAGCCGGCCAACCCGCTCGCCCGCTTCATCCCCGCACTCCAGCGCCTGGCCGACGGGGAAGGCCCGGAAGCCTCGGACGGGGCCGACGCGGGCGGCTCGAACGGCTCCCGCCCCCTGTCCGACGCCGCCTACATCGCCGCGTGGAAGCGCGCCGCCGCCGACCCCGTGTTCCGCGAGGTGCAGGACGCCCAGGTCTACGAGCGCTACTTCACCCCGGCCCTGCGGGCCGCCGACAAGGCAGGCCTCCGCAGCCCGCTGGCCGTCGCCGAGCTGTACGACGCCTCGATCCAGCACGGGAACGGCTCCGACGGCGACGGCCTGCCCGCCCTGGTCCGGCGGACGACGGCGAAGGTCGGCACCCCCGCCGAGGCGGGCGAGAAGGCGTGGCTGGACGCGTTCTTCGACGTACGCGTCCACGATCTGACCCACCCCGTGAACGCCGACACGGCCGACGAGTGGCGCAGGTCCGTCGACCGTGTCGAAGCGCTGCGGCGGCTCGCCAAGAGCGGCCATCAGGAGCTGGACGGCCCGTTCACCGTCACTGCCTTCGGTAGCCGCTACTCCATCCGCTGACTGGCGGCTGCTGCTCCAGTCGCTGACCGGCAGCCGCTACTCCATCAGCTGACCGGCGACCGCGGGGCCGTCAGCCGACCGCCCCCGCTGGGCTCTCAACTGACCTGCGGCCGCTGGGCCGTCGGCCGGGTGGGAGCGCCGGAGAGCAGCGAGGCGACATGAGCCAGGCTGTCCGGGGCGTGCGGCGGCTCCCACCACACCAGATGGGCTGCCGCCTCGGCCGCCAGCTCGCCGCCGCCCCCGACGCCGAACTCACCGCGCTCTACGAGGAGTTGCTGGCCCCCGAAGCCGAGGACGCGGGCCCGCACGTCGAGTCCGACGTCGTGATCCCGATGATCATCCGCTTCGACGGCCGTGAACTGCGGCTCTTCTCGACCATCACCACCTTCGGTACGCCCATGGACATCACCCTGGACGAGGTCGCGATCGAGTCGTACGACCCGGCGGACGCGGAGAGCGCCGCGTACTTCACGGCGCCGGGGGCCGGGAGTTAAGGCTGGCGTGCCGGTCGGCGGACCGTGCGCAGCCCCACCGCGTCCTGCTGCTCCACATCGCTGTCCGCGAGCACGTGGACGGGCACGAACACGACGGCCCAGTAGAACCCGAACAGCCAGCGCCCCAGCAGCCGCCCGAGCCCCGGCCGACCGCCGTCGGCGACCCGGACGATCCGTAGCCCGCACAGCAGCTTGCCCGGACTGGCCCGGGCGACCAGGCCGAGCAGGACGTGATCGACGAAGGACACACCGAACAGTGCGCCGACCGCCCCGCCCCACACGGCGGGCGACCCCGGCCGCAGCTCGACCACGCCGTCCACGATCTCGACCCCCGCCGCCACTCCGGCGGCGAGGCCGCACACCAGGGCGATCAGCGCGTCGACGACCGCCGCGGTGGACCTGCGTGCCGCGGAGGGGGCCGTCTGCGCAGCCGGGGCGGTCGGCCGGACGTGGCTGTCGTTCAAGTGGAACTCCCGGTGGGGCAAGGGGGTGAGAGGGGGCGGCGAGCCACATGAACGTACTGAAAGGGTGCGCGAGTTCGCCACCGTGAACCGTGTGAGCTGTGAAGCAAAGGAGCGAGCCCCGGGCGGGGCAGGGCAGGGCGGAGCAGGGCGCCGATGCCGGGACGGGCGTTCTGCTGCTTCTGCCGCGACAGCACCACTGACTCTTCAAGCGGAAGTGCGAGGGGATGATGCCCGCGGACGGCGGCGGCGTCGTGGACGGGTTCCGCAGGGTTCCGGGGCGGGGCTCCGCCTGGGGTCGGGCGGGCACCGACGGCATCCGGAAGGGCGTCGGCGGCACCCGATGGAAGATCGAACTTGCGTCGGGTTAGCATATGAGCGCCGCCTAGCTCGAAAGATACTCCTGTGACTGTCAATGACGACTCGTTCACCAATTGGAAGAACCGCGAGGAGATCGCGGAGTCGATGATCCCGATCATCGGGAAGCTGCACCGCGAGCGGGACGTCACCGTCCTGCTGCACAGCCGCTCCTTGGTGAACAAGTCGGTGGTCAGCATCCTCAAGACCCACCGATTCGCCCGGCAGATCGCCGGTGAGGAGCTCTCGGTCACCGAGACGCTGCCGTTCCTGCAGGCCCTCACCGCGCTCGACCTCGGCCCTTCGCAGATCGACATCGGCATGCTGGCCGCGACGTACCGGGCCGACGACCGCGGTCTGACGGTGGCGGAGTTCACCGCCGAGGCCGTCGCGGGTGCCACCGGCGCCAACAAGATCGAGTGCCGCGAGGGCCGTGACGTCGTCCTGTACGGCTTCGGCCGCATCGGCCGCCTCGTCGCCCGGCTGCTCATCGAGAAGGCGGGCTCCGGCAACGGCCTGCGGCTGCGCGCCATCGTCGTCCGGCCGGGTGGCGGACGGCCCGCGGACGACCTCGTCAAGCGCGCCTCGCTGCTGCGCCGCGACTCCATCCACGGCCAGTTCCAGGGCACGATCACCGTCGACGAGGCGAACAGCACGATCATCGCCAACGGCAACGAGATCAAGGTGATCTACGCGGGCGATCCGTCGGAGGTCGACTACACGGCGTACGGCATCAAGGACGCCATCCTCATCGACAACACCGGCAAGTGGCGCGACCGCGAGGGCCTCTCCCAGCACCTGCGCCCCGGCATCGACAAGGTCGTCCTGACCGCCCCCGGCAAGGGTGACGTGCCCAACATCGTGCACGGCGTCAACCACGACATGATCAAGCCGGACGAGCGGATCCTGTCCTGCGCGTCCTGCACCACCAACGCGATCGTCCCGCCGCTGAAGGCGATGGCGGACGAGTACGGCGTCCTGCGTGGCCACGTGGAGACCATCCACTCGTTCACCAACGACCAGAACCTCCTGGACAATTACCACAAGGCGGACCGGCGCGGTCGCTCGGCGCCGCTCAACATGGTCATCACCGAGACCGGTGCCGCCTCCGCCGTCGCCAAGGCGCTGCCCGACCTCAAGGCGCCGATCACCGGCAGCTCGATCCGGGTCCCGGTGCCGGACGTCTCGATCGCCATCCTCAGCCTGCGGCTCGGCCGCGAGGCCACCCGCGAGGAGGTCCTCGACCACCTCCGCGACGTCTCGCTGACCTCCCCGCTGCGCCGCCAGATCGACTTCACCAGCGCTCCTGACGCGGTTTCGAACGACTTCATCGGCTCGCGCCACGCGTCGATCGTCGACGCCGGTGCCACCAAGGTCGACGGCGACAACGCGATCCTCTACCTCTGGTACGACAACGAGTTCGGCTACTCGTGCCAGGTGATCCGGGTCGTGCAGTACGTCTCCGGGGTGGAGTACCCGACGTACCCGGCCGTGGCGGTCTGAGTCCACGGGAGCATGTGATCGTCCGGAGTCCCGGGCGGAGGGAAGGCGTGAGCCGTTCCTCCGCCCGGGACTTTTTTGCGGGTCGTCCCCGGAATCTCATTGGTATTAGCCTAAAGGCCTTAGGTATGTGCATAATCGATTCTGTTGAAAGGGGAGAGCATTATGGTGCGCGCAGGACTGACCGTGGAACGGCTGACTCAGGCCGGGGCCGAGCTGGCCGACGAGGTCGGCTTCGAGCAGGTGACCGTCTCGGCAGTCGCCCGACGGTTCGACGTGAAGGTCGCGAGCCTGTACTCGCACCTGAAGAACTCCCACGACCTGAAGACCAGGATCGCCCTGCTCGCCCTGGAGGAACTGGCCGACCGCGGGGCCACCGCCCTGGCCGGACGGGCCGGCAAGGACGCCCTGACCGCCTTCGCCGACGTCTACCGCGACTACGCCCAGGAGCACCCCGGCCGCTACACCGCGGCCCGCTTCCGGCTCGACCCGGAGGCGGCCGCCGCCAGCGCCGGAGCCAGGCACGCCCAGATGATGCGCGCGATCCTGCGGGGCTACGACCTGACGGAGCCGGACCAGACGCACGCCGTCCGACTCCTCGGCAGCGTCTTCCACGGCTACGTCAGCCTGGAGGCCGCCGGAGCCTTCAGCCACAGCGCCCCCGGCACCGAGGAGTCCTGGTCCCGGATCGTGGACGCCCTCGACGCGCTGCTGCGGAACTGGCCGGCGCCCGCGCTCTGACCGTTCCGGGCTCTGACCGGTCCGCGTCCTGACCACGCCGGGTGCCCTGCGGGGCGCCCCCTCCCGCTGCCCCACCCGAAACTCGATCAACAGGCTGAGAAGACATGACCACCCCGCACCCCTCGCCCGCCGACGCGCCCCTCGCCGCGTCCGTATCCACCCTCATATCCACCCCCATCACCGCGGACCTCCTCCACGGCGCCCTCGACCTGGAGCGCACCGCGCACGGCGTCCTTCCGCACCGGCTGCCCGAGCGGGCCCGCGCCCAGAACACCGACGGACAGCTCGCCATGGCCGAGTCCCAGCCCTCCGGCGTCCGCCTCGTCCTGCGCACCCGCGCCACCGCCGTCGAACTGGACACGCTGCCCACCAAGCGCGTCTACGCCGGCGCGCCGCCCCGCCCGGACGGCATGTACGACCTGCTGATCGACGGCCGTCTGACCCAGCAGGCCAGCGCGACCGGCGGCAACACCCTGACCATCGACATGGCGGCAGGGAGCGCCGAGCACCGGCCGGGCCCCGTCGGCACGCTCCGCTTCACCGGGCTGCCGGAGCGGCTGAAGGACGTCGAGATCTGGCTGCCGCACAACGAGACCACCGAACTCGTCGCGCTGCGCACCGACGCCCCCGTCGAGCCCGCGCCGGACCGGGGCCGCAAGGTCTGGCTGCACCACGGCAGTTCGATCAGCCACGGCTCCGACGCCGCGAGCCCCAGCACGACCTGGCCCGCCCTCGCAGCCTCGCTCGGCGGCGTGGAACTGATCAACCTCGGCTTCGGCGGCAGCGCCCTGCTCGACCCGTTCACCGCCCGTGCCCTGCGTGACACCCCCGCCGACCTGATCAGCGTCAAGACCGGCATCAACGTGGTCAACGCCGACCTGATGCGGCTTCGCGCCTTCGGCCCGGCCGTCCACGGCTTCCTCGACACCATCCGCGAGGGCCACCCCACCACCCCGCTCCTCGTGGTCTCGCCCATCCTGTGCCCCATCCACGAGGACACCCCGGGACCCAGCGCCCCGGACTTCGGCGCCCTGAGCGAGGGACGGCTGCGCTTCCTGGCCACGGGCGACCCGGCGGAACGCGCGAGCGGGAAGCTGACCCTGGGCGTCATCCGGGACGAGCTGGCCCGGATCGTGGAGCGGCGCGCGGCCGACGACCCGCACCTGTACTACCTCGACGGCCGCGACCTCTACGGAGAGGCCGACTTCGCCGAACTGCCGCTGCCCGACGAACTGCACCCGGACGCCGCGACGCACCGTCGCATCGGCGAACGCTTCGCGGAACGCGCCTTCGCGGCCAACGGCCCCTTCGGGACGAGCGGTTGAGGTCAGATCTGTCCGTTCCTGTCCGAATCGATGCCATGGTGGACCGCACTCGTGAAGTGCTCGGGGCGCGGGCGGCCCCGGCGCTAGCGTGGGTGGACGGAGGCCAGGTGTGCGGATCAACGCGGATCAACGCGGATCAACAACGCGGATCAACGAGGTCAGGTGCGCGGATCAACGGAGGCCAGGTGTGCGGATCACGCGAATCACAGAGGCCAGGCCCGGTGATTGCGGTCAGCGGATTCAGGGGCGGGGTGGGGCGTGGAGTGGTCCGAGCCGTCGCGGTCCGTATCGGTCGGTGTCGCCAAGGTGGACGGCCGGGTCACCATCCGCGTGGCCGGTGAGCTGGACATCGCCTCCGTGCCGGTGCTGGCCCGCGAACTGCACCGCGCCGTGGAGCGGCCCGTGGGCCGCACACTCCTGGACCTGAGCCGGGTGACGTTCTGCGGCACCGCCGGTGTGGAACTGCTCCTCGACGCCCGGCTGCGGGCCGCCGCCGCGGGCGGCAGCCTGGCGGTGGAGCGGGCCCACAGCTCGGTGCTGCGCCACCTCCGGAGCTGCGGCGACGTGGAGGGCCTGCGGATCGCTCAGGAACTGGCGACGGCGCCGCTGTCGCTGAGCGAGCAGGCCCTGCGGCTTTCCGTGGTGTCGGCGGCGCTGTCGGCGGCTTTCGAGATCACCGGGGCGCCGAAGGGCAATGCCCAGGTGCACGACCCGGCGGGCGGAGTGCTGCGGATCGTGGCCCAACGGGGTTTCCACCACCCGTTCCTGACCTACTTCGAGACGGTGGCCGACCGGGAGACCGCGTGCGGCGTGGCCGCGCAGGACCGCAAACCCGTTCTCGTCGAGGAGGTGACCGCATCCCCGGTCTTCCACGGCACCCCGGCGCTGGACGTCCTGCGGGAGGCCGGTGTCGGCGCGTGTGCCTCGGTGCCGATCACTTCCGGGGACGGCACGCTGATCGGCGTGGTGTCCACGCACCACGAGCAGGCGACGGAGTGGACGGACGAGCAGCGCCGGGCCCTGGAAGGACTCGCCCACGCCGCCCACCTCCTCTGCTGACAGCGGCCACCGGCACTCCTGACAGCGGCCACCGGCACTCCGCCGCCGACACCCGGTGCGACCGCCCCGACCGAACCACGTTTCGCCCACTGTCAATACCGCCCACCCGACGATCGGTGAGCCGGGAAGCCGCATGGTGTCGGCGGGCGGGGTGCTCATAGCGTCGTGACCGACAGAGAGTCGCATTCGACACGAGGAGCACCATGCGCGTCCCGTCAACGGTCGGCCTCGGCCTGGGTCTTGCCGGACTACTCACGGCCGCCGTGCCCGCCGCCGCCACCCCGCAGCAGCCGGCAGGCCGCGACACGGCCCCGCAGCGCCAGCACCTGGCCTGGGGCCCCTGCTCGGCGGCGCAGACCGAGCTGAACGAGGCGGGGGCGCAGTGCGCCAAGGTGACGGTGCCCCTGGACTACGCCGACCCCCGCGGGCGGACCATCCAGATCGCGATCTCCCGGATCAAGGCCGCGTCCCCGAACGCACGGCGCGGCATCCTCCTGTCCAACCCCGGCGGCCCCGGCGGCACCGGCCTCGCCAACACCCTCGCGCTCCGCCCGGCGTTGAGAGACGTCGCCGACCACTACGACCTGATCGGGTTCGACCCGAGGTTCCTCGGCGAGAGCAGCCCCGTGCGCTGCGCCCCGGCGGGACCCCCACGTCCGCCCGGCCCCGTCACCACGCCGCGCGCCGACTTCGACGCGTCCGTCGACTCCGCGCGGGACACGGCCAGGCGCTGCCAGGAGCACGGGGACAACGCCGCGTTGCTGCCGCACGCCTCGACGCGGAACGTCGCCCGGGACATGGACGCGATCCGCGCGGCCCTCGGCGAGCGCCGCCTCTCGTACTACGGCGTCTCCTACGGCGCGGACCTCGGCGCCGTCTTCACACAGATGTTCCCCCGCCGCGCCGACCGCGTGATCATCGACTCCTCCACCGACCCCGCTGCCACCCAGTACGAGCTGTTCCAGCGCGCGGGCGGCCCGCTGGAGGAAGGGCTCGACGAGTGGGCCGCCTGGGCCGCCCGGCAGCACGACCGGTACGGGCTCGGCCGCACCGCCGCCCAGGTGCGGGCGAGTGTGCAGAAGCTGCTCGACGGGGCCGAGCGCCGCCCCGTGGAGGTCGCGGGGCAGCGGATGAACGCCCCGGTCATGCGGCTGCTGCTGCGCCAGCTCGTCCAGCACCAGGAGAGCGACCCCGCGCTGGCCTCCGTGGTGCGCGACCTCGTCGACGCCGCCGCAGGGAAGCTCACCGAGCCCGGTCCTGAGCTGGCCGCCCTGCTGGAACTGCTGAACTCGCCGGACCTGGGCGACAGCATGGTGGGCGGCGCGCTGTTCATGTGCGGTGACGGCGGCTGGCCCGCCGGGGGCTGGCCGAAGGACCCCGAGACGTACTGGCGCAACACCGTGAGCAGCCGGGCCACACAGCCGGTGTTCGGCCCCGTCGTCAACGGCATGATCGCGCCGTGCGCGTTCTGGAAGTCCCCGCCGCGCGAGCCGGGCACGACCATCCGCAACAACGTGCCCGTCCTGATGCTCCAGGCCCGCCGCGACAACAACGTCCCCTACGACGGGGCCCTGGCCCTGCACCGCAAGCTCACCGGATCACGCCTGGTGACGGCCGACATCCGCTCGCACGGCGTGTACGGGCGCGGCACCGAGGGCCACCGGCCCGTCCCGTGCGCCGACGACGCAGTCAACGACTACCTCCGCGACGGGAAGCTGCCCGCCCGCGACCTCACCTGCGCACCCGAGGGAGCGACCCGATGAGTGCCCACGGACCGGTGTTCAGCAGGCGCGGCGGCATGGTCGCCGTAGTTTCCGCCGCCACGGCCGTCATCGCGGGCACCGGCACGGGCCGTGCCGCCGAGCGCCCCGCCGCGCCCCGGGGCCGCGACGCCCTCCAGGCCGACGTCGACGCGATCCGCGCGACCGGGACCACCGGTGTGCTCGCCGAGGTGCAGGGCCCGAGCGGCCGCCTCACCGCACGGGCCGGTGCGGCGGACCTGACGGGGGAGCGGCCGGTGCCCTGGGACGCGTACTACCGCATCGGCAGCGACACGAAGCCCTTCACCGCCACCGTCGTCCTGCAACTGGCCGGTGAGGGCCGCCTCGACCTGAACGACACCGTCGACCGCTGGCTGCCCGGCCTCGTCGACGGCCACGGCAACGACGGCCGCAGGATCACCCTCACCAACCTGCTCCGCCAGACCAGCGGCCTCGACGACTACGTCGCCGTGGCGGGCGGCGCGGACGACTTCACGCCCGAGGGCTACCTCAAGGGACGCTTCCGGGTCACCTCGGCCCGCCGGCAGGTGGAGGCCGCCATGAGCCGCCCGCCGCTGTGGCTGCCGGACGCCGCCGACCCGGCGCGCGAACAGCGCTGGAGCTACTCCAACACCAACTACGTCCTCCTCGGCCTCGTCGTCGAGAAGGTCACCGGCCACCCCTGGGCCCAGGAGATCCACGAACGCGTCATCGCCCCGCTCGGCCTCAGGCACACCCTCGTCCCCGGCACCTCGGCGTACGTACCGCAGCCGACCGCGACCGCCTACACCCAGTTCCCCGGCAGCACCCGGCTGACCGACACCTCCCTCGCCACCGGCGGCGGCGCGGACGGCGGCATCATCAGCACCACCCACGACCTCGCCGTGTTCCTGCGCGCACTGCTCGGCGGCCGACTCCTGCACCGCGCCCAACTGGCCGCGATGAAGCAGACCGTGGCGGCCCCCGACTGGATCCAGGCCGACGGCGTGCGCTACGGGATGGGCATCGCCTGGCGGCCGGGTGGGAGCGGGTCTGGTGGCGCCGGGTCCGCGCGGCGTCGGGACGAGGGTGTCTGGTTCCACGGCGGCACCCACCTCGGGATCGTCTCCGAGAGCGGCGTCACCGCGGACGGCAGTCGCGCCGCGACCGTCGCCGCCTTCACCCTGCGGACCGACGAACGAGGGGACGCGCAGGCCAGGGCCGCGCTCCGGCTGGTGGACCGCGCGCTGCGGCGGTGACGGCGGTGGTCCGGGACGCCAGGTCCGCCCGGGGCGCGGGTGGGCCGTCCGGTCCCTGGAAGCCGTCCGGTCCTCGGAACAGGAGTCCACCTCCGCCGGACAAGGGCCATCATGGGACCGACGAGGGGCGGCGCCCGCGCGGCGCCGCCCGCGGAGAACGGTTTCCTCCGCCGACCCGTCGGCCCCGGCGGCCCGCCGGTGCCCCTGGTGCTCCCGATGCCGTACCCCAGTCCCTGAGGAAGTCCGCATGACCACGACCGCGCAGGTGCCCGCCGACTCCGTTCCCCCGGCCGTACGCCTGGAGGAGGCCCGGCGCGACTACGCCGACCTGCTCGGCCAGGGGCTCGCCCTCGACCTGACGCGCGGCAAGCCCTCGCCCCGGCAGCTCGACCTCGCCGCGGACCTCCTGAGCCTGCCCGGCGACCGGTACACCGCGGCCGACGGAACCGACTGCCGCAACTACGGCAGCCCCGACGGACTGCGCGAACTGCGCGAGATCTTCAGCGGCTTCCTCCAGACGCCGGTCGACCAGCTCCTCGCCGTCGGCAACTCCAGCCTGGAGCTGATGCACGACTGCATCGTGCACGCCCTCCTCGGCACCCTGCCCGGCGCGTCGCGGCGCTGGGCCGACGAGGAGCGGGTCGCGTTCCTGTGCCCGGTCCCCGGCTACGACCGGCACTTCGCGCTGTGCGAGCGCTACGGCATCGACATGATCCCCGTCCCGATGACCCCCGCGGGCCCCGACCTCGCCGAGGTGGAGCGGCTCGTGGCCGCCGACCCCGCGATCAAGGGCATCTGGTGCGTGCCCAAGTACAGCAACCCCGACGGCACCTGCTACAGCGACGAGGTCGTCCGCGGGCTCGCCTCGATGCCCACCGCCGCACCGGACTTCCGGATCTTCTGGGACAACGCCTACGCGGTGCACCACCTCACCGACGAGGAGCCCGAGGTCGCCGACGTCCTCGCCGCCTGCGCCGAGGCCGGTCACCCGGACCGGGCGTTCGTCTTCGGCTCCACCTCGAAGATCACCCTGGCCGGCGCCGGAGTCGCCTTCTTCGGCTCGTCCCCGGCCAACACCGCCTGGCTGCGCGGCCGCAACGCCAAGCGCTCCATCGGCCCCGACAAGATCAACCAGCTCCGCCACGCGCTGTTCCTGCGGGACGCCGACGGCGTGCGCGCCCACATGCGCGAGCACCGCGCGCTGCTGCGCCCCAAGTTCGACGCCGTGCTGCGCGGCTTCGCCGAAGAGCTCGGCGGCACCGGCCTCGCCACCTGGTCCACGCCCAAGGGCGGCTACTTCATCGTCCTGAACGTCCCCGACGGCTGCGCCCGCGAAGTGGTGCGCCGCGCCAAGGCGGCGGGCATCGCCCTGACGCCCGCGGGCGCCACGCACCCGTACGGGCAGGACCCGGACGACAGCGTCATCCGCATCAGCCCCAGCTACCCGGACCTGGCGGAGGTCGAGCAGATCATTCGCGGGGTCGCCACCTGCGTACGCCTCGTCGGGTACGAGAAGCTGGTCGCCGACGCCGCCGCGTGAGCGCCGTCATGCGGTGCGCGCGGCGAGGGCCCCGGCCAGGTCCGCTCCGTCGACCATGGCGAGGTCGGCGCCCTCGCCCGTGAACGGGGACATCAGGGGCGCGGCGTCGCCGATGAGGGTGACGGCCGGGGGCGGCTGTCGGCGGTGGCCGACCGGGCGGGCGTGGAGGGGGCGGGCCGCCAGTGACCCCTCGGCCTCGCTGATCATGGGCGGGCACGACGACGTACACGTGCGGCAGGCCTACGGCGTCGCGGTGCCGGAGCGAGCCCTGCCTCGACCTGGTCCGGGCGTTCCTGGCCGTCGACGGCGGGGGAGCGGGCGGCCTGGGCCGTCGACCTGTTCCGGTAGTTCGCCACGACGACCGCGGCGGAACACGGCACCCGCGCCCTCTGCTACGGCGCCACGACCGCCCCGGCCATGACCGTCGCCACGACCCTGTGAACGGCCGTCGCCTCCGGCGGGGTGCCCGTGCGGTCGGCGAACAGCAGGTGTGCCGCGCCGATCAGGGTCGGGGCGAGCGCGTCGATGTCGGCGTCCGCCGCGACGCGGCCCAGGTCCCGCTCGGCGGCGAGGTAGGCGGCGATCATCGCTGCCGCCTGGGTCAGGAGCGGGACACCGGTCGGCAGGGTTCGGCGCAGCCGGGCGCGGAGTTCGTCCCGGGACGTGACGAGGCCGACGATCGCCACGGCGACGGAGCCGAACAGGTCCGTCAGGGCGTCGGCGAGGTGGTCGGTGACGGTGCCGGTCCCGGCGGCCGCGCGCAGGGCGGCGGCGCGCGCGTCGACCCGGGCGACGCGGTCGAGGACGAGTTCGGCGAGGAAGGCGTCGAAGTCGGAGAAGTGCCGGTGCAGGACGCCCTTGGCGCAGCCCGCCTCCGTGGTCACCGCCCGGCTGGTCAGCGCGCTCGGCCCGTCCCGGAGCAGGATGCGCTCGGCGGCGTCGAAGAGCTGTTCGCGCGCGTCGCGCAGGGCCACCCCAGTCGGCAACGTTCCTCCTTGATCGCACCCTGGTCCGGCCCGCCGTCTCTTGACGAGTGGGCGTTCGCCCATTCAGAGTGGGCGCATGCCCACTCTACCGTCGTCAGGTGCCGCCCACCCCGGCGGCGAGCCCCATCAGGACCGCGGACTGGCCGAGTCGTTCGGCGCGGACGCCGGGCGCTACGACCGGGCCAGGCCCGGCTACCCCCGGGCGCTGGTGGACCGCGTCGTCGCCGAGAGCCCAGGACCCGACGTCCTTGATGTGGGCGTCGGTACCGGCATCGCCGCCCGGCAGCTCCAGGCGGCGGGCTGTCGGGTGCTCGGCGTGGACGTCGACGCGCGGATGGCCGACGCGGCGCGGGCGTCCGGCGTCGAGACCGAGGTGGCGGCCTTCGAGACCTGGGACGCGGCCGGGCGGACCTTCGACGCGGTGGTCTCCGCCCAGGCCTGGCACTGGGTGGACGCAGTCGCGGGGGCGGCGCGCGCGGGGCAGGTGCTGCGCCCGGGCGGTCGGCTCGCCGTGTTCTGGAACGTGTTCGTGCTCGCCCCGGACATCCGCGAGGCCTTCTCCGACGTACACCGGCGGGTGCTGCCCGGCGCGCCGCTCAACCCCTGGGCGACCGCTCCGCTCGACGCGTACGACCCGCTGTCCGCGAAGGCGGCCGACGGGATGCGGCAGGCGGCCGGGTTCGACGCCCCGGAACAGTGGCGCTTCGACTGGGAGCGGGAGTACACGCGCGAGCAGTGGCTCGACCAACTCCCCACACACGGCGGCGCGGGCCGACTGCCCCCGGCCCTGCTGGCGGAACTGCTCTCCGGCATCGGCGCCGTGATCGACAAGTTCGGGGGCGGCTTCACGATGGGGTACGCGACGGTGGCGGTCACCGCTCGGTTCAGCTCGTCCTGACATGCAGGTCCAGGCCACCGGTCCCCGGCGCCTCCACCCCCGGAAGCAGCCGCATGTCGTGATCGTAGTCGCCGCCCACCAGCGTGCGGAACGGCACCGGCTCGTCCGTGAACAGGCCGTCCAGGCGGCGCGCGTACTCCTGCTTGGCCGCCTCGAACCGCTCCGCGGGCAGGTTGTTCGCGCCGTACACCGCGAACGGCTCGACGGGCGCCATGCCGGTGAACCAGAACAGCCCGTGCTGCAGCGGGTAGAGCACGTCCGCGAGACGGCCGTGGATGCCCCGGTCGGAGAACGACGTCTCCCGCGCCCCTGCCGTCACCGACACCAGCGCGCGCCGTCCCGCCAGGGGGCCCTCGCTGTAGGGCGGGGGCACCTTCGGGCCGTAGCCGAACCCGGCGGTGAACACCCGGTCGATCCAGCCCTTGAGGATGGCCGGGGGGCTGAACCACCACATCGGGAACTGCAGGATGACGGCGTCCGCCCAGCGCACCTTCTCCTGCTCGGCGGCGATGTCCGCCGAGAGCCGTCCCGCGAGCGTGGCGTCCTCGGAAGCCGCCATCACGTGCAGCCGCTCGTCCGCGGCGAGGTCGGGGAAGTCGTCGGCGTCGACGATCGCCTTCCACTTCATCGCGTACAGGTCGGAGACCCGCACCTCGTGCCCCGCCGCGCGGAGATGGCCGACCGCGAAGTCGGTGAGGGCGGCGTTGAGCGAGTCGCCCTCCGGGTGGGCGCTGACGATGAGGATGTTCTGCGGCGAAGACGGTGCGGACGGCGTGGACGGCGTGGACGGCGTGGTTGCGTTCATGAGGCTACGGTGCCCCGGGCGCGGCGGGGCGGCCAGAACCCTGTTCATCCAGCGGATTCGTTGTCCTGGTACTGGGAGGACCACGTTGGGGCGCGACGCGCATACTTGATCGCATGGACAGGGTGGAGGAACGCGTCCGCGGCGGTGCGGAGGCCGACGGTCGCGAAGCGGGGGCCGGCGTGGGTGCTGTGAAGGCCGTGGACACCGTGAGTGCCGCGGGCGCCGGGAGCGCCGTGGGGCAGGGGCGGGGCGGCCCCGACCGGACCGACCGGATCGACGGGGTAGGTGACTCCGAGCGGGCGCTCGGCGGCTTTCTGCGGGCCCGCCGGGGGCGGATCGCGCCCGAGCACGTCGGGATCTCCGGCGGCCGCCGTCGACGGGTCCGCGGGCTGCGCCGCGAGGAGTTGGCCCAGCTCGCCGGGATCAGCGTCGACTACTACGTACGCCTGGAACAGGGCCGGGCCACCCAGCCGTCGCCCGAGGTCCTCGACGCGCTCGCCGGAGCGCTCGGCCTCGACACGGCGGAGCGCAGGCACCTCGACACCCTCGCCGGTGCCCGGCGCGGGCCCGCGCCGAAGGCCCGGGTCAGCCCGCTGCTCCAGCGGGTCCTCGACTCCCTCACCCACTACCCGGTGTTCGCCACGAACCACCGCCTCGACGTGGTGGCCTTCAACGCCCTCGGCGCCGAACTCGTCGGCGGCCTCGGCGACCCGGAGCGCCGGGACCCGAACAACGCCAGGTTCCTCTTCCTCGACCCCGCGTCCCAGACCGTGCACCCCGAGTGGGAGGACCGCGCGGCCGAGGCCGTGGGCCAGCTCCGGGTCGCCGCCGGGCGCTACCCCGACGACGCGGCACTCGCCGCGCTGATCTCCGAACTGTCCGAGCGGAGCGCCGACTTCCGCCGCATCTGGGGCACCGGCGAGGTCGTGATGTGCGCGGCGGGCCGCAAACGACTCCGTCACCCGCGGGCCGGGCTCCTGACCCTGGACTTCGAAACCCTGCACGTACCGGCCGAGCCCGGCGAGACGGGCCTCGTGGTGCATGTGTTCAGCGCGGACGAGGGCAGCGACGAGGCGGCGGCCCTGGCGGCGCTGGCGAGGGACGTGGCGGAGCGCGGCGACCCGCGGTAGCCACGGGGCGGGCGGTGACGTGCCGTCAGACACCATCGGGCGGGTGAATGCACAGGTCAGAGCACGGCAAGGTAGAAGGTAGGGTCGCGCTGGTGATTCGACCTTTCCGTACGGCCGCGACCGCAGCCCTCGCCCTGTCACTGACCGCCGTGGCCTGCACGGCGGACGGCAACGACGGCGACGGGAGCCGGGCGGCTCAGCCGCGGCCCGTGCCCCTGCGGAAGCTGCCGGAGATCTCGGTGAGCGGCGACCCCCTCGGCGAGAGGGGCGACGTTGATCCTGCGGTGGGGACACGCCCCGTCGCGGAGGTGCGGCTCGGGGGAGACCGCCTTGTCGCGTATGTGGACGCCGAGGCCTGCGCTCTGGTCGTCGACGCCCCCAAGGCGGGGCGCTTCAGCCTGAAGACCGCGTGGCCGAAGGACGGCGGCGACGCGGGGACGGACAGCCTTCCTGGTGGGCCCTACGCCCAGTCGTCCATGTCCGGTCATGAACGCCGCTCGGCCAGGGCCCGGTTGTCGTGCGGCGAGCGCGCCATGGTCGTCAGGTACGACGTCCCGGGCGCCGACGACGTGTCCGGTGCCCGAGGGGCGATGTCCGTGGTGCGGTCCCGGACGGGGAACGCCACGTTCGTGGTGGTCGGACCCGAGGACGCGCGGTCCGGGATCGTGCGGGAGCTGTCGGCCTGAGCGGTACGAGGCGCAGCGGCCAGTTTGCGTGAACGGTGACTGGCCGCTCCGCCTCGTACGCGCCACCACTTGCGCAGGCTCACCAGCTCGCGCGGCGGCGTGAGCTCGCTGCCGATCCCGGTGTGCGGCACCTCCGCCGCGTAGCTGCTGCCTTCGGAGTCGACGGCGACGGAGGTGGCCTCCCTCAGCCACACCCCGTGCGGGATCCTGGCCCAGAAGGGCACGGGTTCGTGGACGGATTCAGCGGGCGCGGGTCCGACAGCTACGGGACGCCGGGGAACCAGTGCCCACGGCCGGCACGCAGCTCCAGTTCCTCCCCGTCGAAGCGCGCGCGAAAGCCGCGGTCGTGCGAGACCGCGACCACCGCCCCCGGGTACGCCGCGAGCGCGGCCTGAAGGTCCTCGACCAGGTCGAGTGCGATGTGGTTGGTCGGCTCGTCGAGGACGAGGAGGTCCGCGGGCCGGGTCACCAGGGTCGCGAGCTGCAACCGCCGCTGCTGTCCCACGGACAGGGCGGCAACCGGAACATGCAGGTCCTCCTCGCGGAACAGGCCAAGGGCCAAGAGCTGTTCGGCGTACTCGTCCGGCAGTCCGGGCCGCCCGGCAGCGAACGCGGCGAGCAGCGGGAGCCGAGCGGATCGCGCGGGCAGTTCCTGCGCGAGGTAGCCGATCCGGGCGGGGCGGCGGGCCGTGCCCGCGTCCGGCTCCAGGTCGCCCGCCAGGACGCGGAGCAGCGTCGTCTTGCCCGCGCCGTTCGCGCCCCCGACCAGCAGCCGCTGTCCGGGCGCGATCGCCAGGATTCCGTCCAGGCGCAGGCGTTCGCCGACCTGTACGTGGTCGAGCTCGGCGAGGGGGCCCTGGGCCGGGCCGCCGTCCGCCGCCGACAGCGCCGTCGTGAAACGGAGCGGTGCCGGCGGCTCCGCCACCGGGTTGCGCCGCAGCTCGGCCAGGCGCTCCCGGACGGAGCGGACCTGCCCGCCGAGCTTCGCCTCGCTGGACCGGCGGTGCTTGCCGAAACCCTGCTTCGGGTCGCGGCCGGTGGTGGCGAGCCGCCTCCCCGCGGCCTCGAGCAGCTCCTCCGCGCGGGCCACCTCCTCGACCCAGTCCGCGTACCGCTGCGCCGCGCCGCGCCGAGCGGCGGCCTTCGCGGCGCGGTAGCCGGCCCAGCCGTCGCCGTACCGGAGCACCGTGCGCGCGTCCCGGTCGACCTCGAGGATCGTGGTGGCGACGCGCTCCAGGAAGCCGCGGTCGTGGGTGACCGCGACGACGGTGCCGCGGTGCGCGCGCAGATGCTCCTCCAGCCAGCGCACGGCCGCCGTGTCGAGGTGGTTCGTCGGTTCGTCCAGGAGCAGCAGTTCGGGGGCGGCGGCCAGGACGCAGGCGAGCGCGAGCCGCGACTGCTCGCCGCCGGACAGCGAGCCGAGCAGACGGTCACGGGTGATCCGTGCCAGCCCGAGTCCGTGCATCGCGGCATTCACGCGGGCGTCCGCCTCGTATCCGCCGCGTTCCTCGTACGCGGTCAGCAGTTCGCCGTACGCGGCGAGTCCCTCTTCCGTCGCCTCACCGAGGGCCTCCTCCGCCACCCGCAACCGGCACTCCATGTCGCGCAGTTCGGCGAGGGCGACATCGACGGCGTCCTGCACGGTGCGGTCCGCGTCGAGGTCGAGGGTCTGGGTGAGGTGGCCGGTGCCGCCGGGGAAGCTGACGGTGATCTCCCCGGCGTCCGGCGTCTCGGCTGCGGTGAGCAGCCGCAGCAGGGTTGATTTGCCGGAACCGTTCTCGCCGATGACGGCGGCCTTCTCGCCCGGACGGACGGTGAAGGAGACCTGGTCGAGGACGGTCCGGGTGTCGTAGGACTTGGTGACGTCCTTGACGGACAGCTGCGCCACGGCAGCGGGGGCGGCGGTGGGCACGGTGGTAGGGGCGCGGTCGCGCATATGACTTTCCCTGGGCATGCGGAGGGTCGGCGGGCAGCAGAAACGGCGGCATCGGCCGTGCCCGGGCTCAGACGAAGAAGAGGAAAGCCATGCCCCCACCATAACAAGACGAGCCGTCTCGCCTCAATGCGCCGGTGCTCCGCGCTCGGCCGGGCGGCGTCCGCCGAGGTCCAGTTCTCGACGTCACGCCTCGGCGCGAGCCCCGCGGCCCACGTGGCGCCCCACCCCGTACGGTCCAGCACCAGGTGCCGACCCCCGCGAGGCCCGCTGGAATGGACAGGTGACCGCGCCTCCGGACGACTGCCTCGCGCGCAACGAGTGGATCTGCGGCGAGTATCTGAGCACCCGCCGCGAGATCCTCACCGACGCCGTGCTGCAGCACCTGGAGCTGACCGCGCTCTCCGTCCTGATCGCGCTCGCCATCGCCCTGCCCCTGGCCGTCCTGGCGCGCCGCTGGGGCCTCGCCGCGGGACCGGTGCTCGCGCTCACCACCGTCCTGTACACGATCCCCTCCCTCGCGATGTTCTCGCTGCTGCTTCCGGTGTACGGCCTGTCGGAGACGCTGGTCGTCGCGGGCCTCGTCCTGTACTCCCTGACGCTGCTCGTCCGGAACATCCTGGCCGGGCTGCGCGCCGTGCCCGAGGACACCCGGCAGGCCGCACGCGGCATGGGCTACGGCCCGATCCGGCTGCTCCTGACCGTCGAACTGCCGCTCGCCCTGCCCGCCGCCATGGCGGGCCTGCGCATCGCCACGGTCTCGGCGGTCTCGCTGGCCACCGTCGGCGCGATCGTCGGCTTCGGCGGCCTCGGCAACCTCATCTACTCCGGCATGAACACCTACTTCAAGGCCCAGGTCCTCACCGCCTCCGTGCTCTGCGTGGTCATCGCCGTCCTCGCCGACCTGCTGCTGCTCGGCGTACAGCGACTCCTCACGCCCTGGACGAGGGCGGCCCGCGCGTGAAGACCCTCATCGACGCCTGGGACTGGCTCACCGACTCCGCGCACTGGGCGGGCGACGACGGCATCTGGCACCGGCTCACCCAGCACCTCGTCCTCACCGTCGTCTGCCTCCTGATCAGTTGCCTCATCGCGCTGCCCATCGCGCTCGTCCTCGGCCACCTAGGCAAGGGCGGCGCGCTCGCCGTGAACATCTCCAACGTCGGCCGCGCCGTGCCGACCTTCGCGGTCCTCGTGCTGCTGCTCCTCACTCCGCTCGGGGACTGGGGCGAGGGCCCCACGGTCGTCGCCCTGGTGCTGTTCGCCGTGCCGCCGCTGCTCACCAATGCCTACGTCGGCATGCGCGGCGTGGACCGCGGCGTCGTGCAGGCCGCGCGCGGGATGGGCATGACGGGGCGGCAGATGCTGTGGCGGGTCGAGGCGCCGCTCGCGCTGCCCCTGATCATGAGCGGCGTACGCATCGCCGCCGTCCAACTCGTCGCCACCGCGACGATCGCCGCGCTCGCGGGCGGCGGCGGGCTCGGCCGCATCATCACGGCGGGCTTCAACCTGGCCAGCACGCCGCAGGTGGTGGCGGGCGCGGTGCTCGTCGCCGTGTTCGCCCTCCTGGTCGAGGGCGTCTTCGAGGCCGTCGAGCGGCTGGCGCCCGGGTGGGCGCGGAAGACGGGGAAGGGGTGAGCGGCGTGACCGGCAAGCGCGGGGCCGGGCGGGGCGCGGCTCTCCCACCGACCCCGTCCATGGCCGTGCGCGGCAGGAAGTGGCGCACCAGATGCGGCGTGCTGCTCGCGGCCGCCGCCCTCCTCGCCTCCGGCTGCGACTCCGGCCCCTCCCTGGAGACCCAGAACGAGGTCACCGCGCCACCCGGCGACAGCAAGCACCTCGTCATCGGCTCCGCAGGCTTCACGGAGAGCGACCTGCTCGCGCAGATGTACGCGTTGCTCCTGGACAAGGCCGGATACGACACCGAGATCCTGTCCGTCGCCAACCGCGAACTGTACGAACCTGCCCTGGAGTCCGGGCAGATCGACGTCGTGCCCGAGTACGCGGCCACGTTCGCGGACTGGCTCAACGCCAAGGTCAACGGCGCCGACGCGAAGCCCGTCGGCTCGCCCGACCTGGACGCCACCATGAAGGCCCTGCGCGCGCTGGCCGCGCCACGCGGCCTGACGGTCCTCGACCCGGGCAAGGCCGTGGACCAGAACGCGTTCGCGGTGGCGTCGTCGTACGCCCGGAGGCACGGCCTGAAGACCCTCACCGACCTCGGCAAGTCAGGCCTGAAGGTCCGACTCGCCGCGGGCGACGAATGCGTACAACGCCCCTACTGCGAACCGGGCCTGAAGAAGGTCTACGGCATCGACATCACCGGCGTGGACCCCAAGGGCGTCGGCACCACCCAGGCCAAGAAGGCCGTCCAGAGCGGCCAGGACCAGATGGTCCTCACCACCACGACGGACGCCACCCTGGACGAGTTCGGCCTCGTCCTCCTCACCGACGACAAGCACCTCCAGAACGCCGACTACATCGTCCCCGTAGTCAACCGCTCCCGAGCGGGCAGCAAGGGCGTCTCCCGATCCCTGGCCCGCCTCAACACGGTCCTGACGACAGCGGACCTGGCAGACCTCAACCGCCAGGTGGACAGCTGGCGGCGGTTGCCGGAGGACGTGGCGAAGAAGTATTTGGAGGAGAAGGGGATGCTGTAGGCGGGGCGGGGGGAGGGGCTCAGCGGACGTGTCCCCCTGGCTACGCGCCCTCCGTCTCCGTGGTCGGCCCGCAGGCCTTCTCCATGAGGGTGAAGGACTTGGACGCGCCGCCCGGCTGCGGCTTGCCTGCCTTGTGGCCGGCGACCCGGTGGCAGGCGTCCAGGTCGTAGTTGTTGAGGCACGTGTTGCCGGCCAGACAGTCCAGGCGTACGAACGTGCGTCCCGCCGCCGTGACGCGGTGCTCCGCGGCACGCAGCAGAGACCGGCCCGTACCGGGCGGTGCGCTGGCGCGGTCGACCATCAGCCGGTGCACATAGTCGGCCACCGGCGGTTGCGGGCCCCAGGCGTCCTGGTCTTCCCACCACAGCTCCCATGCCCCGGCCACGCGGCCGTCGGTCTCGGCGAGCCAGGCCTCTGCACTCGCCATGGCCTTGCGGAAGTGGTCCTCGGCCAGTTGGCCGGGCTGCCACTGGCCGGTGATGCCCTGGGCCAGCATCCAGCGGGCTGTCCCGCCCAGAACCCCGCCACCCCGCGCCGGAAAGGAGCTACGCGTCGGCCACCGAGTCGAACTCCACATCCCCCCGCCCCACCCCGTGCGCATCCGCGTCCACCGACCGCCGCAGCGCCTCGTGCAGCTTCGCCGGGGTGAGGACGCCGACGAAGCGGGCGCCGTCCACGACGGCCACCCAGCCCGCGTCGTGCTGGAGCATCACGCCGAACGCCTGCTTCAGGGGTGCGCCGACAGGTACCCAGGCGTTCATGCGGTGGGCGAGGTCGCCGACGGTGGCGTCGTCCCCGGCCAGGGCGACCTCGTCGACGCCGACCCAGCCGTGCAGGTCGCCGCCCTCGTCGAGGACCATCGCCCAACGGGCGTCGTCCGCGCGCAGCCGGGCCGCGGCCTGCGCGGCGGACTCGTCGAGGCGGGCGACGGGCGGCTGCTCCAGGTCGTCGACCTCGATCTCGGTGACCGAGAGCCGTTTGAGTCCGCGGTCGGCTCCGACGAACCTGGCCACGTACGGCGTCGCGGGCGTGCCGAGCACCGAACCCGGCGTGTCGAACTGTTCGATGCGCCCCTGCCCGTACACCGCGACGCGGTCGCCGAGCCGGACTGCCTCCTCGATGTCGTGCGTGACCATCAGGACGGTCTTGCGCACGGTCCGCTGGAGGTTCAGGAACTCGTTCTGCAGCCGCTCCCGCACCACCGGGTCCACGGCGCCGAACGGCTCGTCCATCAGGAGCACCGGCGGGTCCGCGGCGAGCGCGCGGGCCACGCCGACGCGCTGGCGCTGCCCGCCGGAGAGCTGCTCGGGGTAGCGCGGTCCGTACGTCTTCGGGTCGAGCCCCACCAGGTCGAGCAGTTCGGCGGCGCGCGCCCGCGCCTTGGCCCGCTTCCAGCCGACGAGCGCGGGCACGGTGGCGGTGTTGTCGAGGACGGTGCGGTGCGGGAAGAGGCCGACCTGCTGGATGACGTAGCCGATGCGACGCCGCAGCCGTACGGGGTCGACGGCCGCGATGTCCTCGCCGTTGACGTAGATACGGCCCGACGTCGGCTCGATCAGCCGGTTCACCATCATCATCGTGGTGGTCTTGCCGCAGCCGGACGGGCCGACGAGCGTGACCAGCTCTCCCTCGGCGACCTCGAAGGAGAGGTCGTCCACGGCCGTCGTGCCGTCCGGGTAGCGCTTGGTCACCTGCTCGAACCGGATCATTCCCTCACGCTAACCGTGCGTGATCCCGCCCGCACACGCTCAGCGCCCGCCGCGCACACGCTCGGCGGCCGACCCGCAGCCACTCAGCGCCCACTCACGCGCCCCGCCCCGGGCTCCCGCTCACCAGCACCACCTCCAGGGTGCGCGGCCCGTGCACGCCCTCGACGCGGTCGAGTTCGATGTCGCTGGTCGCCGACGGACCGGAGATCCAGGTGAGCGGGCGCCCGGGGTCGAGCCGTTCGAGGGCCTGCGGGACGGAGGAGACGACCTGGTCGGGGACGCGGACGACGCAGATGTGGTGGTCGGGGACCAGGGTGATGCGGCGGCGGCCCTGGTCGGGGGAGCCGTCCAGGACGAGGGTGCCGGTCTCGGCGAGGGCGACCGCGCAGCCGGTGACCACGCTGTCGGCCCGGTCCAGCTCCGCGGTCGTGCACGCGGCCCGGTCGTGGATGCGGACCGGATCGGCGGCGGCCAGCCACCCCGGCGGCAGCGCGGGCGGCACGAGGATGTGCTGGGCGCCGCGCCGGGCCAGGAGCCGCATCAGCAGGTCCGGCAGCTCGTCCCGGTCCGTGCGGTGCACGACCGCCCGGTAGTCGGCGAGGTTCTCGGCGAGCAGGTCGACGGTCTGCCCGGTGGTGCGCTCGCCGTGCACGCGCGCGTAGTCCCGGTCGACGGCCGTCTCGTACGGCTCGTCGGGGACCGGCCCGAGCGCCCGGCCGATCCGCCCCAGGATGATGTCCTTGGTACTCATGCGCCCGCCTTCCCGTCCTCGGTAGGTCCTTCGGTGGATGCCGGGCCGGCCGGCCTCGCAGGTCCCGCGGTACGCCCCCCGGCGGACACCGCACCGGACGCCCCCGCGGATCCCGCGCCACGTCCCTGAGTGCGCTGCCACCAGTCGCGGAACGGCTCCTTGGGCACCGTCGGCAGATCCCGCGTCGCGCTCCACGCCCGGCCGGGCCCCGGCAGCGTCCGGGGGTGTACGCGGCGGGTGCGGGCGGCGAGGCGCTGTCCGGCCCGCAGCAGGCCGGGCCGGGCGAACACCAGGCCCGCCGCGCGCATGGCGGCCCGCTCGGCCGCGTGGCCGCGGGCGGGCCTGAGGGTCGTCTTCGCGCCGTGCCGGGTGAACTCGCCGCCCTGGACGACGCGTTCGCGCAGGTGCACCAGGACTTCGGGGATGTCGATGGCGACCGGGCACACCTCGTAGCAGGCACCGCAGAGGCTGGAGGCGTAGGGGAGCGAGGCGTCGATCTCGCTGGCGGTGCCGCGCAGTTGGGGGCTGAGGATGGCGCCGATGGGGCCCGGGTAGACGGAGCCGTAGGCGTGCCCTCCGGCCCGCTCGTAGACGGGGCAGACGTTCAGGCAGGCCGAGCAGCGGATGCAGCGCAGGGCCTGGCGGCCGACGTCGTCGGCGAGGGTGTCGGTGCGGCCGTTGTCGAGGAGGACGAGGTGGAAGGCGGTGGGCCCGTCGCCGTCCGTGGTGCCGGTCCACATCGACGTGTACGGGTTCATGCGCTCGGCCGTCGAGGAGCGCGGCAGGGTCTGCAGGAACACCTCCAGGTCCCGCCACGTCGGCACGACCTTCTCGATGCCGACCACGGAGATCAGCGTCTCGGGCAGCGTCAGGCACATCCGCCCGTTGCCCTCGGACTCCACGACCACCATGGTGCCGGTCTCGGCGACCATGAAGTTCGCCCCCGAGACGCCGACCTTGGCGCGCAGGAACTTCTCCCGCAGATGCAGCCGGGCGGCCTCGGCGAGCTCGGCGGGCGAGTCCGTCAGGCCGTCCGGGGCGGGGCGGCCCCAGTGCGCCATCTCCCGCGCGAAGATGTCGCGGATCTCGCCGCGGTTGCGGTGGATGGCTGGTACGAGGATGTGCGACGGTCGGTCCTTGCCGAGTTGCACGATGAGCTCGGCCAGGTCGGTCTCGTACGCGTGGATGCCCGCGGCCTCCAGGGCTTCGTTGAGGCCGATCTCCTGCGTGGCCATCGACTTGACCTTGACCACCTCGCGCTCGCCGGTGGCCCGGACCAGATCGGTGACGATCCGGTTGGCCTCGTCCGCGTCGGCCGCCCAGTGCACGGTGCCGCCCGCCGCCGTCACCGCCTCCTCCAGGCGCACCAGATGGTCGCCGAGGTGGCGCAGCGTGTGGTCCTTGATCTGCCGTCCGGCCTCGCGCAGCCGCGCCCAGTCGTCGAGTTCCGCGACGGCCTTCGCGCGTTTGTCGCGGATGGTGTGGGTGGCGTGGCGCAGATTGGCGCGCAGGGTCGTATCGCGCACGGCGTCGCGCGCCGCCGCGGGGAAGGCCGGCATCCCGAGATACGTGCCGCTCATGACCAGGGCTCCTTCTCCGTGCTCGCCAGGATCTCCGCGAGGTGCACCGGCCGCATCGCCGTGCGCAGCCGCGCCATCGTGCCGCCGAGGTGCATCAGGCAGGAGTTGTCCGCCGCGCACAGCACCTCCGCGCCCGTCGACTCGGCGGCGCGCACCTTGTCCGTCCCCATCGCCGCCGACACGTCGGAGTTCTTCACCGCGAACGTCCCGCCGAAGCCGCAGCACTCCCGCGCGCCCGGCAGCTCCACCAGATCGAGCCCCTCGACGGCCGCGAGCAGCCGCGTGGGCCGGTCGCCGAGGCCGAGGGAGCGCAGACCATGACAGGTCGGGTGGTACGTCACCGTGTGCGGGTAGTACGCGCCCACGTCGGTCACGCCGAGCACGTCCACCAGGAACTCGGTCAGCTCGTACGTCTTCGGCACCACCGGCGCCAGAGCGCGGGCGAGCCCGTCGCCGCGGCCCTCGGCGCGCGCCCGCTCGCCCATGCGCGGATACAGCTCGCGCACCATCGACCCGCATGATCCGGACGGCGTCACGATGGCGTCGTACTCACCGAATACATCGGAGAAATGCCGGGCGAGCGGCTCGGCCTGGTGTCGGTAACCCGTGTTGTAGTGGGCCTGCCCGCAACAGGTCTGCGCCGCCGGGAAGTCCACGTCCACACCCAGCCTGGTCAGGAGTTTCACCACGGCGCGGCCCGTGTCGGGATACAGCGTGTCGTTGACACACGTCAGGAAGAGAGCGACGCGCAACGCGGGTTCCTCCTTGTCGATCATCGGTGCTTTCCCCGGCAGCGTAATCTGGCGGGGGCGCCCTGGGGAGGGGGTGGCCTGGGCTTTGTCCTCGGCCTGGACAAGGCTGCTTTGTCCCTGGCCTGGACGGGGCTGAAGAGATCGCCTCAAGGGCTCGTCCTCAAACGCCGGACGGGCTGTGTGGTTGCCGGAGCGTTGACCCTGAAGGAGTTGTGTTGAGCCAGTCGTACCGTCAGCCCGGAGTCGTGCTCACTGACCGGCGGTTCAGTGTGCCGTTGGACCATGACGTGCCCGGTGGTGAGCGGATCGAGTTGTTCGCCCGGGAGTGTGTCGCGGCGGGGCGCGAGGGCGCGGAGCTGCCGTGGCTGGTGTACCTCCAGGGCGGTCCCGGCTTCGGCGCCAACCGGTTCACGGGCAAGCAGGCGTGGCTCGGCCGCGCCCTGCGCGACTACCGCGTGCTGCTGCTCGACCAGCGCGGCACCGGCAGCTCCACCCCCGCCAACCGCCAGACGCTGCCGCTGCGCGGCGGGCCGCGCGAACAGGCCGACTACCTCGCGCACTTCCGCGCCGACGCGATCGTGCGCGACTGCGAGGCGATCCGGACCGAGGTCACCGGCGGCGCGCCCTGGACCGTCCTCGGCCAGAGCTTCGGCGGCTTCTGCGCCACCCACTACCTGTCGACCGCGCCCGAAGGCCTCGCGGCGGCCCTGATCACCGGCGGGCTCCCGACCCTCGACGGCCACGCCGACGACGTGTACCGCGCCGCGTACCCGCGCATGGAGCGCAAGTCCCTCGCCCACTACGCGCGTTACCCCCAGGACGCCGAGCGGGCCCGCCGCATCGCCGAGCACGTGGCCGAGCACGAGCCCGTCCTGCCCGGCGGCTACCGGTTCACCACCGAGGCCTTCCAGTCCCTCGGCATCCTGCTCGGCACCGGCGACGGCACCCACCGGCTGCACTACCTCCTGGAGGACGCCTTCGTGCGGACCCCGGCGGGCCACGCCCTGTCCGACGCCTTCCAGGAGGCCGTCCTCGGCATCCTGTCGTACGCCGGAGCACCGCTGTACGCCCTGCTGCACGAGGCCTGTTACGCCCAGGGCGGGCGGCCCACCGCCTGGTCGTCCGAGCGGGTGCGGGCCGAGTTCCCGCGCTTCGAGGCGGGCAAGAGCCTCGCGGACGGCGCCCCGCCGCTGTTCACCGGCGAGGCGGTGCAGCGCTGGATGTTCGACTCCGACCCCGCCCTGCGCCCGCTGCGCGAGACGGCCGACCTCCTCGCCGAACGCGTCGACTGGCCCGCGCTGTACGACCCTTCGCGCCTCGCCGCGAACGAGGTGCCGGTGGCCGCGGCCGTGTACCACGACGACATGTTCGTCGACACCGAGCACGCGCTGGGCACCGCCCGCGCGATCCGGGGGCTGCGCACCTGGGTCACGGACGAGTACGAGCACGACGGCCTGCGGGCGAGCGGGCCGCGGGTCCTTGACCGGCTCATCGGCCTGGCGCGCGGCGAACTCTGACCCGCAGATGTGAGGTGGAGAGGTGACCTCGTGGTGCCCGGCGCGCGCGGTTAGGCTGCGGCCATGACCGACCAGCAGAACAGCGCCGCCGAGCCCACGCAGCTCGCCCCCATGCCCGAGGACTGGCAGCGGGCCCTCGCCGCCGTCGCCCACCCGGACGACCTGGAGTACGGCTGCGCCGGTGCGATCGCCGCGTGGACCGACGCCGGGCGCGAGGTGGTCTACGTGCTGGCCACGCGCGGCGAGGCGGGCATCGACACCCTCGCGCCCGCCGAGGCGGCGCCGCTGCGCGAGCGGGAGCAGCGGGCAAGCGCCGCCGTCGTCGGCGTGGACACCGTCGAGTTCCTCGACCACAAGGACGGGGTGATCGAGTACGGCACGGCGCTGCGCCGCGACATCGCCGCCGCCATCCGCAGGCACAAGCCCGAGCTGGTCATCACCCTCAACCACCGCGACACCTGGGGCGGTGTCGCCTGGAACACCCCCGACCACGTCGCCGTCGGCCGCGCCACGCTCGACGCCGCGTCCGACGCGGGCAACCGCTGGATCTTCCCCGAGCTGACCGAGCAGGGCCTCGAACCGTGGAACGGCGTGCGCTGGGTCGCCGTCGCGGGCACCGACGCGCCGACCCACGCGGTGGACGCGACCCCCGGCCTGGAGCGGGCCATCCAGTCCCTGCTCGAACACCGCGCGTACATCGAGGCCCTCACCGACGAGGACCCCGAGAAGTACTGCCGCACCTTCCTCGGCGGCTTCGCCGAGCAGCTCGCGCCCCGCTTCGGCGGGAAGCCCGCCGTGGCGTTCGAGGTCTTCAGCCGCTGAGCCGCCGCCCGTAGGCTGACGGTACGTCAGATACGTACCGTCGGCGCGGGAAGAGGGTCGGACCGGTGATCGACACCGTCAGCACGGACATCCCGGAGGGCATGGAGCGGCGGCTGCGCCTCGACGTCGAGGACGGCGTCGGCGTCCTCACCCTGTGCCGCCCCGCCCGGCTCAACGCCTGGAGCTGGGAGTCCACCCGCCAACTCGGCCTGTACGCCGACCGCGTCCGCTTCGACGAATCGATCCGCGTGGTCCTGCTGCGGGCCGAGGGCAGGGCGTTCTGCGCGGGCATCGACATCACCGCGCCGGGCGGCGCCATCACCGGCCGTTCGGCCGCGGAGCGCACCGGCAACTACTACGAGGGCATCCGCTGGGCGCACGAGCGCTTCCGGGCCTTCGCGGGCCTGCCGCAGCCCGTGGTCGCCGCCGTGCAGGGCTACTGCCTGGGCTTCGGCTTCGAACTCGCCCTCATGGCGGACGTCCGGATCGCCGCCGACGACGCGGTGTTCGCCCTGCCCGAGGCCCAGCTCGGCGTCACCGTCGACGCGGGCGGCGACCTGCGCGTCGCACGGGAGGCGGGCGCGGGCTGGGCCAAGTACCTCGCGCTCACCGGCCGCCGCGTCGACGCCGCCACCGCGGAACGCCTCCACCTCGCCCAACTCGTCGTGCCCCGCGCCGACCTGGAATCGACCGCGCGGGAAGTCGCCGCCGAGATCGCCGCGAACGCGCCCCTCGCCGTACGCGGCGTCAAACGGGACATCGACGCCTACGCCGACGCGGGCCTCGGCCGGGCGCTCGACCGCGTGGCGATGAACGCGGCGGTCACGCTGACGTCGGAGGACGTGGGGGAGGGATTCGCGGCGAAGGCGGGTGGGCGGGCAGCGGAGTTCGAGGGGAAGTGAGGTGTGGGGAGTGCGCGTGCCCGCGCCGGGGTGGGACAGCGCGCGTCCCCCCCCGCCGGGTAGGGAGGGTGCGCGTCCCGTGCCGGGTCAGGTCGGTGCGCGTCCGCCCCGGTCGGCCGGGGGCGCCTGGCAGACCGGGGACGTGCGGCCCAACTGCTCCCGCACCGGCACCACGGGCGGGTTCACCAGGGCCCGCCGCTGCCAGTTCGCGCCGTCGACCACCAGGGTGTGGCCGGTGATGAAGCGGGCGTAGGGGGAGGCCAGGAACGTGGCCGCCCAGCCGAGTTCGCGGGGCGCGCCGACGCGGAGGGCGGGCTGGCGGGCGGGCAGGGCGTGATCGGGGCCGAGGCCGTCGCGGATGTCCTGCGGCAGGTCCTCGTGCGGCATCAGGCCCGGCACCAGGCCGTTGACCTGGATCCCGTATGGCCCCCACTCCACCGCCAGCGTCTCGACCAGGCTCCGCACGCCCGCCTTCGCCGCCGCGCTGTGCGCGAAGCCGGGGCCGCCCGTCCAGGCGTAGGACGCGCCGATGTTGATGATCGAGGCGGGCGTGCCCGCCGCGAGGTGGCGGCGGGCGAACTCCCGGGTCATGAAGAAGGTGCCGGTCAGCGTCGCGTCGACGACCGCGCGCCAGGCGTTGGGGGACATCTCCTCCGCGGGCACGGGGAAGTTCGCCGCCGCGTTGTTCACCAGGACGCCGGGCAGGCCGTACGCGGCCTCGGCGGCCTCGAACGCCGCGGTGACCCGGTCCGGGTCGCGGATGTCGCACACCGCCGTCGCCACGCGCCCGCCCAGCGCCGCAAGTTCCGCGCGGGCCGCGGCGAGACGGGGCGCGCTCCGGCTCGCGATCACCAAGTCCGCGCCGAGCCGGGCGAATTCGGCCGCGATGGCGAGGCCCAGGCCGCTGCCGCCGCCGGTGACGAGGGCGACGGCGCCGTGGAAGGTGCCGGGGGGCAAGGCGCTCGCGCCAGGTGGGGGAGGGGCGGGGAGGCCGGGAGGTGGAGGTGTGGTGTCGTCGGATGATGTCTTGCCGGGGGCGGGCAGCCGTGTGCCGTCGCTCGTCATGGACGCATCGATAGCGCGGCGGCCCGCAAAGCTCCAGAGGCGGTGCGGGGCAGTGCGGGGCGGGGTACGACGAAGGTGCTGGATTGACATATCGGCTTGCTGATTCTGCAATGGACGCATGGGAAGCGCAAAGAAGTCCGCCGCCGAAACGCACGACTCCGCCCACTCGCCTCACGCTGATCGATTCTCCGATCCCGCCGACCCGGTTGATTCCGGTGACGACACCGACAAGGTCCTCACCGCAGTCGGCCCCCGCCTGCGCAAGATCCGCAAGGAGCGCGGCGCCACCCTCGCCGGGCTCTCCGAGGCCACCGGCATCTCCGTCAGCACCCTGTCCCGCCTGGAGTCGGGCGGCCGCAGGCCGAGCCTCGAACTGCTCCTGCCCATCGCCCGCGCCCACCAGGTGCCCCTCGACGAGCTCGTCGGCGCCCCGCCGGTGGGCGACCCGCGGGTGCGGGCCAAGCCGATCGTCCGGCACGGGCGGACGATGGTGCCCCTGACCCGGCAGCCCGGCGGGCTCCAGGCGTACAAGGTCATCGAGCCCCCGCGCTCCGTCCAGCCCGACCCGCGGACCCACGAGGGGTACGAGTGGCTGTACGTCCTTTCGGGGCGGCTGCGCCTCGTGCTCGCCGAGCACGACGTGGTGCTCGGTCCCGGCGAGGCGGCGGAGTTCGACACGCGCGTGCCGCACTGGTTCGGGTCGACGGGGGAGGGCCCGGTGGAGTTCCTGAGCCTCTTCGGGCCGCAGGGGGAGCGCATGCACGTACGGGCGCGGCCCGCCGCGAAGGGCGGCAAGGGGGATTAGAGGAGAGCAGGGGCGAGCAGGGGCGAGCAGGGGGGCAGGGGGGAGTAGGGGGCGAGGCGGACCAGACGGAGTGGTCGCCGCCGGGAAGGGGCGCACTGTTCCCTTCTGGGCAAGCGACCGCTTAGTATGCGCGTGGAGCACGGTCGACTACAGCGTGGAGGCCCCGCATGCGCGCATGGCACGTACACCGCAACGGCGAGCCGGGCGAGGTGATGCGGCTCGAAGAGGCGGAGCGGCCCGTGCCCGGCGACGGGCAGGTGCTCCTGAAGGTCCGCGCCGCGAACATCAACTTCCCCGACGCGCTGCTGTGCCGGGGGCAGTACCAGATCACCCCGCCGCTGCCGTTCACGCCGGGCGTGGAGATCTGCGGCGAGACCGAGGACGGGCGGCGCGTCATCGCCACCCCGGCGCTGCCGCACGGCGGTCTCGCCGAGTACGCCGTCGCGGACGCCGCCGCCCTGCTGCCCGCGCCGGACGCCCTCGACGACGCGGAGGCCGCCGCGCTGCACATCGGCTACCAGACCGGCTGGTTCGGCCTGCACCGGCGCGCGCACCTCAAGGAGGGCGAGACGCTGCTCGTGCACGCGGCCGCGGGCGGTGTCGGCAGCGCGGCCGTGCAACTCGGCAAGGCGGCGGGCGCCCGCGTCATCGGCGTCGTCGGCGGCCCGGACAAGGCCGAGGTCGCGCGCGGGCTCGGCTGCGACCTGGTCGTCGACCGGCGCGCGGACGACATCGTGGGCGTCGTGAAGGAGGCCACCGGCGGCCGCGGCGCCGACGTCGTGTACGACCCGGTCGGCGGCGACGCCTACGCCAAGTCCACCAAGTGCGTGGCCTTCGAGGGCCGCATCCTCGTCGTCGGCTTCGCGAGCGGCACCATCCCGACGCCCGCCCTCAACCACGCCCTGGTGAAGAACTACTCGATCGTCGGCCTGCACTGGGGCCTGTACAACACCAAGGACCCGCGCGCCGTCCGGGAGTGCCACGAACACCTCACCGAACTGGCCGCGAAGGGCGCCGTCAAGCCCCTGGTGAGCGAGCGCGTGCCGCTCGGCCGGGCCGCGGCGGCCGTCCAGCGCGTCGCCGACGGCACCACCACCGGCCGCGTGACCGTGCTGCCCGCCCTCCCCGAGGAGGCCGCCGCATGACCGACGCAGCCGAACTCCGCCGCCGCACGAAGGACCTGCTCGCCGCGCACCCTCCGGCGACCACGGACCGCACCGACTTCCTCAAGGCCCGCTTCGACGCCGGACTCGCCTGGGTGCACTACCCCGAAGGCCTCGGCGGCCTGGGCGCCCCGCGCACCCTGCAGGCCGTGGTGGACGCCGAGCTTGAGGCCGCGGGCGCGCCCGACAACGACCCGCGCCGCATCGGCATCGGCCTCGGCATGGCCGCGCCCACCATCCTCGGCTTCGGCACGGACGAACAGAAGCGCCGCTTCCTGCGGCCCTTGTGGGTCGGCGAGGAGGTGTGGTGCCAGCTGTTCAGCGAACCCGGCGCCGGATCCGACCTCGCGGCGCTCGGCACCCGCGCCGTCCGCGACGGCGAGAGCTGGGCCGTGGACGGGCAGAAGGTGTGGACGTCCAGCGCGCACGTCGCCCGCTGGGGCATCCTCATCGCCCGCACCGACCCGGACGTGCCCAAGCACCGCGGCATCACGTACTTCATCTGCGACATGACCGACCCCGGCGTCGAGGTGCGGCCGCTGCGGCAGATCACCGGCGAGGCCGAGTTCAACGAGGTCTTCCTCACCGGCGTGCGCATCCCCGACAGCCGCCGCCTCGGCGCGGTCGGGGACGGCTGGAAGGTCGCGCAGACCACCCTCATGAACGAGCGCGTCTCCATCGGCGGCATGCGCGTCCCCCGTGAGGGCGGCATGATCGGCCCCGTCGCCAAGGCCTGGCGCGAGCGCCCCGAACTGCGCACCCACGACCTGCACCAGCGCCTGCTCACCCTCTGGGTGGAGGCGGAGGTCGCCCGGCTCACCGGCGACCGCCTTCGCCAGCAGCTCGTCGCGGGACAGCCGGGACCCGAGGGTTCCGGCATGAAGCTCGGCTTCGCCCGCCTCAACCAGGAGATCAGCGGCCTGGAGGTGGAACTCCTCGGCGACGAGGGCCTGTTGTACGACGACTGGACGATGCGCCGGCCCGACCTGGTCGACTTCACCGGGCGCGAGGCGGGCTACCGCTATCTGCGCTCCAAGGGCAACAGCATCGAGGGCGGGACCAGCGAGGTGCTGCTCAACATCGTCGCCGAGCGCGTCCTCGGCCTCCCGCCGGAACCGCGCACCGACAAGGACGTCGCCTGGAAGGACCTGACCCGATGACGACGCAGAGTGACCTGCTGTACACGGAGGAAGAGGAGGCGGTGCGCTCCGCCGTGCGCTCCCTCCTCGCCGACCGCTGCGCCCCGGCCGACGTCCTCGCCCGCGCCGAGTCGGAGCAGCCGCACGACCACGAACTGTGGAAGACCCTCGCCGACGGCATGGGCCTCGCCGGGCTCCTGGTGCCCGAGGGCCGCGGCGGTCAGGGCGCCTCGCACCGCGAAGCGGCCGTGGTCCTGGAGGAGTTGGGGCGCGCGCTGGCGCCGGTGCCGTATCTGACGAGCGCCGTCATCGCCACCGAGACGCTGCTGGCCTGCACCGGCGACGCGGCGGCGGAACTCCTCGCCGCGCTCGCGTCCGGCCGCACGGTCGGCGCGCTCGCCGTGCCGTTCGCCACGGCCCCGGAGGCCGACCGCCCGCGGGCGCGGTTCGACCGGGGCGCCCTGCACGGCGAGGTGCGGGGCGTCGCGGACGCGGCCGCCGCCGACGTCCTGCTCGTCCCGGCGGACGGCGGACTGTACGCCGTCGACACCGAGCGGGACGGCGTCACCGTCACCCCGCAGACCTCCCTCGACCGCACCCGCCCGCTCGCCGTGGTCACCCTCGACGGGGCTCCCGCCCGCCTGCTCGCCGAGGGCACGGAAGCGGAGACGGCCGTACGCCTCGGTCTGCGCTCCGGAGCCGGACTGCTCGCCTCCGAGCAACTCGGCATCGCCGAATGGTGCTTGACGGAAACCGTGGCCTATCTGAAGGAGCGCCACCAGTTCAACCGGCCCGTCGGCTCCTTCCAGGCCCTCAAGCACCGCCTCGCCGAGCTCTGGCTGCGCGTGGTCAACACCCGCGCCGCCGCCCGGCACGCCGCCGACGCCCTCGCCACCGGCAGCGACGAGCCGCACCTCGCGGCCGCCCTGGCCCAGGCCTACGCGGCCCCCGTGGCGGTGCGCGCCGCCGAGGAGGCGCTCCAACTGCACGGCGGGATCGGCATGACGTGGGAGCACCCCGTCCATCTGTACCTGAAGCGGGCCAAGACCGACTCGATCGCCCTGGGCACGGCCGGACAGCACCGGGCGGAATTGGCCGACCTGGTCGACCTCCCCGCACCCGCAACGCCCTGACCTGGGCGTAGTCCCCAGGTCGTATAGGACCCCGCCATTGCCCGCCCATTACATGAGGCATAATTGCGAGTCGTTCGCAATAACTCTTGATCTTGTGTAGGGGTGTGGAGCATGAGGGCCGGATCGATACGTGGCACCGGTGCCGTCGCGGCGGCGGCCGCACTGGCGGTCGCCGCCACGGCCTGCTCGGCGCCGGACGACGGCAAGGGCGGCGGCGCCAAGACGTCGGCGGTCGTCGGCATCGCGTACGAGCCAGAGACCCTGAGCCCGCTCCTCGGCTACGGCAAGGACGGCAACTCCAAGATCTTCGACGGGCTGCTCACGCACGACGCGGACATGAAGCTGAGGCCCGCGCTCGCCGCGAAGCTGCCGAAGGTCAGCGACGACGGCAAGACCTACACGTATCAGCTGCGCAAGGGCGTCAAGTTCAGCGACGGCAAGCCGTTCACGGCCAAGGACGTCGTCTTCACGTACGAGACCATCCTCGACAAGAAGACGAACAACGCCTCCAAGACCGAGCTGGACGCCCTCAAGAGCGTCGAGGCCAAGGGGGACGACGCCGTCGTCTTCCACCTCAAGTACCCCTACGCGCCGTTCGCCGAGCGCACCGTCCTGCCCATCGCGCCCCAGCACATCGCGGGCAAGCAGGACGTGAACACCGGCGCCTTCACCACCAAGCCCGTCGGCACCGGACCGTACGAGCTGGTGAAGTGGTCCAAGGGCGAGAAGCTGGTCTTCAAGGCCAACCCCGGCTACTGGGGCGGCGCGCCGAAGGTCAAGAACTTCACCATGGCCATCGTCAAGGACGACGACCTGCGCGCCACCCGGCTGCGCACCGGCGACCTCGACGGCGCCATCCTGCCGCCCAACCTCGCCAAGACCTTCGAGTCCGACGGCGGCAAGCAGACGTACGCCGCCAAGACCTTCGACTACCGCGTCGTGACCCTGCCGACCGGCAACAAGGTCGCGGGCGACACCGCCGTGCGGCGCGCCCTCGACATCGGCGTGGACCGCAAGACGATGGTCGACCAGATCCTGGAGGGCGCGGGCAAGGAGGCCTACGGCCCGGTGCCGACGGACAGCCCCTGGTTCACCAAGGGCACCGAGCGGAAGTTCGACGTCGAGAAGGCCAAGAAGATCCTCGACGACGCCGGCTGGAAGCCCGGCAAGGACGGCGTCCGCGAGAAGGACGGCGTCCAGGCGAAGTTCCCCCTCTGGTACCTCACCGGCGACAAGCTCCGCCAGGACCACGCCCTCGCCTACGCCTCCGACGCCAAGAAGCTCGGCATCAAGGCCGAGGTGCAGTCCGGCACCTGGGAGGTCATCGAGCCCCGCATGGCCAAGGACGCGGTCCTCGCGGGCGGCGGCTCCCCGGCCGACCCGGACTTCGACCAGTACACGCTCCTGAACTCCGCGCTCGCCGGTGACGGCTTCAACAACATGGCGCACTACGACAACCCCAAGGTCGACAAGGCCCTTGAGGACGCCCGCAAGAGCGGCGACCACGCGAAGCGCCAGGCCGCGTACGACACGATCCAGCGTGAGCTGGTCAAGAACCCCGGCTACACCTTCCTCACGCACATCGACCACCTGTACGTGGTGAACAAGTCCTTCGGCGACCTCTCCACGCAGGTCGAGCCGCACGACCACGGCCTGGCCTCCGGCCCGTGGTGGAACGTCGAGGACTGGCAGCCGAGCAAGTGACGTCGGCTCCCAGCAAGCCCGCCCACCCCGCCGAGTCCGCCGCGCCCGCCGAGGCGGCCCCGGCGGCCGGGCGGGGGCGGCGGGCGCTGCCCTGGGGTCCGATGGCGCGGCTCGTGGGACGGCGGGCGGTGTTCGCCGTCCCCGTCCTGCTCATCGTCACCTTCGGCGTCTTCGCCGTCGCCGCGGCCTCGCCCTTCGACCCCGTCAAGGCGTACGCGGGCACGGCCGGGCTCACCGCGTCCCAGGAGAACCTCGACCAGCTGCGCGCCAACCTCGGCGTCGACAAGCCGCTCGTCGAGCGCTGGTGGGACTGGCTGACCGCCGCGCTCCGCGGCGACCTCGGGGACTCCCACACGCTGCGCCAGCCCGTCGCCGACGCCATCGGCGAGCGCATCGGCTGGTCGGTGCTGCTCGCCGCGACCGCCTTCGTCCTCGCGATCCTGCTCGGCTCGGCCCTCGGCGTGCTCGCCGCGCGCCGCCCCGGCGGCTGGATCGACCGGGGCGTGACCTCGCTCGCGTACACCCTGGAGGCGGCGCCGCCGTTCTGGCTCGGCCTGCTCGCCGTGTGGCTGTTCGCCCTCAAGCTGGGCGTGCTGCCCGCGGGCGGTCTCACCGACACCTCCAGCACGGTGGTGACGGCCGGGCAGGTGACCCACCACCTCGTCCTGCCCGCCGCCGTCCTCGCCGTCTCGCAGCTTCCCTGGTTCGTCCTCTACGTACGCCAGGGCGTCGGCGACGCGCTCGGCGACGACCCCGTCCGGGGCGCCCGTGCGCGGGGCCTCGCCGAGCGGACCGTGCTCCTCAAGCACGCCTTCCGCTCCGGCATGCTGCCCGTGCTCACCCTCGTCGGCTCCCGCGTGCCCGAACTCATCACCGGCGCGCTCCTCGTCGAGACCGTCTTCAGCTGGCCCGGCATCGCCGCCGCGACCGTGCAGGCCGCCACCTCCGTGGACTTCCCCCTGCTCGCCGCGCTGACCGCGCTCGCCACCGTCGCCGTGCTGCTCGGCAACCTCCTCGCGGACCTGCTGTACGGGCTCGCCGACCCGAGGGTGGGATTCGATGGCTGACACCCGCAGTCCACAGGCCGAGGCGCCGAAGGCCGACGCCGCCGCCCAGGTGACCTGGCGTTCCGCGACCGGCCGCGCCGCCGCGGGCACGCGCAGGCTGTCCCGCTCCACGCGCGCGTGGCGGGTCTGGAGCTCCGCCGCGATCGTTGCGGCCGTCGTGCTCGCCGTGCTGATCGTGCCGCCGCTCGTCGACCTCGACGAACAGGCCGTGCACCTCGCCGACAAGCTCCTTCCGCCGTGCCTGGAGCACCCGTTCGGCACCGACGACGTGGGCCGCGACCTGCTACTCCGGTGCGTGTACGGGCTGCGTGTGTCCCTGCTCGTCGGCGTGGTCGCCGCCGTCGTGGCCACCGTCATCGGCACCGCCGTCGGTGCGCTCGCCGCCGCGTCCGGCGGCTGGGTGGACCGCGTCGTGATGCGCCTCGTGGACGTCTTCTCCTCCGTGCCGCACCTGCTGCTCGGCATCTTCATCGTGGCGATGTTCCGGCCCGGCGTCTGGCCCGTCGTGATCTCCGTGGCCCTCACGCACTGGCTGTCGACGGCCCGCATCGTGCGCGCCGAGGTCCTCTCGCTGCGCTCGCGCCCGTACATCGACGCCGCCGTCTCCGGCGGCGCGTCCCGCTGGCGCGTGACCGTGCGGCACCTGCTCCCCGGCGTCCTGCCCCAGGCCGGGCTCGCCGCCGTCCTCATGGTCCCGCACGCCATCTGGCACGAGTCCGCCCTGTCCTTCCTCGGCCTCGGCCTGCCCACCCACCAGGCCAGCCTCGGCACCCTCGTCCAGGGCGCCCGCAGCTCCCTCCTGGCCGGCGACTGGTGGCCGACGCTCTTCCCCGGCCTCTTCATCATCGTGCCGACCCTGGCCATCGCGGGCCTCGCGGGCGCCTGGCGCGACCGGATCAACCCGCGCCGCCGATCGGAGCTGATGCTGTGACTGGGTTGTCGAATGGGGCCGACGCCGAGCCCGAGGTGAGTGATCGGACGGCGGCGGGGGAGACCGCGCGTGAGGCGGTGGACGGGACCGGACGTGAGGCGATCGGCGAGTCCGCCCCGGCCGCCCGGCCTGCCCTGTCCGTCCCACCTGCCCCGCCCGTCCTCTCCGTACGCGGCCTCTCCGTCCGCTTCCGCATGCGCGGCGGCGCCCACGTGGCCGCCGTCACCGACGCGCGGTTCGACCTCGCCGCGGGCGAGTGCCTCGCGCTCGTCGGCGAGAGCGGGTGCGGCAAGTCCGTGCTCGCCTCCGCACTGCTCGGCCTCCTGCCGGAGAACGCCCAGACGGCCGGGTCCGCGCTCCTCGGTAACGGCACCGACCTGCTCACCGCCGACGAGCGCACCCTCGCCCGCACCGTGCGCGGGCGGCGCGTCGGCCTCGTACCGCAGAGCCCCGCGGCGCATCTGACCCCCGTACGTACCGTGCGCTCCCAACTGGAGGAAACCCTCAGGGAGTTGGCGGGCGTGCGCAGGCCCGCGCTGCGGAAGGCGGGTGAGGCCGCCGCCGAGCGTGCCGCGTTCCCGATCGGGCACCTCGACCGCTACCCGCACGAGCTGTCCGGCGGGCTCGCCCAGCGCGCCGCCACCGCCCTCGCGCTCATCGGCGACGCCCCGCTGCTCCTCGCGGACGAGCCCACCACCGGCCTCGACCGCGAGCTGGTCGACCGCACCGTCGACGAACTGCGGCGGCACGTCGGAGACGACCGGGCGCTGCTGATGATCACCCACGACCTGGCGGCGGCCGAGCGGATCGCCGACCGCGTCGCCGTGATGTACGCGAGCCGCATCGTCGAGATCGCCGACGCCGCCGACTTCTTCGGCGAGCCTGGGCCACGCCACCCCTACGCGCGCGGGCTGCTCGACGCGCTGCCCGACCGGGAGTTCAGGCCCGTCCCCGGCATGCCGCCCGAGCTGTCCGCGCTCCCCGAGGGGTGCGCGTTCGCCGCGCGCTGCGAGCGGGCCGACGAGGCCTGTGCGGTCGTACCCGCGCTGCCGGCGGAGCCTTCATCGGGCGCCGCCTGCCACCACCCGGTCGCCGCCGCCCTGGAGGCGTCCCGTGCTTGAACTGCGTTCCCTGACCGCCGGATACGACCGCCGCGACCCCGTCGTCCGCGATGTGAGCCTGACCGTCGAGCCGGGCGAGTCCGTCGGTCTGCTCGGCCCCAGCGGCTGCGGCAAGTCGACGCTCGCGCGCGTCGCGGCACTGCTGCACCGGCCCGACCGGGGCCAGGTCGTCATCGACGGCGAGCCCGCACGCGGCTGGCGCCACCGCGCGCCGCGCGCCCAGCGCACCGCGTTCGGCGTCGTCTTCCAGCAGCCCCGGCTCTCCGCCGACCCGCGCCTCACCCTCACCCAGCTCGTCGCCGAGCCCCTGCGGGCCACCGGCCGCGCGACCGAAGCCACGGACCGCGTACGAGAGTTGGCGCGCACCGTCGGCCTCGGCGAGGACCTGCTCGGCCGCCGCCCGCACGAGGTCAGCGACGGTCAACTCCAGCGCGCCTGCCTGGCCCGCGCACTGGTTCTGCGCCCGCGCTGGCTGATCTGCGACGAGATGACGGCGATGCTGGACGCGTCGACGACGGCGGCGCTGGTGACGGCGGTGGAGGGCTACCGGGCGGACAGCGGCGCGGGGTTGCTGGCCGTGGGCCATGACAGGGTGCTGCTTGAGCGGTGGTGCGACCGGACGGTGGAGTGGGGCGAGCTGACGCGGCCTGAGAGGGCGGTACGAGATTCAATGTCCGATCTGCCGCTGCGTCCCGGGGGAGCGGACAGGTAGCGGGGTGTGCCCGCGCTTCGCGCGAACGACGGGGGTTCAAGGACAGGCTCTGATCGGCCCCGGCCAAGGGTCCCGCGTTCGACGAACCGCTTGAGCCTCGGGCGGGTTCTGCTGACGGTGTCAGGCACGATCTCCAGGCCCATCGCCTCGTACACCTGCCGTGCCCGCGGCGGGCGTCAGCCGTGGCGAACACCGCCACGATCCGCACCTGGCCGCATCGGCCTGCGCGGCGATCTCCCGTTCCCGCTCCTCCAGCCGTGCCGGCGCTGCGCCGAGGCTTTGTGCCGGTGTCAGGCGTCAGTGACTCGGCTGGAGACTACCTCGCGCTCCGATTCAGGTACGCCCACAACAAGGTGGGCAAGGCGGCAGTGGCCAGCCCCAGCCAGAGGTATTGGGCATGCGCGGTGGAGGGAGCAAAGCTCCAGAACGAGATCTCTTGGTGCAGCATCACGGCCAGCCAGCCACCCACGAGCCCACACGCCAACTCGATGGGCCGGACGAAGAGCGCGGCGAGTGGTACCGCGCCCGCGAGGATGCCGGTAACCACCCACATCGACACCACGTTCCATCCGAGCGCCTCGAAGCCCAGACGGGACGAGACGTACAAGCCGACCACGGCCAGCGTCAGAGCGGTCGCAGCGGCGGGCGCCCGCCATCGCGCGGGATGCTGTAGCCGCAGCGGCGGTCCCGTCCGGACGATCGCGATGGCTACGGCGGCCAGGACGACACCCATGAGGACAAAACCAGTGGTTTCCACCTCCCGGTCCCACCCGGAAAGCTCCAGTGTCCGGGGTGCGTAGTCCGAGAGCCGGTGCGGAGCCGTTCCGGCCATGTCGAGGCCGTACACCATCAGTAGTGCAGCACCGGACCACGCGGCCTTCCCGCGCAGAGCACACAGCCGCCATGTGACCACACCGGCCAGCAGGTGGAACGTCGGCACCGTGATGTCGGCGAGGTACATCACGGTCGAGCCCGGGTACCTCCGCCACTCCTCGACGCTCGTCACCAGGCTGTACTCACCCACCGCGGCGAGGTAGACCGAGGCGGCCAATCGCGGAAGCGCGCAGAGAAACATCGCCAACAGGAACAGCCGCCCCGCCATCCGCAGGAGTCGGGGGTCACTGTCTCGCACCTCGGTATCGCCAGGTGGAGACGACCAGGACGGCACCGGCAGGGGCGCCACGGGCCTGGGCCGGGACGGCGGCGCGACCGGCCGGATGCTGGTTGTGGCCGTACACACGGCGGGGTTCCGGCTCAGTGCCAGCAGGTCGGCAGTCCCCGTCCCGCGCTGCCGCGGAACGGGCAGGCCGCGGGTCGTCGCGGTGCGCAGGAGTCGGCGGTAGATCTCGCCGTACGTGAGGAATTCCGGTCCGGACGGGATGCCGGTGTGCAGCAGGTGCAACAGTTCGCCGGTGAAGGCCGTGTGGGCGGCCCCGGCAGGGGCGAGTGCCACAGTGTTGACCGGGGTCGAGGTCAGGACGTACGTGCCCTCGATGCCGACCTGGCCGAGGACGGCTGCCTCATCGTCGGCCATGTCTTGGATGGCACGCCCGCTGAAGCAGCAGTCGAGGATGACAACGCGGTTGGCGGCCGGACAGTCGGAGAGCACGTCGCGCAACAGGTCGAATGGCAGGGCGCTGACCCTGAGTTCGTCCGGGACGGTCTCCGCGAGACTCAGGTAGAGCTCGTTACGGGGCCCGGTCTGGCCGTGGCCGGTGAAGTACACGAGGAAGGTGTCCTCGGCAGGGAAGACCTGCTGGTCCGCCTCGGCGCCCGACTGGAGGAAGCGATGCCCTGGGCGGACCGGACGCCCGCCTTCGTGGGCGGCCACTGAGCCCCACCCTCAGCTCTGCCCTGCTGCCCTTCAGGTCCGCTCCACCACCAACACCTCCACCCCCCGCTCCCGCATCCCCCGCAGTTCCTCCCGCGCCACGCCCTCGTCGACGACCACCACATCGAAGTCCGTCAGCGGCGCGAGCGCGTACAGGCCGTCGCGGGTGAACTTCGTGTGGTCGGCCAGGAGCACGCGGCGTGTGGCCGCCGCCATCATCGCCCGCTTGACCTGCACGGTCTCCGGTGACGTGTGATAGCAGCGGCCGCGGGTCACCGCCGTCGTCGACATGAAGAGGACGTCCGCGCGGAACGCCGCCACGCTGTCCGCGGTGTGCAGGCCCATGAACGCGTCGTACGCGGGGAAGTAGGCGCCGCCGAGCGCGATGAGGGAGACGCCGGGCTCCTTGGCGAGTGCCGTGATCGCGGGCAGCGAGTTCGTGAGGACCGTCAGCGGGGTGTGCCCGGCCAGCTCGCGGGTCAGGTGCAGGCACGTCGTGCTGTCGTCGAGGAGAACCGTCTGGCCGGGGACGAGGAGCCGGGCCGCGGCGCGGGCGAGCTGTTGCTTCGTCTGGGCCATGGTCGTCATGCGCTCGGCGACGCTGCCGTGGAACTGCGCCGAGGGCAGGGCGGTCGCCCCGCCGCGCACCTTGCGGAGCCACCCCTGCGACTGGAGGAAGTCCAGGTCGCGGTGGACGGTCATCAGGCTCACGTCGAACGTGTCGGCGAGGTCGGCCGCGCGCACGAAGCCGCCCGCCACCACCTGCTCCCGGATGCGGCGCCTGCGCTGCTCGCGCACCTCGACTCGGTCCGCCGCGCCGCCTTCGCCCTCGGCCATGGCTCTGCCTTCCCGGTCCCATCAGTGTGAAGTGCCCGAGTGATGATCTCACGTACTTCACTCGGTGAGGGAGCGTGGATCCCGGCTCGACCGGCAGTGGACGCGGGCGCCGCGCGGCATCTCACGCAGCCCGCCGCCCCCTCCGCGTGAGGATTCGCGAAGTGTTTGACGTGCCTTTTCGGCCAGCTGTTTGCTCTCTCCAGCCCAGTCGATGCCGACCCGCGCAAGGGGCGGCCGACCCTCTCCATCCCACGCCCTCTGGGGGAGCTTCGATGACGAACAGCCCCGTGCCGCGTTCGCTCTTCACACGCGCCGGTATCCCGCAGCCCCTGTCCTGGGGCTACCTCGGACTCCTGGTCTTCATGACGGGCGTCGGCATCGAGGCCGGTTTCCTCTCGCCGTACCTGGAGGACCTCGGCATCCCGTCGTCGCAGGTCGCGATGGTGTTCACCGTGTACGGAGTGACGGGCGCCGTCGCCGGATGGCTGTCCGCCGCGCTCTCCGACCTGTGGGGCCCGCGCAAGGTCATGTGGCTCGGCCTCGGAGCCTTCGTCGCCACGCACGTCTTCTTCCTCGCGGTCGCCGTCCCCAGCGAGGCGTATCCGCTGCTCCTGCTCGGCTACGGCCTGCGCGGCCTCGCCTATCCGCTGTTCGCCTACGCGTTCCTCGTGTGGATCGCCGCGGTCGCGCCGCCGAAGCAGATGGGCAGCGCGATGGGCTGGTTCTGGTCGGCGTTCTCCGCGGGCCTGCCGACGCTCGGCTCGCTCACCGCGAGCCTGCTCATCCCGATGGTGGGGGAGCGCGGCACGCTGTGGGCCGCCCTCGGCGTGGTGGCGGTCGGCGGGCTGCTCGCGCTGCTCATGGTCCGGGAGCCCACCGGCGCGGCGCGGCTCGCCCCGGCGGGGGAGAGCCCCCTGTCCGGACTCACCGGCAGCCTCACCATCCTCGTCAGGGAGCCGCGCGTCGGCGCCGGGGCCGTGGTGCGGATGCTCAACACCGCCTCGCAGTTCGGCTTTCTGGTGATGCTTCCGGCGTGGTTCATGCACGAGGTCGGGCTCTCCAACGCCCAGTGGCTCAGACTCCTAGCCATCATGTTCGCCACGAACATCGTCACGAACCTGCTGTTCGGCGTCGTCGGGGACAAGGTCGGCTGGCGCGCGACGGTCGCGTGGTGCGGCGGCGTCGGCTGTACGGTCTCGACGCTGCTCCTGTACTACGTCCCGGCGGCGGCCGGCGCGCAGTACGCGCTGTGCGTCCTGGTCGCCGTGCTGTACGGCGCCACCCTCTCCGGGTACGTGCCGCTGTCCGCCCTCATGACCGCCATCGCGCCCGCCCACAAGGGCCAGGCCATGGCCGCCCTGAACCTCGGGGCCGGTGCCTCCACGTTCGTCGGGCCGCTCGTCGTCAGCATCTTCCGGGGGCCGCTCGGCGTGGGCGGCGTCGTCTGGATCTTCGCGGGGTTCCACGCGGTGAGCGCCGCCCTCACCCTCGTACTGAGGACCACGGCCGCGGACAGCGGCCCCGCACCCAACGCCGTCGCGCACGCCGTCGCCACCCCCGCCACGAAGGGTCTGTGACCACCATGTCGGTACTCGCCATCGACGTCGGCACCACCATGATCAAGTCGGTCGTCTTCGACGACCAGGGCGGCGAACTCGCCGTCTCCCGGCTCGCCACCGAGGTGCAGCGCCGCCACCCCGGCTGGGCCGAGCAGGACATGGACACCGTGTGGAACGCCGTCGTCTACACCGTCCGCACCGCCCTGTCCGCCCTCGCCGAACGGCCCGGGGCCGCCGACCCCGTGTGGCTGGTGACGTTCACCGCGCAGGGCGACGGCGCCTGGCTCGTGGACACGGCGGGGCGGCCCACCGGGCCCGCGGTCCTGTGGTCCGACGGGCGCGCGGGCGACATCCTCACGCGCTGGGAGCGGGAGGGCGTGCTGCGCGAGGCGTTCCGCCGCAACGGCTCGCTGACGTGCAGCGGCATGCCGAACGCCGTGTTCAGCTGGCTCGCCGCCCACGACCCGGACCGCCTGGCCCGCTCCAGCGCCTCCCTGACGGCGGCGGGCTGGCTCTTCCTCAAGCTCACCGGCGTGACCGCGATCGACGAGTCCGACGCGTCGGCGCCGTTCCTCGACCACGCGACCGGCGACTACGACCCGGGGATCGTGGACCTGTTCGGCCTCGGCGAATACGCCCGGCTCCTGCCGAAGGTCCTCGGCGAGAACGAGCGGATCGCCGAGATCACCGGTGACGCGGCCGCCCAACTCGGCGTGCAGCCGGGCCTCCCGGTGGTGATGGCCCCGTACGACATCGCCTCCACCGCGCGCGGCGTCGGCGTCGTCAACCCCGGCCAGGCGTGCGGCATCCTCGGCACGACGCTGTGCACGGAGATCGTCCGCAAGGACGTCGACGCCACCGGGGAGCCGTCCGGCATCAACATCGCCTACCGGGGCCGCGAGCGCGTCCTGCGCGCCTTCCCGACCCTGAGCGGCGTCGAGGTGCTGTCCTGGGCGGCGCGCACCCTCCAGCTCGAAGGGCCGCCGGAACTGGGCGAGTTGGCGTTCTCCGCGCCGCCCGGAGCGCACGGCCTGATGTTCCTGCCATACCTGTCCCCGGCCGGTGAGCGCGCGCCGTTCCTCGACCCGCGCGCCCGCGGCGCCTTCTGGGGCCTGTCCCTGGAGCACACCCCGGCCGACCTCGCCCGCGCCGTCTTCGACGGCCTCTCCCTCGTCGTCCGCGACTCCCTCGCCGCGTCCCGTACGACCGTGACGGAGCTGAGGCTGTGCGGCGGCGGCGCCAACAACGACGAGTGGTGCCGCCTCATCGCGGACGCCACCGGCGTGCCCACGGCCCGCTCGGGCGACACCGAACTCGGCGCCAAGGGCGCCTTCCTCACCGGGCTCGTGCTCACCGGCGCCGAGTCCAGCATGCACAGCGCCGCCGCCAAATACGTACGGATGCGCACCAGTTGGGAGCCCGACCCGGAGCGCGCCCAGTTCTACGCCGAGTTGTACGAGGAGTTCCTGCGGTGGCGGACGCTGGCGCGCGAGGCCGGGTGGACGGCGGCGGCGCCCGGATCCCGTACGACCGCTCCCGGGTCCCGTACCGCACCGCAAGGAGCCCCCCGTGCCTGACCCCGCCCCCCATCCGCGCCCGGGCCCCGCCGGACTCCCGCCCGAAGCCGTCTGGCTCGGCCTCGACCTCGGCACCCAGAGCGCCCGCTGCGTCGCCGTCGACTCCGCGGGCACCGTCCTCGCCGCCGCGTCCCGGCCGCTGACCAGCCATCGCGACGGGGTCCGCCACGAGCAGGACCCCGAGGAGTGGTGGACGGCGCTCACCGCCGCCTGCCGGGAGGCGACGGCCGCGCTCGACGACCCCGCCCGCGTCCGGGGCCTCGCCCTCGACGCCACCTCCGGCACCCTCCTGCTCGCCGACGACCGGGGCGTCCCGCTGACGTCGGGCCTGATGTACGACGACGGGCGCGCCACCGACCAGGCCGCCCGCGTCAACGCGGTCGGCGGCGCCGTCTGGGGCGAACTCGGCTACCGCTCCATGCAGGCGTCCTGGGCGCTGCCCAAGCTGCTGTGGCTCCTCGAACACACGCGGGTGGCGGCGCGCCCGGACGCCCGCCTGCTGCACCAGCCCGACCTCATCACCTGGCGCCTGGCCGGACACCAGGTCGCGAGCGACGCCAGCCACGCCCTGAAGACCGGCTACCACCTCGTCGACGAACGCTGGCCGACGAAGGAGTTCGACCAACTCGACATCCCCGAAAGGCTGTTGCCCGACGTGGTCCGGCCCGGCACTGTCCTCGGCGCGGTGTGCGCGGCCGCCGCCGAGGCCACCGGCATCCCCGAGGGGACGGCGATCGTCGCCGGGATGACGGACGGCTGCGCCGCGCAGATCGGCGCGGGCGCGCTGGCGCCCGGCGCGTGGAACTCGGTGCTCGGTACGACGCTCGTCCTCAAGGGCACGAGCCCGCACCTCGTACGCGACCCGGGCGGGGTCGTCTACTGCCACCGCGGCCCCGGCGGCACCTGGCTGCCGGGCGGCGCGTCCAGCAGCGGCGCGGGCGTGCTCGCACACGAGTTCCCGGGAGCCGACCTCACGGGGCTCACGGCGGCCGGGGCCGCCCTGGACGACGACGCGGTCGCGTACCCGCTCGTGTCGAGCGGCGGCGAACGGTTCCCGTTCCGTGCGGCGGACGCCACGCCCTTCGCCCTCGGCACACCGCGCGGTGAGGCCGGGCGCCTCCACGCGTACCTGCTGGGCGTGGCCTGCGTGGAGCGGCTGTGCCTCGACTACCTGGACCGCATCGGCGCGCCCGTCGACGGGCCACTGACCTTCACCGGCGGCGGCGCGCGCAACGCCTACTGGAACCAGTTGCGCGCCGATGTGCTCGGCCGGGCGGTGCGCGTGCCCGAACAGGCCGAAGGCGCCGTCGGGATGGCGGTCCTCGCGGCGACGTCGAGCGGCGTGCCCGTGCGGGACGCGGCCGACGCGATGGTGCGCACGGGCGCCGAGATCCGCCCGGACCCGGCGCGGACGGCCCGTTGGGCGCCCGTCTACCTCGGCTTCGTCGACGCGCTCGCGGCCCGGGGGTGGCTCGCTCCGGAGGTCGCGGCGCACGCACGCGCGCGGGCGGAGCGGGCGTCGACGACGGGAGGGCGTCGGGCGGCGATGGGCGCGGGACAGCGGGAGGGCCGGGCGGGGACTGACGTGGATCAGCGGGAGGGCCGAGTCGAGACGGACGCGGAACACCACCAAGGCCGGGCCGCGACGGACCCGGAACACCACCAAGGCCGAGCCGCGACGGACCCGGAACACCGACAAGCAAGAGGAACAGCGCAGTGACCCACGTCATTCTCGTACGCCACGGCGAGACCGTCTGGCACGACGGCAACCGCTACGCGGGCCGCACCGACGTCGCGCTCACCCCGCGCGGCCGGCTCCAGGCCGCCGAACTCGCCGCCTGGGCGGCCGGGCAGCGCATCGACGCGGTGTTCAGCTCACCGCTGTCGCGGGCCCGCCTGACGGCGGCGCCCGCGGGGGAGGCGCTCGGCCTGACGCCGCGTGTCGACGAGCGGCTCAGCGAGGTCGACTTCGGCCGCGGCGAGGGCCTCACCCGGGCGGAGATGCGCGACCGCTTCCCCGGCGAGCTGGACGCGTTCCTCGACGACCCCGTCGCCCACCACCTGCCCGACGGCGAGGACCCGCGCGAGGCCGCCGCGCGCGCGAGCGCCTGCCTCGCCGACATCGCCGCCGCCTTCCCCGACGGCCGCGTGCTCGTCGTCGCCCACTCGACGCTGTTGCGCCTGACCCTCTGCGACCAGCTCGGCATTCCCCTGAGCGAGTACCGCCGGGTGTTCCCGCACATGGACAACGGCTCCCTCACCGAACTGGGCCTGCGCGACGGGCAGTCGTCGCTCCTGCGCTTCAACGCGCCGGCGCACCCCGCGCACTGACCCCGGGGGCACCTGTTCCCCACCTGTACGCACAGCTTCCGCACGCACAGCTTCCGTAGACGCAGATCCGTACGCCAGACCCCGCACGCACAGAAAGAAGCCCCCATGAGCACCACCGGCCCCACCACGGGCACCACGGGCGCCCCCGCCGTCACCGTCCTGGCCGCGGGCGACCACTTCGTCCTGGCGCGCCTGCTCGGCGAGGAGGTCCGCAGAGCCACCGACGGCGCCGTTGCGGTCCGCGAACTCACCCTGCCCTGGCCGCACACGCCCTTCGGCCCCGTCGGCGAGGTCATCGAGGCGTCCGGCACCGAGGACGAGCTGATCGAGGCGCTGGCCGGCGTCGAGGTGTGCGTGACGCAGATGGCGCCGCTGACCGAACGCGTCCTCGCGGCCAGCCCCGACCTCAAGCTGATGTGCGTCAGCAGGGGCGGCCCGGTCAACGTCAACCTGGAGGCGGCGACCCGGCACGGCGTCGCCGTCTGCTACGCGCCCGGCCGCAACGCCGTCGCCACCGCCGAGCACACCCTCACGCTGCTCCTCGCGGCAGCGCGCGGCGTCGGCGACACGCACACCGACCTGCGCCGGGGCGTGTGGCGCGGCGACTACTACGACTACGACAACTGCGGCATCGAGATCGAGGGAACCACGGTCGGCCTGGTCGGGTACGGCGCGATCGGCAGCCGGGTCGCGCGGATCCTGGTGGCCATGGGCGCCGAGGTCCTCGTCCACGACCCGTACGTGTCCCCGGAGGCGTTCGCCGGATTCGGCGAACAGGTCACGCTCGACGAGCTGCTGTCGCGCTCCCGCATCGTCTCCCTCCACGCTCGCGTCACCGACGAGACCAGGGGCATGATCGGCGCCGACCAGATCGCCCGCATGCCGCGCGGCTCGGTCCTGGTGAACTGCGCCCGCGGCGCCCTCCTCGACTACGACGCCGCGTGCGACGCCCTGGACAGCGGCCAACTCGCCGGAGCGGGCTTCGACGTCTACCCGCACGAGCCCGTCCCCGCCGACTCCCGTCTCCTGTCCACTCCCGGCATCGTCATGACCCCGCACATCGCGGGCGCCAGCCAGGAGGTCGCCCACAAGGCGGCCCGCATCGTCGCGGCGGAAGTCGGCCGCTACCTGCGCGGTGAGCCGCTGGCCCACTGCGCCAACCCGGAGGCCACCGCGAGCCGAACGCGGTGAACGCACGGGGTCGATAGCGCCAACTCCCAGGCCATGGGGGTTTCCTGCGGCGCCCGGAGCCTCATACTCACTGAGGCTCCGGCCACCGCCGGGCCCCGTCCCCGTCCCCTCGTGACCCCGGGAGAGAACCCCCAATGGCCCCCTTCACCCGTCGCAGAGCCCTGGGCACCCTCGGTGCCGCCTTCGCGACCGCCGTCGCCGCGCCCCAACTCGCCCACGCCGCCGACGGCTCACCGTCCGGTGACCTCCCCGCCGCCGAGCCCGCCGGCGCGGCCCGCCACCCGCGCCCCCGCCCCCTCGCCCAGGCCCACGCGCACAACGACTACGAACACCCCCGCCCCCTCCTGGACGCCCTCGACCACCGCTTCACCAGCGTCGAGGCCGACATCTTCCTCGTCGGCGGGAAACTCCTGGTCGCCCACGACCCGGAGGACCTGGACCCGAACCGCACCCTCGAATCGCTCTACCTCGACCCGCTGGCGGCCCGCGTCCGCGCCAACCACGGGTCGGTGTACCGGCGTTGGCACGGTGAGTTCCAGCTCCTCATCGACATCAAGACCGAGGGCGCGTCGACGTACCGCGAACTGGACCTGCACCTGCGCCGCTACCGGCACCTGTTCACCACGTACGCGCACGGCAAGGTCCGCCGTTCCGCCGTCACCGCCGTGATCTCCGGCGACCGCGCGGCCCGTGTGCCGATGGAGGCCCAGCGGGTCCGGCGTGCCTTCTACGACGGCCGCCTCGCCGATCTCGGTACCGCAGCGCCCGCCTCGTTCATCCCTCTCATCAGCGACAACTGGTCGCTCAACTTCACCTGGCAGGGCGTCGGCCCGATCCCGCCCGCCGAGCGCCAGAAGCTGCGGGGCATCGTCTCCGCGGCGCACAAGCGCGGGCAGCGCGTCCGCTTCTGGGCCACGCCCGACCTGGCGGGCCCGCAGCGCGACGCCGTGTGGGGCGAACTGCTCGCCGCCGGTGTCGACCACCTCAACACCGACGACCTCGCCGGACTCCAGCGCTTCCTGGACGCGCGCGGAAGGTAACGGCCGGGCCCTCGCATTCCCGCGGAACCACCCGTCCGGCGGACACACATCTCACCCGGACAAACCCTCCGCTACGCCACACTTGCCGCCGAAAGTCGTGATTCCGGCGTGGCGGAGGAGGTCCGTGATGGCCGTTTCGATTTCCGTGGGGCTGCTGCTCCTGATCCTGGCGGTGGTCGTGCTGCGCCACGGCCGGATGAAGGTGTCGCACGCCGTGATCTGCGGCCTGCTCGGCTTCTACCTGGCGAGCACGAGCGTGGCGCCCACGATCCACAACGGGATGACGGCGACGGCGGACATCGTCAGCGGTATCCACCCCTGACTGATTCCTCATGCTGCTCGACAAGCAGCATGAGGAATCAGTCGGGCGATCACGGACGTGTCCGTGCGGTGCGCCCTCCGAAGCCTGCTAGCAGGCCCTGATGTCGTCCTCGCATCCTTCGACATCGTCTGGGGCGATGGTGTCCAGGCGCCAAAGGAACAGGCCGGCGCCGTCCTTCACCGGTTCCGCGCTGATCTTGAAAGGTTCGCCCGGCGGGATGTCGAACTGGTCGGCTTCGGGGTCTCCGCATCCGATGGAGGGCGCCGTCCGGTTCCCAGGCCCGCGCGGTGGCGCCCTGCACGCGCGCTCGCCGCACCCGCCCTTGCTGCTCCCGGCCTCGTTCCGGTCATGATCATTGCGGCCGCGTGAACAACTCCCTTACGCGCATGGACACTTCAAGGAGTCGGTCCTAGCTTCGGGCCATGCCACGCCTTACCCGAAGTAACCGCGGCCGGGCCCTCGCGCTGTGCCTCACCTTGACGGCGGCCGTCCTGCCGGCCCTCGCCGTCCCGGCACACGCCGACGAGATCCCCAACGCGCCCGGCCACCGGCTCGTCGCCCCGTACACCGGACAGCCCGCCCCGGCCCGCCCGGTCCCCGGCGACCCGCCGCCGCAGCACCCCTACCTCGCGGCCAACGGCCGCAGCGGCATGCACGCCGACGCGGCGGGCAGCGGCACCTACCCCTGGAACGGCCCGCTCGGCCGCCAACCGCGCGTGACCAGCGAGAAGATGGCCGCGCTCGGGGGTGAGTGCGCGACCGTCACCTTCGACAAGGACGGGCGGATCGTCACCGTCTGCGGCACCTTCTCTGGATTCCTCGTGAAGCTGCTCGACCCCGGGAGCCTGCGCACCCTCGCCGAGTACAAGCTGCCGCAGCGCCCCTCCACCATCGAGGCCATCACCCGGCTCGACTTCTCGAAGATCTTCAAGGACACGTCGGGCGGCGCCTACTCCTACCTGGACGACAAGGACCGGCTCGTCCTCGCCGACTCCCGCCAGCACATCGTGCGGCTCGCGCACGAACGGGCCCCCGACGGCACTTGGCGGTTCGTCGTCGAGGACGACTGGGACCTGACCGCGCACGTCCCGCACGACTGCGTGTCGTGGACGAACCTGTACCCCAGCGGCACCTGCGACCCGGTCACCTCCGTCATGCCCGACTGGGACGGCCGGATCTGGTGGGTGACCCGGCAGGGCCGCGTCGGGACCCTCCACCCGGACAGCGGCGCGATCCGCTCCGTGCGGCTCGGCGGAGAGGAGATCCAGAACTCGTTCTCCGTCGCCGATGACGGCATCTCGATCGTCTCCGACCACGCCCTGTACAGCTTCGAGGCCGCCGCCGACGGCACCCCGAAGGTCCTCTGGCGCCGCACCTACGACCGCGGCACCGGCACCAAACCCGGCTCGGTGAACCAGGGTTCGGGCACCACGCCCGACCTCTTCGGCACCGACGAGGACTACGTGGCCATCACCGACAACGCCGACGACCGCATGCACGTCCTCGTCTACCGCCGCGACCCCGACGTACCCGAGAGCCGCCGTCTGGTCTGCCAGGTCCCCGTGTTCGGATCCGGCGCGTCGACCACCGACAACTCCCTGATCAGCCACGGCAACAGCCTCGTCGTGGAGAACAACTACGGCTACGAGAACATCACCTCGCTCACCTTCGGCCGCAGCGTCGTCGGCGGCGTCAGCCGCATCGACGTGCGCGCGGACGGCAGCGGCTGCGACACCGTGTGGGAGAGCCCCGTGCGCTCGCCGTCCACCGTCCCCAAGCTGTCGACCACGAACGGGCTGCTCTACTTCTACACGAAGGAACCCGACCGTCTAGGCATCGACGCCTGGTACCTGACCGCGGTCGACTTCCGCACCGGCGAGCCCCGCTGGAAGCGGCTCACCGGCACGGGCGTCGCGTACGACAACAACTGGGCGCCCGTGACGCTCGGCCCGGACGGGACGGCGTACGTCGGGGTGTTCAACGGTCTGGTGGCGGTGCGGGACGGGGCTCAGTAGGAAGGGCGCCCCGCACCGCTACGCCGACTACGTACGGGAGAACACCGCGATGCCGTTGGGAACCGGGCGTTCCGCGCCGCCGCTCGGATGGTTGCGCACCGAGACCGCGGGCGCGCCCGGCTCCCGCGCGGCCAGCGTGCTGGAGCCGCCGCCGTCCAGGCTGAAGCCGTCGGCGGCGCCGAGGGCGCGCAGGGAGGCGGCGACCTCGGCGATCGTCAGACCGGCGCGGAACTCGGGGGCGCCGTCCAGGGCGACGAGGTACAGGCGCCTGCCGTCGGCGGAGATGCCCGCGGAGGTGCGCACCGCCGCGACCCGGTCGTCGAGTCCGGGCAGCGGCGCGCCGCCGCGCAGGAGCGGGTAGCCGCCGAGCGCGAAGCTGTACGGGACGCGTGACGTCGCCGCGACCAGGCGGTGGCGCACCCGCACCGGCTCGCCGGGCGACAGCTTGCGCAGCTCCTGCGCGCCCGCCTCGCGGCCGACGAGGACCGTGGTGCCCTCGGCGATGGGGCCGCGGCCCGGAGCGTCGGCCTGGCCCACGACCCGGCCGTGACGCACCGTCACCTCGTAGGTGTCGGTGCTGCACGGCGCGCCCCGGTCGGTGTCGGTGCCGCAGGTGGCCCGCACGCGGGAGGTCTGGCCCCAGGCGCTGGTGAACGCGCCGATGGAACCCTCCGCGAGCGCGTACTGGTTGAGGCCGCGCAGCGGCAGGCGGCCCGAGCGGGTGTGGATCCGGCCGTCCAGAGCCATGCGGTCGAGGCGGGCCCTGCGGTCGATGCCCACGCCCAGGACGTCCTCGGTGGTCGTGCCGGGCGGCAGCGCCGGGCCGAAGCGCTGGCCGTTGGGCACCGCGGCCTTCAGGTCGCGGCCCGACGCGATGGCGGGGCCGACGGGCGCGCCGGTCGCCTCCACCCCGGGGTGCTGGGTCTCCGTGATGTTGAAGAAGTCGCCGTTGACGCCCGCGACGGCCCCGGCGGAGTCCGCCATCGCGGACACCGCCTGCCGGGAGCCGACCGCGCCGGGGTGGAGCAGCCCGACGCGGACCCGCGGATCGCGCAGGTTCACCTCGAGGACGTGGGCGTGTGCCGGGCCGCGCGGGGTGGGGATGTCGAAGTCCCGGTACTCCACACCGGGCGCGATGAGCGTGCTCGCCGCCGCGCCGTCGCCGGGAGCGCCGCTGGCCGGTGCCGCCCCCGTGAGGGCGGCACCGGCCAGCGTGGTCAGGGCGGTGAGGACGGCGAGGGGGCCTCTTCGGGCCGCCCATCGCCGGGTGCCGGTTCTGCGCCGGCCACTACGTCGCGTACACCGTGTCACAGGTCCCCCTCGTCTCGGACGGGCTGCCAACTGTCCCAGTGGCAGGAGGAGTTGACCAGACGGCGATGGCTATGTCCCGACGAGCCGGGAACGGATCAGGAAACGCACCCCTTCGGGCGCCTCCAGGGAGAAGCCGCTGCCCCGGCCCTCCACGACGTCGACGATCAGCCGGGTGTGACTCCACACCTCGAACTGGCTCTTGGACATCCAGAACCGTACTGGCTCCGCCACCCCCGCCACGTCGAGCGACGCGAGCAGAACGTCGGAGTCACCCGTGCGGAACTCACCGTCGGGGTAGCACATCGGCGCGCTGCCGTCGCAGCAGCCGCCGGACTGATGGAACATCAGCGGACCGTGGGCCGCCCGCAGCCGTCGCAGCAGATCGGCGGCGGCAGCGGTGAGTTCCACGCGCGGGGTGTCGGCCATGGGTGATCGCACTCCTCCGGACGGCGGACGCCGCACCGTGACGGCGCGGCTGGTCCAGTCAACGCGGCGGGACGTTGCGAGGAGGTTGCGGCGGTCGCGGGGCGTGCGGGGGGCGTGCGCAAGCGGAGGGGCGGCGCGCGAGAAAACAGGGGGAGGACCGGAGCAAGAAGTGGCCGGGAAGACGGATGGGCGGGCGGCCCGCGGGCCGCCCGCCCATCCGTGCCGCTGCGTCAGCCGATCGGCTCGCGCATCTCCTCGCGCACCTTGAGCGTCGTCTCCGCGAGCGCGTCGAGGTCGATGCCCTCGGGGTCCTGCGTGGCGCTCTTGGGGGTGACCTCGCCCACCGCCGCGCCGGTGTTGTCATCGGCCCAGGCGCACAGCGGAACGTTGCTCGTCACGCCGTTCTGCGACGACTTCAGGACCTGGCAGCGCACGGTGAGGTCCGAGCCCTTGGGGGTGATGTCCCGGGCGGGGACGGCGACCGAGGCGCCCTCCGCGTCGGCGGATCCCTTCATCAGGTCCGAACGCGCCTTGCCGGGATCCTTGAACCGCCCGTACATCCCGGAGATCACGAGCGCGTCCGTCGCGTTCGTGCCCTTGCCCGTGAACTGGCCCACGACCGCCTTCGGGTCCCGGACGTTGGAGCGGCCCTTGTTCTCCTCGACCACTTCCCGGCCCGCCGTGTCCGAGAGGTCCTGCGCGAGCTTGTACTTCCCGCCGAGCAGCTCACTCGGCATGCGCAGCCGGTACTTTGCCTCCGGGAACCCGACATCCGTGGTGTTGCCGATCACGGCGAGCGCGACGAGGATCACGATGATGGCGCCCACGACACCGCCGACGATGCCGAGGATCTTGCCGGTGCGGCGCCCGCCCTGCGGCGGTCCGCCGTACGGCGCGCCCCAGGGCGCGGGCCCAGGAGCAGCGGGATAGGGCGCGTGCTGGCCGTAGGGCGGGGCCTGCTGCGGGTACTGCGGCGGGGCGTACGGCGACGGCGGAGGCTGCTGCCCGTAGGGGCCCTGAGCGGGGCCGAACCCTTGCGGGGGCGGTGGTGGCGGCGTGGACATGCCGACACGCTACGTCACACTTGTGACGGTACGACAACCGGCCCGGCGGCGGCCGCCCCGGGCTCCGTGCGGCCCGCCTCGGAACCCGCCGTCGGCCCGATGACTCCAGGCCGATGTCCGCGGGCCGCAGCAGGGCCCGGCGGGCGCGCAGGAACGGCCCGAGCGGGTGCCGGCTCTCCATGCCCCTCACGTCAGGCACGGTTCGCGGCGGGGCGGAAGGCGGGAGGGTGGGCGCGGTGCTCCCACCTTGATCGGTCGGTCATGGACAGCGGGCGACACCGTTGTGCCGGGATGAGCACAAGGTGCGTGCTGTTGCTGTCATATGCCCGGGCGCGGGCGGACAGGACGGCAGGCTGCGCGGGATGGGCGTACAGGATGTGCACACGGTTCTCACGGCGCTGGGAGCGGCCTTCTCGGGAGTGGCGGCTCTCGCGGCCGTCGTGGTGGCGCGCTGGCAGACGGTGTTCGGGTGGCGTGTCGCCCTGGAGTCGGTGGGCTCGCAGGCGGCCGTGGAGCGGGAGTTGCGGCTTGAGGCGCAGCGGTGCGAGGCGTGGACGGTGTTCCTGCGCGCCGCGGACGCGTTCGCCGACGTGGTGTGGCGGCTGGGGGAGATCGACGCGCGGTCCCGTGCGGAGGCGCTGCGGTCCCGGAGCGAGGCGCTGACGGAGGCGTGTTCGGGGCTGCGGGTGCTCGGTCCTGAGTGCGTCGTGCGGCACGCGGACGCGGTGCGGGAGCGGTGCGCGCGCATGGAGCGGTACGCCGCCCGGCGGGCCGTGGTGCGGTCCGCGCTGCGTGCCCTGGAGCGGCGGTGGTGTCCGGGGAACGCCGAGTGGTGCGAGGACGACGCCCACGGCTGCGCCTTCGTCGCCCACGACTTGTTGGAGGGGTGGGGCAGCCGGGACGAGGACGACCGCCCCGACGACCTGGACTTCCTGGAGTACCTGATCAGGGGGAGCGGCGTCCTGGCGGACGACGGCGCGCCGGTGGAGAGCGGCGTCCTGACGGAGGACGACCTGCGGCGGCTGCTCGCCGTCGCGGGCGACCCCGTGTCCTGGGACTGCCTGGCCGCCGAGGACCGCTGGCTGCGGCCACGGACCGGGTTCGACGAGGAGCGGGGCGCGTTCGTCGCGTCGGTGCGGGCCCTTCTGGCCGACAGCGGGCGGGCGGGGGCGGGGCGGACGCCCGCGTAGACGGCGGCCCTCTAGGCTTCCACCCGGCCCAGCCCGACCCCGATCCCAGGAGCGCGCACCGTGTTCGACGCCGTACCGGAGAACCCCTACCCCGACGGCCCGCGGCCCGATCAGGCACCCGCGCCGCACGCGCTGCTCGCGCCGGTGCTCGGGCTCCTCGGCACCTGGCACGGCCGGGGGCAGGGCACTTACCCGACGCTCGCCGCCGACTTCACGTACGCGCAGGAGGTCACCTTCAGCCACGACGGCCGCCCCTTCCTCCGCTACGAGGCCCGCGCCTGGCTCCTCGACGCCGACGACGCGCCGTTGCGTCCTTCGGCGCGGGAGAGCGGCTGGTGGCGGCTGCAGCCCGACGGCCGGGTGGAGGCGCTGATCACCCAGCCGACGGGCATCGCGGAGATCTCGGTGGGCCGGGCGGCCGACGGCACCGTCGACCTCAGCACCCACGAGGTGGCCCGCACCCCCACCGCCAAGGAGGTCGACGCCACCCGCCGCCGCTACACCCTGGCCGACGACACGCTCACGTTCGTCCACGACCTCGCGGCCGTCGGCCAGCCGTTGCAGCACCATCTGCGGGCGGTGTTGCGACGCAAGGGGTAGGTCCTGTGCTCGTGCGCGTGACGCAAGGGGTAGCCCTGTGCGCGTGACGCCCGGGGGCCGTGGCAGCCCGACGGAGTAGGGGGTGTCCGGGTTGAGGGGGTCGTGCTCGGCGTGGCGGGGCCGCTCGTGGCGCGTTCGGGGTGCCTCTGTGGTGGGGTTCCGCCATGAGTTCGCTTCCGCGGCGCGGGTTCCTGACCTTGGGAGGCGCGGCGCTGTTCTCCCTCGGGGCCGCGCCCCCGCCTGCCGGGCCCGGGCCCGAGAAGTCGGTGGGCGGCGGCTCGCGCATGCTTTGCCCTCACCTTCGATGACGGCCCCAGTCTTCCTTCCACGCCTGCTGGAAGCCGGGTACGAGTTCACGACGCCTGACGCGCACCCACCGGCCGCCCGCGCCGGGTAGGCCGGTGAGGCCATCCTGCGCGGACGGCCGGTGGCCGTCAGGTGCCGTCAGCCGCTGTACCGCAGGGAGATCGTGTCCCCGAGCTTGATCTCCTTGTTCCGCGCGGCGGCAGCCGCCGTCGCGCCGTCGACGCTCGCCTTCCAGGTCGAACCACCGCTGTTGGCCTTGCCGTTGAGAGCCGTGATCGTGCCGGTGCCGCTGCCCGGCGTGACGGACGTGACGCAGCCCGCCGGGGTGGCCGAGGAGGACGCCGCGTCCAGGACCGCGCCGAGCGTGGTGGTCTTGGCGGTCGGCGTGAAGGCGACGGAGCAAACCTTGAGCGAGGTCCCGTCGTCGACGGTCAGGGCCAGGCTCGTCGCGGTGCCCGGTGTGAAGCCGGAGGTGGCGACCCAGCGGGACGCGCCCGCTGTCGTCGGGGCCGGCGGGGCCGTCATGAAGCCGCCTCCGGCCACGGCCCGCAGACCGTCGATGGAGGCGTACGCGGACGGCGTGGTGTCGGTCGGCAGATACTTGAAGCCGCCGCCCGGCTTGAACTGCTGGGCGATGAGGAAGTCCACCGGGGTCTTGCCCGCGGGTGTGAGGAAGTCGCCGGTCTGCGGGTTGATGCCGCAGGCGTTGAGGCCGGAGACGGCCCAGCCGTTGGAGTCGGTGTTCGCGCCGAACATGGCGGCGAAGGCACCGGAGTTGTTGATGAGCTTCGACTTCAGGAACGCCCTGGCCCTGGTGATGGCGGGGTCGGTCGCGGGCACCCCGGACACGCACAGCGAGGCCATCGCGGCGCCGGTCATGTCGATGTCGCCGGGCGTGGCCAGCGCGTCGGGGTCGCCCTCGGCCCTGCCGAAGTTCCAACCGCCGTCGTTGTGCTGGTTGGCGCGGACCGTGGCGACGGACCTGTCGAGCAGGGCCTGCGGCACGCGCTTGGCGCCGGACTGGGTCCTGGCGCCGCCGAGCGAGATCAGCGCGAAGACCGTGCCGTTGAAGTTGGACGGCGAACCCCAGTAGCCCGGCGCGGAGTTCTGCCAGTGCGCGTAGGTGTCCGCGACCAGGTTGCGGCTCGCCGAGACCCGGGCCGGGTCGATGCCCGCTGAGTAGGCGTTGATGATGCCGCGTTCGTAGTCGGTGACGACCGGCGAGGTGCCCGGCCAGCCCGCCGCCGCCAGGTGCGCGCGGTACACGGCGCGGGCGTTCTTCGAGGTGTCGCCGCCGGGGCTGACGTCGGCGGCCGCCGTACCCGCCGAGGCGAACGCCGAGAACGCCCACTCGTTGGACAGGCCCGCGCCCGCGTACGAACCGTCCGCGCCCTGCAGGGATCTGAGATAGCTCACGCCGTTCGTCTTGGACGTGGCTATCTGACCGGGGGACGCGGTGGCGGCCGCGGGGAGCGCGGTCAGGACGAGGGCGCCCACCGCGCCGAGGGCGGTGGGTACGGCGAGGAGGGTGCGGCGGGCGGCACGGGATGAGGTCATGTCGGGGGCTCCCGGGAGAGGGGGCGGCGGCCTCACGTACCCCCGCGGCCGGTCCCCTGTGCGCGGACCCGGGCCGGACGACACGCGGCCGTCGCCCGAGCGCGTGGGGTCGACGTCCATTGACGCTGGCCGTTCGGGCATTCGGGCTCGGCCCGGCTCCCTGCCGGTCCACACCGCTGCGCGTCAGCTCTGGGTTCGCACCAGATTCCCCCGATCGGCAGCACAGGACGGTACTCGAACCTCACACAACCCGCACACCCTTGCCACCACATTCGCAACTGTGCTCTAATTCGGCCGATTCCAAGCTCAGTCATCAGGGGAAGCCGGTCGAAGTCCGGCGCTGACCCGCAACCGTAGGTTCGCCGAGCACCTCAAGTGCCCGGCGGGCGAGCCGGATTACCTGGACTGAGGGCAAGCGATTGACGCCGTCGCGGACTACGGCGTGGTTCGGACGGTATCTCCACGCGGGCCCCCGGCCCCGGACCTGCCACCACGCGCACTCCGCAGCGGCAGACGCCCAGGGGGCAGTGGTGGGGCAGGGAACCGGACGGGTCCGGAGCATACGCACGAGAGGCGTCGCGCTGTTGTGCGCGGCCGTGACAGCGCTGGGCGGCGGCGTCCTGCTGCTCGGCCCGGCCACTCCCGCCGCGGCCGATCCGATGAACTCCTGCACCCGCACCAAGGGCGCGGTCGTCGCGGTGGACTTCGCCGACTGGGGCGGCGGTGTGGTGCGCGGCTGCGACGCCACCCCGACGACCGGCTACGACCTGCTGCACGAGGCCGGATTCAGCACCGAGGGCACCGAGCACGACGGGCCCGCGTTCATCTGCCGCCTCGGCCACAAGAAGTTCGACTCCGGCAAGCAGTACCCGACGCCGGGCCAGGAGAAGTGCAGGCTCACCCCGCCCGCCACGGCCTACTGGTCGTACTGGATCGCTCCGCCCGGCCAGGACTACTGGACGTACAGCCCGCTCGGCGCCATGAGCCAGAAGCCGAAGAACGGCTCCGTCGAGGCCTGGGTGTTCGGCGCCACCGACCCCGACGGCACCAGCGGCGGCCCCACGTTCACCCCCGCCCAGGTGCGCGCGGGCGGCCAGACCGACCCCGGTGACAACCCGCCCGACGTCAAGCCCGGCAAGGTCGACCTGAAGGCCGCGGACACCTGGCTCAAGAGCCGGCTCACCGAGGGCGACCACGTCCGCGACGAGGGCGCCGAGAACGCCAACCTCCACCAGACGGCGAACACCGCCCTGGCCCTCGCGGCCACCGGCGGCCGCAGCGCCACCCTCGACCGGATGAAGTCCTATCTCGCCGCCCGCACCGAGGAGTTCGCCTACCCGCAGGGCGCCGCCAAGGCCCCGAGCCCCATGGGCGCGGCCCTGCTCGCGCTCCTCGCCGAGAGCACCGAGGGCGACCCGCACTCCTTCGGCGGCCACAACCTGGCCGGTGACCTCGGCAAGAGCGTGTGCACCGCGGGCGGCACCGCCGACTGCGTCGCCAAGGGCGACTTCCCCGCCGTCGGCGACGTGGAGACCCAGGCCCTCGCCGTGCTCGCGCTGCACCGCGCGGGCCGGAAGATCCCCGCCGACGCCGTCGCGCGCGTCGCCGCCCACCAGTGCAAGGACGGCGGCTTCAGCCCGACGCTGCTGCGGGACGGCGACACCTGCTCCTACAGCGACCCCGCCACCACGCCGTACGCGACCATCGCCCTCCAACAGGCGGGCGGCCACGCCGACGCCGTGGCGAAGGCCCGCAAGAACCTGCGCGGCGCCCAGCTCCCCACCGGCGCCGTCGCCGCCTACCCGGGCGTGACCACCGGAGACGTCACCGCCACCGCCAGGTCCGCCCAGGCGATGCGGCTCCTCGGCGACACGGTCCGCGCGGACGCCGCCGTGTCCTGGCTGTCGCGGCAGCAGACGAAGTCCGGCGGCTTCGGCTCCGACGAGGGCGCCACCGACCCGGTGATCTTCCCGACCTGGGCCGCCGCGTTCGCGGGCGCGCGCACCAGCCTCGCCGCGCTCACCACGAAGCGCCCGGACCAGACGAAGCCGCCCGTCGACCCGACCAAGCCGCCCACCGACCCGGCCGACCCGGACCCGGTGAAGCCGCCGACCCCCGGTGTGAAGCCGCCGTGGCGCGCCGGCGAGGGCCCCGACCTGAAGAAGGGCACCGCCTACCTCACGGCGGGCTCCCGGCTGAAGAAGGGCCACTACTACGAGAACGTCGCAGGGACCGGCTTCGCCGACTACGGCCTGACCATCGACGGCGCCTACGCGCTGGCCGCCACGGGCACGAACAACAACGTGCTGCGCGGGATCGTCGACTTCCTCGACGGCAAGGGCAAGGACGCGAGCTCCGGGCGGCGCACCGTCAACGACTGGACGGGCGTGGGCACCTCGCACGCGGCCGGAGGCTCCATCGGCAAGGTCGCGGTGCTCGCCCAGGCCGTCGGCCGCGATCCGCGCGACTTCGCCGGGCACGACCTGATCGCGGCCCTCGGCAAGGCCGTGTGCAAGAAGAAGAGCCAGGGCGCGGACCGCAGCTGCGCGGCCAAGGGCGCCTACCGGTACGCCCCCTCGGTGTTCTCGCAGTCCCTCGCCGTCATCGCGCAGTTGCGCGCGGGCGAGAAGCGGGCGGCCGCGGCCCCGGTCACGTACCTGCGGAGCCTGCAGAAGACCTCCGGCGCCTGGCCGAGCCTCATCCCGCCGACCGGTGACTCCGAGGTCGACTCCACCGCCATGGCCGCGATGGCCCTTGACCTCGCCGGTGACACCCGCTCCGAGAAGGCCGTCACCAAGGCCCTGAAGTGGATCGCGTCCAAGCAGCTCCGCAGCGGAGGGTTCCCCGGCGCGTCCGGTGACTCCGTCAACTCCGCGGCCCTCGCGGTCCAGGGCCTCTCCCTGGACGCCCCGAAGTACAAGACCCAGATCAAGAAGGCCCGGAAGTTCCTGGCCAAGCAGCAGAACCGGGACGGCGGCTTCAACGTGGCGGCGGGCGGACAGCGCGGCTCCGACGTCCGTGCCTCGACGCAGGCGCTCGGCGGCGCCATGGGCACTTCGTTCGGCACGCTCGTACGCGACCTGGACGGCACCCGGCCGCAGCCGCCGGGCGCTTCCGGGGAAGGCCCCTCGGACGCCCCCGGTGACGGGGGCGGCACCGGCACCGACATCGTCACCCCTGGAAGCGGCCCGGACGGATCCGCGGGGGAGGACAGCCCGACCGGGCCCCTCGCCTCGACCGGCGCCCAGGTGACGGGGCTCGCCCTCGCCGCCGTCGTCCTGTGCCTCGCGGGCTGGCGCACCCTCGTCGTGGCCCGCCGCCGCGGCGGACTCGCGGGAGGCGGCCAGTGATCCGCCGCTTCCTGCGCACGGCCCTGAGCGCGGCGGGAGCCCTCGCCCTGGCGGCGGGCGCGCTCGCCGCCACCACGGGCCAGGCCACCGCCGCGCCCCGGCCCATCGGGCAGTGCACCACCCGGTCCGGGGCGGTGCTCGCCGTCGACTTCAGCGACTGGGGCGGGCCGATCCTGCGCTCCTGCGGCACTACGCCCACCACCGGCTACGAACTGCTCAACCAGGGCGGCTGGCGCACCACCGGCACCGGCCACGACGGCCCCGCGTTCATCTGCCGGATCGGCTACAGCGGCTACAAGGGCGGCAAGCAGTTCCCCACGCCCGCGCAGGACGACTGCGTCCTCACCCCGCCCGCCACCGCCTACTGGTCGTACTGGCACGCCGACCCGGGCGAGAACACCTGGGAGTACAGCCAGCTCGGCGCCATGCTCTACAAGCCCAAGCCGGGCAGCGTCGACCTGTGGATCTTCGACGGCACCAACATCGAGGGCACCAAGGGCCGTCCCACGGTCAGCCCCGATCAACTGCGCGCCCGCAACACCCGCCCCACCGGCGGCAAGGCACCCGCCCCGCACGAGACGAAGACCGCGAAGCCGCTGCCGCCCGGCGTCGACACCGGCCCCGCCCCCGAGCGCCCCGTGACGGAGAAGCCCGCCCCCAAGCCGAAGAAGGACAAGAAGAAGGAGAAGGCGAAGCCGAAGCGCGAGAAGTCGCCGTCGCCCTCCGCCACCAAGAAGCCCTCGCCGTCGGCGGGTTCCTCCGAGGCGAAGGCCGCGCCGAGCCCGTCCACCAAGGTCGTCGACGCCGCCCCGGCCGCCGACGCCGACCACGACTCCGGCTCGTACGTACCGGCCGCCCTCACCTGCGCCCTGGTGCTGCTTGTCGGCGGTGCGGGCGCGTACGCGGCCAAGCGCCGCCGCCGTACGGAGTAGGAGTGCGCCGCCGTAACGCCGCCACCGCACGTCCGCCCGCGCTCGGCGTCCTGCCGGGCGCGGACGAACGCCGTCTGCCGCGCACCCTGCACCCGCTGGCCTGGTGGGTGTGGGCGCTCGCGCTCGCCACCGCCGTGAGCCGCACCAACAACCCGCTGCTGCTGTTCCTCGTCCTCGCCGTCCTCGGCTATGTGATCGGCATGCGCCGCACGGAGGCGCCGTGGGCGCGCGGCTTCAAGTACTACCTGTACCTGGCGCTGACCGTCGTCGCGATCCGCGTCCTGTTCCGGGCGGTCTTCGCCACCGGCATCACGCCCCACGACCACTTCCTGTTCTCCCTGCCGCACATTCCCACCCCCGACTGGTACGCGGGCATCCAGCTCGGCGGCCCCGTCTCCCTCGAGGCCGTGCTCTCGGCCGCCATCGACGGGCTGCGGCTCGCCTGCATGCTGTGCTGCGTCGGCGCCGCCAACACCCTCGCCAACCCCAAGCGGGCGCTGCGCGTCCTGCCCGGCGCGCTGTACGAACTCGGCGTCGCCGTCACCGTGTCGATCAGCGTCGCCCCGCAACTGGTGCAGAGCGTGCAGCGCGTGCACCGCGCCCGGCGCCTGCGCGCGGGCCGCACCAAGGGGCTGCGGGCCCTGCGCGGCGTCGTCGTCCCCGTCCTCGAGGACGCCCTGGAGCGTTCGCTGCGCCTGGCCGCGGCCATGGACTCGCGGGGCTACGGACGGGCGGGGAGCGCCACGAAGGCCTCCCGACGGCTGACCGGGGCGCTGATGCTGCTCGGCATGTGTGGCCTGTGCGCCGGCGCGTACGGACTGCTCGACGCCTCCACGCCGACGTTCCTCGGGCTGCCCGCGCTCGCGGCCGGGGCGGTGCTGTGCGTGGCGGGGCTGCGGCTCGGCGGGCGGCGCGTCACCCGGACCTCCTACCGGCCCGACCCGTGGCGGTTCGAGGAGTGGGCCGTCGCCGCCTGCGGTGTGCTGTCCGCCGTGCTCCTGTTCACCAACGTCGGCTTCGACGCGGCCGAACTCAACCCGTCCCTCTACCCGTTGAGCTGGCCCACGTTGCCGCTGGTCCCGGCGGCGGCGATCCTGCTCGCGGGCGCCGCCGGATTCCTCGCGCCCCCGCCGCTGCCCGCCACCGCCCCGCAGGCCGCCCCGCGCGTGCCCGCCCGGCGATCCGAGAAAGCCACCGCCAAGTGATCACCTTCGACCACGTCAGCGTCCAGTACGACGACACCGTCGAACCCGTCCTCAGCGACGTCGACCTCACCGTCGAGGAGGGCGAACTCTGCCTCGTCGTCGGCCACACCGGCGTCGGCAAGTCCACCCTCCTCGGCGCGGTCAACGGACTCGTCCCGCACTTCACCGGCGGCACCCTGTACGGCACGGTGACCGTGGACGGCCGCGACACCGCCGGGCACCCGCCCCGGGAACTCGCCGACGTCGTCGGCGTGGTGGGCCAGGACCCGCTCGACGGCTTCGTCACCGACACCGTGGAGGAGGAACTCGCCTACGCCATGGAGCAGTTGGCGGTGCCGCCCGCCACCATGCGCAAGCGCGTCGAGGAGACCCTGGACCTGCTCGGCCTCGCGGACCTGCGCCACCGCGCCCTGTACGAGCTGTCGGGCGGCCAGCAGCAGCGCGTCGCGATCGGCTCCGTCCTCACCGCGCACCCGCGCGTCCTTGTCCTGGACGAGCCCACCTCCGCCCTCGACCCGACCGCCGCCGAGGAGGTCCTCGCGGCGATCACCCGGCTCGTGCACGACCTAGGCGTCACCGTCCTGCTGGCCGAGCACCGCCTGGAGCGGGTCGTGCAGTACGCCGACCGCGTGCTGCACCTGCCGGGTGACGGCCGGGTGGTCTCCGGTCCGCCCGCCGACATCTTCCGTACGACCACGATCGCCCCGCCGGTGGTGGATCTCGGCCGCCGCGCCGACTGGACGCCGCTGCCCCTGTCGGTGCGCGACGCGCGCCGCGCCGCCGCCCCGCTGCGCGCCCGCCTCACCGGGGCGCCCGTCCCCGCGGCCCGGCCCCCGGCCCCCGCGGCCGGACGGCCCCGGCTCCTGGACGCCCGGGGCGTGAGCGTCCGCTACCGGGGCCAGGCCCTGCCCGCCGTCCGCGAGGCCGACGTGGAGCTGCGCGGCGGCGAGACCACCGCCCTGATGGGCCGCAACGGCTCCGGCAAGTCGTCGCTGCTTTGGGCGCTCCAGGGGTCGGGGACGCGGACGGACGGGACGGTGCGGGTGGTGCCGTTCGGGGCGGCGCCCGGTGAGGAGAGCGGCTCCCGTGACCCGGGCGCCGTCCCCGCCACCGAGGCCCGGCGCCTCGTCGGGCTCGTCCCGCAGACCCCCACGGACCTGCTCTACCTGGAGAGCGTGCGGCAGGAACTCGACCAGGCGGACGCCGAGTCGGCGGTGGCGGACGGGCCGGGCGCCCGCGCGATCCTGGACCGCCTCGCCCCCGGCATCGAGGGCGACACGCACCCCCGCGACCTGTCCGAGGGCCAGAAGCTCGCCCTGGTCCTCGCGATCCAGCTGTCCGCCGCGCCCGGCGTGGTCCTCCTGGACGAGCCGACACGCGGCCTCGACTACCGCGCCAAGGCTCAACTCACTTTGATCCTGGACGAGTTGGCGGCCGAGGGGCGTGCGGTCGTGGTGTCCACGCACGACGTGGAGTTCGTCGCGAGGACCGCAGACCGGGTCGTCGTGATGGCCGAGGGCGAGATCGTCGCCGACGGCCCGGCCGCCGAGGTGATCGTGGCCTCACCGGTGTTCGCGCCGCAGGTGGCCAAGGTGCTCGCGCCGCTGCCGTACCTGACGGTGGAACAGGTGTCGGCGGCGCTCGTGGCGGACGAGGCGTCGGTGGAGGGGGCATCGGGGGACGGGGCGCCGACGGGGTCCGCGCCGGAGCAGGCCGCCGAGGTCCTCGCGCCGCAGCGGGCCGCCAAGGTCCCCGCGCGCACGAAGGCCGAAGCGGGTGGCGACCGGTGAAGGGGCGCGCACAGCCCCGTACCACCGCGATCCGGATCACCCCCCGCGCCGGAGTCGTCATCGCGATGGCCGCGTTCCTCGGCGTGGTGGCCTTCTTCTGGCCGTTCGTGGTCGCCCCCGGCACCTTCGGCTCGACGTACGCGCCCCTGCTCATCTTCGGCGTGCTGCTCGTCCTCGTGCTGTGCGTGGTGATCTCTGAGATCGCCGAGGGCGGCATCAACTCCAAGGCCCTCGCGATGCTCGGCGTGCTCTCCGCCGTGAACGCGGCGATCCGGCCCCTCGGCGCGGGCACGGCCGGGATCGAGACCGTCTTCTTCATCCTCGTGCTCGCCGGGCGTGTGTACGGGCCGGGCTTCGGCTTCACCCTCGGCTGCACCTCGCTGTTCGCCTCGGCGCTCATCACGGGCGGGGTCGGGCCGTGGATGCCGTACCAGATGTTCGGCTGCGCCTTCGTGGGCATGCTCGCGGGCCTGCTTCCGCGGGCCACGGGGCGGCTCGAAGTGCTGATGCTCGCGGTGTACGGATCGCTGTCCGGCTATCTCTTCGGGTTCCTCCTGAACCTGTCCTTCTGGCCCTTCTCCCTCGACCCGAACAGCTCCATCGCCTACCTCCCCGGGTTGCCCTTCACCGAGCAGTGGCAGCGCTACATCGCCTTCGACCTCGCGACGTCCCTGGGCTGGGACACGGGCCGGGCCGTGACGAACTTCGTCTGCGTGCTGCTCGCGGGCCCGGCCGTGCTCACCGTCTTCAGGCGCGCCGCCCGCAAGGCCCGCTTCCAGGCGCCGGTGCGGTTCGCACCGGCCGCGCGCCCGGCCGTGGACAGGGCGGACGGGGCGGACGGCGGCCCCTGAACGTACCGTCGGGGCATGCGCATCGTCTCCCTGCTCCCCGCGGCCACCGACATCGTCGCCGAACTCGGCCTGCTCGACGACCTCGTGGGCCGCACGCACGAGTGCGACTGGCCGCCCGCGCGGGTGGCCGCCGTGCCCGTGGTCACCGCGGCCGGGTTCTCCTCGGACGCGCTCGGCAGCCGGGAGATCTCCGCGGCCGTCGGCGGCTCCTCGCACAGCGGCTCCTCGCTCTACACCCTCGACGTCGCGGCCCTGTCCCGGCTCGCCCCCGACGTGGTGCTCACCCAGGACCTCTGCGACGTGTGCGCGGTGTCGTACGAGAGCGTGCGCGACGCCGTCCGGGTCCTCGACGGCGAAGGTCCCCGGGTGCTCAGCCTGGAGCCCCGGCTCCTGGACGACGTCCTGGACTGTGTCGTGCGCGTCGGTGAACTCCTTGGCGTCGGCGTGGTCGCGCGCGAGCGCCGGGAGGAGCTGCGGCGGCGGCTCGCGGCGGTGCGGCGGCTGACGCGGGGGCGCCCCCGGCCGCGTACCGTCGCCATCGAGTGGCTGGACCCGCTGTGGCCCGCGGGCCACTGGGTTCCCGAACAGATCACGTGCGCCGGCGGCGAACCGCTCCTCGCGGCGCCGGGCGAGCACACCCGGCCCATGGACTGGGCGGCCGTACGAGCCGCTCGGCCGGACGTCGTCCTTGTCCTCCCCTGCGGCTTGAGTCCGGAGCGCACCCTGCGGGAACGCGCGCTCCTGGAGGCGCTTCCGGGCTGGGCCGACCTGCCCGCCGTACGGGACGGGCGCGTCTGGGTCCTGGACGGCCCGGCGTACTTCAACCGCCCTGGCCCGCGCGTCGTGCGGGGCGCGGAAGTGCTCGCCCAGGTGCTGCACGGGGTGTCGGCCGGGGAGCCGGTCCGTGAGGAGGAGGCACGGCGGTTGCGCTGAGGGCCGCCTTCCGGAGCCCGCGCGGGACGCTTGGGCCGCCAGACATCGGAGCACAACCATTGGCCATCGTTGAGGGTCAAGTGACATGAAGCAGTGGTGAATTCCGCCGGACATCCGCCCGACGGGCAGTCGTCCGTCCGCTGTGACATTCACCCAGCCGACCTCCGAACGAAGGAACCACAGGAAGCCCTATGTCGCGAGCAAGCCGTCGAGTACGACTCACCGCACCCCTGATCGCCACGTTCCTGCTGACGGGCGGGCTCACCGCCTGGTCCCTCGGACAGGGCCAGGCCGAGGCCGCCGCCCCCACCGCCAAGAAGGCCGCCGCGAAGGCCTCCGACGACTTCAACGGCGACGGGTACGCCGATCTGGTGGTCGGCGCTCCCGGCGCCACCGTCTCCGGGAAGAAGAAGGCCGGGTACGTCGCGGTGACGTACGGCACCAAGAACGGCCTCGACCCGGCCCAGAAGAAGATCATCAGCCGCTCGACCAGCGGCGTCCCCGGTTCCGCCGCCACCAAGCAGGAGTTCGGCAGCTACTCCGCCAAGGGCGACCTCGACGGCGACGGCTTCACCGACCTGGTCATCGGCACCGGCGGCCAGGCCGGCAGCGCGGGCGCGGTGGTCCTGTGGGGCGCCAAGTCCGGCCTGACCGGCGGCACGAAGATCGCCACCTACGGGTTCCGCCCGCAGGCGGGTGACTTCGACGGCGACGGCAAGACCGACCTGGCCCTGTTCGCCGGAGTCGCCTACCACGGCGACGACCCGGTCGGGCAGAAGGCGAAGCTCTGGAAGGGCCCGCTCACCCGCACCGGGACCCCCGCGGGCACGCTCGACTTCATGGAGAAGTCGCAGTGGTCGAGCTATGACGACGACGAGCGCCCCAGCCCGGCCTGCATCCAGAACCACGACGTCTGCGTGGACGGCCCCAGCTCCGTGAAGGGCCCGGTCATTCCCAAGGCCGTCGGCGACATCAACGGCGACGGCCGCGCCGACATCGCCGTGAACGACTACTACGGCGACGGTTCGTGGGGCAACAGCATCCTCTACGGCAGCCCCAAGGGCTTCACCCGGGGCGACGCCCCCGGTTCGCGCGGCGCCCTCGCGGTCGGCGACATCAACGGCGACCACTACGACGACATCGTGTCCGCCAACCTCTACGAGGAGGAGAGCAAGGTCACGGTCGGCTACGGCTCCGCGAACGGCGTGAAGGACGGCGTCCAGCGCTTCGACCAGGACCTGCCCGGCGTGCCCGGCGCCCAGGAGGAGGGCGACCACTTCGGCGGCGCCCTCGCCGTGGGCGACGTCACCGGCGACGGCTACGCCGACGTCGCGGTCGGCGTGCCCGGCGAGGACGTGGGCAGCGTCACCGACGCGGGCTCGGTCGTCCTCGTCCGCGGCAGCGCCGCCGGCGTGACCGGCACCGGCGCGCAGGTCTTCCACCAGAACACGGCGGGCGTCCCCGGAGTCGCGGAGAAGAACGACCAGTTCGGCGCGGTCACCGCTCTCCTCGACGTCAACGGCGACGGCCGCCGCGACCTGGCCGCCTCCTCCGTCCACGAGAACGCCGACGCGGGCGCCCTGTGGTCCCTGCGCGGCGCCTCCACCGGTCTGACCGTCACGAACGCCGTGGCCTTCGGACCCAAGGACCTCGCGGCGCCGTCCGTCGCGGCGCTCTTCGGCAGCGACCTGCGCTGACCCGACGGCCGCCGATCCGGCGGCTCAGGGGCGGGGACGGACCGCACGGCACCCGCCGTGCGGTCCGTCCCCGCCCCGTCGTCGTTCCGGTCCCGTCCTCGTCCCTGCCCCGCTCCGCCTCAGCGGCCGATCACCGGATAGTGGTCGGACAGGTTGTCGTACGTGTACTCCTTGCCCCAGCTCGACACCGTCCAGGGCGTGGTGGTCTCCTTCACCACGTCGTTCTGCCAGTTCGCGGGACGGGCGTGGCCCGTGCGGTGCAGCACGTGGTCGAGGTCCTCGCGCGGGTCGTCCGGGTAGCGCTCGGAGGCGATCGAGTTGTCCTTCGTGTCGAAGGAGTACGGGTGACCGGTGCGGGCGTCCGCGGGGGCGAGCCCGGCGTCGTCGAGCATCGAGGCGTACTCGTCGCTGTGCCGGTCCACGTTGAAGTCGCCCGCCACCAGGACCTGTTCGCCCGCCGGGATCTTCTTGGCGTCGAGGAAGGCGTCGAGTTCCTTGAACTGCGCGGCGCGGGTCCGGGCCGCCTGGCCCGCGGCGCACCCGGGGTCGGTGGACTGGGCGTGGGTGCCCACGACGTGGACCTTGGTGCCGTTCACGTCCAGGACGGTGTAGACGAAGCCCTTGTTGGAGAAGTAGTCCCCGCCGCAGGCGTCCTTGTAGACGTACTGCTCCTTGCGCAGAATCGGCCACTTGCTGAGGACGGTCACCCCGCCGTCCTCCGGGGTCGTCGCCGAGTAGGCGCCGCCGGTGGCGTCCCAGCCGCTCTTGGACCGGCCCATCACCGGCGTCTGGTGCGGGTACGCGGCCTTGGCGTTCGCCTGGAGCGCGTCGGAGGAGGAGTTGTCGAAGGCCTCCTGGAGGACGACGACGTCGTTGCCCCGGAAGAACCCGGCGGCCGGGATCGCCTTGGCGCGGTGGTCCTGGCCCCAGTTCGGGTACAGCGTCTTGCTGAACAGGAAGGCGTTGTACGTGAGCACCTTCAGCTGCGGGGTGTCCGCCGCCGACGCGGTGGGCGCGGTGGCCACCAGCGTCGCCGTCGCGGCCAGTGCCACGGCGGTGGCGCCGACCGTGTACGTACGCGGCGTGGAGTGGGGCATGAGGGTTCTCCCTGTGGGGTGGGGGACCGGGCCGCGAGGGCGACACCGGCGCCGTCATCCAAGGCAGCGCCGGTTACGCCCAGGTGGCTTAGGTGTGTTGATCACTTGACGTGTCATCACAACTTGCACACCTGGGGTGTCCGCCGCTCCGTCGGGACACCGGAGCGCACGCCGATCCGCCGGGCTCCCGGAGCGTCCGCCGCCCCGCCGGGATCCCGCCCCGCGCGTCAGGAGTCGTGCCGCAGCCGGTCGCGCTGGATCTGGTAGGCGAGGGCGCGGCGCACGGAGGCCGGTGCGGTGGTGGCGGCCTCCGTGCGCACGGGGACGTCGAGGCCGCGGCTGATCCGGTCGTAGGCGTCCCGGAAGCCGCGGGGCAGCTCGGGGCCGCGCCGCCGCAGGTCCTCCTCGACGAGGCGCCGCAGCTCGTCGACGTGCTGCGGCGTGAAGCGCTTCTTGCCCCGGGCGATGGCGTGGACGTAGCGGGCGCAGTGGGCGACCTCCGGGGAGGTCTCGACGATCTCCTCCGCGAGGCCCCACAGGCGCCCTTCGAGCCATGGGACGTCGTGCTGGTCGAGGGAGAGGTCCGGCGGGGGCGGCGCCTCGTCCTGCTTGTACTTGGCCACCTGCTTGGACACCGCGGGCTGACTCATCTCGGTGAGCCGGGCGATCCGGTCCTGGGTCCAGCCGAGATGGACGAAGACCTTGATCATCTCGGCGCGCAGCGCGCGCATCTCCTCGCCCGCGCGGATGACCTCGTTCATGGAGGCGAGCATCCGCTCGGCCTGCTCCTCGGTCAGTGCCCCGGTCGGCGGCCCGGGATGTCGCCGCGCACTCTCTTCGCCTGCCACAACCCGGTTATACACCCGGCAGGGCAGGTCTTCATAACCGGGTTGTATAACCTGGTTATGGCTGACAGTATCCGAGCCATGCCCACCTTCTGCGCAACCGACGGAACCCGGCTCGCCTACCGCGAGACCGGCCACGGCGCCCCACTCGTCTGCGTACCCGGCGGCCCGGCGGACTCCGCCTACCTCGGCGACCTCGGCGGCCTGTCCGCACACCGCAAGCTGATCGTCCTGGACCTGCGCGGCACCGGACGCTCCGAGCCGCCCGAGGACACGTCCTCCTACCGCTGCGACCGCCTCGTGGACGACGTCGAGGCGCTGCGCGCCCACCTCGCCCTGCCCGAGATCGACCTCCTCGGCCACTCCGCGGGCGCGAACGTCGTCGCGCAGTACGCGGCCCGCCATCCGGCCCGCGTCGCCAAGCTGGCCCTCGTCGCCCCCGGCGCCCGGGCCGTCGGCATCGCCGTCACGGGGCAGGAGCGCCGCGCGCTGGCGCGGGGCCGCGAGGGCGAGCCGTGGTTCCCGGCCGCGTACGCCGCCCTGGAGGCGATCACCCGGGGCACGGGCAGCGACTGGGACGCGCTCGCGCCCTTCTTCTACGGCCGGTGGGACGAGGCGGCCGCCCGGCACCACGCGGACAGCCGACCGGCCAACGACGAGGCCGCCGCCCTCTTCGGGGCCGAGGGCGCCTTCACCCCGGATGCCACCCGAGCGGCCCTCGCCACGCTCCCGGCGCCCGTCCTGCTGCTCGCCGGAGAGTTCGACCTGAACAGTCCGCCCGCGCCGACGGCGGAGTTCGCCGGGCTGTTCCCCGACGCCACCTACGTCGTGCAGCCCGGGGCGGCGCACTTCCCCTGGCTCGACGACCCCGGCCGGTTCGTGGCGACCACCGCGGAGTTCCTGGGCTGAGGGCGCCCGGGGAGCACCCGCCGTGGTGCGCTCAGGTCGCCGGTGCCGTCCCGGGGCAGTGCGCGGGGTCGTGCTCGCCGCCCCGCGACAGCCACGCGTGCAGGCAGCACGCCGCGTTGAGTTCGGTCCAGCCGCGGTTGACCTCCTGGAACAGGGACGGCCCGAACGGGGGCTCCGGGCTGGGGCGCGCGGCGAGTTCGGCGCGCTGGGCGAGGGCGCGGGCGCAGCGCAGGGCGGCGCGCTCGCGCCGGGCCCGCGCGGCAAGCAGTCCGGCCCCGTGCACGAGGCCGACGGCGGGGAGCCAGGCGTGGGACTGTGCGGCGTATGCGGCGCTCGCGGTGAACAGCGCGGCGCCCGCAGCCAAGGCGCGGTGGTCGGTCATCGGCGTCTCCTGTGCGGGGTGGGGGCGGGTACGGGATATGGGGCGCCCGGGGCGCGCCCGGCACCGCTGCCGCGGCCGGAGAGCGTCCCTGCCGCGCGCAATCCTTATGCCCCGTTCTGTCGTGTTGACGCAGTGACTCGTTGAAGTCGCACCGTGTCTTGAGGGATGCGCCGCCACCGGCGCGCGCTGTGAAACGAATCACATCGGAGACCTGTCACGGTATTCCGGCGCGGGGTGTCTCGATGGGTGTCCGACGAGAGGAGCAGGGTGTGATGCGCGAGTGCCGACGCGTACGCGTGGCGGGGGTGAGTCATGGCTGAGGACGCCTTCACCGAGCACCGGCCGCTGCTGTTCACCATCGCCTACGAGATGCTGGGCAGCGCCACCGACGCCGAGGACGTGCTGCAGGAGAGCTATCTGCGGTGGCGCGCGGTCGACCAGGACGAGGTCGAGCACCCGCGCGCCTACCTGGTCCGCATCGTGACCCGGCAGTCCCTCAACCACCTGCGCGCGGCCAAGGCCCGACGCGAGGAGTACGTCGGCTCCTGGCTGCCCGAGCCGATCCGGACCGCGCCCGGCGTGAGCGACGACGCGATCCTCGCCGAGTCGGTGTCGATGGCCATGATGCTCGTCCTGGAGACCCTGAACCCCACCGAGCGTGCCGTGTTCGTGCTGCACGACGTGTTCGGCTACACCCACGGTGAGGTCGCCGCCTCGATCGGCAAGACCGAGGTGACCGTCCGGCAGATCGCCCACCGCGCCCGCCGCCACGTGCACGCGCGGCGCCGCCGCTTCGAGCCGGACTCCGACGCGGGTCGGGAGATCGTCCAGCGGTTCCTGTTCGCGGCGTCGACCGGCGAAGTGCAGTCGCTGATGGACCTGTTGGCGCCCGACGTCGTGCAGATCTCCGACGGCGGCGGGAAGGTCGTCGCCGCCCGCCGCCCGATTGTCGGACGCGCCGACGTCGCCCGCTTCGTCCTCGGCGTGATCAGCGGCATCACCGCGGCGACCCAGGTCGAGTACGCCACGTACAACGGCATGCCCGCGGCGCGGTTCGTCACCGACGGGGAACTCGACTGGCTGGTCGCCTTCGAGATCCACGACGGCCGGATCACCGGCCTCTACGGCATGCGCAACCCGGACAAGCTGCATCGCGCAGAGGCGGTGCTCCCGCTCGACAGAGGAGGCAACCAGCCATGGAAACCATGATCGTTGAACGCGTCGTCGCCGCTCCGATCGAGGACGTCTTCGCCTGGCTCACCACGACCACCAACTACACGCGCTCCCCCCTGGTGGTGCGCTGCCGCCTGGCCCGGCCCGGCGAGTCCGCGCCGTACGGCGTCGGCGCGGTGCGCAACCACCTCTGGCTGATCGGCTGGTTCCGGGAGCGCATCACCCACTACGACCCGCCGTACGCCACCGAGTACGTCGTCGACCGCAGCTTTCCGCCGTCCCGGCACGAACTGGGCCGGATGACGTTCGAGGAGGTCGAGGGCGGCACCCTGGTGCGCTGGGCCACCCGCGCGGAGATCCCCGTCCCGCTGATCGGTGGCTTCCTCACCCGCCGCGTCGCGCGCCCCATCATCACCCGCACCTTCGGCAACATCCTCGACACGGCCCACAGCGCGCTGGCCCGCCCCCGGGCCTCGGCTGCCCGCTGAGTACCGGCCCGGGTGGCGCTGACCGGTCCCCGCCGTTGATGACCGGGTCGTCGGGCGTGTTCTCCTGAGCGCGACGCGGTGGGACGCTCCGCGCCGGATCGTGGACGTCCTGTCCGTGTCACCGCTGGGCGTGGTCCCGGAGCTCCAGCGTCAGGGCATCGGTACGCAGCTCATCGCCCACGCCCTGGCGGCGGCCGACAGCCAGGGCGCGCCGTTGGTATTCCTGGAGGGTTCGCCGCGCTACTACGGCGCGCGGTTTCGAGGGTGCCGGCGCGGTGGGCTTCCGTTCGCCGTCGCTGCGTATTCCTGAAGCCGCGTTCCAGGGCGCCCGGTTGTCCGCTCACGAGCCGTGGATGACGGGCACCTTCGTCTACTCAGAGGTCTTTTGGGCCTTTGACTGCGTCGGCCTGCGCGCCTCCGAGGCGTGACTGGCTGCTCACAGGCACTCGACCTGATCCCCACCGCCGCCTCATCCTTGGCGAAGGGCCGGTAGTCGCACTCGTCGCCCCCCGCCGCTGACCCCGGCCCTCAAGACGGGCAGGACCCGCCCCCGGGCGAGGGTCACGATCTCGTCGGCGGCCGCGAGGCCCCGAAGTTCGCGCCCGCCGACGCGGATGGATCCCGCTTCGTACGGCACGAACCGCATGAGCGCCGCGATCAGCCTCGACTTCCCCGAATGCCGAGGAAGGTGGACTCGGCGAGGAAGGCGATGAGGGTTTCGAGGGTCAGCGGGGCACCGAAGACATTGCCCGCGAAGTTGCTGAGTCCGCTCCAGCTGAGCCCGAACTGGAACTCCATGACGAGGCCGGTGACGATGCCGACCGCGTAGCTGATGACGTAGAGCTGACCCCAGAAGCGTGTCATGCGCTCCCGGACTGCTCTCTTGGCGGGATCACGAGTGAACGCGGCCCGGCTATGCGTGATCGCCACGAGGGGGGCGAGCCCCACCCCATGGTGAGGATCACGAACAGCCAGTGGATGCCGGTCGTGGCCGCGAACTGGAGTCGGGCCAGCTCCGCGGCGCCCATGAAGCGATCTTCCTGGGGGACGGGTGGCCGATGGGACGGCTGGCGTGGGCGGGGCCGCCGCTTCGCGTGTGCGGATGCCGGGCGCCGTTGCCCGTGCGGTGACCCCACAAGCGACCGTAGGGAGAATCGCTTATGCGTTACAAGACCGGTTCCACCATGTGAAGATGACCGCAGAGGCATAATTGAAGGTGGACCGTGGATCTTCTGCAGTTGCGCTACTTCCAGACCGTCGCGCGGTACGAGCACATCAGCCGCGCCGCGGAGGAACTGCGCGTCGCCCAGCCCTCGCTGAGCCGCACCATCGCGCGCCTGGAGGCCGACCTCGGCTGCCCGCTCTTCGACCGGCAGGGCCGCCGCATCCGGCTCAACCAGTACGGCGCGATCTTCCTGCGCCGCGTCGACCGCGCCCTGAGTGAGCTTGACGACGGCCGCAGGGCCCTGCTCGACGCCCGGGACACGGGGCTCGGCCGGGTCGGCGTCGCCTCCGAGACCCTGCTGACGATCACGCACGTCCTCGGCAGCTTCCGGGCCGCGCACCCGCGCGCCGACGTCCGGCTCTTCCAGTCGACGGCCCAGGAGATGGAACGCCAACTGCGTGCCGGAGAGGTCGACTTCTGCGTGGCCTCACAGCCCCTGACGGGCGTGAACCTGGAGTCGGTCGAGCTCGCCCGCGAGGAGGTGCTGCTCGCCGTCCCGCGCGGGCACTGGCTCGACGGACGGGAGAGCGTGACGATCCCCGAGATCGCCGACGAGCCGTTCGTCTCCACACGCGTCGGCCACTGGCAACGCGCCCTCCTCGACCGGCTGTTCGCGTCCGAAGGGCTCGCGCCGACGCTGTCCTGCGAGGGCGACGAACCGGGCGCCAGCCAGGACATGATCAGCGCGGGTCTCGGCATCGGCCTCATCCCGACGATCTCCCGCCAGGCCGGTACGGACTCGCACGTCCCGGTCGCCTGGGTGCACTTGGACGTGGCCGACTGTCATCGGGTGCTCACCCTGGTGCGCAACCGCGACGCCTACCTGTCCGAAGCCGCCCTGAAATTCCAGGAGTTCATCACCAGCAGGCCGTTCATGACCCACCGTCTGCCCGACCCGCGCCGCGGGCGAAGGCGCGGTCCCTCCTAGCGCCTGGTCGGTGTCGGCACCGTCCCGCCCCCGTCGCGGGTGCGGGCAGGGTCCGCCCTGGCTCGCCGCGCACTCCTCTGATGCTGTCCAGCCCGCTGCCACAGCCCTGACCCAGGACATCGCGTATCCCCACGGTCAACGGGCGTTGGCTAGCCCGCAGGGGTGGACGCGTCCCCCACCGGCCACCGGCAGCTCCCTCCACGCCTACCTCTTCCCGCGCCGCGTACAGCCCTGACGTCCCCTCCGGCACGAGCGTCATGCGCGGCGCTCTCTTCAACACAGCCGCGCCCCTGCGCGAGCACGGCTACCGGGGACGCGTCACCCTCATCAGTGCTGAGGACGCCCTCCCGTACGAGCGCCCGCCCTGTCCAAGGCCCACCACCGCGCAGATCGCGGGACACGACGACGGGCACGACACCGAGACGGTGCTCGGCGGCGCCCCCGACGCGTGCTCGGTGCTCCTCTTCCGCGGTGAGGATCTACGGGCGGTCGAGTCCGTCAACTGCTCCGCCGACCACATGGCCGCCCGCCGACTCCTCGACCACGGCGCCGAGTTGAGCCCGGGGGACGCGGCCGTGCCGGGGTTCACCCTCAAGGGCCACCTCGCGCGCCTCCGGGGCGGACGGGGCGGAACCGCGGTGGCGGGCCGAGCGGCGCCGTAACAGTCGGGCGGCCCGAGCCCCTCAGCCCGGGCCGCCCGATCCGGGGCCCCTCAGCCCTGGTCGTAGGTGTGGAAACCCCGCCCTGCCTTGCGGCCGAGCAGTCCGGCTTCCACCATGCGCTGCAGCAGCGGGGGAGGGGCGTACAGGGGCTCCTTGAACTCGTCGTACAGGGACTCCGCGATCGAGGCGACGGTGTCCAAGCCGATCAGGTCCGCGAGCTTGAGCGGACCCATGGGGTGCGCGCACCCCAGCTCCATGCCCGCGTCGACGTCGGCCGGGGAGGCGAAGCCGGACTCGGCCATCCGGATCGCCGACAACAGGTAAGGGATCAGAAGGGCGTTGACGACGAAACCGGCCCGGTCCTGGGAGCGGATCACCGTCTTGCCGAGGGTGCGGGTCGCGAACTCCTCGACCGCCCGCACCGTCTCCGCCGACGTGTGCAGGGACGTGACGACCTCCACCAGCGCCAGCACCGGAACGGGGTTGAAGAAGTGCAGGCCCACGACCCGGTCGGCGCGGCCGGTCGCCATGCCGAGGCGCATCACGGGAAGGGAGGAGGTGTTGGTGGCGAGGATGGCCCCGGGGTCCTCGACGACCTTGTCGAGGACGGCGAACACCTCGGTCTTCGCGTCCGGGTTCTCCACGACGGCCTCGACGACCAACTGCCGGTCGGCCAGGTCCTCCAGGCTGCCGGTGAAGACCGTCCGGGCGAGCGCGTCCGCAGCTTCCGCCCCCGCCAGCTTGCCGCGGCGCACCGCGCGGTCGAACGACGACGTCACCCGGTCCCGCGCCGTCCGGGCCGCCACCGCGTCGACCTCGCACACCACCGTGTCGAGCCCGGCCCGCGCACACACCTCGGCGATGCCCGCCCCCATCTGACCGCCGCCGACCACACCGACGCGCTGGATGGGCCCCGTCATGACCGCACCCCGGCGTCCTGGAGCGGCGCCCCGGCGTGCTGGACCCGCGGGTCCGCGTGCCGGCGCGGTGCCTCGGCGTGCGCGGCTCGCGCCTCCGCGTCCGCAGCCCGCGCCTCGGTGTACGTGGACGGCGGCGCGGCATGCCGGACGAGGTGCCGTGAGTACGCCTCCGGCGTGAAGAACTGCGGCAACTCGACGGACAGCGTGGTCCGTTCGAAGAGCACGCGCACCGCGTCCACGTCCGCCCACGGGTAGTCGGCGCCGAGCGCGTCGATCTCGGCGTCGAGCAGCCGCAGCACCGTCTCGCGGCCGAGCGCCCGGTGCCGCAGCCACTGCCAGATCTGCACCCGCGCGATCTCGGCGGTCGCCGCGTCCTCCATCAGCCCGTCCAGGACGACGGCCCCCTGCCCCCGCAGCCAGGCCGCGAAGTACCGGACCGCCACCGCGATGTTCGTGCGCACCCCGTCGGGCGTGGGCGGGCCGCCGACGCGGCGCGTGGACAGCAGGTCGGCCGCGGTCACCTCCACGTCGTCCCGGGTCCGGTCGAGCTGGTGCGGCCGGTCGCCGAGCACGGCGTCGAACGCCTCCCCGCACACCGCCACCAGGCCGGGGTGGGCCACCCAGGAGCCGTCGAAGCCGTCCTCCGCCTCCCGCTCCTTGTCCAGGCGGACCGTGGCGAGCACGGCCTCCGCTGCCGCCGGGGCCGAGCTGGGCACCTGCGCGGACATACCGCCGATGGCGTGGGCGCCGCGCCGGTGGCAGGTGCGTACGAGCAGATCGGTGTAGGCGCGCATGAAGGGCGCCGTCATCGTGACCTTCACGCGGTCCGGCAGCAGGAAGTCCGTGCGGTGCCCGAAGGTCTTGATCAGGCTGAACAGATAGTCCCAGCGCCCGGCGTTGAGACCGGCGCTGTGCTCGCGCAGCTCGTGGAGGATCTCCTCCATCTCCACGGCCGCGGTGACCGTCTCGATGAGGGCGGTGGCGCGCACGGTGCCCCGGGGGATGCCGAGCAGGTCCTGGGCGAAGACGAAGATGTCGTTCCACAGCCGCGCCTCGTACCGGTTCTCCAGCTTGGGCAGGTAGAAGTACGGGCCGTGCCCGGCCTCGATCTGGCGCCGCGCGCAGTGGAAGAAGTACAGGCCGAAGTCCACGAGGGCCGCTGGCACCGGCTCGCCGTCGAACTCCAGGTGCTCCTCGACCAGATGCCAGCCGCGCGGGCGGACCATGATGGTGGCGAGCCGGTCGTGGTCGCCGAGCCGGTACTCCTTGCCGTCGTCGCTGGTGAAGTCGATGCGGCGCTCGATGGCGTCGAGCAGGGTGAGCTGGCCGCCGACGATGTTCTGCCAGGTGGGCGAGGTGGCGTCCTCGAAGTCGGCCATCCAGACCCGGGCCCCGGAGTTGAGGGCGTCGACCGCCATGCGCCGGTCGGGCGGGCCGGTGATCTCCACGCGGCGGTCGGCCAGGCCCGGCGCCGGCGGGGCCACGCGCCAGGCCGGGTCGGCCCGCACGGGGGAGGTGGCAACGGGGAAGTCGAGCGGGGAGCCCGACGCGAGCCGCAGCGCCTGGCGCCGGCGCTCCTTGAGGATCTCCTTGCGGCGGCCGCCGAAGGCCGCGGCGAGGTGACCGACGAAGTCCAGGGCGGCGGGCGTCAGGATCTCGTCATGACGGTGCCCGGGCGGGGCGAGGACGTGGACGCGGTGCGTCAGGGCACTGGTGGACATCGGGTCCTCCTGAGGGGAGAGGGAGGGGGAGCGGGGGCATGAGGGGGAGCCTCGTGAGGGCGCGGGGAACCGCGTGACCAGCCCCCAGCGGACCGGTGGCCGACGGCGCTCCCTCCGGCAGAACGTTGGGTCGTTTGTCTTCTCTGCGAATACCCCGTGCCCTCGCGGATCGAGGTGGCATCGCGTGTCTTCGTACTGCGGCCTGTGGTCCTGTCACGCTGGGGAACGGACCACCGCTGCCGAGGTTCAGCGGGCCGTACGGAGACTCTGGCACTGGCACTGAGTGCCATCAATGCTGGACGGCTGCCAATTGCTGCGAATCTTCGGTCGGCCGATTGCCAACATTGCGAAGGCTGCGGCACAGGCTGGTTCCCGGACGGACACCGGCGCACGGGCGTACCCGCGGGCCGTGCGCGAGGAGGATGTCCGTCGGAGTCCCCGGACCGGATCCCCCGGATATGCCTGCGGGACCGGGCGTGGTCACCCAGGATGGGAGGCGTCGGCGGACGTCGGTCGGGTGTGAGGCCCTGAGCGGGGGGATGTGCTGTGCCACAGCAGTTGACGATGAGGCTCGATGACGGTGGTGAGGGGGCCGCCGTGTTCGAGGTCGACGTCGACGCGGACGCCACGGACCTCGAACTGGCCGCCGGGGGCGGGGTGGTCGCACGGGCGCGGGTGTCGCTCGACGAGGCCTTGGACCAGGTCAAGCCGACGCTCTCGCGTGTCGCCGACGCCCTGCGTGAACTCGGTCCGGACGCGGCGGAGCTGGAGTTCGGCCTGAAGATGGGCGGCGAGACCGGCGTCATCATCGCCAAGGGCACCGCCGAAGTGAACTTCACCGTCCGGCTGACGTGGAACCGCCCCTGACTTCATGGGAGCGCAGCGCGAGGGATTCGTCGTCAAGATCCGTGCCGCGGCGACGGGGACGCCCATCGGCGTCGGGTTCGTCGTCGGCGACAAGGAGATCGTGACGTGCGCCCATGTGGTCAATGTGGCGCTGGAGCGGGACAAGGCGTGCGCGGAGCGGCCCCCGGGCGACGCCCGGATCCAGGTCGAGTTCGTGCTGCTCGGCGACGCGGAGGGCGGGCCCCTGCGGCACTGCCGGATCAGCTCCTGGGACCCGCCGCCGGGCGTCGGCCGTCCGGGCCGGGACGTCGCCGGGCTCGCCCTGGTCGGCGGGGACACCCTGCCCGTCAGCGCGGGCGCGGCCCGGCTCATCGACGCCCGCACGGGCCTGCTCGGCGACGCCCAGGTGAAGGCCTTCGGCTACCCGGGCAACCCGCCCCGCAAAGCCAACGGCGCCTGGTCCACCTGTGTGCTGCGGGGCGCGGTCGGCGGCGGCCTCATACAACTCGACACGGCAAGCGAGTCCGCGCTGCGGACGCAGCCGGGATACAGCGGGTCGCCCGCCATCGTCACCGACCGGTGGGGCGACGCGGTCGTCGGCATGCTCGCCGTGGCGAGCCGCGACGGCGCCGCCCCCGACGCCTACGCCGTGCCCCTGGCGGAGGTCTCGGCGGCCTGGCCCGACGCCCTCGGCCGGAGCGTGCTGCCCCCGTGCCCCTACCGCGGGCTGCAGGCGTTCAGCGCCGAGGACGCGCTGGCGGGCGTGTTCGTCGGCCGGGAACGCGAGGTCGAACGGCTCCGGCTCATGGTGAAGGCCCAGCCCCTGGTGATGGTCACGGGACCCTCGGGCGTGGGCAAGTCGTCCCTGGTGGCGGCGGGCCTCCAGCCCGAACTGGCGTCGGCGGGCTGGGCGATCGCCTCGTTCCGCCCGGGAATGTCCCCCTTCGACGCCGTGGCCCGCGCCCTGCTGGAGCTGGAGCACCCGCAGCGGACCCACAGCCTCGAAGAGCTGGAACACCGGACCCGCGCCCTGCGGGAGGAAGGCTTCTGGACGGTCGCCTCGCGGCTGCGGGTGCTCACCGGCCGCCGTCTCGCGCTGATCGCCGACCAGTTCGAGGAGGTCCTGAGCGGCAGCGCCGACCGGGCCGAACAGCTGAAGTTCCTGCAGCGGCTGCTGCCCCCGCCCGACGTCGCCCAGGACCCCGGCGTCCGCCTCGTGGCGACCCTGCGCGCCGACTTCCTGCCCGACCTGCTCGAACTCCCGGACATCGGACCCCGCCTCCAGGACCGGCAGCTGAACGTGTCCCCGCTGGACGAGGCAGCCCTCATCCGGGTGATCGTCGAACCGGCCGAAGTCGCGGGAGTCACCTTCACCCCCGGCCTCGCCGAGGCCATCGCCGCCGAGGCGAGCAAGGCCGCGGGCAGCCTGCCGCTCCTGGAGTTCACGCTGACCGAACTGTGGTCGCTCCAGCACGACCGGCGGCTCAGCTTCGACAGCTACCAGGGTCTCGGCGGAGTCTCCGGAGCCCTGAACCAGCACGCGGAGAAGGTCTACCGCCTGCTCGCCCAGCAACTGGGCGAACCCCGCATCCGCCGCGTCCTGCTGTCCATGGTCCGTGCCCGCGGCGGCGCCACCAGCGCCGTCCGCGTCACCGCCCACCGCACCCACCTCGCCAAGGACTGGTACATCGCGCAGCTCCTCGCCGACCCCGAGCAGCGCCTCGTGGTCCTCGGCACCGGCGGACCCGACACCGCGGAGATCGCGCACGAGGCCCTGATCCGGGAGTGGGCGCGGCTCGCCACCTGGGTGGAGGAGGACGCCGACTTCCAGCAGTGGCTCGCCGTGGTCGAGGAGCGCGCCACGGAGGCCGACCTGCTGTCCGCGGCTCGCCTGTCGGAGGCGGACCGCTGGCTCGGGGAGCGCGCGGCGGACATCCCCGAGGCGGTCGTCGGCCTCATCGAGCGCAGCCGTGAGGAGATCACGGCGCAGCAGCGGACGGAGCAGATGCTCAGCGCCTCGCAGGAGCTGACCGTGCAACTCCAGCAGCGCTCGGCCGAGTTGGAGACCTCGCGGCGGGCGCTCCAGGCGTCCAACACCGAACTGGAGCGCAAGGCCGAGCTGCTCGCCCGGCAGAACCGCGACATCGAGGTGAAGAACACCGAGATCGAAGAGGCCCGGCAGGTCCTGGAGGAGCGCGCCGAGCAGCTCGCGCTGTCGATGCGCTACAAGTCCGAGTTCCTGGGCAACATGTCGTACGAACTGCGCTCGCCGCTCAACTCGTTGCTGATCCTCGCCAAGCTGCTCGCCGACAACTCGGAGGGCAACCTCACACCCCGGCAGGTGGAGTTCGCCGAGACCATTCACGGCGCGGGCTCGGACCTGCTCCAGCTGATCAACGACATCCTCGACCTGTCGAAGATCGAGGCGGGCAGGATGGACGTCAGTCCGACCCTGATCCTCCTCGACCAGCTCGTCGACTACGTGGCCGCCGCCTTCGGCCCGCTCGCCTCCGACAAGAACCTCCGCTTCGGCGTGGAGGTGTCGTCGGGGCTGCCGCCGTCGCTGCGCACCGACGAGAGTCGGGTGCTGCAGGTCTTGCGCAACCTCCTGTCCAACGCGGTGAAGTTCACCGACACCGGCGAGGTCAAGCTGGTGATCCGCCCCGGCGCCGCGGACGTGCCCGACGAGATCCGGGAACAGCTCTTCGAAGCCGGTTCGCTGTACACCTGGGACGCCGATCTGATCGCCTTCTCCGTGACCGACACCGGCATCGGCATCGCGCCCGGGAACATGCGGGTGATCTTCGAGGCCTTCAAGCAGGCCGACGGCACGACCAGCCGCAAGTACGGCGGCACGGGCCTCGGCCTGTCGATCAGCCGGGAGATCGCACGACTGCTCGGCGGCGAGATCCACGCGGTGAGCGAGCCGGGGCGAGGCTCCACCTTCACCCTGTACCTGCCGCTTCACATGTACGCGGACGCGGCGCCGGCGAGCGACGCGCGCTACCGCCTTTCGCTGCCCGAGGCGCCGGTGGAGGTCGCCAGGCAACTCCCGGCGCCGCGGCAGGGCATCACGGTCGTCTCCGACGCGGATGCCGAGTTCCACGGCGAGAAGGTGCTGATCGTCGACGACGACATCCGTACCGTCTTCGCGCTGACGGTGAGTCTGGAACGGCACGGCCTCTCGCTGCTGTGCGCCGAGAACGGACAGGAGTGTGTCGACGTCCTCGGCCGGCACCCCGATGTCGCGGTCGTCCTCATGGAGATCATGATCCCGGAGATGGACGGCTACGCGACCATGTCGGTGATCCGCAAGCTGCCGCAGCACGCGCGGCTGCCGATCATCGCGCTCACCGCCAAGGCCCTGGAGGGCGACCGCGAGAAGGCCATCGCGGCGGGCGCCTCGGACTATGTGACCAAGCCGGTCGACGTCGAGCACCTGCTGACCCTGCTGGGGCACTGGGCACGGACACCCAAGGGAGTCCAGGGAAGCCAAGGGGGCCAAGGGAGTTGACGTGGCAGCCCGTCGTGGCCGGTGCCGGGCGACTGACGTACCGACAGGCCACGACGGGCGGCGCGCCTCAGGGGCGGGTGGTGAGATAGCCGCCCATCGACGTGAAGTAGTCCGTCGCCGCCAGCTCCCGGCCGTCCTCGGTGCGCACGCGCGTGATGGCCAGAGCGTGGTTGCGGCCGGTGCGGGCGTCGGCGCCGGCGACGATCGCCACGCCCTCGCCCTCGCGGTAGAAGATGCGGCCGGGCGTGCCGCCGTACTTGCCCTCGGAGACGACCGCCGCGAGGATCTCCAGGCGCTTGCCCTTGTGGAAGGTGTACGCGCTGGGGTACGGCTCGGACTGGGCGCGGACCAGGCGCTCGAGGTCAGCCGCGGGCCAGGTCCAGTCGATCCGGCTGTCCTCGAGGGAGCGCTTGTGGAAGAAGCTCGCCTGGGAGCGGTCCTGCGGGGTGAACTCCGTCTGACCGGAGGCGATCAGGTCGAGGGCGCCGACTGTGACCGGGGCGATGAGGTCGACCGTCTTGTGGAAGAGGTCGGTGGCGGTGTCCGTCGGGCCGACCGGGACCGCCTCCTGGCGGACGACGTCACCGGCGTCCAGTTCGTCGTTCATCATGTGCGCGGTGACGCCCACTTCGGGCTCGCCGTTGATGAGCGCCCAGATCAGCGGGGAGAACCCGGCGTACTTCGGCAGCAGCGAGTCGTGGATGTTCAGCGTGCCGTGGCGGGGCAGACCGAAGATGCGCGGCGGAATCCAGGTGCGCCAGTTGTTGGCGACGATGATGTCCGGCGCGGCTTCCTCCAGGCGTGCGAACAACTCCTCGTCGTCGGGGCGGTTGCGCAGGAGGACGGGGATGCCGTGCTCTTCGGCGAGGTCGGCGACCGAGTCGCTCCAGATCTTCTCGTACGCGTGCTCGCTCTTGGGATGCGTCACCACGAGGACCACGTCGTGCTCGGAATCGAGAAGGGCCTGGAGCGTGCGGTGCCCCCAGGTCTGATAGCCGAACATGACGACCCGCATGGGGTTCCTCCTCAGGACAGGGAATGGCCTGCGTCAGTAAAGCAAGGCTTACCTTAGTTTTCAATGTGCGCTTGCGTAACCCCCGTTGGCGGGCTGTCGTGCCGAGTCATCCGATTTGCCCTGTCGACACGTGCGCGCATTCAGCTTAGGCTCACCTAAACTCCATGACGCGCCGTTCGTCAGCGTGCCCGCAGGGTGGCCGCGTCCCTGGATGATCAAAGGGATAACGTACTTCGACATGAGCGCGACTGCAGTTGAGCGCCCCGCGGCCGGGGTGGTGGACGCCCGTCGGCGGCGGGTCGTGGGTCTGGGCATCCTGGCACTGCTCCTCGTGCTCATGGCGGCGGTGTCCCTGGCCGTCGGCGCGCGGGCGTTGACTCCCGCCGAGGTGTGGCACGGACTGTTCGCGGGACCGGAGTCCGACCGGCGGCTCAATGAGATCCGGCTCATCGTGGAGACCGTGCGGGTGCCCCGCACGACCCTCGCGATCGTGGCGGGCATCGCCCTCGGTGTCGGCGGGGCGCTCATCCAGGGATACACGCGCAACCCGATCGCCGACACCGGCCTGTTGGGCGTGAACGCCGGCGCCTCGTTCGCGGTGGTCTCGGTGATCGCCGTGTTCGGGCTCTCCAGCCCGTTCCAGTACGTCTGGTTCGGCTTCCTCGGCGCCGCGGTCGCCGGTGTCGTCGTGTTCGGGCTCGCGAGCATCGGCCGGGGAGCCGGCAACCCGTTGACGCTCGCCCTCGCCGGGCAGGGGATCACGGTGTTCCTCGCGGCCATGACCACCGCGGTCGCGCTGTCGGACCGCGAGTCCCTGAACGCCCTGCGATTCTGGAACGCGGGCTCCGTGGCCGGAGTCGACTTCGACGTCATCTGGCCGATCACCGCGTTCGTCGGCGTCGGCCTGGTCCTCGCGCTGATCACGCTGCCCGCCCTCAATCTGCTCAACCTCGGCGACGACGTGGCGCGCGGCCTCGGCGTGAACATCGCCCTGAGCCGCATCATCGGCATCACCGCCATCACCCTGCTCGCGGGCGCGGCGACGGCGGCGTGCGGCCCCATCGCGTTCCTCGGCCTGATGGTGGCCCACCTGGCCCGGTATCTGACCGGGCCCGACTACCGCTGGCTGGTGCCGTACGCGGGCCTGCTCGGCGCCGTCGTCCTGCTGTTCTGCGACATCGTGGGGCGTTTGGTGGTGCGGCCGGGCGAGTTGGAGGCGGGGGTCGTGGTCGCGCTGCTCGGCGCCCCGTTCTTCGCCGTCCTGGTGTGGCGCGGAAAGTTCAAGAGCGCATGAACCAGACAGGGCGACACGGAGAGTTCACAAGCGGATGAACGGGACAGAGCGCAGCGTCAAAACGCGGGGGAACGGGACGGACGTGAAGGCAACGGTGGCGCCGGGCGTGCGGCTCGGCGGCGTGTCGTTCGTGTGGCGGCCATGGATCGCGTTCGTCACGCTGGTCCTTGCGGCGGCGACCTTCCTGCTGTTCTGCCTGTCCATCAGCATCGGGGACTTCCCCATCGGTCTGTCCCAGGTCGTCGCCACCCTCTTCGGCAGGGGCGAGCAGGTCGACGAGTTCGTGATCATGGATCTGCGGATGCCGCGCGCCCTCGCCGGGCTCGTCGTCGGCATCGCGCTCGGGGTGTCCGGCGCGCTCACCCAGTCCATCGCCCGCAACCCACTGGCCAGCCCCGACATCCTGGGAATCACCCAGGGCGCCAGCGCGGTCGCGGTGTTCATGATCACGGTGTCGGGCGGCGCCGCCGCGGCGGTCGTCAGCTCCGTCGGCCTGTCCGCGGCGGCGCTCGCGGGCGGTCTCGGCACCGGGCTGCTCGTGTACTTCCTGGCGTGGCGGCGGGGGATCGACGGGTTCCGGCTCATCCTCATCGGCATCTCGGCGAGTGCCATGATGGAGGCGATCACCACCTGGCTGCTCGTCGAGGCCGACATCAAGGACGTGGCCCGCGCCCAGGTGTGGCTGGTCGGCTCGCTGGACAACCGGTCCTGGGACGAGGTCTGGATCGCGCTCTGGGGCACGCTCGGCCTGCTGGTCGTCGTGGCGTGCGTCGCCTTCCAGTTCAAGCCCCTGCACTTCGGCGACGAGGTCGCCGCGGGCCTCGGGGTGCGCTTCGGGGTGGTGCGCGCGGTCCTGCTCCTGTGCGCGGTGCTGCTCGCCGCCGTGTCGGTGAGCGCCGCGGGCCCGGTGCCGTTCGTCGCCCTGGTGGCGCCGCAGGTGGCGATGCGTCTGGCGCGCTGCCCCACACCGCCGTTGGTGGCCTCGGGGATGGTGGGGGCGCTGCTCCTCATCGGCTCGGACCTGGTCGCGCGCACCGCACTGCCGATCACGGTCCCGGTCGGTGTGGTCACCGCCGTGATCGGCGGTCCTTTCCTCGTCTATCTGCTGGTGCGGGCGAACCTGAAATAACTGGTACAAAGGTGAGGCAAACCTAAATAAACGAGGGGGGCTTGTGGTCGCTCAGTACATCACCGAGATCGAGTCCGGGGTCGATGACGCCTCGCGGCTCGCGGCGAAAGGCGTCAGCGTCGGATACGGCGCGCGGACCGTCATCGACGGTCTCGACGTGGCGATACCGCCGGGAGTGATCACCACCATCATCGGTCCCAACGGCTGCGGAAAGTCGACCCTCCTGCGGACGCTGGCGCGCCTGTTGAAGCCGACCAAGGGGTCGGTCGTGCTCGACGGCGAGGACATCGTCAAGCTCAGGACCAAGGACGTGGCGAAGAAGCTCGGGCTGCTGCCGCAGGCGCCGGTCGCGCCGGAGGGTCTGACGGTGTCCGACCTGGTCGCGCGGGGCCGCCATCCGCACCAGAGCTGGCTGCGCCAGTGGTCCTCGGACGACGCCGCCGTCGTGGAGCGCGCCCTCGCCATGACCGGCGTCTCCGACCTGGCCGACCGGCCCGTCGACTCCCTCTCCGGCGGTCAGCGCCAGCGCGTCTGGATCTCGATGACCCTGGCCCAGGGCACCGACCTGCTGCTCCTCGACGAGCCGACGACGTATCTGGACCTGGCGCACGCCGTCGACGTACTCGACCTCGTGGACGATCTGCACGAGTCGGGCCGCGCCGTGGTCATGGTGCTGCACGACCTGAATCTGGCGACGCGCTACAGCGACAACCTCATCGTGATGCGCGAGGGGGTGATCCTGGCGCAGGGGCATCCGCGTGACGTGATCACCGCGGATCTGCTGGAAGAGGCATTCGGGTTGCGCGCCAAGGTGATTGACGACCCGGTGGGGGATCGGCCGCTGATCGTGCCCATCGGTCGTACGCACGTATCGCTCGACTGAACTCTTGACGTGGCAAGTTGAAGGTTAGGCTAGGCTAACCTCACTTTGGCAGGATAAAGTTTGGCTGCCCTAGGCAGGGGCGCACCGGTCAGCGTGAAAGCAAGGGATCTCGGATGCATCTCCATGGAACGACGCTCAAGAGGCGGTCCTGGCGGCGACTGGCGGCCATGGTGTCCGCCGCGACCCTCAGTGTCGGACTCCTCGCGGGATGCGGTTCGGACAAGAAGGACGACGGGGACAACGGCGGCGACAAGAACGCCCCGGCCGCCGCCGGGAAGTTCCCCGTCACCGTGGAGCACGCGTTCGGGTCCACCGAGGTGAAGAAGGCCCCCAAGCGGGTCGTCACCGTCGGATACACCGACGACCAGGCCGTCCTGGCGTTCGGCGTGAAGCCGGTCGGCATGACCGACCAGTACCCGAACCCGGCGGGCAAGTCCCCCGACATCAACACCCAGTGGCCGTGGGTGAAGAAGGAGTGGGGCGACACCAAGCCCGAGGTCATCATGAAGAACGGTGACTCCGGCCCCAACTACGAGAAGATCGCCGCGCTCCGTCCGGACCTGATCATCGCGGTGTACTCCGAGGTCGACAAGGCCGCCTACGACAAGCTCTCCAAGATCGCTCCGACGGTGGGCCGCACCAAGGGCGAGAAGGAACTCTTCAGCGCCCCCTGGCAGGACAACGCCCTGCACATCGGCAAGGCCCTCGGTCAGGAGGCCAAGGGCAAGAAGCTGGTCGCGGGCATCCAGGCCAAGCTCGACAAGGCCAAGAAGGACCACCCGAAGCTCGCGAACCAGACCGCCGTCGCGCTGTCCTGGTACAAGAAGTCCCTCGCCCCGTTCACCTCCACCGACGTGCGCGGCCGCCTCCTGACGGGCATCGGCTACAAGTACCAGACCGAGATCGACAAGGTCGCGGACGGCAACTTCTCCACCCAGCTCTCCCCGGAGCGCACCGACCTGGTCGACGTCGACCACATCTACGTCATCAACGACAAGGCCGACCAGGCCGCGCTGAAGAAGTTCAAGCTCTTCACCAACCTGGACGCGGTCAAGAAGGGCAACGTGTCCTACCTGCTCGACAGCGAGGGCCCGGCGGTCGGCGCGGCCATGTCCCAGGCCACCCTGCTGTCCCTGCCGTACGCCATCGACGAACTCGTCAAGTCGGTCGACTAGGTGTGAGCACCACCGACACGAGGGTCGCCCCGGCGGCCCTGCGCACGGCGAGCGGACGCGAGGCCACCCGATGGGTCACGGCGCACTGCCGTGAGGTGCCCTGGCTGACGGCCGCCACCGTGCTCACCACGGTGGCCGGGGCGGCGCTCCAGGTTCTCCCCGTGCTCCTCCTCGGCAGAGTGGTCGACGGGGTGGTCGAGGGCGAGTCGCGCTCGATGCTCCTCAGGATCGGTGTGCTGATGGTGGCTGCCGCGCTGCTCGGCGCGGTGGCCACCGCGGTCTCGACCTATCTCATCGGACGTCTCGGCGCGGATCTGCTCGCGCGGCTGCGCGAAAGCGCCGTCCGCGCGGTCCTCGGGATGCCGAGCGCGCGGATCGAACAGGTCGGCCGCGGGGACGTGCTGTCCCGGGTCGGTGACGACGTGGCCGTCCTCTCCAAGGGCATCCGCATGGCCATCCCCACGGTGTTCTCCGCGGGCGTCCTCGTCTTCATCGCCACGGTCGGCATGTTCGGTCTCGACTGGCGGCTCGGCCTCGCGGGCGCCGGCGCGCTGCCCGCGTACGCCCTGGCCCTGCGCTGGTACCTGCCCCGGTCCGCCCCGCTCTACCGCAAGCAGCGGGTGGCCCAGGCCGACCGCGCGCAGGCGCTGATCAGCGGACTCAACGGCATCGACACCGTCCGGGCGTACCGCCTGGAGGACACCTTCCGCGAGAAGGTCACCAGCGAGTCCTGGCGGGTGCGCGAGTACGGCATCGAGGTGTTCCGGTTCTTCGGCCGGTTCGTCGGCCGGGAGAACCGCGCCGAGTTCATCGGTCTCGTGCTCATCATCGTGGTGGGGTACGCCCTGTTGGAGGCCGACGCCGCGACCCTCGGGCAGGTGTCGGCGGCCCCGCTGATGTTCCACCGGCTCTTCACCCCGCTGGGCGCCATCATGTTCACCTTCGACGAGGCGCAGAAGTCCGGCGCGAGCCTGACCCGCCTCGTCGGGGTCCTCGGGGAGGAGGCGGAGGAGCGGCTCGTCGGCGACACCGCCGTCGCCCCGGCCGAGGCCCTGTCGTACCCGGTGACCGTGGCCGGACTGACCTTCAGCTACCCCGACACCGAGGAACCGGTCCTCAGGGACGTCGACCTGACGATCCCGGCGGGCGGTTCGCTCGCCCTGGTGGGCGCGACGGGCGCGGGCAAGTCGACGCTCGCCGCGCTGATCGCGGGCATCGGGACCCCGCAGGCCGGTTCGGTGCGGATCGGGTCGACCGACCTGGCCGGCCTGGACGAAGCCGGGGCGCGAGCCCTGGTGAGCATCCTGACGCAGGAGACGCACGTGTTCTCCGGTCCGCTCGCCGACGACCTGCGCCTGGCCGCGCCGGAGGCGACCGACGCCGAGCTGATGGACGCGCTGCGCACGGTCGGCGCCGACGGCTGGGTCGAGGCGCTGCCCGAGGGCCTGAACACCATGGTCGGCGAGGGCGGCGAGCGCCTGGACGTCACCAAGGTCGCCCATGTCGCCCTGGCCAGGCTCGTGCTCGGCCGTACACCCGTGGTGGTGCTCGACGAGTCCACCGCGGAGGCGGGCAGCGAGGGCGCCGCCGAGCTCGAACGGGCCGTGCTCGCCGCGTGCGCGGGCCGGACCACGCTGTTCGTTGCGCACCGCCTGACCCAGGCGATGGCGGCCGACCGCATCGCCGTCCTGGACGCGGGGCGCGTCGTGGAGCAGGGCACGCACGACGAGCTGGTGGCGCTGGGCGGCCGGTACGCACGGCTCTGGCGGGCCTGGCGAGAAGGCAGTTAGGTAAACCTTAGTAAGGTCGGGCTCCCTTTCGGCCCTCGGAAAGAAATGCTGAGTCTTCGATGAACGCTGGGGCTTCGATGATGGAATCGCGCGCGCGTCTCGTACGCCTCTCCTCCGCCCGCCTGGCCGACGCGCGCCGGCGCACGGGCGACTATTCCGACAGGACCATCACCGAAGCCTGCGCCCTCGCCCTCTCGTACTGGGTGACGGGCCGGAGCCCCGACGGCATCGACCTCGCTCCCGGCATCCTCTTCGCCGACGTCCTCGGCTGGATCGACAACGGCGGGGTGGGGCCGGACGACTGGCGGGTCGCCGAAGACGGCGCGGGCGGCGCGGACGGCTGGACCATCGCCGTCCCGGAAGGCGTCGACCTGGCCGACGCGCAGCTCGCCCTCGACGACCTGGCCGACTTCCCGGACCGGCCCCTCGGCACCGTCGGCCCCTCCGGCGTCGCGGCCCGGCTCGCGACCCTGGCCGAGTGGAACGACACCGACGCCGACCGGGTCCGCCCGACCATCGTGGAGATGTTCCGCGAGCAGGCCAGGAGCAGGCCGGACGCCGTCGCCATCGTCGACGAGCACCGGTCGCTGACGTACCGTCAAGCCGCCGAGCTCTCCAGCCAGTTGGCCCACCACCTTCTCGACCGCGGCCTCACCGCCGAACAGGTCGTCGGCATCTCCCTCGGCCGCTCAGCCGAGATGGTCATCGGGCTCCTCGGCGTCCTCCAGGCGGGCTGCGCGTTCGTCCCGCTCGACCCGCAGTGGCCCGCCGCGCGCCGAGCCGTCGTCATCGACGACGCCCGCGTCGTCCTGCAGCTGAACGGCTCCGGCGAGCACGACGCGAGCGAACCGGACGCCGTGGCCGTCGACCTCGACCACTGGGCGTACGGCGCCCACCCCACCGACGGGACCGGCGTCACCGTCCCCGGCGACGCCCTGGCATACGTGATCTTCACGTCCGGCTCGACCGGACGGCCCAAGGGGGCGATGATCCGCCACGAGGCCATCAGCGAACGCCTGCTGTGGCAGGTGGGCGAGATCCTCGGCTTCGGCCACGACGACGCGTCACTGTTCAAGGCGCCGCTGTCCTTCGACATCTCCATCAACGAGATCTTCCTGCCGCTGGTGTGCGGCGGCAGGCTCGTGGTCCTGCGGCCCGGAGGCGAACGTGACCCGCACCACCTCCTGGGCGTCATCGCCGAACAGCGCGTCACCTTCACCTATCTGGTGTCGTCGATGCTGGACGTCCTGCTCGAGATGGCGGGCGACTCCGGCCGCCTCGACAGCCTGCGCCACGTCTGGTGCGGCGGCGAGGTGCTCACACCTGAGCTGTACGAGCGCTTCCGCACCCGCCTCGACATCCCCATGTACCACGGCTACGGCCCGGCCGAGACGACCATCGGCGTCTCGCACGTCATCTACCGGGGCGAGGCCGAGCGCCTGTCGACGTCGATCGGCAAGGCCAACCCCAACACCCAGCTGTACGTCCTCGACGACGAGCTGCGCCCGGTCCCGGTCGGGGTCGGCGGCGAACTGTACGTCGGCGGCTTCCTGCTGGGGCGCGGGTATGTGAACGCGCCAGGACTGACGGCCTCCCGATTCGTGGCGAATCCTTTCGCCGGGGACGGCTCCCGCCTCTACCGCACCGGTGACCTCGCGCGCTTCGCCCCCGACGGCTCCCTGGACTTCCTCGGCCGCGCCGACAACCAGATCAAGATCCGCGGCATGCGCCTGGAGATCGAGGACGTCGAGGCCGGTCTCGCGGAGCACCCCTCCGTACGGCACACCTGTGTCGTCGCGAAGAAGAACACGGCGGGCGGCACCTACCTCGTCGGGTACGTCATCCCTGCCGCCGGCAGCGAGGACCTGCGGGCGGACGACGTCAAGGCCTGGGCCGCCGAGCACATGGTCGAGTACATGGTGCCCGCCCACCTCGTCGTGATGGCCGAGTTCCCGCTCACCGCGAACGGCAAGCTCGACCGGAACGCGCTGCCGGAGCCCACGGCCGGCGCGGGATCGGTCGTCGCGCCCACGACCGACGACGAACGCGCGGTGTGCACGGCCGTCGCGACCCTCCTCCAACTCGACGAGGTCGGCGTCGACCAGGACTTCTTCCAGCTCGGCGGGGACAGCATCCTCGCGATCTCACTCCTGAGCGCGCTGCGCGACGCGGGCCTGTACGTCACGGCGCGGCAGATCTTCACCCACAGCGTCGTCGGCGCCCTCGCCGCGGTGGCGAGCCGCGAGGACGTGACGGCCGTGGACCACGGCGACACGGCGACCGGAGCCGTCGTGGGCTCGCCCATCGTGCAGTGGCTCGGCGAGACCACGGACGCGATCGACGGCTTCGTCCAGTCCGTCGTCCTGAACACCCCGGCGGAGCTGACCGCCGACACGCTCGACGAGGCCCTGTCGGCCCTGGTCCGCCACCACGCCATGCTGCGCGCCAAGTTGATACGCGGCGACCGCTGGAGCTTCGACATTCCGGAGGTCGGCGAGGCGTCCGTGTCCTGGCAGGAGAGCGGCCTGCCACTGGACGAGTGCGTCGCGCTCGCCACCGACGGGCTCGACCCCGAGAACGGCGTGATGCTGCGCGCCGTGTGGCGCCGCGCGGAGCGGCAGCTCGTCGTGGTCGTCCACCACGTGGTGATCGACGGTGTGTCCTGGCGGGTCCTGATGGAGGACCTGGCCACGGCGTGGCGTCGGCTCGGCGAGGGCGCGTCGGTCGAACTGCCCCCGGTGGGCACGTCGTTCCGGCGCTGGACGCAGCTCCTCGCGGGCGCGGACTTCGAAGCGGACCGCGCGTACTTCCAGCAGCCGCTGCCGGGACCGGACCAGCCGGTGGCCAGGCGCGCGCTGTCCGAGACCGACACCGTCGAGCGGGAGCGGCTCCGCACCGTCTCGGTCGGCCCCGAGGTCACGGCCGCGCTCCTCGGCGAGATACCCGCGAAGTTCCACGCGGGCGTCAACGACGTCCTCCTCACCGGGCTCGCCGTCGCCCTCGCCCGCTGGCGCCGCGACCTCGGGCAGGACCAGACGTACGCCCACATCGAGCTGGAGGGCCACGGCCGCGAGGGCCGCTTCGTGGCGGGCGCGGCGGGCTTCGAGCCGGACCTCTCGCGCACGGTCGGCTGGTTCACCACCCTGTTCCCGGTGACCGTCGACCCCGGCACGGCGCCGGACCCGACCGCGCCGGAGTACCTGGCCGCCGCGCTCAAGGCCGTCAAGGACGACCTCGCCCGGGTCCCGGGCAACGGCGTCCCCTACGGCGCCCTGCGGTACCTCACCGGCACCGCCTTCGACGCGCCCGCCCCGCAGGTCCTCTTCAACTACCTGGGCCGGTTCGACGCGGGCGCGTCCGGGGACTGGCAACTGGCGGGCACCACCGGGCAGTTGGGCGAGAAGCGCGACCCGAGGATGCGCCTGCCGCGGGCCCTGGAGTTCAACGCCATCGCCGAACCCGCCGCGAACGGCGAGTACGAGCTGGTCACCACCGTCTCCTGGCCCGACGGACTGTTCACCGACGACGACATCACGACGATCGGCGACTACTTCCGGGTCGCCCTGGCCGGCCTCGCCGCGCTCGACGAGGGCGGCCACTCGCCCAGCGACTTCCCCCTGGTGCCGCTCACGCAGGCCGACGTCGACGCCCTGGACGGACCCGCGCTGCGCGCCGTCCTGCCGTTGACCCCCTTGCAGGAAGGCCTGTACTTCCACTCCGTCTTCGACGACGACTCCGCGGGCGCCTACGTCGAGCAGCAACTCCTGACCCTGGAAGGCGAGGTGGACGCCGACCGGCTCGCGGCGGCCGCCACCCGGCTGCTCACGCTCTACCCGAACCTGGCCGCGCGTTTCGTGGCCCTCGCCGACGGCCGCGTGGTCTCCGTCCTCGACGGCGGCGCGCAGGCGCCCTTCACCACGCTGGACCGCCCCGGCATCACCGACGACGAGCTGCGCGACCTCGCCGAGCGGGACCGCCGCGCCGGGTTCGACCTGGCCACCGGCCCCCTGATGCGCTACACGCTCGTCCGCGCGGGCGCCGGGCGCACCGTCCTCGTGCAGACCGTGCACCACATCATCGCCGACGGCTGGTCCGTGCCGCCGATGCTGCGCTCCCTGCTCGCCGAGTACCACGCGCCCGGCACCGTGTACCCGCGCGGCGGCTTCCCCGACTACGTGAGCTGGCTCGCCGCACGCGACGACGACGAGAGCGACCGGGTGTGGCGCGGCGAGCTGGCCGAGCTGCCCGGCTCGTCGCTGGTCGCCGAGGGGCACACCCCGTCCGACCGGTTCGCCGACACCGCGGTGGAGGTGCGGGACGACATCGACGCCGCCGTCCGCTTTGCCGGAGTGCCGCTGAGCGTCGCCGTGCACAGCGCCTGGGCGCTGACGCTGGGCGGCATCCTGCACACCGAGGACGTCGTCTTCGGCTCCACCGTGTCCGGGCGCGACGCCGATGTGCCCGGCATCGAGGACATGGTGGGTCTGTTCATCAACACGATCCCCGTACGGGCCCGTTGGGCCGCCGCGACCACCTCCCGCGACCTGCTCGCCTCGGTGCGGGAACACCAGAGCGCGGTCCTGCCCCACCAGCACGTCTCGCTGGCGCGGATCGGCCGCCAGGTGGGCTCCGGCTCCCTGTTCGACACCCTGGTGGTGTTCGACGTCGCGACCGACGTGGCCGCGCTGCGCGGCCCCGACGACACCCTCGTCATCGCCGACATCGTCAACGAGGGCGCCCCGCACTACCCGCTGACGCTGGTGGTGGAGCGCGCCCTCGACGGCCGCCCCCGCTTCAACCTGATCTACGACGGCGAGCTGCTGCGCGAGTCGAGCGCCCAGGACATCCTGCGTACCTTCACCCGCACCCTCACCGGCCTGCTCACCCGGCCGGACGCCCTGGTCGCCGACCTCGCCGACCTCGCCCCCGAGGCCGACCGGCGCCCCGCGCCCATCACTCCGACGACCCTCGCCGGGCTCTTCGACGCCGCCGCGCACCGCGCCCCGGCCGCCACCGCCGTCACCCAGTGCGGCCTCGACGGCGACACCCGGTCCCTGACGTACGGCGAACTGGCCGAAGCCAAGGACGCGTTGGCCGCGACGCTGCGCGCGGCCGGTGTCGGACCGGGCCGACGGGTCGCCGTCGCCGTGCCGCGCTCCGTCGAGCAGGTCGTCGCCCTGGTCGCGGTCGTCACCGCGGGCGGCGCGTACGTACCGCTGGACCTGGCCCACCCCGACGACCGCCTCGCGTACATCCTCACGGACGCGGCCCCGCAGGTCGTCCTCGTGGACCGGGAGCAGCGGGACCGCTTCACCGGTCTGCTGGCGCGGGCGGGCGTGTCGGCACGCGTACTCGTCCAGGGGGACGAGCAGACGCACCAGGACGGGCGGCCGCGGGACGCCACCGCGCCCGAAGCGGACTGGCGCGACCCCGCGTACGTGATCTACACCTCCGGGTCGACCGGCAGGCCCAAGGGCGTCGTCGTCCCGCACTCCAGCGTGGTCACGCTGCTCGCGAACACGCAGCCCGACATGGGCTTCGGGCCCGACGACGTGTGGGTACAGTTCCACTCCTTCTCCTTCGACTTCGCGGTCTGGGAGCTGTGGGGCGCGCTGGCGCACGGCAGTGAACTGCTGCTTCCCGACTACGCGTTGACACGCTCCCCGGTCGACTTCCACCAGCTGGTCCGCGAGCGCGGCGTGACCGTGCTGAACCAGACCCCGTCGGCCTTCTACCAGTTCATCGAGGCCGACCGGCACGCCGGAGAGCCGGTCCCGGCGCTGCGCCGGATCATCTTCGGCGGCGAGGCCCTCGACCTCGGGCGGCTGCGCGGCTGGGTCGAACGGCACGGCACCGACGCGCCCGAGCTGGTCAACATGTACGGCATCACCGAGACGACCGTCCACGTCACCCACCGGGTCCTGACCGACGAAGACTTCGGCCCCGGCGGCGACGTCAGCCCGATCGGCGGCCCGATCCCGGGCCTCGGCACCTACCTGCTCGACGACCGGCTGCGGCCGGTGCCGCCGGGCCGCGAGGGCGCCATCTACGTCGCCGGTGACCAGGTGTCCCTCGGCTACCTGGGCCGCCCCGGCCTCACCGCGAGCCGGTTCGTGGCCGATCCGTTCGCGGCCGACGGCTCCCGCATGTACCACACGGGCGACCTCGCCCGCCGCACCCTCGACGGCGAGCTCGAATTCACCGGCCGCGCCGACGACCAGGTCCAACTCAAGGGCTTCCGCATCGAGTTGGGCGAGGTCGAGGCCGCGGTCCGGGAACTCGACGGTGTCGTCGACGTGGCCGTCACGGTGGCGGACAGCGGGGACCACCTGGTGGCGCACGTGGTGGGCCGGGTGCCCGGCGACTTCGCCGCCCGCCTGTCGGCGAAGCTCCCCGTGCACATGGTGCCGAGCCGGGTGCTGCCGACGGACGCCCTGCCCCTGACGGTCAACGGCAAGCTGGACCGCAGGGCGCTGGCCGAGCGTGCGGGCGAACCCAGTGGGGGCGCGGGGAACTGCGCGACCAGCCACGACGCACCAGCGGGCGAGAACCTGCCGCAGCCGCCCCCTGCAACGCCCGCCGGCGACGCCGCGCTGAACGCACTGGTCGGCATCTTCACCGAGGCGCTCTCCGGGGCGGAGGTGAACGCCGACACCGACTTCTTCCGCGCCGGAGGCGACAGCATCGTCGCCATCACCGTCATCAACCGCGCCAGGGCCCTCGGCCTGAACATCGCGCCCAAGGACATGTTCCTGTGGAAGACGCCGCGCGGGCTCGCCGAGCACCTGGCCACGCGCACCCCGTCCGCCGCGACGGCGCCCGCGCCCGCCCGCCACGAGGACGGCCCCTTCGCCCCGACCCCGATCATCCTGCGCCAGCGCGAACTTGGCGGCTCGCTCGCCCGGTTCGCCCAGGCCAGGACCCTGACGGCACCCAAGGGCACCGGATACGCCGACGCCGAGCGCGCCGCGCGTGCCGTCGTCGCCGCGCACCCGGCGCTCCGCCTGACGCTGCGCGTGGAGCACGGCGCATGGGCCCTGCGGACCGAACCCGCCCGCGAGGTCACCGTCGTACGGACGCAGGCCACGGACCCGGCGGCCGTGGCGAACGAAGCCGCCGGGCGGCTCGACCCCGAGTCCGGGAACGTCATCGCGTTCTCGTGGCTGGAGGCGAGCCGGACCCTGGTCGTCACCGTGCACCACCTCGCCGTCGACGCCGTGTCCTGGCTGATCCTCCTCGACGACCTGGCCACCGCCATGGGCGGGGCGGACCTGGCGCCGCCGACCACGTCGTACGCCGAGTACGCGGACGCGCTGACGCTCCAGTCGGCGCAGGCCATCGACGATCTCGGACACTGGGTCAGCACCCTCGACGCCCCCTCGCTGCTTCCCGCAGCGGCGGGACAGCGCGAGACCACCGTCGTACTCCCGACCCACCTCACCGACCGCGTCACCCGCACCGCACCCGCCGCACTCGGCATCGGCCTCACCGAATTGCTGTGCGGCGCGCTGCGCACCGCGCTGACGCACGTCCAGCCGACGCCGACCGACCTCGCGGTCGAACTGGAGCGGCACGGCCGGGTGCCGGTCGAGGACCCCCACGACTACACGCGCACCGTCGGCTGGTTCACCTCCATCGCGCCCGTGCGGCTCAGCGCGCACACCGACCCCGTGGCGGCGGCCCGCGAGGTCGCCGAACGGCAGCCGGACGAGCGCGCGCACGTCGCGTACGGCCGGCTCAGGTACCTCAACCCGCAGACGGCCCCGCTGCTCACCGCCCGCCCGCAGGTGCTCTTCAACTACCTCGGCCGGGGCAGCGAGTCCCAGGCGCCGCACCTCACCGGCGGCGACCAGGGCAGCCCCTACGCCGTCGAGGTCAACGCGTGGGTCGACGCGGGCACGGGCAGGCTGCACGCGGCCTTCACCCTTGCCGACGGCATCCCCGACGCGATCACCGAGCACTGGCACAGCGCGCTGGAGCGCGTCGCGGACGTCGCCGGGACGGCCGAGCGCACCGCGCCGGTCACGCCGCTCCAGCGGGGCCTGTTCTTCCAGGCCCAGATGGCGGGCCGGGCCGGGCACTACGTGGCGCAGAGCTGGTTCACCTTCGACCGGCGTCTTGACGTCGACGCGCTCGCCGGGGCGATGTCGTACGTGATGTGGCGGCACCCGGTCGTCGGCGCGGGCTTCGCCACGGACGACGACGGCAACCCCGTCCAGGTCCTCAAGGCGGCGGGCCGCCGGGTCGACGTGCGCACGGTCGAACTGGCCACGGACGCCGAGGTCGAGGCGCTGCGCACCCGGGACCGCGACACCGGCTTCGACCCGGGCGAGCCGCCGTTGATCCGCCTCACCGTGGTGCGGTTGCCCGACGGCCGCGACGGACTGCTGCTCAGCTACCACCTGCTGCTGTGGGACGGCTGGTCCCGCGAGATCGTGCTGCGGGACCTGTTCGCCGCGTACCAGGCCAACCTCGCGGGCGAACCGCTCGACCCGACCCCGGCCACGCCGGGCTTCGAGGACCACGCCCGGGCGCTCGCCGCCAAGGATCCGGCCGTGTCGGAACGGTTCTGGGCCGACCACCTGGCCGCGCTCCCGGGGCCGACGCTGCTCGCGGGTCCGACGCCGACCGTGTCGGACGAACTGCCGACCGCGCTAGTCCACACGCTGTCCGCCGCACAGTCGGACCTGCTGCGGGACGCGGCCAAGGCGCACGGCGTCACGCTCAACTCGCTCCTGACCGGCGCGTTCGGGCTCCTGCTCGGCGCGAACACCGGCCGCAGCGACGCCGTGTTCGGCGTGACCGTATCGGGCCGTGACGGCGAGGGTCTTTCCGACATCGTCGGCGTGCTCCTCAACACCGTGCCCATGTGGACGCGGGCGCGGCCGGAGTCCACGGTCCGGGAATACCTGGAGGCCGTGCAGAGCGCGCGCGTCGAGGCGATGGAGCACGAGCACCTCGGCCTCGGCGAGATCCAGCGGGCCAGCGGGCACGACACGCTGTTCGACAACCTGTTCGTGCTCCAGAACTTCCTGGACATGGACGCGTTCGCCGAGATGAACGCCCGGCACGGCATCACATCGGTACAGGCCGACGACTCCACCCACTACCCGTTCACCTGGGTCGTCACCCCCGGCGACCGGCTCACGGTCAAGCTGGAGCACCGCGACGGAGACACCGAGAACGCCCGCCGTCTCCTCGACGACTACGTCCGCGTACTCGAAGACCTGGCCCGCTCCACCGGCCCGGTCGGCGCGCTGCCGGGCCTCGGGAAGCAGCCCGAGCCAGGCGAGCGCACGGACGTCGGCACGGACACCGTCGTCGACCGCTTCGACCGGGCGGCCGACCGCGATCCGCAGCGGGTGGCGCTCGTCGCCCACGGCGCGACCATGACCTTCGCCGAGCTGCGGGACCGCAGCCGCGCGGTGGCGGGCGTGCTCGCCGGGCGGGGCATCGGCCCGGAGACGAACGTGGGCCTCGCGATCCCGCGCTCCCTCGACTCGATCGTGGCGCTCTTCGCCGTCCTGCGCGTCGGCGCCGCCTACGTACCGCTGGAGCTCGACCACCCGGACGAGCGGATCGCCGCGATCGTCGAGGACGCGCGCCCGGACGTGATCCTCACCGTCAGCGCGGTGTCGCCCCGCCTGACCGGGGACGTCATCGGCACCGACGACCTGATCGAGCTGGATCTGCCGCTGCCGGCGGCCGAGCCGTTCGTGACCTTCACGCCGGACGACCCGGACCGGCTGCGGCACCCCGCGTACACGATCTACACCTCCGGGTCGACCGGGAAGCCCAAGGGCGTGGTGACCGAGTACGCCGGGCTCACCAACATGCTGATCAACCACCAGCGCCGGATCTTCGAGCCGGTCCTCGCGGACCACGGCCACCGGGGCTTCCGGATCGCGCACACCGTGTCGTTCGCCTTCGACATGTCGTGGGAGGAGCTGCTGTGGCTCGCCGACGGCCACGAGGTGCACATCTGCGACGAGGAGCTGCGCCGTGACGCGCCCGGCCTGGTCGCGTACTGCCTGGAGCACGGCATCGACGTCATCAACGTGACGCCGACGTACGCCCAGCAGCTCGCGGCCGAGGGCCTCCTCGACCACCCGGACCGGCGCCCGGCGCTCGTGCTCCTCGGCGGTGAGGCCGTCACGCCGACCCTGTGGCAGCGGCTCGCCGACACCGAGGGCACGGTCGGCTACAACCTGTACGGACCCACCGAGTACACGATCAACACCCTCGGCGTCGGCACCTTCGAATGCCAGGACCCGGTGGTGGGCGTCGCGATCGACAACACCGACGTGTACGTCCTCGACCCGTGGCTGCGGCCGCTGCCCGACGGCGTTCCCGGTGAGCTGTACGTGGCGGGCATCGGCATCGCGCGCGGCTACCTCGGCCAGTCAGCCCAGACCGCCCACCGGTTCGTGGCGTGCCCGTTCGGCGAGCCCGGCGCGCGCATGTACCGCACCGGGGACCTCGTGGTCCGGCGGCCCGACGGGAACCTGATGTACCTGGGCCGCACCGACCAGCAGGTCAAGATCCGGGGCCACCGGGTCGAACTGGGCGAGGTCGAGGCCGCGTTCGCGGCCCACGCGGCGGTGCGGTTCGTCGCCGCGGTCGCCCAGCCGGACCCGCAGGTCGACGGGGCGTACCGGCTCGCCGCCTATCTCGTCCTCGACGGCTCCGACCTGGCCGAGGTCGCCGCCGAAGTGGGCACGGCCCTGCCGGACTTCCTGCGCCCCACGCACTACGCGCAGGTCGACAGCATCCCGCTGACGGTCAACGGGAAGGCTGACACCAAGGCGCTGCCGGAGGCCAAGCCGCTCGGCGCGCTCACCACGGCGGGGGAGCGCGGTCCGCAGACGGAGACCGAGACCGTGGTGTGCGAGTTCTTCGCCGAGGCCCTGGACCTGGATGATGACGAGGTGAGCGCCGTGAGCGACTTCGTGTCCCTCGGAGGGCACTCCATGCTGGCGGTACGCCTGATCGGGCTGCTCCGCCGAGAGTACGGTCCTGTGGTCACCATCCGTGATCTGTTCACCCTGCGAACCCCGGAAGCGATTGCCCGCCACCTCGATGACAACTCCTGACACGCAGCGGCCCCGACCGGGGTCCGACATCCTGCGCACCGCACTGCGGCGCAACCTCGGTGCCATGGCCGGGGGCACCCTCCTCATGGGCCTCTACCAGGCGGGGGAGACCGCATTCCCGATCGCGCTCGGCCTGATCGTCGAGCACACGCTGCGGGAGGACCGCAGCCTCGGCTCGCTCGCCGTCGCGATCGGCGCCCTCGCCGTGATCATCACGACGGTGTCGCTGTCGTGGCGGTTCGGGATGCGCATCCTGCAGAAGGCCAACACGACCGAGGCGCACCGCTGGCGGGTGCGGGTCGCCGCCTGCGGGCTCCAGCCGGTGGCCAGGGACGTCGACCTCAAGTCCGGCGAGGTCCTGACCATCGCCACCGAGGACGCCGACCAGACCGCCGACATCGTCGAAGTCGTGCCGATGCTGATCAGCTCGCTGGTCGCGATCGTCGTCGCGGCCGTCGCCCTCGGCCTCGCCGACTTCCGGCTCGGCCTGCTCGTGATCGTCGGGACCGTCGCGATCCTGTCGGTCCTGAGCGTCATGTCCAAGCGGATCGGGTCCAGCACACACGAACAGCAGGCCCGGGTGGCGCGGGCCGGCGCGAAGGTCGCCGACCTGATCACCGGCCTGCGCCCGCTGCACGGCTTCGGCGGCAACCACGCGGCGTTCGGCTCCTACCGCAAGGTCAGCACGGAGGCCAAGCACCAGGCGATCACCGTCGCCAAGGTCAACGGCGTCTACGCGGGCGCCGCCCTCGCCCTCAACGCGGTCCTCGCCGCCGCCGTGACCCTCACGGCGGGCTGGCTGGCCTTCTCCGGTCAGATCAACATCGGCGAACTCGTCATGGCCGTGGGCCTCGCGCAGTTCATCATGGAGCCGCTGAAGCTGTTCTCGGAGATGCCCAAGTACGTGATGGTCGCGCGGGCGTCTGCCGAGCGGATGGCGCTGGTCCTCAACGCGCCGCCGGTGACGACCCCGGGGCCCGGGCAGCCGGCCGCGGGCGGCGACCTGGAGGTGGACTGCGTCCGGCACGGGCCGCTGCGCAAGCTCAAGTTCCAGGTGCCCGCCGGTGAGTTCGTGGCGATCACCGCCTACCAGCCGCGCGCGGCGGCCGACCTCGCGGCGATCCTCGCCGTGAACGTCCCGCCGCACGCGTACGAAGGGGTGGTCCGGGTCAGCGGGCAGGAGCTCGCGGACCTGTCGGTCGAGTCGGTCCGCTCCCACATGCTGGTGAACCCCTACGACGGGGAGATCTTCGCGGGCACCCTGCGCTCGAACATCGACCCCTCGGGCACCAGCCGCACGGTCCCCGAGGCCGTCGAGGCGTCCATGCTGACCGACGTCGTCGCCCTGCACCGCGACGGCCTCGACTACGCCGTCCGCGACCGCGGCGCGAACCTCTCGGGCGGCCAGCGCCAGCGCCTGTCCCTGGCCCGCGCCCTCGCCGCCGACACCGACGTCCTCGTCCTGCACGACCCGACGACGGCCGTCGACGCGGTCACCGAACAGCTCATCGCCCGCAACGTCGCGAAGCTGCGCCGGGGCCGCACCACGCTCGTGATCACCAGCAGCCCGGCCCTCCTGGACGCGGCCGACCGGGTCCTGGTCCTCGACGACGGGGTCATCACCGCCGAGGACACGCACCGGAACCTGCTGGCGAGCGACGAGGCGTACTGCTCGGCCGTGGCGCGGTGAGCCTCCGGGCTCAGTGCCAGTCGCCGACCACCCGTGTGTTGTCGACGCCCGACAGGAAGTAGAAGTAGTACTCCCCGCCGCTCAGGTGGTAGGTGGGGGTCGCCTTGCCGCCGCAGGCGATTCTGACGACGTTTCCGACGGGCCGGTCGCGGCCCCAGGTGACGTGGTAGAGCTGCCCGGCCACGATGTCGCTGTTGCAGTAGGCGGACAGCGTGACCTGCTGCTTGTCGCCCTGTGGGCGGTGTGTCTTCGGTGAGTAGCCGTACGTGTTGAACCGGACCTCGAAGTCGACGGAAGCGGCGGCGTGGTGCGGCGCGGTCGCGGGTGCGGCTGGCTGCTGCCGGGCCTCACCCGCGTGGGCCGGGGCGCCGGTGAGGCCCACGGCGAGGAGTGCTGTGGCGGCGGCGAGGAGAGTGCGCATGGGGAGGTCTCCGTTTTCTCTCTGGCGGAGTGTGGGAGCGCGGAAAGCGGGGGCGGGGCCGTGTCAGGCGCCGTCGGCGACGATGTGCGTGTTGTCGACGCCGGAGATGAAGTGGAAGTAGTAGAAGCCGCCCCGCAGTTGGTAGTTGAGGGTCTTGGGGGCCCGGTTGCAGGGGACGGAGAAGGCGCGGCCGACCGCGGGGTCGACCCCGGTCGTCGAGTGGTAGAGCTGCCCGACCAGGGCGTCGCTGTCGCAGTCCGCCTTGAGGGTGTAGCGGTGGGCTCCGAACTGGATGCTCAGGGTCGGTGAGGAGGCCTGTCCGTTGAACCACATGTCGAAGAGGACGCTCTTGGCGTGCCGGTGCGGGGCCCGGTCCGGGACCAAGGGCGCGGACGTCGATGCCGACGGGGTGGTGGGGGCGGAGGCGGCGGTCGGGGTGGCGAGGGCGGAGGCGGCTGCCGGGGTGGCGGGTCCGGTCGCCAACGCGGCCAGTGCGGCGACGGCTGCGGCGTATCGGTGCATGTGTGTCATGCCTTCCTGATGGGGTCGACGGGGGCTCGCGGGACCTGTGCAGCTGCCCCGCTCGAATCTCGTACGCGAGTTCGCCCAGGCGATCCTGCGGCTCTCGGAACGGTCGGCGGGGCAGGCGGAACGGTCGTGTGAGGAAGGCAGGCGCAGGTTCACTCGAACGGCTCTTCGTCGGCCCCCGTGCCGGCGAAGGCGTCTGCGCCTGCCTTCGGTTCGCCCCGTCCGGCCATGCCGCCGACGGGGCGTGACCAGAGTCTGCGGCGGGCCGCCCGACGCTCACAACCGCATCCCGTCCGCTTCCCGGAAGTCGGGATCCCAAGGGCTCTGACCTGCTGGGACACAGATGTCCCGGGACGGCCGGACTCCTGAGCGCGTGCCCAGGGCCGACCCTCCGGACAGGCCCTGCGCGCGTGCCCGGGGCCGTCCCCCTGACAGGTCCTAGGCGAGTGCCCAGGCGACATCCCGCAGCAGGGCCTGCCGCCACCCCGCACGGTCGTGGTCCGACGCCGACCGTGAGACCCGCACGGTCGCACCGGACTGTTCGGTCAGGGTCTCGACCACCTCGCAGTGGGGCAGCATCCGGGCCTCGTGTTCTCCCACGTCGAAGGCGACCCGGAGACCGGACAGGTCGGGGTGCTCCCGTAGTCGCGCGGCGATGGCACCCCCGACCGGTCCGCCCAGCGGGTCCGTCCGGTCCATCGCCTCGGGCGTCCACCAGAACGACGACGACTGGACGGCGATCCGGGACACCAGGTCAGGGAACTCCAGCGCCGCGTACATCGCGCTCAGCCCGCCGAGGCTCTGCCCGGCGACCACGAGCCGGTCCGGGTCGGCCGGTACGTCGGCCTCCGCGACCAGCGGAAGGAGTTCGTGCCGGACCGCCTCCCACAGCTCGGGGCGGCACACGAACTCGGCCTCCCTGTCCTTGGCGGGGAGGAAGACGAGGGTGGCCGGAGGCAGGTCGCCGTCGGCGGCGGCCGCGTCGAACGCGCTCATGGCCGGGTGCAGGTACAGCCAGTCGTCCCCGTCGAGCAGCAGCACCACGGGGCCGCCGCCGCCCACCGGGTGGACCCGCACGGTGCGTCGCCCGCCGAGCCGTTCGCTCGCCCAGCGGATCCGGGTGCGCGGGACGGGCAGGACGTCATCGGCGCCGATGACGGGCCAGTGCGGCTGGGCCGGGGCGTCCGGGGTCGCGGCGATGGACCGGTCGCCGCCCGCGCCGACCGGGTTCAAGGGGTCGGCGTACGCGACGTCGCCCGCGAGGAACCGGTAGGTCACCCGCAGCCGCGCGGGCATCCGCACCTGGGCGTACCAGCAGTCCGTGGTGCCCCAGCGGCGCAGGGGCACGGGCTTCGACCAGCTCTCGAAGTCGACGGTCGCCGCGGATCCGCGCCACAGGAACAGGGTGTCCCAGCCGCCGTCGGCGGCGGGTATCGACGCGGGTGTCCCCGCCGCCGCCCAGAACGCGTCGGTGCCGGGTACGCCGGACAGCCCGAACTCGGCGAAGGCCGGGGCCACTTCGGCACGCATGAAGGTCTCCTTGCGTAAGGGGAGAGGGAGAAGGGAGAGCTGAACCTGCCCTGATTAGGTGAGCCTAACTTCAGGGTGGCCGTCCCTTCCAGCCCCGATCCCGCTGCCGGAAGGGCCCGCGATGGCGGCCGTTGGGAATCAAGGGTGCCGGGCGCCCGGCACCTGGGAGCGGGCAGGCGCGCGGGCGTCCGGACGCCCGCGCGAGAGGCTGGCCGGAATTCGCCTTGCGGCGATCGCGGGACCCCGTTTCACCAACCCGTAAGGTTAGGCTAACCTTCGGGCGTGCATGTTGGTGAAGAGACCGCCGAGGCCACGCGCCCCCAGGGTCATGAACTGCTCGCCACGGGCGTCACCGTGGCGTACGAGGGCGTCGATGTCGTACACGACGCCTCCATGACGCTGCGCCCGGGCGAAGTGACCGTCCTGGTGGGGCCGAACGGCAGCGGGAAGTCGACGCTGCTGCGCACGCTCGCCCGGCTGCAGCGACCCCGGACCGCCCGAATCGTCATCGACGGAGACACCGACGGCCTCGCCCTCGGCCTCCGTGAGTTCTCGCGCCACGTCGCCCTGCTCACGCAGGGGCGCCCCACGCCCAGCGGGCTCACCGTCCGGGACGTCGTGGAATTCGGCCGCTACCCGTACCGGGGCCGCTGGGGCAAGGCCGACCCGGGCGGCCGGGCCGCGGTGGACCGCGCGCTCGCCCTGACCGGTGTCGCGGACCTCGCCGAACGCGGCGCCGAGCACCTCTCCGGAGGGCAGCTCCAGCGCGTCTGGCTGGCCGGCTGCCTCGCCCAGGAGACCGGCGTCCTCCTGCTCGACGAGCCGACCAACCACCTCGACCTCCGCTACCAGGTCGAACTCCTCGACCTCATGCGGGACCTGGCGGACGACCACGGCATCGCCGTCGGCGCCGTCCTGCACGACCTCGACCAGGCCGCCGCCGTCGCCGACCGCGTCGTCCTGCTCGACGCGGGGCGGGTCATCGCCGACGGCGACCCCGAAGACGTACTGACGCCGCAGCGGCTGACCGACACCTACGGCATCCGCATCGACGTCGAGACCGATCCGCTCACCGGTCGCCTGCGCACCCGCGCCATCGGCCGCCACCACTCGCGAAGCGAAAGGCTCAGCACCACCTCATGAAGCGCCTCCTGATCACCGCGGCGGCCGCCACCGCCGCGGCCCTCACCCTGTCCGCCTGCGGCACCACCGAGTCCGCCGACGACGAAGCGAAGAAGGGCGCCGAGACCCTCACGCTCACCGACGCCACCGGCGCGAAGGTGAAGCTGAACGGCCCCGCCAAGAAGGTCGTCGGCACCGAGTGGAACGCTGTCGAGAGCCTGATATCCCTCGGTGTCGACCCGGCCGGCGTGTCCGACGTCAAGGGCTACAAGGCCTGGGGCAGCGCCGTCCCGCTGAAGAACGACCCCAAGGACATCGGCACCCGTGGCGAGCCGAGCATGGACACCATCGCGTCCCTGAAGCCCGACCTCATCCTCGCCACCACCGACCTGCCCGCCGCCGCCGTGAAGCAGATGCGCGAGGTCGCCCCGGTCCTGACGGTCAAGGCCAGCGACGCCGCCGACCCGATCGGCCAGATGACGAAGAACCTCGACCTCATCGCCGAGGCCACCGGCACCACCGAGCAGGCCGAGAAGCTCAAGAAGGACTTCGAGGCGAAGCTCGCCGCGGGCAAGAAGAAGATCGCCGCCTCCGGTCACGGCGGCGCGAAGTACGCCTTCGCCGACGGCTACGTCACCGGCAACCAGACCTCGATCCGGCCGTACACCAGCGGCTCGCTCATCGGCGCCGTCAACGAGAAGCTCGGCCTGAAGAACGACTGGAAGGTCAAGGGCGACAAGGTCTACGGCCTCGGCACCACCGACGTCGAGGGCCTCACCAAGCTCGACGAGGACGTGGAGTTCGCCTACATCGGCAACGACGACGACAAGGGCAGCAACCCGTTCGCCGGTGTCCTGAAGAAGGACAAGGTCTGGACGTCGCTGCCGTTCGTGAAGAAGGGCAACGTGCACCGGCTGCCCGACGGCATCTGGATGTTCGGCGGTCCTGAGTCGATGAACCAGTACGTCGACTCCGTCGTCGACGCCCTGAAGAAGTAACGCCATGGCCGTCACCGCGACCACCCCCGCCACCCGTCCGTCGACAGTCGCGTCACGTACGGGCGCGGCCGCGGTGACGGCCGCACTGGTCCTCCTCGTCGCCGCCCTCGCGGTCGTGGACATCACTCAGGGCACGGCCTCGGTCGGCGCCCCCGAGGTCTGGAAGGCGCTCACCGGCCGGGCCGAGGCGGGCGACTCGTCCGTCGTCATCGCCTCCCGGCTGCCCCGCATGACCGCGGGCCTGCTCGTCGGCGCCGTCCTCGGCATGGCGGGCGCCGCCCTCCAGGCGGTCAGCCGCAACGTCCTCGCCTCGCCCGACACCCTCGCCGTGAACGCGGGCTCCTACCTCGCCCTCGGCATCGCCGCCGCCACCGGCGTCTCGCTGCCGCTGCTCGCCTCCTCCGGCGTCGCTTTCGTCGGCGGCCTCGCCGCGGCCGCCGTCGTCCTCGGTCTCTCCGGCCTCGGCGCCGGAACGGTCCGGCTCGTCCTGGCCGGCAGCGCCCTCACCTTCGGCCTCACCGCCGTCACCTCGGGCCTGCTCCTGCTGTTCCCCCAGGAGACGGAAGGCCTCTTCAAGTGGAACCAGGGGAGCATCGCGCAGAACGGCTTCGACGGCGTGCTCCAGATGGCACCCATCGCCGCCGTCGGCCTCGTCGGCCTCGTGCTGCTCGCCCGCCGGGTCGACGCCCTCGCCCTCGGCGACGACGCGGCGCGCGGTGTCGGCGTCCCCGTGCGCTCCACCCGCGTCACCGCCGTCGTGCTCGCCGCGCTCCTCTCCACGGCCGCCGTCACCCTCGCCGGACCCATCGGCTTCGTCGGCCTGTGCGCCCCCGCCCTCGTCCGCCCTCTCGCCCGCAGGTTCCGCGCCTTCACCAAGTCGCGTGCGCGGCTTCCGTTCGCGGGCCTCACCGGCGCGGCCCTGGTACTCGGCTCCGACGTGCTCCTGCGGGCCGTCGTGCCGTCGGACACCGCGGTCGCCGTACCGACCGGCGTCGTCACCAGCCTGGTCGGCGCGGTCTTCCTGATCGTCATGGCCGCGCGGACCCGGGACACCGCCGGAGCCATGCCGACCGAGCGGCTGCGCATCCGGAGCCGGACCACCTTCGTCGTCACCACTGCCGTCCTCGTGCTCGCGCTCGTCGGCGTGACGATCGCCGCCGTGCTCATCGGCGACAGCAAGCTGCTCCTGGGCGACGTGGCGAACTGGGCGCAGGGCCGCTCGGGCCAGGCCATCACCTTCGTCCTCGACACCCGCGTGCCCCGTGTCACCGCCGCCCTCCTCGCGGGCGCGGCGCTCGCCCTCGCCGGGACCCTCATCCAGGCCGTGACCCGCAACCCCCTCGCCGAACCGAGCGTCCTCGGCGTCACGAACGGCGCCGCGGTCGGCGCCGTCCTGCTCGTGACGACGGTCCCCGCGGCCGGGTCGTGGAGCATCACCGCCGGCGCCTTCGCGGGCGCCGCGCTCAGCTCGGTCCTCGTCTTCGGCCTCGCGGCGCGCGGCGGGTTCCAGCAGAACCGTCTCGTCCTCGTCGGCTTCGGTGTCGCCACCGGATCGGCGGCCGTCATCAGCCTGCTCATCATCCTCACCGACCCGTTCAACGCCACGAAGGCACTCACCTGGCTTTCGGGCTCGACCTACGGGCGGAGCTTCACCGACGTCGTACCACTCGCGATCGTCCTCGCGGTGGGCCTGGCCGTCGCGGTCATGCGCCGCACCGAACTCGACCTCGTCTCCCTCGACGAGGACACCCCGCGGCTGCTCGGCCTCAACCTGAGCCGCGGCCGCCTCGGCCTCCTCGTCCTCAGCGTCCTGCTGAGCGCCACCGCCGTGGCCGCCGCGGGCACGATCGGCTTCGTCGGCCTCGTCGCCCCGCACGCCGCCCGGGCCCTCGTGGGCCGCCAGCACGTCCGGGTGGTTCCGGTCGCCGTGCTCCTCGGCGCCGTCCTCGTCTGCACGGCCGACCTGGTGGGCCGCACGGTGATCGCACCGGCGCAGCTCGGGGCCGGGCTGATGACCGCGGTGATCGGTACGCCGTACTTCCTCTATCTGCTGGTACGGAGTCGGCGGTAGGGCGGGTACGCAGGGCCGAGGCCCGGCAGAGCACGGCTGAGCCGGGGCGCCCTTTCGGGCGCCCCGGCTCACTCCGTCATCGGGCGAGGGTTCAGGCGAGGTCCGCCACCGGTGGTGTGCCGGGGCGCGGCACCCCCGCGCGGGGGTGGGGCGCGTACTGGGCGGCCTGGGTGCGGAACATCGCGGCGTAGCGGCCGTCCGCCGCCATCAGGTCGGTGTGGCTGCCGGATTCCACCAGGCGGCCCTGGCTGAGGACGTGGATGGTGTCGGCGTGCCGGACGCCGGACATGCGGTGGGTGACGAGGACGACGGCGCGGCGGGGGCCGGCCAGTCGGCGGATGTGGTCGAAGGCTTCGATCTCGGCTTCGGGGTCCAGGGCTGAGGTCGGTTCGTCGACGATCAGGAGGCCGTCGGCAGGGGAGGTCTCGGTGCGCCAATGGGCGCGGGCGAGGCCGACCTTCTGCCATTCGCCGCCGCTGATCTCGGAGGCGCCGCGGAACATCCGGGCAAGCAGGGTCCGGGTCCCGTGGGGGAGCTTGGCGACGACCGGTGTCGCCCCCGCGTAGTCGAGTGTGCTGCCCAACTGCTCGGCGGAGGGCGCCTGATGGGGGCGGCCGAGGCGGACGTTCATCGCGGCGGTGACCGGCCAGCGCTCGAAGTCCTGGGTGAGGAGGGTGACGCGTTCGAAGACGTCGAAGCGGTCCAGGTCGCTCAGGGGCAGCTCGCCCCAGCGCACGGAGCCGGTCTGCGGCAGCAGCAGGCCCGCGAGGACCTTCATCAGGGTGGACTTGCCGGACCCGTTCTCGCCGACGACGGCAACGACCGAGCCCATCGGGACGTGCAGCGACACCCCGTCAAGGGCGGGTTCGTCCCGGTCGGGATAGCGGTAGGTGACGTTGTCCAGGGCGACCCCGGCGACGGCGTCCGGCACGGCCCGGCCGCCCCGGGGGATGGCGTGCCGCGCGGCCTCCTCCAGGAACCGTTCGTGGTCGCGGACGTACAGGCTCTCCTCGTGCAGTTGGTTCACGTTCATCACGAGCGAGCCGAGGCTCGCGGAGCCCGAGCGCACCGCGATCACGGCCGTGCCCGCCACCGCCAGTTCCATGTGCCCGGCGACGATGAGCCAGAGCATCACCCCGTACGTACTGGCCATGGCGAGGCCCGAAAGGGCGGCCGCCACCAGCTCGGTGAGCGCCTTGCCGTCGGCGAGGCGCCGCTGTTCGGTCTCCGCGCTCTCGGCCATGCCCCGGTAGCGGTCGAGGAGGAACGGGCCGACGCGGTGGAGGCGTACCTCCTGCGCCGCCGTGCGTTCCGTCAGGAGGTTGCCCAGCAGCCTGCTGGCGCGCAGGTGTTCCACCCACGTCATCACCGACGCGTACCGCTCCTGCGCCACCCGCATCGCACCCCACCCGCGCGGGGCCGCGATCAGCAACAGCAGCGGAAGCAGCGCGGGGTGCAGCACGGCCAGCACACCGGCCGTGGCGATGAGGCTGATGGTGCCGTTCAGCGCGGCCACGCAGGCGCTGATCATGCGCCGGGCCGAGGAAGCCCCCTGCTGGGCCACATCGATCAGCCGCCGGAACTCCGGATCCTCGATCGCCTCCAACTCCACCTCCGTGGCCGCCGCCAGATACTCCGTCGTCGCCACCCGCTCCACCAGCGGCTCAAGCCGCCCGGCCCGGGACGTCGACCAGCCCGCGAACCCGGCCCTGGCCACCGCCACCCCGGCCACCACGGCGAGCGCGGGCAGCGCGGAACGCAGCCGGTCCACCGGATCGCCCGCCCCGAGCAGCGCGTGCATGACGGCGTTCACCGCGAGCAGGCTCGCCGCGGCGGCGACGCCCTGCCCGATCTCGCTGGTCCCCACGCCCAGCAGTGACGACCGGTCGGCCCGCCACGCCCGCCGCAGCGTGCCGCGCACCAGGCGGGGCATCGCCCGGATCGCGGTGACCATCGTCAGGTCGAGCCGCGCCCGCTCGTGCTCGGACCAGCCCATGTCGTACCGCAGGGGTCCGCCGAACAGCTCCTCCTCCGCCCGGGACACCACCGGATCGGCCATGCGTACGCGTCCGAAGAACCGCTTCACGCCGCGCCACCCCGCTCCGTCGCCGGTGCGGTGGCCGCTTCGTCCGGCGGGGTGACCGCCTCGTCCGGCGCCGTGATCTCCTCGTAAAGAGTCGTGCCCGAGGCGAAGTTGGCGAGGACGGTACGGGTGTAGGGGTGGCAGTCGGACGGCGCGTTGCCGGGCTGCACCCACACCAGGCCCGTGTGTTTGTCCGGCTCCGCGTTCCGCGGCTCGCCCTGCCATCGGCGCGCGGTGAACGCCACGCCCATCGAGCGCTCTCCGGCCCCGTTCAGGTAGTGCACGAGCTGGCAGAACTCCGCATCCGCCGGGGCGACTTGTGCCCCGGTCTCCTCGACGAGTTCCCGCAACGCGGCCTGCTTGGCGAACTCGCCCTCCTCCAGGTGTCCGCCGACCACCGTGAGCAGCCCCGGCGAGTGAGTGGACGACATCCGGTGGCGGACGGTGAGCACGCGTCCGTCGCTGCGCTGCAACAGCAGCATGACGTGGGTGACGTGCCGGTACCGCCCGCTCGCACGGCCGCCGTCGTCGGCTGGGGTCTTCGTGTCGGTCATGCCCACCACCTCGGTGACGGTCGTGCTGCGCGGACGGCGCGGCGGGCAGCGTCAACCCGCTGCACGGGGCGTGTGTCACGGGGCCGGGGATTGTCGAACAAGCACGGGTCGGTGGCAGGGGCAGGAAGGGTATTCACGAGGTCTCCTCGGGAGCGGGGTCAGGGAAGTGTCCGGAGAACGTGCCTGATCAGCCGTGCGTCACGCCGACGGGCGGACGAACCGTCGCCGAAACGTTCGAGGGGGCGGCGCCGGGCCTGCGCCGTCTCGGAGGGCGGGGAATCGAACCACTCGTGCGTGGCTGTTCACTCGTCGGGGGTATTGCCCCACCCGGGAGCGCGGCGCTCCAGCGGGGTGCACGGTGCGGTGTCGACGAGGCGCGCGGCCGTGCCCCCGCATGTGCGCTTTCGGCCATGGCTTGCGTGCGGTGGCCCCGTAGAGATGCGCCACCTCACCCACCGCCGTCGCCGACCTCACGCAGCGGATCCCCGAGTCCGCCACCGGCCCGGCGGGCGACCTGCGCGACCAGAACCTCGCGAGCCACGCGGGGAAGAACCCGGAACGGCTCGTCCTCACCGGCCAGGACGTCCGCTCCGCCGGTGACATCCCGGTGCGGGTGATCCAGCACGGCAAGCGGTACCTCGCGAAGGTGCCCACGTACGGGCCGGGACTCGAGGAGGACTGGGCCGAGGGCCAGCAGGAGTGGCAGGCGGTGTCCCGCAACAGCGAAGGGATCGGAGCCCGCGACAGCGGGCACGCCCGCTACGCCGACGAGCCCGAGGTCGCCGTCAGGGCCATCGAGCGCGTCGTCGCGCAGGCCGCCGAGCAGGACGGGGAACGGGCCACCGCACAGCCCAGCGAACAGTCGATCGCACAGGCCGGCCAGCACACCACCCGACGGGCCAGTGAACAGGCCACCAACCGGGTCGGCGCACAGGTCACCCGCTGACCGGTCCCGACCCGCCGCGCGGAAAATCCTTACCGCCGCCGCCGGAAACAGCGGACACTCCTCCCATGGCTGACATGGGGCAGTTCCGGGAAGCGGTCACCGCGTGGGCGGCCGGTGGCCCCGGCGACCCCGCGCGCGAGCTGGCCGAGGACCTCGCCGTCCGTTCGGTCGTGCTGCTCGAAGGGCCGAGCGACGCCGAAGCGGTCAACGCGCTGGCCGCCCGCCGGGGCCGGAACCTGGCGGCCGAGGGGGTCTGCGTCCTGTCGATGGGCGGGGCGATGAGCGTCGGGCGCTTCGCCCGGCTCCTCGGGCCACCCGGCCTGGGCCTGCGCCTGACCGGACTGTGCGACGAGGCGGAGCGGCCCTATTACGACCGCGGCCTGGAGCGGGCCGGAGCGGCCGAGGAGGAGGTCTTCGTCTGCGCGGCGGACCTGGAGGACGAGCTGATCCGCGCGCTGGGCGTGCCACGGGTCGAGGAACTGGTCCGCGAGGAGGGCGACCTGCGCGCCCTGCAGACCCTCCAGCGCCAGCCCGCCCAGCAGGGCCGCACCGCACACCAGCAGGTGCGGCGCTTCTTCGGCTCGAAGGGGGGACGCAAGGTCCGCTACGGCCGCGTCCTCGTCGAGGCGCTCGATCCCGACCGCGTACCCGCCCCGCTCGACGGCCTCCTCGCCGGTCTCTGACCGCTGTACGCCAGCCGTCCGGCACGCGGTCGTCAGGCGCCGCGATCCGGCGTGAACACGCGCGTGACCAGCTCCCGGCGGCTGCGCACCCCGGTCTTGGCGAAGATCGACTTGGGGCCGTCGAGCCGCGGAAGCCGAGTTCGCCGAGCCAGTGGTGGGCCGGGCCGGTCGCCGACTCCACGCGCCGGTTCTCGTCGAACAGGAGCAGCCCGGGCCAGAACCTCGCCGTACCGCTGCCGCTCCTGCCGCGCACCACCGCGCCCCGGAAGCCGCCGCCGAGCACCGCGGCGAGGTCGTGGGCGAAGTCCTGCTCGTCCTCGGTGAAGTCGGCCGGGGCCTCGCGGAAGAACGCGAAGTTGCCCCAACAGGTGCCGTCCACGACGCAGGACGTGCGGAGTTCGCCGGTGACGTTGTTCGGACGCAGGAGCTCGCGGTAGCGCAGGCTCCGCTCCGGCCGGCCGCCGGTGGCCGTGCTGAGGACACCGCTGTGGCGACCGGCGCGGGCGAGCGCGACGAAGGAGTTGAAGTCGTCGGGCAGATACGCGAGGGCCGCGACCTCGGCGTCCGGGGCCTGCGGCATGTTCTCGAGGTGGAAACCCGTCTCGATGAGCGTCGCCGGATCCATGGTGTGCCAGCAGTCCGCGTCGTGCTCGACCTGACCCCGGTGTACGCGCCCTGAGCGCCTGCGTCTTGGGGGCTTGGAGGACTTGGCGTCGACTCCCGGTAGCCGCATGGCTTGAAATCGCCCCTAAGCGGAACCGGTCTCTGAGTCAGTGAAGAGGCTCAAGTGTCGTGTGGTGTACAAGTGAAGAGTGTGAAGTGGAAGCGTGGGACAGCGTTCGAAGATGATCGAGGATGGCTGATACGCGCTGCATCCCGGCCAGTTCGTTCCGCATCCCTCTCATGGGAAGCCGTACCCGCCTCTCGGCGGAGTCGGGCGCCCCGGTCTCCTGACGCTGCCCTCGCCGTGGTGCGGACGGGGCCGAGTGACCCAACAGGCCTGGTGGCGGGGCAAGTCGGCGGGCCGGAGCGAAGTGCCTCGGCGTCGACGGTCGAACCTTCCGTCCGGCCTGGCCGGAACGTTATGGTCCGTGGTGTTGCCAACTACCACAGTGGCCACAGAAGGAGCGTGCCTGCATGGCTGTCCCGGGGAACCCGTCCGCCTCTCTGGCCACATCAGACATGACTGCCGCTCAGGCCGCAGTTGCCTCTCGGGCCACGGCCCTCTCCGGGGCCACGGCGGACACGACCGTCGCGGCCCGGTTCGAGCAGTGGGCGGACGCCACCCCGGACGCGGCCGCCGTGGTCGGCGGGACCGGCACACCCCTGTCGTACGGCGAGTTGGACACGGCGGCCAACCGGCTCGCCCAGGTCCTGCGCGCGCACGGAGTCGGCCAGGAGTCCGTCGTCGCCGTGGCGCTGCCGCGCTCGGCCGCGTACGTCGTCACCGTCCTCGCCGTCCTCAAGGCCGGAGGGCTCTACCTCCCTCTTGACACCGAACACCCCGGCGAGCGCCTCCGGTTCCTCCTCGACGACGCGGCCCCCGCCCTCCTCGTCACCGACGCCCGCACCACGGCCGACCTGCCCGAACACGGCACGCCCCGCCTCGTCCTGGACGCGCCCGGCACGGCGGCGGACCTCGCCGCGGCCTCCGTGGCACGGCCCGCGCGCCGCACGCGGCCGGACCAGCTCGCGCACGTGATGTACACCTCCGGCTCCACGGGCCTGCCCAAGGGCGTCGCCCTCACCCACCGGGGCGTCGTGGGCCTCGCCGCCGACCCCGCCTTCGCGGCCGGGCACCACGAGCGGCTCCTGATGCACAACACCGTGGCCTTCGACGCCTCCACGTACGACCTGTGGATACCGCTCCTCGGCGGTGGCACCGTCGTGCTCGCCCCGCCCGGACGCATCGACGCGCGCGTGCTCGCGGCGGCCGTCGCCGACCACGGCGTGACCATGGTGGTCCTGACCGCGGCGCTGTTCGCGCTGATCGCCGACGACGACCCGACGGCCTTCGCCGGGCTGCGCGAGGTGTGCGCCGCCGGGGAGGCCCTGTCCCCGGCCGCGGTGACGCGCGTCCTGCGCGCCTGCCCCGGCCTGACCGTGGTGAACGGGTACGGGCCCACCGAGGCGACCGTCGCCACCACCTTCCACCCCATGACCGCGGCCGACCACCTCGGCGACGTGGTGCCGATCGGCCGGCCGCTGGTCGCCCTGCGCGCGCACGTCCTGGACGCGGCGCTCGCCCCGGTGCCGGACGGCGAGCCCGGCGAGCTGTACCTGGAGGGCGAGGGCCTGGCCCGCGGCTACGCGGGGCGCCACGCCCTGACCGCCGAACGCTTCGTGGCCTGCCCCTTCGGCGACCGCCCCGGCAGCCGCATGTACCGCACGGGTGACCTGGTCTCCCGCGCGCCCGACGGCTGTTACACCTTCCACGGCCGCACCGACGACCAGGTCAAGATCCGCGGCTTCCGGATCGAGCCCGGCGAGATCGAGGCCGCCCTCGGCCGGCACCCCGGAGTGGCCCGCGCCGCGGTCGTCCTGCGGGAGGACCGCGCGGGCGAACGGCACCTGGTGGCGTACGTCGTGCCGGAGCCCGACCGGGCGGACGAGGAAGAGGGGCCGAGCCTTCGCGCGGAGTCCGGGCCGGGAATCGTCGAGGCGTGGGAGCGGGTCTACGACGAGGTCTACGCCGCCCCCGACACGGCCTGGGGCGAGGACTTCACCGGCTGGAACTCCCGCGCCACGGGCGAGCCCATCGACGTGGCCGAGATGCGGGAGTGGCGGGCCGCGGCGGTGCGACGCATCATGTCCTGGGAGCCGCGCCGGATCCTTGAAATCGGCGCCGGATCCGGCCTGTTGGCGTCCCGCCTGCTGCCCCGCGTCGAGGAGTACTGGGCCACGGACCTCTCCGCCCGTGCCGTCGACCGCCTGGCCCGCGAGGCCGAGCGGGCCGGGTTCGGGGACCGGACCACGCTGCGCCACCAGAGCGCCGACGACGTGCGCGGCCTGCCGGAGGGCCACTTCGACACGGTGGTCCTCAACTCCGTCGCCCAGTACTTCCCGGGTGCCGCCTATCTGGACCGGGTCCTCGCCGGGGCCTTCGCGCTGCTCGCGCCGGGCGGGCGGATCGTGGTCGGGGACGTACGCAACGCGGACACGCTGCCGCTGTTCCACGCCGGGGCGCGGCACGCCCAGGAACCGGACGGTCCGGGCGCCGAGCCGTCGGCGGTGCGGGTGGCCGTGGCCCGCGCGATCCTCACCGATCCCGAACTCGCCCTGCACCCCGACTGGTTCGCCCGCTGGGCCGAGCGCCACGGCGCCGCGGGAGTGGACGTCCGCCTCAAGGACGGCGCCGCCCACAACGAGCTGACCCGCCACCGCTACGAAGTCGTTCTGCACAAGCCCGGCGTGACCACCGAGGACGTCAGCGGTGCCCCCGTGCTGGAGTGGGGCCGACACGTCACCGATCTGCGCGCGGTCGAGCAGCGGGTGCGCGAAGGCGACGGGCGCGTCCTGCGCGTGACCGGTGTCCCCAACGCACGCCTGCGCGACGAGGCCGCCCTGGCTGTCGGTGCCCGCCTCCTTCCACGGCGGTCCGCGGCTGACGCGGTGCCGGGCCCGCAGCGGGCTGTGCCGGCTCCGCAGGGGTCGACGTCGGACCCGCAGCAGACGGCACGGGATCCGCAGCAGAAGGCGCTGGACCCGCAGCAGACGGCACGGGATCCGCAGCACATGGCGCTGGACCCGCAGCACACGGCGTTGGACCCGCAACAGCTTGCCGACTGGGCCGCGGATCGGGGCTGGAGCGCCGCGGTGACCTGGTCGCGTACCGGCGACTGCTTCGACGCGCTGGTCTTCACCGACGGCACGGCCGAAGGCCGCGCCCTCACCGGCACCTACCTCCCGTCCGGCCGTCCCGACGCGGCGGCGACCAACGCCCCGGCCGCCGCCGCCCGGATCAACGCCCTGGCCGGATCGCTCCGCGACCACCTCAAGGAGCGGCTGCCCGCCCACCTCGTCCCCGCTGCCGTCCTGGCCGTCGCCGAGCTGCCCCTGAACGCCAACGGCAAGCTGGACCGGCGCGCCCTGCCCGCACCGGACTTCGCCGCCCAGTCCACCGGCCGCGCCCCGCGCACGCCCCGCGAGGCGCTGCTGTGCGGCTTGTTCGCCGAGGTCCTCGGCCTGGAGCGGGTCGGCGTCGACGACGACTTCTTCGCCCTGGGCGGCCACTCGCTGCTCGCGACGAAGCTCATCAGCCGTCTGCGCGCGAGACTCGGGACCGAGGTCGAGCTGCGCACCGTCTTCGCCCACCCCACCGCCGCCGGACTGGCCCCGCACCTGGACGGTTCCGCCCGCGCCCGCACCCCGCTCACCCCGGGCGCCGAGCGGCCCGAGCGGCTGCCGTTGTCGCCCGCCCAGCGGCGCCTGTGGTTCCTCCAGCAGTACGAGGCCTCGCCCACGTACAACATGCCGTTCGTCCTCCACCTGACCGGCGCGCTCGACGTCGGGGCGCTGGAGTCGGCCCTGCACGACGTCATCGCCCGGCACGAGACGCTGCGCACGGTGTTCCCCCAGGCCGACGGCGAGCCGTACCAGCACGTCCTGGACGCCGACGAGGTCGGCCGGAGCCACCGGGTCACGCTCACGGCGCGGCAGGTGGACGGCGAGGCCGCGCTGGCGGACTGCCTCACCGCGGCCGCCCGCAGCGCGTTCGACCTGGCGGCGGACATCCCCGTGCAGGCGCGGCTGTTCCGCACCGGCGCCGACGCGCACGTCCTCGCCCTGGTGATCCACCACATCGCCGGGGACGGCTGGTCCCTGGCCCCGCTGGCCCGCGACCTGACCGCCGCCTACCGCGCCCGGGCGGCGCACACCGCGCCCGACTGGGCGCCGCTGCCCGTGAGTTACGCGGACTACACGCTGTGGCAGCGCGAGCTGCTCGGCGACGAGACGGACCCGCAGAGCCTGTTCGGCGAGCAGTACGCCTACTGGGCCGAGCAGCTCGCCGGGCTGCCGGAGACAACGACCCTCCCCGGCGACCGACCGCGCCCGGCCGATCTCGACTACAGCGGCGACGTGCTCCGCCGCGCCTTCCCGCCCGAACTGCACCGAGGTGTCGTCGAGTTGGCGCGCTCCGCCGACGCGACGCCGTTCATGGTGCTGCAGGCCACCATGGCCGCCCTGTTGACCCGGCTCGGCGCGGGGGAGGACATCGCGGTCGGCAGCGGCATCGCGGGCCGCACCGACGAGAATCTCAAGGACCTCGTCGGCCTGTTCGTGAACACCCTGGTGCTGCGCACCGACACCTCCGGCGACCCCACCTTCGCCGACCTCCTCGCCCAGGTCCGCGAGACCAGCCTCGCCGCCTACACGCACCAGGACATCCCCTTCGACGCCCTGGTGGAGAAGCTCAACCCGCAGCGCTCCACCTCCCACCACCCGCTGTTCCAGATCGCGTTGGTGCTCCAGAACAACGAGGAAGCCGTCTACGAGCTGCCCGGCCTGCGCGCCGACGTCGACGACCGGGGCACCGGCACGGCCCGCTACGACGTGATGCTCAGCCTGACGGAGACGTTCACGGAGACCTCCGGGGGCGGCACCGGCCCCGGAGGCATCGCCCTGACGGCCGAGTACTCCACCGAGCTGTACGACGCGGCGACGATCGAGACCCTGATCACCCGCTGGGAGCGCCTGCTCACCGCGGCCGTCGCCGACCCCGATCGGCACATCGGCGAGGTCGACCTGCTCACCGCCGCCGAGCACCGCGACCTGACCGCGCTCACTTTCGAGCCCGCCGTCGAGCAGGCCACGTTCCCCGAGCTGTTCGCGGCCCGGGTGCGGCAGGACCCGGACGCCCTCGCCGTGGAGTCCGACGAAGCCGTGTGGTCGTACGCGGAGTTGGACGCGCGGGCCAACCGGATCGCGCACTGGCTGCTCGGCCGGGGCGTCGGGCCCGAGAGCCTGGTGGCCCTGGCCATGCCGCGCCGTGCCGACCAGGTCGCGCTCGCGCTCGGCGTGCTGAAGGCGGGCGCGGCCCACCTTCCCCTCGACCTGGAGTATCCGGCGGACCGGATCACGTACATGGTCAAGGACGCGGCTCCGGCGGTGATCCTGACGACGCGGGACGCCCTCGGCGAGCTGCCGCCGGGTCTGCCCGTGGACGTGCTCGCCGTCGACACTGAGGAAGTCGAGGCCGCCTGGCGGCAGGCCCCGGACCGCGCGCCGCGCGTTGCCCTCGCTCCGGCCCACCCGGCGTACGTGATCTACACGTCCGGCTCGACGGGCCGCCCCAAGGGCGTGACCGTCACCCACGCCGGTCTGGCCGCGCTCAGTGCCACCATCCGTGAGCGCCTGGCCGTCGAACCCGCCTCCCGCGTCCTGCAGGTGGCCTCGCCGAGCTTCGACGCGGCGTTCTGGGAGCTGGTGCAGTCCCTGACCAGCGGGGCGGCGCTCGTGGTGCCCCGGCAGCGGCGCCTGGTCGGAGACGACCTGCACCAGGTCCTCGCGGAGCGGGCGATCACCCATGTGACGCTGCCGCCGAGCGTCGTCGCCACCCTGCCCGATGAGGCCCCGCAGACGCTCGGCGCGCTGCGGGTGCTGACCGTCGCGGGCGAGTCCTGTCCGCCGGGGCTCGCCGCGCGGTGGAGCGCGGGGCGGCGGTTCGTCAATGCCTACGGCCCGACCGAGACCACCGTCTGCGCCACCATGAGCGCGCCCCTCACGGGCGCCGCGGCCCCCATCGGCACCGCCGTGGCCGACGCCCGGGTCCGCGTGCTCGACGACCGCCTCGCCCCGGTGCCGCCCGGCGCCCCCGGCGAGGCCTATGTCACGGGCCCCTCCCTGGCCCGCGGCTACCACGACCGCACCGGCCTGACCGCCGCACGCTTCGTCGCCGACCCCTACGGCCCGCCCGGAGCCCGCATGTACCGCACCGGCGACCTCGTACGGCAGCTTCCCGACGGCCAGTTGACGTACCTCGGCCGCGCCGACGACCAGGTCAAGATCCACGGCATGCGCATCGAACCCGGCGAGATCGAGGCGGTCCTCGCCGACCACCCGTCCGTGGCGCGGGCGGTCGTCACGGTGCACGCGGCAGACGACGACAAGCGCCTGGTGGCGTACGTCGTGCCGGACCTGGACGGCGCCCAGCAGGTGGCGGAGGCCGAGCGGCAGGTCGACGAATGGGAGCAGATCTACGACGACGTCTACTCGGCGCCCACCACGCAGTGGGGCGAGGACTTCACCGGCTGGAACTCCAGCTACACCGGTGAGCCGATCGACCTGGACGAGATACGCGACTGGCGGGACGCCGCGGTGCGGCAGATCACCTGTTGGCGGCCGGACCGGGTGCTCGAACTGGGCGTGGGCGCGGGGCTGCTGATGGCGCACGTCCTGCCGCACGTCGAGGAGTACTGGGCGACCGACCTGTCCTCGCAGGTGATCGGGCGGCTGACGCGGGAGGTGGCCGACGCCGGGTTCGCGGACAAGGTCACGCTGCGCCATCAGCACGCGGACGACGTGAGCGGGCTTCCGGTGGACCACTTCGAGCTGGTGGTCCTGAACTCGGTGATCCAGTACTTCCCGCACACCGCGTATCTGGACCAGGTCCTCGCCCAGGCCTTCACGCTGCTGAAGCCGGGCGGGCGCATCCTGGTGGGCGACGTGCGCAACGCCGGGTCGCTGCACCTGTTCGCCTCCGGGGTGCACGACACCCAGAACGCCAAGCACCAGGCCGTCGCGCCGTCGGCGGCGCGGGCCGCCATCGCGCGGGCCATGCTCACCGAGCCCGAACTGGTCCTCGACCCGGAGTGGTTCCACCAGTGGGCCGCCCGCCACGGCGCGGCGGGCGTCGACATCCGCCTGAAGACCGGCGCGGCGCACAACGAACTCACCCGCCACCGCTACGAGGTCGTCCTGCACAAGCCCGGCACCCCCGTCGAGGACGTCAGCGACGCCCCGACCGTCACCTGGGGCCACCAGGTCACCGACCTGCGGGGCCTGGAAGCCCTCGTGCGCGCACAGGACGGGCACGCGCTGCGCGTGACCGGGATCCCCAACGCCCGCGTCGTCGGCGAGGTCGCCCTGGCCGTCGACGCCGAGCTGATGGAGGCCCCGGCCGGGCACCCGGCGCTGGATCCGGAGCAGGTGCGGGGCTGGGCCGAGGCGCTCGGCTGGAGCGCCTTGTCGACCTGGGCGGACGCGGGCGACCGGTTCGAGGCGCTGATCCTCACCGACGCCCCCGTGACCGGCCGCGCCCTGACCGGCGTGTACCTGCCCTCCGGGCGGGGGGACAAGCGGCTGGCCAGTGACCCGGCCGCGGCGACCCAGATCGGCGTGCTGGTCGGCTCGCTGCGCGGCTACCTGCAAGAGCGCCTGCCCGCGCACCTGGTGCCCGCCTCCGTGGTGGCGATCGCCGCTGTGCCGCTGAGCGCCAACGGCAAGCTGGACCGGCGGGCCCTGCCCGCGCCGGACTTCGCCCCGCAGGCGGGCAGCCGCGAGCCCCGCACGCTCCAGGAAGAGCTGCTGTGTGACCTTTTCGCCGACATCCTCGACGTCGAACGCGTCGGCATCGACGACGACTTCTTCGCCCTCGGCGGCCACTCGCTCCTCGCCACGAAGCTGATCAGCCGCATCCGTGCCGCCCTCGGCGCGGAGGTCGAGCTGCGGGTGTTCTTCGCGCACCCCAGCGTGGCCGCGCTCGTCCCGCACCTGGCGGACGGCGCGCGCACCCGGGCCCCGCTGACCCGCCTCGACGGACGCCCCGAACGCCCGCCGCTCTCCTTCGCCCAGCAACGCCTCTGGTTCCTCCACCAGTTCGAGGGCCCCTCGCCCACGTACAACATGGCGTTCGTCCTCCGCCTGGACGGTGAACTGGACGTCCAGGCACTGGAGTCGGCGCTGCACGACGTGATCGCCCGGCACGAGACCCTGCGCACCGTGTTCCCAGAGGGCGAGGACGGCAGGCCGTACCAGCACGTGCTCGCGCCGGAGAAGGCGCGGCCGCCGCTGACGGTGCGGGCGGTGCCCGGCGCCGATGAACTCGACCGTGCCGTCACCGCCGGAGCCCGCCACGTCTTCGACCTGGCGGCCGACGTCCCCGTGCACCCGAGCCTGTTCCGCACGGGTGACGACGCCCACGTCCTGGCCCTGGTGATCCACCACATCGCCGGGGACGGCTGGTCCATGGCGCCGCTGGCCCGTGATCTCGCCACGGCCTACACGGCCCGCAGCGCGGGCGGCGCGCCCGACTGGGCGCCGCTGCCGGTGAGTTACGCGGACTACGCGCTGTGGCAGCGCGAGCTGCTCGGCGAACCCGCCGACCCCGAGAGCCTGTTCAGCGAGCAGAGCGCCTACTGGGCGGACCAGCTCGCCGGGCTGCCCGAGACGACGACCCTCCCCGGCGACCGCCCGCGCCCGGCCGCCCTCACCTACACCGGCGAACTGCTCACCTCCTCCTTCGGCCCCGAACTCCACCGGGGCATCGTCGAGTTGGCGCGCTCCGCCGACGCCACGCCGTTCATGGTGCTGCAGGCCACCATGGCCGCCCTGCTGACCCGGCTCGGCGCGGGGGAGGACATCGCGGTCGGCAGCGGCATCGCGGGCCGCACCGACGAGAACCTGCAGGACCTCGTCGGCCTGTTCGTGAACACCCTCGTGCTGCGCACCGACACCTCCGGCGACCCCACCTTCGCCGAACTGCTCACCCAGGTCCGCACGTCGAGCCTCGCCGCATACACCCACCAGGACGTCCCCTTCGAGGCCCTGGTGGAGAAGCTCAACCCGGAGCGGTCCACCTCCCACCACCCCCTGTTCCAGATCGCGTTGGTCCTCCAGAACAACGAGGAGGGCCGCTTCGCACTGCCCGGCCTCCGCGTCGGCGTCGAGTACGCGAGCACCGGCACGGCCCGCTACGACCTGCTGTTCAGCCTCAACGAGACCTTCGAGGACCGGCGGCCCACGGGCATCCAGGTCGGCGTGGAGTACTCCACCGAACTGTTCGACGCGGCCACCGTCGAGACCCTGATCGCCCGCTGGGAACGGCTCCTCACCACCGCTGTCACCCATCCCTCGCACCGCATCAGCTACGCCGACCTGCTCACCGGTCAGGAGCGCGGCGAACTCCTCGCCGCCGAACGGGTGCAGGCCCCGCTCCAGGTCGAGCAGGCCACGTTCCCGGAGCTGTTCGCGGCCCGGGTGCGGCAGGACCCGGACGCCCTCGCCGTGGAGTCCGACGAAGCCGTGTGGTCGTACGCGGAGTTGGACGCGCGGGCCAACCGGATCGCGCACTGGCTGCTCGGCCGGGGCGTCGGCGTCGAGAGCCTGGTGGGCGTGGCCATGCCGCGCTGCGCGGACCAGGTCGCCGTGGCCCTCGGCGTGCTGAAGGCGGGGGCCGCCTACCTTCCCCTCGACCTGGAGTATCCGGCCGACCGGATCGCGTACATGGTCGAGGACGCGGCCCCGGCAGCGATCCTGACCACCGCGGACTGCCTCGCGGAGCTGCCGCAGGGGCTCCCCGTGGACGTGCTCGCCGTCGACGGCGAGGAGACCCGGACGGCCTGGGGACAGGCCCCGGACACCGAGCCGAAGGTCCCGGTCGCGCTGGCCCACCCGGCGTACGTGATCTACACGTCCGGCTCGACGGGCCGCCCCAAGGGCGTGACCGTCACCCACGCCGGTCTGGCCGCGCTGAGCGCCACGAAGCGCGAGCGGCTCGCGATCGAGCCCTGCTCGCGCATCCTGCAGGTGGCGTCGCCGAGCTTCGACGCCGCGTTCGTCGAGCTGGTGCAGGCCTTCACCACCGGGGCCGCCCTGATCGTGCCGCGCCAGCGGCGCCTCGTGGGCGACGAGCTGTTCCAGACGCTCGCGGAGCGCAACGTCTCGCACGCGACGCTGCCGCCGAGCGTCGTCGCCACCCTCCCGGAGACGGCCCCGAAGACCCTGACCTCACTGAAGGCGCTGACCGTCGCGGGCGAGGCCTGCCCGCCGGGCCTCGTCACCGCGTGGGCGCCGGGCCGGTGCTTCGTCAACGCCTACGGCCCGACCGAGACCACCGTCTGCGCCACGCTCAGCGCCCCGCTGACGACCGGCCCCGCCCCCATCGGCACGGCGGCCCTCGACGTCCGGGTCCGCGTCCTCGACGAACGCCTCGCCCCCGCCCCCCAGGGCACCCCGGGCGAGCTGTACGTGGCCGGGCCCAGCCTGGCGCGCGGCTACCGCAACCGCCCCGCCCTCACCGCCGAGCGGTTCGTCGCCGACCCGTACGGCCCGCCCGGCGCCCGGATGTACCGCACCGGCGACCTCGTACGCCGCCTGCCCGACGGCCAGTTGGAGTACCTGGGCCGAGGCGACGACCAGATCAAGGTCCGCGGCCTGCGCATCGAGCCCGCCGAGATCGAAGCCGTCCTCACCCGGCACCCCGGCGTCGCCCGCGCCGTCGTCGTGGTGCGCGCGAACCGGGGGACGGCGCAGCTCGTCGGCTACGTCGTGCCCACCGCCGGCGGGGTGCGGGTCAAGGAGCTCCGCCGGTACGCCGCCGCGCGGCTGCCCGAGTTCATGGTGCCCACCGCGTTCGTCCTCCTCGACGCGCTGCCCCTGACCCCCAACGGCAAGCTCGACAAGGCCGCCCTGCCCCGGCCGGACAGCGCCGAAGGCACCGCCTACCGCGAGCCCGGCACCGCGACCGAACGGCTCCTGGCCGCCGCCTTCGCGGCCGTCCTCGGCCTCGAACGCGTCGGTGTGGACGACGACTTCTTCGCCATCGGCGGCGACAGCATCCGCTCCGTCCAGGTCGTCTCCCGCGCCCGCACGCACGGCATCGCCCTGACGACCCGGCAGGTCTTCGAACACCGCACCGTCGCCCACCTCGCGGCGATCGCGACCGAACCGGCAGAGACCGGAGAGGCCGGGACCGTCGCCCCCGAACCCGAGCGTGCCGACGGGCCACTGGTCGCGGTGGAGCCGGGCGACCGCGAGGCATGGCAGCGGGCCTATCCCGGCCTCGCCGACGTCTGGCCCGTGACGGCGGCACAGTCCGGGCTGCTCTTCGAGAGCAGCCTCGCCGACGTCTCGTACGACGCCTACCACGTGCACTTCGTGCTGCGCCTCGGCGGCGCCGTCGACGCCGAGCGGATGCGGACCGCGGCCCAGGCGCTGCTGGACCGGCACGCCGCCCTGCGCACCGCCTTCACGACCGGCGCGGCGGGCGAACAGGTCCAGCTCGTCGTCGAGGGCGTACCACTGCCCTGGCACGTCGTGGACCTGCGCGGCCTCGACACCGCCGACGTTGAAACCGCCGTCGAAGGGCTCATCGCCGCGGACCGCGCCGCCCCCTTCGACCCCGCGGAGCCGCCGCTGCTGCGGATGACGCTGGCCCACACCGGCCCGGAGCGCGCCGAGTTGCTGCTCTCCGCCCACCACGTCCTGTTCGACGGCTGGTCCATGCCGCTGCTCGTGTCGGACCTGCTGCACCTGTACGCAGCCGACGGCGACGCCGCGGGGCTGCCGACCGTCCGCCCGTACCGGGACTTCCTCGGCTGGCTGGCGGGGCAGGACCAGGAGGCGGCCGCACGCGCCTGGGCGCGCGAACTCGACGGGATCAGCGAGCCGACGCTCCTGGCCGGGCCCGCCCCGGCCACCGCCGTCGAGCGGAGCGACCCCGGCCACGTGGAACTGCGCGTGCCGCCCCGCACGCTGCGCGCACTCCAGGACCGGGCGGCCGACCTCGGCCTCACCCTCAACACGCTCCTGCAGGGCGCCTGGGGACTGCTCCTCGGCCGGCTCACCGGACGCCAGGACGTGCTGTTCGGCACCACCGTCTCCGGGCGGCCGCCGCAGGTTCCGGGCGTCGGCGAGATGGTCGGCCTGTTCGTCAACGGCCTTCCCGTACGGGTGCGGTACGCGCCCCAGGACACGCTCGCGCAGGTCCTCACCGCGCTCCAGGAGCGCCAGGCCGTCCTCCTGGACCACCATCACCACGGCCTCAGCGACATCCAGAAGCGGACCGGGCTCGGCACCCTCTTCGACACGATGCTCGTCTTCGAGTCCATACCGGTCGACCGGCCCCGACTCGCCTCCGCGCTCGCGGCGGCCGGGGTCAACGTCACCGGCACCCGGGCGATCTCCGGCACCCACTACCCGCTGACCGTGATCGCGGAGCCGGACCTGCGGATGGACTTCCAGTACCGCGACGGCACCTTCGACCGGGCCGCCGTCGAAGCGATCACCGCCCGCCTCGCCCGCATCCTCGACCAGATCGCCGCCGACCCGGACACCCCGCTCGCCCGCCTCGACCTCCTGCTCGACGCCGAACGCGAGCTGCTGCTCGACCGGGCGAACGGCACCGCCGTCGACGTACCGGACTGGACCGTCCCCCGACTCGTGGCCGAGCGCGCCGCCGAGTGCCCGCACGCCACCGCCGTGACCGGGGGCGAGGTCTCCCTGACGTACGCCGAACTGGGCGCGCGGACCCGGCGGCTCGCCCGCGAACTCGTCGCCCGGGGCGCGGGCCCCGAGACCGTGGTGGGCCTGGCCCTGCCCCGCACCACGGACCTCGTCGTCGGCATGCTCGCCGTCCTGGAGGCGGGCGCGGCCTATCTGCCCATCGACCCCGCCTACCCCAGTGCCCGCCTCGCCCACATCCTGGCCGACGGCCGCTGCGCCCTCGTCCTGACCAGCACCGCCACCGCCCACGTACTCCCCCCTGACGACGACGTCCCCCACCTGTGCGTCGAGGACGTCGACTTCGCCGCACCCGGGCCGGACGTGGCGTCCGAGGTGACGCGGCCCGACAACGCCGCGTACGTGATGTACACGTCCGGCTCCACCGGCACCCCCAAGGGCGTCACGCTCACGCACCGTGCCCTCGTCAACGGCGCGCTGCGCCTGGCCGACGCCACCGGGGTCACCGCCGACACCCGCACCCTGGCCGCGACGTCCGTCAACTTCGACGTGTCCGTCTTCGAGATCCTCACCACCCTCGCCGCGGGCGGCACCGTCGAGGTCGTCCGCGACGTCCTCACGGTCGGCGAGCGCGGCGGCTGGAGCGGCGGCCTCCTCAGCGCCGTGCCGTCGGTCCTGGCGGAACTCCTCGACCAGCTCGACGACGGGGCGCTGCGCGCCGACTCCGTCGTCCTGGCCGGAGAGGCGCTGCCCGCCGCGCTCGTCCAGCGGGTGCGCCGGGCGGTGCCGGGTGCGCGCGTCGTCAACGCGTACGGGCAGACCGAGTCGTTCTACGCGACGACGTTCACGGCGGAGGGGCGAGTTGCCGAGAAGCGTCTTTCCGGGCGCGGGCCTGCCGCCGAACGCCCCACCAGCGAGGGCGCTGCCGAGGAACGCCGCACCGGCCTTGGAGAGGAACGCCCCACCGGCGAGGCCCTTGCCGACGAGCGACCGGCGGACACGGGCGCCACGCCCATCGGCACCCCGCTCGGCAACATGCGCGCCCACGTCCTCAGCCCCGCCCTCACGCCGCTGCCGCCCGGCGCGATCGGCGAACTGTACGTGGCGGGCCACGTCGCCCGCGGCTACCACGGCCGGGCCGCCCTGACCGCGGAGCGGTTCGTAGCCGACCCCTACGGGCCGCCCGGTGCCCGCATGTACCGCACCGGCGACCTCGCCCGCTGGACCCCCGACGGGCAACTCGTGTACGCGGGCCGCGCCGACGACCAGACCAAGATCCGCGGCATCCGCGTCGAGCCCGCCGAGATCGAGGCGGCCCTCACCCAGCACCCGAGCGTCGCCCAGGCCGCCGTCGTGGTCAGCGCGGAGCACGGCGCTCCGCACCTGCTCGCCTGCGTGGTCCCCGTCGACCTGGCCGTGGGCGGGCCGTCCGACGGGCAGTTGCGCGCGTTCCTCGGCGAGCGCCTGCCGACGTACCTCGTGCCCTCGCTCTTCCTGACCCTGGATCGGCTCCCGCTCGCCCCGAACGGCAAGCTCGACCGTGCCGCCCTCGTCGAGCGGGCGCACGCCGAAGGGCCCGTCCAGGTCAACCGCGCCAACCCGCGCGACCACGCCGAATGGGCCCTCTACCAACTGTGGCGGCGGCTCCTGCTCACCGCCGATATCGGCATCCGGGACAGCTTCTTCGACGTCGGCGGCACCTCCATCTCGGCCATCAAGCTCTCCCACGCCATCCGCGAGGAACTCGGCGCGGAGGTCTCGGTCCGCGACGTCCTGCTCCACCCGACCATCGAGGAGCAGGCCGAACGGCTGCGCGGCGGTGCCTCCGGCGCCCCGCCCAGCGACCTCATCTCCTTCCGCGCGGGCGACGGCCACGCGCGCGTGCTCTGCGTCCACCCGGCGGGCGGCACCGCGTTCTGCTACCTCTCGCTGGCCAAGGAACTCCCCGACACCGTCGGCGTGTACGGCATCCAGTCGCCCGGCCTGCACCCCGGCGAGTCGTTCCTGCCGACGGTCGAGGAGATGGCCGAGGCGTACGAGAAGCTGGCCGAGCCGCTCCTCGACGGCGCCCCGCTGGTCGTGGTGGGGCTGTCGTTCGGCGGCCTGGTCGCCCACGAGCTGGGCCGCCGCCTCGCCGCCGCGGGCCACACCCGCCTGAGCGTCGTGCTCCTCGACGCGCCCGGCACGGAGGACACCGAAGCGCGCGCCGCCGTCGGCCCGGTCGGCATGGCGGACTTCCGCGACAAGCTCGTCAAGTTCAACGGCATGTACCCCGGCATCGAGGACGACCAGATCGAGCGGTACTTCGACGTCTACAACAACAACCGGGGCGCCATCGCCGCCTACGCCCCGCCGCCTACCCCGGCCAGGACCGTCTTCGTGCAGGCCGCCGAGGAGGAGGCGCCCGAGGCCTACCGCAAGGAGGTACGGGAGTTCTGGGGACGGCGCGCGGGCGGCGGCTACCTCGTCGAGCCACTGCCCTGCGACCACTGGGAGATGCTGGAGAGCGACGAGGTGCGGCAGGTGGCGGCACTCGTACGGTCCGAGCTGGGCCTTGCTCGCGGGGGCGAGGAGGGGGAGTAGCAGCGGGGAGCAGGGGAGCAGGGGAGCAGGGGAGCAGGGGAGCAGGGGAGCAGGGGAGCAGGGGGGGGCAGGGGGGCGGACGGCGTTCCGTACCGCCCCCCCCTCGAGCCGGGTTCCTCGGGCGGGGGAGCGGTGCGGTGGCGGCCGGACGGGTGGCTCGGGTGGCGCCGATGCTCCCGGCGGACGCGTGCGCCGGGAGCCCGCTCAGCGCGGCGTCGCGTCCGGCCAGGAGTCGGCGTTGATCGTGGTGGCCACCACCCGCACCTGCGGGGTCCGGACGATGCCGTAGTGCGTGGCGTCCAGCACGTCGCAGGAAGCGAGCCGAGGCAACTCCGCCCGCCAGGAAAGCCGTTGCGCGTCCGGCGCGCCCATGGGCGGCAGCCCGGCCACCGCGCGGCCCGCGAGCCACACGCGCGTGGGCGTGCCGGTCAGCCGGGGCAGTTCGTGCCGCGCCAGGCCCGCCACGTTGGCGCGGCAGCAGCGGGCGAGGCGCTCCGCGTACGCCGTCGCCCGCGGGCTCGCCGGACCCCCGGCGTCACCCTGGCCCAGCTCGTGCGCGAACACCGCCTCGAACTGCGTCTCGTCGTACGCCTGGAAGTGCCGCGCGGCACCCGGAGGCGGCGGGTCGAGCAGATACAGCCGCGTGGCCGGCAGCCCGGCCGCCTCCGCCTGCGCGGCCATGGCGTGCGCCACCCAGGCGCCGAACGACCAGCCCCCGAGCCGCCACTGCCACGCGTCGTGCGGGAAGCGGGCCTGGAGCGCCGCGTGATAGCGGCGGGCCCGGTCGGAGATCGACCAGCCGGGCAGGTCCGCCCGCCGCAGCGCGGGGTCGGCGATCAGGCAGACCGTGAGGTGCGGGGCGAGTTCGGAGACCAGGGCGCGGTACGCCTGGATGTCGCCGCCGACGGGGTGGACAAGGCAGATCAGGTCGCGGCCGGTGCCCTGCTGCCAGACCTCTACGGAGACGAGCTGATCGTCGGCGGCGACTTGCGCTGCGGCTGCCTGATCCGCTGTCTGTGTCGTCTGACCTGCTGTCTGTGCCACCTGCCCCGCCGTCGGCGCTGTCTGCTCCGGTGCTGGTGCTGGTGCTGGTGCTGGTGCTGGTGCTGGTGCCGGTGCCGGTGTCGCCCGCCGGGTGGCGCCGGTGACATGGGAGCCCACCTCGTTGAGGCTGACCCGGTGGCTCAGCTCGGACAGCTCCACGTCGACTCCGTAGTGCTCCGCCACCTTGGCGATCAGGTCGAGCATCATGAGGGAATCGGCGCCGTGGTCGTACAGCGAGGCGGCCGGGTCGATGTCGTCCAGGCCGAGCAGGGACCGGGCCCAGCCGCCGAGCCGGGCGGCGACCTGATCGGGCTCCTGCCCCGCACGGTGACCAGCGCCCTGACGGGCGTTCAGGCCAGGGCTCTGACCAGCGGTCGGGCCTGGCGGAACGGTGTCTTCGTGCCGTACCCCCGGCCGGGTGCCCGCGGGCGCGACGTAGAAGTCACGTGCCCGCCCGATGTCGGTGGTGGACACCAGGAGCTGCGGCAGGCCCAGCGTCAACGCCCTGGCGAACAGCCGCTGCCCTTCCTTCGCCGCCAGGCCGACCGCGAGATGCGCCTGGTGCCGGGGGTCGGACCGCAGGGCGTCGCGGGCCATGCCGACCTCGCTCCAGATGTCCCAGCCGATCCCGAGGCGCGCCGTGGTCTCGGCTTCTCCGGAGCGGTGGCGGGCGAAGCCGTCGAGGAGACCGGCCGCGGCGGCGTAGTCGAACTGGCCGATGCCTCCGAAGTGCGCGGCCATCGACGAGCAGTACACGGCGAAGTCCGGCTGGTGGCGCTCGATCAGACGCTCCGTCAGGAGCGCGCCCCGCAGTTTGGCCGCCGTGACCCGCCGCATCGCGGCGCCGTCGCGGCGCGCGATCAGCCCGCCGCCCGCCTCGCCCGCGGCGTGCACCACGCCGCCGATCCGTCCGGCGCGTGCCTCGATCCGCTCCAGGACCACCTGGGTCGGTTCCGTCGCCAGGTCGGCCTCGACCAGCTCGACGCGGTCCGCCCACGGCGTCAGGTCGGCGGGGAGCCGGGGGTGCCGGGACGTGAGGACGACCCGGCAGTCGGACCGCGTGAGCAGCCAGGCCGCGAGGGCGACGCCGATCCCCCCGGTGCCGCCGAGGATCACATGGGTGCCGGCCCCGGCCGACGGTATGCCGGGTTCCGTGGCGTCGGGCGCTTCGGCCGCGGGCACGGGAAGCAGCGCCTGCCGCCACCAGTAGCCCTGGCGCAGTGCGAGCCGCCGGGGCAGGCCCGTCGAGGCGTCGGCCTCGGCAAGGAGCGCGGCCAGGGCGGCGGTCCAGTCGCCCGGGTCCCCGGAGGGCAGGTCCAGCCAGCGGCCGTCGACGCCACACTCCTGCGGTGCCACTTCGCCGGCGCCCGCGAGCAGCCCCAACTCCGGCCGCAGCACGTCACCTTCGACCGGCTGGGCGCGGTACGACAGCCACCAGGGGCGCAGGCGCAGCGAGTCCGGCAGGTCCGCCGCCGCCCGGAGCAGGGCCGCCGGGGTGTCCAGGCAGGCCCCATGGGCGCGGTCGAGGGTGTCGTCGCCGACGGGCCCGGTGACGGCGAGCGGCAGCGCGTGCAGCCAGTCGATGTCCAGGGGGCCTGCTGGTCCGGAGGGTGCTGACGGCCCGGACGGCCCGGACGGCGCGGACGGTCCCGCCTCGGTCAGCGCGGTGAGCAACTGCCGCAGTGAGCCGGGGTCGGTGGGATCCACCTCGTACACGCCGTCCGCGAGGCGGGCGAAGGCGCGGCCCGCACTGACCCGGACCACCCGCTCGTACACGTCCGCGAAGGGGCGCAGTGCCTCGGACGGCATCGGGTCGGCGGTCAGCGCCACCAGTGTCGCGGAGGTGCGCGGACCGGCGGGCGTGCGGGCGCGGCTGAGGCGTATCCAGTGCGGCTGGTGCAGCCAGTCGGCTTCGGGCAGCCGCTGCGGCCAGTCGGCCTCCGGCCGGCGCGGGCCGGCGCTCGGGGGAGCGGTCCTTGTGGGGGCGGCGCGTGGGAAGTCGTACTCGGCGAGGTCGAAGGCGGGTGGGGGGAAGTCCCAGGGGGCCTGGGCGGGTCCCGTGGGCCAAGGGACGGCCCGGCCCGCCAGCCAGGCGTCGACGAGTTCCGTGGCCGTGCGGTCCCCGGCGGTGCGGGGGCCTTCCTGGGCCGTCGTGTCGATGCCGGGTGCTTCGACGGCGGACAGCGTACGCAGCCACGCCACGGCGGCCCCGGCGTCGGCGCAGACCGCCGCGGCCCGTCGGTGCCGTGCCGGTCGCCCGGCCTGCAGATGGCGCAGGACGTGGTCGTACGCCTCGGGCCGGGCCTCCAGATAGTCGGCGATGCGGGCGGCGTCGGCGCGCAGCCCGGCCGCGCTGCTGCCCGACAGCACCAGGCAGGGCACGACGGGACGGTGCGACGCGGGGCCGACCGACACCGGGGGCTCGTGCGACCTCGCAGCCCCGCCCGGCGCCGGTTCCCCGTCCGCTTCGAGGACGAGGTGCGCGTTGGTGCCACCGATGCCGAAGCTGCTCACGGCCGCCACCCGGGGGCGCCCGGCGGGCCAGGGGCGCGCCTCGGTCGGAATGCAGAAGGGGGCCGCGTCGGCGCCGAGTCGGGGGTTGAGCCGGTGGAAGTCGACGTTGGGCGGAATCACTTCGTGGTGCAGGGCGAGGGCGGCCCGTACGAGACCGACCACGCCCGCCGCGGCGCCGAGATGACCGATCTGGCTCTTCACCGAGGTCAGCGCGCAGCCGTCCGAGCCGATCGTGTCGCTCGCGCCGCCCGAACCGCCCGCGCCGCCATCCACGACGCCTGTGCCGTCTGCGCCGCCCGAGCCATCTGCGCCGTCCGAGCCGCTCGCGTCGCCCGAGGCACCCACGCTCGCCTCCGACACCCCGAACGCCTGCCGCAGCGCCCCGAGTTCCACCGGGTCACCCAGTTGCGTACCCGTGCCGTGCGCCTCGACATAGCCCACCTCGGCGCCGTCACGCCCACTGCGGCGCAGTGCGCCACGAATCACCTCGCGCTGCCCGGCGAGCGACGGCGCGCTGTAACTGAGCTTCCCCGAGCCGTCGTTGTTGAGGGCCGAGCCGGTGATCACCGCGTACACGGTGTCGCCGTCGCGGCGCGCGGAGCGCAGCGGCTTGAGGACGACCACGCCGACGCCGCTCGCCCCGACGGTCCCGCTGGAGTCGTCGCTGAACGGCCGGCAGTGCCCGTCCTTGGAGAAGATGTGCTGCGGACGGTAGGTGTAGCCGTCGGTGAGGAGCGTGTCGACGAGCACCCCGCCCGCGAGCATCACCTCGGCGTCGCCCTGGCGGAGCAGCCCGGCCGCGACGTGCACCGCCACCAGCGAACTGGCGCACGCTGCCTGCACGGTGAAGGCAGGTCCCGACAGGTCCAGGTGGTAGGCCACCTTGGTGGTGAGGAAGTCCTTGTCGTGGTGGAGCGCCATCTGGAAGCTGTCGGGCACCTGCTCAGGATCGCCCTCGCGGAGCAGCGCCTGGAAGTAGGTGTTCTCGCCGCACCCGGCGACGAGCCCGACGCGCCGTGCGCCCGGGTCGGTGATCCCGGCGTGCGCGAGCGCCTGGACGGAACTCATCATGAGATGCCGCTGCTGCGGATCCATCAGCCGGGCCTCCTGTCGGCTGATGCCGAAGTGCTCCGGATCGAAGGACAGCAGGCCCGACATCTGGCTGCGCGCGCCGACCAGTCCTTCGGCGGCGTCGAAGTGCTCGATGCCGCGGGCCCCGGTACGCACCAGGTCCCAGAAGGCCGCGAGGTCGTCGGCGCCGGGCAGCCGGACCGCCATGCCGATGACGGCGATGGGCTCGTCGACGGCGGAGGCGACATCGGGGACAGGTGCAGAGGCAGAGGCGGGCAGGGGCCCGGTGGGTTCCGGAGCGGGAAGCGCGGACTCCAGGAACGCGGCCAGCCGCCGCACCGTCACGTGCTCGAACAGATCGGGGATGGTGAACCGCAGCTCCGGCTCCGCGGTGCACCGCAGATGGAACCGCATCAGGTCCAGGCTGGACGCCCCGGCGTCGAAGAAGCGCTGCTCGGGCCCGACGGGCCGCCCGACCACCTCCTGGAACAGCTCGCTGAGCCGGGCCTCGTACGCCGAGAGAACCGGCCCGGCGCCGCTGCCGGAGTGCCGCAGTTCCTCGCCGGGAGCGGTGAGCGCCGCCCGCCGGTCCAGCTTGCCGCTCGGCGTGAGCGGCAGTGCCCGCACGCGCCGGAAGCGGTCGACGTGTATGTACGAGGGCAGCAGCGGCGCCAGATGCCGGGACAGCGCGTCCGCGGTGAGCCCCCGTGGCGCCGCCGCACTGCCCGAGCCGTCCACGCCGTCCACGCCGTCCGTGCGCGCGCCCTCGGCCGATCCCGTGCCCGAGGCCCCGTCCCGCACCTGCACGCAAGCGACAAGCGCGTCCGCGTCCCGTACGACCACGGCGTTCACGACGTCCGGATGCCGCAGCAGCGCCGCCTCGACCTGCCCGAGTTCCAGGCGGTGGCCGCTCACCTTGATCTGCTGGTCGTCGCGGCCCAGGTAGTGCAGCAGCCCGTCCGCGTCGAAGCGGGCGATGTCACCGCTGCGGTAGAACGTGCCGAGGCCGGGCACGTCGACGAAGCGCTCCGCGTTCAGCGCGGGGTCGCCCAGGTAGCAGGGCGCCGCCATGGGGCCGCCGATGAGGAGGCGGCCGGGGCGTCCCGGCGGCAGGGCCTCGTCGGCGTCGTCGACGACCCGCAGCCAGGCGCCCGCGATCGGCCGCCCGATGGCCGGACGCTCCGGCCAGCCCGCCGGGTCCCCGTCCAGACACAGCGCGCTGACCACGTGCGTCTCGGTCGGCCCGTAGTGGTTGAAGAGGCGTGCGCCGGGCAGTCCGGCGAACCAGCGGCGAATGGCGTCCGTGCACAGCAACTGCTCACCGGCGGTGATGACGTCACGCAGCCGCGAGGGGTAGCGGCCGAGGCGGACAGCGTGTTCGGCGAGGACCTGGAGTGCCACGTACGGCAGGTGGAGGCGCTCGATCCCGTCCGCTTCGAGCCGGTCGAGGAGCGCGGGCGCGTCCTGGCGCAGACCGGGGCGCATGAGATGGAGCAGGCCGCCCCCGCACAGCGTGCCGAAGATCTCCTGGAAGGAGACGTCGAAGGACAGCATGGCGAACTGCTGCGTGACCGCGGGCGCCGCGAGACCACCGGACTCCCGCTGCCACTGGAGCAGATTGCACAGCGTCCGGTCGGGCACCCGCACGCCCTTGGGGACGCCCGTGGAGCCGGACGTGAACAGGGTGTACAGCGGCTGCCGTCCGTCATGCGGCGCGAACGCGCCGACGGTGGTCGGCGCCGGGTCCGGGAGCACGACCGGTCGGCGCGGCAGCCCGGCCGGGGCGAACGCGTCGAGCGTGGGCGCCCCGTCCGGCGGCACCAGCACGCACAGCGGCTCCACCTGGTCCAGGATCTGCCGCAGCAGCGCGGGCGGGTACGAGGGGTCGAGGGGCACGATGGTCAGGTTCAGCCGGGCCAGCGCAAGGAGCGCCACCACGTGTTCGGGCGAGGCGTCGAGGTACAGGGCGACGTGACGGGGGCCGTCGTCGTCCGGCGGTGACGGGTGCTCGCGCCGCAGCTCGGTGGCCAACGCGGCGGCATGCGCGTCAAGTTCGGCGTAGGTGAACGTGCGGTCCGCCGACGCCAGCGCCGGCGCGTCGGGGGTCCGGCGGACCTGATCGGCGAAGCCCTCGGCGACGGTGGTGAAGTCCGGTCGCGTCGGGGCGGCGCGGCCGGGTTCGGGCAGCTCGCGGCGGTGGGGCGCCACCAGCTCGGCGAGGGTGGGGTCGGCTCCGGCGGCCAGCAGGTCGAGGGCGCGGCGGAACAGCACGTCGAGGGCGGCCACTTCGTCGGCGTCGAAGTACCGGGCGTCGTACTCCCACAGGCAGTCGACGCTCGCGCCGTGCTCCACCACCGACAGGGTCAGCGGACACTTCGCCTCGCTCGGCGTCGGCCACTCGGGCCGTGCCGTGCAACCGGGCAGCGCGAGCGCGCCGAAGTCGGTGTTCTCCAGGACGAAGAGGAAGTCGAACGGCGCCTGCCCGGCGCCCGCCTCCCGGTCGGCCAGGACGTCGGCGAGGGCGACGTCCTGCCGGTCGAGCACCGCCTGCGCGGTGTCGGCGTGCCGCCGCAACTGGGCGCGCAGCCGCTCGCGCGGTGCCAGTTCCAGCGGCAGCAGCAACGTGTTCGCGAACATGCCGACGCTCGCCTCGAACTCCTGCACCGGCCGTCCGGCGACCGGCCCGGCGATCCGGGGAGCGGTGCGACCGGTCACCCCGTACAGGCTCCAGGCGTACACGCCCAGGAGGAGTGCGAAGCGGGTGAGGCCGAGGTCGGCGCAGAGCCGGTCGAGGGCGGCGCGGCGGCCCGCGTCCAGCGTGGTGCGCAGCAGGCGGCCGTCGGGGGTGGGCCCGGCGGCGCGGACCGGCTCCAGGGGGGTCGACTCGCTCGCCGACGCGGCGTAGTACCGGCCCAGTTCGGAGCGCTGGGCTCGGTACGCGTCGTGCGTGAACCAGGTGGCCTGCCAGGTGGCGTGGTCGAGGGGGGTCGGGACCGGCGAGGCATCCGGGGGCGCGGTGGGCAGTGCGGTCAGGGCGGGCAGGTGCCCCGCCGCGGCCTGCGGCTCACCGCTCGCCACCTGCGCGTACTCGGCGTACACCGCCGACAACTCGCCGAACAGCACGTTCAGCGACCAGCCGTCGACGGCTATGTGGTGCGCGAGCAGCAGGAGTTCGCCGCCGCCTGGGGACGGCAGCCAGCACGCGCGCAGGAGCCGGGGCACGGCCAGGTCGAACGGGGCGGCGAAGAAGTCGTCGGTGAAGGCGCGGCGGCCGCCTTCGGAGCGGAGCGCTTCGTCCGTGGGCTCGGCCCAGGGGTCGTAGGCGTCGCGCACCACCTGCCGCAGCCCGGCGGGCGTGGACTCGAAGGCGGTACGCAGCGCCGGGTGCCGTGCCACGAGGGCGCGCAGGGCGTGGCGGAGCGCCGAGGTGTCGACGGCGCCGTCGAGGCGGAAGGCCAGCGGCACGTGGTAGGCGCGGGAGTCCGGTTGCCGCTGCTGGAGCAGCCACAGGCGCTGCTGCTCGGAGGTGGCCGGTGCGAAGGCGGCTCCCGCGGGGGCGGCAACCGGCGGGTAGGGCACGCCGTCCCCGGCCCGGCCCGCCTCGATCGCGGCGGCGAGCCCGGCGAAGTCGGCGCGCAGGACGAGGGCTTGAGGCAGGTCAAGGCCCCAGCGCCGCCGCACATCGAAGCGCAGCCGCAGCGCCTTCAGCGAGTCGCCGCCGCTCGCCACCCACCGGTCACCGGGCCGGAGATCGCCGACGCCCAGGATCCGGCCGGCCAGCGCCAGCACTTCGCGCTGCGGGCCGGTGACGGGCCCCGCGTCCTCGGGACGTCCGTCACCGGCGGCGGTCCAGGGAGCGTCGGCCCGTCGCAGCAGAGCGGACTTGTCGACCTTGCCGTTGGCGTTGAGCGGCAACTCGTCCACCCGGTAGGCGCGGTGGGGGCGCATGTACGCGGGCAGGCTCGCGGCCAGATGGCGGTCGAAGTCGTCGTACGACAGGTCCGCGCCGAGCACCAGATAGGCCAGGAGCTCATTGACGCCGTCCGGGTCGCGGCGGGTGCAGACGTACGCCTGGCGCACCGCCGGGTGGGCCACGATCTGCCGCTCCAGCTCGCCCGGCTCGACGCGGAAGCCACGCACTTTGACCTGGCGGTCGACGCGCTCGACGTACTCGACGCGGCCGTCGGCGTCGACGCGCACCAAGTCGCCGGTGCGGTAATGGCGGTCGGGTCCGGAGTCGGCTCCGGCAGCGTGCGAGGGGAGGCTCACGAAGCGGCGCTCGGTCTCCTCCGGCAGGTTGCGGTACCCGGCCGCGAGCGCCTCGCCGGACAGATACAGCTCGCCCACCTCGCCCGGTTCGGCGGCGCGGGTGCCGTCGACGACCGCGAGTGCCCCGGTGCCCGGCAGCGGGAGCCCGATCGGGATCACCTCGCTGTCCAGGTCGCGGGGGATCGGGTGGCAGAGGGCGAACGTGGTGGCTTCGGTGGGGCCGTAGACGTTGTGGAGCCGGGTGGGGCTGTCGGGGTTGTCGCGGAACCAGCGTTGGATCAGCCGCGCGTTGAGCTGCTCGCCGCCCACCAGGACCTGGCCGATGCCGGAGAAGCAGTGCGGCACCTTGTCGACGATCGCGTTGAACAGCGCCACGGTGATGAACAGGACGTCGACGCGCAGCCGTTCCAGCTCGGCCGCGAGGACGTCGGGGGTCTGCACCGTCTCGTCGCGCAGGATCACACACCGGCCGCCCGTCAGGAGTGGTACCCACACCTCGAAACTGATCGCGTCGAAGGCCGGGTTGGACAGGCAGGCGAAGCGCGCGCCCTCGTCAAGGCGCAGATAGCCGGGGCGCGCCAGGCGGAGGATTCCGGCGTCCCGCACCTCGACGCCCTTGGGGCGGCCGGTGCTGCCGGAGGTGTAGAAGATGAAGGAGACGCCGGTGCTGTCCTTGACAGCGTTGTCGGGCGGGGCGGTGTCACCGTCGGCTTTGCCGGGCGCACCGGCCTTGCCGGACGCGCCAAGCTCGCCGAGCACACGAGCCTCGCCGGGCGCGCCCTGGAGCAGTGCGGACACGTCGAACGGCCGTACCGCCTCGGGCAGTTCGTCGAGAGTGGCGGCGCCGCGCACCACCGCCGCGCAGGCCGAGTCCGTCAGGATGTGGCGTCGGCGCTCGGGCGGGCTCTGGGCGTCGAGCGGAACGACGGTCGCGCCGAGCCGCAGGACGCCGAGCATGGCGCAGACCAGCTCCCACGAGCGCGGCAGGCAGACGGCGACGGCCTGCCCCGGCCGCAGTCCGTGGTGGCGCAGCGCGTCGGCGACCGCCGCGCTCGCCGCGTCGAGCTCCGCGTACGTGAGGGTCTGCTCGCCGTCGACGAGCGCGACGGCATCGGGGCGGCGACGGGCCTGCGCGAGGACGGTCGTGGCCAGATTTTGGTTTGTGGACAAGCTGAACTCTTCCGCTCTCGGGGCTTATTCACAGAGGTGACTTGAATAGGCGCGGGATTTCGCTCAGCAGGGTCGGTCGGGCCCCGGAGAAGTTACACATTGCAATCCAAGAGCGAATGGCCGGCCGCTTCGTCACACTGGGTGTATTCACCGTGCACAGATGTGACATGACGTGTCGTGAGGAGGCTCGGCATGCCGTGTGACCTGCTGTAGAGCGTGCTTACCTCCGAGTAGAGCGTGAATACGTCCAGACAGTCGAAGGAGCCGCCACCGCCATACGAAACAAAGCGATGGGTAAATCGTCTGTCGATGAGGCCGTCCGCTGTGATGATTGATCAGGGCGTATGCGTCTGTCAATGGGAGAGTTGTCCGCGCTGTCCGGGCCGCCGTTGTCCGCGCAGGAGACGCATGCGCCGACGGTGGCGCTCCCGCTCGTGTCTCGTAAAGGATTCTCGACGAGCTGGTCAACTCGCCCGTGAACGGGCCTGGTCCGGGCAACCTCTTGCGGTGCGACTACGTGGGGGTGGGCGGCATGCGACAGCACGACGCAGAGCAGGGGAAGCGGTGCAGGGTGGCCGACGTGAAGGATTTGACTCCGTGCGAAGGGCCGCTCATGGCGGTCACGGCCCTGACCGCCTATGGCAAGGAGATGACCGGCTGCGTGGCGCACGGCGCGCGACAGCTCGCCAGTCTGCCGCAGGCGAGGTCGCACCCGCTGTGCTGCCTGTCGCCGTGGGCCGTGGGGGCCTGCGCGCGGGCGGCGACACTCCCGCCGTTCGTGTGGGAGGTCGGCTGCTGACGAGGGTGGGGGCGGGGGTAGAGGGCGGGGGCGGCGGCACGGTACGGCGTCATCCGGACGCACCCTGTACGGCCGCCGCCACATGCTCCCGGAACCAACGGTGCCCCGGATCCATCGAGTTGCGGGGGTGCCAGGCCATTCCGAGGTCGACGGGGGCCAGGTCGAGTGGGATGGGGAACGTACGCAGTCCGAGGGCCGCGGTCGGGTCGGGGAGCCAGTCGGCCAGGGTGAGGGCGACGAGGTCGGTGGCCCGGGCGAGGAGCATGGCGCTCGTGTGGCCGGGGACGACGACGGCGACACGGCGGCGCAGCCCGCGTTCCGCGAGGGCGTGGTCGATGGGGCCGAGGCGCTTGCCGTGCCGGGAGATGCCGATGTGGTCGGCGGCGGCGAAACGGCGGGCGTCGATCCGTTTCTGGAACAGGGGGTGGCCGCTGCGGGCGACCCCCACCAGCGGCCGCCGGACGAGGCTTTGGGTACGGATCTCCGGGGCCAGGTGCCCGAGAACGCCGAGCTCGACGTCCACCGCGCCCTCCCGCAGCGCGGGGCCGCCCTCCAGCGCCTCGGGCAGGAAGACCACGTCCACGTCCGGCGCCTCCGCGCGGACCCGCTCGGACAGCGGACCCGCGAGCCCCGCCAGGAGCAGGTCGGTGGCCTGCACGGTGAAGGTGCGCTGCAGATGGACGGCCTCGAACCCGGCCCCCGGCCGCAGCACGTCGTCGCAGCCCCGCAGCAACGCGGCGACCTCGTCGCGGAGTTCGACGGCCCTGGGCGTGGGGACCAGGCCCTGCCCCGCCCGGACCAGGAGCGGATCGCCGACGGCGCGACGGAGCCGGGCCAGGGTGCGGCTGGTGGCCGCGGGGGAGGTGCCGAGGCGCTCGGCGGCGCGGGTCACGCTGTTCTCCTGGAGCAGGGCATCCAGGACGCGGAGCAGATTGAGATCCATGAATGGCTCCTGAGCTGCATATTTACGTCTGAGTCAACAATTGGATGCTGATTCTTGCATTGCCGGGCAGCCCCGCGTGCTCGGAGGGTGGACGCAGGCCCACGAGAACGCGGGCCGCCCCACGAGCGCCTTGCGCAAGGAGTCAGTCATGCAGGAGTCCCCACGGGCCGGTCGCGCAGGCGATGTGCTGGCCGTGGTCTGCCAGAGCGGGCCGTCGGTGTCGTTCTTCGACGCCGCGTCCGACCAGTACCTCGGCTCGGTCGAAACCCTCGCCCAGCCCCACGAGTTGTGCTTCGACCCGAAGCGGCGACTGCTGTGGTGCACGATGACGTACCACTCGGGCTTCTACCACGCGAACTCCGGCCGCCGGACCGAGCTGACCGTCATCGACCCCGACACCCGCAGCGTCGTCGAGGTCGTCGACCTCGCCCCCGAACACGCCCCGCACGGCCTCGCGTTGGACGCGGAGCGCGGCCGTCTGTACGTCACCGTGGAGGGCGCGAAGGACCGCCCCGGCGGCGTCGTCGTCATCGACACACGGACCCGCCGCCCCCTCGGCAGGATCGACACCGACGCCCCCGGCTCGCACTGGCTGGCCATCGACGCGGCCGGAACGACTGCGTACGTCGCCAACAAGGAGGCGCCGTACGTCTCGGTCCTCGACCTGGAACGGGAAACCCTCACCGCGCGCGTCGAGGTGCCGGGCAGCGAAGGGGTCGCAGTCGCGGCCGACGGCACGCACGCCTTCGTCGCCGCGCCGCACGGCGGCTCCTTCTCCGCGGAGGGCGTGACACCCCCGGGGATCAGGGTGATCGACACCCGGACGACGGCCGTCGTCGACACCCTCCTCCTGGAGAACGCCGCCATGCCCCTCCACCTCACCTCGACGGGGAAGCTGCTCGCGGGCGAGGTGGGCACGGAGCGCGACCGGGCGGCCGGAACGAGCCGCAGGGCGCCCGGCCGCCTCACGGTCTTCGCCGCCGACACCCGCATGCGGCTCGGCGAGGTCGAGGTGGGGCTCGTCCCGCTGACCATCACGTCGTCGCCCGACGGCCGGATCGCGTACGTGGCCTGTTACGCCTCGTCCACCGTCGACATCGTCGACCTGGAGGCGCTGCGGCCCCTGACCCGCCTGCGGCACCCGGCTTTCGGGGATTCGGGTGCGCATGGCTTGGCGTACATCCCGCGGCGGGCGTGAGAGACGTCCTGCCCGAGCCGCGCCCCGGGCCCGGCCCGCCCGCATCCGGCGTGCCCTGTTCCGCCTCCCGATCCCGCACCGGCCGCGCCCCAGCGCCGGTCCATCCCCACCCGCACATCCAGAAAGGCCCCACCATGATCGTCATCACCGCCCCCACCAGCACCATCGGCCGTCGGCTCGTCCACGACCTGCTCGACCGCGGGGCGCCCCTGCGCCTCGTCGCCCGTGACCCCGCGCGGCTCGCACCCGAAGTGCGGGAGCGCGCCGAGGTGATCGAGGGCTCGCACGGCGACGCCGACGTCATCGACCGGGCCTGCGAGGGCGCCGAGGCGGTCTTCTGGCTCGCCCCGGACGACGGGGGCGCGCCGAGCGCCGAGACCGTCTACGTCGACTTCACCCGCCCCGCCTGCGAGGCCTTCGCCCGTCACGGGGTACGCCGGGTGGTGGCCATCACCGCGCTCGGCCGTGGCACGCCGCAGGTGGACCACGCGGGCCTGGTCACGTCCTCACTGGCGATGTGCGATCTGATCGCCGCCTCGGGCGTCGCCCTCCGGGCCGTGGCCTGCCCGTCGTTCATGCACAACCTGCTGCACCACGTCGGCTCGATCAACGAGCAGGACGCGTTCTTCATGATGATCGCCCCGGATCTGAAGGCCCCCACCGTCGCCACCCGCGACATCGCCGCGACCGCCGCGGAACTGCTGCTCGACGACACCTGGAAGGGCTCCGGCCAGGTCGCCTGTCTCGGCCCCGAGGACCTGTCGCCCACCGACATGGCGCGGATCGTCTCCGAGGTGATCGGCAGGGAGATCCACTACCGGCAGGTCCCGGGCCCGGCCCTCAAGGCGCGCATGACCGGCTTCGGCATGACCGACGCGATGGCGCAAGGGATGGTGGACATGTTCGAGGCCAAGAACCGCGGCCTCGACAACGCCGAGCCGCGCACCCCGGAATCGACCACGCCGACCACGTTCCGGCAGTGGTGCGAGGAGGTCCTCAAGCCCGCCTTGACGAACTGATCGACCCTGCGCGGGCGTTGGCGCATGAGGAAGCCGGGGCCCGGGACGCCGTGGACATGGACGTTGCGGACGTGGACATCGTGGACCTGGGCATCGGGTCCAGGACGGATGCCGGAAGCGGGCCGCCGTGGATAGGCTTCGACAGTGGTCAACTCCTCCATAGCCCCTGACGAACTGGTGCTTCGCGTCGCGCGGTCGCATGCCCGGGTGCTCGAACTGGCCGGTCGACTCGACGATCAGCGCAAGGGCGGGGCCTCCGCCCTGCCCGGCTGGACCCGCGGGCACGTCCTCCAACACCTCGCCGACAACGCCCGCGCCTTCGAGGCGCAGGCGCTGGCCGCGCTGCGGGGTGAACTCGTCGACATGTACGACGGCGGGCAGGAGGGGCGCGACCGGTCCATCGAGGAAGGGGCCGGCAGGCCCGTGGTCGAGCTGTGCGAGGAACTGAAGCTCGCGCAGGGGGCGTTGGAGGACGCGTGGGGCCGGCTGACGGAGGCGGACTGGCAGCGCACGGTCCGGTTCCGCCACGCCGGCGTGCTGGACACCGCCCTCGCGCGGTGGCGGGAGGCCGAGATCCACGCGGTCGATCTCGCGGTCGGCTACCGCCCCCGGGACTGGCCGCGTGACTTCGCCGTGCACGTCCTGGACTTCCTGTCCGCTCGCGCCCCGGTCGGCACGCGGCTGCTCCTGCGGGCCACCGACGACGAGTTCACCCAAGCCCTGGGCGCGGGCACGACAGTCGAGGTCTCCGGAGCGGTGCGTGACCTCGCGGCCTGGATGTCCGGCCGCGAGACCGACGGCCACCTGGACACGACAGGCCCCGACTTGCCGGAGCTGGGGCCATGGCCGCCCGACCCCGCGGACTGAGAGCATCCGCATCCCTGCCGGGAGGTCACCGGCAGAATCGGGAGGCCACGGGCGGAGACCCCTTGCTATGGTGCGCCGATGCCAACGATCAAGCAGGTCCAAGTGACGTTCGACTGTGCCGAACCCGAGCGCGTCGGCCGATTCTGGTGCGAGGTGCTGGGGTACGTCGCACCGTCGCCACCGGAGGGGTTCGCCACGTGGGACGAGTACAACCAGTCCCTGCCTCCCGAGAAGCGGGACTCCTGGTTCGCGGCCAGCGACCCCTCGGGCGCGGGCCCGCGCCTGTACTTCCAGCGCGTGCCCGAAGGCAAGGTCGCCAAGAACCGGGTGCATCTCGACGTGCGGGCGGGCACCGGCCTCGTGGGGGAGGAGCGCCTGGCCGTCCTCGAGGCGGAATGCGCGCGCCTGGTCGCGCTCGGGGCGGTACGAGGGCGCGTGCTGCTCGCCGACGAGGAGAACGAGTCATGCATCAACATGCAGGACATCGAGGGCAACGAGTTCTGTCTCGACTGACCACCCTGACCGTATGGTTGGGCAGACGGGCCGGGCAGTCTTCACGAGCGCCTGGAGCAGCGGGAAGAGGAAGGCGCTGATTGATGACTGCTCACCGGTCGGATGAGGGGTCGTCCCCGCGGGCCGCCTTACGAAGCCAAGATCCGGAGCACCACTTACCGGCCGCGGCGAGCGACCGGAGGCCGACCGGAGGCGGCGGGTGCCCGGCCGACCGGTCGACACCCGCGGTGCTGCCCCCGTCGCTGCGCACGTGGCTCGGCCTGATCGCGGCCCTGGCCGCGCTGGTGGTCGTCACGGTCGGGGTCCTGTACGCAGGTCACAGCGAACCCGGCGCGGTGGACAGGTGGATCATCGATCCGACGGCGGACAGCGTGCGGCCGCCGTGGCGGAACGTCGCTCTCGCCATTGACTTCTGGGGCGAGCCCGCCGGAGCGGCGCTCCTGGTCGTGGCCGCCGTGACGGGCTGCCTGCTCCAGCGCCGACCGCGCGCGGCGGTGCTCGTCGTGGTCGGCCCCGGCCTGGCCGTGGTGACCACGACGCTGCTCAAGCACGTGGTGGGACGCACCATCCACGGCGCCGACAACCTGTCCTACCCGAGCGGGCACACCGCCTTCCTCACCGCGCTCGCCCTCACCCTCGCGCTGCTCGCGACCGGCCTGCGCGGACTCGGCAGGACGGCCGGCACGCTCCTCGTGCCGGCCGCCGCGCTGGTCGCCGGTGCCGCCATGGGCTGGGCGCAGGTCGCCCTGGTGGCGCACTACCCGACCGACGTCCTCGGCGGCTGGTGCACCGCGCTGGTGGTGGTACCGGCGGCAGCGTGGCTGGTCGACCGGACGGCCGACCGACTGGAGGGTCGGACGGCCGCCGATCAGCGGACGCGCGGCTGACGTCCCGTCACGCCAGGCGCCGGAACACCGGCTTCACCGGCCGTCCGGCCAGCCACGGGGTCGGATCGCTCGCGTCCAGCGCCTTCCGGTACACCGCGCACGCCTGGGCCACCACATCGACCGTGTGGTCGATGTCGGCGTCGTCGAGCGCGCTGCTCACCACGAACGACGGGGCGAGCACCCCGCCCGCGAGGAGGTGGCGCAGGAACAGGGTGCGGTACTCCTGCGACGGCTGCCGGTTCCCGTCGAGGGTCCCGAAGACCAGGTTGCTGGCCCGGCCCCGGACCACGACGTGGTCGCCGACACCCATGCTGGCCGCGGCGTCGCGGACACCGGCGGCCAACCGCTCGCCGAGTGCGTGCAGGCGCGCGGTGACGCCCTCCTCGACGTACACGGTCTGCACGGCCATCGCCGCCGCCAGCGAGTGCGTCTCCGCGCCGTGCGTGGTGGACAGCAGGAACACCCGCTCGCCGGAGTGCCGAAGGCCGCCCCGCTCCATCAGCTCGCGGCGCCCGGCGAGCGCGGAGACGGCGAACCCGTTGCCCAGCGCCTTGCCGAACGTGGACAGGTCGGGCACCACGCCGTACAGGCCCTGGGCGCCCGCCTCGGACCAGCGGAAGCCCGTGATCATCTCGTCGAAAACCAGGACGCAGCCGTGCCGGTCGGCCAACTCCCGCAGACCGGCGAGATATCCGGGCGGAGGCTCCGTGTGGGCGGCGGGTTCGAGGATGAGGCAGGCCACCTCGTCCCGGTACCGGGACAGCAACTCCTCCGTGGCGGCCAGGTCCCCGTACGGGAACGCCACGGTCAGCTCGTTGGTCGCCGCCGGGATGCCCGCGGACATCGGCGTCGTACCGATGAACCAGTCGTCGACGGAGAAGAACGGATGGTCGCCGCAGAGGGCCACCCGCGGGCGCCCGGTGACGGCACGCGCGAGGCGCACCGCGGCGGTGGTGGCGTCGGAGCCGTTCTTCGCGAACTTCACCATCTCGGCGGTCGGCACGGTCGCCAGGAAGCGCTCCGCGGCCTCGACCTCCACGAAGGACGGCCGCACGAAGTTGCTGCCCCGGTCGAGTTCCCGCCGCACCGCCTCGAGCACACGGGGGTGGGCGTGACCGAGGCTGACCGACCTCAGCCCCGAGCCGTACTCGATGTAGCGGTTGCCGTCGATGTCCCACACATGGGCGCCGTGGCCGTGGCTGATGACCGGCGCCAGGTCCTCGGGGTACTGGTCGTCGCCTTTGGCGTACGTGTGCGCGCCCCCGGGGACCATGGCGTGCAACCGCTCGTTCGCCTGCCGCGAGCGGGGCAGTCGGAACTCTTCGGTGTCCAAGCGGACTTCACCCTTCCGTGTGCTTCAGGACCTCGGCGAGGCTCGGTGCCTCGCGGTCCCGCTGGGAGATCGATGTGACCGGCAGCGGCCAGGGGACGGCGAGCTCCGGGTCGTCGAACGCGATCGTCACGTCCTCGGCGGGATCGTGCGGCCGGTCGATCCGGTACGAGGTGTCGGCGATCTCGGTCAGCGCCTGGAAGCCGTGCGCGCACCCCGCCGGGATGTACAGGGTCACCTGCGTGTCGCCGGACAGTTCGAAGGAGGCCACGTTGCGGTACGTCGGCGAGTCCGGCCGCAGGTCCACGACGACGTCGAAGATCTTCCCGTACGAGCACCGCACGAGCTTGGCCTCGCCCGCCCCGGAGCGCAGGTGCAGGCCGCGCAGCACGCCCCGGACCGAGCGGGACACGCTGTCCTGGATGAAGGCGTCCGGGTCGAGGCCCACCGAGCGGATCACGTCGGCGTCGAAGGTGCGGCAGAAGAAGCCGCGCTCGTCGGCGTACGGCGTCGGCTCGAAGAGGTACGCGCCGGCGATCGCCGGGACTTCGGTCGCTTTCATGGTGTCTCCCGCAGGGCAGTCGCTTTGGCGTGGGCGCGGTCGGCCGCCGGGAACAGGGCCGTGGTGAGGGCGGTGAACTGGTGCTTGAGGCGCCCGGCGGCGTCGTGGTTGCGCCCGGTGAGGGTCCGCCGCAGCTCCGCCGAACGCTGCTCGAGAGCCCGGAACTGTTCGAGCAGCCGGTCGGCGTCGACCTCGCGCGCCGGATGGCAGTACGCGCCAAGGCCCATCTGAGCCATGAGCACGTCGCTCTTGGCCGCGTAGCTGAGCGCGAGCGTCGGAGTGCCGACCTTCAGCGCGCAGATCAGGTTGTGGTACCGGGTCGCCACCACGGCGTCGGCACCCGCCATCTCCTTCATGAGGTCGGCGAGCGAGGCCGTCTTGGCCGCGGTGACCAGCGGCGAGTCCACCGCGTCGAGGATCGCGGCGACCACCGACGCGTCGCACTCGTCGCCGGTGACGAGACGGACCGGCCTGCCGTCCGCGACGAGCGCACGGACGAAGCGCGTCGTCCCGTCCAGGTAGCGCCGGTGGATCTCCTCGGCCCGGGCGCGGTCGTCGTTGCCGCCATGGAAGTCCATGACGCCGAGGCACACCGGACCCGGCGGGCCCGAGGGCGTGCTCGCCGACGGCGTCGGCAGGGCGAAGGCGAGGTCCGGGTAGACCTCGTCACGCGAGGTGTCCACGCCCATGTCCCGCAGCGCGTCGCGGGACGGGGCGTCCCGGTACGACCGGTACGCGGCAAGGCGCGCCGACCAGCGCACCAGGGCCCGGGTCGGCCGGTCGCGGATCGCGGCGGCGCCGACGCCGACCAGCGCGACCCGGGTGCGAAGCAGCCGCCCGGACGCGCAGAGCAGGAACAGCGAGTACGGGAAGCCCCAGGGCCGCAGGGGCAGCGTGGCCTCCAGGACGCCCATGCCCGGCACGATCACCACGTCATGGCGGCGCACCCAGGCGGCGGTGCGGAAGACGTCGACGAGTTTGCCGAGGCCCTTGCCCGCGATCGCCCCCGCACGCGACGCGGTCCGGTACTCCCCGCGGTACCAGTGCAGCCGCGTCGCGGGGATCCCGTACCGGGCCGCGACGACCTCGGGCCCGCCGCACAGGGCGTCCACGACCGCCTCCGGATGGTCGGCGCGGAGGTACCCGAGGACGGCTTCGAGCGACCCGTCGTTGCCGAGGTTGCCGGAGCCGAGCAGGCCGAACACCCCGACGCGCACCGGGGTTCCGTGCGCGGACCTCACGCCTTCCTCCCCTCGCGTCCCGCCACGATGGCGTCGACGGAGACGGTGAGCCGGGCCGGGTCGACCGGGGCGCGGTCCTCGACCCGCTCACCGGTGCCCGGCCGGGCCCGGCTGGTCGCCCACGCCGCCAGGTGGCGGTAGCACGCGCGCCGGTCGGCCGAGGACAGCGGCGCCCGCCGGATCGCCGAGACGAAGCCCCAGACGTACTCGGCGAGCAGCCGGGGCGTCGGGTGCAGCGGGCCCGCCCGGCGCGGGTCCAGGTTGACGCACCGGGACCGCTTGGAGGGGTTCGCCCGCTCGGCCCGTGTGGGGTGGTCGCGGCGGAAGTACATCAGCTCCGGCACCTGGTGGAAGGGCCCGTGCAGACCGATCTCGGCGACGAACGTGCGGTCCGCGTGGTGGTAGCTGTCGTGCGGCTTCACGCGGCGCAGCACGTCGGCCCGCATCACGCCGTAGAAGTCGTCGCCGCCGGGCTCGAACAGCATGCTGCGGAAGCGCTCCGGCGCACGCGGCGAGTCGGTGGCGAGCGTGTACTCGTACGGGACCTTCACCTGGCCGTCCTCGTCGATGACCGCCTGGTCGGCGTGCGCGAGGATCACGTCAGGACGCTCGTCGAGCGCCTGCACACAGCGCCGCAGCAGGTCCCGGGCGTACAGGTCGTCGTGCGAGGCCCACTTGAACAGCTCGCCGCGGCACTGGGTGAACACGTAGTTGTGGTTCGGCGCGGCGCCGATGTTCCGGGTCAGGCGGAGGTACCGGATGCGCGGGTCCTTCTCGGCGTACCGGCGGCAGATGTCCTGGGTCCCGTCGGTCGAGGCGTTGTCGGAGATGACCAGCTCGAAGTCCTCGTAGGTCTGGCCGAGCAGGGCGTCGAGCGCCTCGGCGAGGTACTCCTCGCCGTTGTACACGGGCAGGCCGATGCTCAGCCGGGGTTGGGCGGTCATTGCGTCCTCACTTCGGGGATGGGATTGCGGTGGTGCTCGCGCAGGGCCGACCGCAGCTGCAGCCACCACACGGCCGAGGCGCAGAAGGTCGCGGCGGCGACGCCCCAGGCCGAGCCGAGCGCGCCGCCCGCGGCCGCCCCGCCGAGCCCGCCGCCGACGTAGCAGGCGGAGGCGAACAGCTGGGCGCGCAGGCTGCGCCGGGCCGCGGCGAGCGCGCGCAGGCCGGCCGCCGCGCCGATGCCGAGGCCGGAGCCCGCGACACCGAGCACGGCGGGCACGATGAGTTCTGATGCGGAGCGCCAGACGTCGCCGAGCACGTGCTCGCCGGCTCCGTCCGGCACCAGGAGCAGTGCCACGCCCCAGAGCAGCGCGGCGGCGGCGAGGCCGCCGGACAGCATGAGGCAGAACGTGGCCAGGCGGTGCGGGGCCTGCCGCAGCACCCGCGCCGCCTCCGGGACCGTGACGAGCGAAAGCCCCATCAGCAGGGCGAGGAACGGGCCGAGCAGGAGCTCCGCGCCCCGGACCACGCCCACCGCGCTGACCCCGACGATCGCGCCGAGCCCGTACGCCCGCAGCTGGGACGCGCCGCTGACACCGACGTTCTCGACCAGGTACCGGTAGCCGAGGTCGCGCTGCTCGCGCAGCCACGCGCGCGCCTTGTCGGGGCGGGGCCGGATGCCGGACTGGAGGCAGCCGTACCCGGCGGCCACCGCGGCTGCCGCGCCCCAGGCGAGGACGAAGGCCTCCACGCTGCCCACGCGGCCCGCCACCAGCAGGGCGGGGACGAGCGCGACGGCTCCCAGGAGGTCGTTGACGCACGCTTTCCGTCCGGTGCCCGCGGCGAAGAACGAGTACCGCCAGGCGTCCTGCAGGAGCAGCCCGGGCAGCACCACGCCGAGAGCGGCGAACGCGGGCCCCACGCGTCCGCCGAGGCTCAGGCCGACCACCAGGCACACCGCGCCGATGGCACCGCCGACGCCGAGCGCGGTACCGGACGACCGGGCCGCTGCCGCGCGCCAGGGAGCGTCCGGCACACCGCTGAAGCGCACCACCAACGGGTCGGTGGCAAGCCCGCGCGAGACGCTGAGCACCACGCCGTAGGTCACCCAGGCCAGGCTGAACACGCCGAACGCGGCAAGCCCGAGGGAGCGGGCCACATAGATCCCCACCGCGAAGTTGGTCATGCTGCAGACCGCCTGGTCGGCCAGTCCCCAGGACAGCCGTCCTGCCATGGCCCGCTTGGCGGTGCGCTTCTCCCCGTCGGTGGTGGTCATCGGTGTCATGCCTTGATCAGCCCGGCACCGTGCAGGGCGTCGGCCGCGCCGGCGACCGTGTCGAACGGCAGCCCGGCCCGCTCGGCGACGTCGAGCAGACTGTGCTCGCCGTCGGAGAGGCTGAGCACCCACAGCATGGCCATCTGGGCCTGCTGCGCGTCGCTGCGCCCGCCGAGCGACTCGTACAACCCCCGCCTGCCCAGCTGCGGTTCGCCGTAGGGGCTGAGGTTGACGTAGCTCCGGTTGCGGTCGAGGACGGCGAACGCCTCGCGGCAGACGGCGAGGGTGTCCGCCATCGCCTCCGGGGAGACGAAGTCCGGGTTGTCCGCCGAGGTGTGGTACTCGGGGTAGCCCGCGTACGGGGTCCGGCTGAGCGAGCCCACGCCGAGGTTGAACCCGGGCGAGCAGTACTGCCGCTCGTCGTAGCCGTACGGAGTGAACTCGGTGACGCGGTGCGGGCGTTCGGACGCGGTGAGGACGTGCCGCAGGACCCGGTCGATCTCCGCGTCGCCGCGTCTGCTCTGCTTGTACGTCAGCTGTCCCGAGTCGCCCGCGCAGGCGAGCACGAGCCCGTGCTTGACCTGGTCGATCCGCTCCGCGTTGCGGGCCAGCCAGGTGATCGCCCCGATGGTGCCGGGCGCGTAGACGAACCGGTAGGTGTAGTACGGCGTTTCCTCCGCGAGCGCCCTGGCCAGGAACGTCGCCACCGCGACGCCGGCCAGGTTGTCGTTGGCCAGCGACGGGTGGCAGACGTGGCAGGAGACGATCACCTCGTCGGGGACCTGACCGGGGACCACGTGCTCGGCGTAGGTGAGGTGACCGTCCGTGAGCGTGGAGTCGACACGCACCTCGTAGTCGCCGTCGGGCAGCGCGTCCAAGGTCTCCTGGGCCAGGCAGAAGCCCCACTCCGGCTTGTAGTAGCTGGTGCGGTACGGCACCCAGCTCGGGTGGTCCGGCAGGGTGTGCAGGTGTCCGCGCAGCTCGGACAGCGGCATCGTCTCGTGCACCGGCACGCTGTAGCCGAGCACGTGCAGGCTGGACGCGGCGAAGTCGACGACCCGGTTGCCGTCGCTGTCGGCGATGTACGCGTCGCGGATGTTCCACTCCTGCGGCACGGTCCAGTCGAGCACCTGCGTCCCGGTCGGCACCTCGTGCACCTGGAGCGGTACGTACTCGCCGACGATGTCCAGGGTGGCGCGCACACCGTCGCCGGTGATGCTCCGGCACAGCGGGTACAGCCGCTCCACCAGGGCGTGCATCCGCGCGCCCGCCGACGTCATCGGCTCCACCGCAGGGTGTCGTCGACGGCACCGGCGTCGGACGCGGCGCGCAGCACGGCGAGGCGGGTGAAGCGCCGCTCGAAGTCCTCCCGGGTCAGCCCGAACTTCTTGTAGGCATCCGCGAGTTCGAGCGCTCCCCGCTTCACCGTCCACTCACAGTCGAAGCCGGGGATCGCGTCCCGGAACCGGGAGAAGTCCACGCGGTAGGACCGCGGGTCGGCGCCGGTCTCCCCGGTGATCACCACCTTCGAGCCGGACACCGCCTCGGCGACCTGCTCGGCGATCTCGGCGACCGTGACGTTGTTGACCTCGCTGCCGATGTTGAACGCCCGGTCGTGCACCGCCTCGCGCGGCGCGGTCAGCGCGGCCGTGAAGGCCCGGGCGATGTCGGCGGCGTGCACGAGCGGGCGCCACGGGGTGCCGTCGGACATCACCAGGACCTCGCCGGACAGGAGCGCGTGGCCCACCAGGTTGTTCAGCACGATGTCGGCGCGAAGGCGGGGCGAGTAGCCGAAGGCGGTGGCGTTGCGCATGTACACCGGGCTGAAGTCGCCGTCGGCCAGCGCGTGCAGGTCGTCCTCGACGCGCACCTTGGACTCCGCGTACGGCGTCACCGGGCGCAGCGGGGCGTCCTCGGCGACCAGGTCGTCACCGCCCGCGGCGCCGTAGACCGAGCAGGTGGACGCGTACAGGAAGCGTCGCACTCCGGCGTCGCGGGCCAGCCGGGCGAGGCGCACGGACGCGTGGTGGTTGATGTCGTAGGTGAGCTCCGGGGCGAGGGATCCCAGCGGGTCGTTGGACAGCGCGGCCAGGTGGATCACGGCGTCCACCCCGGCCACGTGGTCGGCCGTGACGTCGCGCAGGTCCACCCGGGGCCCGGGCGGGTCCGCGGGGGCCGGGCCGAGGACGCAGTCGGCGAACAGGCCGGAGTCGAGGCCGACGACCTCGTGCCCGGCGGCCGTCAGAACCGGGGCCATGACGGTGCCCAGGTAGCCCTGGTGTCCGGTGAGCAGTACGCGCAAGTTTCAGTCCCCCAGATCGAGCGTGATTTTGGTCGCGGCGAACGCCTCGGCGTAGCGCGCGTGGCATTCGATGCCGCGGATCCGCGCGAGGCCGAGGAAGGCCTCGCGGTCGTACCAGGGCCGGTGCCGCTGCGAGGGGTAGTGCTCCTGCAGCAGCCGGACCTTCTCTTCGGCGATCTCCGGCGACAGCGGCTGGTACGCCGACGGACGGCCGAGGTCGCCGTCCCACTTGACGATCTCGTAGCCGAGCACCAGGTGGTCGCGGAACGCGGTGGTCATCAGCTTCGCCAGGCCGCGGTGGTCCTGGTGCGCGTCCTCGGTGCGGGGCGCGAGCACCAGGTCCGGCTCGGTCCGCGTCCGCAGCTCCTCGACCGCTGCCTTGGCCTCCTCCCAGCGCGCCGGCATCCGGCCGTCGGGCAGCTTGAGCACCGTCAGGTCGAGTTCGGCACCGGGGCAGAAGGCGGCGAGCGCGGCCTGTTCCTCCTGCTCCCGCTCGCTGCCGCCGCCGGAGAGCACCAGCGCGTCGACGCGGAGTCCCGGCCGCGCGCGGCACATCGCGAGCAGCGTGCCGCCCGCGCCGATGGCGATGTCGTCGCAGTGCGCGCCCACCGCGACAATCCGGTCCAGGCGGTGCCCGGCCCCGAGCCGGATCACACGCTCACCCCCACGCCGTCGCGCTCCCACACGGCCCACGGGCGGTCGCCCCGGGCGTAGGCGCCGTCGAGCGCGGCGCGCTCCTTCACGGTGTCGGTCGGCTTCCAGAAGCCGCGGTGCTGGTGCGCCACCAGACGGCCCTGCTTGGCCAGTCGGGCGCAGCCGTCGGCGACCAGGTCCCCGTTCTCCGGTATGTGGTCGAAGACCTCCTGGCGGAGCACGAAGTAGCCGCCGTTCTCCCACAGCGGCATGTCGCTCACCGCGGTGATGCCCCCCACCAGACCGTCCTCGCCGAGCTCCACACAGTGGAACGACGACTGCGGCGGCACCACCATCATCGAGGCCCCGGCGTCACGCCGGGAGAACCGCTCGATCATCTCCGGCAGCGGGGCGTCGGTGAGCACGTCGGCGTAGTTGGCGAGGAACATCTCGTCGCCGTCCAGGTGCTGCCGCACCCGGCGAAGGCGCTCCCCGATCGGCGACTCGATGCCGGTCTGCGCGAACGTGATCGTCCAGTCGGATATGTCGGTGGAGAGCAGCTCGGTCCGGCCGCCCCGCAGCACGAAGTCGTTGGACGTCGTCTCCTCGTAGTTGAGGAAGAAGTCCTTGATGTGATGGGCCCCGTACCCGAGGCACAGGACGAACTCCTTGTGGCCGAAGTGCGCGTAGTAGCGCATGACGTGCCAGATCAGCGGTCTCGGGCCGACCATCGCCATCGGCTTGGGCACGTCGTCCGCGGCGCCGCTGCGCATCCGCATCCCGTAACCGCCGCAGAACAGGACGACCTTCATGCTGTGACCTCTTTCACGACGCCGACCTCGACAATGCTCAGTTCCGGGATGGGGAAGACGAGGCGGCCGCCCCACTCGTGGACGAAGGACAACTGCTCGGTCAGTTCGGCCCGCAGGTTCCACGGCAGGACGAGCACGTAGTCGGGCTTGTCGGCGGCGATCTGCTCGGGCGGCAGGATCGGGACGCGCGTGCCCGGGGTGAACCTGCCGTGCTTGTAGGGGTTGCGGTCGACCGTGTACGCGAGCAGGTCGGGCCGGATGCCGCAGTGGTTGAGCAGGGTGTTGCCCTTGCCGGGGGCGCCGTAGCCGACGACCGTCTGGCCGCGCTCGGCCGCCTCGATGAGGAACTTCAGGAGATCCCGGCGCACCTTGGCGACCCGGGCGGAGAACTCGGTGTACCCGGACAGTTCCTGAAGGCCGGCGGCCTTCTCCCGGGCGAGCACGTCGGCCACCTGCCGCGAGGGCTCACCGGCCACCTCGGCCGGCCGGGCCCACAGCCGGATGGAGCCGCCGTGCGTGGGCAGCAACTCGACGTCCACGAGGGCGAGTCCACCGCTCGCGAGGGCCCGGATCGCGGACGCGACCGTGTAGTACTGGAAGTGCTCGTGGTAGATCGTGTCGTACTGGTTCTCCTCGATCAGCGTCAGCAGGTGCTGCACCTCGATGGAGACCCAGCCGTCGTCGGCGACCAGGGCGCGCAGCCCCTGGGTGAACCCGACCACGTCGGGGATGTGCGCGTACACGTTGTTGGCCACGACCAGGTCCGCGGGACCGTGCTCGGCGCGGACGGCCGCGCCGGTGTCCGGGGACAGGAACTCCGTGAGCGTGGGTACGCCCGCCTCCCGCGCCGCGGCACCGACGTTCACCGACGGCTCGATGCCGAGGCAGCGGATGTCCCGGGCCACCACGTGCTTCAGGAGATACCCGTCGTTGCTCGCCACCTCGACCACGAAGGCGTCGGGGCCGAGCCCCACCCGCGCCGCGGCGTCGGCGACGAACCCGCGCGCGTGCTCCACCCAGGAGGTGGAGAAGGAGGAGAAGTACGCGTACTCCTCGAACGTCTCCTCCGGCGTGATCAGCGGCGGGATCTGCGCGAGCCAGCACTCGGTGCAGACCCGCAGGTGCAGCGGGTACGCCGGTTCCGGCTTGTCCAACTGGTCCGCGGCGAGAAAGCTCTCGCACGGCGGCGTCGCCCCCAGATCGACGACGCTGGCCAGCGCCGTCGAGCCGCAGAGTCGGCATCCTGTCATCTACTTCCCCCCATCTCTGCCCGCGCGGGTGCCCCGCAGCGAGCCCGTGTTTCCGTTGCCTGCCGGCGGCGTGCTGTGCCCGCCGCCTGACCGCCCCGCGATCGCGGTGCGGTACCCCTCCTCCAGGCGCTCCAGACCGACGGCCGGGCTGAAGTTCCCCTCGTATCGGCGCCGGGCCGCCTGTCCCATCTCCCGGTTGCGGTCCTGCTCGGTCGCGATCCGGCGGATGCGCAACGCGAGCGAGGAGGCATCGCCCGGCTGGTGGAGCAACCCGGTCACCCCGTCCTCGACGAGCTCGACGAAGGCACCGTGAGCGGCGGCGACGGCCGGGACCCCCGCCGCCATCGCCTCCGCCACCACCAGGCCGAACGTCTCCATCGCCATCGACGGCGCCACCACCGCGACCGACCGCGCGACGACCTTCCGGCACTCCTCGGGGTCGCACAGGCCGACGTACCGCACGTCGTCCCGCCCCGCCGCCCAGTCGGCCACCTCCCGCTCCAGCGGCCCCGCCCCGGCGAGCACGAGCGGCACACCCACCCCGCCGCCCGCGGCGACCTCGTCCCACGCGGTCATGAGCAGCCGCACGCCCTTGGCCTCCGCGAGACGGCCCAGGAAGAGCAGATGCTCGCCGGGGCCCGTCCGGCGGGTGCCCGGGTCGGGGACGAAGTTGTGCTTCACCGCGAGCCGTTCGGCCGGCATGCCGGACCGCACCAGGACGTCGCGCTGCGCCGCGGAAATGCAGAAGAACCGCTCCACGCCGGTCCACCACCGCCGCCGGTTCACCGTCATGCTGACCGCGAGCGGCACGGTCGCGAGCCGGGAGTCGCGGTAGCAGCCGTGCCGGACGGCGGGCACCGGCACCTTCGACCCGACGCACTCGGTGCACGCCTTGCCGTCCCGGTGCAGCGTCCCGGGCGGGCAGACCTGCGTGTAGTTGTGCAGCGTGGCGACGACCGGCACGCCGACGTCGGCGCAGGCGGCAAGGACCGCGGGGGACAGGAGCGGGAAGACGTTGTGGACGTGCACCACGTCCGGCCGATCGGCGCGCAGCCGGGCGGCGAGCCGCGAGCGGACCGCCGGATTCCACGGTACGAGGAGCGGCACCGCGACCTTGCCGAGCAGGGAGCGGGCGGCGATGTCGTCGCTGCGCCGCTCGAACACGTCGACCCGGTGGCCGGCCGCGCGCAGCAGTCCCGCCTCCTCGTCGACGACCCTGTTCTCGCCGCTCGGCTGCGCCGAGGAGTAGCGGTTGTGCACCACTAGTACGTGCATCTGATGCATGCTCAAGGTCACCTCCTGGCCCATCGCGGGACACGTCGTCGGGGGACTGCGGTAGTGGAGAGGGGCGTGGCCGCGGCGGCGGGCACCGCGAGCAGCGAGGCGGCCAGGCCCAGATGCAGCAGATACGGCGAGGCGTCGCCGAGTCCGGCCTCGGTGTACGACGAGATCGCGCAGTAGCTGATCAGGAAGATCGCGCAGGCCCTCGGGAGCGACGGCGGCCGCAGCAGCGCGACGCCGCCGAGGACGGCGATGAGCGCCGACACGATGGTGACGCCGATCAGGCCCTGCTCGTGGTAGACGGCCAGCCAGCTGTTGTCGATCGGCAGCCCGCCGAAGGACTTGTCGCTCAGGCCGACGCCGAACACCTTCTCCCCGGTCGTCCGGGGCGCCGCGAGCAGGGCGTCCCAGACCTTGGCCCGCCCGGTGAGGTTGGACAGGTTCTCCTGGCTCTGTCCGCGCAGGTACCAGGACTGCAGCGCGGAGCTGAACGCCACCGCGGCCACCGTGGCGATCAGCACCGTCCAGGCGAAGAAGCGCCGGGCGGCGGCGCTGGTCAGGACGAGCGAGCTGATCGCGAGGACGAGGCCGATGAGCATGCCGAGCGTGGCCGTGCGGGTGTGGGTCAGCGCGAGCAGGACGAGGGACGGGACGATGATCACCACCGCGCTGGTCCTGTCGGCCTCGCGGCCGAGCAGGAGCAGCACGGTGAGCCCGATGATCACCGCGGCGTACTGTCCGATCTGCGGCGGGGTGAGCGGCCACAGCGCGCCGACCAGACGCCCGCCGTAGTACTCGGGCATGGCCGTGCCCGGCGAGACGACCAGGCCCGCGGCCACCGACACGAGCACCGCGAAGTACATCCGGATGTGGTACCGCACGAACGTCACGTCGCCGTTCCACCAGCGGCTGAGCAGCCACAGCGTGCCGACGAAGAGCGCGAGCCGGGCGCAGCGGAACAGCGCGCCGTACCCCACCTCCAGGTTCGCGCTGGAGATCACGCTGGGCACGAGCAGCAGGGTGAGCAGGAGCACGAAGGCGCTGGGCCGGACGCGCAGCCGGAGATTGAGCGCGAGCGCCAGCGTGAACGCGGCGACCAGTGCCCCCATGGTGGCCATCTGGATGAGGGAGCGGGGCAGCGTGACGACGGTCTTCGCCCCGGCGGAGCCGAGCGTGTTCAGGGCAAGGAGCGCCCAGACGATCCCGACGGCCTTCGGCGTGCCCGCGGGGCGCGCTTCGACGCCGGGCCGTGTGCCCGTCAGATCCGGTGCGCCCGGCAGCCCTCCGCGCAGCAGGTCCCCGCTCATCTCAACCACCGGCCTGCGGGTCGAAGGTGCTGCCGGCGTCCTGCCGGTACGGCGTGGCCTGCCACTGCCTGGAGTTGAGCTTCCCGTCCGTGTTGGCCGCGACGAAGCTCCACGGTCCGCGGTAGACGTTGTCGTGCCAGCGGTTGCGCTGCTTGTGGGTGATCGCGTCCGACACCCGCTTGCCCTTGTACGGCGACCACTTGGGGTAGGTGCCGTAGTTGGCGAGGACCGCCATGCGGCCGCACTCCACCGCGCACTTGACGACGGACTTCTTCAGGACGAAGCGGTTGTCGTGGATGTCCACCCGCTGGGTCTTCCACCGGCAGTCGGAGTACAGCGGCGCCTTGGCGATCGCGGGCCGCTCGCAGCGGTCGATGTCCTTCACCAGCAGGGTGCAGTAGCCGGTCGAGGTGTTGGCCGGGCTGTTGCAGAACCGGTCGGAGTTCTCCCACAGGGTGATCCCGGACCAGTTGTTCTCCAGCAGGTTCCGGGAGATCTCGATCTTGTCGGTGCGGGCCCGGATCCGTGGTTCGCCGCCGGACTCGGACACATAGATGGTCGCGTACGGGAAGTTGTCGCCGCGGTCGGCGGTCCTGCGGCCCTCGACCCAGTTGTTGCGCCGGATCGTGTTGTTCCGGATGACCGCGTTGTAGCTGGTCTCGTACATCAGCGCGGCGCCGTCGTTGGCTTCGAGGACGTTGTTCTCGATGCGGAAGTCATTGTTGTTGTTGTCCGCCCACAACCCGGCTCCGCGGTTGTCGTGCACCCAGTTGCCGCGGATGTCGGCACCGTCGACGGCCCAGAACTTGATGCCGCCGGTGCAGCCGCAGCCCGGCTTGCGCTTCTCCCAGTTGTCGGTGTTGTTGCCCACGACCTCGTTGCCCTCGACGACCAGGCCCTTGATGGAGTCGCCGGTCTTGTACGCGTTCATTCCGTACTGCCCGTTGGCGCGCAGGCAGCTGGCGCGGACCTGCTGGCGGGCACCGGCCATCAGCCCGGCGCCGGAGTTGTACTGGATCTTCGAGTGCTCGATCACCCAGCCGTCGGCCATGTCGTGGTTGACCACGCCCTCGTTGTTCGGCGCGACGAAACGCTGCACGGTCAGATGGCGGATGGTGACGTCACGGGCGCTGCCGCTGAACGCGTACTGGTTGAGCTTCCGGCCGTCGAGCACCGCGCCCGGAGCGCCGAGATAGCGGTTCCCCTTCTTGGCGATGACCTGGGAGAAGCGGTCGGGGTCGAGCCGGTGCTTGCCCGGCCGCAGCCAGAACGTGGTGTCCGGGGGGTTGCTCTTGGTCTTCGCGGCCAGGTCACCGACCACCGCGGGGTCGACCGTCACCGCGCCCGCCGGAGCCTTCTCGGGCCCGGCCGGGGGCTTGGCGCACACCCGGGCCACGGACGTCGAGTGCGCCCCGGACGTGGAGGGCCTGCCGGTCGGCTTCTGAGGGGCGTCCGACGAGCTCGTACAGCCGGTCGCCGCGAGCAGGACCAACGCCAGCGGTGCCGCGGGCAACGCCCAGTGCCGCCACTTCATCACCACGTGCCCCCTAGCCGCAGAACCTGAGCACGGTGGTGAACTCCGCCGACTGCGCGGCGCCGTCGGCGACACCGGTGCCGACCAGCGTGGTCGCGGGCTCCTTGCGGCCGAAGCCGGGGGAGTACCAGCCCAGCGGCGGATCGCTCTCGCCGCGATGCGCCCGCCAGCTCAGCTGTCCCGGCAGGTCGAGCACCGCGGAGCGGACCTCGCCGTCCCGGGACCAGGTGAGGACCGCCCAGTTCCCCACCAGGTCCACGGCGACCGCCGGTCCGAGGTGGAACGCGAGGCGCACGTCCCGGCGCGGACCCTGGCGGCCGAGGACCTCGTCGACCACCCGTAACTCCTTGGTCTCGGCGGTCAGTTCCACCCGGCGGCGGTGCACGGAGCGCCCGTAGCCGTCGTGTTCGGCGGACCAGAGAGCCACACCCCCCTCGGACGCGCCGGTCGTGTCCGCGACCAGGACGCGGCTGCGGGCATGCCGGACCCACAGGAACGGGCCCCCCGAGACGGACTGGTCGGTGCCGTCCAGCTCCAGGGTGTTGTGGCCGAGGGTCGACCGGAAGTACCGCCGCCACGCGGGCTGCCCGTGGTAGCAGTACGTCCCCGGGTCGGCGAGCACGTCGACCCCGTCGTGCCGGACCTCCAGGGACAGCGCGTCCGCGTGGCCGTGCGCGGCGATGGAGAGGAACCCGTGCGGACCACCGTCGCAGCGGCACCAGATCTCCTCGGGGCCGCGCAGGATCGTGAGCCCCGCGTCGGCGAAGTGACCCGGTCGGCGCACCGGGCGGGTCACGGCAGGCGTGGTCCCCTTCTTCCCGTACGGCCGGATGAGCGCGGCGAGCAGCGGGGTGCGCACATCGGTGCCGGTCACCGCCGGCCACCAGTCGAGCCGCCCGAACACGGCGTCCCCGGTGGCGAGGAGCGAGCCCCAGCGGTCGGTGCCCGCGCCGTCCACCACCAGACCGTGCCCGTCGTCCGCGTCGCCCTGGCGCGGCGGCCGTAACCGGCCGTCCACGACGGCCGCGAGCGCGTCGGTCATCCGCAGCAGCACGAGCCGGACGGTCGCGGGGACCGGCACCCCGGCCGCGTCCGCCTCGGCCAGCGCGGCCAGGCCGAGTTCTAGGACCAGCCCGTGATACTCGGTGGCCAGCTCGCGGTTGAGACCGGAGGGAAAGGTGTTGCCGCGCAAGTGCCGCTCGAGGGACCGCAGCGCGCCGTCGCGCCAGCGCGCCGAGGAGGGGAACCACCCGAACGCGCAGGCCGCGGCGAACTGCCCGGCGGCCTCGGCGATGACGTGGTTGTTCGCCGACGACCCCCGGCTGGGGAACGCGGCCAGCCAGCGCTGGTGGTGCCAGATCTGGTTGCGCGCCACCGGGTTGCCCTCGAACAGGTCGGCCGCGCCCGGCCAGCCGTCGAGCAGGCGGCGGACCCACACCCAGGACAGCAAGCGGATGCCCAGCTCGATGCCGCTGATCCAGTGCACGCCGCGCAGCGGCGGGTTCGCCGCCCACCACGACCGCAGGTGCTCGGCCACGCGCTCGGCGTACCGCTCGTCCCCGGTGACCGCGTAGGCGGCGGCGAGCACGGTCAGGTACTGATGCCGGGACAGCTCCCAGATCTGCTTGATGTCCCCGACCGCGTCCTCGTTGCGGTACGGCACGTCGAAGGCGTAGCCCCACGGCGCCCGGCGCCCGGTCTTCGGGTCGCACCACCAGTCCGGGTCGACCAGGTCGTCGCGGACCACCCCGAAGTACTCGACGTGCCCGGCGAGCAGCCGGTCCGCCTCGGTGATGAGCCGCTTCGCGGCGTCCGGGGGCACCGCGGCGATCGTCCCGGCGGGCAGCACCGCGGTGAACCGGGCGCCGGTCACGCTCGGGCAGTCGGGCCGCGCCGACCGCCACCGCCGCCTGCGCACGGTGTCGCTCACCCGGCCGCCGATCTCGCGCGGCCCCATCCGGGACAAACGCCGCAGGTACCAGCCCGCGCTCATGCTCATCGCGGCCTCGCCAACGTCACCGGCGCGCCCCCGACCAGGCTCGTCTGCACGGCGAGGGTGGCCGCCGTGGTGGCGACGAGGGACTGCAGCGGCACCGGCATCGGCCCGCCGGTCCGCACGGCCTTGACGAACGCGGCCAGTTCGGCGTTCTGGCCCTTGTCCCGGGCCTTGGGCAGTCGCGAACTGACCCACTTGTCGGGTCCGTGCACGGAGGCACGGACGAAGTCGTCGAGCTTCAGGACCTTGCCGTCCGCGACGAGGTCCAGCGTCTCCTTGGGGAAACCGGGCGCGCCGGTGGTGACGTAGCTGATGGTGGCGGTGGACCCGTCCGGGTAGCGCAGCACGATCTGCAGGTCCTCGTTGCCGGCCGGAGCGACGGCGTACACCGAGACCGGGTCGGCCCCGAGCAGCCAGCTCGCCGTGTCGATGAAGTGCCCGCCCTCACCCGCGAACCGCGAACCCTCGCTGCCCTGCTGGAGGTACCAACTGCCGTGCTGCAGGCGGCCCGCGTTGACCAGGTAGCGCAGGCTCGCCGGACCGGTCCGGGCACCGAACCGGTTGTTCGCCTCCCGCAGCAGCGGCGCGAACCGGCGGTTGAAGCCCACCTGCAGCCGGTCGTTGCCGGACTCCTCCACCGTCGCGAGCACACCGGCCAGCTCGTCCTCGGTGAGCGCCAGGGGCTTCTCCACGAACACGGCCTTGCCCGCCAGGAGCGCCTTGCGGGTCAGTTCGGCGTGCGAGCTGTGGCGGGTGACCACGAACACCGCGTCGATGGACTTGTCGCCGAGCACGGCGTCGAGATCGGTGGTCGCCTCGGCGAAGCCGAACTTCCGCTTGGCGTTGGCGGCGGACAGCGCCGTCGTGGTGACGACGGTCGACAGCGTGACACCGTCGCGCTCCGCGAGGTGCGGCAGCAGCATGGACGTCGCGTAGTTCCCCGCCCCGACGAACGCGAGGCGCACCGGCCCCGCGGCGGACCGGGCCGGGACGGAAACCCGGCCGTCGCTCCGCACGTTCACCGACGGCACGGCCACCTCCGGGGCCGGTGCCTCCGCCGCCTGACGGCTCTGGCCCGGGTACCGGAACAGCACCGCCACGGCCTTCAGCTCACCGTCCTTCAGGCGCTGGTACGTTTCCACGGCGTCGTCGAAGTCGGCGATGTGCGAGACCAGGGGCTCCACGTCGACGCGGCCGCGGGCCACGAGATCGAGGAAGCACGCCAGGTTGCGGCGCTCGGTCCAGCGCACGTAGCCGATCGGGTAGTCGCGCCCCTCCAGTTCGTACTCCGGGTCGTAGCGCCCGGGGCCGTAGCTGCGGGAGAACCGGACGTCGAGCTCCTTCTCGTAGTAAGCGTTCCAGGGCAGGTCCAGACGGCACTTGCCGATGTCGACGACCCGGCCGCGGTCCCGGCACAGCTTGGCGGCCAGCTCGACGGGCTCGTTGCTGCCGCCGCCCGCGGCCAGGTACACCTGGTCCACGCCGTGACCGCCGGTGAGTTCGGCGACGGCGGCCTCCACGGCCGCGGACGCCGGATCGCCGCAGGCCGCCGCGCCCAGGCGCTCGGCGAGTTCGCAGCGCGCCGGGTCGGGGTCGACCCCGACGACACGGGCGCCCGAGGCGGCGAGGAGCTGCACCACCAGCTGCCCGATGAGGCCGAGGCCGATGACAAGGGCCACGTCGCCCAGTTGGGGCTCGCCGCGGCGGACGCCCTGCATCGCGATCGACCCGACGGTGCCGAAGGCCGCGTGCCGCGGGGCGAGGCCGTCCGGCACCGGGGCGTACAGGTTCTTCGGCACCCAGTTCAGCTCGGCGTGCAGCGCGTGCTCATTGCCCGCGCAGGCCACCAGGTCACCGACCGCCACATCGTCGATCCCGGCGCCGACCTGCTCGACCACCCCGCACAGCGAGTAGCCGAGCGGTGTGTAGGAGTCCAGCTTGCCCATCACCTTGCGGTACGTGGCGGGCAGCCCGTTGGTGGCCACGCTCTGCATGACCTTGGCCACCTGGTCAGGACGGGAGCGGGCCTTGCCGAGCATCGACATGCCGGCCTCGGACACCTTCATGAGCTCGGTCCCGGTGGATATCAGCGAGTAGGCGCTGCGGACCAGCACACCGCCCGGCTTGCACCCCGGTACCGGCACGTCGAGCACCGCGAGCTCGCCGCTCTTGTAGTTCTGTACAACCTGTTTCACCGGAGCTCCTATTTTTCTTCCACGCCGTCAGGCCGCTTGGCTCTGGCCGGAGCCAGAGGTCGCGCCGCGGTACCAGTACTCGAGGGTCAGCACATGCCACAGATGCTTGGAGAAGTCCCGCTGCCCGGCGGCGTCCTCGGCGACCATGCGCGCGAGGGCGTCACGGCGCAGCAGCCCGGAGTTGACGAGCACGCCGTCGTTGACCACCTCGCGCACCAGCGGCGCCAGGTCCCGGCTCATCCAGGCCCGCAGCGGGGCGCTGAACAGGCCCTTGGGCCGGTACACGATCTCCCGGGGCAGGATCGAGGTGGCCGCCTCCTTGAGGACGGCCTTGCCCTGCCGTCCGACGATCTTCCGGTCGCCGGGCACCGCGAACGCCGCCTTGACCACCTCGACGTCCACGTACGGCACCCGCACCTCGGTCGACGCGGCCATGCTGGAGCGGTCCGTGTAGGTGAGGTTCAGGCCCGGCAGGAACATCCGGGCGTCGCCCAGGCACATGCGGTTGACGAAGTCGGCAGGGTCGTCGAGGTCGTTGTCCGCGTAGACGTCCGCGTGCTCGGCCAGTACGTCCTCGACCGTCCCGGCCAGGTCCGGATCGACCAGGGCGAGCAGTTCCTCCTGGTCGTACATGGTGTAGCTGCGCCGGAACGCGGTCTCCTCCGGCAACTCGGCGAAGGACAGGAACCGCTTCGCGAACCGCACCGACCGGTACCCCCGGCGGGCCGAGGCCACCGGCAGCCGGTCCACGACCCCGGACACCCCGCGCCGCAGGGGCCGCGGGACCCGCTGATAGCGCAGCGCGAGCACGTTGGCCAGGTGCTTGCGGTACCCGGCGAACAACTCGTCGGCGCCCATCCCCGAGAGCATCACCTTGACCCCGGCCTCCCGGGCGGCCGAGCAGATCAGGAACGTGTTGATCGCGGCCGGGTCGCCGATCGGCTCGTCCAGGTGGTACGTCATCTGCGGCAGCAGGTCGAGCACGTTCGGAGCGATCTCGATCTCGTGCAGATCGACGCCGAACTGCTCGGCCACCTTCCGGGCGTAGCGCAGATCGTCCGGCATCGCCTCGAACTTGGCGTCCTCGGCGCGGAACCCGATGGTGTACGCGGAGATCCCGGGCTGGTGGCGGGCCGCGAGGGCGGTCAGATAGCTGGAGTCGAGACCGCCGGAGAGGAACGTCGCCACGGGCACGTCGGACAGCAGATGCTGCCGGGTCGACTCCTCGACGATGGCCGCCAGGTCCGGCTGCTCACCGCTCAGGTACCGCTCCCGGCCCTCGGCGGCGACGTCCTTCAGATGCCAGTACCGGCCGCGCTCCACCCGGCCGTCGGCCCGGCACCTCAGCCAGCTCCCCGGCGGCAGCTTCTCCGCCTCGCGGAACGCGCACCGCGAGTCCGGCACCCAGTAGTAGAGGAGCGAGGCCACCAACGCCCCGTGGTCCACCTCCAACGACCCGCCGGTCACGGCGGCGAGCGCCTTCAGCTCGGAGGCGAACACCAGGCCCGGGCCCCGCCGGAGCAGGAACAGCGGCTTGATGCCGAGCTGGTCGCGGGCGAGCACCAGGTCCCCCGTGCGCTCGTCGAAGATCCCGAACGCGAACATCCCGCGCAGCCGGGCCAGGCAGTCCGTGCCCCAGCGCCGCCACGCCTCGAGCACCACTTCGGTGTCGGAGGTCCCGCGGAAGCGCACCCCGGAGGCCGCCAACTCGGCGCGCAGCTCGGGGGCGTTGTACAGCTCGCCGTTGTACGTCAGGGCGAGGCCGCCCGAGACCATCGGCTGGGCGCCGGTCTCGGACAGGTCGATGATGGCGAGACGACGGTGCCCGAGCTCCACCGCTCCGTCACCGACGGGGTGGCTGTACCGGCCAGCCCCGTCCGGACCGCGGTGCGCGAGGGTCTCGGTGAGGCGGTCGGTCACGGCCTTGCCGTCCGGCCATCGGTAAGTGCCTGCGATACCACACATGTTCTACCGCGCCTCCTGGTCGCTGTTCGGGACCCGCGCGGCAGGCACCGGCGGCCGCTCGGTGCGCAGGTGACCCTCCCCCACTGCCTGAACGGCGTGGGAGGTACCCCCACCGTTCGGCCGGGTCATCCGCCTAAAAGGGCCGCGCAGCGCGGTGTGCGACCCGTCCCACAGGGTGCCGTCGGTCCGGTCCCGCGGATCGGGGTCGATCAGCACCACACCGGTCACCGGAATGTCCAGGTCCGCGAGCTGGCGTGCCACGGTGTGCAGCCATGCGGCGCTGCCGTGGCCGGCCCGCACGACGAGCACGGTCCGGCCGCCGAGGAACCGGAGGTCGGTCCACGCCGTGCCGGGCGCGACCGAGCCGACGCCGAGCCGCCGCGTCTGCTGCGGCACGGCCGCGGCGTCCTCGCCGCTCACCACGTCCGGGTCTCCCGGCTCCTGGCGGCGGCCCGAGAGCTCCGCGCCGGGCAGGCCGTCGACGACGACCACAGGACCCTCGGTCGCCAGCGCCCTCGCGACGTCCAGAGCGATGACGCTCGCGGTGCGCGCACAGCCCAGTTCCAGGAGCGACACCGGTTCCGCGGAGCCGCGCACGGTGCGGGCCAGGCTCGTGGTGAGCCGTGACCGCGCCGCCCGGGTCCGGCGGAGCTGCCACAACCGGGCCGACCGGCGCGGCAGCCGGGGCAGCTCCGCGATGACGGAGGCGCCCAGGTTCGCCGCGATCTGACGGCGCAGCACGGGACGGTCCGCCACCACCGTGCCGACCGCGGCCACCGCGAGCCCGAGGACGAGCCCGAGGACGAGCCCGATCCCGGCGCTGGTGGCGGCGGCCATGGGCAGGGAGTGCGGCACCGCGCGCGGCGCGTCCACGATCTGCGTACCGGCGATGAGCCGGGGCGTGCCGACGCGGGCCTCCTCGGCGCGCTGCGCGAAATCGGCGATCCGCGAGTTCAGCTCGGCCCGGCGGGCGAAGAGCGACTCGATGCTCGCCGACTCCTTCGAGTCGCTCTCCGGAGACCGCCCTCCGATCGCCTCGTTGACCTTGGCGAGCTCGTCCTGCATGCGCTCACGCTGGTCGAGCAGGGCCTTGGCCTCGGCCTTCGCGGTCTCCCGCATCCGCCGCACATGGTCGGCGACGAACGCCTCGGCCAGCGCCTCGGCCCGGGCCACCGCCTTCTGCTCGGTGTCGGCCGTCACATCGATCCGCATCAGGTTGTTGGTCACGCCCGTGCCCCGGTAGTCCTGCATGAAGTCCTCAGGCTTTTCGGGGGACTTGAGAGACCGCAGGGCCCTGCTCGCGATCCGTGTGGTCTTGAGCAGCTCGACGTCGGTACGGATCAGCGTGCCGGTGTCGTTCGGCTGGTCCTCCTGATGGGCGACAAGGACCTTGGTCGCCGCGGTCGGCGGCGGCGGCCGCAGGACGGCGAACGCCGCGCCGAGGAACAGCCCGAGGGCCGCGAGGGAGCACCAGAGGCGACGGCGCCTGCGCACCGCCACGACCAGCGCCTGCAGGTCGAGCAGCGGAGTGGAAGCCGACGACTCCGAAGTCGTACTCGTTGTCATCCGGAACCTCCCGTCGCGTGACCGCGCGCCGCGAGCGCCGGGGCGGCGTTCTCCGCGGGACGGCCGGCAGAGCGCGCCGGACGGTCCTGGACCGTACCGGCGACGACGATGCCGACGACCTCGTGCCTGCCGTCCGCACACGCCTCGGCGATGCCGCCGAGCTCTCCCGCGGTCCAACTGCCCGCGCTGAGCACGACCAGGGCACCGGACTCGGTGTCGCGGTCCGGCACCGTCGGCCGGTCCACGGAAACGTCCACCACCCGCAGCATCGGATCACCGTTGGCCTCGGCGACGAGCTGATCGGCGGCCCGGCGGGCGATCCGGTCGCCGTCCGGTACGACGACGAGCAGCCGCCGGGGCGCAAGGAGCTTCTCCCGGAGGCGGGCGCACACCCGCCGGTATCTGATCTGTCTGCTGGCCTCGTCGCCGGAGCGGCGGGGGGCGGGCAGGTCCCACCGGGTGTCGAGGTCGAGCAGCCGACGGAGCCGGGCCCGGGCGCCACCGCCCTCGGGCCGGTGCGCGGACCGTTCCCCCGGCACGTCGACGGCACCGAGGACCGCGCAGCTCAGCGCCGCGGCGATCTCCGGTTCGGTGCGCAGCCGGCGGTTTCCCCGTGCGGCGGCGAGATGGCCGATGACCGCGACCAGGAAGAACAGCAGCGCCCCGGCGACGACGAACTGCGTTCTCGTCGGCGGTGCCTCACTGGTCGGCCGGGCCGCCGGGCCCATGACGACCATGCCGGCCTTGTTGGTCGCGCGGTCGGACTCGTCCAGTTTCTTCATGGCTTCCTGCAGCGCGGTGCGCAGCTTCTCCAGTTCGGTGCGGGCCTGCACGCTCTCCACGGTCTGCCCCGGATCGGCCGCGTTGGCCAGCTCGGTGATGCGGCGGTTGGTCTCGGTCACCTTCTGCCGCAGGGACTCGGGTCCCGTGGGCCTGTCGGAGTCGGGGTCGTCGCTGGCGATCCGCGCGGCGAAGCCGACGAACTGCTCCGCCATCCGGTCGGAGAGCTGTTGCGCGCGCTGCGGGCTGTCGGCCGTACCCGAGATCTTGATGATGTTCCCGTCGGAGGCCTTGGCGCTCACTTGATCCCGCAGCTCGCCGCCGCTGACGCCTTTCCAGCGCAACGCGGCGGCCGCGCGGTCGACCACTGCCGAACTCGACGCGATCTCCGCTTGAGTCAGCAGCTCGCGCTCCTCCCACTGCCCCGGCAGCAGTACCGATGCCGAAGCCGTGTACCGCGGCGGGAACAGCACCGAGATGCCGTAGCCGAAGAGCGCGCCCAGCACCGCGACGATGACGAGCAGCCGCCACCGCCGACGGAAGATCCGCCCGATCGTGACCAGGCGTATTGCTTCTTCACTCAACTGCGCTGCCTCTTCCCTGTGCTGATCGGGGCGGCCGCCGGCACCGGAGTGCGGTCACGGCAGGCAGCGGCGTAAGCAGCGAGCAGCGACGTTTGCGAGTTCCGCCAGGACAGCTGTCCGCCGATCCGCTCCTGGCCGATCTTGCCCATGCGGGCCCGCTGCTCCGGATCGTCGAGGAGCAGCGCGACGAGCCCGGCGAACTCGGCCTCGTCGTTGGCGGGCGCGTAGACGGCGGCGTCCCCGGCGGAGACGCGTGCCTCCCGGAGGTCGAACGAGACGATCGGCCGGCCCATCGCCATGTACTCCAGGACCTTGTTCATGGTCGAGACGTCGTTGAGCGGATTGCGCGGGTCGGGGGAGAGGCACACGTCCGCGGTGGACAGGTAGCGCACCAGGTCGGCGTCAGGGACGCGCCCGGTGAACTGCACCTGGTCGGAGAGCCCGAGCCGCCGGGACAGCTCCACCATCGAGTCGAAGGCGTCGCCCGCGCCGACGAACACCGCGTGCCAGTCGGTCCGCCCGAGTTCGTCGCGCAGCTTCGCGAGGGCCCGCAAGGCGTAGTCGACGCCGTCCTGCGGTCCCATCACGCCGAGATAGCACAGCAGATGGGGCTTGCCGCGCTTCAACTCCGGCTCGGGCGGCACCGGTTGGAACCGTTCGACCGCGGGCGCGCTGCGCACCACGAAGACGTCCTCCGGTCTCTTGCCGCCACGGCTCACGGCGACGTCCCGGTAGCTCTCGTTCGTGGCGATCACGATGTCCGCGGCCCGGTAGGTCAGCCGTTCCAGGGCGCACACGGCGCGGTAGAGCAGGTCCTTGCCGCGGTCGAACCGGGACAGGTACAGCTCGGGCACCAGGTCGTGCTGGTCGAAGACGAACCGCGCGCCGCGCCGCGTCAGCCACCGCGCCGGCAGGAACAACAGGTCCGGCGGGTTGCAGGCGTGGACCACGTGGACCGGGCCGACCTTGCGAGCGAGCCGGTACGTGTGCCACAGCGCGGAGCCGTACTCCCGCAGGTACCCGGCCGGACCTCCGGTGGCCGCGCGCAACGGGTAGCGGTGGATCCGCACCCCGTCGATCACCGCCTCCGCCTCCGTGTCCCGCTTCTCGCCGCGCGGGCAGATGACGTCGACCGTCCAGCCCGCGTCGCGCAGTGTCGTGCACTCCTGCCACACCCGCCGGTCGAAAGGCACCGACAGGTTCTCCACCAAGATCAGCGCGCGCCGGTTCGGCCGGTCGCCGCGTGTCGTGTCACCAAGCAAGGCCCACGTACCCAGGTTCGGCCCGGCGCGCGTCGGCGTCGGGAAGGTGGATGAGGTCGACGATCACCGGCTCATCGCCATGGGGCAACGCCGCGAGGACGGCCGGATCCTTGGTCCCGACCAGGCACACCTCGGCGTGCTCGAGCACCTCGTCGACGGAGTCCGCGAGCAACTGCCCGAGGTGCGGAAGCCGGGTCTCGATGTACTCGCGGTTCGCGCCGAGGAGCCGCGAGAGACTCACGTTGGCGTCGTAGATCCGCAGGTCGTATCCCTTGCCGAAGAGCCGCTCGGCCAGCTCGACGAGCGGGCTTTCGCGGAGGTCGTCGGTGCCGGGCTTGAAGGAAAGACCGAACAGGCCGACCCGGCGCTTGCCGGTGCGCTCGACCAGGTCCACCGCACGCTGCAGATGGTCGGCGTTGGAGGGCAGCACATGGGCGAGGATCGGCACCGAGACGTCGGCCCGCTGCGCCGCGTGCACCAGGCTGCGCAGGTCCTTGGGCAGGCAGGAGCCACCGAAGGCGAAGCCGGGCCGCAGATAGGCGGGGCTGATGTTCAGTTTGCGGTCGGCCAGGAAGACGTCCATCACCTGGTGCGAGTCCACGCCGAGCGCCTGGCACACCGCGCCCAGCTCGTTCGCGAAGCCGATCTTGAGCCCGTGGAACGCGTTGTCCGCGTACTTGATCGCCTCCGCCGCCTGGACCGGCACCCGGAACACCTCGCCGGGCAGCCCGCCGTACAGCGCCGCCACCACGTCGCCGCTCGCCGCGTCGAGCTCACCGATGACGGTCTTCGGCGGGTCGAAGAAGTCCCGCACGCTCGTGCCCTCGCGCAGGAACTCCGGGTTGACCGCCACCCCGATGTCCACCCCGGCCGTGCCGCCGAGGAACTTCTCCAGAATCGGCACCAGCAGGTTCAGGCAGGTGCCCGGGAGCATGGTGCTGCGGAACACGACGGTGTGCCGCCCGCCCCGCTCCGCCACCGCGGCACCGATCTGCTCGGTGACCCGCTCCAAGTACGTGGTGCACAGGCTGCCGTTGGGTTCCGACGGCGTGCCCACACAGACGAGGGACACCTCGGTGCCCATGATCGCCTCGCGGACGTCGGCGGTGGCGCGCAGCTTGCCCGCCCCCACGACCTCGGCGACGAGCTCGCCGATCCGCTCCTCGACCACCGGCGCCTTGCCGTCGTTCACCATGTCGACCTTGACCTGGTTCACATCGACGCCGATGACGTCATGACCCAGGCTGGCCAGGCACGCGGCCGACACGCAGCCCACGTAGCCGAGCCCTAAAACGCTGACTCTCATAACCCGTTCCTCCCCCCAGGCACGCCCTTCCGGCCTGCCTTCCGTTCGCCGGTCGGACGATGCCCCCCGGGTATCAATAGGCCCCCTGCCCCTGGAGCACGGCACGCAGCGTCTTCCACAAGATCACCGTGTCCAGGGCGAGTGACCAGTCCTCCACGTACCGCAGGTCGAGCCGGACGGCCTCCTCCCACGGCAGGTCGCTGCGTCCGCTGATCTGCCACAGGCCGGTGAGGCCGGGCTTGACCAGGAGCCGCCGCCGGATGTCCGGGCCGTACGCGGCGGACTCCTCCGGCAGCGGAGGCCGCGGACCGACGAGTGACATCGATCCGGTGAGTACGTTGAAAAGCTGCGGGAGTTCGTCGATCGAGTACCGCCGGAGGACCGCCCCCACCCGGGTCACCCGCGGGTCCCTGCGGAGCTTGAACAGCAGCCCCGCGCCCTCGTTGAGGTCGGCGAGGGCGGCACGGGCCCCGTCGGCCCCGGCGACCATGGTGCGGAACTTGTAGATGGTGAACTCGCGTCCGTCCTTGCCGACCCTGCGCTGGCGGTAGAACGCCCCGCCCCGGCTGTCCGCGAGGACGAGCAGCCCGACGAGCGCCATCAGCGGCGAGAACAGGATCAGCAGGATCACCGCGCTCATCCGGTCGACGACCGCCTTGACCGCCCGGCGACCCCCGGTGAAGGTCGGCATGCTCACCCGGAGCAGCGGGATCCCGAGCACCGCGTCGACGTGCAGCCGGGGTCCGGCCACCTCCATCAGCACGGGTGCCACGACCATGTCGGCATCGCTGCCTTCGAGGTTCCAGGCGAGGCGCTGCAGCCGGTCCGGTGACCAGTGCGGGTCCGGTGTGACCGCGACGACGCGGTAGCCGTCGCGGCGGACGTGGCCCGCGACGTCCGACAGCTCGCCGACGACCGGCACTCCGTCCAACTGATCACCGTCGAGCCCGTGACCGTCCGTCGTGCACACCGCCTCCACCCGCCAGCCGAGGTGCGGGAACTTGCGGGCCCGGTTGATCAGATCGCGCACGGTGGCCGGGCTTCCGGCAGCGAGTACCGGTCTCAAGCACCGGCCCTCCTTGCGCTGTTTGTGCAGCCAGAGGCGCAGCAGATAGCGCGCGGTCATGGTGACGAGCGCGATCGCGGGGATCGCGACGAAGATCCAGAGTTTGATGTTGCGCGAGGTGAGCGCGATTCCACCGAGCGCCAGCACGACGGCCGCCGTGAACAGCGAGCGTCCGAGCCGGCGGAATTCCTCGGCTCCCTGGCCGAGTACGGCCGGAGCCCACGCTCGGCTCACCCCGAGTGATCCCAGGATCAGCAGCTCGGTGCCGAAGGCCAGAAAGGCCCAGTTCTCATGCCAGTTGGCGGCGTCCCTGACTCCGAAGAAGCCTCCGATCGCCGCCACCACGAAGGCGGTGGCCACGGTGTCGCTGGTGATCACGGCACGCCGGTATCGCTGTTCCCAATCGCTCGCGGGCTGGCTGTTCGTCCCGTTCGTCAGACGCCCGCGCGTCGACGGAAACGGGTTGACTAATTCCCCCTGCTGCACAGAACCCCCCAGGTTGCGCCAGTGGTTCGACGTCTTGCCTGCTCCCCTGTTCATCCCCCCGGGAGGTCTCACCCCCGGCGTCGCGCTGTTCCTCTCAAGCGGAGGCCCCCGCCTCCCGCGCATGGCATAGCGACTGCTTCAGCGCTGCTTGATCAACTCACCCCGGCGGCAGCGGACTTGGAGCCCTGCCGCACTTCTGACGCGTGTCGGAACCCGTCGAAACCCCTGGGTGCTCCCCGCACCCAGGCCCCCCTGCCGGGCCCCACGATGTGATCATCCCCAAGCCTGGCGCCGGGGACGCTACTGCTGGCTGTGCGTGGTGCTGGAATCCATAGATCATTAAGGGTTGCTTCGTCTCCGAACAGCCGAAGCACGGTCAATTTAGACCATGGGGGTCAGGTTGTAGAGGGGGTGTGTGCAATTCGTGCCCAAGCTTTGAGAATGGATTCACCAACCGGTGCCCGCCCAGGGGGGCTTGTGTGGCGAAGACGTGTTGTTTGACCTGCGTCGATGCGGTTCTGTGGGCTGCTGGCACCGGCGACTTCAAGCCGTACCGGCGCGGATAACTTGACCGATCTCAGGGCCTATTGGGGGCCTTGACGGGGGAATCGGGGTGAGTGTGCGGAGGCTTGCGTCGAACAGGAGCGCGACTTCACGCGCTGGTCGAACTCAATTGCTATATGGGCGTGTTGTGCGGCGCCGGTCGTCCGCAAAGCCCGCTCAGCGGCTGTTGAGCGGCTTGCCGTACTTCTGTGCCGTGGAGAGGTACGGGAGGCCGAGCGTGCGAGGGGAGAAGGCCGCCGAGCCGTCGGCCGAGCCTCGGGGGAGGAGCCAGGCGGCGCCCAGGGAGGCGTTCTCGCCCGGGGATCCGGCCGTGACGTCCGGTGCCCCGTCGCCGTTGTAGTCGCCCGTGGCGACCGCCGCACCGAAGGCGTCGCCCGCCTCGGCGACGCCCGGGACACCCGGCGTGTCCTGGTTCCAGGCGACGGACGCGGCGGCGCCGCCCGCGTCGAGCAGCCCCCGCGCTCCGCCGCGGAGCAGCCAGGCGGCGCCCGCCCGCGCTGCGCTTCCGATGCCCTCACCGGGCGCGCCCGCGATCAGGTCGTCGCGGCCGTCGCGGTTGACGTCGGCGACGGCGAGGGCGGCACCGAAGCGGTCGCCGTTCTCGGCCACGCCCGGGACGCCCGCGGTGTCCTGGTTGAAGGTCTGGGCGCGGGTACCGAACGAGCCGCTCGCGGGGCTTCCGTAGTGGACGTGTACGCCGCCCCCCTTGGCGAGCTTCTCGGGGCCGCACGGGTCGTCGATGTTCTCGTCGGCGATCTCACGGCACTCGCCGAGCGCCAGGTCGTCGTGGCCGTCGCCGTCGAAGTCACCGGTGGCCAGGTCGGTCACGCCGGCGTTGTCCGTGTTCCAGAAGTTGGCCATCTCGGACCGGTCGGCGTCCCACTTCCACAGGCGCACGTGGGACTGCGTGCTGGGGACACCCGCGGTCCAGTACGCCACGGCCAGGTCCGCCGTGCCGTCGCTGTCGAAGTCGCCGGTGGCCAGGACGGGCGCGCGACCGCCCATGGGGGCGGCGACGACGGTGGTGACCATGCTGTCCTCGCCCTGGATGACACGAGCGACGACCTTGTCCGTGCCACCGACCACGATCGCTTTGTTGCCACCGGCGGTCAGGTCGGCCGCCACGACCGATCTGCCGTACGCGGCCGACGGAGACCGCCCGGTCAGGACCGTCGACCCCGGCCCCGGCCCGCTCGTCGAGCCGCCGACGGCGATGACCATGCCCGCGTCCGCGCCACGGTCGGTGACGTCCTCGCCGGGGGCACCCGCGAGCAGTTCCGCGATGCCGTCGCCGTTGAGGTCCGTCAGGACCACGGACGCGCCGAAGCGGTCGCCTGCCTCCGGGGTGCCGGGGACCTCGGGCGTGGCCTGAGTGACACGGATGCTTCCGTGGGCACCGACGCCCTTCGGGCCGCCCCAGACGACGTTCACGTACCCGGCCTTGGCCTGTCCGCCGACGGTCCCGTCCGGAACGCCGACGGCGAGGTCCGCGAAGCCGTCACCGTTGAAGTCGCTCGTGGTGGCACGGGGTGCGGCGACGGCGGCACCGGACGGGAGTGCGACCCCGGCGGCGGTCGCGGCGACTGCGATGGCGTACGTCAGGACGCGGCGGCTGTGTGGCACGAAGGCCCCCACTCGGTCGACGGGATGAGGCTTTGTCAGATGTGACCGTTGAGCGGCGGAGCTGGTTGTACGGAGTTCACCGGCGGTTGGGGCCGGGTTGACGGTGGGGGTGAGGTCCTGGGCGGCTGAGACTCGTCGCCCCCGGGCCGGCGGCGGGGCATGGTCGTGCACGAAGAAGATCGACTCACGGCGGCTCGCCGACGTGGCAGCGCTGAAGCATGACTTCGCTGCGCAACCCGCGGCTTTCACGAGTGACGAGGGGGCGCTTTCCAGCCAGCCTCAGTGGGTCACGACGAAGAGGGCACGCTCGTGCTGAGCGGTCGTGTCGTCCGTCATCCGGTGGTACGGCTGGTCCAGCTCGTGTTCGGTCGTCCGCCCGCGGCGTGAGCCGACCGGCGCCGTGTCCTGGCGCGCGGGCAGTATTACCCCGCGCTGAACACGGTGTAGTGCCAGGTCACTTGGGGTCCGCCCGCGTCCGGTCCGGACAGCTTCCCTGTTCCGTGTGCCGGTGGGCACGCGGCCGCCCGTGTCCGAGTCACGGCGGCGCAGCGTCGGAGTGCCGCGGTCGGCGGGTCCGGTCACGGATGGCGACGGTCGCTCACTGCATGGCCGGAATTTGCAGCCAAATAACCAAACAATCTTGGGATTCTCTGGTCACGCGCCTCTGCAGACACATAAGTTCCTTCAGGCATTCGCTACCAGCCAAGGGCGACAGCCACCGGCCGGGTTGTGCCCCACCGGCCGTCTCCGCCCTGCCCGTCGGCGCACGCCGCTGTCCTCCGCACGACCGCGCCACACCGACCCAACTGCCCGAAGGATCCTCCGCTTATGGCCGCCTGTGAACACCGTGCGGTGTCGTGCTCACACCACACGGTGAGCCGCAGCGCCGACGGCAGCGGCCAGAAGTGCCGGTCGAAGGTGCACGGCGTGTGCCCGATCGGCCGAGGGCGGCGCTGATGGCGAGTGCGAACCCGGCCGGCCGTGACACGGACCTCTACGCGGCGGTGCAGGACATTCAGGCGGGTTACTGGATGGAGATGCGGCAGGTGCTTGCCCGGACGGGCAACTGGCCGCAGTGGACGTCCCGTACGCAGGTCCTTGGGATCGTCGCAGCCCAGGCCAACGTCGTGGAGTTGTGGCTGAAAGAGGAGCCGGAGAGCCTCGCCGCCCGGGTGATGTACGCCCGAGTCGCCACCGAACGGGTGCTGCAGGCCCATCGAAGGCAGTGGGCGCGTGACGCCCAGAAGGCGGGGGACCTGGAGAGACTGGTGGCCCGTGCCCGGGACGCGTGCCACAAGGCGGGCGAGGGCAATCCCGACGACGCGGTGCCTTGGATCTGCCGCCTGGCCCTGGCCGAAACGGACACGACAGGACGCTACCCGGAGCATGACGTGGCTCCGCCGCCCCACGAGTACCTGCTCCCTCGCGGACCCTGGGGGCTGCTCGGGGAGGTGCACCGACGGGATCAGTTCAACCGCGAGGCATGGCACCGCATGTCCCAGGCGCTCCAGGCCCACCCGGGGCCGGCGGGCCGCCAGGCGGTCGCGACGGATTTCGCCCGCTGGACGGTCTCCTTCGCGCCGCCCGACTCGCCCCTGCTTCTGCTGCCCCTGTACGCCCGTGTGCAGGAGCACCGGGAGCGACGGGACAGAGGCGCCGAGGTCATGCTGAACCTGCTGTGGACCCGGGAGGACATCACCCGAGCCGTCACGCAGGCATTCGAGGGCTGGTTCCAGAAGTGCGATCCCGCCACCAGTTCCCAGCTGGATCTGAACTACCTCGCCTACGCCCTGGCGAGGGGCGGCTTCGCCCAGTGGGCGACCGAAGTGTTCGATGCCATCGGCGACTTCGCCACTCCCGCTCCGTGGCAGTACGACGCCCGGCACCCGGCGGACCAGTGGCGGAAGGCATTCGAGGAGGACCGCGTCGCCTGCCTGAGATCCCACCCGCGGCATACCGGGAAACACCCATGACCGCCGGCCCGCCCCCACGGGCGGGCGCCGCCACGTCCCGCCGGCGGCCCAGCGTTCACCCCGCCCCCATCCCCTGCTTTCAGCTTCCCTGTGCGGAGAACCAATGACTTCGGTAAGAGCACGGCGCCAGCAGCCGAACCCGGTCGACGACGACGGGGAGGACGCACGCATCCTCCAATCGCTGGGATACACCCAGCAACTGCACCGCCGGATGGGGGCGTTCGGTAATTTCTCCGCCTCCCTGTCGGTCATATCGATCATGTCGGGGACCCTGCTCCTGTTCGGCTTCGGCCTGAACTCGGGAGGCCCCTCGGTGATCGTGTGGGGATGGCTCGCCGTCGGACCGCTGGTGCTGTGCCTGGCCGCGGCCCTGGCCGAGATCACCTCCCGCTACCCCACCAGCGGCGGCCTGTACTACATGGCCCGCCAGCTCGGCGGCGAGCGGTGGAGCTGGTACACCGGCTGGCTCAACCTCCTGGGCCTGCTCGGCGGAATCGCCGCCCAGGACTACGGCATCGCGACGTTCACCGCCGCGTGGATGAACCTGCAGTTCGGCTACACGCCGACCCCGGAGTCCCTGCTGCTCGTGTATGCGATCGTCCTCGCGCTGCACGCCGTCCTGAACCTCTTCGGCACCCGGCTGATGAACATCCTGACGTCCGTGAGCGCGTGGTGGCACCTGGCGGGAGCCGTCATCATCATCGGCGCCCTGGCGTTCGTGCCCTCCGACCACCAGTCGGCCGGTTTCGTCTTCACCGAGTTCACCAACAACACGGGCTGGGGCGTCCCGGTCTACGTGATCCTGATCGGCATGCTGCTGCCGGTCTTCGCCCTGGCCGGCTACGACACCTCGGCCCACCTGAGCGAGGAGACGAACCACGCCTCCGTCGCCGCGGCCCGCGGGATCTTCCGCTCGGTGGCGGTGTCCTGGATCGCCGGCGGCATCCTGCTGCTGACGCTGCTGTTCGCCATCCAGGACTACGCCACGACCCTGTCGGGCCCGACCGGCGTACCCGTGGCACAGATCCTCCTCGACGCCCTGGGCGAGGCGGCGGCCAAGGCGCTGCTCCTCGTGATCATCGTGGCCCAGTTCCTGTGCGGCTACACCGTGACCGCCAGCGCCAGCCGGATGATCTACGCCTTCGCCCGGGACGGCGCCCTGCCCGGATCGGAGCGCTGGAAGAAGGTCAGCCCTCGCACCGCCATCCCCGCCAACGCGGTCTGGCTCGCGGTCGTCGTGGCCTTCGTGCTCGCGCTGCCGTCCTTGTACTCCAACACGGCGTTCTCGGCGGTGACCGCCATCTCGGCCGTGGGATTCACCTCGGCCTACGCCATCCCGGTGCTGCTGCGGCTGCTCCACCGCGACCGCTTCACCCCTGGGCCCTGGAACCTGGGCCGCTGGAGCCGGCCGATCGGCTGGGTCGCGGTGCTGTGGGCCGCTGGGGTCACGGTGCTTTTCCTGCTGCCGCAGAGCAGCCCGGTGACCGTCGACACCTTCAACTACACCCCCGTCGCCGTCGTGGTGGCCTTCCTCATCGCCGCCGTGTGGCGGCGCTTCGGACGCAGTTCCTACCACGTGCCCCGCTCCAGTTCCCCCAGCGAGGACAAGCAGTTCGAGGGCATCATCTGATGACGGCCACACCGCGTGCCGCACGTGGAGTACCCACGGGCCCGGAGGCGCCGGAGCCGCCCGCTCCCGCCTCCGGGGCCGCCACGACCTCAACGATCCAGGGGAGTACGGTGACCGGCCTCACGGAGTCCATCGAATCGGCACAGCAGCTCACGGTGGCCTGGCGTGCCATGGTGCTCGACCGCGCCGAGGACGCGGACGTGCGCGACCTCCCCGGCATCGCCGTCCGCTGGGCCGACAGCCCCTTCTCGTTCTGGAACTGCGTCACCCTGACCGACCAGGGAGCAGGAGCCGGCCTCGTCGCACAGCGTCTGAGTCAGGCGGCGGACATCATGCGCGCGAAGAAGCACCCGGGCTTCCTGTGGCTCTTCGAGGACCTCCTCGACGACGAGGCCCGCGCCGCGCTGGCCCCGGCGGCCGAGCAGGCCGGCCTGCAGTACGCCTTCCCCGGCAGGGGCATGGCCGGAGACCTGCTGCCCATCCCCGACCCCGCCCACCCCGACCTGACGTTCGTGCGGGTGCGCACCGACGAGCACCTGCGGGCCTACGCGGACCTCCAGTCACGCGCCTACGGGTTCCCTTTGGAGGAAGGCCGCGAGGGCCTGGTCGGGTCCGCGCGCTGGAAGAGCGAGATGTACGCCTACCTGGCCATGCGGGGCGACGTTCCAGTGGCGTGCGCCGCGACGGTCGAAGCGGAGGGCCGCCTCTTCGTCGCCTTCGTCGCCACCGACCCGGAGTGGCAGCGCAGGGGCTACGGCGAGGCGGTCACGCGCAAGGCGCTGTACGAGGGCGCCCAGGCAACCGGGCTGACCCGCGCCACGTTGCACGCGACCGAGGCGGGGGCCCCCGTGTACCCGCGTATCGGCTTCACGCCGAACACACCCATCCACTTCTACCACCTGAAGGTCGCGTCGTAAGAAGGAACAGCGGGCCCTGCCGGCGCTGTTGCATGAGCGAGGGACCGGCGCCGCACGGGCGGGGAACACGGCAGACCGCAAGGTCGTCCGCCCCGCCAGGATCCGGTCCCTGGCGCGGCGGTATGCCCGCCGCGCCCTCGGACCGAGACGCTTTTCCGCTGGAGGACTGTTCCATGACTGACCGGCCCTTGACGCTCATGGCTGTGCACGCCCACCCCGACGACGAGGCCACCGGAACGGGAGGGGTCCTCGCGCGGTACGCGGCGGAGGGCATGCGCACGGTTCTCGTGACCTGTACCGACGGCGGTTGCGGCGACGGACCGGAGGGTGTCAAGCCGGGCGGCCCCGGGCACGATCCGGCGGCCGTCGCCTCGATGCGCCGCCGAGAACTTCAGGAGAGCTGTGACGTCCTGAAGATCAGCGATCTGGAGACGCTCGACTACGCCGACTCCGGGATGATGGGCTGGCCGAGCAACGACGCCCCCGGATCCTTCTGGCAGACCCCCGTGGAGGAAGGCGCCGCCCGGCTCGCGGAACTCATGCGTCACTACCGACCCGATGTGGTCGTCACCTACGACGAGAACGGCTTCTACGGCCACCCCGACCACATCCAGGCCCACCGCATCACGATGGCGGCCCTGGAGATGACCGACCTGACACCGAAGGTGTATTGGACGACGATGCCCCACTCGGCGATGCGGCGGTTCGGAGAGGTCATGCGTGAGCTGGAAGGGGACGTGTCGGAGCCCGATCCGGCCGAGGCCGCCGCGATGGCCGAGATAGGACTCCCCGACGACGAGATCAGCACCTGGGTCGACACCACCGCGTTCAGCGGTCAGAAGTTCGACGCGCTGGCCGCGCACGCCAGTCAGGGCGAGAACATCTTCTTCCTCAAGATGGGAAAGGAGAGGTTCGGCGATCTGATGGGCATGGAGACCTTCGTACGGGTCCAGGACCCCACCGGCGCGGCCCTGCCCGAGAACGATCTCTTCGCCGGACTCCGCTGATCCGCCCGTCCGGTGGTCTCGCGCGTACGCGCGCATGATCCCCACGGGCTTGGACCCGGTCTTGCTGTAGCTGCGGATGGCTGCGGTGTTGCGGCGGCGCGATGTGCGGAGGAGTCGTGAAGAGATTCCGTACGATTCTTGGGATTCGGTCACAGGAGCGGAAAACTCGGAGGGCTCACTCGGCGCTTCCGAACACGTCGGACGCCGACCCATGCGATGGGAGACCGATCAACGATGTTCACTCTGGTACGGAGCAGAGTGCGGGCGGCCGCGCTCGCGCTCTCGGCAGTCGCGGCCCTCGCCTTCGGCACGACCACCACGACCGGCGCGGCGGCGGCCCCCGCTCCCGCTCCGGCGAAACAGGGGCCGACCTCGGTGGCGTACGTCGAGGTGAACGACAACAGCATGCTGAACGTCGGCAAGTACACCCTCGCCAAGGGCGGCGGCAACGTCTTCGACGTCGCCGTGATCTTCGCGGCGAACATCAACTACGACACGGGCAAGAAGGCGGCGTATCTGCACTTCAACGAGAACGTGCAGCGCGTACTCGACAACGCCGCCACACAGATACGGCCGTTGCAGCAGAAGGGCATCAAGGTCGTCCTGTCGGTGCTCGGCAACCACCAGGGCGCGGGCTTCGCCAACTTCCCGTCCCAGCGAGCGGCTTCGGCGTTCGCGAAGCAGCTGTCGGACACCGTGACCAAGTACGGCCTCGACGGCATCGACTTCGACGACGAGTACGCCGAGTACGGCAACAACGGCACCGGCCAGCCCAACGCCAGCTCGTTCGTGCACCTGGTGACGGCGCTGCGCGCGAACATGCCGAACAAGATCATCAGCCTCTACAACATCGGCCCGGCCGCGTCGCGCCTCTCCTACGGCGGCGTCAACATCTCGTCCAAGTTCGACTACGCCTGGAACCCGTACTACGGCACCTGGCAGGTCCCCGGCATCGCACTGCCCAAGTCGAAGCTCTCGCCGGCGGCCGTCGAGATCGGCCGGACCTCGCAGAGCACGGCCGCCAACCTCGCCCGCCGCACCGTCAGCGAGGGGTACGGCGTCTATCTGACGTACAACCTCAACGGCGCCGACCGCAGCGCCGATGTCTCGGCGTTCACCAGGGAGCTGTACGGCAGTGACGCCGTCTACACGCCGTAAGGCGACCGCGGGCCCCGGTGTGCGGTGCTCCCTCGGAGCAGGCCGCATCCCGTAAGGCCGAGACCCGCGCAGGCCGCGCCTTCGACAACGATGTCGGGGGCGCGGTGCGCAGGGCCTGGACGGGCGCCCTGCGCTGCCCCGGGCTCGCCCTGGACGCCATCAACTGGGCTGTTCGGTGTCCCCTTCTCACTCGTTCGCGCCCCATGATCATCTCAAAACGGCAAAAGTCGTATAAACAGAGCATGCGTTTCGAATCGGTCGAAACCGGTGCCGCTGTGCCGTGCCCGATGTGAAGGGGTCTCTCTCGATGCGACACAACCTCAGACGGCGTGCGGCCGGACGCCGTTGGCCGCGCGGCGCGGTGGCCCTCGCGGCCGGTGCGGCGGCCCTGGTCGCGCCGCCCGCGGCAGCGGTCACGGCGGCCGCCCTCGTGGCCCCGCCCGCCCCGTCGCCGTCGAGCCCGCCACCTGGCCCGGCATCAGGTCCGGTGTCCGGCGCGGCGGCAGCGGAGGTGTCGGCGTCGCCGTCGGGGTCCGCGTCCGGCGCGCCGTCACCGGAGGCGTCGGCCTCGCCTTCGGGCTCACCCTCCGGTACGTCGGCGCCTTTGGCCTCGGCGCCCCGCGCAGGAGCGTCGGCGTCTTCGACCTCGGCCTCTCCTTCGGGCACGCCTTCCGGTACGTCGGTGCCCTCGGCCTCGGCGCCCCGCACGGGCACGCCGCAGCGGGGCCCACAGCCGCTGCCCCGTGAAGCCGCGTCGGCCCGGCCGCCCGCGGCCTCCACGGTCGCCTCACCCAAGGCCCCGACGACCACCCCGCCCACGGCCCCGACAGCCACCCCGTCGACCCTCCCGCCCGCCACCCCCGCGCGGACCGGCCCACCCCCGCGCGCCCCGCGCGCCCCGCGCGACGAGCCGGAGCACAGGCGCACCACCCCACGGGCGTCCGCCTCGTCGTCGCCGTCCCCGGAGGCCCGCAGGCACCGCGGCCACCGCCCGGCGTCGGCTGCCGGGGCCGACCTGGAGGTCCGGTCGCGCCCCGGGGCGGGGCCGGCGCGGCGCGCCGCGGGCTCGGCCCCGGCGCCGGACGGCGTGTACGACTACCGCATCACCGCCGTCAACCACGGCCCCTCGCAGGCCGTCGGCGTCAGGGTCCAGGACCGGCTTCCCGACTCCCTCGTCTTCGTCTCGTCCGCGGACGGCTGCACCGCGAGCGGACGGACCGTCACCTGCGGCCCGTTGCCGGAGCTCGCCGTCGGCGCGTCCCACACCTGGGTCGTGACCGTACGCCTCGCCGACGACTACGAGGGCGACGGCCGGGACATCGTGAACCTGGCCTCGGTGTCCGCGCGGACCAGCGACCCCGACACGAGCAACAACACGTCGTCCGTGACCGGCCTGCCCGTCCCGCCGGACTGGGGCCGCGCCGACCTCTCCCTGACCAAGACGGCCGTGCTGCCCGACGGCCGCTCCTGGGTCAGGCCCGGCGAGACCTTCACGTACCGGATCACCGTGCACAACAACGGTCCCGGCACGGCGCGCGGACTGCGGGTGACCGACCCGCTGCCCGCGGGCCTGCGCTTCGTGGGCTCCCCGGACGGCTGCGCCCCGGACGACGGCGGGCGTCTCGTCGTCTGCCCGGGCCCCGACCGCCTCGCGTCGGGCGCTTCGGTCACGTACGCGCTCACCGTCGAGGTGGCGACGGCGCGGACCCGCCACCTCGGCAGGATCGAGAACGTCGCCACGGTGACCTCCACGACGAAGGACCCGGACCTGAGCGACAACCAGAACCCGCCGTACACGGTGTACGTCAGGACCGGCCACGGGGAGCTGCCGGACACCGGCGGGGACGTGCCCGCCTGGCTCGGCTGGGTCGCGGGCGCCGCGGTGGCCTGTGGCGGCCTCCTGATGGCGGTGGTCCGGCGCCGCGAGGCGGGGGAGGGGCCGCGGCGATGACGACCTCCCGGCACCCGGCGGGCCCACGGCGGATCGCCGTCCTGCTGCTCGCGCTCGGCGCCCTGTTCTGCGGACTGCTCGCCCCCGCGGCCTCGGCCGCGGAGGTGGCCTTCCCGGTCCACGAAGGCTTCGACAACGGCAACGACCTGGGCACCGCCACGGGCAGCGCCTCCTACCAGGACGGCTGGCTGCGCCTGACGCCCGCCCAGGCGAGCAGGGCCGGGTCGTGGCAGATGAAGGACTCGTTCTCCACGAGCCTCGGCATCGTCGCGGAGTTCACCTATGCCACCTACGGCGGCAGCACCTTCGACGGCAAGCGGGGTGACGGTCTGGCGTTCTTCCTCGCCGACGGCTCCGCGCCGACCGGGACCGGCGCCACCGGCGGCGCCCTCGGCTACGCCTGTGCCGGCAACGCGCTCCGCTGCACCAGCAACGGCCTGCCCGGCGGGTTCCTGGGCATCGGCATCGACGAGTTCGGGAACTTCTCGGCCAACTCGACCGGGGCGAGCGGACCCGGAACCCAGGCCAACAAGATCGTGCTGCGCGGCGGCGGCAACGGCACCTCCGGCTACCGCTTCGGCACCTCCGCCAACGGCCCCGGCGGCACCGTCGAGACGGGCAGCCGCACCAACTTCCGCACCGTGCGCGTCACCGTGCAGCCCCAGGGCGGCAAGCTCCTGGTGTCGGTCTGGTCCGACTCGGGACCCGGCACCACGTTCACCAAGGTCATCAGTGACTTCGACGTGTCGACCGTGAGCGGTCAGCCGTCGCTGCCGTCCACTCTGCGCGTCGGCTTCTCCGCGGGCACCGGCGGCGCCACGAACAACCACGAGATCGGCGACCTCAAGATCAACGTCCCGGCGGACCTGTCGGTCACCAAGTCCGGCAAGCCCGCCACCGCGGCCGCCGGGAGCAGACCGGTCACGTACACGGTCACCGTGGCCAACAGCAACGCCAACGCGGTCACCGGCGCGACCGTGAAGGACGCGGCCCCCGGGCTCACCGACGTCACCTGGTCCTGCACGGCGAGCACGGACAGCGCCTGCGGCAAGGCGTCCGGGACCGGGCCCCTCGACACCACCGCCGACCTGGCGCGCGACGGCACCGTGACCTACACCGTCACCGGCACCGCCCCGGCCCAGCCGACGACCCTGACCAACACGGCGACGGTCATCGCCCCCGGCAACCGCACCGACACCGACCCCACCGACAACACGGCGACCGCGTCCACGACCGTGACCGCGCGGGCCGACGCCGCCGTGACCAAGGCGGGAGTCGGGCAGGGGCCGGTGCGGCCCGGCGAGGAGTTCGCGTACCGGATCACGGTCCGCGACAACGGGCCGTCCGACACCGCCAACGTCCGGGTCACCGACACCCTGCCGACCGGGCTGACGTTCGTGTCCTCCGCCGACGGCTGTACGGCCTCCGGGCAGGCCGTCACCTGCCCCACCGTGAGCAGGCTGGCCGCGAGCGCCTCGGTGTCCTGGACGTTCCGGGTCAAGCTCGACGCGGCGTACCAGGGCGACGGCTCCGACCTCGGCAACGTCGCGAGGATCAGCCACGACGTCACCGACCCGAACACCGCCAACAACACCAGCACGGAGGCCCTGCCGCCCGGCGGGGTGCGGGCGCCCGCCGCCGACCTGTCGACCGTCAAGGCGACGACGACCGGGACGACGGTGGCGCCCGGAGAGGAGTACGCGTACCGGGTGACGGTCACCAACAACGGCCCGTCGGTCGCGCGGGCCGTGCGGATCTCGGACCCGCTGCCGACCTCGCTCACCTACGTCTCGTCCGCCGACGCCTGCACGCTGTCGGGTCGCACCGTCACCTGCGGGCCGGTCACGACCCTGGCGCCGGGCGCCTCCGTGTCGTGGACGTTCCGGGTGCGCCTGAACGCCGACTACACCGGTGACGGCACGGACGTCCTCAACGTCGCCACGGCCGAATCCGACACCGCCGACCCCGACACCGGCAACAACAGCGGCAGCGCCACCGTGCCCAGCGGCAAGGTCAGGCCGCCGACCGCCGATCTCGAATTCGGCAAGAAGGCCGAGAACACCCCCGCTTGACGGGTCCCGCCGCGATGGCGGGGCACCTCCCCTCGCACGTCCGTACAGCGGTGTACGCGACCGGAGCACGAACGGAACCGATGTGAGATGAGTACGACACGACATCGCCGACGCGCCCTTGTGGGTGTGGCGGTCGCCGCGTTGGTCTGCGCGCTGCCGCAGTGGTCCGGCCAGGACCCGGCCCTGGCGGCGGCGCCGTCCGGCTCCGGGCCGCGGGTGACCACGCAGCTGAGCCGCGCCCTGCCCGCGGCGGGCCGGGCGGACACACCGCCCGGCGGACTGATCACGTACACGCTGACGGCGAAGAACAACGGGCCTTCCGTGGCCCGCAACGTCACGGCGTCGGACACGCTGCCCGAGGGCATGTCGTTCGTGTCGTCCGCCGACGGCTGCTCGGCCAGCGGCCGCACGGTGACCTGCGGCCCGGAGCCGCAGCTCGGCGTGGGCCAGACCAAGAAGTGGACGTTCCTCGCCCGCCTGAGCTCCTCCTACCAGGGCGACGGCTCGGACCTCGGCAACAGCGCGTCGGGCACGTCGGACGCCACCGACCCCGACCCGGACAACAACAAGCCGGACCCGGTCACGCCGCCGGGGCCCTTCACCCCCGAGTCGGACATCTCGACCGTGAAGACGGCCCTCGGCACCGGGCCGATCGTGCCCGGCGAGGAGTACGAGTACGAGATCGAGGCGTTCAACGCCGGGCTCTCGGACGCCCGCAACGTGAGCGCCACCGACACGCTGCCCGACGGCGTCTCGTTCGTGTCGTCGGCCGACCCCTGCACGGCGTCCGGGCAGCGGGTCGCGTGCGGACCGCACGCGAAACTCACCCCCGGTGCCTCCGTGAAGTGGACGTTCAAGGTCAAGCTGAGCGCCGCCTATCAGGGGGACGGCTCCGACCTGCGCAACACCGCGACGTCGACGTCCGACTCCAAGGACCCCGACCTCAGCAACAACACCAGCAAGGCCGTGCTCCCGCCGGGCGGAGTCACCGAGCCCCAGGCCGACCTCTGGGCGGGCAAGGAGCCCACGACCACCACGCCCATCGCGCCGGGCGAGACCTTCGAGTACGCCGTGACCGTCACCAACGACGGACCCTCCCGGGCGCTGAACGCGAAGGCGACCGACACCCTGCCCGCGCGCCTCGCCTTCGTGGGCTCGGCCGACGGCTGCACCGCCTCCGGCCAGGACGTCGCGTGCGGACCGCAGGCCGTCCTCGAACCGGGCGCGTCGAAGACGTGGAAGTTCACCGTCCGGCTCGACTCGGAGTACACCGGCGACGGCAGCGACATCCGCAACACCGCCACCGTCTCCTCGGACACGGCGGACCCCGTCCCTGCCAACAACACCAGCGCGGCGGCGGGCCTCCCGGGCAGCAAGGTCAACAAGCCCACGGCCGACCTGGCCGTGACCAAGACCGCTGTCGGAGACACCGCGCCGCGCCCCGGCGAGACCTTCGACTACAAGATCACCGTCACCAACAAGGGCCCGTCGGCCGACGCCTACAACGTCAAGCTCACCGACGACCTGCCCGTGGGCCTGTCGTACGTCGCCTCGTCGCCCGCGGGCTGCACGGTCTCCGGGCAGGTGGTGAACTGCCGGCGAACCGCCCCGCTCAAGGTCGGCGAGACGGTGGAGTACACCCTGACGGTGAAGGTCGACCCCGCCTACCAGGGCGACGGCAGCGACATCAAGAACACCGCCCACGTCACCGCCGACAACATCGACCCGAGCAGCGAGAACGACACCGACACCGCGGGACCGCCCGACGGCGGCATCGCGGCGCCCTCCGCCGACCTCGCGATCGTGAAGAAGCCCACCACGGACAAGCCCGTCTCCCCTGGCGAGACCTTCGACTACACGGTGACGGTCACCAACAAGGGCCCGTCCCAGGCCGAGCAGGTCCAGGTCTCCGACGTCCTGCCCACGGCGCTGAGCTTCGTCTCGTCCGACGACCCGTGCACCGCGGGCCGCACGGTCACCTGCGGGCCGCTGGCGACCCTGGCGCCCGGGGCCTCGGTCAGCTGGGTGTTCAAGGTGAAGCTCGCCGCCACCTACACCGGTGACGGCGCCGACCTCGACAACACGGCCACGGTGTCGTCGGCGACCAAGGACCCGGTCACCGGCAACAACTCCAGCACCACGGGCCCGCCCGGAGGCGAGGTCACCAAGCCGAAGGCCGACCTGGAGGTGAGCAAGCAGATTCCCTGACGCGCTCCGACCCGTGCGAGACGTCGGCCTCCCTGGCCCGGTTGAGGTCAGGGAGGCCGACGCGGCCGTCCGGCACATCGAGCGGGTCCGCCGCCGCGCGGCCGATCACGGGCTCCCGGAGCCGCTCGGTCAGCCGGCCTGCGGGCTGAAGGGCGGGTAGCTGTCGGTGAGCAGACCGACGTAGGCCTGTACCCGCAGGTTGTAGCGGTAGACGCCCACGACGAAGTCGCGTATCCCCAGCGGGTATTCGCCCGTGATGAGTACGGCGAAGAAGCCCACGATCACGGCGGCCATCGCGGCGATGCTCAGCAGGACAAGCATCAGGTAATGCGGGACGGCTAGCAGCCACTTGATCAGAGGCTGCCACCGTGACATCCGCTCGGGGTAGGCGAACGTGACGACGGTGTGCGGATCGAGACCGTCGTCGCCGGAGGCGGACTGGAAGTCGAAGGGCGGGTAGTCCGCTCGCAGGAACAGCGCGTAACTCGCGACGCGCCACTCGTAGCGGAAGGTCATGGCGATCGCGTCGAAGAGCGGGCGCGGGATGCGCCGGGTGAACAGCACGGTGAAGAAGGCGATGAAGGTCAACACCTGACGCAACAGGCCGAGCACGTAGGCGATCAGCAGGTGTGGAATCGCGAGGAGCCACTGCACGAGCGGCCGCCAGCGGGCTATGTGACGTGTGCTCTTGAGGCCGAGTTGAGTGGGATAGGGAGTGGCCAGTGTCATGGTGCCCTCCTTGGACGGCACTGCATGGATGAGCGCGGCGACTGCGCGCCGCCGCACGCGTGACCCGCAGGCGACCTGCTGCCCGGGACGGGCCCTTCGGCCCGCGCTGCTCGGACACCATGATCGGCCCGTTACAACGTACGCTTACTCTGCAAGTCGTACGCTTACGCCGTAAGCATGTCAAGGCACAGGACCGGAGGGCGCGGATGAGCCATTCGGAGCCTGCCGCCCGACCCCCGCTGACCAGGGAGCGGGTGCTGCGGACCGCCATCGCCCTCGCCGACACGAGCGGGATCGACGCGCTCACCATGCGCAAGCTCGGCGTGGAACTCGGCGTCGAGGCCATGTCGTTGTACCGCCACGTGGCGAACAAGGTCGACCTGCTCGACGGCATGATCGACACCGTTTTCGCCGAGATCGACCTTCCTGACGACGAGGCGGACTGGCGGACGGCCATGCGCCGCCGGGCCGTCTCGGCCCGCACGGCCATGTCGCGCCACCCCTGGGCGACGGGCCTCATGGATTCACGGGCCGTCCCCGGGCCCGCGACCTCGCGTCACCACGACGGAGTGATCGCAACACTCCGAGGGGCGGGCTTCTCGACCGAGCTGACCACCCACGTGGTGTCCGTCCTGGACAGCTACGTCTACGGATTCTCGCTCCAGGAGACGACCGCCGAACACCTCCAGCCGGACTACGACCGTGGCAACGAGTTCCTGTTCGGACTCGATCTGATCCTCGACGGCCTCGAGCGGGCCCGCCACGGGACCTGATCCCACCGGGGCTCCCCGCGCGGTCGGCATCTCCCGCCGACAGGAGACGCTTGGCGCAGGATCACCTGCCACGGGTGAGGGCATCCGGCCGGATTCTGTTCCACGGTGTCCTGGTCTGAGGCGGTGAGTTCGCGGATGAGTGCACGCGGAGCGGAAGAGACGGACGGCCCGTCGGAGCAGGCGTTACGGACGGTGCTGGGTCTCCTGGGCCTGACCGGGGCCGGTCTGCGGCGCCTGCTCGACCCCACGGACGCCGAGGACGCGGCGCCCGCACGGGAACCCGAACTGCTCCGCGTGCTGCCCTGTGCGGCCGTGGCTCTGGGCATCGCCGCCCGACGGCGCTCTGCCCGGGCGGTCCGGGGCGCCGGCTCCCGGGTGGGCGCGGTCGTCGCGTTCGCCGCGCGCCCGGTGGTGGCGCGCGAGCCGTTCGTCTCGTCGTGGCGACTCCTGGTGCGCTGGGGAGAGCGAGGGGCCGCAGAGCAGGCGCGCAATCGGGAACTGGCCCTGGGGTTCGTCAGGGCGGTCGTCCAGGAGGCGGTGTCGGGTGTCCTGGACCAGGTCGATGTGGACACAGTGGCGGACCGCGTCGACCTCGATCGCGCGGCGCGCAGGCTCGACCTGGACATGGCCGCGGACCGTCTCGACGTCGACCGTGTCGCGGGGCGCGTGGACGTCGACCGTGTCGCGGGCCGGATCGACGTCGACCGCGTAGCCTCGCGGATCGATGTCGACGCCGTCGTGGCGCGGGCGGATCTCGACGCGGTGATCGCGCGTCTCGATCTCGCCGATCTGGTCCGGCGCGTGCTCGACGAGATCGACTTCGCCCGGATCGTCCGGGAGTCCAGCGGCACCATGGCGGTCGAGACGGTGGATGCCTTCCGGGACCGGGGCGTGAGCGCGGACCGGTTCGTGAGCAGGATCGCCGACCGGGTCCTGTACCGGTCCGGCACGCGGAACACGACAGGGCCGCGACCCGGGCCGGAGGGGCGGTGAGTCAGGCGTCGGCGGTCCAGGGGCAGCGAGCGGGGATCGTCTCCCGAACGGTGGCGGACGTGATCGACCTCGGGCTCGTCGGCGTGCTCTGCGGAGCCGCCCTGCTCCTGTACGGCGTCGGCGACTACCTGCTGACCGGCGCACCGTTCGCGCTCCCGCGTCTTCCGAGGCCGGGTGGCGCCGCGGGCAGCTCCCTGATCGCCGTCGGATACCTCGCCGCAGGCTGGGCCGTGGCGGGCCGGACGCCGGGGAAACAGTTCGCGGGCCTGCGCGTGGTGCACGTCTGTGGCCGTTCCCTGACCGGCGGGCGGGCAGTGCTGCGTGCCGCACTGTGCGTGCTCTTCCCGCTGGGACTCCTCTGGGTGCTGGTCAGCCGCCGCAACGCTTCACTCCAGGATCTGCTGGTGCGCACCGCGGTGCTCTACGACTGGGGTACGAGGTGACGGGGCCCCGGCCGGACGAGGGCCGGCAGCCCGACGCGAGGGGGCCGCGCGCGCGACTGCGGTCCGTGGTGGGGGAGTTGAGGGGCGCGGTGACCAACCCGTCCGGCGGGATACGTCGCGTGGTGGCGCAGTTGGCGCACGTCGGCGTCCTCGACACGGCGACCCGTCTCGCGGCGCAGGTGTTTCTGGCGGCCCTGCCCGTGCTCTTCGTCGTGGTGTCCTTCGGACCGCCGGTCGTGCGCGAGGAACTGCTCTCCTCGCTGCGTTCGTTGCTCGGCCTCACGGGTGTCTCGGCGGACCAGGCACGGCAGTTCACGGCCGGTGAGCCGCCGCCCCGTGAGACGTGGGGGGCGTTCAGCATTCTCATGACGCTGCTGTCGGCGACCGCCGTCAGTCGCACACTGCAGCGGCTGTGCGAGCGCTCCTGGCACCTGCCGCCCGCTGGTGGCAGGCCGGCCGTATGGCGGTGGCTCGTCTGGCTGTTCGGGTGGGTCGCCTCGCTGGTGTTCCACGGCGCCTGCAGGGACGGCTTCGGGGCGGGCGCCCTCGTCGGATTCCCGCTCGCGCTGGGCGCCACCGTCCTGATGTGGTGGTGGACCCAGCACCTCCTGCTGGGCGGACGAGTGCCGTGGGGGCCGTTGCTGCCCGGAGCCCTGCTCACCGGATGCGGCATCACCGTCTGCGACGCCGTGGCCCGGCTCTACCTGCCGCGCGCCCTGAACGAGAGCATTCACCGGTACGGCCCCGTCGGTTCGGTGTTCACTCTGCTCTCCTGGCTCATCGTCCTCTTCGTCGTCGTCACCGTGGGCATCGCCCTGGGGTACCTGCTGGCCCGACAGGCTCCCTTCGACCGGTGGCTGAGGCCACGTCAGGGCGCGTCCGCGCGGACGCGCCCGGCACGGACCGCCTTGCCGAGGGCTCGGAAGTCGTCCTCGTTCTGGTCCGCGTACGCCTCCGCGAACTCCGCGACGGCACGGTCGAAGGTGTCGCCGCGACCGAGATAGGCGGCGAGCGCGATGCGGTCCCCCGAGCGGGCATGGGCCCGGGCCAGGGTGGCACCGCAGACCTGGCCGAAGAGTCCCATGCCCCGCGGGCGCATGGTGTCGGCGAGGGCGATGCCCTTCCAGTCGTGCAACTGGCGCACGTAGAAGTCCCGCTGAACGCCGTCGAGGCCTTCGACCCGCTCCCAGCCGAGCATCATGTCGCTCGTGGCCTGCATCAGGCGCTGACCCGCGACGACCCGTTCGCCCTGGTTCTCGTACCTGCTCGTACCCACGTGGTCGGCGAGGGCCGAGGTCTGGGCCTCCTTGGCCTGCAGGAGCAGGGGGTCCTGTTCGTCGCGGCCGAGCATGAGGATGATCCAGCAGCGGGTGCCCACGCTGCCGACGCCGACGACCTTGCGGGCCATGTCCACGAGGCGGAACTGGTCGAGCAGGGCCCGCCGGTCGGACGGCAGGCTCTGGCCGTACCGCTGGATCAGCCCCTTGAGCTGTTCCTCCATCTGGTCGCGCTCCATGCCGGGGAGGAGGTCGTCCACCGGGACGATGAGCGGGGGGTCGGGTGTGATCCTGCGTTCGCCCTTGACCAGGTGCGTGAGCTTCTCGAACGCGTGCAGGTGATCGCGGGTGCGCGCCTTGGCCAGGGCCAGTGCCGTCCTCTTGCGGATCACGGGCCTGCCCTTGCCGCCGAGGGCCCGGTAGAGGTCGTCCGCCTCGACCTTCGCGTACCAGACGTCGAGATTGCGCATCCCCGCGAAGGCGCCCATCGACTCGCGGTACGTCCGCACCGCCCCGCGCACCACCGCTGACCGATGCGCGTCGTTGAAGCCGTTGTTGCGGCCCGCGATGACCAGGCTCGCCGCGAGCCGCTTGACGTCCCACTCCCAGGGCCCGGGGAGCGTCTCGTCGAAGTCGTTGATGTCGAACATCAGATGGCGCTCGGGGGACGCGAGCAGCCGGAAGTTGAGCAGATGGGCGTCCCCGCACAATTGCACCTCGATGCCGGTGTTCGGGGTGCCCGCCAGATCGCCGGCCATGAGCGCGGCGGCACCCCGGTAGAACCGGAACGGGGACTCCAGCATCCGCCCGTACCGCACGGGCACCAGGTCCGGCAGTCGTGTCGCCGACTGCGCCTCCAGTACGTCCACGGGGTCCGCGCGGTCCGGACGCGGCGTGAATTCCGCGTGGGCGGAGCGCGGCACGGCGCCACGGGCCGCCTTGCCACGGGCGGCCCGTTCCTGAGGAGTGAGATGCGTGGTCCCGCTGCCGGTCATGGCGAGCCCCCTTCTCTCGGCACCCGCTCTTCGGGCTCGTGCCGCCGACTCTCGTTCCGGAGCCCCGCCCGGACATCACCCGGCAGGGGTGAGGCGGCGCGGAGCCCGGCGCACCACCGTGCGTCTCACCGACTGCCGAGGAGGCTCACGATGGACTATCCACTCATGAACCTGTTCCTCACCATGCTGTGGTTCTTCCTGTGGATGGCATGGCTGATCCTGGTGTTCAGGACGATCGCCGACATTTTCCGCAGCCGCGACATCGGAGGCTGGGCGAAGACCGGCTGGCTGCTCTGCGTCCTCGTACTGCCGTTCATCGGCGTTTTCGTGTACCTCATCGTCCGGGGCCGGACCATGGGCGAGCGGGACATGCGCCAGCTGGAGGCCCGCGACGCCGCGTTCCGCGCGTACGTACGGGAAGCGTCCGGCGAATCGGCGAACGGTGGACCGGGCCAGCTGGCGCAGCTTGCCGAGCTCCGGCGGTCGGGGGACCTGACGGATCAGGAGTTCCAGCAGGCGAAGGCCATGTACCTGGATCGCTGAGGTCGGTGCCCCGCAGCCGTCGGGCCGGACCGGGCCGTCAGGTCCGTCCCGACGGCTTCCTGCCGTACACCGCGAGGGCCCAGATCACGATGACGTCCAAGGTGATGATGATGATGGACCAGACCGGGTAGTACGGGATGAAGAAGAAGCTCTCGATGGCGCTGGCCCCGGCGAGGATCATGCCGATGGCGCGCCCCCAGGCGCGGGCCGCGAAGACGCCGAAGGCGGCGGCCGCGACGAAGATGCCCGAGAGCAGTTGGATCCATCCCCACACCGATGTGTCGAACTCGTATGTGTAGTTGCGTGTGACCACGTAGAAGTCGTCGTCGATGATCGCGACGAGCCCCGCGATCGCGTGGTACGAGCCGACCAGCAGCATCATGCAGCCGGCGAGCATCGAGAATCCGACGGCCGCCGGGTTCCGTTCCGACACGGTTCGCTGAGTCATCAGTTGGCTCCTCCTCTGAGGTGAAGGGGAGCATCCCGCGCGACACCCGGAGCCGTACTCACCCACGCGGGGTGATGTCCGGTCCTTCGACCCGGACGAGGATGCCGTGCGTACCGCCCGATCCGGACGGAGGTGACGCCATGGCCGGGGCGGCCGACGGCTTCGAGATCCGGATCAGGGGGCGGGTGGGGGAGTCGTTGCGGGAGGCGTTCAGCGAGCTGACGGTCTCGGTGCACCCGGCGGAGACCGTGTTGCGCGGCTCGCCGCTCGACCAGGCCGCGTTGTACGGGATCCTGGACCGGATCCAGTCGCTCGGACTCGAACTCGTCGAGGTGCGCAGGCTTCCCGGAGGCGGTGGACCGGGCCTCGAGGGTGGAGCGACGGCCACTTAGCGACTGGCGGGCCGGGCATGGGGGTCCGAGGATGTGGGCAGTAGCCGGAGTTCCCCTCGAGGGGTGAGGACATGCCCACGACATGCCAACGACCTTTGCCGCCGACGCAGTTGAGCCGCGGTGAGATCGGCTCTGTGCGCGTCGCCGCGCTGCGCGGGGAGCTCCGGGCGCTCGGCTGCGACCGCCGCTCCGTGGAGGCGGCGGTCTCCCTGTCCGTGTCCTGGGTCACCGATGTGCTCGCGGACGTCGCGTACGCGCTGCACGACCCGCCGCTCGCCGACGCGTTGACGGTGGAGGCCGCCGCCCTCCAGGACTCGGTACGCCCGGTCAGTGCGGCTGCGAGGAAGCGGGCGGCGCCACCGCAGGGGCCGCCCGCCGGGGGGCGCCGTCCGCCGGGGCCCGCGGCCCGGCTCACCGAGCGCGAGGCGGTCGTGCTGAGACGGCTTCAGGGCGAACAGTCGCTCCGGGAGATCGCCGCAGATCTGTACGTCTCGGTGAACACCGTCAAAAGCCATGTACAGTCCATATACCGGAAGTTCGACGTCACCTCCCGCGGCGAAGCGGTCAGCAGGGCCCGCGGACTCCGGCTCCTGTGACGCGGGCCCCGTACGGTCCCGAGCCGACTCCTGCCGCCGCGTCTCACAGCAGACGCAGCTCGCGTGCCCGCCGTACGGCAGCCGTCCGCCGCGTCACGGCCAACTTGCGGTAGACGCTTTTGAGATGGGTCTTGACCGTGTTGACCGACAGATACAGCTCGGCGGCGATTTCCTCGGTGGTCATCATCTGCGCGAGGTGGACGAGTACGTCGAGTTCACGTGTCGTGAGGGTGCCGAGGACCCGCGGAAGCGCCGCATCCGGTGCCCGTGTCCCGTCATCCGCCGTATGGAGGCCGCCCGCGGGGCGCGGTCGTACGACGCGCGCTGCACGCTCCGCGACATCGAGGCGCTGGGCGAGCCAAGGGGCGGGATGCGCTTCGCGCGCGCTCGCCAAGGCGCGCAGGGCGCGGTCGCCGCGGCCTGCCGCGATGTGCGTCAGGCCCAGGACCAGTGCGCGAACGGTCCGGACGAACGGGTCGGGCGACGCCTGCAGCGCGATCTCGGCCCTGCTCAGCTCGCACTCCGCGGCATCGAGGCGGTCACCGGCCAGATCCACCCAGCCCTTGGCCACGAGAATCGCCGCTCCCGCACGGCCCGGGCGGGACCGGGTGGACAGGGCGGCGTGTTCGGCCCTCGCCGTGAACTCGGCGGCCGCACGGAACCGGCCCCGGAGCGCCTGAAGCAGCGCGAGGTCTTCCAGACAACTGCTGCGCAGGGCGGTGTTGCCCACCGAGGTCGCCGCGGACAGGCCCGTCAGGAGCGTGGTCTCGGCCGCCTTCAGCCTGCCGCCGCGCAACTCGTCGCCGCCGCGTGCCGACAGGACGAGCGCCCTGAGTTCGGGACGGTCGGCGAGCTTTTCGGGGGAGACCTCGCCGAAGAGGGCCTGCGCCGCGGCCGCCGCGCTCACGGCGGCGGGCACGTCGCCGGTACGTGTGCGCACGATGGTGATCGCGGCGTGCGTCAGGCGGACCGCCGCGCTGTGCTCGCCGCCCGCCTCGGGCAGGTGTGCGAGCGCCTGTTCGGCGTGCCCGAGCGCCTCCTCGCAGACAGGGGTGTCGCCGCGGGACAGGGCGGCCGCCGCGCACAGGAGCGCGGGTTCCGGTTCATGGCGGGCCGCGGACCGGGTCACCACCCGGTGCGGCATGTGCCGGAACAACTCGGCGGTGAAGCGGTCGTGGGTCAGTCCCAGGGCCTGACCGATCGCCAGCTGATGGACGATCAGACGGCTCGCGTGCGGCCAGTCCCCGGCATCGGCCGCACTGCGCACGGCCTCCGCGAGCAGTCCCTGACCGCTGAACCACGCGGCGGCCTTTCGTTGCAGGTCCTCCGCGAGGCCGGGCGTCTCGTGGCGCAGGCGCAGCCGCAGGAAGGTGGCGAGCATCTGGTGGCCGCGGTACCACCCGTGCCCCAACGGCCGGAAGAAGGCGTTCTGTTCGACCATGGAGGAGAAGAGCCGGCCCGTGGCGCGGCCGACGAGTGCCGTGGCCAGGTCGGCGTTGACGCGTTCCGGGACGCTCGTCGCCAGCATGAGGCGACGCATGTCGGCGGACTGGGTGTCGAGGACCTCTTCGAGCAGATAGCTCGCGACGGCCTGGTCGTCGCCGGTGAACTGGCGCACGAAGCCCTCCGGGTCGCTGTGCCCGGCCATCGACATGGCCGCGAGGCGCAGACCGGCCGCCCACCCCTCGGTGCGCTCCCGTAGGGCACGCACCGACGGCCTCGACAGCGCGACGCCGTGCTGGCCGAGGAGCTCGGCGGCCTCCAGGTCGCTGAAGGCCAGGTCGTCCATGCGCAACTCGGACAGGTCACCGACCAGGCGGTAGCGGTGCAGCGGCAGCGGCGGGTCGCGGCGGCCCACGACGACCAGGCGGAGCGCGGGGCCGGCCCCCTTGAGAAGATAGGACACGCCTTCGGCGAGGACGGATCCCGCCGCGGGCACGAAGTCTTCGAGCACCAGGGCGACCGGTGTGCTCCTCGTGGCGAGACTGGCCGCGAGACGCGCGATGAACACGTAGTCGAGGGCGTCGCCGCGTACCGGGGCCTCACCGGCCGCGGTGACGTCGACACCGGCACGGCGCAGTGCCGCGAGCACGCAGGGCCAGAAGACGCCCGGCAGTTCGTCGCCGCTGTCGCAGGAGACCCAGGCCAGCGGCCCTGGCAGCCTCCCCGTGTGCGCCCAGAGCAGCACGAGGGCGGACTTGCCGGAGCCCGCGGGCCCGGCCACGACCGTCAGCGGGCCGAGCGCCCCTCGGGAGAGGCGCTCGGTCTGCCGTGGCCTGGCGATCACCCAGGCCGGCAGCGGAGGTACGTCGATCTTGGAGTGGAGCGTCGGGAATCGTCCCGGCGGGGTGGACGAGGACGCCTCTTCCGATGGGTCGGCCATCGCGGTACCGCCTCTACTGCTCAGGCTGTCGTGCGAAGGGCCAGTGTGGGACGGGAGGGGGTGAGACGGCATCGTCCGCGGCCGCCATCTCACCCGGGTGAAAAGCTCCTCAGACGCCGTGCAGCGCCGCGACGAGCTCCTCCTCGCGCTCCTTCGTCAGTGATGTGCGGATCACGGTCGGTGCGAACGGACGCAGTGCTTCGCGAACCCGGTCGGGCGTGGACTTGCGTACGAGCGCGAACACCGCGGCCCGGTCGGGCTCCAGCGTCGCGGCCACCTCCTTGATGAAGGCGTCATCGATGCCCACATCGCGCAGCCGCCCGGCCGCCGCGCCGGCCGCTGTGCCGACCGCGGCCCCGAACACCGGCATCAGGAACAGCATGCCGAACAGCGCCCCCCACACGGCCCCGGTCACGGCTCCGGCCCCCGTGGTGCTGTGCGCCTGCTGGACGTGGACCTTCCCGTCCGGGGTCCGCCAGGCGAGCGCGGCGTCCTCGAGGTCGAGCAGTTCCTGACGCGACAGGTCCGCTCCGAGGCGGAGTACGGCTTCGGCCTTCTCCTTGTCGGAGAAGCCGAGAACGACGAGTTCGGTCATCACAGCCTCCCCAGGCGCCTGCGGGCATGGCGCTGGGACGTCTCCTCGGCGGCGGCCGCGTCCAGCGCCCGCACCGCCTCCGCGACCTGGGCGGCCACCGGACCGAAGGTCTCCGGGGTGAGGAACCCTTCCGCGATGGGCACGCCTCCGGCCTCGCGGATCACGCGCCGCAGCGTCCTCGCCCACACGTGCTCGAGAAGGACGAACCCGGCGGAGGCCCCGGGGTCGAGTGCGGACGCCATCTCCCTGATGTCGTCCTGCGAGAGCCCGAACGGGTAGCCCTCGTCCGCCATGTCCTCCAGCGCTTCGACTTCCCGCAGGGTCCTGGTCTCCAGGCCGAGCAGGGACGCGACCGTGGTGCCCATGCCCTCGGCCTGGTAGTCGCGGCTCGCGAGCGTGCCGTCCCGCTCCTTCTGTACGAACAGCAGGTCGATGACCCGGATGAAACCGAAGCGTTCCAGGCTCTCCAGCTCTTCGATGATCTTCCCCGCGAACTTGGCGTCCGGTCCGAACTCGACGGCCAGCATCTGAACCGGTCCGATCGTGACCATGGTGTCTCCCCTCGGTCGGTACGCCTCCATCCAGCCGCACCACGGACGTGCGCGCGTCACCCGCGAGGGGTGATGGACGGGCGCCCCGAAGGGCCCGAGGGTGACCGCACCGCCGACGGCGCGCACCCGCCCGATGGCGCGGCAGAGGGGGAGTCATGCCCAGTGAACTGGAGCAACTGCGCGAGGAAGTCGAGGCACTGCGCGCCGACGCGGCGGCACGCACCCGGCGAAGGGGCTTCGGTCTCGCCGTCCGCAGGACCGTCGCCGCCGTGCTGATCGCCCTGGTCGGCTTCTGCACGGTCGCCTCGGTGGTCGGCGTCTGGGGTGCGCGGACCACGCTGAACACGGACCGCTGGGTCGCCACGGTGGGCTCCTTGCCGCAGGACCAAGAGGTCAACGCGGCGGTGACGACGTTCCTCACCGACGAGATCTACGGCGAGCTGAACGTCGAGGCACGCCTGTCCGAGGCGTTGCCGCCCAAGGCGTCGTTCCTGGCCGCACCGGTCAACGGCGCCGTACGGGACTTCGTGCACGACAAGATCTCCAGGCTCCTCGGGACGGACAGGTTCCGGTCGCTGTGGGAGCGGACGAACCGCACCGCGCACGACCGCATCGTCACCGTCCTTGAGGACCGGGCGGAGAACGTGTCGGTGGAGGGCACCACGGTGACGCTGAACCTGCTGCCCCTCATGAACGACGTCCTGAAGGCCGTCGAGGAGCAGATGCCCACGCTCTTCGGCAAGAAGCTGGACCTCCCGGCCATCGGCACCGGAGAGATCCCGCCGAACCTGCACGACAGGATCGAGAACGCCCTCGGAGTCTCGCTGCCCGCCGACTTCGGGCAGATCACCCTGTACGACCGGGACAAGCTCGGCCCGCTCCAGGACGCGGTGCTGCTCTTCAAGCGGGGCGTGGTGGGCCTGGTCATCGGCACGTTCGTCCTGCTCGGCGCCGCGCTGTGGATCTCACCGAACCGCCGCCGCACGGCACTCCAGCTCGGCCTGTGGCTCGTCATCTCCGTGACGGTGCTGACCAGTGTGATCCGTGCCGTACGGGACGAGATCCTGGCGGCGCTGCCGGAGGGCGTCTACCGCGACGGCGTGCAGGCCGCCCTGTACACGGTGTTCACCACCCTGCGCGTACGGGGCGACCAACTGCTCTGGCTCGGCGTCCTCCTCGCTGCTCTCGCCTACCTTGTCGGTCCGGGACGCCTGCCGAAGGTGCTGCGCCGGTACACGGCCCAAGGGGCCAGGGCCGTCGGCGGGTTCACGGCGACTGCCGCGCAAAAGGTCCCCGCCAAGGGTGGGTTGAGGGCCTGGGTCCACCGGCACGTCGACGCGCTCCGCGTCGCGGGTGTCGTGGTCGCCGCCGCCCTGGCCCTGCTGTTCTCCTCGTGGACCGCTCTGCTGGTCGTCGCGGCCCTGCTCGCCGGATACGTCCTGCTCGTCACCGTCGTCGCCCGCTCGGCCGAGCCCGGGGAAGGGGAACAGGAGCGGACTCCCGATGAGCCCGCCGCCCCGACCGGGGCCCCGGGGTGATGCTCGGGCGACGGCCCAGCGGGCTCGCCGTGGCGACGCTCGGACTGCTCGCCGCGCGCGGCGTGTACGGCTGCATCGTCGTCCTGTCGCTGCTGTTGGCGCTGGAGGACCATCCGCCGCCCGCATTCGAGGCCGCCCTGCTCCTCGCGGCCACACTCATCGGCATCGTGGCCGCCGAGGCCTTCGCCTCGCTGATCGGGCAGGAGGTGGAGCGAGGCCGCCCGCCCACCCGCGCCGAGTGGCGACGGACGGTCGCCGAGCGTTCCATGGCGTTCTCGGCCGCCGCCGGGCCCCTTCTCTTCTTCGTCCTCGCCGGCCTCGGACTCTTCGCCGAACGCCTCGCCTTCACGCTGTCCCGCTGGGTGACGCTGATCCTGCTGTTCGCGTTCTGCAGCGCGGCGCGCGGCCTGGCCGGACGTACGCGGACGAACGCCCTGCTGACCGGCGTCGCCGCGGCCGCGCTCGGCGTCGTACTCGCCAACTTCAAGTCCTTGACCCACGGATAGCCGCCCCGGGCATCTCACCCTCGGGAGGTGAGGCCGGACGGCAGGGCGAGGCGGAAGGCTGCGTCCCAGCAGGCCGTGCGCTGGACGAGGCAGCGCAGACTACCGGCAAGGAGGCCGCCGAATGAACGCGCAGCGGAAGGCACGGACCGAGCAACAGCGCACCGCACTGACCGGCGAGGAAGGCGCGGCGTGGCGGCGCTGGGGCCCGTACCTCAGCGAACGCCAGTGGGGCACCGTCCGCGAGGACTACAGCGACAACGGCGACGCCTGGTCCTACTTCCCGCACGACCACGCGCGCTCCCGCGCCTACCGCTGGGGCGAGGACGGCCTCGGCGGCATCAGCGACGACAAACAGCGGCTCTGCCTGGCCCTCGCCCTGTGGAACGGACGTGACCCGATCCTCAAGGAGCGGGCGTTCGGGCTCACCAACAGCGAGGGCAACCACGGTGAGGACGTCAAGGAGTACTACTTCTACGTCGACAGCACGCCCACGCACTCGTACATGCGCTACCAGTACAAGTATCCGCAGGGCGAGTTCCCGTACAACGACCTCCTCGTCACCAACGGCTCCCGCGGCCGCCAGGACTTCGAGTACGAACTGCTCGACACGGGGATCTTCGACGACGACCGCTACTTCGACGTGACCGTCGAATACGCCAAGGCGGACCCCGACGACGTACTGATCCAGATCACCGCCGACAACCGCGGCCCCGAAGACGCCTCGCTCCACCTGCTGCCGACGCTCTGGTTCCGCAACACCTGGTCCTGGGCCGACGGCGCGCCCAAACCCGAACTGGCCGCCGTCGCGGGAGCCAAGGGCACGTCTGTCATCCGCGCGACGCACCCCGAACTCGGCGTCCACGAACTGCACGTGGAGGGTGACGTCCCCCTCCTGTTCACCGAGAACGAGACCAACCACGAGCGGGTCCACGGCTCGGCCAACGCATCGCCGTACGTCAAGGACGGCATCGGCCGCTGCGTCGTCGACGGCGAGAGCGGAGCCGTGAACCCGGAGCGGACGGGCACGAAGGCCGCCGCCCACTACACACTCACCGTGCCCGCGGGCGGCTCGGCGTCCGTCCGCCTGAGGCTCGCGCCCGAGGGAGCGGACGTCTCCCTGGGGCGTGGGTTCGACTCCGTGCTGCGCGACCGCGTCAAGGAAGCCGACGCCTTCTACGCCGCGCTGACCCCGCCCTCGCTCGGCGAGGACGAGGCACGGGTCCTGCGCCAGGCCCTCGCCGGGATGCTGTGGAGCAAGCAGTACTACTACTTCGACCTGGAGCAGTGGCTGGCCGAGCACGGCCTCGATCCATGGAGCCCCGAGGCGCACGGCGTCCGCAACCGCGAGTGGTTCCACATGATCAGCGACTCCATCCTGTCCATGCCGGACAAGTGGGAGTACCCCTGGTTCGCCGCCTGGGACCTGGCGTTCCACACCGTGGCGCTGGCCGTGGTCGACACGGGCTTCGCCAAGCAGCAGCTCGAACTGCTGCTCAACGACGCCTACTTGCACCCCAACGGACAGATCCCGGCGTACGAGTGGAACTTCGGGGACGTCAACCCGCCCGTGCACGCCTGGGCCGCGCACTTCGTGAACATGATCGAGGAGCGCCTGACGGGCCACTCCGACCACGCCTTCCTCGCGCGCACCTTCCAGAAGCTGCTCACCAACTTCACCTGGTGGGTCAACCGCAAGGACCCGAACGGCCGCAACGTCTTCCAGGGCGGCTTCCTCGGCCTCGACAACATCGGCGTCTTCGACCGCAGCGCCGCCCTGCCCACCGGTGGCCAACTCGAACAGGCCGACGGCACGGCCTGGATGGCGCTCTACTGCCAGAACATGCTGCAGATCGCCGTCGAACTCGCCCAGGAGGATCCCGCGTACGAGGAACTCATCGTCAAGTTCGCCGAACACTTCCTGTGGATCTCCGCGTCCATGGACCGCATCGGCGAGCAGGGCGACGAACTCTGGGACGAGGAAGACGGGTTCTTCTACGACGTGCTGCGCCTGCCCGACGGTCAGGCGACACGCCTCAAGGTCCGCTCCATGGTGGGCCTGCTGCCGTTGTGCGCGGCGACGGTGTTCCGGGCCGACCAGCTCAGCGGAATCCCCCACATCACCGAACGCCTGCGGGAGTTCGGGCGGCGGCACCCGTCCCTGAACGCGACCCTCGCGGCGGCGCAGGCGGGCAAGGCGGGTGGCGCGCGGCTCCTGTCGGTCGTCGACGAGAAGAAGCTGATCCGGGTCCTCGGGCACCTCCTCGACGAGGGGGAGTTCCTCAGCCCGTACGGCATCAGGGCCCTCTCCCGCCACCACGCGGAGCACCCGTACAGCTTCTACGTGCACGGCGAGGAGCTGCGCGTCGGCTACCTCCCCGCCGAGTCCGACTCCGGCATGTTCGGCGGCAACTCCAACTGGCGGGGCCCGGTGTGGTTCCCGATGAACGCCCTCGTCATCCGCGCCCTGCTCAACCTCTACGCCTTCTACGGCGACGACTTCACCGTCGAGTGCCCGACCGGATCCGGCACCCAGCTGAACCTCTTCGAGGTCGCCAAGGAGATCTCCGACCGGCTCGGCCGCATCTTCCTGCGCGACGAGGACGGGCGCCGCCCGGTCTACGGGGGCCAGGAGAAGTTCCAGAGCGACCCGCACTGGCGGGACCTGATCGCCTTCCACGAGTACTTCCACGGCGACAACGGCGCGGGCATCGGCGCCGCACACCAGACCGGCTGGACCGGCCTGGTCGCCACCCTGATGGTCGTCTTCGGGCGCCTGTCGGCCGAGGACATTCTCTCCCGACCCGGAGGGCGGGCATCATGAGCGCGCTGCCGCCGCAACCCGTGATCCACGAGGTCAACACCTGGGTCTGGCTCAGGGAGTTGGCGCGTCGTACCGGCCGTCCCGTCGGTCTGGGCGACGTGTCGAAGGACGCCTGGGACGAGATCACCCCGCACGGCGTCGACGCCGTCTGGCTGATGGGCGTGTGGGAACGCAGCGCCGAGGGCCTGGGCATCGCCCTTGCCGATCCCTCACTCCGGACCGCCTTCACCGGCGCGCTGCCGGACGTCGGCGAGGACGACATCGTCGGATCCCCGTACTGCATCCGCCGCTACGCCGTCGACGAGCGCATCGGCGGCCCCGACGGGCTCGCCGTGGCGAGGGCGGAACTCGACCGGCGCGGCATCGGACTCCTCCTCGACTACGTGCCCAACCACGTGGCACCGGACAGTCCTTGGCTCACCGAGCACCCCGACTACTTCGTGCGGGGCACCCGGGACGACCTGGAGCGCGATCCGGCCGCGTACTACGAAACCGGCGGCGCCGTGTACGCGCGCGGCCGTGACCCCTTCTTCCCGCCCTGGCCCGACGTCGTCCAACTCAACGCGTACAGCGGCGCGTTGCGAGAGGGAACCGCCGACGTGCTGCGGCGCATCGGCGGGATCTGCGACGGGGTCCGCTGCGACATGGCGATGCTGATGATGAACGACGTCTTCGGCAGGACCTGGGGCGAGCGGGCCGGACCGGTGCCGACGCGGGACTTCTGGCCGACGGTCCTCACCGCCGTACGCGAGCGGCGGCCCGGCATGACCTTCGTCGCCGAGGCCTACTGGGACCTCGAATGGGAGCTCAAGGAGCAGGGCTTCGACTTCTGCTACGACAAGCGCCTCTACGACAGGATCGTCCACGAGAGCCCGGAGTCGGTGCGCGGCCACCTCCAGGCGGACATCGACTACCAGCGCCACCTCGTCCGCTTCCTGGAGAACCACGACGAACCACGCGCCGCCCAGACCCTCGGCCCCGCCAAGGAACGGGCCGCGGCCACACTGATCGCCACCCTGCCCGGCGCCACGCTGTGGCACGAGGGCCAGTTCACCGGGCGCCGCACCCACCTGCCCGTCTTCCTGACGCGACGTCCCGACGAGGCCTCGGACGACTCGCAGCGGGTCTTCCACGAGCAGCTCCTCGCGCGCGTGCACAAGAGCCGTATGCGTACGGGCGACTGGCGACTCCTGAGTTGCGACGGCTGGCCCGACAACCCCACGCACCGGTCGTTGCTCGCGTGGTGCTGGTCGGGCGAGGCGGGCCGACACGTGGTCGTGGTCAACCTTTCCGACCGGCGGGCCCAGGCCAGGATCCGACTGCCATGGTCTGAACTGTCCGGTGCCGTCTGGCAGTTGAATGACCTGATGGATGGGGCGCGGTACGAGCGCGAAGGCGACGAACTGCTCGCCCCCGGCCTCTACGCCGATCTGGACGCATGGGGGAGCCATGTCTTCTCGGTCGAGGCGGGCCGTGGTTGAGCCGGGTGGTGCCCCTCGCTCGACGAGGTGGCTGGCGCGCGCGTCACTGGCGGGCGCCGCGGCGGCCGTGGTGGTGCCTGCCGCGTTCGCGGGACTGCGGACCTTCGGGCTGTTGCTCGTCGGACTCATCGGTACGGCGGCAACGGTCGCGGCGGTCTGGTGGATCCTCACACGCAGAGGTGTGCTGCGCGTCCTGTCCGTGGCCCTCGCGCTCGCTGCCCCGGCCTGGGTCCTCCTGGCGTACACGCGGGCCCATCTGACGTGGGTCGTGGCGGTGTCGGGCGCGCTGTGGCTGGTCGCCGTCGGCGCCGGCCGCGCCGCCCTCACCCGGCGGGAGGCTTCCGCTTCGACGGCCTCGACGCGCCAGGCGGCCCCGATGGCGGAGCATCCGGCGTCCGAGGTCCGGCACCCTTTCCTGATCATGAATCCGCGCTCGGGCGGCGGCAAGGTCAACCGGTTCGCCCTGCGCGAGAAGGCCGAGTCCCTGGGCGCCGAGGTGCTGCTCCTTGACGGGCCCGTCGAGATCGACGTGGCCGACGCGGCCCGCAAAGCCGCGGCGGAGGGCGCCGACCTGCTCGGGGTCGCCGGCGGCGACGGCACCCAGGCGCTGGTCGCCGACGTCGCCGCCTCGCTCGGGCTCCCCTTCCTGGTGATCCCGGCGGGTACCCGCAACCACTTCGCGCTCGACCTGGGCCTCGACCGCGACGACCCGGCCAAGGCGCTTGACGCGCTGCGCGACGGCGTGGAGCTCCACGTCGACCTCGGCCGCGCGGCCGGCAGGCCGTTCGTCAACAACGTGTCGTTCGGGGCCTACGCCGAGGTCGTGCAGAGCCCCGACTACCGCGACGGCAAGACGCGCACCACCCTGGAACTGCTTCCCGATCTGCTGCTGGGGCACGAAGGCGCAAGTCTCACCGCCCATGCCGGGGCGCACACGTTCTCCGCGCCGCAGGCCCTGCTGGTGAGCAACAACCCCTACGGCACCGGTGACTTCGCGGGGATGGGGCGTCGCGCGCGACTGGACAGCGGTGAGCTGGGCTGCGTCGGAGTGAACGTCTCCAGCGCCGCGCAGGCCGCGGGACTGCTGCGGGGCCGACGGTCCACCGCTACGACGCGGGCGACCGCGACGGACGTCGTCGTCGAGGCCGACCGGGAGTGGATCCCCGTCGGCCTCGACGGTGAGGCTCTGCGGCTGCGCGTGCCCGTGCGCTGCGAGGTGCGGCCGCTGGCTCTACGGGTGCTCGTGCCCCGGAGCCGTCCGGGCGTGCGCCTGGCCCGTCCACCGCTGGACTGGCGGCTGCTCGGCCGACTCGCCTACAGAGGCGCCCCGTAGGCCTTGTGGGCCTCTCGGTGCCCGTACACAGCCAGGGACCAGATCACCAGGACGTCGAGGGCGATGAGGATCGCGGACCACGCCGGGTGGTACGGGGTGAAGATGAAGTTCTCCAGCGCACTGACACCCGCGACGGTGATGCCGACGACGCGCGCCCACGTGCGGCCGCTGAAGATGAGGAACGCCGCCGCCAGGACGACGATGCCGGAGACCATCTGGATCCAGCCCCGCCAGGCGACGTCCAAGTCGTACGTGTAGTCGTTCTGCTGGCGGGCGAAGTTGTGGTCGAGGACCGTGGCGAGGCCCGCGATCATGTGGAACAAGCCGATGATGGCCAGGATGCACACGGCGAACACGACACCGCCGATGGTGATCAGGTGGACGCGGGGCTCGGGCTCCGGCGCGCCGGAGCCGGTCTGACGTGAGCTTGGGGGGGACTGCCCTGAGGGAGTCCGTCCTGTGGGAATCTGCTCAGCCATGTGTGGACCTCCTGTTCTCTGGGCTCAGAGCATCCCGTCCGGTCTGTCCGCGCGACTCACCCCCAGAGGATGAGCTTGCTTCGGTCACCGCTGACCGGGCGTCCACTCCGCGTCCGTGCCGGTCTCCTCGCGGAACGCTTCGACGGCCGCTTCGACGGTGGGGAAGAAGTGGCCCGGATCGATGGTGCGGGTCAGCTCGTAGCGTTCGACCTTGCGCCGCACCGGATCCTTGAGCTCGGCGAACACCAGGTTGATGCCGAGCTCGTTGAGCGTCCGGTCCAGGTCCTCCAGTACGTCGGCGGCGGTGGTGTCCACGTCGGTCACGGGCTCGGCCGCGATCAGGATCCAGCGCGGCTGCGGTTCGCCGCGGGCAAGGCGCAGCACCTCGCCCCGGAAGGACTTGGCGTTGGCGAAGAACAGCGGGGCGTCGAAGCGGTGGATCACCAGGCCGGGCAGCTGCTCGGCGTCCGGGTAGGAGCGGATGTCGTGATAGCCCTCCACGCCCGGCACCCGTCCAAGGACCGCGTTGTACGGCCACCACGCCCGCCGGAAGACGTTGAGGATGGAGAGGCCGACCGCGACCGCGATCCCGGCCAGCACACCGAGCAGGGCCACGCCGAGAAAGGCCGCGATGCACAGCAGGAACTCCGCCTTGCGCTGCTGCCACAGGCGCCTGGTCCCCGCGAGCTCGGCGAGCGACAGCGACGCCGTGATGACCACGGCGGCGAGCGCGGGCTGCGGCAGGCTGCGGAAGAGACCAGGGACCAGCACCAGCATGAGAACGATCAGCAAGGCCCCGACGACCCCCGTCAGTTGAGTCCGGGCGCCCGCACGCTCGGCCACCGCCGTCCGCGACCCGCTCGTGCTGACGGGAAAGCCCTGGAACAGGCCGGCCGCCAGGTTCGCCGAGCCGATCGCGACCATCTCCTCGCTGCCGCGCACCTCCTGGTTCGAACGGGCCGCGAACGCCGAGGCGTTGGAGATCGTGTCGGCGAGCGACACCAGAGCGATGCCGAGCGCCCCGACGAGGAGCGGGGCGAGGTCGTCGAAACGGATGTCGGGGATCGTCAGCGGCGGCAAACCCTGGGGCAGTTCGCCCACGAGGCGTACGCCGTGGTCGTCCAGGTCGAAGAGGGCCGACGCGCCCATCGCCAGGAGCACCATCACGAGCACGGCCGGGATCTTCGGCAGCCAGCGCTGCAACACCAGGACCAGCACGATTCCGAGGGCGCCGACCGTCACGGCCGCGGGCACTGTCTTCCCGTCGGCCAAACCGCTCGCGAAGTCGGCCACTTCACCGATCAGTCCATCGGCGTCCGTACTGAAGCCGAACAGTTTCGGCAACTGGCCGATCAGAATGGTCAGGGCCAGTCCGTTCATGTAACCGATCATGGTGGGCTTGGAGATCAGGTCGGCGATGAAGCCGAGCTTCGCCACTCCGGCCAGGAGCGTGATCGCCCCGACCATCAGCGCGAGCACCGAGGCGAGTGCGACCGCCCGTTCGGGGTCCCCGTCGGCGGCGATCAGGGGCAGGATCGTCGCCGCGATCATCGGGCCGAGCGAGGAGTCAGGACCGAGCACCAGGATCCGTGACGGGCCGAAGACGGCGTAGGCAAGGAGACACAGCACGGAGGTGTACAGGCCGGTGATCGGAGGCAGTCCCGCCAGTTCCGCGTACGCCATGCCCTGCGGCACCAGCAGAGTGGTGAGGACGATGCCCGCGACGACGTCCTTGACGAGCCACTCGCGGCGGTAGCCCGCGAGTGTCCGCACGCCGGGCGGTGTGCCGCGCACGGTCACCACGCGCCGGTGGCCGACATCAGACGGCCGCCACGCGCGCGGTTGCCGAGCGCCGGTGCTGCGCGGTCATGGTGGCCATGGCGGGGCCTCCGTCTCCGAGTCGGATGCTGTGATGCGCACCTGCGTCCGGAGATCCTGTGCCCGTCCGGCGGCTTCCGTCGTCACCCTCAGAGGGTGACGACGGACGTCCGGCGGCTCACGACGATGAGCGGCATCCGGCCCCCCCGCGTGCCGCATGCGCAGTCGGCCGGTGTCGGACGTCCTGACGACCACGATGGAGACGAGGTGATGGCCGTGCCGCCCACGTCCATCGGAGAAGGCGGCCCAGGGCGCGCACCGATCACGGCTCGGCAGGTGCTCGCGCCGCTCGCCCTTGCTCAGTTCATCTGCAGCTTCGCCGGTTCCAACATGAACGTGATGATCAACGACATCAGCGAGGACCTCGACACCACCGTGCAAGGGGTGCAGATCGCGATCACCGTCTTCCTGCTCGTGATGGCGGCGCTGATGATTCCCGGAGGCAAACTGACCGACCGGTACGGCCGCAAGCGGTGTCTCATGGCCGGTCTCGTCGTGTACGGCATCGGTGCCCTGCTCAGCGCTGCCGCACCCGGTCTCGGTGTCCTCATCCTCGGCAACTCGATTCTGGAGGGCATCGGCACGGCCCTGCTGATCCCGCCCGTCTACATCCTCGCCACGATGCTGTTCACCGAAGTCGTCTCCCGCGCCCGCGCGTTCGGGACCATCATGGCCCTTGGCGGCATCGGCGCCGCCGCGGGCCCGCTGATCGGGGGACTCATCAGTTCGGCGCTCAGCTGGCGTGCGGCTTTCGTCTTCCAGGCACTCGTGATCGTAGTGATCATCCTGCTCGCCCGCCGGATCGAGGACCCGCTGCCCCCGGATCCGACGCGTCACTTCGACACCGGCGGAGCGGTCCTCTCGGCCGCCGGCCTCGTCTGCGTCGTCATGGGAATCCTCGCCGCCGACAACAACGTCTGGCTCATGGCCGCCCTGCTGCTGATCGGCGCGCTGATTCTGCTGTGGTTCTTCCGGTGGACGCATGCCAAGGAGCGGTCGGGTGTGGAACCCCTCCTTTCGAACAGCTTGTTCCGCGACCGGACGTCCAACCTCGGCCTCGTCACACAGCACACCCAATGGCTTGTGCTCATGGGGGTGTCCTTCGTGGTGTCCGCCTATCTGCAGGTGGTGCGCGGGTACGACGCGATCAGCACCGGGGCCATCTTCACGGCGGCCACGGCCGGTCTCCTCGTGGCGTCGCTAGGCGCCGAACGCCTCGCGAAGCGTTACGCGCAGCGGACCCTCATCATGGTGGGCTTCGCGGTCACCCTCGGCGGAATCGGTGTCCTCCTCGGCCTGGCGAGCGGTTCGCCGAGCCCCTGGGCCATGGTCCCCGGTCTGCTGCTGATCGGTCTGGGACTCGGTGTCATGCTGACTCCCTCGGTCAACGTGGTGCAGTCGAGCTTCCCCGAGGACAGGCAGAGCGAGATCTCGGGTCTTTCCCGCAGCGTGTCCAACTTGGGTTCCGCGCTCGGCACGGCGGTCGCAGGCACCGTCATCGTCGCCGACCCGGCCGTCGGCGCGTACGCCGCGGCCCTGATCGTGCTTGCCGTCATCGGACTCGGCGGGTTCGTCGCGGCGGCGATGCTTCCCCGGGGCGGGGTTCCCCGCTGAGGGCGGCGCCGACCTGGTCGGCGACCGCTTCGGCTTCGGCCGGATCCCGCAAGGTGGCCGGTATCTCTGGCGGGGCAGGGCCTCACCGTATGGCGATAGCCACTGCTCTGTGGTCCTTCACGCTCATCTCTGTGGTTCTTCACGCTCGTCGTGGGACTGCTCACGCTCACTCCTGACATTGACACCGCGCTCACCGTGCGGACGGCGGCACTTGGCCGCCGCTGTCGCGCCCGGGGGTGGTTCTCGGGATCCAGACCGGAGCTCTGTGGTGGGGAGCCCTGACCTCACTCGGGCTGACCGCACTGCTGACCGCTTCCCAACTGGCGTACGAGGCTGTGCGCCGGGCAGGGGTGCTGTACCTGTTGTGGCTTGGTGAGCGCATGCTGTGGGACGCACTGCGCCGGACGGGCGGTCACGGAACCGTCGGCGGCGCAGATCAGGCGCTCCGGGACAGCCTGGCCGAGGGCTGGCGCCAGGGCACGCTCACCAATCTGCTCAACCCGAAGGCGGGCGTCTTCTGCGTCGCTGTCCTGCCGCAGTTCATCCCGGCGGGCGCACCGCATTTCACCACCGGAGTTCTCCTGGCAGGCGTCCACGTTCTGCTGGTGGTGTGGTCGACCGCGTTGATCGGCTTCGCGCGGACGCTGCGGGGCTGGCTTCAGCGCCCCGCCGCCCAACGTGTACTTGGCCGCATCACAGGAACCGTCGTCGTCGGACTCGGCCTGCGCTTGGCCGGGTCCGACTGAGAACGGCCCGCAGGCCATGGCCGCGGCCAGAGGCTGGTCTCCGGCATCAAGGCCGCCACGCGGCCACGGACTGTCGCGCAGCCCACTTGCACCTCCTCTTCGCGTGCCGCTTCACCCGGGCGGCGTCGGCGAGGGCGGCGTCCAAGGTGGGGTAGGGGCTGAAGACGTCGCAGAGCCGCACGATGCGCAGGAGCGCGAGCGTGCGCGGGTGCGGGCAGACCAGCAGGAGTTGCCCGCGGTGACCCGCGACACGGCTTCTGGCACGGCACAGCAGCCGCAGACCGGAGCAGTCGAGGAAGGTGGTCGGGGTCAGGTCGATCACGACCAGGGCCTCGCGCGGCTCGGTCGCGCGGTCCAGATGGGGAACGATCTCCAAGGCGGCGGCGATGTCGATCTCGCCGTGGAACTCCAGGACCGTGTGTCCTTGGGTGCGGTACGCGCGCACGTGTCGCGTGGAGGGCGGAGGGCCGAAGGCCACGATGCTTCACCTCGGTACGCGTCGGCCTGTCCCTGAGTGGTGCAGGCGAAGCAGATGGGGCAGAGCCACCGGGGACTTGGGCGACACGGGTGTGGCGAGCTGCAGGTACTTGCACGGACACGGGGCATGGGGCTGGGGAACGGATGCCTGAGAGGTCTCCCCGGGGTCCGGTTTCCCTCACCACTGTGGTTCCCATGATGTGCCCATTTCAGCCATGCGTCATCAAGGACGCGGACCCGACTTGGGCGCTCCGCCCGGTGGCGGCACGTCGAAAGCCGGGCCCGCGCCCTTGGGGAGGCGCGGTTCAAGCCGAGCCCTCACCCGACCCGGCAGACCGCCTCTCCGGTGAGCCCGGTGCGGCTACTGGGTGTTGAGGTCCTCTGCGAGCCGATGAGGTGAGGTCGGCCTTGAGTACGGCTGGAGAGTCGTGCAGCGCCTTCCCGCAGGCAGGAGGCCAGCGCCGATGACCCGCATCACCACCACCAGCCGCCCGGACACCCGCCGGGCCAGCCGGGCGCTGTCCCTGCCCGGCCTGTTCCGTCTGGCCAGCGAGCTGGACGAGCCGCCGCCGCGGCAGCCTGCAGGCCGCCTTCGACGACCTGATCGCCGACCAACTGCGCCACGCCATCGACCGGGCCCGCGACTTCGCCTTCGTCCCCGGCGACGAGGACGAACGGGTGCGCTACCGGCTCACTCCGCGCGGCGAAGACCTCGCGGACGCGTACGACCGAGCCGCGCGCTGGGCCCGTGCCCACCCATGCCCCACGTACCTACCAATGCCCCACGGCAGCAAGCGACTTCGGCACCCGCGTCCAGCAGGCCCTCACCCTGCTCGGCCAGGTCCTCGCGGCCGTACGCGGTGCCTCTCGGAGTGGCGGCTCCAGCGGGCTGCTCGTACCCGGGGGTTCGATCCTCAGCCGCCAGGCCATCTCCGAACTCGACGGCCCGCGGACCGCCTTGGACACCTGGCTCCAGGCAGATCCGCTCGCCCCGCAGCACACGGTCGTCCGCTCCCTCCGCGCGACGGACGGAGATGGAGCCCGCCGCGTGAGATCCCGCGTCGGACCCCGGTACGCCGACCGACCGGCCCCCACGCTGCTGCGCGGCGTCTACCTGCCGCGCGGAATGCACGCCGGGGCCTTTGCGATGCCGACGTACGGCATCCCCTTGTTGGTGCTCGCCACCACCAACTCAGCGGCCTTGACCGGCTTGGCGTTCGCGCTGGAATGGGTGCCGTGCCTGAGCGCCTTCGCCGTCGCCGGGACCAGGGCCGACCGCCACGGCACCCACCCGCGTCCTGCGCATCGCCTCGGCGACGCGAGCCCTGGTGGTCGTAGCCGCCGTTCTGGCCCTGCTGCACTTGGCGGACGGGCTTTCCACCACGGTCGCCGTCATGCTGCTTGCCGCCTCGAACGGCGTGCTCACCGAGTTCTCGTACATCGCCGCCGAGACGGCGGGCGGCATCGCCGGCCGTCAGGCAGGCGAGCGTGCCCACCGGGTGCGGTCGGTAACTCCTGGGCATCGACCAGGTCGGCACCTTGGCCGGACCTGGCGTCGTCGGCCTGGCGCAAGGGTCAACGCGACTTGAAGGCCAAGCCCGGCGACCCGGTCACCGTGACCGTCACCAACACCGAGACCCACAGCACGCCGCCGAGCCCGACGGCTCCCTCACCCCCAACGGGGCGGCCCTGGGGGTTCACCCCCAGGGCCGCCCGTGGCAACACCTCAGATCGTGTAGGCAGTCCAGCCGACGGTCTCTGTGGCGTGCTTGCCGTCAGCCGACACGCCGCCACCGAGGATCTCGTTGAAGCGGATGCGGAACCCGGTGTTACTCACGTTGTGCAGCCGGACGCCCGGCGTTTCGGGGCCGTTGAAGGTCTGCACGGTGACCTGCACGATCACGTCCGAGCCGGCCGGGAACGGGGTGGGGAAGTTGACCTGCTTGAAGGTGTCCGTCTTTCCGCCCACCGTCTCAGTGGAATGCGGTGAGTCCAGAGACAGCTTGCCGTTTTGGATCATGCTCATGACGTTGCCCCTTCGTTTCTGCTCTCCGAAGGCACCGATTGGTACCCCGGGTGCCGCCGTGGGGAGGCTGCCGATTCAAGCGCCGTGCGCACAGTCGGGGAAAGCCTCTTTCCCGACAGCTTCGTGAGCTACGACCAGGAACACGCGGACGACATCGCGCCTACAAGCTGAGTGACGGCACTGCGGTCGCACCTGCCCCCCGAAATCCCCGCGATTCCGGGGGCTATCGACGCGTTGGCCGGCTCGCTCACAGAGCTGGCCGCCACCGCGCGGGAGACCGTGGAGACCGGCCGGAAGCGGGCCTGCTGATGACCTCCACCGAACCCGCCACGACCGGAACAGCGGACGCCCGCCAGGAGGCGGGCGTCGTCGCGAAGCTCTCCACCCTGGACCGCTTCCTCGCCGTCTGGATTCTCGCGGCCATGGGCCCTCGGCCTTGGGCGCCTGATCCCCGGCCTGAACGACGCGCTTGCCGAGGTCGAGATCGGCGGGATCTCCCTAAGGCGAGACGATGACGTCGCAGCCGCTGGATGTCGCGCGGATCGCTGCCGCTGCTGGTCTACTTCGCTGTGATGCGGTGCGGGACCTTCGCGCTCGGCAAGGCGATCGGCCTGCGCTACGACCGCACGGCGACGCTCGCGTTCACCGCGGCGGGCAACAACTTCGAGCTGGCCATCGCGGTCGCCATCGCCACCTTCGGCGTGACCTCCGGCCAGGCCCTGTCCGGGGTCGTCGGCCCGCTCATCGAGGTGCCGGTCCTGGTGGCGCTGGTCTACGTCTCACTCGCCTGGCGCCGGAAGTTCACCACCCGCGCCGCGGCACAGGCTGCCTGAACCGTCGGCCAGTCCGGCCCCGGGGTGACCATGGAGGAGCCCCGGGGGAGCCGTGCCACCGGCCGTCAGTCGATGGCGGGGCTGCGGCGCTCGACCAGGATGACGTCACGCCAGAGGCCGTGATGCCTACCGATCCGCTCCCGAGTGCCGATGACCCGGAAACCTGCCCGCTCGTGCAGAGCAAGGCTCGCGGTGTTCTCCGGGAAGATCCCGGACTGGATCGTCCAGATCCCGGCCGCCTCCGTGGACGCGATCAGGGCCTTCAGTAGTGCCCCTGCGACTCCCCGGCCGCGAGCCGCTGCAGACACGTAGACGGAGTGCTCGACCACACCGGCGTACGCGCACCGGTCGGAGGCCCGCCCGGCGGCGACCCACCCCAGCACCGTCCCGCTCTCATCGAGCGCGGCGAAGCGATGCTCGGGCAACCGGGCGGCGTCGAACGCCTCCCACGACGGTGCCGCGGTCTCGAATGTGGCATTCCCCTCGTCGATCCCGGCCTGATAGATCGCCAGGACCTGCGCGGCGTGCTCCGCCCGCATCGCCACTACGACGGCGCCGCAACGCACCCTGCCCCTCCCATGTTCCGTTCAGACTGCGGTCGGCAGGGTCAGTAGCCGGCCCATCGCCGCCAGGACGCTCGGCTCGACCCGGTAGTACACCCAGGTCCCGCGCCGCTCGGAGGTGAGCAGGCCGGCGTCCTTGAGCTTCTTGAGGTGGTGGGAGACGGTCGGCTGCGAGACCCCGACATCGGAGATGTCGCACACGCACGCCTCACCGCCCTCGTGCGAGGCGACCAGCGAGAACAGGCGCAGCCGTACCGGATCGCCGAGAGCCTTGAACATCCTCGCGGTCCGCTCCGCCTCCTCCGCGCTCAAGGGCCGTTCGGTCAGCGGCGGGCAGCACGGCGCCACGCCCTCGCTCGGCTGGCTCAGCACCGGCAGCTCCACCACATTCGGATTCGACATACGTCAATATTGACATCTGTCGATGCCGCATGGCAACGTTCCCCATATCGACAGACGTCGAATCAAGAGATCGACGTCACCCGCCTGCCCTGGAGAACGTGATGAGTCAGAGCACGCCCGCCGCCCTACCGACCGTGGTCATCGGCGCCGGCCCGATCGGTCTGGCCGCTGCCGCCCACCTCGTCGACCGTGGCGTCGAACCGCTCGTCCTGGAGGCCGGACCGTCCGCGGGCAACGCGGTGCGCGACTGGTCGCACGTGCGCCTCTTCTCCACCTGGGCCGAGGTCGCCGACCCCGCCGCCGAGAAGCTCCTGGCCCCCACCGGCTGGGTCAAGCCCGACGGCGCCACCTACCCCACCGGCGGCGACTGGGCCGAGCAGTACC